>CAVWQV010000004.1:0-274011 GCA_963757115.1 uncultured Alphaproteobacteria bacterium | reverse complement strand
AATTCCAGGATTCGAGCACGTCGCGCATCTCGACTACGGGTTCACGCCGGCCACCAACCTACAGCAGCTACGCGCAACGTCCTTGAGGCAAGGCCAATGGATGGAGCTCCCGGTGGCGTGGTTCGACGTAGATACCGGGTACTCTGAGCGAGTTGCCGCAACGCTACGAGCGCATCGGCGAGACGAGGTATCGCTACGCGGCACCGACCGTCCCCTACGAGGCGATATTGGAGCTTTCGTCGAACGGGTTCGTAGCCAATTATCCTGGCCTTTTGGATCATTGGCCGTGAAACCCCCGGGACCGCGCCGGCAAAGAGCGTGAGCCGAGCGATCTACACAGCGGTCAACGGTCGCTAGCGGTTGAACTGCTCGTCTGCGGGCACGTCCTCGTCAGGGCCAACGTAGAGCTTCGCGCAGGCGGCGGCGAGCACGCCTCCCTCCACGCGGAGGTCGTCGCGGAACGCGTTCGAGATGAAGTCGATCGTGTCGAAATGCCGGTCCTCGAATACATCGGATGGACCTGCTCGCGCTCCGCTCCGTAGACCACTCGGCCAATCTTCGCCCAGATGGTCGCCATCGTGCACATCCCGCAGGCTGCAAGGTCGAATAGAGCGTCGCGCCCCGGAACTCGGTTCGGGACAAGCGCTCGCCGGCGCGGCGCATTGCGACGATCTCGGCGTGCGCTGTCGGGTCGTGCCGCAGTCGACCTCTTGTGCCCCTCGCCGATGACCTCGCCATCCAGCACGATCACGCAGCCGATCGGATTGGCTCCCGGCTTGCGATCGCCCTTGGCGGCGAGGGCCATGGCGCGGCGCATGAAATGGGCATCGGTCTTCTCGTTCGGCATCGCCGGGTAAAGCGGGACGGGAACAATGGTTCGCGCTTGTGCGCGGTCGAACGAAAGGTCATGGAACCTGCATCAGGCATCGCTCACCAAGTCGCGGCTGCCTCCTCGGCGAAAGCGCGATAGCTCCGCAAGGGGTGCCCGAGCAGGGCCCGAGTGTCCACGGCTGTCGTTGCCGGGCACCATTCCAAACCGGTGAAATGCCCGGAACATCATGCGGAGATCGTGCGCCATCCAGCCCGGCATCATCCCAGCCGCCCAAGTCTCGAAGGCCGGCAGATCATCGCCGCCCTAGCGGACCTCGCGCCCTAGCACGGAGGCCCAGATCGCCGCCACGTCCGCCCCGGTCAGCGTGTCGGGGCCGACGAGCTCGATCGTGGTGCGCGGCAGTGGGCCGGGCGCTTGCTCCCGGCGCAGCAGCTCAGCCGCGGCGGCATCGGCGATGTCCCGGGCATCCACCATTGCGACCCCCGCGCCGCCGATAGGCTGCGGATAGATGCCATCCTTCAGCGCGTCCCGGAGCACCAGATCGTTCTGCATGAAGTAGGCTGGCCTGAGCACGGTCGCGGGAATGGCCTGCGCATCGATCACCCGCTCGATGAGGTGCTTGCCCGCGAAATGCGGGACGTCGTCGAACAGAGCGCTGTTGAGCACCGAGAAGTACACGATCCGCTGGACGCCGGCTTCTCGCGCGAGATCGAGCGTCAAGAGTGCCTGCGTCGTTTCGTCGGGCACCACGGCGTTGATGAGGAACAGCGTGTCGATACCCTTCAGTGCCGCGCGGACCGAGGTGACGTCCATCATGTCGCCCTGCACAGGTTGGACCCCCGCGGGAACCTTGAGCTTCGAGGCGTCGCGTGCGAACGCGCGAACCTTCGCGCCCGCTCCGCAAGCCTTTGCACGACTTCCGATCCGATCTTGCCGGTGCTGCCTGTCACGAGAATGGTCATGGTCTGGCTCCTAGTTGCATTGGCAGGACGATTTAGAACCCGACCGGGGGCTTGGAATGGGGGTGGACCGCAACGGACCGTTCCAGATATGCAACTCCGATGGACCTGAACGCCGTGCGTGACTTCCTCGCGGTGGCGGAGCAAGGCAGCTACGCTGAGGCTGGCCGGGTCCTCGGCCTGCCCAAGTCGACGCTCTCGCGCCGGGTGGCCGCGCTGGAGCAGTCCCTTGGCATCCGCTTGATAGACCGTAACTCGCGTCGCTTGCGGCTCACGGCCGAGGGAGACGAACTACGGGATCGCGCTGCAAGTCTCGTCATGGCGCTGTCAGAATTGGAGGAGCAGGTCCGGCCGGCTGACGCTCCGCTCAAAGGAAGGCTGCGCATCAGTGTCCCCGTCCTGTTCGGGCACTTCTCCCTCGGCAGGATCGCGGCGCGCTTCGCCGAGGCACATCCCGGCGTGCTCCTCGAAGCGGTCGTGGAGGATCGGAAAGTCGATCTCCTACGGGAAGGCTTCGATGCCGCGCTGCGGGTAAATCCATCACCCGACAGCACGCTCACCGGGCGCCTGCTGGGGCGCAATCGGCTGGTGCTCGTCGCGGCACCAGCACTTGCCAGCCGCCTTGGTTACGAGGGGCGCTCTCCCGAGGTCGTGGTGTGGCCAGCCGTCGTGCGGCAAGGCTGGGGAGACGATGGCGGCTGGGATGTGGTTGGAGCAGGAGGTGCGGTCCGGGTACCCGGCCATGGTGCGCCTCGACCTTTCCTCCCCTTTGGCGATCCGAGATGCCGTGCTCGCGGGGGCGGGGGCCGCCCTTCTTCCCCAAACGCTCGTTCGGCAAGACCTGGCCGAAGGGCGATTGATCCGTCTGGGAGAAAAGGTCGGCGATCCCGAGGATATCTGGATTGTGCACGCGTCAGGGCGCCTGCCGAGCCGTCGGCTACGCGCCCTGATCAACCTCATGATCACTTTCTTCGCAGACGAGCCTCTCTCAGGCTGATCGGTCCACGCAACTCCGTTCGTAGGCCAAGGGCCTACTTGGTCAGGCGCCACTGCACCAGCGTGTAGGGGGTCTTGGCATCGTCGTGCGGCTCGAACACCGCCTCGACCGGGGCGCCGATCGTCACCGGCTGCTGCGGGTCGCCCAGGAGGTTCCCGAGCATGCGGATGTTGCCGGCGTGCGGCAACTCAACCAGCACCGCGATGTACGGGCCGAACCCCTTGAGCGCCGGATGCACCGGGTGCCAGCAACGGGTCCACGTCCAGATCTTGCCCCGGCCCTCGACCTCGACCCACTTCATGTCCCAGGAGCGGCAGTTGTGGCACAGCCATTCCGGCCCCCACTGCCACGTCTGGCAGGCGCCGCAGCGCTGCACCATCAGCTTGCCCTCGCGCGTGCCTTCCCAATACGGCGCGTCGAGCTTGTCGGATTCGGTGACGGGCTCGGGCAATCCTTTCGGCAGATACGACATCAGAGCGTCTCCTCCGAACCGAACACCATGGTCGAAACGGGCGTGACCATCGGCCCGGCGATGACGCCGGCGACATGGGCGTTCTTGACCTGGTTGGGAGAGGTGCCCCGCAACTGCCGGACCGCCTCGATCTGCAACTCGAGCCCGTGCATGTAGCATTCGGCAAGATTGCCGCCCGAGGTGTTGAGCGGCAACTTGCCCGACGGCGCCAGCAGGTTCTCGAGCTTCAGAAAGTCGTTGCATTCTTCGGGCGCGACGAAGCCGTGCTCGGTCAAACTCATCAGCACGCCGCCCGTGAAGTTCTCGTAGCTTTGCAGCACATCGACGTCCTTGGGGCCGAGCTTGGCCATTTCCCACAGATGCGGTGCCACCGGCCCGAAGCTCGCTGAATGGAACTCCGGGGCGTTGAACGACCGCGCCGCGTTGCGATGGTCGGAGCCTTGCGCGACCGCGAGCACATAGGCGGGCTTCTGCTTGAAGTCCTTGGCGCGCTCGGCCGCCACGAGGACGAGTGCCGCCGCTCCGTCATTCTCCTGACAGCAATCGAACAGATGATACGGCTCGCTGATCCAGCGCGACGCCTCGTACGTCTCCTCCGTCAGCGGCCGGCCGTACATCACCGCGCGCGGGTTCGATTGCGCATGGTGGTAGGAGGCCATCGCGAGCGCCCGAAGCGCATCCTGCTTGATCCCGTACTCGTGCATGTAGCGCATGATCTTGAGCGCGAAGCGTTGGGCGGGAACGAAGATGCCGTATGGATTGATGAGCGCGTTGTCGCCGGACACGGTGCCGCCCGCCTGGGCCTGGCCGAATCGGGCGAACTGGCCCTGCGCCAGGGCGCGATAAACCACGGCGACCTCTGCCTGCCCGGTGACGATGGCGGCCGCGGCATTGCCCACCGCGGCCGCGCCGCCGCCGCCACCCCCGCCCCATTGCATGTTGGAAAGCCGCAGCTCGCGGCAGCCGAGTGCGGCCGATATGCGGGACGGATCGTTCCGGTCGTTACTATAAGAGGCGAAGCTGTCGATCTCGCGCGGATCAACGCCGGCGTCGTCGCAGGCAGCCAGAATTGCCTTGAGGGCGAGTACGAATTCCGGGTCCGGCGACTGGCCATGCTTGTAATAGGTGGTCTCGCCGACCCCGATCACGGCCACCTTGCCGCGTAACGTATGCTCCGTCATCCTGCTGCCTCCTCACGCCCGCTCGAGTTTCTTCTTCCGCTTTGCCGGCCGCGCCTCCGGCTCCGGCGCCTCGGATTTCAGCTCGCGGAGGAACTCGGTACGCGCCGCGGCACCGGCCATGAGATAGGCGTGATCAGCACCCGACAGCACGAACTGCGCGCCCATCCCGATGTAGCGGGCGGCGTTGGCTTGATCGTACACCCCGCCCAGGCCGAGGAACTTGCCGCGCTTGCGGCAGGCATCGCCCACGCGGCGATAGGCTTCGGCGACGCGCTCGTGTCCGATCTGGCCCGAAATGCCCATCTCAGCCGTGAGATCGGAGGTGCCGATCAGCAGAACGTCGATGCCGTCGACCGCCGCGATATCGTCCGCGTTGGCGACGCCTTCGGGACTCTCAATCATGGCAGCCACCACGATCTCTCGGTTGATCGCCGCCTGCGCTTCACCCGTCGCGGGCGGCCGATACCCGAAGATCGCGGGCGGCCCGCCCCAGCTGCGGTGGCCCTCGGGCGGGTAGTGGAACGCTTCGGCGATCCGGCGCGCCTGCTTGGCGGTATCGACGTGCGGCACGACGACGCCAAGCGCCCCGTTGTCGAGCGCCCGAGTACACCTTCGTCTATCGCATCGGCGCACACGCGAACGACAGGAGTGATGCCGTGCGGCAAGGCCGCGATGCAGAGCTGAGTAGCTTCCTGGACGGAGAACGCGCCGTGCTCGGTATCGATGAACAGCCAATCATGGCCGCTCGCCTTGGCGAGAAGCGGGACCGCCGCTGTTCGGAGATGGTAGACACCAAACCCGAGAGCGAGCCCGCCCGCGCGCATCTTGGCAAGCGCAGTGTTCTCGACGATCGGCATCATCCCGCTCCCCGTTCCCCCCTCCAACGCAGCATGGGGGTGCGAGCAGGTCAAATGGGTAATTCGTCCTTCATCGGCTCGCGCAAGCGCCTCTGGCTCTCCGTGTCGGCTTGCGGGTCTGAGCGAGACGGCGGATCGGGATCGGAAGCAGGCGCTGGGGCAGCTGCATCGGCCCGGTTCTCGATCAATCGCATGAGGGTCTCGAGTTGGTCCGCTTCGGCGGCCGGCTTGTCGGTGCGGATCCGGGCGATGCGCGGGAAACGAAGTGCAACGCCCGATTTATGCCGCGTCGACAGCTGGGCCGCATCGAAGGCGACCTCCAGCACGAGGGCGCGCTCCACCTCGCGCACCGGGCCGAAGCGCGCGATGGTATGGTTTCGAACCCAACGATCGAGCATCGCGACCTCGGCATCGGTGATGCCGGAATACGCTTTGCCGACCGGAACCAGCTCGCCCCCCGCATCCCAGAGCCCGAACGTGTAGTCGGAATAATAGCTCGAGCGCTTGCCGTGCCCACGTTGCGCATACATCATGACGGCGTCGATGGTCAGCGGGTCGCGCTTCCATTTCCACCATTGGCCCTTGGGCCGGCCCGGCACGTAGGCGCTGTCCCGCCGCTTCAGCATCAAGCCCTCGATGGACGCCGCGCGGGCGCCGTCGCGGATCGCCGAAAGCTCCGCGATCGTGTCGAACGCGATCAAGGGCGAGAGCGCCATGCCGCGCGGGCGGACGCGGGCGCACCAACGTTCGAGGCGCGCGCGGCGAGCGTCGAACGACAGGGGGCGGATGTCCTCGTGATCATCGAACAGGATGTCGTAGAGCTGGATGCCGACCGGAAACTCCCGCATCATGCGCGCGGTCACGCCGCGGCGGTTCAGCCGCTGTTGCAGGTCCGCGAACGGCGCCACCTCACCATCCCGGATCACCAGCAGCTCGCCGTCGAGCACGGCGTGAAAATCCATCGCGGCGACGATCTCGGGGAACGCCGCGGAAACATCATCCCCGGTGCGCGAGTAGAGCCGCTTGCCCCCGGTGGTGGACACGAGCTGCACGCGGATGCCGTCCCACTTCCACTCTGCGCGATACCGGGAGGCGTCCAGCGTGGCGAGATCAGGCGGCTCGAGCGGGTGGGCCAGCATAGGCGGGCGGAACACCGGCGCGTCGAGCGGGTCGGGGCGCGGGCCGCGCCCTTCCAACCAGTCGAACAGCGGCACGTAAGGCGGCGCGAGGCCGTGCCAGACCTCCTCCACGTCATCAGGCGCGATCCGGCCGTCCGTCATCTCCGCCAGCGCGACCTTGGCCAGCCTGGCCGACACGCCGACCCGGAGCGCGCCGGTGATGAGCTTGAGCAGCGCGATGCGTACGGAGGGTTCGGACGCATCGAGCCAGCCCGCGACGTGGCCCGGTAGCTCGGCCTTCGGCGCGGTTTCCAGCACGTCGACCACCTCGGCGAGCGAGGGCGGCGCGGCGTTGGTCGGCTTGCCCGGCCACATCAGCGCCACGGTCTCGGCAAGGTCGCCCACGTAGTCGTAGGACCAGGCGAACAACTCGGGGTCGGTGCGTTGCGCCGCGAGGTCGCGGATCAGGCCAGGCTTGGCGGTGGTGAAGGCAAGCTCGCCGGTGATGGCGGCCAGGCCGATGCCGCGGTCGGGATCGGGCTCGGTGGCGAAATAGCGTCGTAGCAACGCGAGCTTGGCGTTGCGCGAAGGGGTAAACACCAGCCGCTCCAGCAGCTCGGCGAACGCGATCACGCCGCCTCTCCGGCCCGTTCGTTGCCGCCCGCCGCGTTGCTCGGCGCCTCGTCGTCCTCGTCTGAGTAGCCGACGAGGCGGAGCGCCCGACCCCGTATCCCGCGCTGGCCGATGCAGTGGATCAGCGCCTCCTCGCGACCGTGCGTCACCCACACCTCGGGCGCGCCGACCTCATCGATGGTCGCGTTGAGCTCGTCCCAGTCCGCATGGTCGGATATGACCAGCGGCAGCTCGACGCCGCGCGAACGGGCGCGCTGGCGGATGCGCATCCAGCCCGACGCTACCGCAACGACCGGATCGTGCAGGCGCCGCGCCCAGCGATCGGTCACAGCACTCGGCGGGGCGAGCACGATCGCACCCCTGAGTGCGTCCTTTGCCGCTGCGGTAGCCGGGCGCAGGTCGCCGAGCATCACGCCCTGCCGTTCATAGACCGCGCAGAGCGACGCGAGCGCGCCATGCAGGAAAATCGGCCCGTCCCAGCCCGCCTCCCGCAGCAGCGCGATCAGCCGCTGGCATTTCCCAAGGGCGTAGCAGCCGACGACGTGGGTGCGATCGGGGAACAGCGCCGAGCTTGCCAGCAGGCGCGCGATCTCCTGTCCGGGCGGGGGGTGGCGGAACACGGGAAGCGCGAAGGTCGCCTCGGTGACAAACACGTCGCAGGGCACCGGCACGAACGGAGCGCAGGTCGGGTCCGCCTGGCGCTTGTAGTCGCCGCTGACCACGACCCGGCTGCCCGCGTATTCGAGCACCACCTGCGCGCTGCCGAGCACGTGGCCGGCTGGCTGCAGCGACAGCATCACGTCGCCCACCCGGAGGCGCTCACCCCAGGCGAGCGGCTGCTGGGCGGCGCCGGCGGCGTCCTCGCCCATTCGGGCGCGCATCAGCGCGAGCGTGGCGGGGCTGGCGAGCACGGCGCGGTGCCCGGGCCGGGCGTGGTCCGAATGTGCGTGGGTGATCACGGCCCGCTCGACCGCGCGCGTCGGGTCGATGAAGAAGCCGCCGGGCGCGCAGCAAAGGCCCTGAGGCTGCGCCTTGAGCCAAGTCTCGGGGTGCGGACTCACCTTCCGTCCATCCCAGCCTTCTCATTTTGGCCCATGACCCTTGTGATATAGATCGGCGCGGGTCTGCCGACAGGTTTGACAGGCGGCCCCCGCCTGCCTATGTGCCACGGTCCACTCGGCCTTCGCGCCGAGCGATCCTCATTGCCGGGAACGTGGGCGGGTTGACCCGTCCCGCCGCCTTTATTGGCGGCCTACCGGTGCAACAAGCCAGCCCCAGCGGGCGGCACAGATAACGAGGCCACGCGCATGACCAAGCGCACGGAGAGCAAGTACAAGATCAACCGCCGGCTCGGCGTCAATCTCTGGGGCCGGTCCAAGTCGCCGATCAACAAGCGCGAATACGGACCCGGGCAGCATGGCCAGCGGCGCAAGAAGGCGACCGACTTCGGCGTGCAGCTGATGGCCAAGCAGAAGCTCAAGGGCTACTACGGCAATATCGGCGAGAAGCAGTTCCGCAAGTATTACGAGGAAGCCGTCCGCCGGAAGGGCGACACGAGCGAGAACCTGATTGAACTGCTTGAACGCCGGCTCGACGCGGTGGTGTATCGCATGAAGTTCGCGGTAACCCCGTTCGCCGCGCGGCAGTTCGTCTCGCACGGCCATCTGCTGATCAACGGCCGCAAGCTCAACATTCCGTCCTACAGCGTGAAGGACAACGACACGGTCGAGGTCCGCGAGAAATCGAAGCAGCTCGCGGTGGTGCTGGACGCCACGCAGAGCCCCGAGCGCGATGTGCCGGAGTATGTCGAGGTCGACCATCGCGCCATGAAGGGCCGGTTCGTGCGCGCCCCCAAGCCGAACGACGTGCCGTACCCGGTGCAGATGGAGCCCAACCTGGTGGTGGAGTTCTACTCCCGCTGACGCTGGCGGGGCGGGACACCGTATCAGGTTGAACACGAGAATGGTCGCGCGCACGATCCGGGCGATGGCTCGATCAGGTCGCTCGACCGCAGCGTCGAACTGGCGGACAGCATGACCACCGATCCGGCGGCGGAGATCGCGCGCCGCCGCACTTTCGCGATCATCTCGCACCCGGACGCGGGCAAGACCACGCTCACTGAGCGGCTATTGCGCGCGGGGGGTGCCATCCAGCTCGCAGGCAATGTGCGCGCCAAGGGCGAGCGGCGACGGACGCGCTCGGACTGGATGGGGATCGAGCGCGAGCGCGGCATCTCGGTGGTGACCTCCGTGATGACTTTTGAGCACGCGGGCTGCGTGTTCAACCTGCTCGACACGCCAGGCCACGAGGACTTCTCGGAGGACACCTACCGCACCCTCACCGCCGTGGATTCGGCGGTGATGGTGATCGACGCGGCCAAGGGCATCGAGGCACGCACACGCAAGCTGTTCGAGATCTGCCGGCTGCGCGACATCCCGATCCTCACCTTTGTCAACAAGATGGACCGGGAAGCGCGCGACCCGCTCGAACTACTCGACGAGGTATCGTCCTCGCTCGCGCTGGACACCGCACCCGTGACCTGGCCGGTCGGGCGCGCGTCCGAGTTCGTCGGCACCTATGACCTGCGGCGCCGCGAGTACCGGCTGACCGAAGAAGTCGCGCAATCGGACGTGCGGATGCAGGCGCTCGGCGACGAGGTCGATCTGGTGCGTGCCGCGTTGCCGGAGTTCGAGACGGCGGCGTTCGCCGCGGGGCATCTGACACCCGTGTTCTTCGGCAGCGCGATCCGCGAGATCGGCGTGATCGATCTCCTGGACGCGCTCGCCGAATATGGCCCTCGCCCGCGCGCCCAGCCCGCCGACACGCGCATGGTGGAAGCGACCGAGGACAGCCTGACGGCGCTCGTGTTCAAGATCCAGGCCAACATGGACCCCAACCACCGCGACCGCATCGCCTTTGCCCGGGTCTGCTCCGGGCGGCTCGTGCGGGGGATGCGGCTGAAGCAGGTGCGCACGGGCAAGCTGATCCCGCTCCACGCGCCGCAGTTCTTCTTCGCCCGTGAGCGCGAGCTGGCCGAGGAGGCGTTCGCGGGCGACGTGGTGGGCATTCCCAACCACGGCACCTTGCGCATCGGTGACACGCTGACCGAAGGCGAGGACGTGAGCTTCGTCGGTGTGCCCTACTTCGCCCCCGAGATCCTGCGCCGTGTGCGGCTCGATGACGCCATGAAGGCGAAGAAGCTGCGGCAGGCGTTGCAGGAGCTGGCCGAAGAGGGCGTGGTGCAATTGTTCCGCCCGCAAGACGGGGCGCCGCCACTAGTGGGCGTAGTCGGCACGTTGCAGCTCGACGTGCTCCAGGCGCGGCTCGCCGCCGAGTACGGGGTCGCGATCGGCTTCGAGCAGCCGCCCTTCTCGCTCGCGCGCTGGGTGTCGAGCGAGGACCGCGCGGCGCTCGACCGCTTCATCGCCGAGAACCGCAGCGCGATGGCGGACGACGTGGACGGAGATCCGGTGTTCCTTGCCACGTCCGCCTTCATGATGCGCCGGACGATCGAGATGAACGGCACGCTCGTCTTCCGTGACATAAAGGACGTGCGCGCCGAGCGGGTCGCGGCCTAACACTCGAGGAGCCGATCGGCTTGCGCCGGAACTCATCCCGACGCCTGCAAAGGCTCCGCCATAGGCCCTCTCCGCCCGGAAGCGGGGAGAGGGCTGGGCAGGAGTTTCCTGCGCGCGGCTTAGGCCGTGGCGCTGTGGTACGGCACCGCCGTCGTTCCCGCCAGGGCCGGGAAGGAGGATGAAACTAGCACCGTGTTGCCGTACGTCGGGTCCGGGCGCTCATAGACGGCGAGCGACGCCTGCGTTTCCGGCGTGGTGAAACGGAGCGTGTCGATACGGGTGCCGGCGCCGTTGAACAGCTCGAGCATGTTGCCCTTCACGTCCCAGGATGCCGGGGACAGTCGCTCGAGAAACACCCCGCCGAGCACCCCTGCCTCGGGCAGTCCGATCTGGCCGAGAAAGGTCGCGGGCTGATCGAGTTGCAGCGTCCCACGCTCGATCTGAACGGTCTGCCCGGCATCCGTCGCGGACTTCAGTTCGATTCGGCTGTCGAGCCCGACACCCGCGTTCTGAACGTAAAGACTGCCGGTCCCGGTCAGATGCGCTGAGATGACGACGGCGCCACCGCCGCCCGAGATCGTCCCGTCGTTTTCCACTGTGCTTCCGGCCGAACCAGTGATCGTCAGCTGGCTATTCGGACCGCCCGAAAGTGTGCCCTTGTTCACCAGGGTGGAGCCCTGCTGCACCGCTAAGGTAAGATTGTTGCCGCCGACCCGGCTGCCCCGGGCAGCTTCCATCGTGCCCCCGTCATTGATCACCGTTCCGCCGATCCACACCGTGCCGTATTTCGCGGTGTAATAGTCCGCAGGCGCGGTCGGACCGGTGTACGGGGCGGGCGTGTTGCTGATATCCACGTTCCGGAGCGTGGAGTTCCACAGAGCCAGCATCGGCTGGCCCGCCGCTGTGTCGCCGATCAGGCTGATCGCGGTGGAGATGTCCGGCGAGCCGAAGGTCTGGCCGGCGACGATCGAGAGGCCGCTCGACATGTAAAGCATGTCGCCCGCCCCTGCTGCGCCAACGGGCGACCAGTCACTGGGTGACGAAAACAGTCCTACGCGGGCAATCCAATTTCTGAACATGACTCCTCCCGTGTCGCTCGGTTGCGGCGACATCTTTTTCACAATCGGGAAGAGCAAACCCCGGGCCAGAAAAATCGTCCCGTGATTTCAATAGCTAAGCGCCGCTCAAGGCGAGAACTCTCGCCAGACTGTAAACTTAGCCGACGAAGAAAGGCTGCACCGTCAGCAGGGACGCGTCCTGGACCGACCGGCTAGGACATGGCAGCCTAACTCCGTCGTGGGAGGGAACTATGGCACGCACGCTGGTCCATCATCTGCGCGATGACCGTTTCGAGGCCGGCACCACGCCGGAGTTCCTGTACCGTGATCTCGGAATAGCCCAGGTCACCGGCGGGGTGTTCGCTGCACGAGTGATCCGAGCGGCGCACGATACGGAGAGTGCGGGCGAATGGCATTCGCACGATCACGCCTTCTCGTTCACCTACGTCCTCAAAGGATGGCTGGAGGTGGAGTTCGAGGATATCGGCCTGCAGCGGCTCGGGCCGGGCGATGTGGTCTCATCGTGGAACGGGCCACGCCATCGCGAACTCGCCTGTGGCGAGGGACTCGAGATCCTGAGCCTCACGAGCAGCAAGCCGCTGGGCGACGACGCTCGCCCGCGCGCGTCCGTGCAGCGCGCGAAGGATGCGCCGTTTGAAGCGGGGTTGCGGGACTACTTCGTTTACCGCGATTTCGGGGTTAAGGCGGCCACGGGCGGTGCGCTCGCCGCGCATGCGATCAAGGTGGAGCCGGGCCGCCATCCGCACGGCCAATGGCACACGCACGATCTCGGCTTTCAGTTCGTGTACGTGGCCGACGGCTGGGTGGAATTCCAGTACGAGGACATCGGCCGGGTGCGGCTGGAGACGGGCTCGTCGGTCTACCAGCCGCCACTGATCCGTCACGCGGAGGTGGCGCACAGCGACGATGTGATGATCCTCGAATTCGTAGCACCCGGCGACTTCGAGACGCGCGTCGTCGAAGCGCCCGCGCGGGAACTGGCCGACGCAAAATAGCTTGCTCCAACTCATCAGCGCGACGCCCAGCCCATATGCGCGAAAGGTGCGGGTTGCGCTCACGGAGAAGGGCATTCCCTTCGAGCTCGTGACCGAAGTGCCGTGGAACAACGACACCTCGTTGCCGCTGCACAATCCGCTCGAAAAGCTGCCGGTGCTGCTGCTTCCGGACGGAGGCAGCGTCTACGAGTTGAGCCACATCCTCGAGTGGCTGGAGTTGAAGCATCCCGAGCCGCCGCTGCTGCCCCGGGATGCCGACGGCATTCTTGAAGCCAAGCGCTGCCTGGTGATCGGCGATGGCATTTGCGATGCGCTGTTACTCCTGTTCTTCGAGCGGATGCGCCCTGAGGCGCATCGGAGCGCACCCTGGACAGCGCGGCAGACGCGCAAGGTCGAGGGCGGGTTCGCCGAGATGGCGCGCACCGTCGGCGACCGCGCCTTCATCTTGGAAAACCGTCTCACGCTTGCCGACATCGGTTTCGGCGCGGTGCTGGGCTACGCATCGGTGCGGTTCCCCGAACTCGACTGGCACGGGCGGTGGCCGAACCTGGTGGGCTACTACGAGCGCCTGAGCGAGCGACCCTCGTTTCGCGACACCATCCCCTACCCCCAACGGATCGACGATCCGGTCGTCTGACTGACGCTTCGGCGGATGACAGCGAAACGATTGAACGATCTGCACGCAAGCGGAACTATTCTCGCTATCCCGCTTTGCTGTCTCAGTAGAAATCTTGTTCAGGAGCAGACGCTTGAGCATTTTCGGAAATATCATGTCCAAGATCTTTGGCCATGCCGGCGCAGACGTGCCGACGTCGGGAGGGAGCGCAGCGTCCTCCAGTTCGGGTGCCGCGAGCTCCGCCACGACCTCGGCCGCCGCACCCGCCCAGACCTCGGTGGCCGGGGCGGCGCCGGCCCAAACCGCGACAGCGGCTCAGCCGGTCGACGTGGAGGCGGTGCTAACCGGCCTGGCCAGCAAAAATCCTCAAAAGCTGAACTGGCAGACCTCGATCGTGGATCTAATGAAGCTGCTCGACCTCGACAGCAGCCTCCATGCCCGGACCGAACTCGCCCAGGAGCTGCACTACACGGGCGATACCAACGACAGCGCGACGATGAACATCTGGCTGCATAAGCAAGTGATGCAGAAGCTCGCCGAAAACGGCGGCAAGGTGCCAGACGCGCTACGAACCTAAGGGACGAGCTGCACCCGTTGCTGGTGACAGGCTTGGCGCAACAGCAGGCCTCAACCCCGTATAGGTACGGAACGGGCCTTGCGCGGCGGACGGCAGTGCGCGCGCCCCGTAGGCGACGGCTAGCAGGGCCGCCCGCTTGAGGCTCGGCTTCGTCCTGGCGGACCGACGCAGCCAGGCGCGGCCCTCAGCCGCGCGCCCATGCCGCAGCAGCTCGCGGCCGATGATCCAGCCGTTCTCGGCCTCGGTGCGTCGGCGAAGGAGGCTCAGCTTCTCGGGTCCGTAGCGTGCGAGGAGATCGGGGTTGTGGAAGATCGCGTCCATGCACGGGCGAAAAGACGCCGGCTCGCTCCCCATGCGCAGAGTGGCACCACTCGCGCGTTGCCGAACGAACAGCGCCGGGTGTCGACCGGCTGTCCGGGCGAACGGACCTAGCAATGCGAGACGGCACCAAAGCTCCCAGTCCTCGCCATAGGCCAGTCCGGGGCGGAATTCCCCTGCCCGCTCCAACGCCGAACGGCGGACCAGCACGTGTCCACCATTGGCGAACAGGTTGCGCTCGAGCAGGCGTGGAAGAAGGTTGCCGCCAGCAGGCCGACGGGCGCGTGTGACGCCGTGCGGCTCAGTGCTTCCTTTCCGGGTGACGGCGGCACCCTCCGGCACGAATATGAACGGTGCGACCGCGGCCACTGAACCGTGGGCGGCGCGGAGCGCGCCGGCAAGCCGGGCAAGCGCGTCGGGGGCCAGCCAGTCGTCAGCGTCGAGGAACAGGACACTGTCCTCGGCAGGGCGGCCCACCACTGCCGCGAGACCGCGATTGCGAGCGACCGAAACCCCAGCGTTCGCTTGACGGATCAGGCGAACGCGGGGGCAAGCCGTTTGCTCGACAACTTCGGCCGTGTGGTCGGTCGACCCGTCATCCACGACGACCAGCGACCAATCGAGGTAGGATTGGGCAACGACCGAAGCGATCGCGCCGCCGACCCACGCAGCGACGTTGAAGGCGGGGACGATGACAGTAACGTGCATGGGGAGAGTTAGCCCCAGGCAGGTTACTGTCCGGTTATCTCATTGGCGGAGCGATGAAGCTTCGATCAGGCTGTCGCCTGGTGCGGAATACCTTTCTCCGCCAAGAAGCTTTCGAGCTCGCCCGACTGGAACATCTCGGTCACGATGTCGCAGCCCCCGACGAACTCGCCCTTCACGTACAACTGCGGGATCGTCGGCCAGCTGGAAAACTCCTTGATGCCGTCCCGCAGTTGGTCGTCCTCCAATACGTTCGCCGTCTTGAACGGCACGTTCAAATGCGAAAGGATCTGAACAACGCGCGCCGAGAACCCGCATTGCGGGAACATGGCGTTGCCCTTCATGTAGAGCATCACCGGGTTCTCGGTGATTTCGGACTGGATGCGGTCGGCAACATTGGTGGCCATCGGGGTCCTCGTTCAGTCGGGTGCGGAGGTTTGCAAGGCGAGCGCATGCAACGCGCCCCCCATGCGGCCGCTGAGCGCGGCATAGACGATCTGGTGCTGCTTGACGCGCGAGATGCCGCGAAACTGCTCGCTGACCACAGTGGCGGCATAGTGGTCGCCGTCGCCGGCCAGGTCCTCAATCGTGACCTGCGCGTCGGGCAAAGCGGTCTTGATCAAGGTCTCGATCTCGCCGACGGACATCGCCATGCAGTGGATCCTACGGTTGTCAGCCAGGGTCCATCCAGGCCGGGAAGAAGCGCTCATGCGCCGAGCGCAACGCCTCAATCGATATGGTTCCGCCATCCGGCAGTGTCAAATCCCGCCCGCCGCTGTGGCCGATGCGCATAACCGGCACGCCGGCCGCCTCGGCGCTCCGCATCATGCCAGCGGAGTTGGCCACAGCCAGCAGATAGCGGCCCTGATCCTCGCCGAACCAGAAGCCGTAACCGGGCAATTCACGAGGGCCTGCCGACAGCCGCACCCCGGTGTTCCCCGCGATCGCCATCTCGGCCACCGCGACCAGCAGCCCGCCATCGGACAGGTCGTGGCAGGCGCGCACGTCTCCCGCCTCGATGCGTGCCCGCACCCAATCGCCGTTGCGCCGCTCGGCCTTGAGGTCTACCGGCGGGGGCGCGCCCTCTTCCCGACGGAGGATCTCGCGCAGCCAGAGTGACTGACCGAGCCAGCCTCGCGTCTCTCCCACCAGGACGAGGTCGAGCCAGGGAGGCAACGCGATGCCGACCGCGCGCGCCACGTCATCGAGGACGCCCAGGCCGCCGACGACCGGGCTCGGCAGGATCGCGCGCCCGTTAGTCTCGTTGTAGAGCGAGACGTTGCCGGACACGACCGGGAACTCGAGCACCCGGCAGGCCTCCGACATCCCGCGGATGGCGGCGGCGAACTGGCCCATGACCTCCGGCTTCTCGGGATTGCCGAAGTTCATGTTGTCGGTAATGGCGAGCGGCCGCGCCCCGACCGCGGTCAGGTTACGCCACGCTTCCGCTACCGCTTGCGCGCCACCCGCCTCGGGCTCGGCCGCGCAGTAGCGCGGTGTGCAGTCCGTGGTCAGCGCCAGCCCGCGGGCGGTCCCCTCGATCCGCACGACTGCGGCGTCGGCGGCTCCCGGGCGCTTGACCGTCTGGCCGCCGATCGTGCTGTCGTACTGCTCCCAAACCCAGGCGCGCGAGCAAAGATCGGGGCAGTCGAGCAGGCGCACCAGGGTCTCCGCCAAGCCAAAGCGGTTATCGAGGCGGGCGGCGCTCAGAGCCGACGGCTTCGGCGCTTCGGTGGTCGGGCGATGGTAGAGCGGCGCCTGGTCGGCCAACGCTTCGAGCGGAATGTCGGCCTCCACCCGCCCGCCGTGGCGAACGACGATGCGGCCGGTATCGGTGAGATGGCCGATCACCGCGAAGGCGAGCTCCCATTTGGCGAACACCGCCCGCGCCAGCTCCTCGCGGTCCGGGCGGAGCACCATGAGCATCCGCTCCTGGCTTTCCGACAGCATCATCTCGTAGGCGGTCATTCCCGCCTCGCGCTGCGGCACTTGGTCGAGATCGAGCGTGATGCCGACCCCGCCCTTGCCCGCCATTTCGACCGCCGAACTGGTCAGGCCGGCGGCACCCATGTCCTGGATTGCCACGATCGCGTCGGTCGCCATCAGCTCAAGGCAGGCCTCGATCAGCAGCTTCTCGGTGAACGGATCGCCCACCTGCACGGTGGGCCGCTTTGCCTCGGCGTCGGCGCCGAACTCGGCCGAGGCCATCGTCGCTCCATGGATGCCGTCACGCCCGGTGCGCGATCCGACATACACCACCGGATTGCCGATGCCGGCGGCGGCGCTCAGGAAGATACGTTCGGCCCGCGCGATGCCAACGGTCATCGCGTTGACGAGCGGGTTGCCGTCGTACGAGGGGTGGAAGTTGATCTCGCCGCCAACCGTCGGCACGCCGACACAATTGCCGTAGCCACCAATCCCCCGCACCACGCCATCGACGATCCGCTTGGTGCGCGGGTGGCTCGGGCTGCCGAAGCGGAGCGCGTTCAGATTGGCGATCGGGCGGGCGCCCATGGTGAACACGTCACGCAGGATCCCGCCGACCCCGGTGGCCGCCCCCTGGTAGGGCTCGATGAAGCTCGGATGGTTGTGGCTTTCCATCTTGAACACGGCGGCAAGTCCGTCGCCGATATCGACCACGCCAGCATTCTCGCCGGGCCCATGGATCACCCATGGCGCCTTCGTGGGCAGTTGCTTGAGCCAAACCCTGTGAGGATTTGTACGAGCAATGCTCTGACCACATGACGCTGAATACGCCGAGTTCGGTCAGTGTGGGCGTGCGTCCCAAGATCGCCAGCACCTTGGCCCATTCCTCGGCGCTGAGGCCGAAGCGAAGTGCCAGGCGCTCGTCGACAGCTTGCGTGGTCACGCGGCCAGTGACGCCGCTAGTGCGTCGAACAGCGGCTTGCCGTCGATACCGCCCGTCAAGGGATCGACCATGTCCTCGGGGTGCGGCATCAAGCCGAGCACCCGGAGGTTCGGGCTGAACACGCCCGCGATACCCCGGGCGGAGCCGTTGCGGTTAGCGGCCTCGGATACCACGCCCGCCCGGGTTGCGTAGCGAAACGCAACCAGGTTCTCGGCTTCCAGCCGGTCAAGCGTGTCGCGGGCGGCGAAGTAGTTGCCTTCGCCGTGCGCCATCGGCGCGCGGAATACCTCGCCACGCCGCCAGCGCGAGGTGAACACGGTATCCTCGCGCTCCACGCGGAGATGGCAGTCCGTGGACAGAAAGCGAAGCCCGGCGTTGCGCAGCAAGGCGCCGGGCAGCAGCTCGGCTTCCGTGAGGATCTGGAACCCGTTGCACACGCCGAGCACGTAGCCGCCCTTGGCCGCGAAGCCACGTACGGCCGACATGACCGGGGAGTGCGCGGCCATCGCACCCGCGCGGAGATAATCGCCATACGAAAAGCCGCCGGGCAGCACGACGAGATCGAGCCCGGACAGGTCGGTTTCCGTATGCCAGACCAGCCTCGGCCTGCCGCCGCATGCGCGCTCGAGCGCGATTGCCATGTCGCGCTCACGGTTTATGCCGGGGAAGAGGACGATGGCGGCCTTCAACACGCTCGCCCGGTCACTCGTCCAAACTCACACGGAAGCTCTCGATCACCGTGTTGGCCAGGAGCTTTTGCGCCATTTCCTCGGCGGCCACGCGCGCCTTGGCCGCGTCGCTCTCGGCCAGCTCTACCTCGAACACCTTCCCGGCACGCACTTCGCCCACCGCGCCGAACCCGAGCGCGCCCAGCGCCTGCCCGATCGCCCGGCCCTGAGGGTCGAGCACGCCCGGCTTCGGCATGACGGTCACCACCGCCTTCACTGGATCAGCTCCGGCCCTTTCAAGTCGCGCACCCCCGCCTCCGGGAGGATGCCGAGGCGCTTGGCGACCTCCTGATAGGCTTCCTCCACCTGGCCGAGGTCGCGGCGGAAGCGATCCTTGTCCATCTTCTCGTTTGTCTTGCTGTCCCACAATCGGCTGTTGTCCGGGCTGATCTCGTCGGCCAGCACCAGACGCATCTCCTCGTTCTCCCACAAGCGGCCGTATTCGAGCTTGAAGTCCACCAGGGTGATGCCGACCCCCAGGAACAGCCCCGAGAGGAAGTCGTTGACACGCAAGGTCAGTGCAACGATGTCGTCCATGTCCTGCGTCGTGGCCCAGCCGAACGCGGTGATGTGTTCCTCGCTGATCATGGGATCGTTCAAGGCGTCGTTCTTGTAGTAGTACTCGAGGATCGACCGCGGCAGCCGCGTCCCCTCGGGAATGCCAAGCCGCTCCGAAAGGCTGCCGGCGGCGACGTTGCGGACCACCACCTCGAGCGGGATGATTTCGACCTCGCGGATCAGCTGCTCGCGCATGTTGAGACGGCGGACGAAGTGGGTCGGGATGCCGATCTCCTGCAAGCGCAGCATCAGGTACTCGCTGATGCGATTGTTCAGCACTCCCTTGCCGGTGATGACCCCTTTCTTCTGCGCGTTGAAGGCGGTGGCGTCGTCCTTGAAGTACTGCACCAGGGTGCCAGGCTCCGGCCCCTCGAACAGGATTTTTGCCTTCCCCTCGTAGAGCTGGCGGCGGCGGGCCATTGATCGATCCTTCTGTGCTCGCCCCTGCCGCAGGAGCGTAGCTGGGCGCAGTCACGGCAGGGCCGGTATAGCAGCGCCTGCCCGCCGCCGCCAACGCGAGGCGGCCGTAAGGCACCCGCGCCGGCCTTAATGGGATGTTCACAGCGGGCTGCGAGGCTGCGCCGGCAAGTGCGGTTCGGGGCAGCAATGGACCTTACGGAGATCAGCACGACCTCGGCCCCCAACCGCCCGACGGTGGCCGCGGCGCTCGAGGGGCTTGCCGATTGCGTGCTCGTCGTGGATCACGCGCAGAGGGTCTGTTTCCTCAATGCGGCTGCTCGGGCCGTGCTGGATTGCGGAGCGGCTGGCGTATCCGATCGCACAAAGCTCGCCACCCTCTTGCGCCGCAGCAAGTCGGTGGACGCGGACAGCTCGAGCGGCATTACCCGCACTGTAACGGGAGCCATCGCGGCCGGAAATGACGCTGAACACAGCTTACGGCTGAAGAACGGCAGGCGTGCCATCCTTTCCGTGCGGCGCATCGCCGCCCGGCGCTGGCGCTTGGTCATCCGGCCCCCTGCCGCGCCGAACGCCGGTGGCGCTGGCCGGCGCGATGGGCTGACCGGCCTCGCCGACCGCCGAGCGCTGCGTGCGCGGCTGACCACCTCGATCGGACGGGGTCCCGCTACCCTCCTCTTGCTTGATCTCGACCGGTTCAAGTCTGTGAACGACGTGCTGGGCCATCCCATGGGCGACCAGCTGTTGCGGGCCGCGGCCGAGCGGATGCGCCACGCGGTGCGGCGGCGCGACCTCGTGGCCCGGCTTGGCGGTGACGAGTTTGCCATCCTACTGGCGGGAACGGCCGACGGCGGTGAGAGTACCACCCTGGCGCAACGGCTGATCGACCTGCTCGCGCGGCCATATCTGCTGAAGGGCAATCTGGTAAGCGCCGGCGCCAGTATCGGCATTGCCGACGCGGGGCCAGGGTCGGACCCGGACGAGCTCATCCGGCGTGCCGATCTGGCACTCTACCAGGCCAAGGCCGACGGTCGCGGGATCGCCCGGGTTTTCGATGCGGCGATGGACGAGCGGGCGCGCGCCCGCTCCGTGTTGGAAGCGGACCTGCGCCAGGCGCTGGGATTGCGCCAGCTCGCGCTCTACTACCAGCCGCAATACGACATGACCCGGAGCGCGCTGGTCGGCTTCGAGGCTCTGCTGCGATGGCCGCACCCGGAGCGTGGGATGGTGTCTCCGGCGGCCTTCGTGCCGGTCGCCGAGGAGATCGGGCTGATCGGCGCGATCGGAACCTGGGTGCTGCACCGCGCCTGCGCCGAGGCGGCGGGATGGTCGGCTCCGCTTCGGGTCGCGGTGAATGTATCGCCACTCCAGTTCGAACGCGGCGACGAGTTGGTCATCAACGTCCAGGCCGCGCTGCGCCGCTCCGGCTTGAGCGCCGACCGGCTCGAGCTCGAGATCACCGAAACGGCGCTGCTTTCGGCGGAGGCCTCGACCTTGGCGACGCTGCACGCTCTTCGCGCCATCGGGGTGCGCATTTCGCTCGACGATTTCGGCACCGGCTACTCGTCCCTGAGCCAGTTACGCAGCTTTCCCTTCGACAAGATCAAGATCGACCGCTCGTTCGTGAACGACGTGGCGCACAACCCGCAGGCGGCGGCAATCATCCGGGCAATTAGCACGCTTGGCGAAAGCCTCGGAATGGCAACCATCGCGGAAGGCGTTGAAACCCCCGAGCAGGCCAGCGCCATCGCGCGTAACGGCTGCGAAGACATCCAGGGCTATCTCATCAGCCGGCCGGTTCCGGCCGACGCCGTCGAGACCGTAATCAGCCGCTTCGGCGCGCCGACCGACGCGCGCCCTGCCGCCCGCGCGCCCTTTGCCGAGCCTTCAGGAAGAGCTTAGTCATGCATGATCTTCACCGCATAACCTATTGCAGCCAGAGCCGACTGACCGGAACGCGCTCCTTCATGGATGCGGAACTCCGCCGTATCCTCGCGCGCTCGCGGGCCAACAACGAGGCTGCCGACATCGGCGGCGCGTTGCTGTTTTCCGACGATTGCTTCGCGCAAGTCCTGGAAGGGCCGAGCGAAGCGGTGGAGCGCGCGTTCGAGCGCATCCAGCGGGATGAGCGTCACGGCAACGTGGTGGCGCTGCATAGCCAAGCCGTCGAACACCGTTACTTCCCGACCTGGTCGATGGCCTATGCGGGCGTCGCGGGGGCCCACGGCCGCCGCCTGGCGCGGATCAGCTTCGAGGACGCCTTCTCCGGTCGCACCGCGGCCGCTGGCCAAACCATAATCGACCTGCTGCGCCAGAGCGTGAACGAGCCTGCCCTTACCTGACCGGCGCTGCTCGACCCGGCGTGCCGGGGTCAGCCAGGCGTGGCCGGCAGCCAGGGCAATGCAACCCGTGCGAACCGTCCCGCTTCGGGCGGCGCGGCGGCGAACAGCCATACCGGCGGCCCTGTCCACGGCAGGGCAAGCAGCGCACTGCTTGCGGTGCCATAGCCGTCGCGTGCCGGGATGTTGAGCTGCTCGGCTGGCTCGCCCGCCGTGTCGGCAAGGATGGCTCGCCACCCCTCCCAGCCTTCGACCGGGTCGACCCGGTCGGGTGACGGAGCCGGCGCTGCGCGGAACCGAGGCAGATGGCGGGCGATCCGCGCGCTGCCGATGTCGTCGGGTTCATGGGAGGTGATCATGTGCACCCCAGGCGGCAAGCGGAGCACTTCCGGCCGGCCCGCGCCGAGGCCGCGCAGGAACAGCGCGCCCTCCCGATCGGCGACCACCATGTTGAACGGGCGCCACGCCGAGGCGTCCATCTCGGCGATCGCCCCGGCGGCAGCGGCGGCGGTCGGGTGATCGAGCGCCAGCAGCGGCAGTTCGCCCCGGCTTCGCTTACCCAGCTCAGGCCCGAGCGTGCCCGGGCGATTGAGCACGGTCGCGACTACGCCAGCACGACTCAAGCCCATCCACGTGCCGCCGGCAGTGCGGTCGAGGCCGCCGACGATCTCAGGCCGACCGGGCCAATGCGCCGCAGGTGCGGCCCACGGGCGGTCGAGCCGCTCGTCCCGGTTCGCCGCAAGCAGGACAGGCCAGTCGTGGCCCGCACGGATTAACAGGACGACCGTGCACACGCGCCGGTTCTTGCCCGTTGCCGCTGTCCGGCTCGCCGCTCTGCGGTTTGCCGCTCTGCGGCCTCAACTGATGCTGCCCCGCTGCCAGCCGTAATAGCCGCGGGGGCGCCAGTAGGGCCCCCGGTCGGGTCAGCGAGCGGCGCCACGCGCCGCAACGGACGCTTAGACCGCCAGCGCAAGTGGGATCATTCTGTGCTTCCTGAAGCCGATCGGACCCGGTCTGCCACGTGGGCCGGGCCGGGGTTTCCGAACACGCGTTCGAACACGAGGTCAAGCGACCGAAGGTGCGATTGCGGGTCCATCGCCCGGTCTAGTTCGGACGGATGGACGCGGCTAGCGACCTCCGGATCGGCCAGAAGATTCTCGCGGAAGTCGGGAGCATCGGTGCGCCCGAGCGCGTCCCACGTCGCCATCGCATGACGCTGCACGATCCGGTACGCGTCCTCGCGCGAGATGCCGGCACGGGTTAGCGCGAGCAACACCTCGCCGCTATGCACGACGCCGCGGAGGCTTTCGAGATTGGCCTGCATCCGCTCCGAGTACACGGTAAGGCGCTCGATCAGGCCAGCGAGCCGCGCCAAGGCGAAGTCGAGCGCGATCGTCGTATCGGGCGCGATCACCCGCTCGACGCTCGAATGGCTGATGTCGCGCTCGTGCCACAACGCCACGTTCTCAAGCGCGGGCACCGCGGCCGCGCGCACGACCCGGGCGAGGCCCGTCAGGTTCTCGCTCAGCACCGGATTGCGCTTGTGCGGCATCGCGCTCGAGCCCTTCTGGCCCGGGTGGAAGAACTCTTCCGCTTCCCGCACCTCCGAGCGCTGCAGGTGCCGTATCTCCGTCGCCAACCGCTCGACGCCACTCGCGACTGTCGCGAGCGCCAGGAAATAGGCGGCGTGACGGTCGCGGGGGATCACTTGCGTGGAGATCGGCTCGACGGCGAGCCCGAGCGCCGCCGCCACATGTGCTTCGACGCGGGGATCGACATGGGCGAAGGTGCCGACGGCTCCACTCAAGGCGCAGACGGCAATCTCGTCGCGCGCGGCCTGCAAGCGGCGCCGGTTGCGCGCGAACTCCGCGTAGTGCCCGGCGAGCTTGAGGCCGAAGGTCGTCGGCTCGGCATGAATGCCGTGGCTGCGGCCGATGGTGAGCGTGTGCTTGTGCTCGAACGCGCGGGCGCGCAGCGCCTCCATCACCGCATCGACGTCGCGCAGCAGGAGGTCGGTCGCCTGCGCGAGCTGGACCGAAAGGCAGGTGTCCAGCACGTCGCTGCTGGTCAGACCTTGATGCACGAAGCGGCTGTCCTCGCCGATCCCCTCTGCGAGCCAAGTCAGGAACGCGATCACATCGTGCCGCGTCTCGCGTTCGATCGCCTCGATCCGCTCGAGGTCCGCTTCGCCGAGGTGGGCGACCCGGGCAGCGCCGTTCCGCCGGATGCTGCGCGCAGCCTCCGCGGGGATGTCCCCGATCGCGGCCATGCCTTCCGCGGCGAGCGCCTCGATCTCGAACCAGATGCGGAAGCGGTTGGCGGGCGACCAGATCGCCGCCATCTCCGGCCTCGTGTAACGGGGAACCATGGTCGGGACGACTCCCTTATTGCCCCAAGCCTATGGCTCGAGCACGCGAGCGGCTAGATCCGTATTGAACGCCTGAGATCGTCGAGAGGATCTATCCGCTGTGATGGCCCTCCCGCCCGCCCTGGTCCACGACGCGGCAGCCCTGACGCAGATCGTGTTCATCGACGTTGCCCTCGCGGGCGACAACGCCGTGGTTGTGGGTTTGGCGGTGGCGGGGCTGCCCCCCGAGCAGAAGCGGCGCGCGATCTTCGTCGGCATCGCCGGCGCGACCGTCATCCGCATCGGCTTCGGCGCAATCACGCTGCAGCTGCTCGCCATCATCGGCTTGATGCTGGCCGGCGGCCTGCTGCTGCTCTGGGTTTGCTGGCGAATGTTCCGCGAGTTGCGCCGGCACCGTCATGGTGCGGTCGAGGAGAGCCAATCGCCGAAGACGCTCCGGCAGGCGATGATGCAGATCGTGCTCGCCGACGTCTCGATGAGCCTCGACAACGTGCTCGCGGTGGCGGGGGCCGCGAACGGCAGCACTTGGATACTCTCGGTCGGGCTCGCCCTGTCGGTCGTGCTGATGGGTGTTGCCGCCAGCCTGATCGCCGGGCTGCTGGAACGCTTTCGCTGGATCGCCTGGGTCGGACTGCTGATCGTGCTCTACGTGGCACTGCGGATGATCTGGGAGGGGTCGAACGACGTGGCGGCCCACACCACCCTGGACGAGCGCGCGGCCGCGGCAATGGTCCACGCTTGGCAGCGTCTGCGGGCCCAGTGATAGAGAAAGCAGTGACAGAGAAGTCGGCGTGCCGTGCGCCGGTCAGTCGACCCCGTAAGGAGGCTTGGTGAAACCCGCGGGCGAGTAGGTGAATACCTCGCAGCCATCCTCCGTCACCCCGATCATGTGCTCGAACTGCGCCGACAGGCTGCGGTCCCGGGTCACGGCGGTCCAACCGTCGTCAAGCACCTTCACCTCAGGTCGCCCGGCGTTCACCATCGGCTCGATGGTGAAGAACATGCCAGGTCGCAGCACCGGGCCCTCGCCGGCCCGGCCGAAATGCAGGATGTTTGGGGGCTCGTGGAACCGCCGCCCGATCCCGTGGCCGCAGAAGTCGCGCACCACGCTGAACCGCTGGCCCTCGACATAGGTCTGGATCGCGTGGCCGATATCCCCGAGCGTCGCACCCGGACGGACGGCGCCGACGCCGCGCATCAGGGCCTCGTAGGTCACGTCCACCAGGTTGCGCGCGCGCGTGGAGGGCGTGCCGGCGACATACATCCGCGAGCTGTCGCCGTGCCAGCCGTTCAGGATCACGGTCACGTCGATGTTCAGGACGTCGCCGTTGTCGAGCTTCCGCTCCCCCGGGATGCCGTGGCAGACGACGTGATTGATGGAAGTGCAGATCGCCTTCGGATAGCCGCGATAGTTCAGCGGCGCGGGCACGGCTCCGTGCGCGGCGATGAACTCGTGGCAGAGCGCGTCCAGTCTGGCGGTCGGGACGCCTGGCCGGACGTGCGGCGTGATCATGTCGAGGGTTGCGGCGGCCAGCTGGCCGGCCTCACGCATTCCCGTAAAATCCTCCGGACCGTAAATCGTGATCCGCCGTGCGTCCGTACCGCCGTCCATCAACTTCACTCCGTCCGGCGGCTCATACCGCGCGCACCGCCTCAACCCTACAGCAAAGATGCTTAACCGACCTGCCGCGCGCAAGGGTAACGGATCGGAGAGGTCAATCGCGCACTAGCCAGCGGAGCGACCGCCGCAGTGCCGTCGTCCCGTCGCGCGAAAAGATACGGCCATGCGCGAAGATCACCCGCTCCGGCCGCAACGCGAGCAGTCGGCGCGCGGCGCCTTCCGCCCCGCGCCGCCGAAGCTTGACGATCGCCCGAAGGTATGGAGGCGGCATTCCGTCCGGAGCCGTAATGCCGAACAGGTCGGCCACCGGACGCACGAACGCCGCCAGCTTGTGCCGTTCGAGATTGAGCACGAGATCCGTGAGGACAAGGGTGCGGGTCGGCCGGTGATGCAGCGCGACCTCGGTGAAACCGAGGCCGCCCGGCACCAAGAGGAGCTCGATGCTCCTCACCCCACGCGGACGGCGTCGCCTCCGACAACTCGTGATCGATCCGGAGCCCGCTCCGCCGCACTTGCCGCCGCTTTCCCAGGCCCGGCGCGGCCCAGACCGTGGCGGCGGGGCACGCTTGCTGCCAGTCCTTGACAAACATCCAATGCACGACGTTCGGCGCCATGAGATGGCGGATGCGGCCGAGCTGCTCGAGTTGACGCTGCAGTTCGCCACTGTAGGGAGTGGGGGAGTGTAGCAGGAGGTCGCCGCCCGGCAGACGGATGACCGTCATGCGCGCCGGCGTCAGCTTGCCGATCGCCCCAGGCATGAGGCTGTCGACGATGAAAACGTCGGGCGCCAACGGCTTCGGCGTGCCGAGTGGCGGATACCCGAGCTCCACCTGGCTGCCCGTGCTTCCCGACAGCCGTCGGACCAGGCCCCCGCTCGGCCGGCTCGCCGGCGTGGTGGAGCTGAACGCCGCGACCGCAAGCTCGGACAACCCAGCGGCCATCAGGAACCCCCTGGCGCCAGTCGGTTGGCGGTGCATCAGCATACCCGCGCCGAACAGGGCCGCGCCCCCGATCGCGTCAAGCGCAAGATGCTGCCGCATGGTTAGCCAGCCCTCAACGCCGCCTTCGTAGTCGGTCAGCAAGGAATAGCTCGCGTGATACGCGCCTGCTGCGCCAAGCACGCGCCGCACCGGAGGCGCAAGCTGGCTGGTCCCCGCCAGCCCGCCGAACAGCCCGGCCACCGTGTAGTCGATCAGGCTGTGCATGCGAGTTGAAATCATGGTCCGCGACGCTCCCTGGAGCCTTGTCGCCCTCTAACGACAACCGGGGCACCCAGGATGCCTCCACGCAGTTTTGGCAAGCACGGTCAGGCAAGCTAGGCTGTGTTTGCGGGCGCGACCGCTAGTTTCGCGCGTGGGCACGTCGGCGGTGCCCAGAGCTGTTGAGGGATCATCCATGTCGCCCGATAGCACGAAATATCCTTATAGCCCGGTGGTGTTCATCACGGACGTGATCGGGAACACCGAGTATCGAGCTTCAGGTGTCCTGGTCGCACCCAACGAGGTGCTCACGGCCAGCCATGTTGTCTATCAGCAGGGTGTCGGCACAGCCACCGACATCGTCGTCACGCCGGGCTATGACGGCGCCGCGCCATTCGGCTCGGCGGCGGCCACCAACATCCATTACTTCACGGTCGCCGACGCCGGAGGCACGATCAGCAACTATGCGTCACAGAGCGACTATGCGCTGATCCATCTCAACCAGTCATTCAACGACACTGGCGTCATGGGCTTGGCGCCGGACTTTGCCGGTGGGACCGTCAACGTGACCGGCTATCCCGCCTCGGCGGGCGACACGTTGGTCAGCAGCGTGCAAACCGTGTCGCCCGATCCTTATTACTCCCTGCTGGATGGCACACCCCTGGGGCCGGGCTCGAGCGGCGGCCCGGTCTGGACGACCGACGCCGCAGGACACACCTACGTCGTCGGCGTGGTCTCGAGCGGAAGCTCCAACGGCAGTGTGGGATACGACGCCCTGATCACGACGCACGCACTCCAGACGATCGACAGCTGGATCACCAGCGATGATGGCGCCCCCACGCTACAATCGGGCGTGATCAGCGACACCGCGGCCGACGTCGCGAACGAGCTGCCGCAGCTTGAAACCGAGGCGCAACAAGGCTCCCTGGTTTCCATCACGCTCTCCGGGCCGAGCGTGCCGACCCTATCCCTTTCGCTTGCCTCTCTGCTGAGCAATGCGGACGCGCTTCACTTCATCACGGAAGGCTTCGCCGTGGATGTCTCGACGGGCGCACGCGGCAATGTGCCAGCCGTCCAAGCGCGCGATCTCGGCGCCAGCACGGGCATCACGGACGCGCAGTTCGCCGACGGGCAGATGGTGTACGACCCGACCGCGCCCGCCGCACAGGTCCTCCGGCTGTATCAGGCGGCGCTCGGCCGCGCTCCGGACCAGATGGGTTTTCAGAGCTGGGTGAACGCGATCAAGTCTGGCGCATCGCTCGCGTCCGTCGCGGACGGTATTATCGGCAGCCCCGAGTTCCAGCAGCGCTTCGGCACGAACCCGACCGACGGCGCGTTCGTCGATCAGCTCTACTCTAACGTGCTGCACCGCGCCCCGGACGCGAGCGGCTACGCGCTGTGGACCAACGCGCTCGCCGGCGGCGTCACGCGCGGCCAGGCGCTGGCGGCGTTCTCCGAAAGCCCGGAAAGCCAGCTCAGCACCGCCGCAACCGTGCAAGCCGGAATCTGGGATCTCGACCCGAGCGCGCCGGAGGTCGCCAGGCTTTACGACACGGTGCTCGGCCGGCTACCGGACGCGACGGGCCTTCGCACCTGGGAGAACGCGCTGGATGCCAAGGCGCTGACGCTGGATCAAGTGGCCGCTCAATTCATGCAAACCCCGGAGTTCCTCGGGCGCTACGGCGCGCTGTCCAACGGAGCGTTCGTCGACGCGCTCTACGCCAACAGCTTGCATCGCGCCCCGGACGCGACCGGCTCTGCGGCCTGGACCGGCGCGCTTGCCAGCGGTGCCGTGTCCCGAGCCGGCGTGGTGGTCGGGTTTTCCGAAAGTGCCGAGCACCAGAACGCCACCGCCGCCAACATCTTCGGTAGCGACCCCGCGAGTTTCGGCGTCAAGCTAGCCTAGATTCCCGCCGAGCGCCCGACGCCGGCTCGCGCTTTCTTCTGGACCGAGTGCGGCACGACGTAACCGGCTTTTGAACGGCGCACAGCATCTCGTAGTGCCAGCGCGTCGAACGGTCGTGCCTCAGACTTGTTGGGTGATGCACGAGGCGAGAACCGGCGTCTCTCGCCATCACCGGTGCTGTGCACCGTGGCTGTGTTCCCGTGTACTTGGAGTTGGTATGGACATCGTCTTGAGGGTCAACGGCCGCGCGCACCGGCTTGCGGTGGATGTGCGCTCGACTTTGCTGGACGTGCTTCGCGAGCGGATGGGCCTGACCGGCTCCAAGAAGGGCTGCGACCAGGGCCAGTGCGGCGCCTGCACGGTGCTGATGGACAAGCAGCGCGTGCTCGCCTGCTTCACCCTCGCGGTTGCAGCGCAGGACGCTGAGATCACGACGATCGAGGGCCTAGCCGGGGAGGAAGAGGCGCTGCACCCGATGCAGCAGGCCTTCCTCGACCAGGACGCCTACCAGTGCGGCTACCTGTACGCCAGGACAGATTTTGTCCGCGATCGCCTGCGTCGGAGAAGGCCACGCGAACTCCGAGGACGAGATACGCGAGTACATGAGCGGCAATCTCTGCCGCTGTGCGGCATACCCGAAAATCGTAGCGGCGGTCGCGCAGGCAAAGTCGCAGATGGAGCCCGTTTAAGATGCGCTCCTTCACGTACGAACGTGCGGCCACGTTGCCCGATGCGCTCAAGGCTGGTTTGGATTCCGGCGCGGGAGAGACGCATGTCCGCGCACCCGCGCAATACTTGGCCGGCGGGACGACCCTGCTCGACCTCATGAAGCTCGGGGTGATGCGGCCCGAGGCGCTGGTCAACATCGGCGACCTGCGGCGCGAGCACGGCGCGCTTCGGGTGGATGCGTCCGGACTGCATCTCGGCGGGCTGCTCCGAATGGCGGAGGTGGCGGACCACCCGGACGTATTGCGCGACTATCCTGTACTCGCACAATCGCTGATGCTGGCGGCGAGCCCGCAGCTCCGCAACATGGCGACCCTGGCCGGCAACGTGCTGCAACGGACCCGGTGCAACTACTTCCGCGACCCGAGTTGGCGAGCCTGCAACAAGCGCGATCCCGGCACCGGGTGCGCCGCGATCGGCGGCAATAACCGGCTGCTCGCCGTCCTCGGGGTGAGCGAGCACTGCATCGCTCACTATCCCGGCGACTTCGCTAACGCGCTCGTGGCGCTCGGCGCCGAGGTGGAACTGGCTGGGCCCGATGGGGCACGTAGCCTGGCGTTCGAGGACCTGCACCGCTTGCCCGGCACAACACCGCACATCGAGACCAATCTGCGCCCGGGCGAACTGATCACCGGCTTCCACGTTCCAGCCGGATCTTGGACGCGCCGCTCGCTTTACTTGAAGATCCGCGACCGCGAGTCCTACGCCTTCGCGCTGGCTTCGGCAGCGGTAGCGCTCGACCTTCAGGGTGGCGTGGTGCGAGAAGCGCGGCTCGCCCTGGGCGGACTAGCCGCCAAGCCCTGGCGCGCGCACGCGGCCGAGGCGGCGCTGCGGGGCCGCGCGTTGACCGAGGCCACGGCACGGGAAGCAGCGGAGGTCGCGTTCCGTGACGCCGTGATCCACGAGGAGAACGGATACAAGCCCGAGCTGGGCCGGCGCACCCTGGTGCGCGCGCTACTCGACGCCGCAGCACTTGAGGTTTGAGCATGCCCGATGATCTCGCCTCCAAGGAATGGGCCTGGGGCCCCGAGCATCCGGTGCTCGGCACGCCCGTGCCCCGTATCGAAGGCCGCGCCAAAGTCACGGGGCTGGCGCTTTATGCCTCCGACGAGGCGGTCGCGAACCCCGCCTACGCCTTCCTGGTCACCAGTGCGATCGCGCGCGGCCGCATTCGCGGCTTCCGGCTGGAGCGACGCGCGCGCCGTTCCCGGCGTGCTGGACATCCTGACGCACGAGAACGTAGGCGGCGAGGCCGATCCGCCGCCGCCGCACGGCCCCGGCGGCGAAACCACCACGATGCAGACCGACCAGATCTGGCACGACGGGCAGATCATCGGTGTGGCGATCGCGGACAGTTTCGAGGCCGCGCGCGAGGCGGCGTACGCGGTGGAAGTCGAATACGAGGAGCAGCCGCCTGCTGCCAGCTTCGGCAGCCCGGGTGCCGAGGAGAAGGTCCGCGGGCCCGGTGAACACAAGGATTTCCGGGTCGGGGAGGCCGAGCGCGCCTTCGCCTCGGCGGAGGTGAAGGTGGACGCGCGCTACGGCACGCCGACGCAGCACCACAACCCGATCGAGCTGTTCACCACCACCTGCGCTTGGCGCGACGGCAGCCTGACGGTCTATGAGCCGAGCCAGTTCGTCTACGGACTGCGCGGCGCGCTGGCCAAGCAGCTCCGCATGGATCCGAAGCGCATCCGCGTGGTGTCGCGCCACGTCGGCGGCGCGTTCGGCTCGAAGGGCATCCCGTCCGCGCGCACAGCCTGGATCGCGGTGGCGGCGCGCCGCCTGAACCGCCCGGTGAAGCTGGTAGCCACCCGCGACCAAGGCTACACGATCGCAACATATCGCGCGGAGACCCGGCACCACATCCAGCTCGGCGCCGCGCGCGACGGCAAACTCCTCTCGTTTCGGCACGAGGGCTGGGAGGTGACGTCCCGCCCGTCCGAGTACAACGTGTCCGGCACCGAGACCACGGCACGCATGTACGCCTGCCCGAACATCCTGACCAAGGTGAACGTGGTCCACGCCGACCGCAACACGCCCGGCTTCATGCGCGCGCCGCCGGATGTGCCTTACATGTTCCCGCTCGAGTCCGCGATGGACGAGCTGGCCGTTGCGCTCGGAATGGACCCCATCGAACTGCGCAGGATCAACGACACGCGCAGTGATCCGGCGACCGGGCAGGCGTACTCGAGCCGCTCGCTGATGCCCTGTTTCGATCAGGCGGCGGAGCGGTTTGGTTGGTCGGGGCGCGACCCCCGGCCCGGGTCGATGCGCGACGGCGACTGGCTGGTGGGCTGGGGCTGCGCGGCGGCCGCCTACCCCGCCAACATCGGCGCCGGTGCCGCGCGCGTGTCGCTTGGCCCGGACGGCCAAGCCTGGGTGCAGATCGCGGCGCACGATCTCGGTACCGGCACCCACACCATCGTGGCGATGACGGCTGCGGACCGGCTGGGCCTGCACGTGGAGCAAGTCACGGTGCAGCTCGGCGACACCGATTTGCCGCCGGCCGGACTGGCCGCAGGTTCGAGCCACGCCGCGGGTGTCTGCAACGCGGTCGCTCGCGCCTGCGAGGAGATCCGTGCCCGCGTCGCCCGCGCCGCGACCACCAGCAACGAAGGCCCTTTCGCCGGCCAGGACCCGGCCTCACTGACGCTATCGGGCGGCGCGCTGCGTGGCCGCGACGGCACCACCGAGCAGTTGCAGCAGGCGCTGGCCCGCGTGACGGGCGGGGCTCTGGAAGCCTACGCTGAGAACATTCCGAAGGGCTTGCCGGAGGAATCGGTCGGCAAGCTCTATCAGGGTCAGATGGCCATCTCGCGCGGCACGCAGCGGACGGATCTGACGACCTATGCGTTCGGCGCGCAGTTCGTCGAGGTCCGGGTACACGCTCGAACGCGCGAAATCCGCGTCCCGCGCACGGTGGGCGCCTTCGCTGCCGGACGGATCGTCAACCCGCGCACGGCACATAGCCAGTTCATGGGCGGCATGATCTGGGGCATCAGCTCGGCCCTGCACGAAGCGACGGAGATCGACCCGCGCGCGGCCCGCTACACGAATGACAACATCTCCGAGTACCTGATTCCGGTGAACGCCGACATCCGAAAGGTGGAGGTCATCATGGTGCCGGAACGAGACGACAAAGTGAACCCCCTGGGCATCAAGGGGATTGGTGAGATCGGCATCGTCGGCGTGAACGCGGCAATCGCCAATGCGGTGCACCACGCGACCGGCCGCCGGATTAGGAATTTGCCGATCCGGATCGACGACCTGCTTTAGTGCAGGCGGGAGGAACCTCATGACCTCTGAGCGCAAGACCGAGAGCAACGCCAAACGCGAACTGGTGGATTTTCTTGTGCAGATGGCGTTCGACCCCGTGTTGAAGGCTCATCCGGGCGGCTCGGACGCCGACCGGAAGAAGCTGGAGCACGTGCAGAATGCGACCCGGGCCGAGATCGAGCGGTTCCGCAATTACGGATCGGCCGAGGAGGTCGTGGTCAACTTCAAGCGGGACCTAAGCTCGACTCCCGCCAAGAAGATTCACGCCGAGTTGAAGGCGCTAGGACTTCCCACGATCAATGACCTTCGGGACGAATTCGAGGACAAGGCCCGCAAGCTGGGTGTGGATGCCTGAACCGGCGCGAGCTGGCTGACGATCTGCGGGCACAGTTATCAGCCGGCATCTGCCTTGCGCGCGGCGGCTTCCTCGGCGCTCGCGATGCCGCCGTGCGCAGCCGACCACGTGACCGGGTTCTCCAGGAAGCGACGCACTTCGGCGAGCGCGCCCTCGGCAAAGTAGGGCCGGTCGCGGCAGGCTTCCAGAACGTCCCACCAGGTGCACAGGCTGTGCAGCGCGATGTCCATGCTGGCGAGCGTCTCGAAGCTGCCCGGGAACACGCCGTAGAAGAACACGACGAACGTGTGGTTGACGATGGCGCCCGCGTCGCGCAGCGCTTGGCAAAACTGGATCTTGGACTGCCCGTCCGTGGTCAGGTCCTCGACGAGCAAGGTGCGTTTGCCTTCCGGCACGTCGCCCTCGATCAGGGCGTTGCGCCCAAAACCCTTGGGCTTCTTGCGGACATAGGCCATGGGTGCGGCAATACGATCGGCGATCCAGGCGGCGAACGGGATGCCGGCCGTCTCGCCGCCGGCCACTACCTCGACGCCTTCATAGCCGATGTGGCGGCCGATCTTCTCCACCGCCAGCTCGCAGATCTTGGTCCGCGCGCGCGGAAAGTAGATGATGCGGCGGCAGTCGATGTAGACCGGCGAACGCCAGCCGGACGTGAAGGTGTACGGCTCATCGGGGCGGAAGTTGACCGCCTTGATCTCGAGCAGGATGCGGGCGGCGGTGAGCGCCGCGTCACGGTCCCAATCGGACAACTGGGTGGCGGGCTTGGCCATAGCGCGCGCTCCTTCTCCTTCCGTTCGTAACGCGGCCCAGCAACAGCGGCAACGCCGCCCATGCGGCGATTGACGCCAGGTTCGCCCGGGCTACACAGGCCAAAGGACGAGGGAGGCGGGCATGGCAGGGCGTAGCTACCGGATCGCGGTAATCCCCGGCGACGGGATCGGCAAGGAGACCGTCCCTGAAGCCCTGCGCGTGCTCGACGCCGCCTCGCGCCGGTTCGGCTTCACCCTGGTACTCGACGAATACGACTGGTCCTGCGAGACCTACAAGCGCACCGGGGCGATGATGCCGCCCGACGGGATGGAGCGGCTCGCAGAGGCCGACAGCATCCTGCTCGGAGCTGTGGGCTGGCCTGATGTCCCCGACCACGTCTCGCTGTGGGGCCTGCTCATCCCGATCCGGCGCGGCTTCGACCAGTACGTGAATTTGCGGCCCTGCAAGCTGATGCCGGGGGTGCGCACCCCGCTCGCCGGTCGCAGCGAGGCGGACATCGACTTCTTCGTCGTGCGAGAGAACACGGAAGGCGAGTACAGCAGCGTTGGCGGAAAGCTCTTTGAGGGCACCGACCGCGAATTCGTCAGCCAGCAGAGCGTGTTCACGCGCCACGGCGTCGACCGCATCCTGCGCTATGCCTTCGAGCTGGCGATGACCCGGCCGAAGAAGCACGTCACCTCGGCCACCAAGTCGAACGGCATCACCTTCACCATGCCGTATTGGGACGAGCGCTTCGCCGCCATCGGACAGAACTATCCGGATATCCGCACCGACCAATTCCACATCGACATCCTATGCGCGCATTTCGTGCAGCACCCGGACTGGTTCGACGTGGTGGTCGGCTCCAACTTGTTCGGCGACATCCTGAGCGACCTTGGCCCGGCTGTGGCGGGTTCCATCGGCATCGCTCCCTCCGCGAACATCAATCCTGAGCGGCTGTTCCCGTCGATGTTCGAGCCCGTGCACGGCTCGGCGCCCGACATCGCCGGTCGGCATGTGTGCAACCCGATCGGCCAGATCTGGTCAGCGGCGATGATGCTGGAGCATCTCGGCGAAGCAGACGCGACGAGCGCAATCCTCCGAGCGATCGAGACCCTGCTCCGCGAGGACGGGCCGAAGACGCGCGACATGGGCGGCCAAGCCGGCACCGAGGATGTCGGGCGGGCCATCGCGGCGGCTGTCGGAAGCAAATAGAGGCGAACTACTCCGCCATGGACGGGGTTGGGGTGAACGGCTATCCACCGGCGCCCCCGGGGCCACCGGCCCATCTGATCAATCTCGCAAAGCCGACACCGGCTCGATCTGGTCCTCTCCGGCGTCGCCCATCCCAAGCGTCGCGGCCAGAGCGTCTCCCACGGTCTCCAGCCACACGAATCGCAGCTTGTCGCGCGCGCTGGGTGGGATGTCCTCCCAGTCGCGCCGGTTGCGGGCGGGGAGCATCACCGTGCCGATCCCCGCCCGTTCGGCGGCCACCACCTTCTCGCGGATCCCGCCGACCGGCAGCACGACGCCGCGCAAGCTGATCTCACCCGTCATCGCAACCGCCGGATCAATCGCGCGGCCCACCATCAACGAGGCAAGCGACATGAACATCGCCACACCGGCGGAGGGCCCGTCCTTCGGGATCGCTCCGGCCGGCACATGCACATGGATATCGCTGCGCTCGAACAGGCCGGGCTCGATGCCGAGACCGGTCGCGCGCGACTTCAACAAGCTCAAAGCCGCCTGCGCGCTCTCCTTCATCACGTCGCCGAGTTGGCCGGTCAGGATGAGCTTGCCCGTGCCCGGCATCCGACTGCTCTCGATGAACAGGATGTCGCCGCCCACCGGCGTCCAGGCCAGCCCCGTGGCCACGCCCGGCATCGCAGCCCGGTCGGCCACCTCGGGCTCGAATTGGCCCGGCCCAAGGATCGCCGCGAGGTCCCCGGGGCCGATCCGGACCGGCTCTGTGTGGCCCTCGGCAAAGCGGGCGGCGACGTTGCGCAAGACTGCGCCGATCTCGCGCTCCAGATTGCGTACGCCCGCCTCGCGCGTGTAGCCGCGGATAATCGCAGCGAGCGCCGCGTCGGTGATACCGGCCTGCTCCTCCGTCAATCCGTTGCGTTCGCGCTGTCGCGGAAGCAGATACCGCCGCGCGATGGCGAGCTTCTCCTCCTCGGTATAACCGGACAGAGACACGACCTCCATCCGATCCCGCAACGGCGCCGGAACCGTGTCCATCTGGTTGGCGGTGGCGATGAACAGCACGCGGCTGAGGTCGAACGGCACCCCAAGATAGGCGTCGCGGAACGTGGCGTTCTGCTCGGGATCCAGCACTTCCAGCAACGCCGAGGATGGGTCGCCCTGGAAACCGCCGCCGCCCAGCTTGTCGATCTCGTCCAGCATCATCACGCAGGCCCGTGAGCCGGCCCGGCGGATCGCCTGGATGATGTTGCCCGGCAACGAGCCGATATAGGTCCGCCGATGGCCGCGGATCTCCGACTCGTCATGCACGCCGCCCAAGCTGACCCGGACAAACGGCCGCTCGATGGCACGGGCGATTGACTGGCCCAGCGACGTCTTGCCAACGCCGGGTGGCCCTACGAAGCATAGAATTGGCCCGCGGCCGTCCGGGTTGAGCTTGCGGACCGCCAGGAACTCGACGATGCGGCGCTTGATTTTCTCAAGGTCGAAATGGTCCTCGTCGAGCACGCGGCGCGCCTCGGCGATGTCGATCGGCTTTTCCTCGCCCAACGTCCAGGGCAGTTCGGAAAGCCATTCCAGGTAAGTGCGGACCATGCCGGTCTCCGGGCTGCCCTCCGGCATGCGTTCGAGCCGCCGTAGCTCGCGTTGCGCCTGTCGGTCCACCTCTTCCGGCAACCCGGCTTCCTGCAGAGCGCGGCGTAAGTCCGCCAGCTCCGGAGAGCCGGCTTCGTCTTCGCCAAGTTCCTTCTGGATCTGCTTGAGCTGCTCGCGCAGCATGAACTCCCGCTGGCGACCCTCCATTGTCTGACGGGTGCGGTTGCCGATCTCGGAGGAGAGCCGTAGCACCTCCAGCCGATAGGCGAGACGCCACAGCACGCTGTCGAGCCGCGCGCGCAGGTCGACGGTCTCCAGGATCGACTGCTTCTCGGCGGGCGCGAGATCCAGCAGGCTCGTCACCAGATCGGCGAGCAGACTGGGCGACTCGACGCTACGGATGGTCGCGACCAGTTCCGGCGGCGCCTGCTCGATGAGGCTCAGCGTCTCCAGCGCACGTTCCCGCAACTGGTGTATGCGGGCCGCGATCTCGGTGCTCGTGCTCGTGTCCTGCGGCTCGGCAATGCGCTCGACTTTGACCGCGGGATAGGAAAGCCCCTCGACACTCGTAAGGAGTCTGACGCGACCCACGCCTTGAACGATTGCGTGATGCGAGCCGTCGCGAGCGGTGACATAGCGGAGCAGGCGTGCTTCGGTTCCAATCGGGTAGAGGTCGGCGAGGGTCTTAGTCTCCATGCTCGGGTCGCGTTGCAGCACGACGGCCACGTGCCTTCCTTCGCGAGCGGCCTGCTGCAGCGCAGCCTCAATCGCGGGGCGGCCCGCAGCCAGCGGCATCACGACACCCGGGAACAGGACGGTGTCGCTCGCCACCAGAATCAACGTGTCGTCCGGTGGGGACGTGGTCTGATCGGACGGCGCCATCAGCTCAGCTTCCGCAGAAGGACGGTCAGGCACCCGTCGGTCAGGTCACGACGGACGAGCTCGTAAGCACCCGGGGGCAGTGACACGCGACGCTCAAACCGTCCGTGCGGCAACTCCATGCGGTGAACGCGCGTCGGGCCGCGCACGTCGGGCAAGCGCCGGGTCCCAATGATGCCGATCTCGGTCCCGCCGATCACCAGCTCGACATCGGCTGCAAGCACGCCAGGCAGGGCCGCGATCAGTATTAGCCCCTCGCTGGTCTCCAGGAGATCGATGGGCGGCTCCCAGCCGGGCGGGGCAGGATGGAAGAACTCACGTCGTAGGCGCTCTGCACGCGCCAAGACTGTGAGCGCGTCCACCCACATCAGCTCCGCTGCGGTTCGCGGCATGGTTCCTCACCTGATCGAGACAAGCGGCCGAAAGCTGCGGCAGCTACGACAAATGCCACATGCGCGTCTTGGACCAGAACGCGTCAGTTGTCAGCAGGTCGCATTCTCAAAATCTGATGCTGCGAGAAGCAGCCCTGCCCATCGTGCCGTTGCGAGAACGCAAAATGGTCAACGGGCGGGCCGGCAAAGACCAACAATGGTGGGAAAGGTCCCAGCATGGCACGTTGTATTCCGTTGCAGGAAGCGCCCGCGGAGCTACAGCAAGCGCATAAGCTTGCCCCCAAAGTAGGGCCGTATCGACCGCCTCGGCGGCATCCGCAACAAAGGACTAGTCCGAAGGTCCCGACGCGCGCCCTATCACCGCCCAGATCGGATCGTGTTCGGATCGGATGAAGCGATCCGTCGCGATTGACTGAAAACCGGCCGCGGAAAAGTAGGCGGACACGAGGCGCTGTTGATCAGCCCCGTCCAGTGCCTGCCAGATCGCCACCGCCTTGGTCGGAAAGCAGCGGTTCGAGAAGGTGACCACGAGCGGTCCGCCCGGCCGCAGCACGCGCGCGACCTCGCGGAATACGGCGACCGGCTGCTGCAGGTATTGCACCGAAACGCAAATGCACGCAGCGTCGACGCTCGATACGGCAAGCGGAAGTGCGGGGTCCGCATTGAGATCCTGTACGAACCACTCGTTCAGGCGCGGATTGGCGGCGAGTTCAGCTTCGTTCATGCCGTGGCCGATCACGCGCGCGAACGGCATCTCCGGCGGCAGATGACTGACCCAGCTGCTCATCAGGTCGAGGATCACACCACCGGTGGGCAGCGTGCGGCGGTAAAGCTCCGTCACCGCCGCAATCGCTCCGTCGTCGATATGTGTGACGAAGCGTGGCGCAGCGTAAAACAGCGGGTCCGGCGACCGATCGGCCTTGTTGAACGCGCCGGGCGGAAAGACGAGCGGCTCGGTCATCGCTGGGATAAGTAAGCGGGCGACGCCGGATCGCCAGTAGCCCGATCTGAACGATGCGCGGTGCCGATGGCCCCGATCAGCCGCCCACCCGCCGGAACAGGCCGGTACAGCCGTAGATGCCCCAGAACTCGAACAGCGACGGGTCGAGGCCGTCGGCTACTCCCTGGAACACGCCGTAATCCCCGTCGCTTGGGTCGGCGTTGCGTGGATCGTTGTAATCGTGGAACAGGCAGAACGCGCCCGCTTCCGTCACACCAGGCAGCTTCTCGCAGGCGCTTCGGACGTGCTCGTAGCGGTGCGAATGATCGATGAAGCAGAAGCGGAACCGGCGCTCGGCGCGCGTGAACGTGGTGAGCGCCTCATCAGCATCGGTCGCGAAGAAGTGCACCCGGTCGGCTCCGGGGCGGCCCGCCACGGTGGCCGCGCCCGCATCGCGCGCGCCGGGATCTAGGTCAATGGACACGATCGCGTTGTCGTAGCCGGCAGCGACCGAGGCTTGCAGCTCGACGCTTGCCGAAAGCCCGCGATACGTTCCGAGATCGAGCACGTCGCCGCCGCAGAAACGCACGAGTTCGTAGAGCTTGAGGGCATCGGCGGGAAGCAGCCAGCCGGGAATGCCGAGATCGATCATGCCGTCCCGTTTGGGAAGCTCCGGCAGGCTACGATGCGTTGCGTCGATAAACGCGCCCGCGTAGTCGTAGGTCTTGCGGAACGGCATCAGAAATCGCTGGTCGGTCGCGGTCTGGTCTAGGGACAAATTGGTTTCAGGATGACGGTATCGCGAGCGCGGCGGGGCGCGGCCGACCAGTCGTCCGATCAGACCGTCACGCGCGATTTGTGCGATCCGCTCCCCGGCGGAACGCCCCGGCTGGTGCAGCAAACCCTACTCCGCCGCCACCGCCGGCCGGGTCAGGTCCTGCGAATAGCGCAGATGCACCGGCGCATTAATCTCGAACGGGTCGACGAGGCCGAGTTTCGTGCCGTACTCCTTCAACGCCGGCATCACCTCCTGACCGAGCAAGCGAATGCACGTGCGGCCATCCTCAGGCGATACGGAGCCGTCGTTGCCCCAGAGTGCCATGATGCCGGGGCGAGTTTCTTCCATGATGTATTTGAGCTTGCCGATCACCTGGTCGGGTGTTCCGGCGATGATGAGCATGCTGTCGAGTTGGTCCTGGAACGTCGGGTTGCCGCGCGGGCTGATCGCCCGTCCGGTCGCGAACTCAACGAAGTTGCGCCGCTGCGTGGGCGAGAAATAGCCGGAAGGGCTTGACCACACGGGATGCGCAAGCCCGGTGAACTCGCCCTGCATCCACATGAACTGGCGCGCGTTGCGGAGCGCCTTTTCCTCATTGTCCGAAACGTGGCAGCGGATCAGGTAACCGCGATTTTCCGGGCCGGCCTCGTAGCCGACTTCGGCGGCAGCCTTGTCGTAGGTTTGCCAGATCTTCTTGGTCGCCTCGACCGAGGTGTTGAGGCAGATGTACGGGTAACGCTGCTGCGCCGTCCAGATGATCGTCTCGGTGCTGAGCACGCCGGGGATCCAGACACGCGGGTAGGGTTTTTGCAGCGGCACCGCCCACGGGTTCACCACGCGGTGCTGGTAGTGCGTGCCCTCCCAGCGGAACGGTCCGGGGGTGGTCCAGGCCTTCACCACGAGATCGTGCGCCTCAATGAAGCGCTCCCGGTTGAACGCGGGATTGACGCCGGTCGCAAGCTGCTCCTGCCCACCGCCGCGCACGAAGCCGGAGACCAGCCGCCCTTTCGAGATCATGTCGATCATCGCCAGTTCTTCGGCGAGCCGCACGGGGTTCTCGGCCAGCGGCAGCGGATTGCCCAGGATGACGATGCGGGGCTTCTTGGTGACAGCGGCCAGGATGGAGGCGAACACGTTGGTTTTGGCCTGCATGCAGAACGGAGCGTTATGGTGCTCGTTCAGCATGATACCTTCGATGCCGCACTCCTCGGCGTAGATGTAGTCCTCGAGATACTGGTTGTAGAGCCGGCTGCCGGCGACCGGGTCGTAATGCTTGTTGGAGAACATCAGGGCGGTGGCGCCGAACTTCAGCCCTTCCTCCGCCGAATACGCCGACATTGGCTGCTCGGTGAAATACATCAGATGCATCGCATCTTCCTCCCTACGCAGGTTTGCCGATCAGTCCGCGGCGATGAAGCTGGAAACGAGATGGGCGAGCTCCGCCGGTTGTTCCATCTCCACGGCGTGCCCGCTGTTGCGGACGATCTCGCGGCGAGCCCCGGGTAACGCCGCGACGAACTGCTCGGCGGTGCTGCACGGCACCACCTGGTCCTGGTCGCCCCAAATCAACGAGCGACTTTGCCCTCACGCCGCCGAGCAGATGCGGGAGGGTTTGGCTATACATGTAGGGTTTCCAAGCGATGCGGAAGCTCATCTCCCGGCAGATATCCCAAGTCTCCAGCTGGTCGGTGGAAACCGAGCCATAGACCCGCTCGAACGCACCCTGATCGTGAAAGAAGAACTTGGCGTAATCGATGTAGCTGACGATCGCCTGATCGAGTATCTCGCCGGAGGCCGGCTTGATCCCCATCGGCCCGACCAACACCAAACGGGCGAAATCGGTAGGCGCCAGGCTTGCCATCTCCGCCGCCACCCAGCCGCCGAAGCCCAAGCCGACGAGGGACACCTCGCGGAGCGCAAGATCCGCGAGCAGCCATTGATAGATTGCGGCGATGTCGCGCGGATGACGAAGCCAGGCCGGACGTTCCGACTTTCCGAAACCGGGGTGATGCGGCACGAGGACGTCGAAATCCCTCGCCAGGCTGTCGTAGAACGGCAGGCGTTCCACGGTCCCGATGTCGTGGTGCAGCACAAGGACTGGGCGACCGTTCCCGCCGCGCGCAAGGTGCAGCTTGGTGCCGGCGATCTCGGCGGTCGACTGGGTCCAGGACAGGCTGCCCGACATGCGTCCTCCTACTCGGCGTCCCGGCGGGCGCCTATTCCCCGGGCGCTAGATTACCCCGGCGGCCGAGAGGTTGTCCAACCGCTTGGGCGCCGCCACTGGGGAGCGTCATCTCCGTTGTGCCCGCGGCATTTCGCCCTTATTACCAGCATCAATGCTACCGGAACGCCGTACCGCGTCGAGGCGCGTGGCGGGCCGGCCGAGCCGCCACCGGCGGTCGGACAACAAGAGCGATGGGAGGAACCATGGTGGACGCAACCCCCGACTTCGACGCGGTTGTGATCGGGGCCGGCTTCTCCGGCCTGCACATGCTGAAATCGCTGCGGGACAAGCTCGGGCTCAACGTGCGGGTGTTCGAGGCCGGCGACACCGTCGGCGGCACCTGGTACTGGAACCGCTATCCTGGCGCTCGCTGTGATTCCGATGCCTACATCTACGGCTTCACCTGGGACAAGGAGTTGCTGCAGGAGTGGGAGTGGTCCGAACGCTATCCCGAGCAGCCGGAGATTCTCCGCTACCTTGAGCACGTGGCGGCGCGCCACGACCTGAAGCGCGACATCCGGTTCAACACGCGCGTCATCGGCGGCGAGTTCGACGAGGCGGGAAAACTCTGGAAGGTGCGCACCGACCAGGGCGAGGAAGTGACCGCGCGTTATCTCATCACCGCCGTCGGCACGCTTTCAGCCACGGCCACCAACATTCCACGGTTCAAGGGTTTGGATACGTTCAAGGGCAAATGGTATCACACGACGCAGTTCCCGAAGGGGGGCGTCGATTTCACCGCCAAGCGCGTGGCCGTCGTCGGCAACGGCGCGACCGGCGTGCAAGCCATCCCCGAGATCGCGCAGCAAGCCAAGCATCTCACGGTATTCCAGCGCACCGCCAACTATTGCGTTCCGGCACGGAACGGCAAAGTGGACCCCGAGGTGGTCGCGGCGCGAAAGGCCGACTACGACGGCATCGTGAAGCGCATCCGCGAATCGTTCTTCGGCCAGGAGCATTATTTCATTCCGAAATCGGCCCTGGAGGTCACGGCCGAGGAGCGCGAACGCGAGTTCGACCGGATGTGGGACGCGGGCGGCTTCGCCTTCTGGCTGAGCAACTATCAGGACATGTTCTTCGACCAGCAGGCCAACGACCTTTGCGCCGACTACATCAAGCGCAAGATCCGCAAGACAGTGAAGGATCCGGCCGTCGCCGAGCGGCTGATCCCCAAAGGCTATCCATACGGCACCAAGCGCCAGCCGCTCGACACTAATTACTATGAAACCTTCAACAGGGAGAACGTGCTGCTGGTCGACGCCAGCACCGACGGCGGGATCGAGGAGATCACACCCAATGGCATCCGGGCCGGCGGCAGGGAGTACGAGTTCGACATCATCGTCTTCGCGACCGGTTTCGATGCTATGACGGGCCCCTTGAAGGCATTGCACCTGCAAGGCCGTGACGGCCGCACGCTGGGTGACGAATGGGCGGACGGCCCGCAAACCTATCTCGGCGTCGCCGTCGCGGGTTTTCCCAACCTGTTCACCATCACCGGCCCGCAAAGCCCTTCGGTCCTGTCAAACATGCCCGTCTCGATCGAGCAACATGTGGAATGGATCACCGACTGCATCGAGGCCATGCGCGAGTTCGGCAAGGCGACGATCGAGGCAATCCCCGAGGCGCAGCAGCAATGGGTGGCGCACGTCAACGAGGTCGTCAGCATGACGCTGATGCCCAAAGCCAACTCCTGGTACATGAGCGCCAACATTCCCGGCAAGCCGCGCGCTTTCCTGCCGTATCTCGGGCCCGAGGGGGTCGGCGGCTACCGCAAGAAGTGCGACGAGGTCGCGGCCAAGGGCTACGAGGGGTTCGCGCTGACCTAGATCGCCCTACCCCGGCATCGGGGCGATCACCACGCCCCGATGCCGGCCCGCCGGGCCCGTTTCTGCACCAACGCCAGCCAGACGCCCTGGGGGGCGAGCGTGAGCCATGGCACGAAGGGCTTGGCTTCCGCCGGGACCGCAATGAACACCCAGCAGCAAAGCCCGCCGAACGCGGCGAAACCCCAATGCGTCATCGCCACCAACGGGGCCGGGATGCCGGCGCGCTGCGCCACCTGGTAGACGTGGCCGCGGTGCGCCTCGGTCAGGCGCTGCCCTGCAAGCGCGCGCCGCACCAGTGTGAACGCGACGTCGAGCAGCACGCCCGAGAGCAGCATCGGCACGAGAAGAAACGACATCTCGATCGCGCCGAAGCGCGCCGCGGCGACGCCGAGCACGGCCAGCACGAAGCCGCAGAACTGGCTGCCGACATCGCCCATGAAGATGCGCGCCCGAGGAAAATTGAAGGGCAGGAATCCGGCGAGCCCGGCGGCCAGCAGAAGTGCCGCGAAATAGACGAACCAGCCGTCCTGGGTTTCGGCGATCACCGCAAGACAGACCGCAGCAACGAGAGCCGTTCCGGACGCTAGTCCATTCAGCCCGTCGATGAAGTTCATCGCGTTGGTCGCGAACAGGATCCAAACCACCGTCGCGGCGATGCCCACCCAGCCGAGTTGCCAGACGCCAACATACGGCATGTGGTAGTCCGTCACGTAAAGGCCCGAGGCGACCGCGATCAGCGCGGCCACCACCTGCGCGCTGAGCTTCACCGTGAAGGGCCAATTCCGCAGATCATCAAGGAACGCCACCACGGCGATCGCCACCGAAGCGAGAATCACGCCGCGGAAATACGGGTCCGCAAGGCGGGAGAACGCAGCATAGCGGTAAAGCACGTACATGCCGGCGAGAAAGGCGGCCACGATCCCGACGCCGCCACCCTTCGGCGTCGGCCTGCTGTGCGACTTGCGGCGATCGGGCGTGTCCATGACACCCGCACCCATCATCAGCCGCACCAGCAACGCCGACAGCAGGGCAAGCGCCACCGCGAGGCCCAGGTGACGTGCAAAGGCAACGAGCGTCATACGCCGGCTCGCGCCGACCTCACACCCGACGCCGCGTGTAGAGCACCCCGCTTCCCTCGAGTTGCTCGATCTCGGCCGCGGTGTAGCCGTGCTGGCGCAGCACCTCCGCGCCGTGTTCGCCGAAGCGCGGCGGCGCCGCGTACGTGCCGCCGGGAGTGCGCGACAGCTTGATGGGCGTGCCGAGCCCACGATACTCGCCGCACTCCGTCACCATCTCGCGATGCGTGGTATGCGGCGCGGACAGCGCCTCGTCGACCGGCTAGCACCGGCCCGGCGGGCACGCCGTTCCGAATCAGGCGCAGTGCGACGGCGTACCCGTCCTGTTCGGCGAATGCGGCCCCGAGCAGGCCGATCAGCGCCGCGCGGTTTTCCAGCCGGTCCGCGTTATCCCGGAAGCGGGGATCGGTCGCGGCCTCCGGGATGCCCACCAGCTCGCACAGCTTGCGGAATTGTCCGTTGTTGCCGGATGCGATGAAGATCTCGCATGTGCGGGTGGAATACTTCTCGTAGGGCGCAAGGTTGGGGTGCGGATTGCCGGTGGGCGTGGGCCGGCGTCCGTTCAGGAAGTAGTTGGCCCCCTGCGGATGCAGCAGCGCGATGCCGCAATCGTGCAGGGTCATGTCGAGAAATTGGCCCTGCCCCGACCGCGCGCGCTCATGCAGCGCCATCAGTATCGCGATCACGCTGTACAGCCCGGTGCCGAGGTCGACGAGCGGGATCCCAAGCCGAAGCGGCCCGGTCGACGGGTCGCCGTTGACGCTCATAAGCCCCGTCATCGCCTGCAGGATGGCATCGTAGCCCGGCAGTCCGCCGAGCGGACCATCGGCGCCGAAGCCGGACACGCGGCAATGGATCAGTTTGGGAAACCGCCGCGAGAGCACCGCATCGTAGCCGAGCCCCCACTTCTCCATGCCGCCGGGCTTGAAGTTCTCGACCAGCACGTCGGCGTCTTCCAGCAACCGCAGCAGCACCGCGACGCCCTCGGGCTTGCTGATGTCGAGCGCCACCGAACGCTTGTTGCGATTGACGCCGAGAAAGTAGCTCGCGTCCCGCGAGCCGTCCTCGTGCTCCAGGAAGGGCGGCCCCCAGTCCCGCACCTCGTCGCCCTGCGGCGGCTCCACCTTGATGACCTCGGCCCCGTGATCGGACAGGATCATGGTGCAGTAGGGGCCGCCGAGGACGCGGGTCAGATCGATGACCTTAAGGCCGGCGAGTGCGCCCGCCGAGCGCGCCAGTCCCTTGCCCCCGGTTGCCGTTGCGTCTGAACCGTCCATGGCTTGCTTCTCCCTCGGGCGGGCCGCGCCGTCTTTCGGATCGGTCATCTAGCGGCGGCTCTAGAAGGGCGCCAGACCCGTGCAGGCGGCCGCGATCACGAACCACTTCCTTTCCGGCCCGGCGCGCCCCACACTGCCGCCCCATGCAGATACACGGGAGCTGCGCCGCCAAGGATGGAGCGGGCGTGATAGTGACGGGGCCGCCGGGGTCGGGGAAATCCGACCTGGTGCTCCGGCTGATCGACCGCGGGTTCGAGCTCGTCGCGGATGACCGGGTTGACGTAGAGGATGGCATTGCCCGCCCCCCGAGCGCGCTTGCCGGTCTGATCGAGGTGCGCGGGCTCGGGATCATGCGCTTGCCTTGGCGGCCAGCGGCGGAGCTGGCCCTCGTGGTAAAGCTTTCTTGTGGCGGGGACCGCCTGCCGCAGCCGGCACGCTGCCCCTCGCTCGGCCTCCCTCTGGTAACCCTCGACCCCGCGCCGGCCTCGGCCGCGCAGCTTGTGGCACTGGCACTCGAGTGTGCCCTGGGCCGAGCTACGCAGGTTGCCGGAGCGTTTGCTCCTTGAGCGCACGCCCCCAGCTGCCGGGCAGTCGCCTGGTCTTGGTGACGGGGCTGTCCGGGGCAGGCAAGCTGTCGGTGCTCCACGCGCTGGAGGACCTCGGCTTCGAGGTGGTGGACAATCCGCCGCTGGCGATGGCCGAAGTGCTGGGCGACCAGGCCCGCGCGCCGCTCGGCATCGGCATTCACGCGCGGAACACAGGCTTCGACGCCGGAGAGGTGCTCGACACGATCGGTCGATTACGCGAGGCGGGGTTGCGGCCCGAACTCGTATACGTGTGGGCCGACGAGGAAACGCTCCTGCGACGCTACACGGCAACCCGACGGCGTCATCCGCTCGCGCCGCAAGGCCGGGTGAGCGACGGCATCCGCGTGGAAGAACAGCTGACCGCGGAGCTGCGCGAGGTGGCGGACCTCGTCCTGGATACCTCATCGCTGGCCCCGGCCGCACTCCGGCGGTTGATCGAACGGCATTTTGGCACCGGAACGGCAGTAGAAGGCCGGAGCGGCCTTAACGTGTCGTTAGTGTCCTTTGCGTTTCCAGTGGGTCTGCCGCGCGAAGCGGACCTGGTATTCGACGCCCGCTTTTTGCGAAACCCGCACTACGATCCCATATTGCGACCAAGAACCGGGCTTGACGCCGAAGTCGGCGCTTATGTGGAGGCGGATCCGGATTTCACGGCTTTCTATGCCATGATTACGGGTCTGTTATCACTCCTCTTGCCTCGGTTCGTCCTGGAGGGCAAGAAGTACTCCACGGTCGCGGTCGGGTGCACCGGCGGGCGTCACCGCTCGGTGTACATGGTGGAGAAGCTGGCCGCGCATTTGCGGACCTACGAGTGGCGAGTGAGCGTGGTGCATCGCGAACTGGCGCGGGCTGGTGCGGCGCCGAAGACGGCCGCACGGCGCGGCGAATTTGGGGACGAGTTTGAGGCCGGGGAAGGCAACACCCCGGCAGAGCGGGCACAGGAGGCCTGAAGGCTAAAATGCCTATTGTCACGGTGGGGCGCACCGATTGTTCGCTGGCGCTGGGTGCCAGTGCGGAGGGCGCCCCATGATCGGCATGATCCTGGTGACCCACGGCCACCTCGCGGATGAACTCCGTTCGGCGCTCGAGCACGTGGTGGGCAGCCAGCGCAATGTCGACACGGTCTGCATCGGTCCCGAGGACGATATCGAAGGCTGCCGGGCCGAGATCGAGCGGTGCATCAAACGCTGCGACACCGGGGATGGCGTGGTGCTGCTGACCGACATGTTCGGTGGCACGCCCAGCAATCTCGCGATCTCCTTGATGAACCGCGAGGGCGTCGAGGTCATCGCGGGCGTGAACCTGCCGATGCTGGTCAAGCTGGCGAAGGTCCGCTCGACCCAGCCGCTCGCGAGTGCGGTGGACCGCGCCCAGGAAGCCGGGCGCAAATACATCGCGTCCGCGTCCACCGTGCTGCACGGCTGCAAGGTCAACGGCACCGGGAACGGAAGCTGCAGCTAATGGCGGCGGCGGCCGACGACTCGGGCGCCCCTGTCCTGACCCGAACCCTGCTGGTCTCCAATCGTCGCGGGCTCCACGCCAGGGCCGCCGCCAGATTTGTCACCCTTGCCGAGCGGTTCGGCGCCTCCGTGGACGTCATCAAGGACGGCCAGACCGTCTCCGCCCGCTCCATCATGGGGTTGATGATGCTCGGAGCCGGCCGGGGCTCCACGATTGAGCTGCGTGCCGAAGGCTGGGACGCGAAAGAGGCGCTCGAAGCGCTCGCCGGCTTGGTCGAGTCCGGCTTCAATGAACAAGACTGAACCGCCCCCCGCGCTGCCGCCCTCCCCGCAGCATCGGCGGCTCGTTCGGCCGCCTCGATCCCCCGACGGGCGCGCCGAGCGGATGTTCGTCGGAATCCCGGTGTCCGCCGGGGTGGCGATCGGCCCGGTATTCGGAACGGCGGAGCCGGTCGCCGTCTTCACCCGGCACACGATTGACGTCTCCGAGGTGGAAACGGAGCGGTCCCGGCTGGAGGCGGCCATTCTTCAGTCGCGCAAGCAGGTGGGCAAACTCCGCGCGCGCCTGGCGGTGCTGCCGGAGGACAGCCAGGCCGAGATTGCGCCACTACTCGACGCTTACTTGCGCATGCTTGACGATAGCCGGCTCATCCGGGGGGCGCGACGGCGCATCGAGCACGCGCGGGTCTCGGCCGAAGGGGCCGTCCACGACGAAGCCGAGGGGATCGCCGCCGCGATCAGCTGCCAGGGCCGAGCCCGACACGTCCGAAGACGAGCGGGCCAGCATCGACCGGCGCGCGGAGGAAGTGCGCGAGATCGCTCGACGGCTGATCCGCAATCTGACCCGAGCACCCTTCCGCAGCTTCGCCGGCCTGCCGGAAGGGGCGGTGCTGGTGAGCGAGGCGTTGCGCCCCGCCGACGCTGCATTGCTCGATCCGTCGCGACTTGCTGGCGTGGCGACCGAGGAGGGCGGCGCGGAAGGCCATACCGCGGTCATGCTACGCGCGCTTGGGCGTTCCCGCCGTGCTCGGCGCGGTCGGGCTTGCGCACTCCATGTTGCCGGGCGACCTGGCGGTGGTGGACGGCTCCGCCGGCACGGTGGTCCTCAACCCTACTCCTGGCCATCTGGCGGAGGCGCGGCGCGCCGTGACGGCGTTCGCGCGCGAGCGGCAGAAACTGGCGCGCTTTCGCCGCCTGCCGGCCGTAACGCTCGACGGCGAGGCCGTGGAGCTGCAAGCCAATTTCGAGCTGCCGGTCGAACTGCCGTTGATTGCACAGTCGGGCGCGCAGGGCATCGGCCTCCTGCGCACCGAATTCATGTTCATGAACCGCGAGAGCGTGCCGGACGAGAACACGCAGACCGAGAGCTACCGGGCCGTGATCGAGGCGATGGCCGGTGACCCCGTGACCATCCGAGTGCTCGACTGGGGGGGCGAGAAGGAGATCGACGCGCTTTCGTCCGAGGGCGTCGTGCCGGAAGCCATTGACCCGAACCCGGCACTCGGCCTGCGCGGCATCCGGCTCCTGCTGCGCCGCGTCCCGCTGTTCGAAACTCAGCTGGCCGCGATTCTGCGCGCTTCCGCCTCCGGTCCGACCCGGGTGATGCTGCCGATGGTGACCAACGTCCGGGAGGTGCGCCAGGCACGCGAGATCTACGAGCGGGTGGCGCGCCGCCTCCGCCGCCGGGGCGAACGGCTGCCGGAAAAGCTCCCCCCGCTCGGCATCATGATCGAAACCCCGGGTGCCGCGCTCGCCGCCGACGCCCTCGCGCTGGAGGCCGACTTCTTCGCCATCGGCACCAATGACCTGACCGCCTATACCCTCGCCGTGGATCGCGGCGAAACCGAGCTAGCCGAGCTCTACGACCCCCTGCACCCTGCCGTGCTGCGCTTGGTGCAGTTCGCGACCGAGGCCGCACTACGCATGCGGATGCCGGTATCCGTGTGCGGGGAGATCGCGGCCAACGCCCGGCTGATGCCGCTTCTGCTCGGCATCGGCCTGCGCAGCTTCAGCATGAACGCGGGCGCGGTACCGCGCGCCAAGCAGGCGGTGCGTGGCGTCGAGATCGACGGTTGCGCACGCTTCGCGCGCCGGGTCATGGAGCAGACGGACCCGGCCGCCATCCGCGAAATGGTCATGGCGTTCCGGTTTCCGACCGGAGAGTGATCGCGCGTTCTCGTCACTCCGGCCGGTCAGGCAGTTTTTCAGCGGGCACGCTCCTCTAGCACGACCAAATCGTTTCTCTCTCGCCAAGGGAGGTTCAGCAATCTAAGCTGACATGAGTGCGGTTCAAACGAAACGAGCCGCCTGAGCCAAGTTCGGCCGCTCCAAAAGCGGCCGCAAACAAGAGTCCGGTTGCAATCACGCCTGGGGGGAAATCAAAAGTGACACGAGGCACGATCAGGGCCAGTTTGCTTGCATGCACCGTCTTTGCGGCAAGCTGGGCGATGACGGGGACCGCCGCGATCTCGGCCGAGCTCGATGGCGCCGCCTTGATGAACGCGGAGAAAAATCCGAGCGACTGGCCGATGTACCACGGCACCTACAGCTCCTGGCACTACAGCCCGCTCGACCAGATCACGACGGAGAACGTGAAAAACCTCCAGGTCGCGTGGCTGCACAATCCGGGCGCCAGCCCGCACGGCGGAATCCAGTCGTTCCCGCTGGCGATCGACGGGCGGTTGTACTACACGATCGCCGCCGATCAGATCTGGTCCGTGGACGGGGCGACCGGCGCGCCGCTCTGGACCTTTAAGCCTAAGATTGACGAGGATTTGGCCGGCTCCACCCCCTACAGCCCGTACAATCGCGGCCTCGCCGCGGGCTACGGCAATGTCTACATCGGGACCGTCGATGGCCGCCTCATCGCGGTCGACATGAAGTCCGGCAAACAAGTCTGGGACACCAAGCTCATCGACGTCGCAAAGGGCGCGAAGGGCTTCACCGGCGCTCCGTTGGTGGTCAAGGACAAGGTGATCGTGGGCTCCAATGGCGGCGAACTCGCGGGGTGCTGCGGACCTATCTTCGGGGTCGATGCGAAAACCGGACAGAAGGTCTGGCAGTTCGATACCATCGCCGGGGATGAACGCTCGCGCGCCACCTGGGGAGGCAAGGATAGCTGGAAGACCGGTGGCGGCGGCGGCTGGATGACCGGCACCTACGACCCGAACACCGACACCGTGTTGTGGGGGACCGCAAACCCGGCACCTGATTATGACCTCGACATGCGGCCCGGCGACAATCTGTACACCTCCGGGGTGATCGCGCTCGATCCGGACACCGGCAAGCTCAAGTCATATTTCTCGGAGATCCCGCATGATTCGTGGGACTTCGACGGCGCGGTGGGCGAGTTCCTGATGCTCGATCGGGACGGCCAGCATTACGCCGTGCATCCCAACAAGGGGGGCTACGTCTATGTCTATGACCGCGACCCCTCGCACTCTCCCTGAAGATCGCCAACGTCTGGCACCTCGGCGAAACCTCCAACTTCGTCGAGGGCGTCGATCCGCACACCGGCGAGCTCATCGGGCGCCACAACATCACCATCGGCAAGCACGACAATGTGTGCCCCGCAGTGGACGGCGCGATCACCTGGAGCAACGGCAGCTACAGTCCTGAGACCGGGTTTTACTACAAAGCCGGCCAGGAATGGTGCCAGAACATGGAGGCCCAGCACCTGCCGAAGCCGGCCGACTATTCCGGCCAGATGTATATGAGCGCCACCTACACGCCGGTTCCCGCGAAAGGGCACGACGCGGCGTACGGGCATATCAACGCGGTCGACCCGATCACCGGCAAGACGGCTTGGCGCGTCGTCTACAAGTATCCGGTTATGGCGAGCCTGCTTTCCACCAAGGGCGGTGTGGTGTTCGTGCCCGGCTCCGACGGTATACTCGATGCGCTCGACGCCAAAACCGGCCAGAAGCTGTGGTCGCACAACGACGGCATGGGGCACAACGGCGGCATCATTTCGTACATGGCGAACGGCAAACAATACATCGCGGTCACGACGGGCTGGGGCAGCTACGTGTCGCAAAACTTGGCGACCTTGTTCGGCGAGCCGTTCAAGAGCATGCCTCTGGATAGCGGCGTGCTGGTCGTCTACAGCCTGGACGGGCGGTAGCCGAGGCTGCCGGGCGGGACGCTTAGCCGATGATCGCGAGGATAAGCGTCCCCGTCACTCGTGCCGGGAACGATGAGGTCGGACTGTTGAGCGCGCAATCGGCTTTGCTCGGCCTAGGCTTGTTGATCGCGTCGGACACCGTTGTCCTTGGAGATAGCCCGTCGGGTCAGCCGGAAGGTGGTGCGGGAGACGCCGTGACCCTGGAGCAGACGACGGAGGCAAAGGCGATCTTCTCGGCGCAGTGCGGCTGGTGTCACGGCAACTACGGAATGACTGCCGACAAGGGTCCCCGCCTGGCGGGCACGCAGATGACGGAACAGCAGGTCGAGCAACGCATCCGCAACGGCAAGCCCGGATACATGCCGTCATTCAGGAAGTTCCTCAACGATCAGCAGATCACGCTGATGGCGCGTTACATCAAGTCGCTGGAGCCGCCGCCCAGCTGACGGCGGCGCACGTCACCGGCAGATGACGTTCACGACCGCTTGTCGGCCCCCGCGTACCGCTGCCGCCGCACGCCGGAGTGCTGGCGGCAGATCGAGCGGGACGTTCAACTCGCTCCCCATGCCCGCCATGCGCTTCCACCAAGCGCTCGAACGGCGGATTTGTGAGCTCAGCCAGCCGCTTGCCGTCCGACTGGGCTGCCACGCCGCTTGGATACATGTCGAGCGTGGCGCGGCGCACCGCACCATAAAGCGCGTTGTTGTAGATGACCGCGAGCACCGGCAGCGCTTGCGTCTCGGCGATGAAGTGGCAAGCGGTCGGGTTGGCGAACATGTAGGCCCCATCGCCCAGTAGCGCGACCACCATGCGCTCCGGCGCGGCAAGCTTGAGGCCGAGGGCAGCCGGCAGACCCCAGCCGAGACCGCCCGCCGGCCCGAGCGAGAAAAGGCTCCCAGGATGCCGAAGCGGGCAGTATTCCTGGCGGAATGAATATTCGTTGACCACGATCGTGTCGCCGTCGATCACATCGCGCAGGCAGTGAGTGAGCCAGGGGAGCTCGATCGCCTCGGCACGGCCCGCCTTCTCGACCTCGGCGTCCCACCCAGCGTGCAATCTCGCTGAGCGCTCAGTCAGCTCGGCGCGGCGGGCGTTGATCGCCTGCGAACCGGAATCGAGCCGCGCGATGAGCGCCGCATCGAGCGCCTCGAGAAGGGCCAGCGTGCCCGAAACGATGGTGAGATCGGACCGGAAGGAGCGCATGGGATAGCGCTGGTAGAGCGGGTCCTCGCCGGCTTGCACCAACTCGAGCACTCGGCGCGGGGCCTTGCGCGCTTGGTATCCAGGGCACATCGCTCTCGATCGCGAGGATCAGGTCGGCTTCGCTCAGCAATGGGCCGGGCGTCGAACCCTGGAACATTGGATGCCGCCCGGCGATCGCGAAATGCAGCGCGTTGAATGGCACCACCGGCAGCGCGAAACGCTCCGCCAGCCGAGTGAGCGCCGCCGCCTCCCGTGGGTCGCGACCCACCTGGCCGGTTATGATCAGCGGCATCCGCGCCCCGGCGATCCAATCGCGCCAGCCGTTCGACGTCGGCTTGCGATGCCACGGGTTTGGCCGGGCGTGCGCGCGGAAGGCGATCGTCGGACCGGGGGCCGTCCACCTCCTCGCCCAACACCTCGCGCGGCAGCGAAAGATAGACGGGGCCGGTCGGCGACGCGGTGGCGAGTTCCAGTGCTCGATCGACGACCGAGACCACTTGGTCGCCGCGCTTCATCTCGTAGTCCCATTTCACGAACTCACGCAGCATCCCCGCCTGGTCGAACATTTCCTGGGCCCAGTGGATGTGGACGCTGCGCGTCCCCGCCGGACCCGTCTCGGTAAACGGCGTGCGGCCGGAGGTGAGCAGCATCGGCACGCGGTCACGGCTTGCGTCGATCAGCGCGTTCAAGGCATTCGCCGTGCCGACATTGACGTGCAGCATGACCGCCTGCGGCCGTCCGGTGGCCAGCGTGTAGCCGTGCGCCATCGCCACCGCCGCGTGCTCGTGCGGCACGACGATCGGCCGCGGGACGCGCCGATTGCTGCGCTCGGCCCGGGCGAGCGCTTCGATCAGGGGAGCGAAGTCGGTGCCCGGATTGACGAACAGGTGGTCGATGCCGTGCGCCCCGAGAGCGTCGAGATAGTCCTCCGCGGCGATCCGACCTTGTCCGCTCGCATTCATTTCCGCCCCCAACCCCCCAAACGGCGACGACGCTAGCCCGTGCCGCCAAGCTGTTCCATCCGGCATTGGTCGGGGCGCTTATCGGGGCGAAAGCGCAGCAAGGTCGTGCCATGCCGGAATCGACCGCCGCTGACGTGGTCGAACCGCACTTCCACGACCAATTCCGGCCGGAGCGGATGCCAGTCGGCCTCGCGCCCGTTGCTCCAGCGGCTAGGGCCGCCGGGAGCCTTGCCGGTGAACCCGGGCCCGCCGCGTAGCGCCTCCACCCGCGCCGTCAGCGCTGCCCTCGCGTCCCGTGGGATGGTGGAGGTGAACCCGACATGGTCGAGGCGGCCTTGCGCATCGTAGAGGCCGAGCAGAAGCGAGCCGATCTGCTTGCCCGCACGGAGATAGCGAAAGCCCCCCACAACGCAGTCGGCGGTGCGCTGTCGCTTGACCTTCACCATCGCGTCCCGCTTGCCCGAGCGGTAGGGCGCATCGAGGCGCTTCGCCATGACCCCGTCCTGGCCGGCGACGCCCGCCGCCAGCCAGCGCTCCGCCTCGGTGCGGTCCTGCGCGACCGGCGCCAACGCCAGCGCGGGGTGCGCGAGGCGCGGCATGAGTGCGAGGAGCGCTGCCCGTCGCTCCCGGAGCGGTCGGTCGGCAAGGTTCCGCTCGGCGTCGGCCAGAACGTCGAACAGCACGAACCGTGCCGGCTGTTCGGCCGCCAGCTTGCGAACCCGGCTTTCGGCCGGATGAAGTCGCATCTGCAACGCCTCGAAAGAACTGCCCTCCCCGGAGGGAATGATGATCTCGCCGTCCACGACGAACCGCTCCGCGGTCACGGCACGCAGGGCGGCGAGCAAATCCGGGAAATAGCGCCCGAGCGGCTGGCCCGACTTGGAGCGCAGCTCGATCGCATCCGCGCTGCGGAATGCTAGGCAGCGAAATCCATCGAACTTGGGTTCGTATTGCCAGCCCGCGCCTTCCGGCAGCACGCCCACACTCTCGGCCTCCATGGGCGAGTAGTCGAAGGGTATCGGCAAGGAACCGGCAGGATCGGCCCGGCCAGTAACGGTGGATGACATGCGCGCGCCCAAATACGTTCGTGAAAGCGCTGCGCCGGGCAATCGGTTGCGATCCAGGCGGGTTTCATCGCGTTGACCCCCCCTAGTGGCAGCGGTAAGCACAAACCGCCCGGGCGGAGCAGCCCGCATGCTTTTGGAGCGACTGCTTGAAAAACGTCCGCGACGCGCTGCTGGTGGCGCGCAACACCGAAGGGCAACTGGTGAAGCGGCCGTTGTCGCCGCATTTGCAGGTGTATCGCTTCCAGATCAGCAGCGTGCTGTCGATCATGCACCGGGCGACCGGCATCGCCCTCTCGGTCGGCGCCCTGGTCCTGGTCTGGTGGCTTACGGCTGGCGCCATCTCGCCCGAGGCATTCGGGGGCGTGCAGTGGTTCCTGAATAGCGTGCTCGGCTGGCTGTTCCTGTTCGGCTGGACGGCGTCGCTGTTTTATCACCTGTTCGCGGGCATCCGGCATCTCGCCTGGGACAGCGGCTACGGGTACGACAAGCCCACCTACTACTACACGGGATACGCCGTGCTGATCGGCACCGCGGTCTGCACGGTGGCCGTGTGGGTCGTGGGCTTGATCCTGAGATAGGCGGGTGCTCGATGTCTGAAACCGGCAAAGCCTCCGCTTCGCGCAACGTGCATGTCGCGGTCATGCGCTCGCAACTGGGGCGGGTGCGCGGGCTCGGTGCTTCCAGGTCGGGGGTCGGCCACTGGTGGGCGGAGCGTGTCACCAGCATCGCCCTGGTGCCGCTGACCTTGTGGTTCATCTGGTCGGCGGTGCGGCTGGTCGGCGCCTCGCACGACGAGTTGCTGTTCTGGATCGCCGACCCGGTCAGCATCGTACTGATGATCTGCCTGCTTTTGGCGACCTTCTATCACACGGCGCTCGGCTTGCAGGTGATCATCGAGGACTACGTCCATGTGGAAAGCGCAAGGCTGGTCCTGCTGCTGCTGACAAAGGCGATTTGCTTCGTATTTGCGTTGTTGGGGATCGTGTCGGTCCTCAAGATGGGTCTCTGACCCCGGAGTTGCCCGAGCGATGAACGCGATCACCATGCCGTCCACCCGTGCCTACAACGTGGTGGACCACACCTATGACGTGGTGGTGGTGGGCGCGGGCGGCTCAGGGCTGCGGGCGACGCTCGGCATCGGCGCGGCCGGGCTCAAGACGGCGTGCATCACCAAGGTGTTCCCGACCCGCAGCCACACGGTGGCGGCGCAAGGCGGCATCGGCGCCGCGCTCGGCAACATGGGCGAGGACGACTGGCGCTGGCACATGTACGACACCGTGAAGGGATCGGACTGGCTCGGCGACCAGGACGCCATCGAGTACATGTGCCGCGAGGCGATCCCGGCCATTTACGAGCTTGAACACTTTGGTGTGCCGTTCAGCCGAACGGAGGACGGCCGCATCTACCAGCGCCCGTTCGGCGGACACATGAAGGAATACGGCAAGGAGCCGGCGCAGCGTGCCTGCGCGGCCGCCGACCGCACCGGGCACGCCATCCTCCACACGCTCTATCAGCAGAGCCTCAAGCACGAGGTCGAGTTCTTCGTCGAGTATTTCGCGCTCGACCTCATCATGGACGAGGAGGGCGCCTGCCGCGGTGTCACGGCATGGTGCCTGGAGGACGGCTCGATCCACCGCTTCCGCGCGCAAAAGGTGGTGCTGGCGACCGGCGGCTACGGGCGGACCTTTCTGTCCTGCACCTCGGCGCACACCTGCACGGGAGACGGGACGGGGATGGTGCTGCGCGCCGGCCTGCCCTCGCAGGACATGGAGTTCGTGCAGTTCCATCCGACCGGCATTTTTCCGGCCGGCTGCCTCATCACGGAGGGCGCGCGCGGCGAGGGCGGCTATCTCACGAACAGCGAGGGCGAGCGCTTCATGGAGCGTTACGCGCCCACCGCCAAGGACCTCGCGTCCCGTGACGTGGTTTCCCGTTCCATGACCATGGAGATCAACGAGGGCCGCGGCTGCGGGCCGCACAAGGACTACATGTTGCTCCACCTGGAGCATCTCGGCGCCGATCTCCTGCACGAGCGGCTGCCCGGCATCTCGGAGACCGCCAAGGTGTTCGCGGGCGTTGACGTGACCAAGGAGCCGATCCCGGTGCTTCCGACCGTGCACTACAACATGGGCGGCATCCCGACGAACTACCGCGCCGAGGTGCTGCGCCCGACCGAGAATGATCCCGACGCCATCGTTCCCGGCCTGATGGCGGTCGGCGAGGCGGCCTGCGTGTCGGTGCACGGCGCCAACCGGCTCGGCACGAACTCGCTGCTCGACCTCGTGGTGTTCGGCCGCGCGGCGGCGCATCAATGCGCGGAAACGGTGCGGCCCGGCAGCTCGCAGGCGCCGTTGCCGCCGCGCGCGGGCGAAAAATCGCTCGACCGCTTCGACCGCACCCGTCACGCGCACGGCGGCACGCCGGTGGCGCAGCTCCGGCAGGATATGCAGCGCGCGATGCAAAGCCATGCGGCAGTGTTCCGCACCAGCAAGAGCCTCATCGACGGGGTCGAGAAGATGAAGCAGATCTGGGGCGGCCTTTCCGACATGTCGGTGCAGGACCGCAGCCTGATCTGGAACAGCGACCTTGTGGAAGCGCTCGAGCTGTCCAACCTTATGGGCAACGCGATGACCACGATTGTCAGCGCCGAGGCGCGCAAGGAAAGCCGCGGCGCGCACGCGCAGGACGACTACCCCGAGCGCGACGACCAGAACTGGATGAAGCACACTCTGGCGTGGTGCGCCGACGACGGCGAGGTGAAGCTCGACTACCGCCCGGTGCGGATGCAGACCCTCACCAACGAGGTGTCCGTGTTCCCGCCCAAGAAGCGGGTTTACTGACATTGCAACAAGGCTCGCCCGAGCGACACCTTTTCGGTCTTGCCCGGGTCTGATCCGGGCATCCATTGCGGCCTTGGAGGGGCGGCGGCATGGATGGTCGGTCAAGCCCGGCCACGACTTTGAAAGCTGGACGCGGCGACCGTGCTGGACTGGAGAAGCAGTAAGAAATGGCTGAGTTCAGATTGCCCGCCAATAGCCGGGTCGGGCAGGGCAAGACTTGGAAAGCGCCCGCCGGCGCCAAGCGCGTGCGCCACTTCAAGGTGTATCGCTGGAATCCCGACGATGGGAACAACCCGCGCACCGACACCTATGAGATCGACCTCGATGCGTGCGGGCCCATGGTGTTGGACGCGCTGATCAAGATCAAGAACGAGGTCGACCCGACGCTAACCTTTCGCCGCTCCTGCCGCGAGGGCATCTGCGGCTCCTGCTCGATGAACATCGACGGGGTGAACACGCTCGCCTGCCTCAAGCCGATCGAAGAGGTGCGCGGCGCGGTGCGCATCAATCCGCTGCCGCACATGGCGGTGGTGAAGGATCTGGTGCCCGACCTGTCGCAGGTCTACGCGCAGTATCGGGCGATCGAGCCCTGGCTGAAAGCGGACACCCCGCCGCCGCCCGACGCCGAGCGGCTGCAAAGCAAAGAGGAGCGGAGCCAGATCGACGGGCTGTGGGAGTGCATCCTTTGCTTCTGCTGCACCACGTCCTGCCCGAGCTACTGGTGGAACGGCGACCGCTATCTCGGCCCGGCTGTGCTGTTGCAGGCCTATCGCTGGATCGCGGACTCGCGCGACGAACATACCGGCGACCGCCTGGACGGGCTTGAGGACCCATTTAAGCTCTATCGCTGCCACACGATCATGAACTGCACCCAGACCTGCCCCAAAGGCCTCAACCCCGCCAAGGCGATCGGCGCCATCAAGCAGCTCATGGTCGAACGGGTGGTGTAGATCGGGTTCTTGGTGGGCCGCGCGGACCAGTGAAGTGATGTTGGTGCAGAACAACCCGTCATGTTCCGGGGCGAACTGAATTCACCGACGGGCCGCGCGCGCGCCTGGTCGGACAGCCTTCTTGTGGACCATGCCGTGTTCCGCGCGGTTTGGGGCAACTGGGCCGAAGTCGTACCCGGTGAGCTTTATCGCTCGAACCACCCCACCCCCGCCCGTTTAGCGCGGGTGGTCCGCCGGCACGGGATCAGGACGCTGATCAACCTGCGCGGCCCGCGACTGTGCGGCTCGGATGCGCTGTCCCGCGAGGCCGCGGCGCGGCTCGGGATCGACCACATCGACGCGCCGCTCGAGAGCCGCGGCGCGCCACACAAGGACCGCATTCTGCGGCTCGCGCCGATCTACCAAACGATGAGCCGGCCCGCGCTGATCCACTGCAAGTCGGGCGCGGACCGGGCGGGTCTCGCCGCCGGCCTGTTCATCATGCTGAACGGCGGGACCACGCGGGAAGCGCTGGCCCAGCTTTCCTGGAAATTCGGACATCTCAGCCGATCCCGCACCGGCATCCTCGACGCCTTCTTCGTTCGCTACGCGCTTGACGGCGAGGGCCGCATTCCGTTTCTGGACTGGGTGCGCGACGAGTACGACGAAATGGCGCTCCGGCGGGATTTCGTTGCGGGCGGGCTCGCGAGCTTCATCAACGACCGGGTGCTCGCGCGCGAGTAGTTAAGGGCGGTTCCATCGCGCGGCCGCTGCATCGTCATCCGATTTCGCGGCGACCCAGGCCGCCGATCCGTCATCCGCGAACTCCTCCTTCTTCCAAAACGGTGCCTGAGTTTTCAGAAAATCGATCAGGAACCCGGTGGCGTCGAGCGCGGCTTGGCGGTGCGCCGCCGCCGCGAGCACCAGCACGATGTTCTGGCCGGGCAGCAAGCGGCCCACCCGGTGAACGACGGTGCAACCGAGCAGCGACCAGCGCCGCTCCGCCTCGGCGGCGATCCGCGCCAGCGCGCGCTCGGTCATCGCCGGATAGTGCTCCAGCGTCATGGCCGCGATCCGCCGGCCCCCGGCCTGATCGCGGACGGTGCCAACGAAGCAGCCGATGCCGCCGATATCGGTACGCCCGGCCGACAGCTCCACGAAACCCTGCCCGACGTCGAAATCCGCTTCCTGGACCCGGATGATGGCCATCGCCTAGCCGCCGGTGACCGGAGGGAAGAACGCAATCTCGTCACCGGCCCGGACCGGCGTATCGGCGGCCGCGAACTCCTGGTTCACGGCACATCGGATCGTTTGCCGGTGTTCGAAGGCGGCGCGGTGGCCTGGCGATCGCGCGCTGAGCCAGTCGATCAGGGTGGCGACATCGACCACCGACCTCGGCGGCGTCACGGCTTCCTCGGCGACGCGGGTGCGTTCGCGGAGCCAAGCGAAATACAGCACGGTCAAACTGTGGTCCGCGGCGCTCTCCACCGGTCTATTTGGGACTTGGGATGGTCTCCACCCGGCCGTCCGAGTGGATCACGGTGCTGGTGCCGTTGCCGTTCGGCACGACCACGGCCGGCCCCTGCGGCGTGGTCAACGTCTGATACCCCGAGGTCCCGCCCGACGTCACGCCCTGCCCGCTCGGCGTATTGACGATCCGGCCGGATGGGCTGCGTTCCGGCGGGGCATTGGAGATCACGGGCGGCTGGGCGGTCGGAGGCGGCGGCAGACCCGGCTCGACATTGCCCGGCGGCGTGGAGCTGCCGCGCGGCTCGCGGTGATCGGGAGCGAAGGGCTGGCCATTGGGCGTCGGCTGGAACCCGTTCTTCTCCAGATCCTGCAAGGTCGGCATCTGCTGGACGGGCCCCGGCCAGATGTCACCGGGTTCGGGGCGCAGCGGCTCGGTGAACGCGTCCTGGCCACGCGCGCGACGCATGTTTTCGGCATCCCCGATCGGCGAGTTCGGATTTACTCCGTAGGTGAACGTGTCGGCCAGATAGTCGCCGACCCCGGTGCAACCGGGCACCAGCAATGCCAAACCAAGCAAGGCAAGACGCCGCATAAAAACAAGCTCCGAACCGATGATCTTCCGAGGCGGCGGCACTTTGATCCCAGCGATGGGTCCGCTCAAGGACAGCTCTAACAGGGACATCACTTTCGAGAAACCGGTGCACCCAATTCGCCACACGAACGATCAAGGGTGCGGCGGCACCACATCCGGCCGAGCGCGGGGTGCCGGCGCGCCGCTGGCGTGATGGAGGCCGGCGGTGAGATAGTCCCAGCCGGTCAGCAGCGTTAGCACGGCCGCCACCCAAAGCATCGCCTCGCCGACCCGCGAGACCGGCAGGAAGCTGAGATGCAGCATGGCGGCCGAGGCGTTCCCGGCCAGCAAAGTGCCGAGTGCCCCCATCTGAAAGCCAGTCTTCCATTTGGCGAGCCGGGTCACCGGCAGACCGATCCGGATGCCGGCCAGATACTCCCGCAGCCCGCTGACCAGGATCTCCCGCAACAGGATGACGACCGCGGGGTAAAGCCCAAGTGCCGTGAGCCGGCCCGTGCCGGCGAGCATCATCACCGTGGCGCCGACCAGCAGCTTGTCGGCGATCGGGTCAAGCATCCGGCCGATATCGGAGGTTTGCCGCCGCACCCGCGCGATGCGGCCGTCGAAGTAGTCGGTGATCGCCGCCGCGCTGAACACCACGCACGCCAGGAGGTCGCAGACCGGGCTGTGCCATGCCACGAGCAGCACGATCAGCGGGATGGCCGCGATCCGCGATAAGGTAAGCAGGTTGGGAAGATCGGTCATCATGCCCGACCTCGACGATACCGGCGGGCACGCTGGATTGCGAGCTTTGGCGGATGAAGCCCCGATGAAGGAGGGATTCTTGGCACGAAGGACGTCACCGAGGGTGATTTTCGCCAGCCAATCGGCCACTCGGCTCGCGCTTCTCCGCCGCGCCGGCCTCGCCGTCGAAGCCCGTCCCGCCCGCATCGAAGAGGCCGCGATCAAGGCGTCAGCCCGAGCGCAGGGTGCGAGCCCCGCGGATGTCGCCGCCCTGCTTGCCGAACTCAAGGCGGCCCGGGTGGCCGCACAAGAGCCGGAGGCGTTGGTGATTGCAGCCGACCAGATCCTAGTTTGCGGCGAGCGTTGGTTCGACAAGCCCGACGGACCGGAGGCGGCACGGGAGCAGCTTCGGGCGCTGCGCGGTAGCACGCACCGGCTGATCACGGCGGTGCTGTGCTGGCGTGGCGACGCCGTGCTGTGGCGGCATGTATCGGAGCCCAGCCTCGCGATGCGCGCGTTCTCCGAGGACTTCCTCAACGACTATCTGGCGACCGAGGGCGCGGAAGTGATGGCGAGCGTTGGCGCCTACCGGCTGGAGGGGATCGGGGCGCAGCTGTTCGAGCGGGTGGAGGGGGACTACTTCGCAGTGCTCGGCTTGCCGCTGATCCCGCTGCTTGGCTTCCTGCGCCAGTACGGCGTTCTCGTCACCTGACTTGCTGGGAACGGCGCTTGCGTCCCTTCGGCTTGCGTTCCGCCGTCGCCAGCGCGGCCGCCACCGATTTCCGCGCCCAAAGACAGAGCTCGTCGCTATCGTCCAGCAACTCCGGCGGGCAGCTCCAGAACGAGCCGATCGTGTGCCGGCCCTCCTTCGTGTCGTACGTAAACGGCCCCTGCCCTCGCGCCTCGTAGTCAGGACGGTTGGTGTCGCCCACCTTGAAGTACAACTCGCCCCGGGCGATCAGGCCGAACATCGCACCGGCTTGATACAGCCCGACGCCACCGAACATGCTGCGCGCACTGACCGGCCCCATCGGCGACAGCAGCTCCCGCACGAAGGCGGTGAACGCCTCGTCGCGGGCCATCAGATCAGCGGGAGTCCCACATAGTTTTCCGCAAGCGCGGTCGACGCCGCGACCGAGCCGACCACCTCCTCGCGCTCCGCCCATTGCACCCGGCGTTCAAACGGGGTGTGGGTGTCGAACGTGTGCAGCAGCGAAGTCATCCACCAGGAAAAGCGCTGCACCTTCCACACGCGCCGGAGGCAAGCCTCGGAGTAGGCCGCGAGCTGGACACCGTCGTGGTCCCGGTACCAAACATGGAGCGCGCGGGCCAGCACCGCGACGTCATGCGCCGCAAGATTGAGCCCCTTGGCGCCCGTTGGCGGGACGATGTGAGCCGCATCGCCAAGCAGGAACAAGCGCCCGAACTGCATCGGTTCCACCAGGAAGCTACGCATGGGTGTGACGCTCTTCTGCGTAATGCGCCCTTGCTGCAGACTGAAACCGTCGGCGGCGAGCCGCACGTCGAGCTCGGCCCAAATGCGGTCATCGGACCAGGCTTCGGCGTCCTCGTCCGGCGCGCATTGCAAGTAGAGACGGCTTACGCTCGGCGAGCGCATCGAAAGCAAGGCGAAGCCGCGATCGTGACCGGCATAGACCAGCTCGTGCGAAGACGGCGCGGTGTCGGCGAGAATGCCGAGCCAGCCGAAGGGATAAGTGCGCTCGAACACCCGCAGCACGCCGTCCGGGATCGACGGCCGGCACACGCCGTGGAAGCCATCGCAGCCGGCGATGAAGTCGCATGCCAGTTCGTGTTCCTGGTCCGCGGCGCGGTAGCGAATGACCGGACGCTCGCCGTCTAGATTGTGCACGCTCACCCGGTCGGCCTCGAACACGAGCGGCCTGCTGGTCGCGAGGCGTGCCTCGATGAGGTCGCGCACGACCTCATGCTGGCTGTACACCGTCACCGCATGTCCGGTAAGCGCGCGAAAGTCGATGCGATGATCGCGTCCGCCGAAGCGCAGGACCGTGCCCTCGTGAGGCAGCCCCAGGCGGTGCATCCGCTCCCCGACCCCCGATCGCGCCAGCAAGTCCGCCGTGCCATGCTCCAGCACCCCGGCGCGTATCCGGTTCTCGACATAATCGCGCGAGCGCGCTTCCAGGATGACGCTCTCGATCCCGCTCAGATGCAGAAGATGCCCGAGCAGCAGCCCGGCCGGCCCAGCTCCGACGATGCCGACCTGCGTGCGCTGCGCCTTGCTCATCACCAGAGAATGACACGGGTCGGCCCGGCGCGTCAGTGCATGTGCACGTTCCCGTCCGTGCCGAGCGTGACCGCCAGGGTTCGGCCGTCCTTTTGGCAGGTGGCGTGCCAGGTTGCGTGGTCGTCCACGCCGAGGCCCGAGACGGGTCCGCCGCAACGGCTCTGGATCGTGGCGCGAGCCTCGTCGGCCGGGATGGCCGGCAATCCGGAACCCGCGCGGTCCGCGCGCGCTTGGCCGGCGGGCAGCGACGTCTCGCCGGCGGCGTTTGGATTGCTGGAGTTCGGGCGCTCGCGGCACGGCACGCGGGCCGATGGTCCCAGGGTCCGACTTGATCTGGGCAAACCCGCTGCCAACGGTCGACAAACCCAACAGCGTGACGAGGATCAAGGTCGATCGCATGGCGGCTCTCCTGCTCCGTGCTCGTTCGAGGCAAAGCGCGCTCGGCGCGGGAGCGTTGCATGCCTGAATGTGCCGAGAGGCCCGGCGATATCCGCATCGGCATCTCCGGCTGGACCTATCGCGGATGGCGCGGCGTTTTCTACCCGGCCGGCCTGCCTGTGAAGCAGGAACTCGCCTTCGCCGCTGCGCGGTTCCGCACCATCGAGATCAACGGCACGTTCTATCGGCTGCAGCGGCCGGACAATTTCGCCATGTGGGCCGACCGGACCCCCGACGATTTCGTGTTCGCGGTGAAGGCGCCGCGCTTCCTCACACACGTCAAGCGTTTGCGGGACATCGAGGCGCCCATGGCAAATTTCCTTGGCTCCGGCCTGTTGCGCCTCGGGCCGAAGCTTGGGCCGCTCCTGTGGCAGTTCCCGCCGAACTTCCGCTTCGACCCGGAGCGCTTCGCGGCATTCCTGCCGTTGCTGCCGCGCGACAGCAGCGAGGCCGCCGCGTTCGCCCGCCGACATGCGGATGGTCTGCTGAAACGCGGCGCATGGTTCGAAACCGATGCCGTGCGCCCATTACGGCACGCGGTCGAGATCCGCGACGAAAGCTATCGCGACCCGGCCTTCATTGCGCTGCTCCGCCGGCACGACGTGGCACTCGTCTGCACCGACGGCGTGGCGTGGCCGCGCTTGATGGATGTCACATCGGACTTCGTCTACTGCCGCCTGCACGGATCGGAAGTGCTGTACACGAGCGGCTATGATGATGCAGCGCTCGCCCACTGGGCTGCGCGCGTGCAGGCGTGGGCGAAGGGCGATGAGCCCGCGGAAGCCGACCGCATAGGCACGGCAGCACCTCGCCGGCGACGCGACGTGTACGGTGATACTTCGACAACGACGCCAAGGTTCGGGCGCCACAAGATGCAGCGGCGCTGGTGCGCCGCGTGGCCCCGCCGTGAAGCCTGCTACTCCGCCGCAAGCTTGGGCAGAAAGGCCGGCACTTCCGCGCGCTGGCCGGTTTCCATCGGCTGCGGCCACCACTTGTCCTCCCACTCGGAAAACAAGGGGTGCAGTTTGGGCATGACCTTTTCGGCGAACATCCGCGTGTTGTACTTCGCGAGGTCCTTGCCCATGTTGCCGAACTGCAGAAGCAGCATGAGGTGGCCCACATTGAGGTTCACCGCGACCTCACGCAGTTGCTCCACAACCTCGTCGGGCGATCCCACGATCACGTAGCCGTCCTCAACGATCTGCTTCATTTCGGTCGGCCGCTGCACGCTGCCGATACGCGACTGCCCCGTCGTGGCCACGGCCTTGTCCGCCGCCTTCTGCACCTGACTCTGGATGCCGACCCGTTGCGTCGCTTCCGTCATGTAGCCCGGCGGGCTCGCGAAGCGCGGATCGACATGGAGGCATCGGCCATAGAAATACTCAGCGGCCTCGGCGTACAACTCCATCGCATGATCGCGGCTCTCGCCGACGCCGACGAACTGCAGAAAGCCCGCTCGATAGGGGTTCCGGTCCTTGCCGAGCCTGGCCATCTCGTCCCAGAAGCCCTGCATCGTGGCGCGGCCCGCCTTGTACCCGTAATACGAGAGATAGCAGTACACGTAGTCCATCTTGGCGCACCACTGCCACGTCTCAACCGAGCCGCCGCCTGGCACCCAGATCGGCGGGTGCGGCTTCTGCACCGAGCGCGGCCAGATGTTGACGTAGCGTTGCTGGTTGTAGCGGCCGTTGAACGCGAAGGTGTCCTGCTCCGTCCACGCCCGTACAATTAGGTCGTGCGCCTCCAGGTAGCGCTCGCGCAGCATGGAAGGGTTGGCACCGTAACAGTAGCAATCGTCCATCGGGGTGCCGACCGGGAAGCCCGCGATCAGCCGGCCTCCCGAGATGCAGTCGATCATCGCGAACTCTTCGGCCACGCGCGTCGGCGGATTGTAAAGCGCGATCGAGTTGCCCATCACGCAGATCGCCGTGTTCGTGGTGCGACGCGCGAGCGAGCTTGCGATCAGGTTTGGCGACGGCATCAACCCGTAGCCGTTGGAGTGATGCTCGTTGCAGCAGATCGCGTCGAACCCGCAATCCGCCGCGTACTCCATCTCATCCATGAACTCGTTGTACATGAGATGAGCGCGCTTCGGGTCGAACAGCGACGAATGAATGTCGACCCAGACGGACGGGTTCTTTTCCCGGAAGTCCTCAGGCAGTTCCGTATACGGCATGAGGTGGAACCACATGAGCTTCATCGCGACCTCTCCGGTGCACCTACTGGCCAGTATACGCCTAACGGCGATCCTCCCCGCAAGGGGAGGGGCGCCGAACGCCGCTAGGACCCGTCGACCCGGAAGCCGAGCTTAAGCGAGACCTGATAGTGTCCGACTTTGCCGTTCTCGAGATGGCCGCTGATCTTCGTCACCTCGAACCAGCCCATGTTATGGATCGACTCGCTCGCCTGCTTGATGCCGCGCTCGATGGCATCGCTGAGGCTTTGCTCCGATGTTCCGACGATCTCGACCACCTTGTAGACATGCTCGGTCATGGCGATTCCTTTCGCGTAATAATGAGCCCATAGCCAACGCACACACGCGGACCGGCTGCGTCAAGCTCACGGGGATGTGAAATGGATGTGTACCATGTTTGGTGCGACCTCAAACCGGGCGTGCGGGACACGGTATGGAGCGAGCGCGCAACAGCTTATCTCGGCTGGTTGAAGGCAGAGGGGCTGATCGAGGGCTGGCGGCTCACCCGTCGGAAGCTCGGATTGGGCGCACCGGGGCTCGGCGAGTTCCACGTCATGATGGACGTGCGCGACCTCGCTCAACTGGAGGCCGCGTTCCAAAGCGTCGCATCCCGGGCGGAGCCCGTGGAAGGCTTCCATTTCGGCGCGAACGCGCTCGTGCGCAACGCGGTGTTCGCGCTTTACCGGGACTTCCCCGACGCGATCCGGCAGCATGGCGCTGAACGGTTCTGAGAGCGCAGGTTCCCGCCTCCGAGCCGCCCTGCTATGCTCAACGCCGGCTCACAGGAGATGCCCGATGCCCGAGGCCAAGCTCGCGCCAAATCTGCCCGGCTGGATGGTGGACCACGCCAAACGCTATCTCGCCAGCGGCGGCACCGAGGGGCACATGTACACCGTTACGCCACCGGGCTACTCCGAGATGACCGTCCCGTCGCTGCTGCTGACGACGACCGGGCGGAAATCCGGGGAGAAATACATTTTCCCGCTGTTCTATGGCGAGACTGGGGACGGGTATTTCATCGTCGCGTCGAAGGGCGGAGCGCCGGAGCATCCCGGCTGGTATCGCAACCTGGAAGCTAACCCCGACGTCGAAGTTCAGGTCGGCACGAAGAAGTTGAAAGCGCACGCGCGGACCGCAACCGGCGAGGAGCGCGCCCGTCTGTGGGAAGCGGGGCTGAAAGTTTGGCCGCCCTACGCCGACTACGCGCGCCAGACCGACCGCGAGATCCCGGTGGTGGTGCTGGACCCGGTGAAGTAAAGTGCGGGGTCGGCCGGAGATCATGCGGCCCTGCTACGTCGCGCCCTCCAGATACGCCGCCCTGATTTCCGGCCGGGCAAGCAGTTCGGCCCCGGTTCCCGCCAGGGTGATGGCGCCGTTGACCAACACATAGGCGCGGTGGGCGAGCCGGAGCGCCTGGTTGGCGTTCTGCTCGACGAGCAACACCGTCAGTCCCCATTCGCGATTGAGCGCACGCACCGCCCCGAAAATCTGGCGGACCACGAGCGGTGCGAGACCAAGGCTGGGCTCATCCAGCAAAAGGAGGCGCGGGCGCGACATGAGCGCCCGGCCGATCGACAACATCTGCTGCTCGCCGCCCGACAAGGTGCCGCCCCGCTGGTGCATTCGCTCCTTGAGTTGCGGAAACAGCTCGAACACGTGCGCGACGCTGCTCGAGAAATCGACGCCCGCCACCTCCGAACCCATCTGCAGGTTCTCGTACACGGTCATGCGGCCGAAAATCCGCCGGCCTTCCGGGGATTGGGCGATGCCGCGGCGCATGATGCGGTGGGTGGGGAGGCCCGTGATGTCTTCGCCCTCATGCACGATCGCGCCGCTGCGCGCGCGCGGGTTGCCGCAAATGGTCATCATCAGGGTGGACTTGCCGGCCCCGTTCGCGCCGATCAGCGCGACGATCTCACCCCTGTTCACCACCAGATCGACACTGCGCAACGCCTGCACCGCGCCATAGAATGCGGTCACCCCAATTATTCGGAGCACCGGCTCCTCGCTCATGCGACGGGTTCCGCCGCCGGCACCTCGTCCTCGTCGCCTTCCCCAAGATAGGCGGCGACTACGTGCGGATCGGCGCGCACCTTCTCGGGCGGGCCGTCGCTGATCTTGCGCCCATGGTCGAGCACCACGACGTGATCGCTGATCCGCATCACCACCGTCATGTCGTGCTCGATCAGCAGGAGCGAGCAGCCGGCCTCCTGGAACGCGCCGTCGCGAATGCGCAGCAAGAGATCGTTGAGCGCGTCGCTTTCCCGAGGGTTGAGGCCCGCCGCCGGCTCGTCGAGGCAGAGCAGCACGGGGTCGATGCACATTGCGCGGGCGATCTCGAGCCGCCGCTGCGCGCCGTAGGGAAGCGCACCGGCCGCGTCATCCGCCCGGTCCGCAAGCCCGGTCGCATCGAGCCAGTGACGCGCACGCTCGATGGCGTGCCGCTCGGCTGCCGGATAACGACTAAGCCCGAACACTGCGCCCACGCCGAAGCCGGTCGCCGCCATCAAGCGGTTGTGCTGCGCCACGAGCAGGTTTTCGAGCACGGTCATACCGGCGAACAGGCGGATGTTCTGGAACGTGCGCGCGACGCGCGCCCGGCGCGCGATGCGGTGCCCCGGCATGCGTTCGAGTCGTAAGCGCGTCCCGTCCGGGTTGGTCAGGAGAAGGCTCCCCGCGGTCGGGCGGTAGAAGCCGGTGATGCAGTTGAACACCGTCGTCTTGCCGGCGCCGTTCGGGCCGATGACGGCGGTGATCTCGCCGCGGCGTGCCATGAAGCTCAACGCGTCGACTGCGCGGAGCCCACCGAACTGCATCGTGAGACCCTCGACGGCGAGCAGCGCGTCCGCCACCTTTAGCCGCGACCTTGGGCCACGAGCTCCGCCGCGATCTCGCGCCTGCACCGAGTGCGACGGTCGGCGTGCGACCCGACACGAGTTCACGCGGGCGCAGCACCATGATGACCACGAGGGCGATGCCAAACATCAGCATCCGATACTCGGCAAGCGAGCGGAACACCTCGAAGCCGCCAATCATGACGAGGGCGGCGAGCGCCACGCCGAGCTGGCTCCCCATGCCGCCCAGCACAACGATTGCGAGCACGATCGCGCTTTCGATGAAGGTGAAGCTTTCTGGGCTGACAAAGGCCTGCCGCGTCGCGAAGAACGCGCCGGCAAAGCCGCCGAACATTGCACCGATCGCAAACGCGGTGAGCTTGGTTACCGTGACATTGATGCCGAGCGATCGGCAGGCGATCTCATCCTCGCGCAACGCCTCCCAGGCGCGCCCGAGCGGCATCCGCCGCAGCCGCAAGGTCACCCAATTGGTCAGCAGCGCCATTGCGAGGATGACGCAGTACAGAAAAGTCACCCTGTAGGTCGGGCTCGGTGACAAACCGAAATAGTCGGAAAAGCTGCCCGCCCCGCCGCCCGGCGAGAAGGTGAGGCCGAACAGGGTCGGACGCGGGATGCCGGAAATGCCGTTCGGCCCGTTGGTCAGAGAAACCCAGTTGACGATCACGATTTGGATAATCTCGCCGAATGCCAACGTGACGATGGCGAGGTAGTCGCCGCGCAGCCGCAGCACCGGAAACCCCAGCACTACGCCCCAGAGGGCCGCGAGCGCGCCCGCAATCGGCAGGCACGTCCAGAACCCGAGGCCGAAGGTGGTCGAAAACAATGCGTACGAGTAGGCGCCGACCGCATAGAACGCGACATAACCGAGGTCGAGCAGGCCGGCGAGCCCGACCACGATGTTGAGCCCCCAGCCCAGCATGACGTAGGTGAGCACCAGCACTCCGAGATCCAGGTAGTAGCGCTGGCCGGTGAACGGCACCGCCAAAGCGAGAAGGAGGAGCACCGGTGCGACGTATTTTCCTGCACGCTCCAGCCGCTCGGCAAACGCGCGATTCCATCGTGCTTCCCCGCTGCGGCTACGCCCTTGCCAGGCGAGCAGCAGCAGGCGGCCGACGAACACGCTCCCCACCGCGACGGCAACCGGCACCGGGCGGAGCGTGAGGACAAGCCCGCGCGGGCCTGGGTCGGTGCGCAACCCGATCAACGGCACGAACAAGCCAATTGCCACCAGCGCGGAAAGGAAGCCGTCCCGCAACGCGGACCTCATCCGACAACCGTCACCGAGAGGAGCGCAGTGCCGTGACCGTCCACGTCGAGGGGGGACCGGCGCGCCGCTCGGGAGCGGTTCGCGACGACCGGCTCACACTTTCTCCACGTCGGCGCGGCCCAAGAGCCCGCTTGGAAGAAAGATAAGGGCTACGACCAGGATCGAGAACGCAGCGACGTCCTTGTATTGCACGCTGAAATACGCCGACCAGAAAACCTCGATCAGTCCGATCAGCAAGCCGCCGAGCACAGCGCCGGGCAGCGAGCCGATGCCGCCCAGCACCGCGGCGGTGAACGCCTTCACGCCGGCCACAAAACCGATAAAGAAGTCGATCACCCCGTAGTAAAGCAGGAACATCAGCCCCGCGACGGCGGCCAGCGCGGCCCCGATCACGAACGTGAGGCTGATCGTGCGGTCGGTGTCGATGCCGAGCAACCCCGCCATTTTCAGGTCCTGCTCGCAGGCGCGCATGGACCGGCCGAGCGGCGTGCGGGTGACGAGCCAGGTGAACACGCTCAGCACGAGGAGGGTGGTCAGCACGATCGCGACCTGCATCCAGGAGAGTTGCACCGCGAACCCTCCCGCCTCCATCACCTGCAAGCCCCCGGGCAGCAGCGGCTGCATCGGCTTGACCCGCGCGCCCTGGCTCACCTGCACGAAGTTCTGCAGCACGATCGACATGCCGATCGCGCTGATCAGCGGGGCGAGGCGGAACGAGCCGCGCAGCGGCCGATAGGCGAGGCGCTCCACCGTCCAGCCGTAGAGTGCCGCGATGCCGGCCGCGAACAGCAGCGTGAGCGCGAGCGCGAGCGGCACGGAGGTGACGCCGATAGCCGCGAGTCCGAGCAGCGCGATCAGGGACAGGAAGGCTCCGATCATGAACACGTCGCCATGCGCGAAGTTGATCATGCCGATGATGCCGTAGACCATCGTGTAGCCGACCGCGATCAGGCCGTAGATCATGCCGAGCGTTACACCGTTGATCAGCTGCTGCAGCGCGTAGGCCACCAGCCCCCCGGTTTCCCGAAACCCCTGTTCTGGAGGAAACACAGCCACGCGCAGTACGCAAGCGTCCCATGGGCAAGCGCGCGAAGCTGGTTGGCGGCCGTCGTTTGGCAGCCTCTTCCAGCGAACGGGCGGGCTTGCTATAGGCCCGGGTTCGCCGTGGCCCGGCGGGCGCATAGCTCAGTTGGTAGAGCAGCTGACTCTTAATCAGCGGGTCGCAGGTTCGAGCCCTGCTGCGCCCACCAATTTCATGAGGCGCTTGAGGGCCTCAATCTGGCACGAGACGGTAACCGGATTTGTCTGCTGCGGCCTCTTCCAGGCCGCTGTCGGTCCGCCACACGCTCCGATCAGTCGAACCCGCAAATCCAGGACGACGAAACGCCGTCCAGGCCAGAAAGGGAGCGTGGCTTCGACAACGGGCTAAGCGGCGATGGCTCGAACTGGCCCGAGCTTTCTGAACACAGGATGAAGCCGCAGGTGGCGGTCCGGTGATCAGGGCGGCACGTCTCCCGATCAGCCGCCATGAGCGCGACGAGGTCGGAAACACCTAGGGAGAAAAATCGCTGCATCGAACCCGGCCTTTGCTGTCGACTACACGGCAGCACAAATAAGAATGCGTCGCAATGGCAAATGGCCAGAAGCTCAGGAGTAACCCGGGACAACCTTGAGGATTCGGTGGGGACCAGACAGTGGCGCATGAGTGGCTCGCTCCTGCCCACGTGCCGGCTTACGCAAACTCGATTCTGGGTGAGAACGCCGAACGGATCGGGCTTAGCCGAACGATCCGATCCGGAAACGCGCCGAAATGTGCAGCGCAAGGGCGAGCGCGGAGCCAACTGTTCGGCCAATTGGCGGCGACGTGCCGGTCCGAGACCCCGGTTCTCGGGAGCTTGCGGCGGCGCCGGCCCGGAGAACGCGGCAGCATCTAATAGCAGCACGCGCACTCGCGACCCATCGTGTAAGTTTGGTCACGTATCGTTTCCAAGCTTTGTCAATGCGATATGCTAGGTCCAGCAACAAGCTGGGTTTGTTTTCCTGATTGCCAGCGGCGGTCGCCCGCAAAAATGACGAACCGTGCCGAAGCACCCATTCAGGACCGGCGAACCGATTGTAACGCCCAAAGGGAGCTGATAGCAGCCCGGTCTTCAGAACAGACGAAACAACCGCACGGGCCTGGATCTTTCTTTGGCAATCACCCCTTGGAGGTGAAGCCAACCAAGATGCGCAAAACCGAGGCTAGCTGACGCCTCGGGTCAGACCGCATCCGGGTGTGATCGACGCCTTCCCCAAGACCTCGATCTTCGGCTCCGCGCCAAGAGCGGGTCGCTAGCACGAGACAATCACCTGCGTGGGTCATCTGCGCGGCTCTGGACATCATGGGAGATCAAGTAGTGAGCCGTATGCAGGCGTCCTGGGGACAATCAGCAACCGTAGGGCTGCTGTTTCTGATCCTGTCTTTTGTGCCGGGGTTATCGGCGAACCTGCCGAAGGGTCTGTACGCTGTCGTGTCGATGAACTCTCAGAATTGTATCGGAGACGGCAGCGCTGCCATGGCTGCGGGTGATCCTGTTGCACAAACCGCGTGCGCGCAGGGTGCGGGGGCAGAGCAGGAGTGGACGCTTAATCCGGTGGGCACCGCGACCCCGCAGCAATATCAGCTCATCAACAATGCGAGTGGCTTGTGCCTGGACGTGCAGAACTATTCCACGGCCAGCGGTACGAAGCTTGACCAGTGGACCTGCAAGGGAGCCAGCGGCCTCAACCAACTCTGGACCCTGCAGTCGTTAACGAACGGCAGCTCCATGATTGTGTCGGCGCTCAGCCACTTGTGCGTGGACGACCCAGGCTCCTCGACTGCCTCTGGCGTCCAGCTGGACCAAAAGTCATGCGTGAATGGTGCGCCCAACCAGTCGTGGGAGTTCACCGCAGTGGGATCGCCGCAGCCGGTTCCGGTGAACGGCGCATGCAGCTCGTCGAACGGTGTGGCCGTCTCATCGCCCCCAGTATCCAATTTGTGCGGCGCCGGAACCGCCTCCCCGATAAGCGGCAGCGGCCCATGGACTTGGTCTTGTGCCGGCGCTAACGGCGGCACTACGGCGTCGTGCTCGGCACCGTTGCAGCAGAGCGGCGGGGGCGGAGGCGGCGGGAGCGGGGGCGGCGGGAGCACGAGCGCGATACCGTCGGGCTGGCCCAGCACCTTCGCGATCGGCCTCGGCGTCTGGAACGGGAACTCGCAGTTTCCCTATCTCCAGCAGTCGGGAATGCCGAAGTGGGGCGCCGTCTACGGGTATCTCAGCGGGGGCATCAACAGTGGTTGGCAAACCTGGGGCTCGGGCTTCGTCGCCAACTTCGTGAAAAGTGCGCGGGCCGGCGGGTCTCTGCCGATGTTCACCTACTACATGCTCGTCGGCTCGCCGCCCAATCCAAATGACGGTCAGCCGCAGACTGACCTTAACACCGCTTCCACCATGTCTGCCTACTTCGCTGATTTCACCGCACTGATGAAGCAACTCGCAGCAGTCGGCGGACCCGTGGTCGTGCAAGTCGAGCCAGACCTCTGGGGCTATCTGGAGCCAGGTGGGCTCAACGCGTCCGTCTCCGTCGTCACCAGTGGTAACAAGGATGTAGCCAGCTACCCAAACACGGTTGCGGGCTTTGGTCACGCGCTCACGCATCTCCGAGACCTTTACGCGTCAAACGTAATTTTGGCCGCGACCGTGAGCGCGTGGTCCTGGAACACAAGCACGAACTGCTCACTCAATGTCGCCTCAATCGCGCAAAACGATGCGGCGTTCATGAGTGGATCCGGCACTTGGGACCTGTACTTCACGGATATTGCCTATGGTGATGCGGGAGGGCCGAACGGCACTTGGTGGGATGCCGGGAACACAAGCTGCCCCAACTTCAGCGTGCTGAACAAATGGGCATCGGCATTCACGACCGCGACCGGAAAGCGGCTCGTGCTTTGGCAGACGCCGGTCGGGAACACCGCGTATCGAACGGACAACAACGCCGCGTGGCACTATCAGGACAATCGCGTCCAATACTGGTTGCAAGGCTACCCAGGTGATGGTCATCTTGCCGCGCTCGCGAATGCTGGAGTTATCGGGGTCGTGTTCGACGGCGGTGAGCCCAATCCCACGACAATCTTCGATGCTGCCAATGATGGCGTGACAAACCCTGCTGCGATCAACGGCAACAGCACGATGTCGACCGTCGCGGCGGACGATGGTGGGCTGCTGATTTAACTGTCAGGGGCCTACTACTCGTCCCCCTATGCTCTCCACTGATACAGGGAAGAGCTTAACCCCAGCTAGAGGCGAGGTGGGCAAATGCGACCGCAGCAGGCTATGCAAGCCGAGCCTCTTGCATAGCCGCGCTGACGCGCCGGGCAAGGCCCGCGAGGACCGGTCATCGCGGGCCTTCGTTTCGTGCCCATCACAGCGACCCGATCGAGGTTAGGTCCGGTCGGGACCAATAGAAGCTGTTCGGGCGCAGATTTGGTAGAAGCAAAACCCGACAGGGCGGCGAGCGATCGCGCCTTAAACCGACACGCCCCACGGAGTCCCTGATCCTAAAACTCGTCAAGGGAGCGATGTCATGCCGGACCGCGCCGCGCGGCTTGACTGGCCTAATAAGCGTTGGGGTCACCGAACACGCACATGATGGTGCGAAACAGGATTTTGAGATCGAGCATAAACGACCAATTCCGGATGTAATACAGGTCATACTCAATACGCTTCTGCATCGCCTGAGAGGTCGGCGTTTCGCCACGTGAGCCGTTTACCTGAGCCCAGCCGGTGATTCCTGGCTTGACCCGGTGACGCGCCGAGTATGCTTCGATCATTTTTGCATATTGCTCATTGTGCGCGACGGCATGAGGCCGTGGCCCGACGAGCGACATGTCGCCCCGGCAGACGTTCAAAAGCTGCGGTAGTTCGTCGAGGCTACTGCGCCGCAAGAGCCGACCCACCGATGTGACGCGAGGATCATCGCGCCGGGCCTGCGGCACAAGCGGCGAGGCACTCGCGTCCTTATACATCGTGCGGAACTTGTAGACGGTAATCAGTTCACCGTTCAGGCCAAAGCGAAGCTGTCTGAACAGCACCGGCCCGCGACTGTTGATCATGATCGCTACCGCGATCAGCATCATGAGGGGCGAGAGCGCCACAAGCAGACCGGCGGCGAACGTGAGATCGACAACTCGCTTAAGTATCGACCCCGATCCGGCGAGAGGGCGTGCATGGATCAGCGACATGGCCGGCGCCGCGGGGCCATTCAGCCACGCAATGTGCGACACCTCGGGCGTGATCGTGTGGAGCTTTATATCGACCGGGACCTCTCCCAATCTGTTCAACACGGAGTTCAGGAACGGAGCCGGACCTACCGGCCAGTTGACGACCACCTCATCGATGCGGCGTTGGCGCGTCATCTCGAGCAGTTGCTCCATGCACTGCGCCTCGGTCTCGTGGACACCGTCGCCAGGAAACAGCACCGTGACCTCTGTTTGCGCGTCTCCTGAACGACGCAGCCGATTCGCTACGTCCCTGGCGCTGCTATCCGCACCCGTCACGACAACGCGCAAGGTCATCCTGCCGTCCGCAACGCGTCGTCGAACCCAACCCTCCAATCCTACACGGGAGAGAAGAAGCGCAACGCCGCACGACAGCGCCCACATGGCCAGCCAATCCCAGGAGAGGTGCTGAACTGAGGGTCTGGCGAAGAAGATCACCGGGATCAGCAGCAGGACTGTCGTCGACCAGCTCGCGAGAACGCGCGCAGCTTGCCGTTCCAGCCTCGCCAAGCCCGCGAAATCATATACTCGAAATGCAGATGATACATTGACGCTGAGTAAAGCGCCTAAGCCGGACACCAGCCAAAAAACCACGGGTGGTTTGACGTCGTGCTGTAACATCACGTACGCGGCACCAGCCGTCATCAAAGCGATCAGGAAGTCTGACATCCTGACAACCATTGAAAGCAAAGCTCGCGCTTCCCGGGCGTGGGTCGTGTTTTGACGACGGCCTGCTTCCGCTACTTCAGCGGAGGCGCGTGAAACCCTGACGCCCGCCACGCTCGCGTCCCGAGATCTGGACAATATGGCTGAATTTTCGGCTACTGAGGTCATCCCGGGTATCTCCTTGCCCCCCGATGCATCGGACGGGATCGATGCATTGGCACAGAGTACTCAAGTCATAGATGTGCGCGTCCTCCCAGTTACGGACGTGCAAAACGGGGCAACTTTTCAGGCTGCTTCTCCGATTCCCATACCCGGACGCCACGGCACAGGCAAGAGCGAAGCTCAAACAACTTACACAACCAAGGGTATTATCCGTCGTTCTGTAACAAGGGTGAGAGAGCCGGGAAGCGCATCATCCGGATCCGGTTTGAGGTTCATGTTTAAGCATTTTCCATCGAGCAGTGTCACTCCATCGCTCATCAACCCGCTCTAGCCAAGCAATGGCTAGATGATCCTTTAGGTTGTTAGTCAAGGCGGCATGTATAACTTTTACGAGTTACCGCTGTGGCCTCCGCAGTAGGTTCACCGCTCCCACGCGCCGCCGTGCCTCATGAAACGACCTGCAAAATGCATCGTCAGCTGATTAAGGCCGACAACACTGCGTAAGTCTGATTCAGTAATGTAACGCCAGGACACAGTCATGAGACGACCTAAGAACGGCGATTAGCTGCATCACAACTCTGCAGTATCTCAGGACTGCCATTTTTGGCAGATCCGTGAGGTTGTGCGAGGAGGCGGGCAAATCCAGCGATCATCAAGGAAGTTTGTTCGCCCGCGCACGACGGCGGCCCGCAAGAGGCCCCGCTGAGCCCGATGCGACGTGTCTCGTTGCTTCAACTTCCCGTGTTGCTAGGCGATGTCCTGTCATAATGGATTTGGCGAACATCCCCCGAGCAGAGCCTAGTGCCGAAACTCAGATGTGCAGGCAAGAGTTCCCCTGCCAAGCCGTCGCGGTTCGAGCAACGGAGCGTCCACTGAACGTCCAACGGACCGCTTATTTCGCCGGCGCAGTCGCGAAGCCGACCAGCTCCGTCCCTTCCTCGACCAATTCGTCGCGAACAACCCGCACCGCGTCGACTGTGCCGTCGCGCGGTGCCGTCAGCCGCATTTGCACCTTCATCGCCTCGAGCACGACAAGCAACTCGCCGCGCGCAACGACGGCACCCGGTTCGACATGCACGCTGACGATCCGGCCCGGCATGGGCGACAGGACGCGCTCGTTCGCGGCAGCCTCCGTTGCCGGTGGCGCCAGCGGGTCGACAAGGGTAAATCGCCACGGTGTTCCGTCCACGACGGCGGTGAGCACATCCCCGGACCGCTGCACCGGCACGCGTCGGCGGACGCCGTCAACGACCAGCACTTCCCCCTGCTCGCGACGCACGGCAATTGATGCAATCGGTCCGTCGATCGCCAGGGCGCCATCCGGAAGTGGCGTTGCACGGATCGTGTGAATGCCGTCCCCCTCGCCGCCGTCGAGCAACATCACGGTCTGATGCCCGGTGCCATTCATCCGCCAGGCGCTGGCGGTCGCCCACGGCGAATAGGGGTCGGCGCTCGCCCGGTACGCCGACCCGGCGTAGTCGGCCACTAGGCGCGCGACCACGGCGCCGAACGCGAGCGGCGGCGGGGTCGCTTCGGCCGGGGCCAGCAAGTCCGGATGACGGGCAAGGAAGCTGGTGTCGAGTTCGGATGCGTCAGCGAAACCCGGGTGGGCGGCAACGCGGCGCAACAGACCGAGGTTGGTCTGCACCCCGACCACCTCGCACTCGGCCAGCGCGGCCCGCAAGCGCCGGACTGCCGCCGCCCGCGTGCTGTCCCACACGATCAGCTTGCCGATCATCGGGTCGTAGTGGACGGTCACGGCACCGGCCTCCCGCACCCCGGCGTCGATGCGGACATTCGGCCCTTCGGGAGGGAAGCGCAGGCGCTGCACAATCCCGGTGCTCGGCCGGTAGTCGCGCGCTGGGTCCTCGGCGTAAATGCGCGCTTCGATCGCGTGACCATCGAGGCGGATCGCGTCTTGACCAAGCGGCAACCTCTCGCTCGCTGCGACCCGAAGCTGCCATTCCACCAAATCGGACCCGGTCACCATCTCCGTCACCGGATGCTCGACCTGCAAGCGGGTGTTCATTTCCATGAAGTAGAAGGCGTCGCCCACAGCAATGAACTCGACGGTGCCAGCTCCCTGATAGCCGACCGCACGCGCGGCGTCGCAGGCAGCCCGGCCCATGGCCCCGCGACGTTCGGCCGTCATGCCCGGCGCCGGCGCCTCCTCCAGCACCTTCTGGTAGCGGCGCTGGATGGAGCAGTCGCGCTCGAACAGGTGCACGATGTTGCCGTGCCGGTCGGCGAACACCTGAACCTCGACATGGCGCGGGCGCTCGAGATAGCGCTCGATCAGCACCCGCTCATCACCGAAGGATGCGCGCGCCTCGCCCTGAGCGAGCGTCAGCGCGTCCGCGAAATCGGCCGCACGTTCGACGACGCGCATCCCCTTGCCGCCGCCCCCGGCGCTCGCCTTTATGAGCACGGGATAGCCGATGCGCGCAGCCTCCTCGGATAGCCGGGACGCATCCTGCGCTTCCCCGTGATAGCCCGGGACGAGCGGCACGCCGGCCCGCTCCATCAGCGCCTTGGCGGCCGACTTGCTACCCATGGCGCGGATCGCTGCCGGCGGCGGCCCGATGAACACGATGCCGGCGGCTGCACAAGCCTCCGCGAAGTCGGCGTTCTCGGATAGAAAGCCATATCCCGGGTGGATCGCCTCCGCTCCCGACGCGGCAGCCGCTTCGAGGATGCGGTCGATGCGAAGATAGCTGTCCCGGGCGGGTGCCGGGCCGATCGGATACGCCTCATCGGCCATCTCGACATGCGGGGCGTCGCGATCGGCCTCCGAGAACACGGCGATGCTGCGAACGCCGAGGCGGCGCAAGGTGCGGATTACGCGGCAGGCGATCTCGCCCCGGTTGGCGATCAGGACAGTGCGGAACACGGGAAGGCTCCTGTGCGGGTCCCTATTGTCACATCCGGAACAAACCGAAGCGCGTCGGCTCTACCGGAGCGTTGAGTGCCGCGGAAAGCCCGAGTGCCAGGACCATGCGCGTATCCTCGGGCGCGATCACGCCGTCGTCCCAGATCCTGGCGCTGGCGTAATACGGGTTGGCCTGTGCTTCGAACTGCGCCTCGATCGGCGCCTTGAAGGCTTGCTCCTCGTCGGCCGACCAGGTGCCGCCGCGCGCTTCCACGTTATCGCGCCGAACCTGGGCCAGCACGCTCGCGGCCTGCACGCCGCCCATCACCGAAATGCGCGCGTTCGGCCACATCCAGAGCAGGCGCGGCGAGTAGGCGCGGCCGCACATCCCGTAATTGCCGGCCCCGAAGCTGCCGCCGATCACGACGGTGAACTTAGGCACCGAAGCGGTAGCGACGGCGGTGACCATCTTCGCGCCATCCTTGGCGATGCCGCCCGCCTCGTATTTGCGGCCGACCATGAAGCCGGTGATGTTCTGCAGAAACACCAGCGGGATGCCGCGCTGGGCACAAAGCTCGATGAAGTGTGCCCCCTTCTGCGCACTCTCGCTAAACAGGATGCCGTTGTTAGCAACGATCCCTACCCTGTAGCCCCAGATGCGCGCGAAGCCCGTCACTAAGGTCGGGCCGTAGAGCCGCTTGAACTCGTCCAGCTCAGAGCCGTCGACAATGCGCCCGATCACCTCGCGCACGTCGTACGGCTCGCGGTAGTCGGCCGGCACGATCCCGCCCAGCTCCGCCGGATCGAGCAGCGGCGGCCGCGGCGCCTCCGGGGGGGCGGTCGGGTGCTTGGCGTCGCGGAACGTCCCCACGATGCGCCGGGCAATGCCGAGGGCGTGCGCGTCGTTCTCCGCGAGGTGATCGACGACGCCGGAGGTGCGGCTATGGAGATCGCCGCCGCCCAAATCTTCGGCGCTGACGACCTCGCCCGTCGCCGCCTTCACCAGCGGCGGTCCGCCGAGAAAGATGGTGCCTTGATTGCGCACGATGATGCTTTCATCCGACATCGCCGGAACGTAGGCACCCCCGGCGGTGCAGGAGCCCATCACGACCGCGACCTGCGGAATGCCGAGCGAGGACATCGTGGCTTGATTGAAGAAGATGCGGCCGAAATGCTCGCGGTCGGGAAACACCTCGTCCTGGTTGGGCAGGTTCGCGCCACCGCTGTCCACAAGATAGATGCAGGGCAGCCGGTTCTGCTGCGCAATCTCCTGCGCGCGGAGATGCTTCTTGACGGTCAGCGGGTAGTAGGTGCCGCCCTTCACGGTCGCGTCGTTCGCCACGATCACGCATTCGCGACCCGACACGCGACCGATGCCCGTGATCAGGCCGGCACCCGGGATCGGCTCGTCATAGACGCCGTGAGCCGCCAGTTGAGAAAGTTCGAGGAAGGGTGAAAGCGGGTCGAGAAGGGTGCGCACCCGGTCGCGCGGCAGCAGCTTGCCGCGCGACACGTGACGGGCACGCGCGCTTTCGCTGCCGCCGAGCCGGATGGCGTCTACATGCTCGCGAAGCTCGGCAACCAGCGACGCCATGCGCGCGGCGTTGGCGCGGAACGCGGGGGAGCGCGGGTCGGCTTGCGACAAGATGGCAGGCACCGGCTAACCCCTCACGCGGTCTCCGCGAACAGCTCGCGTCCGATCAGCATGCGGCGGATCTCACTCGTTCCGGCGCCGATCTCGTACAGTTTGGCATCCCGCAGCAGCCGACCTGTCGGATAGTCATTGATGTAACCGTTGCCGCCGAGCGCCTGGATGGCCTCGAGCGCCATCCAGGTCGCCTTTTCCGCCGCGTATAGGATGGCTCCGGCGGCGTCCTTACGGGTCGTGCGGCCGGTGTCGCACGCACGAGCGACGGCGTACACATAGGCGCGGCACGCGTTCATGGTGGTGTACATATCGGCGAGCTTGCCCTGCATGAGCTGAAACTCGCCGATCGGCTGGCCAAACTGGTGGCGCTCGTGGACATAGGGCAGCACGACGTCCATGCACGCCTGCATGACGCCGAGCGGCCCGGCGGCAAGCACGGCGCGCTCGTAGTCGAGCCCGCTCATCAGCACGTTCACCCCGCGCCCGATTGCGCCCAGGACGTTTTCCTCCGGAACCGCGCAATCCTGGAACACGAGCTCGCAGGTGTTGGAGCCACGCATCCCGAGCTTGTCGAGTTTCGGCGCCGTAGTGAAGCCGGCGAACCCGCGCTCAATCAGGAACGCAGTAATGCCGCGCGGCCCCGCGTTCGGATCGGTCTTTGCGTAGACCACCAGCACGTCCGCGTCCGGGCCGTTGGTGATCCACATCTTGCTGCCGTTGAGCACGTAGCGATCGCCGCGCCTGTCGGCGCGCGTGCGCATCCCGACCACGTCCGACCCCGCCCCCGCCTCGGACATCGCGAGCGCGCCGACATGCGCTCCTTCGATCAGCTTCGGCAGATACCGCCGCTTCTGCTCTGTGTTGCCGTTGCGACGGATCTGGTTGACGCAGAGATTGCTGTGCGCGCCATAGGAAAGGCCGACGGAGGCCGATGCGCGGCTGATCTCCTCCATGGCCACGACGTGCTCGAGATAGCCCATCCCTGCCCCGCCATACTCCTCCTCGACGGTGACGCCGAGCAGGCCGAGGGCGCCCATCTTGGGCCATAGGTCGGCCGGGAAGTCGTTGGTTCGGTCGATCGCCGCGGCGCGCGGCGCGATCTCGTCGGCGGCGAAGGCTTCCACCTGGGCGCGGAGCATGTCGGCCGCCTCGCCGAGGCCGAAATCGAACGGCGTCGGCTGATTGCTCATGCCGCTTCAATGAAGGACTGGTCGTTGTCGGCCGGCACGGGCGCGTCAGGATGCAGCAAGCCTTCCCGCTTCAGGTCGGACCACAGCGAGGCCGGCAACGGATGCTGCAACAGTTTCAGATTGGTCTCGAACTCGTCCACATTGCGCGGCCCGGGGATGATCGCGGACACCACTGAATGCGCCAGCGGGAACTGCAACGCGGCGGCCGGAAGCGAGGCTCCATGGCTTTCGCAAATGCGGCGGATCGCATCGGCCCGCGCGCGCTGCTCGGGGGGCGCGGGCGCATAGTTCCAGGTGTCACGTCCGGCGAGTAGGCCCGAGTTGAGCGGACCGCCGATCACGAGCGTGGTGCCGGCCGCCTGGCATTTCGGGATCAGATCGTCGATTGGCGCTTGCTCGAGCAGTGTATAGCGGCCGGCGAGCAGGAACGCGTCCCACTGACCGAACTCCATCACCTCCATGCAAGCCTCGCGCTCATTCACGCCGATGCCGATCGCTTGCACGGTACCGGCATCGCGCAACTTCTCGAGCGCGCGATACCCGCTCTCGCGCAGCACCTTCATGTGCGCGGCGTTGGCCTCCGCGCCGTGCTGGTAGGCGCCGATATCGTGGACGAACAGCATGTCGACCCGCGCGAGGCCAAGGCGCTGAAAGCTGTCCTCCAGCGATCGCATGATCCCGTCATGCGAATAGTCGTAGACGACAGCCATCGGCAGCGGCGGCTTGCGCCCGCCCGGCCCTTCCGCCGTCGCGTCCGCGCGCAACAGACGCCCCACCTTGGTCGAGAGCACCCATTCGTCGCGCGGCTTGTCACGCAGCGCGTCGCCGACCCGCCGCTCGGCCGCGCCGACACCGTAGAAGGGTGCCGTGTCTACATAGCGCACACCATCGGCCCAGCCGGCGTGGATGATCGCCTCGCTTTCCTCGCGCGTGACCTCGATCCGGCTGCCGCCCAGGGTCGCGGTGCCGATCCCAAGCGCGGTGACGTGAAGGCCGGTGCGGCCGATCCGCCGCTTCTGCCAAGTGGGCATCGGGTTTTCTCCGAGACGCACCGGATCATCCCAGACCGCCCCCGCGCCGGCAAGCGACGCCGGCTCGCCCGGCTCAGCTATCGGGTCGGACCGCGCCCACCAGTACGGGAGCGGATTGCCAGTTGTCCGGGAATAGCCGCTCCAGGTGGCGCACTTTCGGAATGTCGTTGAACGCGATGTAGGGATTGTTCGGATGCGCCGTCAGGTAGTCCTGGTGATACGCCTCCGCAGGGTAGAACGGTCCGGCGGGGTCGATGCGCGTCGCGATCGGCTTGGCGAACACGTGCGCGGCGGAGAGCTGGGCGAGATAGGCGCGCGCCACCCGCTCCTGCTCCTTGTCGCCGACGAACAACTCGGACCGGTACTGCGTACCCCAGTCGGGTCCCTGGCCGTCCACCTGCGTCGGGTCGAGCGCCACGGAAAAGAAGATTTGCAGCAGCTTGCCGTAGCTGACGCGCGAGGGATCGAACGTCACGCGCACCGATTCGGCGTGCCCGGTCCGCCCGGAGCTCACCTGCTCGTACCCCGGGTCGGCTACTGTCCCGCCGGCATAGCCGGACACCGCCTGCGTGACACCTTTCACGTGTTGAAAAACGCCCTGAACGCCCCAAAAGCAGCCACCCGCGAACACGGCGGTTTGCAGGCCGGAACTTTCCCGCACGTCGAGCGCGGGGGGCGGGAGCGCTTGGGCCGCGTTGTCCGCTTGGGCCGCCATTTGCGGGACGATCAGCCCGAGGCCGCCAAGCAAGGCGGTTCCCAGGGCGGCCCCCAGCAGGGGACGAGTTCAACGTGTCATGATCGATCTCCGCATCAGGCCGAGGTCGGCCGGAACGACAATACCGCGCCGTTCATGCAATAGCGCAGCCCGGTCGGCTTGGGGCCGTCCTCGAACACGTGGCCAAGATGACCGCCGCACGCGCTGCAATGCACTTCCGTCCGCCGCATGAACAAGCTGCTATCGGTCGACGTGCCGACGCCACCCGGCAGCGGCTCCCAAAAACTCGGCCAACCGGTGTGGCTGTTAAACTTGGCGGCAGCGCTGAACAACGGCTGTGCGCAGCCCACGCAATCATAGCGCCCCGGGCCGAACTCATGGTCGAGCGGGCTCGATCCGGGCGGCTCCGTGCCCTCGCGGCGCAGGATCGAAAACTGCGCGGGCGTCAGCAGACGCCGCCACTCGTCGTCGGTGTGGCTGACCCGAAATGCGCCTGGCTCGGCGGCGCGTGGCGGCCGTCCCCAGCCAAACCACGCTGCGATCGCCAGGCCCGAAACCCCTGCCAGCACTGCCCTGCGTCCGATCATGGCGCCCTCCTTCGTCCTAGCGTGTTCGTTCCAGCGAGCGGGCGGTTACGCCCGGGACAAGGGTGACTGCCGAGTTCTGCGCAAGAGCTTGCCCAAATGTTCCAGACCCGGCGGAAACCGGCAACTATCGACCGATCCGCCAGGCCGCGACCATCAGCCCATGGTTCTGGTCGACCGACCTGACCGAAAAGGCGGCGGTTCGACGAGACGCTGTGCTCATGGCATCGTAGCGCGTGAGGCCGATGTCGCGCAGCATGCGGTCGTCCAGCTGTCGCAACGCGTCCAGCTGTCGCCACCGCGAGCGCGGCGAGTTGCAAAGATATTGCGCAAACTCCCTCAGGATTGGCGGCATGGCTTGCTCCCGTTGCGAGTGTCGCGATGACATAAGCCGCCGATGGCGGAAGATCGCGTTGTGTCGCTTCGGTGCAGGCCGAAGCGAACTCGGGCGATTTCGGCCGGCCTTCGCCGTAAGCTTGCGGGAGCGGTGGAGGCACGGGGCATGAGCGGAGCGGCGGAGATGGCGCGCGTGGCTGCGGTGCTGGGTGATCCAGCGCGCGCCAATATGATGATGGCGCTGATGGACGGGAGCGCGCTCACTGCCAAGGAGCTGGCCTTCGCGGCGCACGTCGCGGCGCCAACGGCGAGCGGCCATTTGGCACGGCTCGCCGACGCAGGGCTGGTGGCAATGCAGCAGCGGGGCCGCCATCACTATCACCGCATCGCTTCCCCGCTCGTGGCGCGGATGGTGGAGGGTGTGATGGCGGTTGCCGGCCTGACCGCCAACCCCCGGCCGCGGGTGTGGCGCGGCGGCGAGGCGTTGCGCACCGCGCGCACCTGCTACGATCATCTGGCCGGACGGCTCGGGGTTGCGATCGCCGACTCGCTTCAGGAACGTGAGCTCGTGCGCCTGGACGCCGACGGTGGCGAGCTGACCCAGGAGGGCCAGGCAATGTTCGCCGGCATCGGCATTTTCCCGCCGCGACGCGCCGGGCGGATTTATTGCCGGCCGTGCCTCGACTGGAGCGAGCGCCGCCCGCATCTCGCTGGCACGCTCGGCTCCGCCCTCGCCGCACGCTGCCTTGAGCTTGGATGGATCGAGCGGCTCCGCGACACGCGTGCGGTCGCAATCACTCCGGCCGGGCGCACGAGCTTCGCCGAGGTGCTCGGCGTACAGTTAGGCTGACGGACCGGCTAACCTCGCACGCCCACTTCCGCCGCGTAGCGCTGGTTGGCTGCCTCGACCGCCTGGGCGTGAACCTCGGCCAGCGCGGGACGCGCCGCCTGCGCTCGCTGCGCGGCACCGGTCGTGGCGCGCTCGTGACCCTGGAACTTCGGCATCACGTGACGTGCGATCAGCTCGTAGTTGCGGAGCGTCGCTTGCGGGTTGGCCCAATTGTGCGCAAGCAGCAGATAGGCGCCAAACCCGCCGTTCGACTGCGCTTGCAGCCGCTCGATTTGCGCGGTGCACATCTCGGGCGTGCCGATGGCGCCCAAGCCCGAATTGTTGATGAACGCAATCATTTCCTTCACGTTCGAGCCCGGCATCGACATCTGGGGGAAGGCGGCGACGGCCTGGAAATAGTTGAACCACTGCTCGATGCCGTATTCCACGTCACGATAGGCCTGTTCCATCGTTTCCGCGCAGTGGACCAGTCCGACTAAGCGCCACTTCGAGCGGTCGACTGCCTTGCCGTGTCGCTTTGCCTGCTCCTCCAGGATGCCCCAGTGATGCGCGAGCGCGTCGAAGCCGGCCGCCGTCGTCGCGCCGATCGACAACAGGCCCACACCATGCCGCCCCGCCAGCCGCGCCCCGGTCGGCGACGAAACCGCAGCAACCGCCACATCAAACAACGGGTCCGAATACGGCCGGAGGTGCAGCCGAGCGTCCTGCAAATCCCAGCGGTCATTGCGGAATGTCACCGGCTCCTCGCTGGTGAACAGCCGCATGATGACGTCAAGACCCTGCTCCAGCAGCTCGCGGGTCTGCGACTGCGAAAGCCCGATCATGGTGCCGTCCGTCGGCAACGATCCCGGCCCGGCACCGAACATCACGCGCCCGCGCGTCAGATGGTCGAGCATGACGATCCGCTCCGCGGTCCAGAGCGGGTTGTGGTACGAGACGCTGACCACGCCCGTGCCGAGCCGGATGTGTCGGGTCCGCTCGGCGGCTACGGCGATGAAGATTTCGGGCGAGGCGCTTATCTCGGTGCCGGCGGAATGGTGCTCGCCGAACCAAGCCTCGTCGTAGCCGCACCGATCGAGCCACCGAACCAGCTCGAGATCGCCTTCGAGCGCCAAGGTGGGGTTGATGCCGGGCTTATGGAACGGAGCCAAGAAGATGCCGAAACGCATTCTGGACATCGCTGCTTCTCCCCTCGCCGCCCTGTTGGGCGAGAGGGGCATGGTGCGACGGCCGGACCGGATCAGCAACAGCCGGGGTCAGTCGGCAGCGGCGGCGTAGCTCTCCATTGGCGCGCAGGTGCAGACGAGGTTGCGGTCGCCATATGCGTTGTCCACGCGCGCGACGGGCGGCCAGTACTTCGCGGCGGCGACCCACGGCAAGGGGAACGCGGCGACGGCGCGCGAATAGGTGTGCGGCCAAGGCTCGACCGCCAGCGCCTGCGCCGTGTGCGGCGCGTGCTTGAGTGGGTTGTCGGAGCGGTCCGACCGGCCTGCCTCGATGTCGGCGATCTCGCGCCGGATGGCGATCATGGCGTCGCAAAAACGGTCGATCTGCGCGCGATCCTCGCTTTCGGTTGGCTCGATCATCAAGGTGCCCGCGACCGGCCAGGACATGGTCGGGGCATGGAAGCCGTAATCCTGCAGCCGCTTGGCAACGTCCTCCACCTCGATCCCGGCCGACTGTCGGAAGGCCCGGCAATCGACGATGCACTCGTGCGCCACCAATCCGTCGGGCCCGGAGGTACAGCACAGGATAATGCGGGCGGAGGCGTGCCGCGACGTAGTTCGCGTTCAGGATTGCGACGGCCGAGGCGCGGGCGAGGCCCGCCGAACCCATCATGCGGATATACGCGTAGCTGATCGGCAAGATCAGCGCGCTGCCAAATGGTGCCGCCGCGACGGGGCCGACGCCGGTGGCAGGCCCGGCGTCCGGGCGCAGCGGGTGATTCGGCAGGAACGGTGCCAAGTGCGCGGCGACGCCGATCGGGCCGACACCCGGGCCACCGCCGCCGTGCGGGATGCAGAACGTCTTGTGGAGATTGAGGTGACACACGTCGGCGCCGATCGCAGCGGGGCTGGTGAGGCCCACCTGCGCGTTCATGTTGGCGCCATCCATGTAGACTTGGCCGCCTTCAGCGTGGACCGCCTCGCAGATCGCGCGGATGTCGGCCTCGAACACTCCGTGCGTGCTTGGATACGTCACCATCAGCGCGGCAAGCCTCGGACCGTGCTGCTCGGCCTTGGCGCGCAGGTCCGCCAGATCGACGTTGCCGTCGCGGTCGCAGCCGACCACGACCACACGCAGGCCGGCCATCGCCGCGCTGGCAGGATTGGTGCCGTGCGCGCTCGACGGGATCAGGCACACGTCGCGCTCGCCCTCTCCGCGCGAAGCGTGAAACGCCCGGATCGCCAGCAGCCCGGCGTATTCGCCCTGCGAGCCGGCGTTCGGCTGCACGGACACGGCCGCGAACCCCGTCGCCTCACGCAGCCAATCGCCGAGTTGCGCGATCAGGGTGACATAGCCTTCGGTTTGATCGGCCGGCGCGAACGGATGGATCGAGGCAAAGCCCGGCCAGGAGATTGGCATCATCTCGGCGGTCGCGTTCAGCTTCATGGTGCAGGAGCCGAGCGGGATCATGCCGCGATCGAGAGCGAGGTCCTTGTCCGCCAGTCGCCGCAGGTAGCGCAGCATCTCGTGCTCGGAATGGTAGCTACCGAACACTGCCTGGCTGAGGAATGCGGAGCCACGCAGCAGGGCGGCCGGGAGACTGGGCGCAGCAGAGCCAAGCGGAGCCCCAAGCACGTCAGCGAGCCGTTCGAGTTCCTCGCGTGTGACCGTCTCGTCGAGGGAAATGCCGACGCCGGTCGCGTCGATGCGCCGAAAATTGAAACCCGCCTCGAGGGCGGCGGCGATCAGCAGATCGGCGCGCTCGGTCTCGATTGCGACCGTGTCGAAGAAGTCGTCGTGCCGGAGCCGCAGTCCCGCCGCCCTGGCGCAGTCGGCGAGCAGGCGGGCCTGGAGGTTCACGCGCTGCGCAATTCGGCGCAGTCCGTCCGGCCCGTGCCACACGGCGTACATGGACGCCATCACCGCCAGCAGCACCTGGGCGGTGCAGATGTTGGAGGTGGCCTTCTCGCGGCGAATGTGCTGTTCGCGGGTTTGCAGCGCCAAGCGGAGCGCGAGCTGCCCGGCGGCGTCGACGCTGACGCCGACCAAGCGCCCCGGCATCGCGCGGCGGAACGCATCGCGGGTGGCGAAGAAGCCCGCGTGCGGGCCTCCAAACCCCATCGGCACACCGAAGCGCTGCGCCGAACCGACCACCACATCCGCACCCATTTCACCGGGCGGGGTCAGCAGAGCAAGCGCGAGCGGATCTGCGGCGACGATGGCGAGCGCGCCCACCGCCTGTGCCGCGGCGATCTCCTCATCGAGCGATCGGATCGCCCCGGTGCTGCCCGGGTACTGCAGCACGAGCGCGAACGGGTTGGCAGCGCCGATGCCGGAAAGGTCGCCCGGTGCTACGTCCACCAGCCGCCAGCCAAGCGGCGCGGCGCGCGTCTGGAGTACGGCGCGGGTCTGCGGGTGCACATCGGTCGCCACGGCAATCGTGTCCGACTTCGCCTTGGAGAGGGCGTGCGCCATTGCCACTGCCTCGGCCGCCGCGGTGGCCTCGTCGAGCAAGGACGCGTTGGCGATCGGCAAGCCCGTGAGTTCGGCGATCATTGTCTGGAAGTTAAGCAGCGCCTCCAGCCGACCTTGCGCGATCTCCGCCTGATACGGCGTGTAGGCGGTGTACCAGGCCGGATTCTCGAGCACGTTCCGACGGATCACCGGCGGCGTGTCAGTGCCGTAGTAGCCAAGGCCAATCAGCGATTTGACCGGAGCGTTGCGCGAAGCAATCGTCGCAAGCTCGGCGAGCACGCCGGCCTCGTCGATAGGCGGCGGGAGGTCGAGCGCGGCCGCCGTGCGGATCGCGACGGGGACTGTGCGGCGGACCAGATCGTCGAGCGACGCCGCGCCGACAAGCGGCAGCATCGCCGCGATGTCCGCCTCGGACGGGCCGATATGGCGGGCGACGAAGCCGTCATGCGCTTCGAGACGGCCGAGTTCCGCGAGCGCGTCCATCAGGCTTGGTCCAGCAGCGCCCGATAGGCCGCCGCGTCCATCAGACCGGCGAATTCGCCGGCCGACACGCCCTCGATGCGAAACAGCCAGCCCTCGCCCATCGCCTCCCGATTGACCAGCGAGGGATCGGTGACCACGCCCTCGTTGGTGGCGCCGACGTGGCCGGTCAGCGGCGAGTACACGTCGCTCGCGGCCTTGACGCTTTCCACCACCGCGCAGGCTTCGGCCGCGGCGACTGCACGGCCCGGTTCCGGGAGTTCGATGAATACGATGTCGCCGAGCGCCTGCTTGCGCGTGATCCGTGATGCCGACCGTCGCCACATCGCCCTCCAAGCGCACCCATTCGTGGTCGGCGGTGTAGCGGGTCTCGGCGGTCGGATCTGGCATGGTCGGTCCCTTCAGCGTTGGTAGCGATGGGGTACGAACGGCAATGGCACGACACGCGCGGGCAGGTTGGCCCCGCGCACGGTCAGGAAGAGCGGCGTGCCGTCCGCCACCAAGTCCTTGCGGACGTAGCCCATCGCCACCGGCGCGTTCAGGCTTGGCGCGAAGCCGCCGGAAGTCACGGTGCCGGCGCCGGTACCGTCCGCCGCGACGATCAGTGTCCCCGCCCGCGCCGGCGCCCGGCCATCCGGCCGGATGCCGACGAGGCGGCGATGCGGACCGATCTCCAGCTGATCGCGGATCGCCGGGGCGCCCGGAAAGTCCCAAGCCGCGCGGCGGCGCGGGCCGATCGTCCAGGTGAGCCCGGCCTCCACCGGAGAGGTCAGGTCGTCGATGTCGTTCCCGTACAGCGGCAGCCCAGCCTCGAGCCGCAGCGAGTCGCGCGCGCCGAGCCCGGCGGGGGCAACTTCGGGCTCGCCAGGAGCCGTTCGGCAAGCTCGACGGCCCGATCCCCGTCAAAGGCAATCTCGAACCCGTCCTCGCCCGTGTAGCCCGAACGGGACACGACGCAGGGAATGCCGGCGAGATCGAGCAGGCGGCTGTCCATGAACCGCATAGCCGCCGCTTCGGGGCTGAGCCGGGCCAGCACGGCGGCCGCCTTCGGCCCTTGCAGGGCGAGGAGGGCACGCCCCTCCAGCACCTCGAAACGCAGCGACTCCGGGATGGACGCCGCGATGTGGCGGAAATCGTCCTCCTGGCGGGATGCGTTGACGACGAGGAGGTACCGGTCCTCGCCATGCCGGGCAATCATCAGGTCGTCGCGGATACCGCCCGCCTCGTTGAGCAGCAGAGTGTAGCGCTGCCGTCCCTGTGCCAGCCCCACCATGTCGCCCGGCACGAGCGACTCGAGGACGCTCGCCGCGGCGCTGCCCCGCAGCGTGGCCTGGCCCATGTGCGATACGTCGAACAATGCCGCCTGTGTGCGGCAATGCCCGTGCTCGGCGACGATGCCGCTCTTGTAGTGGAGCGGCATCGACCAGCCGGCGAACGGCACCATCCGGGCGCCCAACGCCCGGTGCAGCGCATCGAGCGGCGTCGCGCGCAGCTCGGCGGGCGTTGGATCGTCTGGCAAGGCGTTCTCGACCATCGGCCGCTCCGCGTCGGATCGCCCGCCGACCCAGCGCCGGCGAGCAGTGCGAGCCGAACGCGTCGGCACGCCTTCCGACCCCCCTCTGTCGCGGAACCTGAGAGATTCGGGTCACGATCCGCAGCGGGCCGCGACCCTTTCTCCGTCGGTGCGGCGAGGCACGCAGCCCAGCCGGCTTTCCAGAGGCCCGATCCCGGCGCGGTCCTGTGAGCCTGAGCGTTTCCGGGGGCCGGTTGCGCCTTCGGCGGCGAGCCCGAACAGGCTCGCACTCTCCCGCGCCGGATGCACGGAACACGTGCACCATGACGCAGCCCGCCATGCGGCGCAACATTATTGGGAGGGGCCGCGCCTAGCGCGGGCCACGCCGCCGGTTGAAGGCGACCTCGTCCGGGCTGAGCTGGAACCCGACCACCACGTCGTAGCTCGAACCGGGCCGTGACGCGCTGGTGGGCAGGGTCAAGGTGACCGGGTCGGTGGTCAGGCGCGTCGTGTCGGCGTTCGGGGCAAAGTTCGGATTGACCCGGTAGATCTGCTTGTCCAGCACCTCGCGATTCCGCGCGACGACGACGAAGAACGGCACGTCCATCCGCCCGGAGCCATAGGCCGGGCCGCGCGCGAGCTGCATGGAAACGGCCACAGTCACGTCCGTATTGCGCTCATTGTGCGAGCACACCCCGGAGACGCCGGTAATGCGCCCGTCCACCGCCATGTCGGTCAGATCGCGCCCGGCCGCGCCTTGCCGGAAGCGGGTCAGATCGGCAGCGTCAGCCAGGATGCCGGCATGCGGGCAGGCGGGTGGGAACTGGGCGGAGCCCGATCCGCCGCACCCGGCGAGGCTGGCCGCGGCTCCAAGCCCGGCCAGCAGCCAAAGCGAGGATGGCAGCGGCCGAGATGCGGCACGTGGCGACGGGCCTGGGGGCATGGGCGACTCCAAGGGGTAGCCCACGGCATATCTCCGGCAACACCTTGCGACAACAACAGGGCCGCGCGCTTCTACCTTGACAGCCGGGAGCGAAAGGGGCGATGCGGCCACGTGCCCCAAGCCCAATCTATCTCGCCAAACCCTCCCCTTCGCGTCCTGCTGGCCGGACCGCGCGGCTTCTGCGCCGGGGTCGACCGCGCCATCCGCGTCGTCGAGGAAGCGCTGCGCCGCTATCAGCGCCCCGGTCTATGTGCGGCATGAGATCGTGCACAACCGCACCGTGGTGGAAGCGCTCGAAACCCAGGGCGCGATCTTCGTCGAGGATCTGGCCGAGGTGCCGGCCGACGCGCCTGTGGTGTTCTCCGCCCATGGCGTGCCCAAATCCGTCCCGGCCGAGGCGCAGCGGCGCAACCTCACTTATCTCGACGCCACCTGCCCGCTGGTCAGCAAGGTGCATCGGGAAGCCGAGCGGCATTTCGCCGAGGCGGCCCGGACACCGCCATCATCCTATGATCGGCCATGCTTGGGCATCCGGAGGTCGAAGGTACGATGGGCCAGCTGCCCCCGGCTGCGATGACCCTGGTGCAGGACGCCGAAGAGGCCGCGGCCGTCGTCCCGCCGGATACCGCCAAGCTCGCCTTTATCACCCAGACCACGCTCTCGGTCGACGACACCGCCGAGATCGTGTCGGCATCCTGCAGCGACCGCTTCCCCCAGATCGTAGGGCCGAAGCACGAGGATATCTGCTACGCCACGACCAACCGGCAGGAGGCGGTCAAGGCGATCGCGTCCGATTGCGACCTCGTGATCGTGATCGGCAGCCCGAACTCCTCCAATTCGCAACGGCTGCGCGAAGTGGCGGAGCGCGCCGGAGCGAGCGCGGCGTTGCTGTTGCCGAAGGTGGAAGACCTCGACTGGTCGGTGCTCGACCGCGTTCGCACGCTCGGGATCACGGCCGGCGCGTCCGCGCCCGAGAGCCTGGTCGAGCGCCTGATCGCGCGGCTGCGCGACCGTTACACGCTGTCGGTCGAGGAGCGGACGGTCACGCAGGAGAACCTGGTGTTCAAGCTTCCGGCCCCGCTCGCCTGATCGGCGCGCGCCGGTGGCGGTCTACACCGAGGTTTCGGACGACGCGGTCGTGGCGTTGCTCGCTGAGTACGACATCGGCTCGGCGGTAGCGTTCCGGGGCATCGCCGAAGGTGTCGAGAACAGCAATTTCTCGCTTCGCACCACGAGGGGCGACTACATCCTTACGCTTTACGAAAAGCGTGTCGATCCGGCGGAGCTGCCGTGGTTCCTTGGGCTGATGGAGCATCTGGCCGGACAGGGCATTGACTGCCCGCTGCCGGTGCGGGGGCGCGACGGCGCTTCCTTGCGCGCGCTGTGCCGGGCGGAGCGCCGCGATCACCACCTTCCTCCCCGGCGTCTGGCCGCGTCGCGTGCGCCCGGAGCATTGCGGGCCACTCGGCGCAGCATTGGCGCGCGCTCCACCTGGCGGGCGCGGGCTACGCACCGGTTCGGCCCAACGCGCTCGGGCCGGCAGGCTGGCCGTCGCTGCTTGATCGTGTCCGGTCGCGCGCGGACGAGTTGCAGCCCGGCCTTGCGGCCGAGCTCGATGCCGCGCTCGCCGATGTCCTGGCCGGCTGGCCGGGCGACGCTGCCGGGCGGGCATATCCACGCCGACCTGTTTCCCGACAACGTGTTCTTCCTCGAGGGTCGCGTCTCGGGGATCATCGACTTCTACTTCGCGTGCAACCGACCTCCTGGCCTATGACGTGGCGATCTGCCTCAACGCATGGTGCTTCGAGCCCGACATCTCCTTGAACGTGACGAAGGCGCGGCTGCTGCTCTCCGGCTACAACGGGGTGCGCCCCATTTCGATGGCCGAACGGGTCGCATTGCCCGTGTTGTGCCAAGGTGCGGCGCTGCGGTTCGTGCTGACGCGGCTGTATGATTGGCTTCACACGCCTGCGGGCGCGTTCGTTATCCGCAAGGATCCCCTGGAATACTGGCGCCGGCTCCGGTTCCACCTGCGCGCGCGCGACGAAGCGGCTTATGGACTCTGAGCCGCCAACCGCAAGCGAGCCCGCGGTCGAGATCTGGACGGATGGGGGGTGCAAGCCGAACCCGGGCCCGGGCGGCTGGGCGGCGATCTTGCGGTCGCGCGGCCAGGAGCGCGAGCTGTCGGGCGCAGAGCCGGCCACGACCAACAACCGCATGGAGCTGACTGCGGCGTCGGCCGCGCTGGAGGCGCTCACCCGCCCGTGCCGCGTCGTCCTGCATACTGATAGCGAGTATGTCCGCAACGGCATCACGCTCTGGCACCGGGGCTGGGTGAAGCGCAATTGGCGCAACGCCGCGGGCGACCCTGTCGCCAACACCGATTTGTGGCGGCGGCTGCTGGAGGCGACCGCCCGGCACACCGTGGATTGGCGCTGGGTGCGCGGCCACGCAGGCGACCCGATGAACGAGCGCGTGGACCGCTTGGCGACCGCTGCAAGGGAAACCGCGCGCCGGTAAGGGCCGTGGCGGAAGCGGCAACTTCCAGTGCCCGCCGCCGTTCGGCGTGAAAGACGCTGAGGCGAGGTCCGACTGGCTGACCGGGCGACCGGTATGGTTCATGAACCGAAGGGAGAAGAGATGGTGATGCGGTTGGCTTCGGTGCTCCTCGCTGGCGTGGCCCTGCTCGGTCTGGCCGCCTGCGAGCGAGATGAGCCCGCGACCCGGGCCGGGGCCGCCTTGGACCGCGCCGGCACGGCGACCGGCAGCGCGGTCGGCCGGGCGGGTGAAGCTACCGGCAACGCGATCGACCACGCTGGAACCTATGTGAAGGACAAGACCGAATAGGCGACGCGCTTTAGTGGGCGGCTCGCCGGCTCAGATATTGATTGAAGAGCTCTCGGCGGTCCGCCTCGTTCAAGCGCGCGATGTCGCCACCTTGCCTGAGCAGGAAGGCGTCGAAATCCTGCCGCAGCTTTTCCGATGACGCGGGCTGCGGCTTCGTGTCCTCAAGCTTTGGCGTGACCGGCCCCGCGCTTTGTTGCGGATTGACGGTCGGATTGTTGGGGGCAGCCAGCGATCGGGCCGGAGGCGGCGGCGCGGAAGCAGTCGGGCTCGCGACGGCGAGCGGCTGCGAAGCCGGCCGGAACGGCAACCCCCGGTAGAACGCGTGGTAGGCCAGAAAGCTGACCGCGATCATTCCGCCTCCCGCGAGTAATAACGCGATGACCCAGCGGCGGAGAGCATGCGGAGGCGAGAGCCCGGCGAAGACGCCGCCGCGATTGCCCTCCCCTTCGGGCTCGAACGAGGAAAGCATCGACGACCACTCGCTCGGGGCGACATAGCCGACTTCGCGCGTCGCTTCGATGGCGACGGGAGCGGGAGGCGGGATCTCGTCCTGGCCCGACCCGGCGTGCGCCGGTTCGGCAAGCAGCGTCCACAGGCCGCTTCGGCCCACGAGCGCGATCTGCGCGGGGGGCGATCCCTCGCGCGGCAGGTCGGGAAGCAGCCGGAGCATGGCTAAGGCTGGCCCATCCAGGCTTTCCGCGTGTTCGATCAGCAGGACCAGACGCTTTCCTCGATACGAAGAAGCGGTCAACACACCGACCACGCGCTGCAACTCATCGTCGACGCCCCGGCCAACGCCGGTGAACGGACTGCCTACCAGGAGGGCGACCAGCCGGCTCACTCCGAGCGGCCCCGGCGCGGTGTTCCGGACCCGGATCACGCCGGCTCCCGCCTCGACCAGGCGAATGGAGAACCGATCCACGATGGCGGACCGGCTGACCCCGGGCTCGCCGGTCAATGCGACACAGCGCTGGCCGCTCAGGAGCGCTTCGGTCAGAGCGGCAACCGGAGTCTGACTGGACGTCGTGACCACCACACCACGCGGCGGAACCTCGCCGGCGGCGCCGCCTTGCTGCAGGGCGAGAGAGACCAGCGGCACGTTCAACGGCTCGGCTCGCAACAGGCGAGCTCCGCGCCCGCTACCGAACCGTGATCATTCGTTGCTCCCGCGCTCGATTGGCGGCTTTCCCACTCATCAAAGCGTTGGAACAGATCGTTCTTGTCCGACGCTGACAGCGCCGCCCCGGGCGTAGAAGCGCCAGCGGGCTCGCTCGCGTTCCGCCCGACCGTGGGCGGCGGCACACCCCGCCGGTTCGCGGCCCGCACCGAATGCGACGGCCGGGAATGGGCTATCGCCGGTGCAGGCTCATGGCGAGCGCAACCTGCAAGCGAGAACTGAAGTGCGACCATCGCCACTCCGTAGATCAGACCGCGGCGTCGGTTGGCCAACAAGACGCAACTCCTGTTCGATACCGACGCCAACTACTCATAGCTGATACGGTTCAATGCGGCCTTAACGTGGCCAAGGTTGATTGCGGGCGTGATGCGCCGGCCCGTGTCAAGTCGGCAGCGTTCATCGACATGTAAAGCCGGCATGCGAGCCGAAACGGCCGATAGGTCGTCGCGCCCCGTTTCGGACCAACTCGCTCGAGCGTCCCGGTGCATTACGGAACCATACCATACGATGCGTCAGCTGATCAGCGCCCGGCTCGACTGCGCCGCGAGGTCGAGCGATCGGCACGAGCGGCGCTGCGAGGTGTGGGGTGCAGGAAGTCTCGATTCATCCCGCCGGTCGACGCGGACCAAGGGGAACTCCTCAAGCCATCCGGCACGTTGCCGCCAGGCTCCTGGACCGACGTGAAATAACTTTTGAGCGATCTGCGACGGCCGGCATCGACTGCCCGGGACTTCGTGCCGATCCGGCTTCGCTGCGATAGTCCTACCCGACCGACGGGTCGGAGCTCCGCGCCGCAATTGCCGCCGTCCAGGTCGCCGCCATTCGTCAGCTACTGGTTGTGAGTTCCGACCCTAGCTCAGCGCGCTCCTCAGCGCGTCGCACACGCGCGCGGCAGCCGCGTCATCGAGGTCGGGGTGGATCGGCAGCGCCAGAATGCGTTCGGACAGTGCGTCCGACACCGGCAGCGCGGAGCCGTCGTGATGCGCCTGATAGGCCGGCTGACGGTGCAGCGGACGCGGGTAGTAGATCGCGGTCGGCACGCCCGCCTCGCGCATCGTTGCCTGCAAGCGCGGGCGGTCGGTCCCGGGCGGGAGCAGCACCGAATAGATCGCCCAGGCGCTGTCCGAGCCCGGCACCCGGGCGGGCACCTCGACCACGCCGCGGAGATGCGCGTCGTAGAACGCCGCGATCTCGGCGCGGCGGGCAAGCTCGGCCTCGAACACCGTCAGCTTCGCCAGCAACACGGCCGCCTGCATCGTATCGAGCCGGCCATTCACCCCGGTGCGCAGCACCTCGTAGCGCGTCGTTCCCTCGCCATGGGTGCGAAGGCTGCGATACAACGCGGCCCGTTCGTCGCTGTCGGTGAACAACGCGCCGCCGTCGCCGTAGGCACCCAATGGTTTCGATGGAAAGAAACTGGCCGCCGTCGCGTCGGCCCAGGCGCCGAGCGTGCGGCCATGGAGTTTCGCTCCGAAGCTTTGCGCGGCGTCGTCCAAGGTGAACAGCTCCGCGCGCGCCGCGATGCTGTTGAGCGCCGGCCAGTCCGCCGGCTGGCCGAACAGATCGACGCCGATCAGCGCGGCCGGGCGCAACGGGCCGGCCGCCTTCACCTCGGCAATGCGGCGCTCAAGGTGTGCGGGGTCGATCTGGAACGTGCGCGGGTCCACGTCCACGAACACCGGCGTCGCTCCGAGCACCAGCGGCACCTCGGCGGTTGCCGTGTAGGTGAAGGCGGGCAGGAACACGGCGTCGCCCGGGCCGATCTCCTCGGCCATCAGCGCGATCTGCAGCGCGTCGGTGCCGGAGCTCACGCCGACGCAATGTCGCGCGCCGCAGAACGTGGCCAGCTTTTCCTCGAGTTCGCCGACTTCTGGGCCGAGCACGAATTGGCAATGCCCAAGAACCGCGTCGAGCCGGCGACGCAGCTCCGGTTCGATGCGCTTCTGCTGCGCCTTAAGGTCAAGAAACGGAATGGCGGGAAGGGGCATGGGAACTGCCTATGTCACGCCCTGCTCGCGCACCCAACCCTCTCCCGCAAGCGGGGAAGCGGGCTTTCGGCTCTCTCTCGCGTGGAAGCGGAGGGGGTCGGGGGGCGCGGGCCGGGCCGCAGCACCGCTCGTGGCGTGCTCGAACTCGGGCACCAGCCGCGCGAGCGTCGCCAGCGCCGCAACCGGCTGTCCGCTCCGGCACGCGGCGGCGATCTCGTCGAGCGCGCGGCCGACGACGGCGGGATCGGCGGTGCGCGGCGCGGCCATTAGCAGCCCCGGGAACCCCGTTGGCGTTGGCGGCTCGCGGCCGTGGAACAGCTCCTCGAACAGCTTCTCACCCGGGCGCAGGCCGGTGAAGCGGATCGCCACGTCCTCGTCCGGACGCAGCCCGGCAAGCCGGATCATCTGCCGTGCGAGTTCAACGATTTTGACCGGCTCGCCCATGTCCAGGACGAAGATACCGCCGTCCTGCCCGGACCGCAGGGCGTCCCCGGTGCCGAGCACGCTCGCTTGCAGCACCAGCCCGACCGCCTCGCGAACCGTCATGAAGTAGCGCTGCATATCCGGATGCGTGACGGTGAGTGGCCCGCCGCGCTCGAGTTGGCGTTGAAACAACGGCACCACGGAGCCCGTGCTGCCGAGCACGTTGCCGAATCGGACCGTTACGCAACGCATGGCCGAACCGCGGGCCGCGCGCGCCTGCGCGTCGCGCGCCTGCACGTCGAGCGCCTGGCAGTACATCTCGGCCAGCCGCTTCGAGGCGCCCATGACGCTGGTCGGGTTGACCGCCTTGTCGGTCGAGATCAGCACCATGGCAGAGGCGCCCGCCGCGCGCGCCGCGTCGGCCACGTGCCGGGTGCCGACCGCGTTGGTGAGCAGCCCTTCCCCCGGGTTATCCTCCACCATCGGTACGTGCTTCAGCGCGGCGGCGTGGAACACGAGCTCCGGCCTGGCTTGCTCGAACACCGCGCGGATGCGGCTCTCGTCGCGGATGTCGGCGATCAGCGCCTCCCGGGGCACGTCCGGGTGCGCCTCCGCCAGCTCGAGGTCGATCTGCCACAGCGCGTACTCGCCGTTGTCGAGCAGCACGAGCCGCTGCGGCCCGAACGCGGCGACCTGGCGCGCCAGCTCGCTGCCGATGGTGCCGCCCGCGCCCGTGACGATCACCCTCCGGCCCCGGATCAGCCGTGCCATGCCCTCGCGGTCGAGCGGCACTTGCGGGCGGTTGAGCAGCTCCTCGATCGCCACCGGCTTCAGTTCGAGGCCCACCGACTGCGAGGCGGGATGCAAAAGGGTCGGACGGGATGCACGTCGGACCAGCAGCCCGTGGTCGTCAGCGTCCCGCAGCAGGCTGCGCAGGGAAGCGCCGGCGATGTCCGGCGTCACCACCACCAGCACCGTGGGTAGTTTCGCCTCGGCGGCGAGGCGGTCGAGCACCGCGGCGGCGTCGGCCACCGTGCCGAGGATCGGGGCACCCTGGATGCGACGGCCGGTCTGCCGCGCCCCGAGGGCGAGAATGCCCGTTACCCGCAAGGGTTGCAGCCGATCCTGCGCCAGCGCGCGCAGAAAAAGATCCGCATCCTCTCCCGATCCCGCGAGCAGTACGGGCTGCACCCCGCCGGCGCCCTCCGCCCAGGCAAAAGCAGCGGTGCTCCGGCGCACTTGCATCCGGCGATACAGCACGCGCGGGGCGCCCAGCATCACCAGCACGGTCAGCGCGTGGATGACGGGCAGCGCAGGGTTCGGCTCCGGGAGATGCGCGAGCGCTGAGCCGAGCGCATACAGGATGGCCCCGAGCACGCTGCATCCGGCGACGCCCAGCAGGTCGCCGAGGCCGGCGAACCGCCAGTATTGGAGCGAAAGACGGAACGGCAGGCCGGCGATCAGGATGGCGGCCGCGCCCACCAGCGGCAACCAGAGCGGATGGAGCCAATCCGAGGAAGGCGCGGCCATGAAGCGCGCCACCGGGACGGCAGCCGCCGCGAGCGCGCCGTCGAGCAGCACGTTCAGGCCGATTTGCATAAGGGCGCGCGGCAGGGGCATCGGCCCGCTATAGCCCAAGGGGGCGCGGAGGTCAGGGCCACTGCGCTACACAGCTTGGGTGAACTACCGCCACGCCTTCCACGCCGGCAACTTCGCCGACTGCATGAAGCACGCGCTCCTGTTGTGGCTGCTCCGTGCGATGCAGCGGAAACTCGCGCCATTCTGCGTGCTCGACACCCATGCCGGGGCGGGCCGGTACGACCTTGCTTCCGGACCGGCCGCGCGCACCGGGGAGTGGCGAGCCGGCATCGGCCTGCTGCTGGAGCGCCCCTGCCCGGCGCTCGCGGACTATCTCGGCACTATCCAGTCGCTCGGGCTCTACCCCGGCTCGCCGGCGCTTGCGCGCGCCTTGCTGCGGCCAGGGGATCGGCTGGTCTGCTGCGAGCTCCACCCCGATGATGCCGCCACGCTCCGAAGCACCTTCAAGGGAGACCGGCAGGTCCAGGTGCATCGACGGGACGGCTGGGAAGCTGTGCGCGCACTCCTGCCCCCGGCCGAGCGCCGCGGGTTCGTGCTGATCGACCCCCCATACGAGAACCCGGACGAATTCTTTACCTTGGAGCGGACGCTCGCCGCCGCGTACGGCCGATTTCGCTCCGGGGTGTACGCTGCCTGGTACCCGATCAAGCATCGGGCACCCGTGCGCGCCTTTCACGCAGCGCTCCGGAACACCGGGCTGCGCGACGTGGTCGCGGCCGAGTTGCTGTTGCGCGAGCCGCTCGATCCGGCGCGGCTGAACGGCTGTGGGCTCTTGCTGGTGAACCCGCCCTGGGGCTTCGAGCAGGAAGCCCCGCGTCTCCTCGCCGCCCTGCAAGACGCTCTCGCCGAGAAGGACGGAAGCAGCGCCGTGCTCAGGCTTGCAGATGAATAGGATCGCGATCGTCGGGGCCGGAGCCTGGGGCACCGCCCTCGCCGTCCAGGCTCACCGGGCTGGTGCGGCAGTGACATTGGTCGCGCGGAACCCTGCCTCACTACAAGGAGGGCGAAACCCGCGCCTGCCCGGGGTCGCGCTGCCGGACGGCATCCGCATTGCCGGCCAGCTGCCGAACGGCGCCGAGGCCATTCTGCTTGTACCACCGATGCAACATCTCCGTGCGACGGCGTTGGCGCTGCCGCCCGGCGACGTGCCGCTGGTGGTGTGTGCTAAGGGCATGGAAGAGGGCACCGGCCGGCTGCCGCTCGAGGTCGTTGCCGACGCGCAGCCGGGCCGACCGGCCGGCTTTCTCACCGGCCCCAACTTCGCGCACGAGGTCGCGGCGGGCCTTCCGGCCGCGGGCGTGATCGCGGCCGCCGACCCAGAGCTCCGGGCGTGGCTGGTCGGGCTGCTCGCGACCCCGACATTCCGGCTTTACGGCAACGACGACCCGATCGGGGCGCAGGTGGGGGGCGCGGCCAAGAACGTGATCGCGATCGCGGCGGGCGCCGTGGTCGGCGCGGGCCTCGGCGAGAACGCCCGCGCAGCCCTCATCACCCGGGCGCTCGCCGAGCTGAGCCGGGGCGCCGTGGCGCTCGGCGGCCGGGCGGACACCACCATGGGCCTGTCGGGCCTCGGCGACCTCCTGCTCACATGCACGGGTTTGTCCAGCCGTAACTACAGCCTCGGCCTCGCGTTGGGCCGCGGCCAGCGATTGGAGGCAGTGCTGGCGAGCCGGAGCGCGGTCACCGAAGGTGTCGCGACCGCGCCCGCTCTCCTCATGCGCCTGGCCGGCGTTGATATGCCGATCTGCCGCGCCGTGGCCGATCTTCTAGGAGGCACGACGACGCTCGCGGAGGCAATCGCCGCGTTGCTGGCGCGACCGCGCCGGGATGAGTAAGCAGTCAGGCATGAGACCGGCATGCTGAAAGGCGTCCTCACCGTCGGCGGCTGGACTATGGGCAGCCGGCTGCTCGGCTTTGTGCGCGACATCCTGATCGCGGCCATGCTCGGGGCAGGGCCGATCGCCGATGCGTTCTTCGTCGCGCTCAAGCTGCCCAACCTGTTCCGGCGGCTGTTCGGAGAGGGCGCGTTCAACGCCGCCTTCGTGCCCGCCTTCTCCGGGATGCTGGCGGCCGAAGGACCGGCGGCGGCGCGCCGCTTCGCCGAGGAAGCGTTCAGCGTCATGGCGTTCTGGCTGGGCGCGCTGACCATCGCCGGCGAGGTTTGTATGCCGCAGCTGATGGCGGTGCTGGCCCCCGGCTTCGCCGCCGACCCGGCCAAGTTCGCGCTCGCCGTCGACCTTTCGCGCATCACCTTCCCCTACCTCATCCTGATCTGCCTGGCGGCGCTGCTGTCCGGCGTGCTGAACGGCTTGGAGCGGTTCACCGCGGCCTCAGCCTCCTATGTGCTGTTCAACGCCATCTCCATCGCCGCGATGATCTGGTTGACGCCGTACGTGCCGACGGCCGGGCACGCCCTCTCCTGGGGTGTGACGGTCTCGGGGGTCGCGCAGCTCGCGGTGCTGATGTGGGCAACGGCGCGAGCCGGGATGGCGATGCGCCTGCCCCGCCCGCGCCTCACGCCGCAGATGCGCGTGTTGCTGCGGCGCATGGCGCCGGGACTGGTCGGCGCCGGCGTGACCCAACTCAACCTCGCGGTCGATGTCATCATCGCCAGCCTGCTGCCGCCGGGCACCGTGTCGCTGCTCTACTACGCCGACCGGGTGAACCAACTGCCGCTCGGGGTGATCGGCACCGCCGTCGGCACCGCTATGCTGCCGCTGCTGTCGCGCCAGGTGCGCGGCGGCGAGGCCGAGGCGGCACGGTCCACCCTCAACCGCGCGCTCGAATACGCGCTGTTCCTCACCCTGCCGGCAGCGGTCGCGCTCGGCGTCGCGGCGTTCCCCATCATGTGGGTATTGTTCGGACGCGGCGCATTCGATGCCGAAAGTGCCCGGCTCTCGGCGCAGGCGCTGATGGCCTACGCGATCGGGCTGCCCGCCTTCGTCATCGTCAAGGTGCTGGCGCCCGGGTTTTTCGCCCGCGGCGATACGAAAACCCCGGTGCAGATCGGCATCGGCGCGGTGTTGCTCAATCTGGCGCTCAATCTCGTCTTGATGGTCCCGCTCCGGCATGTCGGGCCGGCGCTCGCCACCAGCCTTGCCTCCGTCTTCAACGTCGCGTGGCTCGCCAGCGCGCTGCACCGGCGCGGGCACCTCCGGCTCGACGACCAGATCAAGCGAAGGCTGCCGCGGATGGTCGTCGCGGCGGCAACGATGGGTGTGGCGCTGTTCCTTGCGCAAGGTCCGCTGCTGGCTGCGGCCGAGACAGTGCGCGGTCTCAGATGGGGCGCGCTTGCGCTTCTGGTCGCGCTCGGCTTCGCGGCATACGCGCTCGCCGGTCAGGCCGTAGGCGCGTTCGACATGCGCGACGCCCGGCGTCTGATGACGCGCCCGCGCCGCGCCGCGCCGCCTGTCAGGTCCTGAGCGCGAACAGAACGGTCGAGCGTCCGGTCACCTCGTAGGTTTCGCCCACGTCGAACGACTCGTTGCGCGCGTCGGGCGCATTGGTGTCGAACACGAGTGCCCAATGCCGGATTCCAGCCGCCTCGGGCATGGTGAACACCACCACGTCGTGATGCGCGTTGACCACCAGCAGCAGAGTTGCCTGCGAGCCCGGGCGGCGAATGCCGGTCTCCTGGGCGCGGCCGTCCATCAGCATCCCGAAGCAACGCATCAAGCCGTCCTGCCAATCGCCGGGCTTCATCTCCTCTCCGGTCGCGTTGATCCACGTCACGTCCCTGACGCCGAGTTCCTCGTTATACTCCCCAGAAAAGAAGCGGGTGCGGTGCAGGATCGGGTACGTAGTGCGCAGGCGAATAAGCCGCCGCACGAACGCGGCCAGTGCATCCCCTTCGGGGGTGATGTCCCAGTCGAGCCAGCTCGTTTCGTTATCCTGGCAATACGCGTTGTTGTTGCCGTTCTGCGTGCGGCCGAACTCGTCCCCGGCCAGCAGCATGGGCGTGCCCTGCGCAAGCAGAAGCGTCGCGAGCAGGTTGCGCTTCTGCCGCTCACGAAGCGCCAGGATGGCGGGATCGTCCGTCGGACCTTCGACGCCGCAATTCCAGGAGCGGTTGTCGGAATGGCCGTCGCGGTTGTCCTCCCCGTTCGCCTCGTTATGCCTTTCGTTATAGCTGACCACGTCATTCAGCGTGAAGCCATCGTGCGCAGTGATGAAGTTGACACTCGCCCACGGCCTACGGCCGCGCTTGTTGAACAGGCTTGCCGACGCACTGAGACAGTCGGCAAGCTTCGACGCCTCGCCGTCGTCGCCCTTCCAGAACGCCCGCGCCGTATCGCGAAAGCGGTCGTTCCACTCCGCCCAACCCGGCGGAAACTGGCCGACCTGATAACCGCCCGGGCCGATGTCCCAGGGCTCGGCGATCAGTTTCACCGACGAAAGAATTGGGTCCTGCCGGCAGCTGTCGAGAAAGCCGCCACCCTCATCAAACCCATACGGCTCGCGCCCGAGAATTGTTGCAAGGTCGAAGCGAAACCCATCGACGTGCATGTCCTGCACCCAGTAGCGCAGGCTGTCCGTTACCATCTGCAGCACGCGCGGGTGGGAAAGGTTGATCGTGTTGCCCGTACCGGTGTCGTTGATGTAGTGCCGGTTATCATCCGGTATCAGCCGGTAATACGAGGCATTGTCGATGCCCTTGAACGACAGGGTCGGCCCCCGCTCGTTGCCCTCGGCGCTGTGATTGTAGACGACATCCAGGATCACCTCGAGGCCGGCGCTGTGCAGATGCGCGACCATCGCCTTGAACTCGCCGGTCGAGCCGGTGGCTGAGTAAAGCGGGTGGGGGGCGAAAAAGCCGATCGTGTTGTAGCCCCAGTAGTTCGTGAGGCCCTTGTCGAGCAGCAAATTGTCGTCGACGAAGGCGTGCACGGGCATCAGCTCAACCGCCGTCACCCCCAACCCGCGGATATAATCGACGACCTCTTTCGTCGCCATGCCGGCGAACGTTCCCTGCAGATGGTCGGGCACCGCCGGATGACGCTTGGTGAAGCCCCGCACATGCGTCTCGTAGATGATCGTGCGTTCGAACGGGACGCGCGGGGACTGGTCGCGGCCCCAGGTGAAGGCGGGGTCGATCACCCGGCATTTCGGCACGAACGCTGCGCTATCGCGTTTATCGAAGGTGAGATCATCCGACGATTCGAGCCGGTAGCCGAACACTTCCGGCGCCCAGCGAAGCTGTCCTACGAGCGCCTTGGCGTAGGGGTCGAGCAGCAACTTGTTATGATTGAAACGGTGCCCGTTCGCGGGATCGTACGGGCCGTGCACCCGATAGCCGTAGACCGTGCCGGGGCGCGCGTCCGGCAGATAGCCATGCCAAACCTCGTCGGTGAACTCCGGCAGTTCGATCCGCTCGAGTTCGCGGTGCCCTCGCGCGTCGAACAGGCAGAGCTCGACCTTCGTGGCATGCGCCGAGAACAGCGCAAAATTGACGCCCAGACCATCCCACGTCGCGCCCAGCGGAAACGGTACACCCTCGGTCACGCGCGTGGCGGCGATGGTCGTGCTCATGCGCGCGGGCTCCGGGCTGCTTTGCAAGCCTGATTACTGGACCGATTCCGTCCGAACGAGAACCACCAGTTTCGTCATGCGGACCGGATCAGGCACAACCAACACCCAACTCGTGGCGGGGCGGATTGCCGGTCGGGCCAGCCTGCGCTAGCGGCAGAGCAGCGGTCGGCCCGACCTGAAATCAGCGCAAGCCCTGCGTGTTCTGCTCGAGCTGGCGGCGGGCCGCCTGTCCTTGGGCGGCGAGCTGGTTGCGTGCTGCGGCCGCCGCCTGCGGGTTGGCCGAAACTTGTTGGTTGTAGCGCTGCTCGGCTCCCGATATTTGCTGGTTGTAATGCTGCTGCTGGGCGGTCAGGGCCTGCTGACGCTGCGCCGCGCCATAATCTCCCCCGTGCTGGTGGTCGCGCTCCCCGTCCCAATCACGATGCGGGCCATTCCATCCATAGCCTGGACCGCCGTTGTAGACGGGAGCGCCGTTGTAGACGGGCGCACGGTTGTAGACGGGGGCACCGTTGTAGGCAGGCCTCCCTTCGTAGACAGGTCCCCCATAGTAGGCAGACCCGCCGTAGTAGGACGGAGCTCCATAACTGGGGGGCGGCGCGCCATAGCCGCCGTAGCCTGGGCCGTAGCCGTAGTCGCCGGCAAGGCCGCCCTGGCTTGCGCCTGTGCATCCGGCGCTGGCCAAGGCGAACAACACGACAACAACCCGCCTCATGACACTCCTCCCAAACGCTCAGTTCCGCGCGTGTTCATTGCCGAAAACGCCAAGCACCCAGCCTTCGTTCCACCCGCGTCAGGTCAGCTCGTCGTCCGCGGTCATCCGGCGGACCACGCCTGGCAAGTACCGCGCGAGTGTGGCGAGAAAGCGGTCCTCGCTCAGCCCGGCCACCGTCGCCAGATCGCCGACCCGCTCCGCGCCGAGCACGCGCCCGAGTTCGTCCGGCGCAACGGCGAGAGGTGCGCCCGGGCCGAGCCAGGAGTGCATGACATCGCCGAGCCCGGCTGCGGTGAACTGCTGCCCAAGCTGCTCAAGCGTTCCGCGCGGGCCGCCGAGGAGATCACGCATCGCGTTGGCAAGCGGCGTCGCGTCGGCTGGCGCTTCGGCCCGCCACTCGTCGATCACCTCGTCCAGCAAGCGCATGAGCCGCACTCCTGAGTGTGTGAACAGCAACGCTCCGGCGACCGTGGGTTCCGTCCGGTCACTCGGCCGCGGCGGAAGCGGGGGCAGCTTCGCGTGCCAGAAGGCGCGGGAGGACCGGCAGCAACGTTGCGAGATCCCGTTCCGCTACGCAAACCAGATAGCGGGTGCTGCCTTTCGGCTCTTGGCCGGTCTCCGGCACGGGCATGCCGTCGGGGCCGAGCGGGAGTGCGGTCAGGCCAAGATCGCTGTAGATCTTCAGCAGACCGTCGCCGGCGCGCCACACGGCCGGATCGAGGCCCTCCTGGCGTGCGAGATCGCGCAACCGCCAGATCGCGGAAATCCGATCGGTTTCCGGCCCGGCCGGGTCCCCGAACGCCAGGAGGATGCGGCCGCAGCGGCGGAACGGCGATCCCCGCGAGCTCCGCCTCGCCCCAGACCACGCCGTCCGCCTCGACCGGCGGCCGGCTGCCGAGCAGGGCCAGTCGCTGCCGCAGCTCGGGGGTCCACGGCAGCCAGCTCACCCGGCCCGGCCGGATCAAGCGCCACATGGCCGCAAGCGCCAACGCCACCGTGAGCGCCACCGTGGCGCGGACCGAGTTCGGCACGTCGCGCGACAGCACGACTTCCCACCAGCTGTTGTCGACGAGGAAAAGCACGTGCCTCTCGAACCCGGCGAGGGCCAGGACGCAGGCGATCAGGGCCAAGAGCGGCACCGCCGTCGAAGCCTGCAGCGGCCCGCTCAGCAGGCGCGCGCGCCGGTAGAAAAAGCTGCGAAAAGGGGCCAGCAGCACCGTCGCGACCACGAGCACGCCGCCGATCCAGAGCTGTTCGCCCTGCGCCACGATGAAGGCCGCACCTGCCATCAGCATGAACAGGGTGGCGCCCCAAGCGAGGTTGACGCGCTGCGACAGTCCGATCGCAAGCACGAGGAGGCCGGCGCCGATCAGGGACGGCACGAACTCGCTGGCTTCGTTGGCGAAGTCGGCGAGGTCGGGATCGATCCAGGAGAAGTCCGGGGCCGGCGCAAGCACGCCGAGCGAGAGCAGCATGACGCCGCAGAGCGCCACTGCGCCGGTCAGGGTGGCGACGGTGAAATCGGGTTCGCTCCAGCGCCCGCGGCCCTGCTGCGAACGGAACATGGTCCCGCCGCGTACCAGGATCTCATTGCCAGCGAACAGTCCACCGGCGAGGAATAGCGGGATGACGTAGTAGTAGAGCCGGAACACGAGGATGGCGCCGACGATGTCGGGCGCTTCCAGCCAGGGCGAGAGGCCGAGCAGCATCGCCGTATCGAACACGCCGATGCCGCCGGGTAGATTGGCTGCAAGCCCCGCCGTGTAGGACGCGACATAGACGCCGAGGAACCGCAGCCAGGTCAGGCCCACGGCACTCGGCAGCAGCGCGTAGAAGATGCTCGCCGTCACCGCGACGTCGACGGTCGCGAGCAGCACCTGGACCACCGCCATCCGCCAGCCCGGCAGCTCCACCAGATGGCCGAACACGCGGAGCGTTCCCACCACCCGCGATAGGGTGATGTAACCCGCAACGATCGCCCAAAGCAGCGCGCCGACCCCGTACAATACCCAATGCGGCAGATGCTGGCCGAAGAATGGGATGGCGCTCGGTTCCTGGAACAGGATGGCGCCACCGAGCACCATGCCGCCAAGGCCGAAGGTCAGCGAGCAGAACGCGACCGTTTTGGCGATCTCGACGGACGACAGGCCCCAGTGGGCGTACAGCCGGTAGCGCACGCGCAGCGCCCGACACGGCGGCGAAGCCGAGATTGTGCGACAGCGCGTACGCGCAGAACGACGCAAACGCGACGCGGGCGTAAGAGACCTTATGGCCCGCATAGAGGGTGCCGAGCCGGTCGTAGAAGGTCAGCACGCCATACGACAGCACGGTGAACGCGAACGACACCAAGAGCGCGCGCATCGGAATCGCGTGCACCGCAGCCGCGATGTCGTCGAGCTTGAGGCTGCGAAACTCGCGCTGCACGACGTAGATGGCACCACACAGCAGCCCCACTCCGAGGATCGCCGGCAGGTGGCGGATGAGGCTGTTCGGCGTTCTCCGCAACCGTGCCTCGTGCCTCAGGCCGCGTCGGCCGAGCGGCTCAGCGCGGCGTCGATGAGGGCGATGGTTTCGCCGATACCGTAGAGTGCCACGAAGCCGCCGAAGCGCGGCCCTTCCGGCTGGCCGAGCAACACCTGGTACAGGCAACCGAACCATTCGCGAAGGATCGCTGCGAACCCGTGCCGCTTCCCGACCTCGAAGACCAGGTTCTGCAGCGCTTCCGCCTCCGGTGCGCTGTCGAAGCCGCGCAACGTTTCGGCCAAGTCGGCGAGTGCCGTCCGTTCCGCCGGCGAGGGTAGCCGGTAGCGCTTCGTTGGCCGCACGAAATCCCGATAGTAGCTGATCGCGTGATGCACGAGGCGATCGAGAAACGGCATCGTCGTCGGGTCCGCGTCCGCCCGGTAGCGGCGGAGGAAGCCCCATAGGACGTCCGGGCTCTCGGCGTTGGCCACGCTCGCGAGGTTGAGCAGCATGGCGAATGACACGGGCGAGCGGGCCGGGGCCGGCGCCGAGCCGCGGATGTGCCAGGCCGGGTTCGCCCGCCGCTCGGCCTCGCTCTGGGTTTCCTCCCGGGCGGCATTGGCGATGTAGTCGTCCGTCGCGCGCGGGATGACGTCGAAATACAGCCGCTTCGCCCGTTGCGGGGCGTTGAACATGAATTGGCCCAGCGCCTCGGGCGGGGCGTAGCGGAGCCAGTCCTCGACAGACAGGCCGTTCCCCTTGGATTTGCTGATCTTCTGCCCGTGCTCGTCGAGAAACAGCTCGTACGTGTAGCTCTCGGGCGGCGCGCTGCCGAGAATGCGGCAGATGCGGGACGAGAGGCGGACGCTGTCGATCAGATCCTTGCCCGACATCTCATAGTCGACGCCGAGCGCGTACCAGCGCATCGCCCAGTCGGCCTTCCATTGCAGCTTGGCCGCCCCGCCGCGCACGGAGGTCTCGAACCGCTCGCCGTTGGCCGGATCAGTCCAGCGGACTGTACCCGCCTCGGCGTCGAAGCCGTCCAGCTTGACCTGCATCACCTGCCCGGTGCGCGGATGCAGCGGCAGGATGGGCGAATAGGTGGCGCGGCGCTCGGGGCCGAGGGTCGGAAGGATCACGGCCAGAATGGCGTCGTACTCGGCGAGCACACGGGCCAGTGCCGTGTCGAACCGGCCGGACGCGTAGTATTCGGTGGCGGACGCAAACTCGTAATCGAAGCCGAACCCGTCGAGAAAGCTGCGCAGCCGGGCGTTGTTGTGCGCGCCGAAGCTATCGTGCGTGCCGAACGGGTCGGGGATGCGGGTGAGCGGCTTGCCGAGATGCTCGGCCAGCATGGCGCGGTTCGGCACGTTGTCGGGGACTTTGCGCAATCCGTCCATGTCGTCGCTGAACGCGATCAAGCGGGACGGTAGTCCGGTCAGTTCCGTGAACGCGCGGCGGACCCAGCTGGTCCGCGCCACTTCACCGAAGGTACCGATATGCGGCAGGCCTGAAGGACCGTAGCCGGTCTCGAACAGCGCCTCAGCCTTGCCGGATCGGGCGATGCGATCGCGCAGCCGGCCCGCCTCCTCGAACGGCCACGCCTTCGGCAGCGCCCCGGCCTCCCGCCCGGTTTGTAACTGGGACATGACCGGAAGCTAGAAACGCACGGGGGCTCGGTCAACGACCGAGTAGGCATTAAAGCGCGCGGCCATCACCGCGCTATGATCGAGCGATGAGACTTAGCGAGCACCCGTCCGTCGTCGCGGGACATGGGCGGGCGGCCATCGTCACCGCGGACGGGGAGTTGCTCGTTCTGTCAAGCGAGGCCGCCGCCGCACGGCTCCGCGGCGTGCCGCCGCCGCTGCTTGTGCATGGCCCCGCCACGTTGCGCCGCCTCGGGCTGCGCGCGATGCCGGTGCTCGACCTGCTCGAACTTTTCGCGTTCGTCCATCCGGCACGGCCCGCAGTGCCCACGCCGCGCGGGCTTTGCCTCGCGCTGGACCTCGACCCGCCGCCCAGGGATCTTGCAGCGGAGGCGGCCGCCCTTCCCGGCATCGCGGCCCACCTGCTCCGGTTCCTGACCGCCGCCGCGAGCTTGCCGGCCAATGGAGATGCCGGCGGGATCGCGGCATGGATGGGGCGGGCGGGGTGGGGCTGGGCCGGCGCGGTCGGCGCCGCGCTCGGCCCGGCCGACCCACGCCACCAACGGACGGCGGTACAGGTCTGGCGCAACTTGCCGGAATGGGAGGAGGTGGCCCCGGCGCCACCTCCCGCCTCCTACCCGGTGAGCGATGCGGAAGCGCGCGCCCGCTTGTCTGCCATTCTCGGCCCCGAGGCCGAACAGCGGCCGAGCCAAGCCGACTACGCCGGCGCCGCGGCCGCCGCCTTCGCCCCCCGCGAGTTACGCGGCGACCCGCATCTCGTGCTCGCCGAAGCGGGTACAGGGACGGGCAAGACGCTCGGCTACATCGCCCCGGCCCTGCTCTGGGCCGAGAAAATCGCGGCCCGGTCTGGATCAGCACGTTCACCCGGCATCTCCAACGCCAGATCGATGCCGAGCTCGAGCGCGTGTTCCCCGATCCCGTGGAACGCCGCCGCCGCGTTGTCATCCGCAAGGGGCGTGAGAACTATCTTTGCCTGTTGAACCTGGAGGACGCGGTGCGCGCCGCCTCCGGCCCGTTCAGCGCCAGCGCGATCCCACTTGGGCTCGTGCTTCGTTGGGCGGGAGCGACACGCGACGGCGACGTGCAAGGCGGCGACCTTCCCGGGTGGTTTGCCGAGCTGTGGGGCGCCGGCTTGCTGGCCAATCTCGCGGACCGGCGCGGCGAATGCATCCACGCGGCGTGCCCACACTGGCACCGGTGCTTCGTCGAGCACACCATCCGTCGCGCGCGAGGTGCAGAGCTCGTGGTTGCCAATCACGCCCTCGTCATGGCGCAAGCGGTTTGGGGCGGCCTCGACGATAGCGCCGTGCCGACGCGCTACGTGTTCGACGAGGGCCACCACCTGTTCGATGCCGCCGACGGCGCGTTCGCCGCCGCCCTGTCCGGCGCGGAAGGGGCCGAACTGCGCCGCTGGCTCCTGGGTGCCGAGGGAGGACGGTCGCGCGCCAAGGGGCTGCGCCGGCGGGTGGACGACCTAGTGCTGGACCGGCCCGAGCTGCAAGCGCTGCTGGACGCGGCGCTCACCGCGGCGCGCGCCCTGCCCGCGCCCGGCTGGTCGGTTCGGCTGGCCGAGCCAGCCCCCGAGCTCGGCGGCCTCGACGTCGGGCGCCCCAACCCGACCGAGGCGTTTCTGGCCTTGGCGCGGGCACAGGTGCTCGGGCGGACGCCGGGCGCGCAGCTGCCCGCGACCGGGGCGTTCGAGTGCGAGCTCCATCCGGTCTCCCCGGAGCTGCCCAAAGCGGCCGAGCGGCTCGAACGGGCGCTCGCCCGGATCGAGGAGCCGTTGACCCGCCTGGCGGCGCAATTCCTGGCGCGGCTCGACGACGAGGCCGAGGAGCTCGACACGGCGACGCGGGGCCGCATCGAGGCAATCGCGCGCGCGCTCGGCCGACGCGCGATCGGTCCGCTGAAGGTTTGGCGGGCGATGCTCGGCGCGGTCGACACACCGCTGCCCGAGCCCGGGATACGGCCGGACCACGTCCTGTTTCTCCGCCTCGACCGGCGCGATGCGGGCGATCGGGATGTCGGGCTGCACCGTCACTGGCTCGATCCCACGGTACCGTTCGCCGCAAGCCTCGCGGAACCGGCCCAGGGGCTGCTCGTCACGTCCGCCACCCTGCGCGACAGCGGCGTCGGCGATGCCGAGAGCGCCTGGGAAGCAGCCGAACAGCGTGTGGGCGCCCCGCACCTCCCCTCGCCCGCAATCCGTGCGGCCGTGCCGAGCCCGTTCGACTACGCGGCGCAAACGCGCGCCTTCGTCGTGACCGACCTCGCCCCCGGCAACATCGATGCGCTGGCAGCCGCCTACCGGGCGCTGTTCCTGGCCTCGGGGGGCGGGGCGCTCGGATTGTTCACCGCCATCCGCCGGCTTCAGCTCGTGCAGGAGCGGGTAGCACCCGCGCTGGAAGCGGCCGGTATCCCGCTTCTCGCCCAGCATGTCGATCCGATGGACAACGCGACCTTGGTCGACATCTTCCGCGCCGAACAGGGCAGTTGCCTGCTCGGGACGGACGCCATGCGCGACGGCGTGGACGTGCCGGGCCGCTCACTCCGCTTGGTCGTGTTCGAGCGCGTGCCGTGGCCCCGCCCGGACATCCTGCACCGCGAGCGGCGCATCCACCTGTCGTGGGGCGATCCCAAGAGCTACGACGACCGGATCGCGCGGATGCGGTTGCGTCAGGCGTTCGGTCGGCTGATCCGCCGCGCCTCCGATCGAGGGGTATTCGTGCTGCTTGATCGCCAGATGCCCAGCCGTCTGCTGTCCGCGTTCCCAGACGGAGTGCTGGTCCGTCGGGTCGGCCTCGCGGAGGCCGCGTCCGCCACCCGGGCGTTCCTCGCCGGAGCGTGACGGATCGGATCGCTTGATCTCGGCATCGGCTTGAAGCAGGTTTCGACGCCTGAACGGAGATATGATTCATGCTTGCCCGCCCCGGCCTCGACCCGCAGGAAGCGCTGGTCTGCACGATGGTCCTCGTCGCGGCCGCCGACGGCGGCATGACCGACCGGGAGATCGGCGTGATGGCCGGTCAGGTGCAGACCTTGCCGGTGTTCGAGGAATTTTCCACCGAACGGCTGCGTGCTGCGACCGAGGCCGCGGTCGGGCTGCTGAGCGAGGAGGAGGGTCTGAACCATGCGGGAAGGCTGGTCCGCGAAGCGCTCTCGCCCCGCCTCCGCGAGACCGCCTACGCGCTGGCCTGTGAGGTGGTCGCTGCCGACAAGGAGGTCGGCCAGCAATCCTTGCAGATGCTCGAGTTCGTGATGAACGAACTGCATCTCGATCACCTCGTCGCCGCCGCCATCGAGCGCGGCGTCCGGGCGCGCTACCGCCACGCGTGAGCCCGCCGGGCTTGAAGTCCAATCGAGCACAGCCGCATCGCGGCCAATGGCATCAGCCTTCATCTGGCGCGCGCCGGTTCCGGCCCACCGCTCGTTCTGCTGCACGGCTGGCCGGAGTTTTGGCTGACCTGGGAGCCGGTGATGCGGCGTCTCGCCGACCGCTTCACCGTGATCGCTCCCGATCTGCGCGGCTTCGGTGACAGCGACAAGCCCGATGACGGTCCGTCGGATCGCGCCGGAGCAGACGTGCACGCCGCCGACATGCTGGCGCTGCTCGACGCGCTCGGGCTCGACCGGGTCGGCTTGGTCGGACACGACGTCGGCGGCGCTGTCGCGCAGGTGCTCGCCCGCGCGCAGCCGGAACGGCTGCGGGGGATTTTCCTGTTCGACACCCCCTACCCCGGCATCGGGGCCCGCATGGCGGAACCCGGCCACCTCAGGGAGATCTGGTATCAATCGTTCCACCAGCTGCCTTGGGCGGCGTCGGTGGTGGGCGCTTCGCGGGAAAGCTGCCGGACCTACTTCGCCCACTTCCTGCGCCACTGGTCGGTGCGGAAAGATGCGTTCGATGACGTGCTGGAAGCCTGGGTCGACAATTTCCTCCAACCCGGGAACCTGCAGGGCGGGTTCAACTGGTACGTCAGCGTCAATGCGGATCGGCTCGCGATGATGCGCGGCGCCGTGCCGGCGCTGCCGCCGATCAAGGTGCCGACCTGTGTGCGCTGGGGCGCGGGCGACCCGGTGCTGAAGGTGGAATGGGCCGATCGCCTCGGCGAAACCTTCGCCGATCTCGACTTCGCGCCGTTCTCTGGCGGCGGTCATTTCCCGCACCGGGAGGCGCCGGATGAGGCCGCCGCCATGATCGCGGCGTTCTTCGATCAGGTCTGGGCGGGATAGCGCGCCTGTTCATCAGGACGTCGTCTCGACAGACCAAGTCGACGAGCGGACAAGGGAGAGCGCTCTAGGGCCGCTACGACGCTGTCCAGTTCCGCTTCGCTCGCGGTTGTCGGCACCAAAGTGGCTGCCAGCTCGACCTGCTCGCCGCTGTCCGACAGCGTCTCCACATCCCTAATCGGATAGTTCGCGCGACGCAGCTCGGCGTCGAGCAGATCGCCGCTTTTTTCAATCAAATCGCAACCGGTCCTTTCGTCACCGGCTCGATCACGCCCGTTTGGCTTGGCTAGCGCGAGCTTGATGGCCGACATGCGGCTCGGCAAGTCAGGCGTCGCGTAACCCGAAACCGTAAGGAGCAGACGGATGCCGATGCGTATCGAGGACTACGCCCTGATCGGGGATTGCGAAACGAGCGCGCTGGTCGGCAAAGATGGCTCGGTTGACTGGCTATGTTGGCCGCGCTTCGACTCCGACGCCTGCTTTGCCGCCCTCCTGGGCGGGCCCGAGCACGGCCGCTGGCTTGTCGCACCCGTGAGCGGCGAAGTCAGCGCTGCGCGCCGCTACCGGGGCGATTCGCTGATCCTCGAAACCAGGTTCGAAACGAGCGAGGGAGCGGTCGTCCTGCTCGACTTCATGCCGCCGCGAGACGGTCACTCCAACCTGGTGCGAATCGTCGTCGGCGAGCGGGGACAGGTGCGGATGCGCAGCGAGCTTGTGGTGCGCTTCGGCTACGGCGCGATCGTCCCCTGGGTGCATCGGCAGGAGGACGGAACGCTGCGCGCGATCGCGGGGCCGGATCAGGCCGTGCTCCGCACCTCCGCCCCCGTGCAAGGCGAGGACCTCAAGACGGTGGCGGAGTTCACCGTGAGCGCCGGCGAGCGGGTGCCGTTCACCTTGACCTACGCGCCTCGCACCTGTCACCGCCCGAGCCGGTGGACGCGGAAACCACGCTGGCCGAGGCCGAGCGGTTCTGGGCGGAGTGGTCCAGCCAGGCCCGGCTCGAAGAAGGCGAGCGCCGTGGCGCCGGTGATGCGGTCGCTCATTACACTGAAGGCGCTCACCTATGCCCCGACCGGCGGCATCGTGGCCGCGCCCACCACGAGCCTGCCGGAAACACTCGGCGGCATCCGCAACTGGGACTACCGGTTCTGCTGGCTGCGCGATGCCACCCTCTCGTTGCTCGCGCTGATGAACGCCGGCTACTACGAGGAAGCGGGCGCCTGGCGGGACTGGCTGCTGCGCGCCGTCGCCGGCGTCCCGGCGCAGGCGCAGATCATGTACAGCATCATGGGCGAGCGGCGGCTTACGGAGTGGGAAGTCGAATGGCTGCCGGGCTACGAGGGCGCCAAGCCGGTGCGGATCGGCAACGGCGCGCACGGGCAGATCCAGATCGACGTCTACGGTGAGGTGATGGATGCGCTGTATCAGGCGCAGCGCGGCGGCCTGGCGAGCAGCGCCGACGCCTGGGCGTTGCAGCAGGCGCTCCTCGACCACCTTGCGTCGGTGTGGCGCGAACCGGACCGCGGCATCTGGGAAAGCCGCGGGCCGCCGCGCCACTTCACGTTCAGCAAGGTGATGGCTTGGGTCGCGTTCGATCGAGGTGCCAAAATCGCCGAGGAGTTCGGCCTGCAAGGCCCGGTCGACCGCTGGCGTGCGGTGGCGCAGGAAATACACGAGGATGTGCTCGCGCACGGCTTCGACGCGGAGCTCGGCAGCTTCGTGCAGTCCTACGGCTCCAAGTGGCTGGACGGGAGCTTGCTGCTGATCCCGACCACCGGCTTCCTCCCCATCGACGACCCCCGCATCACGGGGACGGTGCGCGCCGTCGAGGGGCGACTGCTCGCCGACGGCTTCGTGATGCGTCACGACCCGGCCGAGGTCGAGACCGGGCTCGCGCATGGTGAGGGCGCTTTCCTTGCCTGCTCCTTCTGGCTGGCGGACGCCCTGGTGCTGCTCGGGCGGCCCGAGGACGCGCAGCGCCTGTTCGAGCGCCTGCTCGGCTTATGCAACGACGTCGGACTTATTGTCGGAGGAGTACGATGTCGGCGCGGGCCGCCTCGTAGGCAATTTCCCCCAGGCGTTTTCTCACGTCGCGCTGGTCAACACGGCGCACAATCTCGCTCGCGCCAGCAAGCCGGCCGAGCAGCGGGCCGGAGAGGCGGAGCCCGGGAACTTGATCGCCGCGTGCCCCGAGGTTGAAGCGCGGGGCCGCCGAGGCAGCTAACGGGGATGACCAGCCACTCGCTCCGCTTGCTCGCCATCGCCGCCGCACTGTCGCTGCTCGCCGTCGTGTTGCAGGACGCGTTCGAGGTGATGCTGCTTCCCCGCCGGGTGCAGCGGCGCCTCCGACTCATGCGGATCTATTTTCGCGGTGCGTGGAGGCTGTGGGCTTCAATTTCCCGGCGTGTCCCGGCCGGGCAGCGGCGGGAAAGCTTCCTCAGCCATTTCGGCGCGCTGTCCATGCTGCTGCTGTTCGGGCTCTGGGCAATTGGGCTGATCCTCGGCTTCGGCACGCTTGAGTGGGGCCTGCAAAGCCGGGCACCCGGAGCGGCGGTCTCCCCGTTCATCGAGCAACTTTACATGAGCGGCGTCACCTTCTTCACCCTGGGTTACGGAGATGTGGTGCCGCACACCGATCCGGTGCGGCTCGTGACAGTGCTCGAGGCCGGCACGGGCTTTGGGTTGATCGCCGTCGTGATCGGCTATCTCCCCGTGCTGTACCAGCTGTTCTCCCGCCGAGAAGCGCACGTCATCCAGCTCGATGGCCGGGCCGGCTCGCCCCCTACCGCGGGCACGCTGCTCGTTCGGCACACCGAATTGGGCGGCCTCGACATGATCGACGAACTGTTGCGGGAATGGGAGGTCTGGGGATCGGAGCTGCTTGAGAGCCACCTTTCCTACCCGATGCTCGCCTATTACCGGAGCCAGCACGACAATCAATCCTGGCTCGCGGCAATCGCTTGCATCATGGACGTCTGCGCCCTGGTGCTGGTCGGGATTGCGGAACTCCGGCCCCTCCAGGCCCGCATGACGTTCACCATGGCGCGGCAGGTGGTGGTGGAGATGGCGCGCTCGTTCGGCGTGCAGCCGTCCCGCTACACCGGCGGCGACCGCCTCGACGAGGCGGCCTACGAGCGGCTCGCGGCAGCGCTGGTCGAGGCGGGCGTGCCGTGGGAGCCAGGCGCCGAAGGTCGACACGTGCTCGCGGCGCTTCGCGCCACCTACGAGCCGCTGCTCGATGGCTTGTCGCGGCACCTGCTGGTGCCGCTTTCAGGGTTCCTCCCCGATCACACGAGCAGCGACCAGTGGGCCCGAGGCCATCGCGGCCTGATCGCAGGCCGGCTCATCGAGGAACTCGCGGCGCGCGCCGCGCCCGGAGCCGGCGAATTGGACCGGGCGGATCTGAGCACGTGGCGCAAACTGCGTCGGCGGCTGCGGGCCAACGAGGAGGCAAACCGCTGAGGAAGGTTGCGCCGTCCCTCGCAACCCCGCCTTGGACCGTGCTAGCCTGCGACGCGAAGCACGAATGATCGGGAGTGGAACCATGTCGGACGCAGCGACCGCAGAACGCTCAACTTTGGTCAATCCTGGGACCGAGCTGGCCTACACCACCGCGGACAGCGCACCCTTCGTTCCGGGTCGGCGGGACTTTTTCAAGTATCGCGACCTTGGCGTGACGAAGGCGAGCGGCGGGCGGATGCGCGCGCAGCTCACCGTGGCGACGGGGGCGATGAAGTCCACGGGCTGGCACTACCACCTGTGCAATTCGCAGTTGGTTTATGCGCTCAAGGGCTGGGTCGACCTGCAATTCGAGGACGGCCGCACCATACGCGTCAAAGCTGGAGAATCGCTGTTCATCCCCGGCGGCCTCAAACACAACGAGATCGGGATGTCTGAGGATTTGGAGATCCTGGAGGTGTCGGTTCCGGCCGAGATGGGCACCAAGGCTTGCGAGCCTCCCGCCGGGATGAACGGCTAGCTAACCGGCTTCGAAGCCCTCTCCCCCAATTTGGGGGAGAGTTTTGGCGGCGGGCGCATCGCCCTCTTTCCCTCCTCCGGCTCATCGGTATCGCGGGTCTCTTCCAACCACCAGGCGAGCGCCACCGCGAGCACGACCGGCACGGCAAGTGCGAGAAACCCGGCGGTCCAGCCGAACCACTGCACGAGAAAGCCGCCGAACAAGCCGGACATCGCCCCGCCGAGGCCCTGGACCGTGTTCACGGCGCCGAGCGCCGTCTGCGTCCTACCGGTGGTCCAGGTGAGATCGGCGACCAGAACCGGGACGGCCACGCCCAGCAGCCCGGACCCGATCCCGTCCAGCACCTCCGCGCCGATGAGCCAATACGGATCCTCGAGGAGCGCCGAAAGCACCGCGCGGGCCAGCAGTGCGGCGCAGGCGACCAGTAGGAGATGGCGCCGGCCCCGCCGATCGGCGAGCGAACCGGCCCATAGCGCGACCGGGATCATGGTGAGCTGCGCGACGATCACGTAGATCGCCGTCCAACCCATCGCGAAATGGCCGGTCGCAACCAGCTTCTGCCCCAGAAGCTGCAGCATGGAACCGTTGCTCAACGTGAAAAGGGTCAGCGCGAGCGTCACCCAGACCAAACGGCGGTTTGCGAGCACCCTCAGAATAGGATGACACCGATCTTCCGTGTCTGGCTCGTCCTCGTTCCAGCCGTGCGCCCGTCGGCCGTTCCACGACCTTCCCGGCGTGGTCGCCACCGCCACGATCGCGCCGACCGCCATGCCGGCCAGCACCCAGAACGCTGCGTCAGTGCCCAGCACGGCGCCGCCCGCGCCGATCAGCACGGCCGCTAGCAGGATGCCGGCGTGATTGAATGCCTGGTTGCGGCCTTGCTGGCGCGGGAACCTCCGCTTGCCGACAATGCCGAGCGTGAAGGAGGTCAACGCCGGCATCACCAACGTGCCGCCGGAGGCCGCCAGGAACTGCGCCGCCAAAACGCCCCAGTAGCCGTCGGCAACCAGGATCAGCATCGTGCCGACCAGGATGGCGGCGCAGGCGAGGCCGAGCAGGAGCCGCGGCCGGCCGAGCCGGTCGGCCAACGCCCCGGCCGGCCCGTTGAGCACCAGAGTGCCGATCCCCACGAAGGTGGTGACGGAACCCACGCGGCTCGGGGTCCAGTGACCATGGGCAGCAAGCCACGTCGCGAGAAAGGGGCCGAGGCCCCCCTGGATGTCGCCCAGGAAGAAATTGATGGTGGCCAGGTGCAGCAACGGCGACATTCGGCAAGGCTCCGCTCGCAGAGTGCGGGCATGCTTGGGGCCGCAGCACAAGCCCGGAATTGGTTCGCTGAGACGGTCTCGCGTGCCACTATGGCACACAAAGATCGCCGGGCGAGGACGGGACGGCGCCGGCCAGTTTAGGCGTTTCGTCGATTGCATGCCGGGCATCGGGCGATCGGGCCACCGCAAGATTGCGCTGCGAGGAGACAGAGGATGACGGCAGCCGAAACCATCAAACCAGACGGAGCCGACCCGCGCGCGGTACGCCGCGCGATCCGCGACGGCAGGATCACCGGGCATACCTCGGGTCTGGCCGACGGCTTCGTGCAAGGCAACGTGGCAATCGTTCCCGCCGCCCATGCCCCGGCCTTCGAGGAATTCTGCCGCCGCAACGCGCAGGCCTGTCCCTTGCTCGCCATGTCCGCGCCCGGCAACCCGAACCTGCCGACCCTGGGAGAGGACATCGACATCAGGCACGACCTGCCCCGCTACCGCGTGTTCGCCGAGGGCGAGCTCGTTGGCGAGCGGACTGAAGTTGCCGCCCTGTGGCGAGATGACCTGGTGACGTTCGTCATCGGCTGCTCGTTCACCTTCGAGCGCGCGCTGGTCGAGGCCGGCATTCCGTTGCGCCATCGGCAACAGGGGCGCAACGTCGCGATGTATCGCACGAACCGTCCGACCGAGCCGGTCGGGCCGTTCGGCGGCCCGCTTGTCGTGTCCATGCGTCCGGTAGCCGAGGCGGACGTCGTCCGCGCGTCGGAGGTGACGGGCCGCTTCCCCGACATGCACGGCCGACCCGTGCATCACGGCGATCCCTCTGCAATCGGCATTGCGGACCTGCGCGCACCGGACTGGGGCGACGCCGTGGAGCTACGAGCCGGCGAGGCGCCGGTGTTCTGGGCCTGCGGTGTCACCAGTCAGACGGCGCTGGAGGCAGCGCGCATTCCGTTTTTCATCGCGCACGCGCCCGGCTCCATGCTGCTCACCGACCTGCGCCATCCGGCCCGATAGGGACAGAGTATATCCGACGAATACGGGGCGGTGCGCGGGGGCTACGCGCGCCGGGTTAGCCGCGCTCCCGATCGCATGATCCGGCTTCAGCTGCGCCGAGGAACCCGAAGCTTTCGACGACCGACGCGTGCAAAGCGGCGCGCGCTGGCCCGCTGGCGGCAGGCACTGGCAAATCCGCGGCAAGCGTTGCTGGCTGCCCCGACAGGATCAGCAGACGCGAGGCGAACTGGAGCGCCTGGGCTAGCTCGTGGGTCGCCAACAGGACGGCAGCACCGGTGTCGCGTGCCCAGCCCGCGACCACCGCGGCGAGCGCGCCGGCGAGCTGCGGATCGAGCGAGGCGAACGGCTCATCCAGAACCAGCAGGTCGGGCGACACCGCAAGCGCCCGGGCCAGCGACGCGCGGCGCGCCATGCCGAGTGAGATCTGGCGCGGGTACAGTGCGGCCGCGTTCGGCAAGCGCACCCGATCGAGCAGCGCGCCGATGTCGGGTTTCGGCATCGGGTCCGTAACGACCAGACGCAGATTGTCGGCGACTGTCAGCCAAGGCAGTAGCCGCGGCTCCTGGAACATGACCCCGACCCGCTCCGCGCCGTGCCGGATGGTACCCTCGAACGCTTCGTCCAGGTGCAGCACGATGCGGAGAATCGTGCTCTTGCCGGTGCCGGACGGGGCTAGGAGCGCGACCACCTCGCCGTGGCCGACGGAGAACGCCACGTCGCGCAGCACCGTGCGGCGCCTTCCGTCGCGCGACACGAACGCCTTCTGTTCGATCCGCACATCAAGCACCGGCGCGCCATGCGTTCGCGCGCCGTTCGAGCGGCTGCAAGGCGACGGCCTCCACCGCCAGCATGAGCCCGGCAAACAGCAGACCGTAAGCCAGGATGCCGGTGACGTTGAAGCTCTGGAACAGGAGGTTGAGCATGTAGCCAACCCCGTTGGGACGGCCGAGCAGCTCGACGACCAGAACAATCTTCCAGGTGATCGATAACCCGCTGCGGCCGGCGGCGGCGAGGTAGGGCAACAGCTGCGGCATGACCACCGCGCGCAGCCTGCGGCGCAATGGCAGGCGGAAGGCGCGCGCCATTTCGCCGAGGCCGGGATCGAGCGCCTGGGCGCCTTCCCGCACCGTCACTACCACGGTCGGCAATTTCGCCAGCATGACCGCGAGCACGGCGGCGACATCGTTCAATCCGATCCAGATGTAGGCGAGCACGATCACTACCAGCACCGGTAGATTGAGCGCGATGACGATCCATGGATCGATCAGCGCGTTCGCGCGCGCCGAGCGCCCCATCACGTAACCGATAATCGCGCCCGCAACCATGGCAAGGGTGAATGCGACCGCGACACGCAGCAGCGTCGCCGCGAACGCCCATGGCAGATCGCCGCTGCCGAGTTCCCGCCAGGCGAAGCGGGCGACACGCTCTGGGGAGGGCAACAACGCCGGGGAGCCGGCGATGCGCGACCCCAACCACCACAGTGCCAAAAAACCGAGGAGCGAGAGGAGGCGATCGCGCGCGGCGGACGCCTCAGCCCGCCGCATCTCGCACGGGCCAGAACATTCCCGGCGGCAGCGCATCGACGCCGCCGGTCGCCCGCGACCCGCCCGTCTCGCGCAGAATAGCGAATACCCGAGCCGCCGATTGCTCCTGTGCCGCGACATCGGGATGCGCGACACCCTCCCGGAAGCGCTGCGCCAGCCGGGTGAAAACGGCGTCGTTCTCCGCTTCCATCAGCGGCCGGATCTGCTGCCATTCAGCGTCCGAGCGGAGGAGCAACTGCTGCGCTTGATTTGATGCGGCGAGGAAGCCGTCAACCGCCGGCCGGTTCGCCTCGGCCCAAGCCTGGCGGAATACGTAGCCGACGAGGCTCATGGATGGCGGCAGGCCAAGCGCTGCCGCGCACTGTCCAACCGACAACATCTCGCGGCAACCGGCCGCCTCCAGCTTGGCGGCGAAGTTCCAGAACGTGAGCACGGCATCGAGCTCGCCCTGTTGCAGCTTGGCGCCGAGTAGCGGCGGGGCGCCGTAGATCACGTCGGCCGCCGACGCGAGATCGATACCCTGCTTGGTCACGGGCCGCCGCCTGCACGAGGATCCAGGACTTGTCGGCCGGGCCCCCAGCAACGCCGAGCCGATGCCCACGCAGATCGGCCAAGGTGCGGAGCGGCGAGTCGCCGCCCGTCATCACGCCGCCCGACGCGCTGGTGAAGGGCGCAAAGCAAAGCTGCGTACCGGCCGCCCGCTGCGCCGCGACGAACAGCCAGTCGGACACGACGACGTCCACACTTCCAGCCATCAGCGCCACGCGCCCGCCATCGGTATTGGCGAGCTTGACCGTTTGCAGGGCAAGACCATGCTGCGTGTCGAGGTCATGCCGCCGGATGACGTCGCTGACCCACTGCACGGTGCCGAACTGGAGGATGCCGAGGCGGACAACGGGAAGCGATCCCGCCGCGCCCGCCGTTTTAGCGGCGACCCCGGCGCCCAATCCCGCCAGCACCGTCCGCCGCCCGACACGGCGCATCAGCCCGGCCCTCCGCCGCGGCGCACCAGCAATCCGCGAGCCGGATCGTAGGCCAGGATCGCGCCTACCAGGAACAGCGCCGCCATTGTAGCGACGACGGCGAGCGCAAGCACGTCGAGTTTGCCGTAGAGCGCGAACCGAATGAGCTCCACGCCATAGGTGAACGGGTTCAACCGGCAGATCGCGTACACCACCGGGCTCGATTGCTGCACCAGCCAGAGCGGATAGAGCGCGGAGGAGGCGAAGAACATCGGAAAGATGACGAAATTCATCACCCCCGCAAAGTTCTCCAGCTGCTTGATTACCGAAGACAACAACATGCCGAGCGAGCCAAGCATCAGCCCGACCAGAACGAGCGCCGGCAACACGGACACGAACGCCCAAGGCGGCAGGTCTACGCCCCAGAGCCAGGCAACAAGCATGAACGCGAGCACCTGGAATATGGACACCGCGGTGCTCGCCAGGAGCTTCGAGACGAGCAGGAACCAGCGCGGGAACGGGCTCACCAACAGCATCCGCATGTTGCCCATCTCGCGGTCGTACACCATCGACAGCGAGGACTGCATCCCGTTGAACAACTGGATCATCGCGATCAGCCCCGGCGTTACGTACACCTCGTACAATACGTAGTTCTCGTAAGGCGGGATGATCGAGACGCCGAGGATCTGGCGGAATCCAGCGGCGAAGATAAACAGCCAGACCAAGGGCCGCACCAGCGCCGAGACGAAGCGCTCGCGCTGATGCACGAAGCGCAACGCCTCGCGCCAAACGATGCCGCGCAAGCACGTCAGGTAACCGGACGCCGAGAAAGGGCGGACTGCAGCCGGTAGGGCGGACGCGCTCACGACGTTTTCCGCCCCCCATCGGCGCCCGTTAGCGACGCAAAGGCGGATCGCAGATCGGCGGTCCCGGTTTCGGTCAGAAGGTCGGCGACGGGGCCCGCCGCAAGCTGCTTGCCGGCGTGCAGCACCACCACGTCATCCGACGGTTCGATCTCGTCGAGAAGATGCGTCGCCCACAGCACGGCGACACCGCGCTCGCGCACCAGCGCACGGACTTGCCGGGTGATCGTGAGCTTGGAGGCGACGTCGAGGCCGACCGTCGGCTCATCAAGCACCAGCAGCTCGGGCCCGTGCATCAGAGCGCGCGCGATCTCGACGCGCCGCATCTGCCCGCCAGATAGCCGCCGCGCCGTCTCGCGCGCCCGATCGCCGAGTTCCACGTCGGCAAGCACGGCGTTAGCGCGCGCCCTTGCGTCGCGACCGCCGATGCCATGCAAGGCCGCATGGAACAGCAGATTGTCCATCACCGACAAATCGAGATCGAGCGTGCGCGCCTGAAACACGACGCCGAGCCTGCGCAACGCCTCGCCCGGCTGGCGGTCGATCCGAAAGCCGAGCACGCTGATACTGCCGATCTTGGTGTCGAACAGCCGTGTGATCAGCGAGAACAGGGTCGTCTTGCCCGCCCCATTCAGGCCCAGCAGCGCCGTGAACCCGCCCCGTCGAACAGCGAAGGTCACCTCGGCCAAAGCCCGGCGGGCGCCATACGCATGTCCTACACCCGCGACCGACAGCGCGGGCGGTGCTGTGTTCATATCCGGCGAGATTGCTGCGCCTGATCTTGCCTCGGATCGTTCCCGAAGCAGGTCCGTCGCGATGCTCATGGGCGTGACATCGCCTCCCTCCGCATTTATCACCGTGGGAGGTCGCGGCGTCAATCGGCGCGAAGCGGGCCATTTCTATGTCGCAAAGGGCTGTACCGATCCCTCCTGAAGGCTCCGCCGCGTCAGCCACACGACGCGCCTTGCTGAGGGCCGCGGGCGGGGCGACTGTCGGCCCGATCAAGCGCCCATCCGCTGCCGTGCTCACCGTCTCGGCCAAGCCCGGCGCCGAGTTTCGAGGCTGAGGAGTTCGGCTTCGTCGGCGTGTTTGGCCTCGATTGGCTGCTCGACCCACGTTTTACTCGCTTGCTCGACAACATCGCCGCGTCGCCAGGCGCGGTGCGCGGCGTCCGCGCGTTCGGTGCGCTGAGCGGCGGGCGCGACCGGACCTTCCCGACGACCAGCGCCGGCGTTTGGGACCAAGCCGACCAGCCTCCCGACTTCACCCGAACGCTCCAGGCGCTGGACACCCTCGTCCGGCGCGGCCTGACACCCTTCCTGCCGCTGACGTTTTTCCCGCCAGCCGTAGCGCCGAGGGTGATCGAGCCGCCGGCCGATTTCGGCAACTGGCAACGTCTTGTCGAGGCGTTTCTCCACGCTGTTGTGGACCGCTTCGGCCACGCCGAGGTGGCGCGCTGGTGGTTCGAGGTTTGGAACGAACCCAACATGGCCCCATTCTGGGGCGGCTCGTTCGACGGCTATCTCGATCTATACCGGGCGACGGCGAAGGCCGTGGCGGCCACAAGCTTGAGCGTTCGGTTGGGCGGGCCGGTCATCGCCTACACGCCCGAGGAAGGGCCGGCGCTGATCGAACGGTTCCTCCAATTCCTGCGCGACGAGCCGAGCGTCAAGTGCGACTTCATCTCCTATCACCGCAAGGGCGCGTGGAGCGATGCGGAAGGGGAGCCCGACCTCGCGCGGCTTATCGCAGCGGCCGAGAGCACGGCCGACGCCGTGCTGCGCCTGACCCCCGACCGCGCGGATGGGCTCGCCATCGTCAACGACGAGGCCGACATGAAGGTCGGTTTCGACCAGCCTTTCGCGCCGCGATGCACGTCGCAATTCCCCGCCTGGCTGGCTGCGTCGATGGTTGCGCATGACCGGCTGCGTCGGAGCTACTCCGCACACCGGATGCGCTTTCTCGCCGCGTCCGACAACGCCAACGCCCAACTCGCGCGCGGGCCGTTCGACGGACGCCGCATGTTGATGACGCCGCTCTCCTCCGCGCCGGCCGACCAGGTGAAGCTGCCGGTGCTCGGGTTCTACGAAATGCTACGCTGTCTCGGAGACCGGCGCGGAATGGATGGAACGCCGCCGGACGGGGTCTCGCACCTCGTCACGGTCGGGGCCGACACCATCGCCGTGTTGCTCACCCGCTACCGAGACGCCGGGACTGTCGATCTCGAGTGTGTCGTGCGCGACATTCCATGGCCTCGCGCCAACCTGATCCAGTTCGGCATCGACCGCGCGCGCACCAACGCGGCTGCCGGCGCGCCGGACCCTAAAAGTATGAGGCTTGCGCAGGAGCTTGGGGTTCTAGCGCCGCCACAGCACGGGTTGCGAACGCAACACGGCCTGCGCGCCCCGATCAATCTCGGTCCGTTCGCGACCGCGCTCGTTTGGATAACGCCATATCAGACAGCGCCGCCCGCCACGCCATCGTGGCTGGAGGTCACCCGCGAAGGCAACGACGTCGTGCTGCGCTGGACACCGGACCGCTCGCGGTCCGTCTACTCTTACGAGATCAGTCGGAGGGGAGTCGGGGCGCCCGACGTAAAGATCTCGCCAAACCCGCTGCGCGCCGCCATGTGGATCGACACCGCCGCCCCGAGCAGGCCGCTCACCTACGCCGTTCGCGCCGTCTCGGCCTCTGGCGTAAGCAGCCGGCCGGCACGAAGCCGGCCGGTCTAGCCAAAGCTACTTGCCTTCGCGATTGGTCTTGGCGCTAGCGGCCTTGTTCATCTCCTTGACCTTCGGCGACTGGTCGGTAGCCCCGGTCGTGTGCTTCGTCGTCGCAGGCGGCGCGTTGCTAGGTAGGGAGCTCTGCTCGGGCAGGTTTTTGGCCGGACGGGCGGCGTTGGTGCCCGTCGGCGCATCCTTGTCCGACTGCGCCAACGCTCCCCCGGCGAGTATCGCCGGAAGAGCCACCGCCAGCACCAGCGTCAAAATGCGCTGGTGATGGCGTGTTGCTGTCGTGCTCATGCTTCGAGCTGCTTTCCGAGCGGCAGGTTGCGGATCCGCTTGCCGGTCGCCGCGAATATCGCATTGATGAACGCGGGAGCGAATGGCGGAACGCCCGGCTCGCCCACGCCGCTCGGCGGGGTGTCGGGATCGACGGGCACGATGTAGACGTTCGTCACCTTGGGCGACTCGTCGATCCGGACCACCGGGAAGTCGTCGAAGTTCGCCTGCTGCACCCGGCCGTTCTTGAACGTGATCTCGCCGTGTTTGGCGATGCTCAGGCCCATGATGGCAGCACCCTCGACCTGCGACATGATCCGCTCGGGGTTGACGAACGTGCCGCAATCGATGGCGGTGTCGACACGCGGGACCGTTACCTGGCCCTTGTCGTCCACGGCCACCTCGACGATGGTGGCGATGTAGCTGACGAAACTCCGGTGCACGGCGATGCCGAGCCCGTGTCCCTTCGGCACGGAGCGGCCCCAGCCACCCTTGTCCGCCACGACCTCGACAACGCGACGCAAGCGCCCTGTGTCATTCGGGTAGCTGTCGAGCGGCTCGCCGTAGTTCCACAGGTTCTTGACCGAATCGTTGAGCTTGACGATCCGCGGAGGCCCGATCAGCTCCAGCAGCATGTCCTTCGGGTCCCGGCCGGTAGCGTGCGCAAGTTCCGCTACCATCGACTGCACGGCGAAGGCGTGCGGAATGTTGGACACCGAGCGGAGCCAGCCAATCCGCGTGTGTGCCGCCGCTTCCGGGTTCTCGCAGCGGATGTTGGGGATGTCGAACGGCAGCTCGACGAAACCCATGCCGAGTTCGAACGGCGCCTCGTGCACGGCGCCCGGCATGAAGGTGGAAAGAATGGTCGGCGCGACGCTGCGGTGGCGCCACGCGACCACCTTGCCGCTCTTGTCCAACCCCGCCTCGATGCGCTCGGCCGAGACGGTGTGGAGGAAGTCGTGCCGGACGTCGTCCTCGCGGGTCCATTGCAGCCGCACCGGCGCACCGATCGCGTGCGAGATAAGCGCCGCCTCGAGCACGAAGTCGCACTTGGACTTGCGCCCGAATCCGCCGCCCGAGCAGCGTGACGTTGACGGTCACGTCGCTATCGGGAATGCCCAGCGTCTTGGCGAGGTCCTCGCGCGTGCCGCCCGGGCTTTGCACCGGCGCCCAGACCTCGGCCTTGCCGTTGGCCACATTCGCCACCGCCACCGGCGGCTCCATGCTCACGTGGGCGAGGTGTGGCAGGTAGTATTCGCCAACGACTACCTTGTCGGCGGTCTTCAGCGCCGCATCCACGTCGCCGTCGTTCCGCACCACGGCGCCGGGTTTGCGCGCCGCCGCTTCGAGTTCCTGACGATAGGCAACCGAATCGTAGCTGGCGTTGGGGCCGTCCTCCCAGACGATCTTGAGCGCGTCCCGCCCCTTGATCGCGGCACCCGTGTTGCGGGCAACGACCGCGACGCCGCCGAGCGGCTGGAACTTGGACGGCCAGGGCCAGCCCTTGCACCTCGATTACCTTCTCGACGCCCGGAACGGCGAGCGCGTCCTTGGCGTCGAACGAGACGAGCTTGCCGCCGACCACCGGAGGGCGGGCCACCACCGCAAACTTCATTCCGGGCAGGCTGTGGTCGCCGCCATATACCGCCGTGCCGGTGGTGATGTCGCGGAGATCGACGATGCCGACCGTTGCCCTTGCCCATGTAGCGGAAGTCTTTTGGGTCCTTCAGCTTCAGGCTGGCGATATTCGGCACCGGCTCCGCCGCGGCGTCCGAAGCCAGGTCGCCGAAGCCGATCCGCCGTCCGCCGGACTGATCGACCACCTCGTGGTTGACCGCCTTCACCTGCGACACGGGAACGCCCCAACGCTTGGCGGCCGCGGCCTCCAGCATGGTGCGCGCGGCGGCGCCCATCTGGCGCATCGGGATCAGGTAGTGCCGCGTGCTGCGTGAGCCGTCGGTGTCCTGGTTGCCGTACTTCGCCTCATCACCAGGCGCTTGCACGACCTTCACCCGAGACCAGTCGGCTCCCATTTCGTCGGCAACGATCATCGGCAGGCTGGTGCGCACGCCGGTGCCCATTTCCGAACGATGGGCGACGATGGTCACGGTGCCGTCCGGAGCAACCGCAATGAAAATCTTCGGATCGACCACGACGCCGTGCGGCATGGCTCCGGCGCCGGTGTTGTAGGCGGCCAGCGCGGGCTTGGGCAGCAGCGGTGCGGCGAGCACGAGGCCGCCGGTGATGCCGAGGCCTTGTAGAAGCTTGCGGCGGGAAACGTTCTCCAGGCCGGCGGCACTGTTCATTGCCGAGGGTCGATTGGTGATGTGCATGGTCACGCTCCCGTCGCTGCGAGGCGGACGGCGATTTCGATGCGCTGGTAACAGCCGCACCGGCAGATGTTGCCGGACATCGATTCGCGGATCTGTTCGTTGCTGGGATGCGGATTTTCCTTCAGCAACGCCGCGGCCTGCATGATCTGCCCGGCCTGACAGAAACCGCACTGCGGCACGTTGATCTCGCGCCACGCTTTCTGCACGGGATGGTCGCCGTGCGGATCGAGACCCTCGATGGTGGTCACCTCGCGGCCACTGACGTCGGACACCGCTGTGATGCAGGACCGCGTGGCTTGTCCGTCGATGTGAACCGTGCAGGCGCCGCACAGGGCCTGGCCGCAACCGAACTTGGTGCCGGTCAGCCCAGCTTCGTCTCGCAGGAACCAAAGCAACGGCAGTGACGGATCGCCGTCCCAGCTTTGCTCCCGCCCGTTGATCTTCATTTTAATCATGGCATTTCCTTGCCTGATATCGCCCGCCTTCCGCAGCGTGCGGGCGTTTCCACGGCCGTCCCGGACGGAAGCCGGGACAGCGGCGGCTGGCCGTCCCGTGCGGGGCGGCCAGCCACTTACGTCTACTTCTTTAGCGCGAACACCCAGACAACGCCACCTTGCGGCACGTTGTCCTGGACTACCCACGTTGTCCTTCGACAGCGCGTCCTGGATGCGCTGAGCGTCGACACCCCAGCCCGACTGCACCGCGATATACTCCGTGCCGTCGACCTCGTAGGCGATCGGCATTCCGACGATCCCGGAATTGGTTTTCTGCTCCCACAGCAGCTCGCCGGTCTTCGCGTCGAAGGCGTGGAGATTGCGGTCGTTGGTGCCGCCGACGAACACGAGGTCGCCGGCGGTCGTGGTCACAGAGGCGAACAGCTGCGATTTCGGGAAGTTATGCGACCAGGCCTTCTTGCCGGTGGCCGGATCCCAGGCCTGCAGCTCGCCGAAATGGTCGGCGCCGGCCCGAACGGTGAGGCCGATGTCCTCCGCCTTGGTGCCGAGCCAGAGCTTGCCGGGAACCAACGGCACCTTCTCGCCGGTGAAGCCACCGCAGAAATTCTCGTTCGCCGGCACGTAAACGAGGCCGGTCTTCTGGTTATAGGCGGCAGAGGGCCAGTCCTTGCCACCCCACAGCGACGGGCAGAATTCGATCCGGTTGCCAAGCTTGGGCTTGTGGGCAACATCGACGATCGGTGTTCCGCTACCCGGTTCGACACCCTTCCAGACGTTGGTATTAACAAACGGCCAGCCCGCCACATAGCTGATCGCGTCCGGCTTGCGCTCGAGCACCCAGAACATTGCGTCGCGGCCGGGGTGGACGAGGCTCTTGATCGTACGTCCATCGCGCTTGACGTCGATCAGCATCGGCGCATCGACCTCGTCCCAGTCCCAGGAATTGTTCTGGTGGTACTGGTGATAGGCCTTGATTTTGCCGCTGTCGGGATCGAGCCCGAGAACGGAGCTTGTGTAGAGATTGTTACCCGGATGCAGGTCGCCCGGCCAGGGTGCCGCATTGCCGACACCCCAATAGATTGTCTTGAGGTCCGGGTCGTAGGTGCCGGTCATCCAGGCCGAGCCGCCGCCCGTCTTCCAGTCATCACCCTCCCATGTGTCGTGACCGGGCTCGCCCTCGCCGGGGATGGTGAAGGTGCGCCACAGTTCCTTGCCGTCGTTGGCGTCGAAGGCCACCACATAGCCGCGCACGCCAAGCTCGCCGCCCGATCCGCCGACGATCACCTTGCCGTCGACTACCAACGGCATCAGGGTCATGTACTGACCCTTCTTGTAGTCCTGGATCTTCTTGTCCCACGCCACCTTGCCCGTCTTGGCGTCGAGCGCCACGACGTGATCGTCCGTGGTCGCGAGAAACAGCTTGTCCTCCCAGAGCCCTACGCCGCGGCTGGTCGGGTGCAACTGAAACAGGTCTTCGGGCAACTGACGCTTGTAGCGCCAGATTCTCATCGCCGGTCTTGGCGTTCAGCGCGATCACCTGGCCCTCGGGGGTGGCGACAAACATCACGCCGTTATTGATGATCGGCGGTGCCTCGTGACCCTCGGTCACGCCGGTCGAGAACGTCCAGACCGGCACCAGATTTTTCACGTTCGTTGAGTTGATCTGGTCGAGCGTGCTGTAGCCCTGGCCGTCATAGGTGCGGCGATACAGCATCCAGTTGCCGGGCTCGGGATTCTTGAGCCGGTCGGCGGTGACCGGACTGTAGTTGGTGACCTCGCCGGCTCTGGCGCCGACGATCGGCGCCAGACAGGTCGAGGCGACCAACGCCGACATAAGCCACTGCTTCACGCCCATGAACTGCTCCCCCAAAGAACTCGTTTCTTCTGCCACACCCGCATCACCGCACGGCGAGGCGAGATGTCGCTAGTCAAGCCGACGTTTGAGCCCCGAGCTTCCCGATGAAGCCCTGAGACACCGTAATGGATCGGTCCGCCATCGCAAGGGGCAACGCCGCTAGGTGCCGTGGCGCCGGCCCGAAGACGACCTCGGCACCTTGCCGCGGGTCATACTCAGAATTGTGGCACATGCATTTCAGCACGTCCTTGCCCTGATCCTCCACCCAGGCCGTCACCGGGCACCCCGCGTGTGTACAGACTGCGGAATAGGCCACGATGCCGTTGGCAGAGCGGGCCCGGGTGTCCTCGTCGAGTTCGGCCTCCCCGAGCCGCAGCAGCAGCACCTCATTCAAGCGCGACCCGTCGCGCACGACCTTCGTGCTGCGGGTCCATCGGCCAGGCCATGACTTGCGGGCCGCCTTTGGGGAGGTCGTCGGGATTGATAATTTGGCCGACCTGATCCCCTTCCGCGTACACGAGCAGGTCGCCCTTCTGCGGCCGCTCGTCGGCACCCGGCTTTTCTTCTTCGTCGGCGCGCGCCGGACCGGCGAGCATGGCGCCGGCGGCAAGCACGCCTAGCAGCAAGTCACGCCTGGCCGGCGCGGGGGCTGCGCCCGAACCGCGGTCGGGCGCATCCCCCGCCTCGCACCGATCGCCGCCGCACCTCAGTTCGTCTGTCACCCAATCTCCGCCCTGGCCATCCGTTTCTTTCCGGCCCGGCGTACCCGCCCAACCGTTGATCGCTTGAACAAACAATTTAAAGACTTCTAGCAAATAACTGAAGCGTGTCCACCCATTTGCGGGACGAAAATGCGCCAAGCGGACGAGACGCGCAATCAGCCACCCGCAATCAGTCCCCCGCCAGCGCGGTCGGCCCGATCGTGGGCAGAACCGCGGGTGCCCGGGGTGCTACATAGGTGAGGCCGGCCGCGCTCGCGAGTACGGCGATCGCATCCCGCGACTGCAGCGCGGCGATGGCCGCGTCCGCGTCGTCGATCAAGGATTTGTTCGGGGCCAGCCCGACAAACCCCATGTTGAAGCCAGCCGAATGGATATAGCCGGTGGCGTACACGCCCGCGACTGCGTGTCGGAGGCGCCACGCGTCCCACTCGCGCAGTCCCACGAACGCGGCGTCGAGTTCGCCGCGCTGCAAGCGATCGAACAGCGCCCGCGCATCGGGCACGTGCACCACGCGATCCCGCAACTGCCCGTCGGCGTAGTTCATCGCAATGGCGTCGGCGAGCGTTGCGATCTCCACGCCGACCGAGAGACCGGCGAGGTCGGCTAATTTATGGACCGGGCGTTCGCCCTGCCGTGCGGACAGCAACACCGTGAGCGCGTCCTGGCGATAGGGCCGGGTCGCGGCCAGTTCGCCGAGCTTGACCCACCGCCGCCGGTCCTCCGGCGCCGCCCCGTCGAAGGGCGGCAGCCTGCCGACCGGCGCGGGCGGCGGGCCGAGCGTGTCCGTCGCCAGCGGAAACTCGGCGACGAGCTGGCAGCGGCCATCGGATAGCAGCGCGTTCGCTTCCTTGACGAGGTTTGCGTCCGGGTCGTCACGGCTGACGAACCATTGCACGCGCAGCTCACGCCCGAGGTGCTCCGCAACCGACCGGGACAGCGCAACGGCGAAACCCGGCGGGTTACCGTTGCGAACCGACAGCGGCGGATCGTTTGCCTCTAAGCAGACGTCAAGCGTCTTGGCGGCGGCATCGCCCGCGTCCGACGAAGCGGCCGCAACGGGCAAGGCACCGAAAGCGGCGCCCAACGTGACGAGGCCGGCCAGAACTGCAGTGCGCGCGGTCACTTCGGTGATACGCCTCCGCACCGGACATAAGCCCAGATCTCCTCGATCTCGTCGGGTTTGAGGACGTCTTTCCAGGGCGGCATACTTTTCTTGCCGTTTTGCACCGAGTTGAAAAAGCGTGCGCGGTCGGCGTGCGGGAACTTGCGCAAGTCGAATGACTCGTTGCCGGGGTTGATCATGTGTTTGCCGTGGCAGGCCGCACAGATCGTGTTGAAGAGGTGATCACCCGCTTCGAACTGTTGCGGCGATGGCGGCGGCTCGGACGCATCCGTCTGGGCGAGGCAAGCGGGGGCGCACAGCAGCATCCCCGCCGTAAGGAATACGGCAAACCTCATTCTTTCTCCGTAGCCGTAAGGATAGAGGTGACGAGGCGCCCGCAGGCGCCTCGTCATTTCGTCATTGCGGGGCGAGCGCGAACACCCACAGCGAGCCGCCCGGCGGAACGGCGGCTAGCCGCTCGTCGGCCGAGAAGATCGCGTAAACGCCGCCGATGCCGCTGGACACGGCGACATATTGCACGCCGTCCTGTTCCCAGGTCACCGGCTGCCCTTCGATGCCCGAGCCGGTCTTGAACTGCCACAGCTTCTTGCCGGTATCGGCGTCGAAGGCTTCGAACTCGCCGGTCAGCTTGCCGGTGAACACGACCCCGCCCGCAGTCGACAGCACGCCGGAGAACCGCGGGATGTCGCTCGGCGCCTCCCATTTGGACTTGCCCGTCATGGGATCGATTGCCTTCAGGTAGCCGCGCGGCCCCTTTGGCCACGCCCACTCGATGTCCGCGCCCCAATAGGTGAGGCCCGCCCGATACTGCGGCGTGGTCGGCTTATACTGCATCCCGATGTTGAGCGTGTTGGCGTATGCGAGACCGGTTTGGGGGTCGAACGACATCGGCATCCAATTCTTGCCCCCAAGAGCGCTCGGCCACACCTCCTGCGGTTCGCCCTTGCGCACCTTGTCCGTCACCTCCGTCGGGATCGGGCGACCGCTTTGCATGTCGATGCCCTTCGCCCAGGTAATCTTTGAGATGTACGGATTGGCCGCGAGCAGCTTCCCATCGGTGCGGTCAAGCACGTAGAAGAAGCCGTTGCGGTTGGCGTTCATCAACACCTTGGTCGGCTTGCCGTCGATGTTCAGCGTCGCGAGCACCATCTCGGCCACGCTGTCGTAGTCGTACGGGTCGTTGGGCGAGAACTGGTAGTGCCACTTCATCTGCCCGGTCTTCGGATCGAGGGCCACCACCGAACACGTGTACAAGTTGTCCCCGGGATGCGTCGTCGGGTTCCACGAGCCGGCGTTGCCCGTTCCCCAGTAGACGGTGTTCAGATCCGGATCGAACGAGCCGGTGATCCAGGTCGAAGCGCCGCCGTGCTCATAGGTGTCGCCCGGCCAGCTCTTGGCTTCCGGGTCGCCGGGGCCGGCGACGGTATAGGTGCGCCATAGATGCTTGCCGGTGTCCGGATCCCAGCCGTCGATGAAGCCACGGATGCCGTACTCAGCCCCGGAGATACCGGTGATGACCACTCCGTCCGCCACGAGGGGCGCCACGGTCATCGAGTAGCCGGTCTTGTAATCGATCGCGTTCTGCTTCCACAGCTCCTTGCCGGTCTTGGCGTCAAGCGCCATCACGTTCGCATCGAGCGTGGTGCGGAACAGCTTGCCGTCGTACAGAGCGGCCCCGCGATTGATGATGCCGCAGCACACGATGCGTGGCGTCTCAGGCGGATAGTCGATCTTGCTCTTCCAGAGCTGCTGCCCGGTCTTGGCGTCGAGCGCCATGGTGGCGGCGTTGGTCGTGACGTAGAGCACGCCCTGATAGATGAGGGGCTGCAACTCTTCGCTCTTATTGTCGTCGTAGCTGTAGTTCCACACGGGAACGAGATGCTTCACCGTGTCACGGTTGATCTGCGTCAGCGGGCTGAAGCGCTGGAGGTCGTAGCTCATGCCGTAGTTCAGGACTTCGGAGGTGTCCTTCGTGCCCTTGGCCAGATCAGCCGCACTTTGGGCATGTGCGCCGAGTGGCGCGAGCACGGCAATGGACGCCGCGAGCAGAAGCTTTCGCACGTTCTTCCCTTCCCTGTGTGCCGCCGCCGGCAGTTTGTTGCGCGGCACGGCTCCGTTTGGCTTCACTACCTTCTGACGGGCAGCCTTCACGGGACCCTAGCCTGAGCCCACACGGTTTACGAGGGTTAGCAGCACAATCCTGCTAAAAAACTCCGCTGGAAATTTGACCGACCGGCACACTGGAATCAGGCCGGCACCGCACCGATCCGCCGATACACGAACGCTGGTGCGGTCACCTCGGCGCCTTGCACCGCGATGTCGAGCAGGGCGTGATGCGGCGACAGTCCGCAGGCCGGATCGGTCGCAGCCGCGTCTCCGGTCAGGGCGAACGCTTGGCAACGGCAGCCGCCCCAATCGATCTCCCGGCGCTCGCAGCCAGCGCACGGGGCCGGCATCCATCCCGTGCCGCGGAAACGGCTGAACGCCTCCGAGTTGGCCCAGATGTCGCGGAGCGAGCGGTCCCGTACGGAAGGAAAATCGAAACCGGGCAGGCTTTCCGCCGCGTGGCACGGCAACACTCGGCCGGCAGGCGTGACGACGATGAAGCGCCTTCCCCAGCCGCCCATGCACGATTTGGGGAGCCGGGCGTAGTAGTCGGGCACGACGTAATCGATCACGACCGCTCCGGCGAGCCGCTCCCGCGCCGCCTCCACCTGTTCCGTCGCAGCATCCAGTTGGGCGCGCGACGGCAGCAGGGCCTCGCGGTTAGCCAACGCCCAACCGTCAGTACTGCACGTGCGCGACCTCGATCCGCGCCGCGCCGAGCTCAACCGCCATGTCCAGCATCGCCGGCAGGTTGCCGAGGTTCTGGCGATGTACCACGAGATTGACGGTCAGCGGCAGACCGGCGCGGCGCACTAAAGCCGCCACCTCCCGCTTCTTCCGTTGCGCCCCCCGGAGGCCAGCCACCCGGTCGCCGTTGGCCTCGTCCGCGTCCTGGAAGCTGATCTGCACGTGGTCGAGCCCCGCTTCGGCGAGCGCCGCCAGCCGCGCCTCGTCCAAGGTGACGCCGGAGGTGATCAGATTGGTATAGAGCCCGACCTCAACCGCATGACTGACCAGGGCGGCGAGATCGCGACGCGCGGCCGGCTCGCCACCCGAGAAATGAACCTGAAGCGCCCCGATGGCGGCCGCCTGCCCGAGCACGTCCTGCCACTCCGCCGTGCCGAGTTCGCCGCTGGCCCCGCCCAGCTGGACGGGGTTGGAGCAATACGGGCACTGCAGCGGGCAGCGGTGAGTGAGCTCCGCGAGCAGCGCTAACGGCGGCTCGGGACCGGTCACGTTGTCGGACATTCCTGCACCTCCCCGATTTGCGCCGTTGCACCTTAGATAAGCGGTCCGGTTGCTCGAGGGAGGAATACCTCCCATAAGCGCCCGCCCGCAGCCCGCGGGACCCCGTTCTGCTTATGGCCGGTATAGCTTTATCTTGCCGCAGTCTGGTAGGAAGGTGCCTTCAGTCCCGCTTGAAGACCGGCGGGCGAACAAGAATTGGGAGAGTAGACATGTCCTGGCGTAAACCCACCATTGCCCGTATCGCTGTCGGCTGCGAGATCAACGCCTACGGCTGCGCGGTCGTCTGATATAGGCTGAAGAACGTTCCGGGGCACGCGGTCAGCGCCGCGTCGCACCCGGGACCACTTTCCGGGACGCCTCCGACGAGAAGTTCGCGGGCAATCGGCTTCTACGGTCGCGGACTTGGTGGTTCGCCGGACGATGGCAGCGCCTAATTTCACGCTCAATCAGCTGCGAATTTTTCTCGCCGTGGCGCATGCGCGGTCACTGACGCGCGCCGCCAAGCTGCTGGATCAAACCCAGCCCTCGCTTTCACAGCACATCGCCAAGCTTGAGGATTCGGTGGGCCAGCTCCTGTTCGAGCGAGGCCGCGGCCAGTTCGAGCTGACCGACGCCGGTTCCTATCTCTGCCGCCGCGCCGAGATCATCATGGCCGAGGTCGACGAAGCGGTGTCGGGCTTGGAGGCCCACGCGAAGGGCATCCGCGGCGTGCTGTCCATCGGCGCTCTTAGTTCCATCGCCCGCAACCTGCTACCTGGCGCGCAGGCGCACATGGCGGAGGCCTTCCCGGAACTGGGCTTTGACGTGCACGAGGTCGCCCCGGGCGAGGCGATCGAGATGCTCTACTCGCGCCGGCTGACCGTGGCGATCGTTGCGGCGGGCTCGCTTGCCCCGAGCGCCCTCTCGTTTGCCCGTTCGGACGTCTTCCATGACTCGTATGTGCTCGCCGTGCCCCGAGATCTCGACCTTCGGGGCGTCCGCGACCCGGCCACGGAACTCGGGACGGAAGCGCGGCGGGTGTTGAACAGCGCGCTCCAATTCACCTTCGGGACACAGCATCAGCTGCGCATCGCGGAGTGGTACGGACGCTTCCTGCCCGAGCACTCCGTGGTGGGCCGGGTACGCTCCTACGAGCTCGCTTTGGCCATGGTCCAGGGTGGGCGCGGCGTCGCTGTGGTTCCGGCGCTCAGCGCCCGCATCGGCGCCGGCGTGTCATATGAGGTGACCCTGTACGACATCGGGCTCGAACAACGGGATGTGGTGGCGCTCATCCCATCCCAGTATCGCGGGGTCGAGCCTCATGCGAGCTTCCTTAGCGCCCTGCGCGCGGCCGGGTCGGCCATCGTTCTGCCGCCGGTCGAGCCGACCCCGCCCTTCCTGCGTGCCGAGCCCGCTACGGTGGCGGCACAGTAGCGTCCTCCAGCACACCGTCATCCGCGAGTTCCTGCAACATCCCGAGAATGTCGGCCAGGATCTCGTCAGTCGGCGCCGCGTAGAGCGTTGCGAGCTCCCCGGCGATCGCCGCCACCGGCCGGCTGCCATCGACGAGTTTCAGCACTGCCACGGCCACCTCGTCCGGCATCATCAGTCGCTCCGGCGCCAGGATGAGCCAGGCCTGCCTCGTGGCGTCGAACCGGAACCGGGTCCCACGCGGAAAGCGCGGGACTGAGGAAGCCGTCAGCAGGGCGCGGCTGCGTGCGGTCAATGGTCGGACGGCACGAACGCACCGGGCGGGATGTGCTTCGGTTCGACGTAGGCGTGCCAGAGCGCATCCAACTGCGCCCACAGGACGTCGCACTTGAAACGCAACGCGGCCAGCACGCCTTCCTGCTCTGCCCGCGTGTGCGCGTGCGTCTTGCAGTATTCGAGGGCGAATTGCACGTCCTGCGGGGCCTGCGTCAGCCGCGGCTGGAAATACGCCAGCGTATCGCGGCTCACGAAATCGTAGTTGGCAAGCATGCCCTCCACCCGCTCGGCGATGATGGTCGGGGAAAACATCTCGGTCAGCGACGATGCGATGGCATCAAGCAGCGAGCGGTCACGCACGAATGCCACATAGGCATCGACCGCGAACCGCGTGGCCGGTAGCAGGCCCGTGGTCGAGCTGACGTATTCCCGGTCCAGCCCCAAAGCGTCCGTCATCCTGAGCCAGCGTTCGATGCCGCCGGGTTGCTGACCGTCCCCGTCGTGATCGACCAGGCGCGACCGCCAGGAACGCCGCAGCTCGGGGGTCGGCAGCCGCGCAATGAGCGTCGCGTCCTTAGCTGGGATCCGGCACTGGTAGTAATAGCGGTTCAGCGCCCAGGCCTGGATCTGGCCGCGGGTCAGCTTGCCGCCATACATCCGCTTATGAAACGGGTGATTGCTGTGGTAGCGCTCCGCCCCGATCGCCTTCAGCGCCGCCTCCAGCTCGTCCGGACGCATCGGCGTTTCAGCCTGATCCGGCACATCGGTCATAGCGTCACCTCCATCCCGTCCTGCGCGACCTCCCAGCCGGCCTCGTTGGCAGCTCGCCGCTCGGGCGAGTCGTCGAGCAGCACGGGGTTGCTGTTGTTGATGTGGATCAGCACCTTCCGCCTCACGCCGAGATGACGGAACGCCGCGATGGTGCCGTCCGTGTCGGCGATGCTCATATGCCCCATCCGCCGGCCGGTCTTGCTGCCCGAGCCCTCGCGGATCATCTCGTCATCGGTCCAAAGCGTGCCATCGAAGAACACCAGCGCGGCACCGCGCAGCCGGTCGGCAAGCGGCTCGGTCATGCGCGCACACCCAGGGATAAAGAAGCAGCGCGCGCCCGTTCCGTCCTGCAGGCAGATCCCAACCGTATCCTCGGCCTCGCCCGCCAGCTCGTCGGTGCCGCGCTCGAGGTAGAGCGCAACCTTGCCGGGAACCGCGAACAGTTCGGCATTGAGCCCGCCCGGCAACGCGAACGGCTGCTCGAGGCCGACCATCTGGCGCTCGACGTAGCGCGGAGACAGCGCCCCGAAGATCGGGTTGTCGCCCAATACTCGAAGCACGCGGCCGGTCGCGAACAGCGTGAACGCCTGGCTCTCGCGCAACACGAGTAGGCCGGCGACGGCGTCGACCTCGCTTCCGGTCAGGACCACGCCCGCGATCGGTGAGTGGCGGAGCCCGTCGCGCGGGTGCAGCGCCGGGCAGGCCTCGATCTGTTGGCGGAGGTCGGGGCTGGCGTTCACCAAGACCCAGTGCTCGCCATCCCCGGACACCGCGATGCCGCATTGGGTGCGGGGCTGCGCGGCCGGATCCCGGGCGCGCGCCCGCTGGCACGCCGCATTGTTGGCGTTCCATTGCGGGAAACCGCCGCCGGCAGCCGACCCGAGCACAACGACGCGCAGCAGAACGCCCTCCCCCTTCCGCTTGCGCTGATCGTGTCACCGATCCCGGGCGCGGGAAAGATGCCTGGAACACGACGTGGTTCAAGCGCGGGCCGAAGCCGGCGGCGATTAGAAGTGGCAGGTGGTTTCCGGCGCATCGACGCCAAGCGTGTCGAGCACGTTGCTTTGGTGGAGGAACTGCGGCAGGGGCGCTCGCTCGATCACCGCGTCGGCGGTGCTGAGAAGCACTGGCGCGCGGAGTTGATGATCCCACGCGCGAAAGCTCCCGGGATTGCCCTTCACCGTGTCGAGATTGAGTTTGTCGCTCAGCAGCACGGCCTTTACCGCATCGAAGCTGGTCGACCGCGCCTGCACCGCCGCTTGCACGACCGCCTTGGCCGCCTCCCATGCCGCCCAGTCCGCGCCCCCCATGCGACGCGGCGGCACCGTCTTCTCATAACGATGCTGCAGCTGCACGGCGGCGTCCCGGTCCCAGCTCCACGACCAGGCCGTCGGCATCAGTCCGGCACTGCCCACGACGGGCCGGGGAAGGCTCGTCTGATACGGTATGTAGCGGCCGAACTCGCCGCTCGCGTCGGCCACATAAACGACATCGTAGCGCGACCCCTCAGTCATCAACGCGACGTTGCTCTGCTCGCGGTGACGAGGATCGTTGGACAGCACGAACGGTCGCGTTTCGACGATCTTCGCTCCGAATTTCTTAGCGGAACGTTGCAGCGCGGCCACGGCGGCGGCGTCCTCGGCGGACGGCCCCTGTAGCACCAGGATTTGCGGCCAGCCCTTGGCAACGAGGAACTGGACGAGCGCGTCCGTCAGCATCGCCTGACTTGGATAGGTGTGGAGCAGGATGGCCGCGCAGTCCGCGCCGCGCAGCGCATCGTCGGGCGCAGAAACGTTGAACAACAACACTGGCTGGGCTGCGAAGCGCCGGCTGAGTTCGCGTAAGGCGGACGCGGGCAGGTCGGCGATGACGAAGTGGACGTCTTCCGCCTCGACCCAACGCGAGATGCGCTGCGCGATCTCGTCGAGGGACGCGCCCGCGAACCGATCAAGACCGAACTGGACGTTGATCACGCGCCCGATGGCCCGCGCGTCGTCGATGGCGACCTCGCTGCCGCCAAACGGCCGCCCCTGGTCGGCGAACACGATGCCTGAACGGGCACCCTTGTCGGCGTAACGAGGATCGTCGGCCAGCTCGACGTAGCCGAGCTTCATCGATTTCACCGCCGCCGGATCGGCCGGCGCTGCCGCTTGCCCCGTGAGGGAGCAAAGAACGAGCATTGCGCCGACGAGCAGGCGACCGATCCACACCATTCGCCCGGACCGTCCCATTCGGTTGACGCCCACTCCCATGATCGTCGTCGTTGCAGCGAGCGTGGCACGCGGCCCGACCATGGTTCAAGGGCACGAGCGCACCGGAGCCGCAATCGATCCGCTCTCAAGCAACCCGGCGGAGGTTCGGGCCGTTACCCTGCTGCAAGATGTGATGGGCGGCAGGTCCAACATCATTGACGAACAAGAATATGGGAGGCCAGCGATGCATGTATTCAGGACGAGTGTAGCCGTTCTCGGTTTGGCGGTCGCGACAGCGGCGGCGGTTCCCGCGTATGCGCAGGTCGATCCGTCCAAGACGGGCCAAGGGCCGCGCGGAACGACCGTTGCCCCATCCACGCAGCCGCCTCCGACCTCCGGCGGAGCCGGCCGGCAGGGTGCATCGGCGCAGACCGGCCCGTCTAAAAGCGGCGAAGGACCGCGCGGGACGACGGTCGCGCCGTCCACGCAGCCGCCCCCGACCTCGGGAAGCAGCGGCGGGAAGTAGCGCGCATCCTCGACGGCTGTTCCGGCGGACACGTGGCAAGCGGTCCGCCGATCGCAGCGTGACTGCCTGGCTGAAACTCGGGTCATTGCCGTATCTTGTTGACGAGGGTAATTTATTCGGTCGTTCCTCTTGAGGAGATGAACCGGATGGGATCTGCGCGCTTGCGGCCGTTGCAGGAGACGTATCGACAGGTCAGGAATCGCTCCGGACGGAGGATCTGACTTGGAAGGACACATTGCATCGGGTGCGTCCTACGAACGCGAGGCCGGCTCGGAGATCGGAGCGCAGCCGATCGGTGGTCTCGCCAGGGTGCTCTACGACAGGTTGGCGAAGAAGTGCGCCGACCTGCGAACGGCATTCGACCTCGTGCTGCCGAACGGGGTCGCCCGCCGACTAGGCAACGGGACGCCGATGTTCAGCCTTGTCTTCCGCAACGATAGGGCTGTTCGGGCCTTCGCGACCCTCAACGAGGCTAGGGTTGCCGAAGCATTTTTTGCCGGCGATTTCGACATCGAAGGCGACATGCTGAGCGCGTTGCAGCTACGCACTGTGCTGACCGACAAGCATCGCTTGCTCGGCGCCAAGCAACTGTTCATGCCGCTCCTGTTCGGCGGCCAGACGCGGCTGAACAAGAAAGTAATATCGACCCACTACGACCGCGACGCCAGCTTCTTCCTCTCGTTCCTCGACCCGGAAGTGCCGCTCTACACGCACGCCGTATTCGAGCGTGACGACGAATCTCTTGCGCAAGCCTCGCTCCGGAAATTCGCCTACTGCTTCGAGAAATGCCGACTGAAACCCGGTGACCACCTGCTCGAAGTCGGCCCTGGGTGGGGCGCATGGTTCAAATACGCATCTGAGCGCGGGGTGCGGTGCAGCGGCCTTTCGATCTCCCGGGCGTCCATCGAATACCTCGAGGCCATGTCCAAGAGGGAAGGCTATGACTGGGAGCTGATTTTCGCCGACTTGCTCGAATACAAGACCGAGCGGAAATATGATGCCATCGTGATGATGGGCGTAATCGAGCATTTGCCGCAATACGAGCAGGTGCTTGCCAAGTTCGAGTTTATCCTCAAACCGGGCGGCCGGATCTATCTCGACGGCTCCGCCACGGCCAGCCGCAAGGATATGTCATCCGTCATCCTCAAGCATATCTATCCGGGCAACCACACGCTCCTCGTGCTGCAGGACCTGATCGAGGCCATGACGCACACAACCCTCGAGTTGGAGGAACTACACAGCGACCGGCACAGCTACTTCCTTACGTTCCGTGAATGGGCGCGAAATTGGGAGAAGCATCGGGAGCCGATCGTGAACCGGTTCGGTGAACTGGATTACCGCCGCTTTCTGCTCTATCTCTGGGGCTTCACTTACAATATGCGCGTCGCCGGCTCCGGCGTGTACCGGATGGTGTTCCAGAAGCCCGAGCCGCTCGCCATGTAAGCGGAACGGGCCGAGCGGACCATGTCCGATCTGATCGCTTGGCTGGATGCTTGGGGGCTCGGGCAACTGGCTCCGAGCCTTGCCGCACAGGACATCACCCTCGATGAGTTGCGGCATCTGACCGACGGCGACATCAAGGAGCTCGGATTGACCATCGGGCTCCGTCGGCGCCTCGTGCACGCGATCGAGAACGGGTTACCCAGTCGGACGGCGCCCACTTCGCGCGATCCAGGCGGAGAGCGGCGGCAGCTGACCGTATTGTTTGCCGATCTAGCCGGGTCGACCGAGCTTGCGTCCTGGTTGGACCCCGAGGAAATGAGCCGCATCCTGCGAGCCTATCAGGCGTGCTGCACGGCTGCGATCGAGCGCTATGGCGGCCGGATTTCGCGCTTCATCGGCGACGGCATCCTGGCCTATTTTGGCTATCCGCAGGCGCACGAAGACGACGCTGAACGCGCTGTTCGCGCGGCGCTCGGAATCGTGCAGGACACCCCGCGCCTACGCCCGCTCGGTGACCTCGTGCTCGCCGTGCGGACCGGCATCGCGACCGGGCAGGTGATCGTCGGCGAACTGCTCGGCCACGGCGAGGCCGAGCAGATCGAGGTCGTTGGCGGGGCGCCGAATTTGGCGTCGCGACTGCAAAACCGCGCGCCGATGAACGGCATCATCATCAGCCCGAGCACGCGCCGGCTTATCGGTGGGCTGTTCGAGTGCAGCGAGTTGAAGTTGGACCAGCTCGCCGGCTTCGCGACGACCGTGTCCGCCTGGCAGGTGCACGGGGAAAGCGCGGCGGAGGGTCGGTTCGACGCGATGCACGCCGCGGCGGCAAGCCCGATGATCGGGCGCGAGCGCGAATTCACCACACTGATGGGCTGCTGGGACCGCGCCGTCGCCGGCGATCAGCAGGTCGCGATGATCACCGGGGAGCCGGGCATCGGCAAGTCGCACCTCCTGCACGCACTGCGCTCGGCCGCGATGTCGACTGGCGCGTACGTGTTTACGCTGTATTGCTCGCCTTATCACCAGGCCAGCGCACTTTATCCGGTGATCAGCAATTACGAGCGGATCGCCGGGATTGCCCATGACGATCCACCGGGTCAGAAACTCGCTAAGCTTGAGAAGCTGCTGCTGCAGAACGGAGCCGCCCTGGATCGCACGGTGCCGATCCTGGCGAGCCTGTTGTCGATCCCGCTTGGCGAGCCCTACACGTCGCTCTCGCTGACACCCGAGCAGCTGAAGGAGCGGACGCTCGACATGCTGGTCGAGCGTATCCGCAACATCTCCGCCCGGCAGCCGGTGCTTTGCCTGCTCGAAGACGTGCATTGGATCGACCCGACCACATCGGAACTGCTGTCGCGCCTGGTAACGCAGCTAGAGGCGCTACGGGTCCTCTTGGTTGTCGCAAGCCGCACCCCGGTCAAGCTGTTTGAGCAGCACCCGCGGGTGACGCGACTGTCGCTGGCGCGACTCGAACGGGCGGAATCGGAGCTGTTGCTTCGGCACAGCCTGTCTGATTCACCCGTGCCCTTGATGGTGTCCGACGAGATCATCGCCCGCGCCGACGGCATCCCGCTTTTCATTGAGGAGCTTGCAAAGGGCGTGATGGACGGCGGTTCGCTCGATGCGGAGGACGGCGGCAGAGCGCGGCGCGGTACCGCGCCCGGTAGCGTCGTGCCGGCTTCACTGCACGATTCGCTTATGGCGCGGCTCGACCGGATGTCGTCGGTGAAGGCGGTGGCGCAGTTCGCCGCTGTGCTCGGGCGTGCGTTCACCGTGCGGCTGCTCTCGGCCTCCGTGCCACGAAACTGGCAGCCGATCGACGCCGCCATCGAGGCACTGACCGACGCGGAGATCATCCTGCCTGTCAGTCCGGCGGCGGAACCGACCTACGTGTTCAAGCACGCGCTGCTGCAGGACGTAGCTTACCAGTCGCTGCTCAAGACGACGCGACGGGCGTTTCATGCGCGAGTTGCACGAGTGCTCGAACATTCGTTTCCGGACATCGTCGAAACGCAACCCGAAGGCGTCGCGCGCCATTTCTCCGAGGCCGACCTCGCCGACAAGGCGGTGGTGTACCGGCTCAAGGCAGGCCACCGCGCGACAAGACTTTCCTTCAACCCCGAGGCGATCTCGCACTTGGAGCGCGGACTCGGACTGATCGATCAAATCAAGGACCCGGGCGATCGGGCGAAGCTCGAGGTACAGGCTCAATCTGGCGCTGTTGGGGCCTCTCGTGGCGATGAAGGGCTACGCGTCTCCCGAGCTCGAAGTGGTGTTCGGCCGCGCGATCCAGCTAAGCGAGGAAACCGGCGATACTGATGGGCTGATTCCAGCGCTCAGCGCTTTGCAAGCCTTTGAAATCGTAGTTGGGCGGATTGACCGGGCGCTCGCGCATGTCAAGGAAGCGATCGAGATCGCGAACCGCAACCCGCAATCCGAGTTCGCGGCGTTCGCGGGACGGCATCTCGGAACGATACGGCTGTTTCTGGGCGAACCGGCGGCGGCGCGCGAACTGCTCGAACATATGCTGGCCGTCTATGACGCCGAACGTCACCGCACTTCCGCCCACATATTCGGCCAGGATATTTTTGCCGCGTCCGCCTCCTACTTATCCCTGGCACTATGGCAACTCGGATATTCTGATCAGGCTGCCGCGCACAGTCGGAACGCCATTCGGCATGCCCGCGCGCTGCAACACGTCAACACCTTAGGATTTGCGCTCGCCTTCGGCGGCGGCTGCTTCAGTGGACTCACCCGTGACGTCGACGTGCTTGGGTCAACCAGCACGGAACTGCTGGCGCTCAGCGACAACCTTGGACTTACCACCTGGAGAGCGGTGTCGTCAGGCTTGCGCGGCAAGCTGCTCATCGAGCAGGGAGATCTCGACGCCGGAATTGCCGAGCTTCGTGCCGGCATCGCGGGGCTGGTGGCGCTGCGCACCGTGCTGATCAGGTCACTGTTCACGGCCTGGCTGGCTACGGCGCTGGCAGCATGCGGCCGGACCGAGGAAGGCTTTGCCGCGCTCGACGCATGGTACGCGGTCGCCGCCAATGCCGAGCGCTGGGTTGACGCGGAGCTGCACCGGGCAAGGGGCGAGTTGCTGCTTGCCGGGAAACAGCCCGATTTGGTCTCGGCGGAGCGCAGCTTCCACGATGCGCTGGCGATCGCCCGCGCCCAAGGGTCCCGCGCTCTCGAGCTGCGTGCCGCGACCAGCCTCGCGCGGCTCTGGCAAAGCCAACGAAGGGTGATGGAGGCGCGACACGTGCTCGAACCGCTAACGTCGTGGTTCAGCGAGGGGCGCAACGCCCCGGATTTCGTTGACGCCGAAATTCTGTTACGATCTCTCCGGTAGGCCTGCGCGCCAGCCCGTCACCGACGGTCGACCAACGACTGGCCGTTAGCCGACCAAACCGTCAGCCGAACGATCCGGCGTTCCGTCGCCGCTCCCGACCGGACCCGCTACCCTCCAACTGCGACAACCGCTTCAGGCACGCTTGGCAGGTGACGCGATGGCCGGGCGGTTCGGCCCATTCCGACCGTGCACCCGGCTCGGCCGTGCACAGCGCGATCCGGCAGTTCGGCGTCACCGCATGATAGACCGAGCCCCCCGTGCGGGGACCCGCCTTGCAGAGCGCGACGAACAGCCGGCCCGATATGGAGAGCACATGGGTGGTCATCAGCCATCTTGGTCGATTTCTGACCTCCGTGGTTCCAGCCTCGAATGGACGACGAGGCAGGCCGGCAACTCGTGAGGAGCACGAAACCACACTGCCATGGGCTAGACCCGCCTGCAAAGCCCTTCAATCAAGGCAGGCCCGTCGCGCTCGCCCCCGTTGCCGGTCAGAGCTGCCGCGCCGCGGCGTCCTTGCGTCTCCAGGTACGGCGCCAATCGGACGGCGGCGGCGAGGCAACATGATGATCGGCGAGCACCGACAGCCAGTTGGCGACGCTGGATGGTATGCTGGTTCGACCCTGCTCCCAATGCCAGACGGTCACTCTGGAGCAGTCAAGCTGCCGAGCGACCTCGGCAATCGACCAGCCGATCGTATTTAGGCATCCCCGGAACCAGGCTCCGTCCTTGCCAGTCCTGTCCTGCCTACCGATAGAAAAATGATCACTCGGACTCGAAAATTGTTTCATGCTCATGACTGTAAAAGAAGGGGTTAAAAGAACGCCAATGACGGGTGGCCCCGCGGATCGCCGGTCGCTTCGCGCCCTCCCACGTCTGTCCCGCTACTCGAGCCATCGGCTTAGGCCGTTCTCTGCGGGTTCGAAACGGAAGCCGCTTCGCGCCAACTGGACAGGCGCCGTCTTCCACTCGCCGCCGGCCGCGACCGCGGATTGCCGGAGGCGCGACAAGGCCGGCCTCGCATTGCCGGCCCATTTTTCCGCCGTGATCGCCGCCCAGCCGATCGGCGTTCGCGGCCCAGCGAACGATGCCAGTTCATTGCGAATGTCGGCGAAGCGATCCTTGTAGGTTTCGTCTCCGCACAAAAAGTCGACCATGGTGAAGCCGTTGTCGATGGCCCAGCGGATATACTCGACCATCAGGATGGTTCCGGGGGAGGCGCGATCAAATGTCGGGTCGTATGCGGCGAGAAAGGCCAGCAGGCGGCTTCCGTCCTCGATATTCACGGAAGCGGCAACGATCTGCCCGTCGCATTCCAGCACGAATAGCCGGAGGGAACCGGCGCGAGCCAGCGTCGCAACAAGGGCGCGAAGCAACGCCGCGTTGTTGTGCAGCACGGGAGGCGCGACGTTGCGTTCGTCGGCCCAGTTCTGCTTGAGGAGGCAGATCCTTTCGATCGCCGTGGCAATGTCCGAAATCGCGCTCCAGAAGCCGAAACGATACGCGACCGGACGCCTCCAGGATGCGCAAGCCCCTGGTATGATTGTTTCGCCCTTTCTTGCCGAGGGTTTGAAACCAGGCGTTGCTGCTGGTCCACTCTGTTAGCCGCACGCCGGTCGCCAGCGCCACCCGCGGGCTCGGCCGTAGTCGAACCGCGCCCGGCTGCTGTCGCCCAAGCAACTGCGCGTTAGCGCCAGCTTGCAGACGGCTGAGATACGCCACGTCGAAGCGCGACTCGGCGCTGATGTGCCGCCACATGTCGGCGAGAAGGTCGACCTTACTGAACCCCGGCGCGACCATGATGTCGCAGTAGTCGCTGCAGTCCTTCGCAGCCCACTCCAGTACGCGCATGCCGCGGAACCGACGGGTGATCAGCGCGGCTAACGCCACTAGTGTGTCACCATCCCAAGCGAGGACTAGATTGAGGCGGAACCCGTGCGGCTGCCCGAAGGAGCGCCACCATGCCGCCACCCAGTCGAAGCGCTGGAACACACTGCCCGCGGCGTGCGTCCACAACGCTTCCCAGGCTCCCTGAATCTCCCCTAGCCGGTCCGACGTGCGGACGACTTCTAGCCTAATCATTGCGCCCCCCGCTCGACCGGGAAAGCCTGAGAGCGAGGCCGCCAGGGCCACGTGCGCATCGCCATGCGCCGCAACGGCAGCACGTAGAGGCCCGACAAGGACTGGGTCATCACGGCTATCCTCTCCTGAAAGTCCAAAGATGAAATCTTCGCCGGGCTTCGGCACCACCAAGGTGCCGAACAGCCGGTCCCAAACAGAAAGCATCAAGCCGAAGTTCTTGTCGTGATGCTCGACGGCGGTGCTGTGATGCAGCTGGTGGTAGTGCGGGCAAAGCACGATGGCGTTGCCGATGCGGCCGAACGAAACCTTCAGATGCGTGTGGCGCACCAGATCCATCATCAGGATGTTGCGCATCACGTAGACGTTGATGCCGAAGATCGTCAGCTCGATCGGGTCGAGGGCGAAGAACAGCCAAACGCCGTAAACGACGCCGACCACGAGCGCGTCCCACATCCGGTTCATGATCTCGTCGACCGGATGGATCCGGTCCTTCGTTACGCCCACCATCACCTCGGCCGAGTGGTGCACCTTGTGCAGCTCCCACAGCACGGGAAAACGGTGCTGTGCCCGGTGGTAGACGTAGTAAGAGAAATCGTAGGCGAGCAGCATGGTGAGCGTGAACAAGCAGAGCGACCACCAGCCGGCCGGCCCCGGTGCATGATGACCCGTCCCGAGCAGTCCGGTCAGCAGCAGGTGCGTGACGTAGCCGACCGCTGCGATCATGGCGACGGCCGAGGGGATAAGTATGAGCGGCATGATCATGCGCCGCGTTACCCAGAACAGGAAATCGGCGCGGGCGGACGGATGCCGGAGGATATCCCGTGGGAATGCATAGGATGCGAAGCCGCGCAATGACGGCATCGCCCCTGAGGACCGCACGTACATGACGGCGGCGGCCAGCAAGCAGCTCCCCAGCAGCAACCCGAGTGCCGCCACGTTGCCAACCGTGAGCTTGCTCAGAACCGCGTCGCCAATCGCGGCAGCGTTGATGGTCACGATGTCGTCTCCTTGTAACGAGGCGATGGCCTGCCGGAATGTCGAATGAGGCCGGGCGGACCGGCTTGCAAAAGGAGGCGTCGGCGATGTTCGTTCATCGCGAGGCCCGCGCTGGGATGAGACCGCCCGCGAGGTGGTCATGTCGGTCACATAGCCGCGAAGCAGCACCAACTCGAGCAGGGCCAGGCGGACACCTGCGCCGATCGCGAGTTCGACGACCATACCCCAAACCGAGCCACCGGTCGCGCGACCGGCGGCCACCATGGAGCGCAAGCGACAGCGAGAAGCTCCCGTACTCGCCCGGCCCGAACGATGCGCGTGAGCAATGCGTAGATGATGCAGGAAAGACCCTGACGGCCGCCAACGTCCACCGCAAGGCCTCGAAGGCGCGATCCTTCATGGGGGCGAGCCCATCGATGGCGCGCCGGGTACGACGGTTCTTGCCGCCGTGGGAACGGAGCCGGCCGCCGGCGCGGGGCCCGACCGATGACGGCTTCGCCGAAAGCGGCCGACGACGCGTTGACGGAGAACGTCGAGATCAACCACGTATCGCTTGCCGTCTACGAGCACGCGGTCTCCCCAAACCGAGAAGGTGTGCAGCCCGTCCGGGAACCGCCCCGAGCGGTCCGGCTCGACTGCAGCCACACGCTCTTCGCGATAGACGCTTGTCGTGCACGCCAGGACGCGATTGAGCACGACGGCGCCGCCGTAGGTTCGCGAACAATCCTGCGCCGGCCGGATCAGCTCTCCGCCGCCGGTGCGGAACAGGGCGCCGGCGCCGCGCGACGACCGGACGTCGAACTTGACCGGGTTCGCGCGATGCGGCCGCCAGGGACCCTCGACGCGTTCGGCCCAAAGCAGGCACAGATTGTCGTAGAGACCGAGATCGCCGTCGGTGTAGGCGATCCAATAGAGATCCTCCCAGCGGAACAGGGTGGGGTCGGCCATGACCAGGTTCTCGGCCACGGTGCAGACCGGACGCGGCGCGGCGTCCGGCGACAATTCGTACATGACCTGCCGCCGTGCGGCGCCCATTTCCGGAAGGCAAAGCACGCGCTCGCCTTCCTTCCAGGCGAACGGGTAGGAAAGGTGGCAATCGACCGGCAGCGCGATCTCGGCGCTCTCGGCGATCTCCCCGTCGCGCACCGTGAGGGCGCGGAGCGAGCCCCGCCCGGTGAAATGGCTCCAATGCTCACACAGGATTTGATCGGGGCGCCCGGGCCAGGGGATCGGGTCGGCGACGTAGCCCTCGCCTTGCGGAACTTCGAGCCAGCGCGAAACGGCCGCCCCGCGGCCGGCCACGAGCGCGTCGGGCGTTTCGTCCAGAACGCCGATAGCCCACAGTTCGCAACGCGCGTAATCGCGCAGGCGCCGCGCATTGGATCGAACGCGATAGCCGAGCCGAGCGGCAGCGGTCGAACGCGGCCGGAACCGCGGCTGCCAGGGCTGCGCCGCCGGCCGCTCGAGGCCGGTCGCGAGCAGATACGCGACCGCGCTTGCCAAACCTTCGAGGAGCACGCTGTACGCCTGCAAGCCCGAAAGCTCGACTTCGGCCAGCATTTGCCAATGGGCTCCGCCGTCGGTGCTCTCGATAAGGCGGAGCGGCACCACACCCAACGGCGTCCAGCATTCGCCGAGCCCGAAAAACGGACGAAGCACCGCCGCGCCCGTCCGTCCGACAACTCGCCAAGTCCGGCCATTGTCGACCGAGGCAACGCCGTGCAGGTCGACCGCCACGCCCTCTCCTTGCACGGGCTCAGACTGCTCGGGGACGCCGCCATCAAACCATTGCAGTCCCGTGTCGGTGATGGCGCGCCGCCACGCGGCGGAGGGCGTGACCGCACCTTCGCCCTTGAGCTCCGCCACGCCCGCAAGCCGGGCCGTAAGGAGGCGCATCAGCGGCGAACCCTGAGCGACGCCGGACAGGATTAGCCGCGGCTGGGATGTTAGCACCGGAGCCATCCCCGGAGCGCCCTGGCTTCCGGCGTCGCTCCGCCACTCGGCGACCCGCCAGCGGGTGGCCCGCCAGCAGGTGGCCCGCCAGCGGCTGGCCCTTCAGCGGCCTGCCGGCTGTTAGGCGGTGCGCCGGACAGCAGGATGACGTCCGACCTGGTGGGAGCCATGCTCGCTCGCCACTAACCGACGGCGCTTAGGCGAGATTTCGCGTACAAAGCCCACCGCACCATCTTCGGGAGGTCCTTCGCCCACGACTTGTCCCACATGTGCACGCCAAGGGTTTCCGGCTTGATGTAGGATTCGCTGAATTCCTGCCCCATGCCGACCGGGAAGAACACGGTCCACGGGAGGACCAGCATGTCGCGGACATAGACCCCGGACGGACTGTACGCGTGGAGCCCATGCTTGCGCAGCAGGCGGGTGATCAGCTTGGGGCCGGTGCGCGTCGGCCGTTCGAGCCCGAACGGGACCCGGCGCATCGCCAGCACCGCATCGAGCGCCTCCTTGAGGAACCAATGCCCCGCCTCGGCGCCGAACACCCCGTTGCAGACCCAGTCCGTGGGATGCTCATCGACCTGGAACGACCAGAACGCGGCATTGCCCAAAAGCGAGTTGAGCGGCTTGCGGATCTGGAAATCGGTGTCGAGATAGAATTCCGCCTTGGGCGTGCACGGCCATCAGGCGGACGATATCCGCGACCTTCGACCACCGCTTTTCCTGGTAGGCGTGGCGCAGCATCGGAATGCTGAAATCGATGTTGTCCTCGCTCCAACGGACGAGTTCGTAATTGGGGTTCTGGTCGCGCCACCCGGCGATGAGGCGGGCCTTGCTTTCCGGCAGCGGCCCACCGACCCAAACATAATGAATTTTCCGAGGAATCATTTCGAATTCAACCTTTGGCCTAGTTGCCATCCACGTTGTCGGTCCCGCAAACCGCGCCATTGTCGGCTGTGCGGGCCGCGGCCCGTCGAAATCATTGTGCGTAATCGGGGTCATCGAACCGTCTCAACCCGCGCTGTGACCCCGGCCCCCGTGGCGGTGCGATGGGTCAGGACGCTGACCAGTCCCGTATGCGCCGCAACCACCAGCAGCCAAGTGCAGACGAAGGTCGATTGGCGCGAGCTGGAAGTGCCACCCGAGCACGCCGATGCCGCCGAGCACCGCCGCGCTGGCGGTTAGCAGCACCGTGACCATTGCGGCATCGACGCCGGCGGCCAGGAGCAGGTGATGGAGGTGCTGCCGGTCGCCACGGAACGGGTTCTTGCCAGCGCTGATCCGCCGCAACGCGACGCTGCCCGTGTCGATCAACGGAATTGCCGCCACCAAGCCGCAGGCGAGGAGCGGAACGCCTTGCTCGTTCAGCTCCAGGCAGAACCAGGCGAGCGCGCAGCCGAGCATCAGGGTTCCCGCGTCACCCATGAAGACGGAGGCCCGCTTGCGCCACGGCGCGCGTAGGTTGAAAGCCAGAAACGCGATCACCGGGACGATCAGCCGGATGATGATGGTGGTCGTCTGCGGCGAGTGACTCAACGCACCGGCGACCCCGAGCCAGCCAAGGCCCACGGCGATCAGCGAGCCGGACAGTCCGTCCACCCCGTCCACCATGTTGACGGCGTTGATGGTCAACACGATTACAAATACGGTCAAACCCGCACTCGCCAGCATGGCGAGCGAGCCGAGCTCGGTCGCGTACTCCCAGCCGAGCGGCGACAGACCGCCGGCCGCAACCAGCGCCACGGCGGACAGGATCTGCGCGGCCAGCTTCTTGAACGGGCTCACGTCGATGGCATCATCCAGGGCGCCCACGACCACCAGGAAACCCATCGCCGCCAGCAGCACCGAGTAATGACTGAATAACCCAAATTCGAGTGAGGTGCCGAGGAAGAACGCGCAGTAGATGGCGAGACCTCCCACAGTCGGGATCTCGCCGATGTGCTGCTTGCGGCCGGCCGGCCGATCGATCAAGTTGAGCTTCGCCGCGTAGGTTCTCGCGGCATTGATAAGTAGTAGGCACAGTATCGCGATGACAGCGATCTGCGGAACGAGCGTCTTCAACGGAGCCCCCAATTGCGAGCGTTCAATTTGTCCAATCTCCCGGCGGCTCTCGAGCCGTTACACCCGGGGTAAATCACTGCGTTCTGCCGGCAGGGAAATATTGCCACCGGCAGCCTCATTTACGCCGCACGACGCCCGTAGTAGCGCCGCACCTCCTTCGAATACGAAGCGCCATCCGTCGGATTGTTCCGGGCCATCTGGTCGACGTCGACCATGGTGAGAACCACGCCCGAGACCTTGGCGCCGGTCCGCGCCAGCTTGTCATAGGCCGCGGAGACGATCTTGCGCGGCGTCCGCGCCCAGCGGACGAACAACAGGGTGGTGTCGGCGAACAAGGCGAGCATCCAGGCCTCCGGACCGACCATCACCGGCGGAGCGTCGATGAAGATCAGGTCGTAGTAGCCCCGCGCCCCGCGAAGCAGATCCCGCATCGCGGCCGAGCAGATCAATCCGGAAGGGTTTTCGGTAGCCGCACCGCAGGCCAGGTACGGAAACCCCGGGCGCCACCTTGTCGGCGAACACCACCTCGTCGAGCTGCGCGCGTCCGGTCAGCACCTCTGACAGGCCACCGTGGCTTGCGTCGAACGGCCGCCGCAGCCGCGGCGACCGCCGCATGTCCGCATCGACGAACAACGTCCGCTTGCCGTTCCGGGCGGCGATCCGGGCGAGGGTCAGGCCGACCGACGTCTTGCCCTCGCGGGGAACCGCCGACGTGATGAGGATGCAGCCGCTCTGCTCGTTGCCGAGCACGATCTGCAGGTAGAGGTCGGTGATGGCCGTCCCGATCAGCGACAAGGGGTCGGGAGCGCGGGTGCGGCGAAGTTCGGGGATCATGCCGAGCGTCGGCAGCTTGAGCTCACGGCTAACCTGGGCTTGGCTTTGGAAGCCGCGGTCGCGGGCGTCCAGCGCCAGGATGGCGACCACCGCGAAGATGCTGGAAATGGCCATGCCGACCGGTATGACGATCTTCGGACGCGGGGAGACCGGTGCGACCGGCGTGGCGGCGTGCGCGATGACATAGGCGTCCGGCGATCGCAGGGCACTGCCGACATCCGTCTCGTGCGCGCGCTTCAGGAACGCCTCGTAGATGTCCTTCGCCGCCGTCGCGTTCTGCGCGAGCTGGTCAAGCGACACCTCGTTCTCGCGCACCTTGCCCATCTCGGTCATGAGCTGGTCGAGCCGCGCCTTCAGGCCGTTCTCGCGGTCGAGCGCGGCTTGATAGTCGCCCCGCACGGCGCTGACGATCTTCTGGGTTTCCTGGTCAATACGCCGCTGGATGGATGCCGACTGCGCCCGCGACACCTCGGCGGTCGGGTGCTTCTCGCCGTAGATGATGCCCGAGGAGCTATTCTCCCGGTTGATCTGCGCCTGCTGGACGCGCAGTTGCTGGATGAGTTGCGAGCCCAAAATTTCCTCGTTGCCGTCCCCGCCGCCGACCGCGGCGCGCTGGATGTCGCGCAATCGCGACCCAGCCGCGAGACGGTCGCGCTGAGCCACGGTCAGCTGCGAACTCGTCTCGGAAATTTGCTGTCGGACCAGCGCGCTGTCACGTCCCTCCGTCAGCCCGAGCTTGGCGCGATACTGCTCGACTTTCCCCGCTGCGTCGGCGGCCGATTTTTGCAGCCCGGCGAGCCGATCGGTGATCTGCCGGTTGGCATCCTCGGTCGCTTGCTGCTTCATCTCGACCTGGTGATCGACATAGCGCTGGGCCATCGCGTTCGCGAACTTCTGGGCCATTGCCGGGCGCGGAGAGGTGAAGGTGATTGCGATCGCGCGCGACCGGCCAACTGCGGAAACATCGAGGTCGCGTTCAACCTCGTCGATCACCGCGTCCGTATATTCCCGTCCTTGCAGGACCGGCGGCTGGACGGCGGCCCGCGCCTTCGCCAACGTCTCCTCGGGAAGCCACGGCCGCAGCACGTCAAGCGAGGAAAGTGCTATGCGGCGCAGCAGTCCCGTGCGGTTCGGGTTGTAGTCCGGGTCGTGCTCCAGATCGAGCTTGGCGACGACGGAGCCGACCAGATCGCGCGAAGAAATGACCTGGACTTCGTTGGCAACCGTGTCGACGTCGATCGGAAGATCGGGGGCGGCGCCCCCGACCTTGAGAACCTGGGCGCGACGCCCGTCGATCATCACCATTGAGGTGGCGCTGTAGATCGGCGTCGCCACCAGCACGCTGCCGGCGGCCAGCAATGTTCCGGCCGCAACAATACCGGCGGCCATCCAACGATGATCCCGGAGAGCCTGCCAAGCCCGCCCAAGGTAATCCTGGGTGTCGGGCGAGGGCATTTCGCCGCCCCAGCTCGACAGGAGCGTTTCACGCGGTTGCTGGACTATAAGTTGATTGTTCACGAACGGACCTCCGCCCGAAAGGGGCGACGAGTTGAAGAAAAAGCTTGGACAAAAAAGAGGCGCCAGAAGGGGCCGTACTCAACCAGGAAGCGATAACCCAACCGCCTCGGTTCGCAAGCGATCCGATAAAGCCAACGCAGATTTCAGCCGGTCTACGATCGCTGGATAGAAATCAAACCGGTCCCCAAGATGATCAAGATAGCCACCGCAGGTGAAACCGACGCCGCGCCACCCTGCGTCCGCCAACGATAAGAGGAAGGCTTCCTGCCGCGGCGCCCCCATGCCACTGATGACGACGTCCGGAGCGAGCCCCGTCACCGTTTCCACTAACGTCTCAGCGGGCTGGAAACCGTCGAGTGCCGCGAGGATACGGATGCCGGGGAAGACTTCCCCGATCCGCTCCGCCGCGATCTCGGCAACGCCCGGCTTGCCTCCGACCAGTACGATGCTTTGCCCATGCTCCCGGGCGAACGCGAAGACGCGGGGGGCCAGGGAGGTGCTGTCGAAGCTGATCCGCTCCAACGGGAAGCCCCCGAACCAGCGGGCCGCGACGGCGAGACCGATGCCGTCGCAGAACACGGCATCCATCCGCCGCAGCATGTCGCCGTAGCCGCCCGCAGAACGGACAAGCTTCACGGCCAGCGGATTGACGAACGTCATGAGGCAGGCCCGCTCGCGAGGGCGCTTCGCCGACTCGGCCACCAGGTCGAACGCCCGATCCAGCGAATTGACGGGGGAAAGCGGTAGGCCGAACACGTTGAGCACGTTGCGGACGACTCCTTCATTGCCGAAAATAGCTTGCTGACCCTGATCTCTCATTACGCTTTCGTTCCGTAGGACAGGCTCGGCATACGGCAAAGCAGCAAGGTGTGTGCCATTCGGAGCTTCCGTTCGGTTTCAAAGGCTTGAACGAAACCGTAAGCTTGTTGAGCGGGCTGGATGTAAACTTCCCCGACGTCCGCGAAAGTCTTAACGCGGTCGCTCTCGAAACTTGTGGTTGCATCTAGATTTCGACTTGAGGTAGTTATCAGGAGGTGCATTTGACCTAACGACCTGTGTCGGGCTCAGCGAACGACCTCTGTCGGGCTCCGCACTGAGCGCTTGTCGTCCGTCCCGATGCGGGTCGGTGTCTCAACACCGATTCGCGTCGTTTCTATCAGCGAGCTTACGCTCCGACAACCACTCGGGCGGCTCCCGTAATTCTGCGCGTGTGCCGAACAACTCCTTTGGCGAGTTTTACCGGACCCGCGGCTTCAACACGGTGCAGCCACGCGGCTATACCAGCCTATCTCCGGTCGGATCACGGCAACATTGTGATATTCTGTATCGGACCCACCGATCTCCATCGCGCAGTTTGGGCGAGCGGACCGGATCCCGAGATCGACAAATTGCGCTAGTAGATCACGAGGGTAGTCGGGCACGCGAACCGGCAGGTTGCGCCGATGCGCGGGGGAAGCGGAGCGCCACGGTAGTTCCCCGCCCCGGTGACGTGTCGAGCGCCAAGCCGCCGCCCCATTGCTCGGCGAAGCCGATCGCGAGAAAGAGACCAAGCCCCGTTCCCCGGTCAGGCTTGGTGGTGAAGAACGCCTCGGTGGCGCGCGCGGCGACCTCTGGCGCCATCCCGCTGCCGGCGTCGGTGACGGACAGGGTAACGGACGCTTCTCGTTCGGGCCTACCCGGGGCGATTCGTGTTGCGACGGTGATCCTGCCCCCGTTCGGCATAGCATCCGACGCGTTACGGACCAGATTGAGCAAGACGAGTTCGAGTTGATCGACGTCGAGCCGCGCGCAGGCCGGTTGGCGAGCCCGATCGAGGACGATTTCGGTCCCTTCTGGCACGATCCGCCGAAGTGAGTCCGCGAACGCCGAGACCAGGGGATTCAGATCGACGATTTCGGCGCTGTCAGTTCGCTGCCGTGCCACCGACAGGAGCTTGGAGGCCAGATTTCCCGCCTTGCGGGCGCCCCAATCGGCACGTTCCAGAAGTTCGCGCTGCTGATCGTCGGCCACCCACCTGAACGCGCGCTCGACGCTGCCGAGGACGATTGTCATGAGGTTGTTGACCTCGTGAGCGATGCCGGACGCGAGGGCACCAAGGCTTTCTGCCCGTCGCATCTGGCGAAGTTCCGCTTCCTTGCGCCGGGTTATGTCGAGCTGACTGCCAAATAGGAACTCGCGTCCGCCACCGGCGACCCTGACCGGCCGAATGGCGAGCATGTTCCAGTAGCCGGAGCCGTCTTTCCGATAGTTGTAGATTTCCTGTTCGACCGATCGACGCGCCTCGACTGCGTCGCGGATGCGCGCAACCGCAGCGGGATCGGTGTCGGGCCCTTGCAGAAACCGGCAGTTGCGTCCGAGAACTTCCTCGCGGGAAAACCCGGTGGCGTCGCAAAAAGCATCGTTGCAAAACACCACCGGACAGTCGGGCTGATCCGGGTCGGCTAGCAACATGGGCGTTCGCGTCAGCACCGAGATGGCGCTAAACACCGCTTCCCGGATCGCCGCCTGATCCGCTGGCTGCGGTCCGCCAACCGCTTCCGCTCCCTCGCCTGTCCCGTCCGCGCTGAACGCCACGTTAGTGTTGCCCGCGTGCGAGTGAGTGGTCGCCTTCACCTGGGGCGAGTTGCGCCGCGACAATCACGGTGCTCGCCACCCCCCCCCGCGGCCCTTGTTCATTCCCTGTCTCTTCGAGATTGCCGGACGGTAACGACCCGACCGGCAGCCCGTTCCTCCCTTTTTGGGAACAGTTACTGCCTGAGCGCCTGGCTTCGGACGAGCCGAGCGTAGAGCCCGTCGGCCTCCAGCAGCCCGGCATGGGTTCCCTGCTCCATAGCGCGGCCTTCGGCGAGCACCACCACCAGATCGGCGTCCCGCACGGTCGAGAGCCGGTGCGCCACGACCACCGTCGTGCGGCCCGCGACGAAGGTGGGCAAGCGCGTCCTGCACCGCCCCTTCGTTTTCCGCGTCGAGCGCGCTCGTCGCCTCGTCCAGCAGCAACACGCGCGGATCACGCAGCAGCGCTCTGGCCAGCGCAATCCGCTGCCGCTGCCCTCCCGAAAGTCTTTGACCGCCTGGTCCGACCCGGGTCTCGTAGCCGGACGGCAGTTCAGCAATGAAATCCGCCGCCGCCGCCGCCGCCGCCGCCCGCTCCACATCGTGTGCGGTCGCATCCGGGCGACCGAGCCGGATGTTGGCCCGGATCGTGTCGTCGAACAGCAAGGCATCCTGCCCGACATAAGCGATGGCGTCGCGCAAGCTCGCGAGCGTGACGGCCCGCACATCGGCGCCGTCCACGGCGACCGTGCCCGAGGTCGCGTCATGCAGGCGAGGGATCAAGGCGAGCGCAGTCGATTTGCCGGCTCCAGACGGCCCCACTAAGGCCACCGTGGTTCCCGGTTCCGCCGTGAAGTTCAGCCCGTCGAGGCCGACGCGGCCGTCGGGGTAAACGAAGTTGACGTCGCGGAAACTCAGCCGGCCGTGCCCGTTCGGCAACGCGGGCGCCCCCGGCGTTTCGCGGATTGTGGGCCGCTCGTCGACGACCGCGAACACGCGGACCAGGCCGGCCAACCCTTCTTGCACCGCGGCGTTCAAAGACCCGAGCGCCCGCAGCGGGCGGGAAGCGATCAGCAGGGCGGCCACGAACCCGGTGAAGTTGCCGATGGTGTTGCTGCCCGACGGCGGCGCGCCAGCCGGCAAAGCCGATCACAGCGGCCACGGCTGCCCCCCCAAGCACCTCCAGCACCGGATCTACCCGCGCCCTGCTGCGCGTCATGCGGAGCAGGGCACGGTATAGCCCGTCGAACGCAGCGTGGGCGCGTCGCTCTTCGATGCCCTCCAGGCGATAGGCGCGGACGCTGCGCGCCTGGGCGAAACTTTCGTTGAGCAGCGCCGCCGTCTCGCCCATGCGCTCCTGCATCCCCCCCGACGCTCGGCGGATGCGCTTGCCGATGCGCTGGATCGGCACCGCCGCGAGCGGGTACAGCGCCGCGGCGATCAAGCTCAGCAACCAGTCGAGGTAGAGCATGGAGGCGACCAGGCCGACCAGCGTGATCGCGTCGGCGATGCCGTTCACCGCCCGCGTCAGAGCCTCGCGAATGACCGTCGCGTCCGTCGTGAACCGGGCCGCGAGCTGCGCGGGCGCTTCGCGCTCCAGCCGCGCGAGGTCGGCACGCACTAAATGGCCGAACATGCGTTCCTGAAGAGCGCGGATCACCAGCAGCACGACTTGCTGGACCTGCACGGCTTGCAGGTACTGGGCCGCCGCCTTGACGGACGTGACCGCCAGCACCGTGGCGGGCAGTTGATACAGGATGCGCCGGTCGCGGGCGGTGAACATCGAGAATGCGCGGTCAATCACCACGGGGTAGAGGGCGGTGGTTCCGGCCATCACCGCCGTCAACAGCAGCACCAGCAGCAAGCGGCCCCTGTGCTGGCGCAGATGCTCCCGCCACAGGCGCGTGAGCAGGGCGCGCGTGCTCGCCTCGTCGGGGCGCGGCAGCGGGGTGGCGGCATCCATGGGAGCGGCGTGTATCAGCCGCCGATGCGCCTCGCCAGTTCGGCCCGGCAAGCGGCGGCATCGGCCTCACACCCGCCATCGAGCCACCACTGGCGGACGGCGCGGAGCAACTCCCCCACCTGCGGCCCGGGCGGTATGCCGAGCGCCAGCACGTCGCGGCCTTCCAGCGGGAACACCGGCGGCTCCGTTCGGCCGATCCGGGCCCGCAGGTCGGCCCATTCCGGGGCTTCACCCCCGGCCAGCCATGCGCGGTCGATCAGGACGTCGGCTGCGATGTCGGCGAGGGCGCGGCGGAGATCGGCGGCGTTCGCCCGAGGCGATGGCGGCTTGCCGCCATGCACGGCGACCAACCGGTCGCGCTCCGCGCCGGACAGCCGGAGCCGTTCGGCCACCGCGGCCGGATCGCCGGCGAGCAGCGCGGCGAACCGCAGCAATGGATCGCGGGGCGCCGCAGCACGAACAACGCGGGCGAGACGGCCCCGTCCACGCCTTCGGGCACCAGGGCCGGCAACACCCCGAGCTCGGCCATAAGCGCTACCGCGCCGACTGGGTCGGGGGCGGCAAGGATGCGCTTGAGTTCGCCCCAGACTCGTTCCGGAGACAAGCGGGCAAGGCCCGGCACGCCGGCGCGGATCGCCGCCGTGGCCGCCGGGGCCGGCTCGCCGCGGCCGTAGCGGGCGTGGAAGCGGAAAAACCGGAGGATGCGGAGATAATCCTCGGCGATGCGCGTCGCGGGGTCGCCCACGAAGCGCACGTGGCCCGCCGCGAGATCCGCCCGGCCACCAAAATAGTCGAAGATCTCGCCTGCTGGGGTCATGGACATGGCGTTGATCGTGAAATCCCGCCGAGCCGCGTCCTCCTGCCAATCGTCGGTGTAGGCGACCCGGGCATGCCGGCCGTCGGTCTCCTCGTCACGGCGAAGCGTGGTGATTTCGAACGGGCGCCCGTCCACCAGCGCGGTGACGGTGCCATGGTCGATGCCGGTCGGGATCGCCCGGATGCCCGCCGCTTGCAGGGCCGCCGTCACCGCCTCAGGTCGGCGGGGCGTTGCAAGGTCGATGTCGGAGACCGCCCGACCATCGAGCGCATCGCGGACCGCGCCGCCGACCACCCGCGCTTCGGGCAGCACGGCGAGCACGGCGCCAAGTGCAGCATCAGAGAGCAAGCCGGATACTGCATCGGCGCGGCTCACGGGCGCGCCGCGTGACCGGGCACGACGCGGCCGTCCTCCAGGTGCGCCGGCACATAGGATTGCCCGGGGCCGAGCGTGTCGAACGAGCCGAACCACAATAGGGAGGCCGCCAGCACAAGCATGACCGCCAGAGCCGCGCCGACCAGAACGGGGGACGGTGCCCCGCCGCCGCCGAGCCGCCAGGCGGCGAAGGCCGCGAATGGCGCCAAAAACAACGCGATCTCCAGGAGGCGCAGCAAGAACTACTCGGACCCGCGCAGCAGATGGGCGAGGTGAACCAGGATGGCGGCCGTCGCACCCCAGATATAGTGCTCCGGATGCGGCCAGACCCAGAAATCGCGCCAGCGCCCGCGATGATGCGCCCGCCGGCGACGCGGGGCGGTTGGATCGAGCACCACCGCCATCGGCAGCTCGAACACCGCCTCCACCTCATCGGGTGAAGGGGTCAGGTCGAGGCCCGGCGGCAGCAAGCCGAGCACGGGCGTGATGCGGTAGCCGGTGCCGGTGACGTAATCGGGCAGCCGACCGGCGAGCTCGACGCGACGGTTCGAGCCCGATCTCCTCGGCCGCCTCGCGCAGCGCCGCCGCCTCGGGATGCGGGTCCTCGGGGTCCATGCGCCCACCCGGGAAACTCACCTGACCGGCATGCTTGGTAAGGTGCGCCGTGCGCTTGGTCAGCAGCACGCCCGGGGCGGGACCGAGGACGATCGGCACCAGAACGGCCGCCGGCACGAGGTCGGCGTCGATCAGGTCGAGCGCGTCGTCGGACCGGATCGGGGCAGCGAGCGCTTCCGGGATGGCGGGGCCGCCGGCAACGGCATCAAGGGCAGCCAGCCGCGCCCGCAGCTCCGTCGGGTTCAATCGTGGTCCCGCGCCTCCTCGCCGGGAGGCAGTTCGCCCAACGGAAAGAACTGGCCTTGGCTCCATACGCCTAGCTTGCGGCGGCAGCCGACCCATTCGGGGACGGCCAGGGCCACCAGTTCATAGTACACGGCCCGGCTGATCCGGGCCTCAATCCCGAGGGTGCCAGCCCCTGGGCGGACCAGGATGTAGGGCGCCGGCTCGCAGGTCAGGACGTTGTGCACGACCCTGATCGGATGCTCCACTCCGGCCGTGACCACCTGATCGACGTTGGTTCGGAACGACAAGAGCTGCTGGCGTCCGTCGCCGCTCCAGTCGAGCTCGACGGCGAGGAACGGCACGTCTTCGACCTCGATGCGCCCCCGCTCGGCCGGCGTCTCAAGCAGATAGGTGCCATCCGTTTCGCGCTTCAGCACGCTCGCGAAAAGGCAGACGAGCTCTTTCCGGCCGATGGGGCTGCCGCGATAGAGCCAGGTTCCATCGCGCTTGATGATGAAGGGAAACTGGCCGCAATCGACCGGCGTCCGCTTGGCTCGTGGGCGGCAAGCCGCGCCTAATGGTGAGGGCAGCACGGGCGTTCGTAGGTCATCGGGGCAACGCGGGTCGGCAGAGTTCGACAGCACGTTCGTCCCCATCGGCACCTTCCTCCCAACTCCCGCGGTCGGGACCAATCGCAAAACTGTGCGAAGGCCCCGATCACGCCCGCGCCCAACCTTGGGTCGCGCTTTCGCCCGTGGACGCGATATAGGTAGTGTCCCCTAGCGCATTGAAGTGGCCAGCGCGCACGAGTGTGGCCAAAACGCAAAAGCAGGTGCCCGCATGTCGGCCCGAATGGCCTCTTCGACACACAACTCCGCTCATGAGCCGGGCGCGCACGCGATCCTCGCCGACGTGGAAGCACTCGGTGAGCGGGTCGCGCGGGTGCGCGCGGCCATCGGCCGGGTCATCTTCGGCCAGCAAGAGGTGGTGGACCAGACGCTCATCACCCTGCTCTCGGGCGGCCACGTCCTTCTCGTCGGCGTCCCCGGGCTCGGCAAGAGCCGGCTGGTCGAGACCTTGGGCGTCGTGCTCGGCCTAGCCACTAAGCGGGTGCAGTTCACCCCCGACCTGATGCCGGCCGACATTCTCGGGAGCGAGGTGCTGGACGAGGCGGAAGGGCGGCGTAGCTTCCGCTTCCTGGCGGGGCCCGTGTTCTGCCAGCTGCTGATGGCTGACGAGATCAACCGCGCCAGCCCACGGACGCAATCGGCGCTGCTGCAAGCGATGCAGGAGCGCCGGGTCGCGGTGAGTGGCGTCGAACACGGCTGCCGGCGCCGTTCCACGTCCTGGCGACGCAGAACCCGATCGAGCAGGAGGGCACCTATCCGCTGCCGGAAGCGCAGCTCGACCGTTTCCTGCTGGAAGTGATGGTGAGTTACCCGGACGTGGCAGCCGAGCGCACCATGCTGCTCGCGACCACCGGATCCGGCGAGGCGCAGCCCGAGCAGGCGATGACCGCCGATGAGCTACTCGCGGCGCAAGCCCTGATCCGCCGGGTTCCCGTGAGCGAGCGCGTGCTGGAATCGATCCTGTCCCTGGTGCGCGGCGGGCGGCCGGAGAGCACATCCGACGACCTCGTCCGCCGCCATGTGGCATGGGGGCCGGGTCCGCGCGCCGCACAGGCCATGATGCTCGCCTGCCGGGCGCGGGCGCTGCTCGACGGGCGCCTCGCACCCTCCGTCGAGGACGTCGCTGCGCTGGCCCCGCCGGTGCTCCGTCACCGAATGGCACTCACTTTTTGGCGCGCGCCGAGGGAGTGGCGCTCCCGGCCGTCATCGACCGATTGGTGGAGCGCCTTGGCTGAGGCCGACGGGCGGCTTCCTAGCTCGGCAGCACGTCAGGCGGAGGCGCTCGGCGCGCGGCTCCCCGCCCTCATGGCCGCGGCCGACCGGGTGGCCGCCACCGTGGCGCAGGGCGTGCATGGACGGCGGCGTGTGGGGCAAGGCGACAGCTTCTGGCAGTTCCGGCCGTTCGTCACGGGGGACAGCCGGGCGCGTATCGACTGGCGGCAATCGGGCAAGTCCGACCGCTCCTTCGTCCGTGAAACGGAGTGGGAAGCGGCTCAAACGGTCGGGCTGTGGCGCGACGGCTCGGAGAACATGCGCTGGCGATCGCGCGCAACGGACGGCGACAAGCGGGACCGGGCCGGCCTTCTGCTGCTCGCGCTCGCGTCCTTGCTGCTGCGCGGCGGCGAGCGCGTGATGTTGATGGCCCAAGGCGCACGCGCCCTCGCGGGACGCGCCGCCCTCGACCGGCTCGCGGCCGCGTTGGACGTCGCCGAGCCCGATGCTTTGCCGTCCTCCGTGCCCATCCCGCGCCATGCCGCCGTGGTGCTGTTCGGCGACTTTCTTTCGCCGCTCGAGGCGGTTCAGGCGACCGTCGCACAGCTCGCCTCCATCCCGGTCAGCGGGCACCTGCTGCAGGTACTGGACCCCGCCGAAGCCATCCTGCCTTATGCGGGGCGCGTGCGGTTCCGCGGCGTCACCGGCGAGCAGGAGGTGCTCATCCCGCGGGTGGAAACCATCCGCGACGCCTATGGACGCAAGCTCGCCGCGCATCAGGCGGGGCTGGCCGACATCTGCGCCGCGGCAGGCTTCAGCTTCGCCGTGCATCAAACCGACCACCCCCCGGAAGCCGCGCTGCTCGGTCTGTATACGAGGCTCGATCGGGCATGACGTTCGTCTATCCGTGGCTCCTGCTGGCACTCTCGGCCTTGCCCCTGCTGTGGTGGCTGCTGCGGGTAACGCCGCCGGCGCCGCGAAACCAAGCGTTTCCTGCCGTACGGCTGCTGCTTGGCTTGTCGGCGACGGAGGAAACCCCGGCACGGACCCCCCCTTGGCTGTTGGCGCTCCGCTGCCTCGCCGCCGGCTTGATCATCCTGGCGTTGGCCCGCCCGGTGCTGGACTCCGGGCCGGCGCTGCCCGGCACCGGCCCCGTGCTGGTCGTCCTGGACGACGGTTGGGCGTCCGCCGCCGATTGGCCCCGCCGCATGGAGGCCGCCGGCGGCGCGCTCGACCGCGCCGAGCGCGCCGGCCGGCCGGCCGCCTTGCTGACGACCGCACCCGCCGAGCTCGGAGCGTCGCCCCGGGCTACGCCGCCCATGCCGGTTTCCGAGCTGCGCCCACGGCTGGCGGCACTCCGGCCGAAGCCGTGGCCGATTGACCGGCCGTTGGCGGCGCAAGCGCTAGGCAGCTGGCATCGGCCGGGAACGGCGGTCGTCTATGTCGGGGACGGGCTCGGAGGGGGCGACGCAGCCGACCGCTTCGCCGAGGCGCTGGGGTCGGCCGGCGCAGTGACGGCTATCTGCTGCGACGGCGCGCCCATCCGGGTACTGCGCCCTCCCCGCGCCGAGGCCGACCGGTTGGTCGTCCATGTGTCGCAGATCCCGCAACCCGTCCCGTCCGACATCGCTGTGCTCGCGAGGACGGGCGACGGGCGGACCCTTGCCCGCGCGACGGCCACCATTCCGGCGGCGGCGGACGGTGCCGACGCGACGATCACCTTGCCTACGGAACTGCGCAACCGGCTCGCCGAACTGGTGCTGGAGGGACCTCCTTCAGCCGGGAGCGTCGTGCTGCTCGACGAGCGTTGGCGGCGGCGGCCGGTCGGCCTGTTGGCCGGCGACATGGCGGCGGCGGACGCGCCGCTGACCGGCTCTCTTTATTATCTACGCCGTGCGCTCGCCCCCTATGCCGAGATCAGATCGGGCGATCTCAAGACTTTGTTCGGGCGTCAGCTGTCTGTGCTGGTCCTGGCCGACCGCCCCCTTCCGGAAGGCGAAGAGCATGACGCTGTCGCCCGCTGGGTAAAGCAGGGCGGGTTGCTCATCCGGTTCGCCGGCCCCCGGATGGCCGAGCAGCCCGCCGCCGCCGGCGACCCATTGATGCCGGTGCCGCTGCTGGCCGGCGACCGCCAGCTCGGCGGCGCGTTGTCCTGGAGTAAGCCCGCCGGGCTGGCGCCGTTCCCCGATGCCTCGCCCTTTGCCGGATTGCGGGTACCGGAAGAGGTCAAGGTGACGCGGCAGGTGTTGGCCGAACCCTCGGCGACGCTTGCGCAGCAGACCTGGGCGGCACTTGCCGACGGCACCCCCCTGGTCACGGCATCCGCGGTGGGCGCGGGCCGGGTAGTGCTGTTTCACGTCACCGCCAACTCGGACTGGTCGAACCTCCCCTTGTCTGGCCTGTTCGTAGACATGCTGCGCCGGCTGGTCGAGCTTTCGGCCGGCGTCGCGGGCATCGACCCGCAAGCGGTCCTTGCCCCCGCCGAGCTGCTGGACGGGTACGGGCTGCTTTCGCCGCCGCCGGCCTCCGCGACCGGTCTCGCCGCGGGCGCTTTCGCCAGTACCGCCGGTTTCCCCCGCCCATCCGCCGGGCCTCTACGGACCCGAAAGCGGCCGCCAGGCACTCAATCTCGGCGCGGCCTTGCCCCCGCTGCAAGCGGCGCCGCCGGTGCGTGGGGCGCGGCTGGAGGGGTTCGGCGCCACGGCGCCCGAGCGGGCGCTCGGGCCATTCCTGTTGGCGGCGGCCGTCCTGCTTCTGGCGGCCGACCTTCTGCTTTCGCTCTGGCTGCGTGGACTGCTGCAGCGACGGATCGCGGCCGCGATCGCCCTGGCGATCGTTCTGCCGCACGGTGCTGCTTGGGCGCTCGATCAGAAGGAGCCGCCGGCGCTGGCCACGCGCCTCGCGTTCGTCGTCACCGGCGACGAGCAGCTGGACGGGGTTTCGCGGGCCGGGCTGGAAGGCTTGTCGGATTTCGTCAACCGCCGCACCGCGGCCACCCTGGCCGAGCCCGATGCCGTCGTGCCCGGCCGCGACGACCTCAGCTTCTACCCGCTGCTCTACTGGCCGGTGACGGCGGACGCGCCCCCGCTCGCGACGGCTGCCACGGCCGCGCTCAATGACTACATGAGCCGCGGCGGGATCGTGTTGATCGACACGCGCGACAGCGGCAGCGGCGAGGGCTTCGCCCCGGGTGCGGGCGCCAACCTTCAGCACATCGCGCAAGGCCTCACGGTACCACCGCTCGCTCCGCTTACCACCGAGCATGTGCTCGCGCGGGCGTTCTATCTGCTCAGTGACTTCCCCGGCCGCTACACCGGCGGCACCGTGTGGGTGGGACGCGATCAGGATCGCGCCAACGACAGCGTGACCCCGGTGATCGTCGGCGGCAACGATTGGGCGGCCGCGTGGGCGGTCGACGCCGCAGGCCACAACCCGTATGCCGTCATTCCCGGCGGCACCCGCCAGCGAGCGTTGGCCTACCGCTTCGGCCTCAATCTCGTGATCTATGCGCTGACCGGCAACTACAAAGGTGACCAGGTGCACGTGCCGGCTATTCTCGAACGGCTCGGACAATAGCATGGGGCCCGAGCAGGCATTAGCAGCACTCCGCTTCTCGCCTTCGCTGCCGTGGTGGGCGCTCGGGGCGCTTGCCGCCGCGTGCATTCTGGGGCTCGTCCCCGCCTTTCTCCGCCGAGCCAAAGGCGCGGTTTGGCGCGCCCTCGCCTTCGCCACCCTGCTGCTCTGGCTGGCCGGCCCGCGGCTCGTGCAGGAAACCCGGGATGCGCTGCCGGATATAGGGCTGCTCGTCGTGGATCAGACGGCGTCCATGGGGGTGGGCAAGCGCGCCCCGCTGGCCACCGCCGCGCGCGGCGCGATCGAGGCGGCGGCCGCCAAACTGCCCGACCTCGAGCTCCGGACGGTGACCGTCCCGGAAGGCGGCAACACGGGCACTAAGCTATTCGCAGCGATGGACCGCGCGCTCGCCGACATTCCGCGCTCCCGGCTTGCGGGCGTGATCGCACTCACCGACGGCCAGATCCACGACATCCCGACGACCGGGCCGGGCGCGCCGTTCAACGTGCTGATCCCGGCGAAGGGCGAGGAGATCGATCGCCGGCTACGCGTCATCGAGGCGCCGTCCTACGGCATCGTCGGCAAGCCGGTGACCCTGCGGGTGGTGATCGAGGATTTGGGGGCGGTGGCCCAACCGGCTCCGACCGCCCAGCTTACGATCCGCCGCGACGGCGAGCCTCCGCTCGTGCAAAGCGTGCCGGTCGGCCGGGAGCACCAGATCGAGGTGCCGATCACGCGGGCCGGCCCGACCGTGATCGAGATGCAGGCGGAAGCGCTGCCCGGCGAGGTGTCGCCCATCAACAACCGCGCTGTCGTGGAGATCAACGGCGTGCGCGACCGGCTCCGCGTTCTCCTGATTTCGGGGGAGCCGCATTCCGGCGAGCGCACCTGGCGACGGCTGCTGAAAGCCGATCCGGCGGTGGATCTGGTCCACTTCACTATTCTGCGGCCGCCCGAGAAGGACGACCTGACGCCGCTCAACGAGCTGGCCTTGATCGCCTTCCCCGTACGCGAGCTGTTCCAGGTCAAGATCAAGGAGTTCGACCTCATCATCCTGGACCGGTTTCAGAACCGGGGCCTGTTGCCGCTGCCCTACCTGCGCAACATCGCTGACTACGTGGCCGAGGGCGGGGCGCTGCTGCTATCGGTCGGGCCCGAGTTCTCCGGCCCGGCGAGCCTCGCAGCCACACCGCTCGGCGACGTGTTGCCGGCCCGGCCGGCCGAGGCGAATGCCGTGGTGGAAGGCGAGTTTCGGCCCGTCGTCACCGGCCTCGGCCAGCGCCATCCCGTCACCGAAGGCTTGGCGGGTTCCGCGGCACGCGGCGGCGCGCCGACCTGGGGCCCCTGGTATCGCCGCATCGAGCCCACGGACGTGCACGGGGAGGTGCTGATGAGTAGCGCGGACGGCAACCCCCTCCTCGTCGTCGACCGGATCGGCGAAGGCCGGGCGGCGCTGTTGCTCTCCGACCAGATCTGGCTGTGGTCCCGCGGTCACATGGGCGGCGGCCCGCAAGCCGAACTGCTGCGCCGCATCGCGCACTGGCTGATGAAGCAGCCGGAGCTCGAAGAGGACACGCTGGCCGCCCGGGTCGAAGCGGGGCAGCTCAGGATCGAGCGTCGCTCGACCGACCCCTCGCCGTCCGGAACCGTGTCCGTCACCGATCCCGACGGGACCACCACAACGGCGACCCTCGTGCAGGTTTCGCCCGGCCACGCTACTGCCACGCTTGCGGCACCTACGCCCGGCGTGTGGCGCGTCGCGGACGGCCCGCGCCGGGCGTATGCCGCGGCCGGTGCCGCAAACCCGCTGGAGCTCGCCGACCTCCGCGCGACCGGTACGCTGGTCGGCAAACTCGCGCGCGAAACGGGCGGCGGCATCCACTGGCTCGACAATGGCACGGCGGGAGGTTCGGTGCCGCAACTGCGGCGCACGGAGCCAGACCGGGAAGCGTCCGGCCCTGGCTGGATCGGATTGCAGCGACGCCACGACCACTTGGTCACAGGCATTTCATCGCTGCCGTTGCTGCCGCCTTGGCTGGCGCTGCCATTGATGCTCGGCCTGGCGTTCGCGGCGTGGCGACGCGAGGGCGCATGAAAGCGCGCGGTCTCTTTGCAGCATCGCCCGACCCCGGTATCTTTCGCTGGCGCGACGGTCGCCGGAAGCCTCTCTCGCGCGTATCCTCGAGCTTCGGTCGGTAGAAGGAGGGTTGTGTCTTCCTGAACGTCGATCCGCGTGACCGCGGCCCCTTCCCCTCCTCCTCGGCGCCCGTGTCGCCAGCCTTGGCGCTGGTCGGCTTCGTCGGGCTGTGCCTGCTCGTGGGCGCCGCCGCGGGCGCGCTGACGGCGAGCAGCATCCGCACCTGGTATCTCACGCTGACGCAACCCCCGCTGACACCCCCGGCCTGGGCGTTCGCCCCGGTGTGGATGGCGCTCTACGTCGTGATCGGGGTGGCAGGCTGGATCGTTTGGCGGCGCGCTGGTGCGGCGCGTCCGGTGCGGCTGTGGGGTTGGCAGTTGCTGGTGAATGCGCTTTGGAACCCCGCCTTCTTCGGCCTACACCGCCCGGACCTCGCGCTTGTCGTCATCGCCGCCATGCTGGTGTTGACCGCGCTCACCATCCGCTCCTTCGTCGGCGTAAGCCGGACGGCCACATGGCTGATGGTGCCGTACTTCGCTTGGACCTGCTTCGCTGCCTATCTCAATGCCGGTTTCTGGTGGTTGAACAACGCGTAAGCCAGTTGCGCTCTATCGATAGATGAAACCAGGGCTTGACGTGGCGATCGTAGCGGTTCACGTCATCGCTGGGTTGCCGCAAGAGACGTTCCATGAACAGATTGTTTCTGGCTGTAGTGGCCGCCGGATGCGGGCTTGGCGCGCCGCTGATGGCGCAGGCGCAGACGATTTCCGGGCATGGCATGGGCATGGGCGGCAGGTCCCAACCGGCGAAGCCCGCGGAGCCGCCGCCTCCGGCGTTGCCGGGCGCGCAGACGGATAACGAGCGCGTCGCGCCAGCCGACAAGCAAAACGCCGACATGCAGCCGACGGATGCGCTGTTCGACGCGATCAATCGCGGCGACATCGGTTCCGCGCGCGATGCGCTGGCTCGGGGCGCTGACATGCGCGGTCATAATGTGCTCGGGATGACGCCGCTCGAGTTGTCGGTCGATCTCGGGCGCAACAACATCACGTTTCTGCTGCTGTCGCTGCGGGCCGGCGATAGCACGGCACCCACAAAGGCCGCTGCCCTCCCTTCGGCTGGGAAGCAGAAGCCGGTTGCGCATGCCGAGCGACACTTGGCGTCGCCGGTCCGCGCCACCTCCGCACCTCAGGCTCGACCCCCGGCCCAGTTCGCGGGTGATGGCGGAACCCCAATCCCGTCTGCCGGGTTCCTCGGCTTCGACGCGGGGCGAAGCGGCACCGTCCGTTAGGATTTAGGCCCTCATCACAGAGCGAGAACCTAGCGCGTAGTGGCGCCTTGGTTGTTGCGGCTGCTGGCGTCAGGGTGCGTCGGGCCGCCGGCCCCGGTCTCCACCGTGATCCCCTCGGCACGCGCAACAAGTCGCGGATCCTTGCAATCGTTGAGTTTGTCGCGCGACATCGTCTTGCCGTTTTCGAACTTGACTTCGATGCGGTCGAGGCACTCGGACTGCTCAAACATGAAGTTCTGGGAAAGGCGGGGCCGGATCGAGCCAGCCTTAGTCAAGGCGATCTCCTTGCCCTTGGTTGTGAAGGCGTGGGCCTCGACAATCGTATGGTCGGTCTCGTTGCGGAGCGAGAAGTCGCGCAGGGTTTCCGAGTGTTCCTCGGCGTGCGGCGCTTCGGCAGATCGCGCCGGGACAGAGAGGGGCAGCGCCGCAAGTCCGGCGGCAAAGACGATCCATCGGTAGTGAGCGTGCATCGTGCCCGTTTCTCCCCAGCCTGGAGCACGAACGCTGCGCCGCTGTCGTGGTTCGGCATACACACGCGCTGGTTTTGTCTCAGAGCTTGTCGCCCGCCTGCGCTGCCAGTCTGTCACGCTCGGAACATGCGGTTCCAGGCATCGAGTGCGGCGATCTTGTAGGCTTCCGCGAGCGTCGGATAGTTGAACGTGTTCTCGATGAAGTAGTCGAGCGTGCCGCCCAGGTTCAGCACCGCCTGCCCGATATGGACAAGTTCGGTCGCTCCTTCGCCGACGATGTGAACTCCGAGCAGGCGCCGGTCCTCGAGCGAGAAGATCATCTTCATCATGCCGGCGCTGAGCCCCATGATGTGGCCGCGCGAGGTTTCGCGGAATCGCGCGATGCCGCACTCGTACGGAATTGAGCGGGCGCAAACCTCCTCCTCACTGAGACCGACCGTCGAGATCTCCGGCACCGAATAGATCCCATAAGGGAAAAACTCGGGCGCTGGCGGCATCGGGATGCCGAATGCATGGCATGCCGCAATTCGGCCCTGCTCCATCGAGGTAGAAGCGAGGCTGGGAAAGCCCACGACGTCGCCGGCCGCGTAGATGTGTTTGGCTTCGGTCTGGAACGTCTTTGCGTCTACCTTGAGCCGGCCGCGCGCATCGGTGGCCAAGCCGCAGGCTGCAAGGTTGAGCGTGTCGGTGGCGCCCGCCCGGCCCGCCGCGTAGAGCAGCATCTCCGAGCGGACACGGCGACCGCTTTGGAGCACGGTGACCGGCCAGCCGCTGTCGGTTTCGATGCGCTCCACCTTGGACCCGAAGCGGATGGTGATGCCGCGGTCGCGCAGCTGGTGAACGAAATCCTCGACGAGTTCGTGGTCGATGAATTCGAGAAAATTGGGTCGCGCTTCCACCAGGGAGACGCTGACATCCAGCGCGCTGAAGATGGTTGCATACTCCACCCCAATCACCCCGGCACCGATCACCGTGAGGCTGCGAGGCAGGCGCTCGATATCGACGATGTCGTCGCTGTCCACCACGCGCGACCCGTCGAACGGGACGTCAGCAGGCCGGTGCGGCCTGGTGCCGACCGCGATCAGGAACTTGTCGCCCTCGAACACCCGGACCTGACCTCCGACGGTCGTCACGGCCACCCGGTGCGCGTCGAGGAAGGCTGCGGTTCCGCTGACGGAACTGACCGCATTTCGGGCGAACTGGTGCTCGAGCACGTCCACTTCGTGATCGAGCGTCATATGCAGCCGGGCCAGCAGGTCGCTTGCTTCGATATCCTTCTTGACCCGATAGGCCCGGCCGTAGAACCCGCGCTCTCGCCAGCCCGTCAGGTTCAGCACGGTTTCCCGCAACGTCTTGGAAGGAATGGTGCCGGTATGAACCGATACGCCACCCACTCTCCTTCCCTTTTCGATCACCAGCACGCGCTTGCCGAGCTTGGCCGCCTGGATCGCGGCACGTCGGCCGGACGGCCCGCTGCCGATGACGATGAAGTCGAACGTCGCCACGGACGCCCCGCTAGGCAAGGCGTGCGCCGGGGCCGAGGCACGGGAGAAGCGTCCGGCCGCGATCTCGGGCAAGTGAGCGTCGTCAGCCATCGCTCCACCGCTCCAGCAACTCACCATTTGATCGTGCAAAAACTGCGCCTCCGCCGTGCCGCTAGGCTCTAGGAGGCGGCAGGATGGCATTCCGCGGCGAACGTTTGGTTACCGGGTGCTTGGCCCCTCGCTGGGGCGGGAGGATTCGAACCTCCGCATGGCGGAATCAAAATCCGCTGCCTTACCACTTGGCGACGCCCCACCGCGGGCGGGTGATAGGCGGTGCAACGCAAGTCGTCCAGTCAAACCCCATTAACCGGCCCCATCACTCGGCCAGTCCACCGCCCCAGCACCACCAACCGGAATGCGCCAAGCTCGCCGCCGCCCGCGCCGCCTCCCCCGGGTCGGCGAACAAGCCGAAGCAGGTCGCGCCGGACCCGCTCATGCGCGCAAGAAGACAGCCTGGAACGGCCCGCAAAGCCGCGAGCACGGTGGCGATCGGCGGGCACAACTGACCGGCGGGTGCTTCGAGATCATTGCGCAACAGTGCGAGTTCGCCGGCCATGGCCACGGCGTCGTCCCAGCGAGGAGAGAGGGCGGCTGCCGGCGAGAATGGCCCCGAGCGGGCGCGGAACACTTCTGCCGTCGCGACCGGTACACCAGGGTTGACCAGCACGAGCCCGCATGGCGGCAAGTCCGGCGCCGGGCCGAGGCGGTCGCCGATCCCGCCCATCCGCGCCGGCCGCCCCGCAAGGCACACCGGCACGTCCGCCCCGAGCATCTGAGCGAGACCTGGATCGGGTCGCACCCCCCACAACCGACCGAGCAGCCGGAGACAGGCCGCCGCGTCGGCCGAACCGCCGCCGATCCCCGAAGCGACCGGCAGTCGCTTCTCCAGCGTGAGGCGGACGGCCGGCGCCCGTCCTTGCGCACGGGCAAGGGCACGGGCAGCGCGTAGCACCAAGTTGTCCGCCTCGGAGGCAAGCGCTTGGCCGAACGGACCGTGGAGTGCCAGCGACAGGTCCGGGGCACCTTCCGCCCGAAGCACGTCGCCGATCCCCGCGAACACTGCCAAGCTGTCGATCTCGTGATACCCGTCGGCTCGGCGGCCGGTCACGTGAAGGAACAGGTTCACCTTGGCTGGCGCCGGCTCACCTGCTTCCGGCACGACCGCACGGGCTCGCGTCGCGGCGCGCTCGCCGTCGCTATTGGATGCTGCGCTCTCCCCTTTGGGCGCTTGCCGCCGCGTCATCTTCGCCCAGCTTGGCCTCGAGCTTGGCGGCGTCGTCGGGATCCGGGTTCAAGGTAAGCGCGCGGCGCCACTGGTAGGCGGCCTCCAGTTTACGGCCGGCCGCGAAATACGCGTCGCCGAGGTGCCCGTTGATCGTCGAGTCCTCGGGCGACATCTCGGCCGCCTGTTCGAGCGAGTGGATCGCCTGTTCCGTTTCGCCCTGCCGCAGCAGCACCCAGCCGAGGCTGTCCACGATCGACCCGTCGTTCGGCCGCATCGCCACGGCCTTCTCGAGCATCTGCCGCGCTTGAGGCAGGTTGTCGCCACGATCGGCCCAGGAATAGGCGAGGTAGTTCAACACATAGGGCTGGTCCGGCGAGAGCGCCAAGGCCCGCTTGAAGTCCGCCTCCGCCTTGCTCCAGTTATTCGACCGCTCCTCCGCGATGCCGCGGGCGTAGAACAACGGCCACGCCGCGCGCGTCGGCGGCCCGAACCGGGCGATGGCTTGGTCGTAGACCGCCACCGCGTCGGTGAAGCGGTTCTTCGCGCGAAGGATATCGCCGAGTTGCGCCAAAGGCAGCTCGCTATCCGGGTGCTCGCGGGCGATCCGTTCGAGGGCGGCTATCGCCTCGTCGCTGCGGCCGAGCTGCTCGGTGAGGGCGGCGCGGCGAAGCTGCACGACGGCGATCAGCGGATCGGCGGGCGGCACGGCGGCCAGCGCGTGCAACGCGGCGGCCGGGTGCTTGCCGGCCTCGTAGGTGTCGCTGAGCAGCATCCGCGCCGCGGTGAACTCGGGCTGCAGATCGAGAGCGAGGCGCAGCAGCGGGATGGAGAGGTCGCTCGCGTCCTGCGCGTTGAGAGCGGCCGCGAGCGCGAGATAGGCCTCCGCCAAACCTTCGGACGGGCGCCCCACCGGGCGCGCCGCGATCGAACTGGCCAAGCTTGGCAGGGCGATGGAGATCTCGTGGGCACCTTCGGCCAAGGCTTTCAGGGTTTGCAGCGCTTCCGCGCTATGCCCCTGTCGCGCCTGCCAGCTTGCCAAGATCTGCGCGAGCCGGACATTTGTGCCGCCATACTCGGCCTGTGCCACCTTATAGAGCCGGCTCGCTTCGCCCACGCGACCGGCGACATCGGCGATCAACGCCGCATGAAGGGCGTAGACGCCACGGAATCGCTGGCCTTCGACGAACGGCCGCAAGGTGGCGAGCGCCGCGTCGGTGTGGCCAGCACCCTGCTGCGCCCAGGCGATCAGCATAGGCTCCAGCACTTGCGTCGCCCCTTGGCGCGGCAGTGCCCGGAATCGCTGCTCCGCCGCCTCCCAATTGCCCGACTTGACGTCCCGGTTGGCGAGCAGGAGCTGCGCTGACGGGTTCGCCGGCAACTGGCGCGCCAGCGGCAGCGCCTCGGGCCTGCCGTCGGACAAGCAGGCGAGGAACGCCTGGCTTTGCAGTTCGGTGCTGGTCGGGTCGATCGACAGCGCGCGCAGGAATGCCTCGGCCGCCATGTCGGGGTCGGCATCGCTCACCGCGAGCGCGGGCATCGAGATAGTCGCCGTAGAGCCCGGTGGGAGTGAACCGCGGGGGCCGCTTGCTGACTGCCGCAGGGGCGGATGCGCCCAGGCCGGCAACGAGGGAAGCGGCGAGAAGGAGGATGCGGGCGTACTGCATGTACACAGCGTATCAGCCCTGGTCGGCCCATGTCATGTGCGGCAGATCATCCCGCGGCCGAATTGAGCGCTCGAAAGCCGCCCCAGGATCCTACATGCCCCCCGGATAGGCCGGCCCGCCGCCGCCTTCCGGCGTCACCCAATCGATATTCTGGGTCGGGTCCTTGATGTCGCAGGTTTTGCAGTGCACGCAATTCTGGGCGTTGATCTGCAGCTGCGGATGGCCTTCCTCGGCGCCGACGATCTCGTAGACGCCGGCCGGGCAGTAACGCGTCTCGGGGCTCCGATAGTGCTCCCAATTGACCGTAATCGCCTTGGATGGGTCGCGCAGGCGCAGATGCGCGGGTTGGTTTTCCTCGTGGTTCGTGTTGCTGATAAACACCGAGGAAAGCTTGTCGAACGTCAGTTTGCCGTCCGGTTTCGGGTAGGCGATCTTCGGCGCCTTGTCGGCCTCCACCAGCGTTTCGTTGTCCTTGTGCGGGTAGTGGAACGTCCATGGAGCCTTGCCGCGCAGCACGTAGGTGTCGATCGCCGAGTAGGCGATGCCGCCAAGCAACCCGTACCGGGCGAAAGACGGCCGGATGTTGCGCACGCTCGACAGCTCCTCCCACACCCAGCTGGCGCGCAGCTTGTCGTAGTAGGCCGTGGGTTCGGCCGGGCGGCCATCGGCCAACGCTTCGGCGACCCCCTCGGCGGCCGCCATGCCGGAGCGCATGGCCGTGTGGGTGCCCTTGATCTTGGGGACATTGAGGAACCCGGCCCCGTCGCCCACCAGCGCGCCGCCCGGAAAGGTCAGCTTTGGGATGCATTGCAGGCCGCCCTCGCTGAGGGCGCGCGCACCGTAGCTGACGCGACGGCCGCCCTCGAAATGCTTGCGCATTACGGGATGTGTCTTGAGACGCTGCATCTCATCGAACGGCGACAGCCACGGGTTCCAGTAGTCGAGCCCGACCACGAAGCCGAACGAAACGAGGTTCGGGCCAAAATGGTACAGCCAGGAACCGCCATAGGTAGCCCGGTCGAGCGGCCAACCCACCGTGTGCTCGATCAGCCCGGGCTTATGCTGTTCGGCCGGAACTTCCCACAGCTCCTTGATGCCGAGCGCGTAAGTCTGCATGTCGTGGCCGTCGCGCAGCTTGAAGCGCTCCATGAGCTGCTTCGACAAGGACCCGCGGCAGCCCTCGGCGAAGATCGTGTAGGTCGCACGCAGCTCGATCCCGCGGGTGAAGTTGCCGGTGGGCTCGCCGTCCTTGCCGATGCCCATGTCGCCGGTCGCGACGCCGACGATGCGACCATCCTCCTCCAGCAGCTCGGCGGCGGCGAAGCCGGGATAGATCTCGACCCCCGCCGCCTCCGCCTGTGTCGCCAGCCAGCGGCACACGTTTCCAAGCGAAACGATGTAGTTGCCTTTGTTATGCATCTGCGCTGGTGTCGGCAGCTTGAAGGACCGCGTGGCCGTGAGGAACAGGAAGCGATCCTCCGTCGCGGGAGTGGCGAGTGGGATGTCCTCCGGCTTCCAGTCGGGGAGCAACTCGTTCAGTGCGCGCGGCTCCATCACCGCACCCGACAAGATGTGCGCGCCGACCTCGCCCCCCTTCTCGACAAGGCAGACGGAGGTGTCCGGCGAAACCTGCTTTAAGCGGATCGCCGCAGCCAGCCCCGCCGGGCCGGCGCCCACGATCACCACGTCGAACTCCATCGCCTCGCGCGGCGCCACAGATTCGGCCACCCCGTTTCCTCCCGATGCCTTCCCGCCACGATATGGTTGGCCGCGGCAAATTAGGCAGGATGCCGAGGTTGCGCAAAGTGCAGCGGGCGTTCATCACCTCCTTCCATGGACGCGCTCGCCGCCTTGCGGCTGCAAATCGAGTGGGGCGCCGACGAGGCGCTCGCCGACGCGCCGATCAACCGACTGCGCCCGCCGCCCGCATCCCGTCCCGTCCGCCCGCCTGAGGCGGCCACCCCGTCCGCCCCGCCTCCGCGGGTGCCGGCAGTAGCGCGCGCCGTTGCGTGTGCGGCCCGGGCGGACACGCTGGAAGCGCTCCGCGCAGAACTCGCCGCGTTCGACGGCTGCCCGCTCCGTGACACCGCGTCCAACCTCGTGTTCCCCGAAGGAAACGCCGGAAGCGGACTGATGCTGGTCGGTGACACGCCGGGCGAGCATGAGGACCGGGCCGGCCGGCCGTTTGCCGGCCCGGCCGGCGCCTATCTCGACCGAATGCTCGGCAGCATCGGCGTGGAGCGTGCGCAGGTGCTGGCAGGCCTGGTCGTGCCCTGGCGACCGCCCGGCGGCCGGCCGGCGAGCGAGGCGGAAGTCCAGTGTTGCTTGCCCTTCCTGCATCGTTTTCTCGCCCTGACGCAGCCGCGCCGCCTGTTGCTGCTCGGCCCCGTCGCGACCCGGGCGCTGCAGCCGAGCGGGAGCCGCCGAGCACCGAGGGGCGAGTGGCTGGCTGTGACGGTTCCGGGACTGCCCGCCCCCATCGCCGCGCTGCCAACCGCTAGTCCGGCAACTTTGCTTGCCAAACCGGCCGAACGCCGACGAGCCTGGGCTGACCTTCGGCTGTTGCGACGCGCCCTAAACGAGGATCTAACGTTATCGTGAAACGTGTCGGCGCATTTAGCTGCCGGGAATCGGCCGAAAGTCTCCTACTGCTGGATTCGTCTCGCCAGCGAGGGTTGCGTCTACGGTTTTGCGCATGTAGCCGCAATCCTACATGCGAGGGAACGGCAAAACGCTCTCCCGCCTGCCCGCCGCCGCGGCGATCATCGCCGGGGCATTCGTCCTAGCCGGGGCATTCGTCCCAGCCAACGCGGTACAGGCCCAGTCATCCGGCGCCCCTGGTGAGGCGGCGATGGCACTTCCGCGCGTCCCCTGGCGGAGCGGCGCGGGTACGGCCCTGCCGCAGCCGCTCACGCCGAGCGATGCCGCAAGGGTGCGTCGCGCGTGGGCGTTGCAGGCGCGCGGGCGCATGAGCGAAGCCGCGGACGAAGCCGGCGCGCTCGAGAACCCACTGCTGCTCGGATACCTCCTTGCCGACCGTTATCTGGGACCGCGCCACCGAGCGAGTGCCGCGGAACTAACCGACTGGCTGTCGCATTTCGCCGGCCAGCCGGACGCGCCGGCCATCCACGCCCTGCTGCTCCGACGGCTGCCGAAGGGCGCGGAAGCGCCCCCCGCGCCGTCCATCGAGAGTTTGGACGCCGCACCGCGCGCGGCCGCATTGCCGGAAGACCTGGATGGCGGGCCGCGTCCTGTGAAGCGGAACGGGCTGCTCGATCGGACCGTGGCGGACCGCGCGCGCGGAGGACAACTCCGCTCTGCACTGCAGTTGATCGACACGAGCCGCATCCGCCCAGCCTATGCCGGCCTGCTGCGGGCCGAGGTCGCGCAAATCCTGTTCACGCACAACCAGGATGCGGATGCATTTGAGGTCGCGAGCGGGGCGGCCCTTGGCACGCCACCGAACGAACGGATAGGGCTCGCCGGCTATGTCGCCGGGCTTGCGGCCTGGCGGCTCGATCGGGCGGACCGGGCGCTCCCGCGGTTCGAAGAAGCGGCGGGCGCCCCGCTCGCGTCTGCCGCCATTCGCGCAGCGGCCGCGTTCTGGGCGGCGCGCGCCCACCTGCACACCGGCGACCCCGACGGCTTCGTGCCGTGGATGCGACGGGCGGCCGCCGAGCCGCGCACCCTGCACGGCCTTCTCGCCCGGCGCATGCTCGGACTAGGCGGCGGCTTCGCCTGGACGCGCGATACTCTGAGCAACGCCGACGTGGAAGCGGTCGGCAGCACGCCGGCCGGGGCCCGCGCCTTCGCACTCCTCCAGGTCGGCCAACCGGACTGCGCCGAACAAGAACTGCGGGCGCTCTGGCCCGTCGCCAAGGACGATGGGCCGCTCCGCAACGCGCTGATGCTGGTGGCGCGCGAGGCGGGGTTCACCGATCTTGCCGCCGCCATTGCCGCGCTCGCGCAAGGCGCCGACGGCAGGCCGCGCGACTACGACCGCTTCCCCGTGCCACGCCTCCGTCCGCGCGGCGGCTTCAACGTCGACCCCGCCCTGATCTACGCCCTCACGCGCCTGGAATCGAACTTCAATCCCGAGGCCGTCTCGGCAGCCGGCGCGCGCGGGCTGATGCAACTCATGCCTGAAACGGCCGACTACATTTCCGGCGATTGGGTCACCAGGGAGCGGCTGCGCGATCCGGCGGTCAATCTCGATCTCGGCCAGCGCTATGTCAGCCATCTGGCGACGCTCGACGTGGTGGGCGGCAATCTCCTTCGATTGCTGGCCAGCTACAACGCCGGCCCCGGAAGTGTCGGGCAGTGGGCGATGCGCGACCGGGACGACCCGTTGCTCTACATCGAGGCGATCCCGCTCCGCGAAACCCGCGCCTTCGTGCAGCACGCGCTGACCTACTCCTGGATCTACGCCGCCCGGCTCCGCCTGCCCGCGCCGAGCATGGACGCGATGGCCGCCGGCGCGTTCCCCCGCTTCACGCCGGCCGGCAAAGCTGAGACAGTTAACGCAAGCCGCGTGGCGGAAGGACTAGCGCGGCGGGAGGCAGGCATGGCCCGCATCGACGAGACCCGCGCTTTCGTCCCGGTCAACATCGCGGTACTCACCGTCTCGGACACGCGCACGGAGGCGAATGACACGTCGGGCGATACGCTCGCCGCGCGCATCACCGCGGCCGGCCATCGCGTCGCCGCGCGGGCAATCGAGAAGGACGACGCGGTGGCGATCGAGCGCGTGCTGCGCCGCTGGATCGCCGATCCCGAAATCGACGTCGTCATCAGCACGGGCGGCACCGGCATCACCGGCCGCGACGTGACCCCCGAGGCGTTCGAGCGGGTGATGGAGAAGCGCATCGAAGGCTTCGGCGAACTGTTCCGGATGCTGAGTTTCCAGAAGATCGCGACCTCCACGATGCAGTCGCGCGCGATCGGCGGCGTGGCCGGCGGCACCTACCTGTTCGCACTTCCCGGCAGCACGGGTGCAGTGAAGGACGGCTGGGACGACATCCTGCTCTGGCAACTCGACATCCGCCACCGCCCCTGCAATTTGGTGGAGTTGATGCCGCGGCTACAGGAACACCTCACGCACGAAGCCAGCGCCTAAGGCCAGCGTCACGATGTTTGTTGCAGCTGCCGCTTGCGCTAGCTTGCGGCCGCGCTGGCATTCCCCGGTGCCGCCACGAGATGGAACTGGGGCGTTGCGGCCTCGCTCATGCGGCCTGGCGCTCCGGGGTAAACTCGACCGGCATTTTTCGGATCGCGAGCACAAAGTTGTTAGGCGCGATATCTATGCCGCCGGCATACCGCATATCAGGAAAGCGTGCGAGGATCCGTTCATAGACCGCCTCGAGCTGGATTTGGGCGACCCGTTTGCCAAGGCAGATATGCGGCCCGTAGCCGAAGGCGAGGTGACGATCGGCATTGGCCCGCGTGATGTCGAGCCGGTCCGGGTCCGGGAATATCGTCTCATCGTGATTGGCGGCGCCGTAATACATCACCACTTTTTCGCCTTCGGCGATCATCTGTCCGGCGAGCTCGACATCGCGGGTTGCCGTCCGCCGCATGTAAATCACGGGGCTAATCATGCGGGTGAGCTCCTCGACCGCATTCGGCAGCAGCGACAGGTCCGCGATCAGTCGCTGCTTCTCCGCGGGAAATTCGGTCAGCAGTTTCATCGTGCCGCTGATCGTGTTGCGCGTCGTCTCGTTACCGGCGAACACGATCAGCAGCCAGGATCCGTCAAGATATTCATCGTTCAGGAACTCGCCATCAAGCTGGGCGCGGGCGATCGCGGAAAGCATGTCGGCCTCGGGGTTGGCGCGGCGCTGGTGTAGGATATCGCGGCCATAGGCGAACATCTCTTCGACGTTGGCGTTGAAAGCGTCGATGAATTGCAACATTTCAGGATTGGGCGGAGCGGTAAGCTGCGCACGCTCGGAAACGAGGTTCTGGGCTAGCTCGAGATAATGCATCCAGCGGAGGAATTTCGGCCGGTCGGCCGCCGGCACGCCAAGCACTTCGCAAATGGTGAACAGCGGCAGCGGCGCCGAGACATGCTCGACGAGATCGCAGGCGCCGAGTGCCCCCATGCCGTCAAGCAGCCGGTCCACCTCCGTCACCACGCGCGTTTTCAGCGACTCGATATAGGCGGGGGTGAAGAACGGCATGTGCTCGCGGCGGAGCTGGACATGCCAGGGCGGATCGAGGGCAATCATGTTATTGAGCGAGGCGCGGAACAACACGGGATGCCGCACTTCCTCGGCGCCGCGGGACATATTGATGCCCCCACGCTGTGAGGAGAAGGTTTTCGTGTCACGATTGACCGCCGTGACGTCCGCATAACGGGTCACCGCCCAAAAACCCGGATCCGGCGGCGGTTCTTCTAGCCAGCACACGGGTGCGTCCCGGCGCAGTTTGGCGAAAGCGTCCCAGGGTTGGCCGGTGGTGAACGTCTCCATTTTAGCAAGCTCGGCCTCGCACCGGGCCTCGTAGGCGCGCTTGAAGCGCGGGCCGAACGGAACCTCTGGGGCGATCGTATCGCTGATCAGTTCCATTGTTGCCGTCTCCAACCAAGCCCGGCGCCGCTCCCACCGCCGCGCGGTGGCTCGCGAGCACGTCTGCTATGCCGCAAGCGGCACGAAATTGCTAGAGCGCAACAGCTAACGGACGTCTTCTGGCAGTTGTTTCGCCCGGCGTGGTACGCGGCCGCGCAGGCGCATTGTTGCGCGGCCGGTGCCGAATGGCCCGCCACGCCCTCCGAATTACCGGTTCGCCCCGTCGTTCTCCACGATTGCCACCGGCGGCGGCTTGATTTGCGCCGCGAGGAAGCGCCGTGCCAGCGCGCCGTAGAGGGGGCGGCGGCACACCAGGCGCGAGGCGCCGAAGGCGAGGAACGCGGTCGCCATCAGCGGGATCGTCATGGCCTGATTGTCCGTCATCTCCATGACGATCAGCGTCGCGGTGATGGGCGCCTGCACCACGCCGGAGAAGTAGGCGACCATGCCGAGCAGCACCACGGCACCCGCGTCCGCCGACGGGACCAGCCCCGATAGGGCCTGGCCGATCCCCGCGCCGACCGCGAGCGAGGGGGCGAAAATGCCGCCCGGAATGCCGCTCACATAGGACAGCACGTTGGCCAGCAGCTTTAAGGGCGCGAACAGCAACGGCAGGTGCGCATGTCCTTCGACGATGCTTCGCGCCTGGGCGTAGCCGGTGCCGTAGGTGGCACCATCCGACCACACCCCGAGCAACGCAACCAACACGCCGCACAGCGCCGCGAACAGCACCGGGCGACGGGCCAGGAACAAGCCCCAGCGGCCCGGCAAGCCGCGCGCCATGAGCAGCAGCGCGGTGCTGAACAGCCCGCCAGCGAGGCCGCCGAGAAGGCCGCACAAGAGCACGGCACTCCAGCGCAGCCCCCAATCGAGCACCGCGGCGGTTTGGCCGAAATAGGTATAGTTGCCGACGAACCCGATCGTGGTGATGCCGGCGACGACAACGGCGGTGAACACCATCCCCGCCGTCCGTGCCTGGAAGGAATGGCTCAGCTCCTCGATCGCGAACATCACCCCGGCGAGCGGGGTGTTGAATGCGGCCGCGATGCCGGCCGCCCCGCCTGCCATCACCAACGCCTGCTGCATCTCGGCGCGCGGCAGGCGGAGCCGGCGACCGAGGATGTACATGATTGAGGCGCCGACCTGCACCGTCGGCCCCTCCCGGCCGATCGACGCGCCGGATGCCAGCCCCAGCAGCGTAAGCAGCACCTTGCCTATGGCGATCCGCACACTCAGCACGCGCGCGACCAACGCGGCGTCCAACGTGTGCAGGGCCGCGATCACCTGGGGAATGCCGCTGCCTTGCGCGCCCGGAAACACGCGCTGCGTCAGCAGAAGCGAAACGACGAGACCCGCCGGCACGAGAAGGAAGGCGAGCAGCGGCCTCCCCTCAATGGCCCAATCAAACGCCGCGCTTGCTGCGTCCGCGGCACGGGCGAAGGCGATCGCCACCACGGCCACGAGCACGGCGCCGAACCAGAACGCAATCCGACGCAGCCAGAGCCGGGGCGAGACGAGCGGCATGCGGCCGAGCCGCCGAAACCGGGCACGCGGGCCAGGAGGGATGCGCAACATCATCGGCGCAGCTTCGCCAGATCCGCCCCGCTGTCCACATCCTGCAATCTTCGCACAAAGGCGACCCGGCGACTCTTGAAGTTCGCTAGCGTATCGGCGAGCGCGTGTTCACTCGACCACCGCACACAAGCGAAGGGTCGCGCGGGCCGGCGTGGTCCGAGCGCAACCAGCCAGTAGCCGCCGTCCTCGGCCGGTCCGAACACCGCGTCGGCCCGGCCCAAGGCGGCGAAGGCGGCGGCAAGATCGCGCGAACCCGCGCACGGGATGTCGCTGCCGACGATCGCGACGCGCCCGCGCGCGAACTGCCCGCACACCCGGTGCATCCGTCGGCCGAGATCGCCTTGCCCCTGACCGATGCGCGGCAACGGCACCGACATTCGGAAGCGAACGCGGTCGGGTGTCGCCGCGAGATAAGTCCGGAACCGCCGGTCGGCGTGGAGCGCGCGCGCGAGCCGGCCCAAGGTTGCGAGGTGAAAGCGAAGTGCCGTGCGCGCTCCGACGTCTCGCGCGAGCCGCCGCTTGACCGCGCCGAGCCGCGGCGCGCGTGCGAAGACGATGACGGTATCCCTCACCCGTAGAGCCGCGCGATAAGCTTCGGCGGCAAGCCGGCGAAATATAACGACAGGCACAGGACGTTGCGGGCGCTGCGCCGTCGCCAGCCGTCCCGCTCCCATTTGGCGGCGGATGTCACCGCCGGGGCGTCCAGCGCCCGCAAACGCCCCCGGCCGATGCGGCAGACGAGATCCACATCTTCCATCAACGGCAGCGGGCGCATCCCACCCGCCGCCTCCAGCAGAGCGCGGTGGATCAGCAATCCCTGGTCACCATAGGGGAGTGCCAGCGCCCGACACCGCCATGCGACCCGGCGTTCCAGCCTGCGCGCGCGACTATCCTTGCTATCGAGCGCAAAGCGAAAAAAGCCGGCCGATCCTTCGCCGGTTCGCATGTGTGTGAGCGCGGCACCCCGCCAACCCGAGCCGAGCACCGTGTCGGCATGCAACAGCAAGAGCCAAGGGAGCCGTGCGGCGGCGATCCCGGCCGCGATCTGGGTGCCGCGGCCGCGCGCCGAGCGGACGACGCGGCCTCCGCGCGACGACGCCAACCCCACCGTGCCGTCCGTGCTGCCCGCGTCGACCACCACCACCTCGCTGGTGGGCGACCCGGCCACCGCGTCCAAGGTCGGGCCGAGCACGGATGCAGCGTCCAGCACCGGGATAACGACGCTCAGCACGCGCCCGGCCGCGTGAGGTCAGGCCGCACGCCTGCGAGCGCGTTCTACCCGACCGCCACCGGTTCGCGCCGCCCCGCATGGGCATGACGGTCCGGTGGGTTCGCCTCCAACTCGGCTTTCCGCGCACCGAGCTCCGCCCGTCCGGCCAACTGCTTCGCGGCAAGCAGCTTTTCCAGCGCACGCAGCCAGTGCCGGTAATAGGAGCCTCCGGGGTCGCCATGCCGTTCGGCGTCGCGGATCTCGCCACTCAACACCTCGACCCACTCCGGCCAGGTGAAGTGGTTGCGCTGATACAACGAGAGCACGATGGCGAAGGCTTGCGCTTCCCACGGCTCATTGAACACCGGGCCCGCCTCGTCGAGCGGGATCGGCGGCATTCCTTCATGGCTCGGGAGCCCGGGTGTGCTCATGGATCAAGCCGACGCCGGCTCGAGATAGTCGTCGAACAGGTCGAGGTAGAAGCTGTCCCGCTCCGAAGCCTGCTCGCCCCACAAGGCCCGAAGCGTAAAGCGCACGCTGTAGACATGCTGCGGCTTGTGACCCTGTCCGTGAGCGTTGGTGTCGTTGAAGCAGAACACGCCGTAATCCTGCTCCACGATGCCTTCCTTGCCCCGGATGTAGCGGGGCAGCCGCGTATGCGTCGGGGGGTTGATGTTGCGCACCGAAACGCGGTCGCCCGGACGGAAGCGCGGTTCGGCCTTTGCGTCGAGCCGTGCTGACGCGCCCGTCTTCAGCAGGCCATCGACCTGGTCGAGGGAAAGCGCGGGCATCACGCGGCCTCCTTGGCAAGCTGCGCCATGCGGGCACTGATCTCCTCCGGCCGCAGCACGCCTTTTTCGACCAGGATGCTCTCGATCGAATGCAGCCAGTGCTCGTAGTAGGAGGATTGGAGATATTCGGCGGGAGACATTCGCTCGATGCCGTAGCGGAACTCATCGACGTTGAAATGCCCGCCGGCAAACACGCCGAAGAACAAGCCGAACATCCGCCGCTCCCAATCTTCGTGGAACACCGGCTCGTTTGGCTCGGGATTGATCGGCCCCATGCCATGCATGCCGCCGAGATCGTGCACGCCGTTCATCGCACGCCTCCGGTCGACGCCGACGCCAGCCCGGTGCCGATCATCGAGTTGCGCGTGACCAAAGCCCGCAGCTCCTCCTCACTCAGCGACTCGGTCCCGGGCGGCCGCATCGGCAGCACGAGATAGCGCAACTCGGCATTGCTGTCCCACACGCGGATCTGCGCGCTGTCGGGCAGCTCGACGCCGAACTCCCGCAACACGCCGCGCGGATCGATCACGGCGCGAGATCGATAGGGTGCGGACTTGTACCAATTCGGCGGCAAGCCCAAGGTCGGCCAGGGATAACACGAGCAAAGCGTGCAGACGACCATGTTGTGGATTTCGGGCGTGTTCTCAACGACGACCATGTCCTCGCCCTGGACGCCGCTGTAGCCGAGTTCGGCGATGGCCGCCGTCGCGTCGGCGAGTAGCCGCGCCTTGTAAGCGGGGTCAGTCCACGCCTTTGCCACTACGCGTGCACCGTTATGCGGCCCGATCTTCGTCTCATACGCATCCACGATCGCCTCGAGGGCCGCCGGGTCGACGAGGCCCTTCTCCACCAGCAGGGATTCGATCGCCTTGACCCTAAGCGCCGTATCCGAAAGCGGGGCCTCGTGGTGCTCGTGCGCCATCGCGCGTCTCCTTGAGTTTGGTGGTCGCCGGTCCACGCCAGCTTCGGAGCTTGTCGGAGCGCGATCGGCGGCGATGCGCTTGCGGACAAGCATTGTTTCGAAGTGGCACGGGGAGGGTAACGCAGGCGCAAGCCGAATAACAGCCGGTTCGAGCGGCTCGCTCGCTCACGCACAGCGGAGAACGAGGTGCCGCGTCAGTGATGGTGGGCGCTGTGTCCGTGGTGCTCGCAATGGCCGCTTTGCATCGGATGCCGGCGCGCCAGTACGAACAGCCAGGCCGCCAGGAGAGCGAACGCCACGTTGAGCCAGAACGTGTAGTTCAGCGAGAAGTGGACCATCTCCGCATGCACGTCCGGGCGGTGGCCGGGAACCCAGCCGAGCGCGCTGAACGCCACGTCCATCAACAGCGCGGAGACCACCATTGTCGCGTAGAACACGCCGGCGATGTAGGCGGCCATCTTCCAGCCGTAGTAGCGCCGGTACACGTCAAGCAGCGGCAGCACGATGAGGTCGGCGTACAGGAAGGCAAGCACCCCGCCGAAGCTGACGCCTGCACCCCAGAGCACCGCGGCCATCGGCACGTTGCCGATCGAGCAGACGAAGGAGAGCACGGCGACGATCGGCCCGAGCAATGCGTTCGCCGGAACTTGCACCCAGGGGCTCGCCCCCTTGACGAACAACGCCTGCCAGACCCCGTCCGGCACGAAGACGGACAGCGCGCCGGCGATGAGGAAGCCGAGCAGCAGATCCTTCCACAGCATCGACCAGTCCATCGCGAAGCTCTGCGCAACTTGCACCCACGTGTCACGGCGCGACAGCTTGTCCCACACGCTGCCACCCTCCGCTGCCATGTCGCCGTGCTCGTGCCCGCCGCCTGCCTCCGGATGGCGGCGGGCGGCCTCCACCAGGCGCGCCGGATAGGTCAGCCGCACCAGCAGGCTCAAGATGACCACGAGCACCACGCCGCCGATCCACTCGCCGGCCATGAATTGCCAGCCCATCAGCAGGTAAAGGACGATCCCTAGTTCGGCGACCAGATTGGTGGATGCAAAAATGAAGGCGAGGCTCGGGATCAGCGCCGCCCCTTTCTTGAACAGGGTACGGCTGACCGAGGCGGAGGCGTAGGAGCAACTGGAGCTCGCCGCCCCCGCCGCCGTCGCCAAGGCGATCTCGCGCGGGCCGTCGCGGCCCAGTGCCGCGACCATGCTCTCCTTCGAGACCACCGCCTGCAACACGGCGGAGATACCGAAGCCGAGCACCAGGCTCCACCCGACCTGCCAGAACATTCCGAATGCCATCAGCAACGCTTCGCCGATCCGCCCCAACACGTCGCTCATGCCTGCTTCCCAACCCCGCGGAGCCATGAAATTGGCCCCACCCGCCCCGGTTCAAGTTGTTCGCTCATTGTTCTTGACCGCCCGCGGCGCTCCTGCAAATGTGGGTCGAACGGAAGGGGAACAACATGCCTCCTGTCCACGAGTTGCAAGCGGCCCCCGACAGCCAGGACCAGGACGCGATCGCCGCGCTGGCGCAAGCCGGTCTAGCCGAGGCGCCAGCCGTTCTCGCCTCACCGTCCCTCGCGCGCAAGGGACGTGGCGCCACGCTCAACCCTGCGGTCCGCTTCGATGCGCAGAGCGCCGCACCGTTTGACGACGGGTGGGGCACGCTGACCGCCGAGTTCGGCGAGCTGCCGCCGCTGCCGACGACCCTGACGCGGGACGCCTCGCGTTCCGTCATCAGTTGGAACAACAGCCCCGATCTCGGCTTCGATCGCGCCGTCAATCCCTACCGCGGGTGCGAGCACGGCTGCATCTACTGCTACGCGCGGCCCACCCACGCCTATCTCGGCTACTCGCCGGGGCTCGACTTCGAGACCAAGCTGATCTTCAAGCCCGATGTCGCCGAACTGCTGGAGGCCGCACTACGCAAGCCGGGCTATGTCGCCCGCACCCTTGCGCTTGGCTCCAACACCGACCCCTATCAGCCGGTCGAGCGCACGCTCAAGCTGACCCGATCGGTGCTTGAAGTGCTCGATCGCTTCAACCATCCGGTAAGCATCGTCACCAAATCGGCCGGCGTGCTGCGCGATCTCGACATCCTGCGGCGGCTAGCCGAGCGGCGTCTGATCCGAGTGTATGTCTCCGTCACGACGCTCGACGCAGCCCTTGCGCGCCGGATGGAGCCGCGCGCGGCGACGCCGGCGCGCCGGCTGCAGGCGATCGCGGAGCTGGCGCGGGCCGGCGTGCCGGTGGGCGTGCTGGCGGCCCCCATGATCCCGGGGCTCAACGATTGCGAGATGGAAAAGATCCTCGAAGCCTGCTCGCGCGCTGGGGCCAGGCACGGCGGCTACGTGCTGCTGCGGCTGCCGCACGAGCTGCGCGAGATGTTCGAGGCTTGGCTCGCGACACACTTTCCCGAGCGGGCCAAGCACGTGCTGAGCCTGATCCGGCAAACCCGCGCGGGCTCGCTGAACGATCCGCGGTTCCATCACCGGTTCGCCGGGAGCGGCGTGTATGCCGACCTGCTGCTCAGACGCTTCACTCGGGCCGCGCGGGAATGGAGCCTGGACGAGAGCCGCGAAGGGCTGGACGCCACAAGCTTCACCGTTCCCGGCTCGCCCGCGGTTCCCGATCGGCAGATGTCGCTGTTCTGAGCGACCTTACGTCAGTCAGGTAGACCGACATGACCGGTGCGTGCCGTACCGCACACGATTTCTGCGAACGGCCGTAAGCATCTTCGGTGTGATCGACATTGTTGTCAGCGTAGTGATAGCCAAACCGAACAACAACAAAATCTTCAATTAGAGCTTCCTAATCAGCGCCGACCACGTGATGAAAGACGAATTCAGCAAAAAACGTCACTTCAAATTTTACGCTTGAAGCTCTTTCATCTTGTCCATGTTTTCCATTGATTTCCAGAGGTGCGGCTTTAAGATCGTTTTAGGACAAGAATAACAGGAAGTTCAAATGGTAGCACGAACGTGGATGGGTGGTGGAAACAACTACGCCAGCAACTCGCGGGATTGGTCACCATCGGGAGCGCCGCAGCCCGGCGACCAGTTAAGTATGTACAGCGGCGGAGTGATGACGGTAACCGGCAACGCGTTGGCCGGAGACACGCTGGTGCTTGGCACTTACTTGTATAACCTCAACCCGCAGCCCTATTTTTTCGTTCTGCAAAACGGCTCGCTGCTGATTGATCGGGCGCTGCCAAATGCCGGGCCAGCCACGTACTATTTGCCGACCGGTTACTCTACCCTGAGTTTGAACGACCAAGGTGGTTCATTTGGTCACACGGACACCGTATACCTTGGGGCGCACACCACCTTGTTCGCTAGCATGAATATGCCAGACAGCTTTGACGTAATCGGCGGACAAAATTCGGTCGTAGTGCTAAGCGGCGCTCAAACCGCAGCCTTGCACACGGTAATCGATTTCCGACGTAGTCGGACTGGGGAGCATAAACGTCGGAATAAGACAGGCTGCTAGTGGTTTTTTGGAGTTCGGGGGTTCAGTTAGCAACGAGCACGTCACATTAGTGGGCAACGCTTTAAATTTAACTGCCAACGACACGGAAACCCTGCAGCTCGACAAGCCGACTGCGTTTACTGGCTCGGTTGACGCTGGCTACCACGGCGAAATTGATTTGCTCGGCCTCGCAAACGCCGACTCGTACAGCTATAAGAACGACATTCTGTCGATCTACTCACATAACCGGGTGATTGACAAGCTCAGTCTCACGATCGACCGGAACCCTCCGTTTACCGCACAAAACAGCTTGCATGTCGGTAAGGTTGGCAGTGAGGTCGTAATTGATACTTACGCCAAGGCCGGGGTAGCTTTGTTGGCTCAGCACTCTTGAGAGCAACGGGCCGGTCCTTTGGCCCGTATCTCCTCCTTGTTGGCTCCTGACCGGGGGCCAAGTGCACTAGTCACTGTTCTGACCGATCTGCGCCGCTCGCTCGGCGGCTCCTCTAGGATCACCCACGCCGGCGCGTGATCGCTGGCGTTGGGCTCGCCGCGCACCTGGCGATCGACCCCGGCATCGAGGAGGCGCCCGGCAATCGACGGGCTCAGCAGGATGTGGTCGAGGCGGAGCCCCGCGTCGCGCGACCACCGATCCCGCAAATAGTCCCAGAAGGTGTAGATCGGCCCGACGGGATGGCGGGCGCGGATCGCGTCGGTCCAGCCCTCGTCCAGCAGGCGGCGAAACGCGGCCCGGCTCTCGGGCTGCAGCAGCGCGTTCTTGCCCCACGATTTCGATGGATAGATGTCCGCGTCCGTCGGCACCACGTTGTAGTCGCCGGCCAGCACCACGGGCAGGTTGGTGTCCCGAAGTTCGGCGGCGTAGGCGATCAGCCGCTCGAACCACGCGAGCTTGTATTCGAATTTCGGCCCGGGCTGCGGATTGCCGTTGGGCAGGTAGATGCAGCCGACCAGCACCCCGCTGACGGCGGCTTCGATGTACCGACTCTGCGCATCGGCCGGGTCTCCCGGCAGCCGACGGCGGGTCAGCACCGGATCGGCACCCCGCGCCAGGATGGCGACCCCGTTCCAGCTCTTCTGGCCCTGCCAGACCGCGCCGTAGCCAGCCTCGTTGATGGCCGCCACGGGAAACGCGCGGTCCGTGGCTTTGAGCTCCTGCAGGCACACGACATCCGGCGACGATGCGGCAAGCCAGCCGAGCAGGTTCGGCAGGCGTTTGTTGACGTTGTTGATATTGAAGGTGGCGAGCTTCACGCCCCAGCGTCGTCCCGGGATCGCGGCCACTCGGCGACCACGAGGCTCCCGGCAGGCGAGGGTCGCAGCAGCGCTTCCGCTGTGCCCGTGCCCTGGAGCCAGCTCCCCCAATCGGCGCGCTCGAGGATGACCGGCTGGCGGCCATGGATCGGGCGCACATCCGGCCCCGCGTCGGCCGTGAGCAGGGCAAATGCCTCCACCGCCGCGCCATCCGTGGTCTCGCCGGACCCGAGCAGCCCCGCAAAGCAGAACCACGCGCCGTCCGCGCGCGTGAAGCGCCAGCGGGCTTTCGGACTCTTGCTGCCGGTGAACTCGAAGTAGTGCGAAGCCGGCACCAGGCAGCGTCCGCGGGCGAAGCTGCGCCCCTCCGATCGCAGATTGATCACGGCCCGCGCCTTGGGCCGGCTCGGAGCCAAGCCCCACCGCCGCTCCTCGAGCGCAACGCCGCCTGGCACCGCGCGGATCACGAGGGCAGGGTCGGTGGGCCAGATCTCGTCGCGCGGCTGGAGGTTGGGTGCCGCGTCCGCCGTCGGAAACACGAGCGGCAGCCGCAGATGGCTGAACGCTTCCACGTAGTCACGGTACGCGATGCGGTTGCCGAAATCGTTGCACATGTCTGGCGTCGCTTGCTCCGCTGGCTAATGTAGCGCGGTTGGGCAGGGAGCACGCCATGCATCGGCTCGCGGGCAAAGTCGCGGTCGTGACCGGCGCCGCGTCGCGCGGCGAAGGCGTCGGCAACGGCGCGGCGACTGCGATCCTGTTCGCGCGCGAAGGTGCCCGAGTTCGTGCTGGTGAACCGCAGCGCCGAACGTGCGGAAAGCCTGGCCGGGCGGATTCGCGACGAGGGCGGCGAAGCGGTCGTCTGCACCGCCGACGTCGCACAAGAAGCGGACGCCGAAGCAATGGCGGCGTTTGCCGTCGAGCGCTACGGCCGGCTCGACATCCTGCACAACAACGTGGGCGTCGGTGGGCGCGGCGGCACGGCGGCGACTGTCACCCTTGACGACTGGAACCACCTGCTCGGCGCCAACCTGACCTCCGCCCTCCTTTGCTGCCGCGCCGCGATCCCGCGCATGCTGGAGGGCACCGGCGGGTCGATCGTAAACGTGTCGTCCGCGGTGGGTGCGGTCGGCATGTCCGGGAGCGCCGGGGCGGTCGCCTATGCCGCGTCCAAGGCTGGAATGCACGGCCTCACCCTGTCGATCGCCGCGGACTACGCCGACCAGGGCATCCGCGCCAACACCCTGGTGGTTGGCACCGTGAACACGCCGATGGTGGCCCGGCTCGGCCCGGACGCGCTCGAGCGGCGGCGGCAGATGGTGCCGACGCGGACGGAGGGCACCGGCTGGGACGTGGGCTACGCCGCCTTGTTCCTGGCCAGCGACGAGGCGCGCTGGATCACGGGCCACATGCTGCCCGTAGACGGCGGCCTCCTGGCGATCCGGCAATGGCCCAGGTAGCTGTGGCCTTCGCCCTCGGTCAGGCGGACCACCCAGTCAAGCAGCGGAGATATCCATGCAGATCAAGCTTCATCACGTGAACCTGTGCTCGAAGAACGTCCCGGCCATGGACGAATTCTATCGCTCGATCCTGGACCTGGAGCCCGAACCCTCGCTCGGTTCCAACCGCGTCACCGAGCAGGGTTACGCCGGCGACGTCGCGTTTGTGACGGATGGCCAGACCCAGTTCCATCTGGCCGCCAAGGATCTCAGTGTGGCCTTCCGCACGGGCAAGGCCATCAACCCGGTCGAGCGCGGGCACATCGCGTTTCGCACCGACGACATCGAGGGCTTCAAAAGGCGCCTGGAGGAGAAGGGGGTGCCCTACGCCGACTACGGCAAGTGGGCGATGAACGGCTGGTATCAGATCTTCTTCTACGACCCCGAAGGCAACGTCATCGAGGTTCATCAAGCCGATGCGTAAGTCCGCCACCATGCGCCGCCGCCGGTAGCCCGAATCCACCCAGCTCGGCTAATCAATGTCGATGCCGCACTTCAAGATGGAGAAACAAGCGGGCGGCCGGGTCGCCGGGGTGGACGAGGTGGGCCGCGGCCCGCTCGCTGGCCCCGTGCTCGCGGCGGCGGTCGTGTTCCCGCAAGGCGTGCCCAGGCGTCTCGGGCGGCTGATCGACGATTCGAAGAAACTCGACCCCGACCAGCGCCAAGCCGCCTTTGCCGCCATCCGCGCCTCGGGCTTGGCCGAGATCGGCGTGGGGGCGGCTTCGGTCGCGGAGATTGCCCGGATTAACATCTACCACGCCGCATTGCTCGCGATGTGCCGGGCCGTGGCACGCCTGCCGGCGCCCCCCGACCTCGCCCTGGTGGACGGCAACGGGCGGCCCGCCCTGTCCTGCGCGGTGCGATGCGTGATCGGAGGGGACGGGCTCAGCCTCTCGATCGCCGCGGCGTCCATCATCGCCAAGGTGCTGCGGGACCGGGCCATGACGCGGCTGGCGCCGCGCTGCCCCGGCTATGGCTGGGAATCGAACGTGGGCTACGCGACGCCCGCGCATCGCGAGGCCCTGCGCCGCATGGGGCCGAGCCGGCATCACCGGATGGCGTTCGGCACCGTGCGCCAGCTCACCCTCGAGCTCGCCGCCGCGGGCGAGCCAATGCCGGAAGAGTTGCTCGCAACCGCCGATTGACGCGGCTCATCGCCTCTTGCCACGATAACGGCAACCGAACCACCCCCGGAGCCACGTGGAAATCGTCCGCGAGTTACCGCTCGATCAGGTGCTGCTGGGCGATTGCGTCGAGCTGATGCGGATGCTGCCCTCGGGCTCCGTCCATTGCGTGTTCGCCGACCCCCCGTACAACCTCCAGCTCCGGGGCGAACTCCGCCGGCCGGACGACAGCTTGGTGGACGGCGTTGACGAGGATTGGGACCGCTTCGCCGATTTCGCCGCCTACGACGCCTTTACCCGCACCTGGCTCGCCGAGTGCCGCCGGTTGCTCAACAAGGACGGCACGATCTGGGTGATCGGCGCCTACCACAACATCTTCCGTATCGGCGCGATCCTGCAGGATCTGGGATTTTGGATTCTCAACGATGTGGTGTGGCGCAAATCAAACCCGATGCCGAACTTCCGCGGCCGCCGCTTCACCAACGCCCATGAAACTCTGATCTGGGCGGCGCGCGGGCCGAACAGCCGGCACAAGTTCAATTACAATGCGATGAAGGCGTTGAACGACGACCTTCAGATGCGGAGCGACTGGCTGTTGCCGCTCTGCACCGGCCCCGAGCGGCTGCGCAACGAGCACGGGCTCAAGCTGCATCCGACGCAGAAGCCGGAAGCCCTGCTGCATCGCGTGCTGCTGGCCTCAACCGGGCCGGAGGATATCGTGCTCGACCCGTTCATGGGCACCGGCACCACGGCGGTGGTCGCCAAGCGCCTGCATCGCCATTTCATCGGCATCGAACGGCATCCCGCCTATGTGGAGGCAGCTTTGGGGCGCATCCGGGCGGCAGCGAGGGCGTCGCGCGCGGGTGCGTCCTCCACGCCGTCAAAGCGGGAAGCGCCCCGTGTGCCATTCGGCAGCCTGGTGGAGCGCGGGCTCGTACCGCCGGGCACGGTGCTGCAAGACCGGCAGCGCCGGGTGCGCGCCACGGTGGCCGCGGACGGCACGGTGCTCGCCGGCGACCTGCGCGGCTCCATCCATCAGGTCGGTGCGGCCGTGCAGAACGCTCCGTCCTGCAACGGTTGGATGTTCTGGCATTTCGAGCGGGATGGAACGTTGCTCCCGCTCGACAGTCTGCGGACCGCCGGGTCCGAGTAGCACCGCTTCCCCCGGACATCGGAGGGGGGCGTCTTTCTGTTTCGCACCGGATCGGCTATGCGGCGGCCCGGACAGGCATGAGAGGGCTGGAGTGGCGGCCAACCGAGGCGACAAGTTCACCGACCGCAAGGAAGCGGCCGAGCAGGCAAGGAAGGCGCTGCTGGAAAAATTCCGGTCGCGTCCGGGCCCGGACGACCCAGCGGTACCAGAGGCACAGGCGCGACGCAGGGAGATCGCTGAGGCGCGTGCCCTTCGGCAGGCTGAGCGCGAGGCGGCGAAGGCGGCCGAGCAGAAACGGCTCGCCGAACTGGAGGCCGAACGGCAAGCCGAGCTCGCCCGCCTTGCGGCCGAGGAGGCCGCCCGGGTTGCCGCAGAGAAGGCGGCGCAGCGCGCGCTGCTGGCCGAGCAGAAGGCGGCGCGCGACGCGCGCTATGCCGCCCGCAAGGCGCGTCGCCGTTAGCGGCTGACCCGGACGGCTTGCTCCCGCGCCCGGCGCTCACCACTCTCAAGGAGCGTCCGACGGAGCGTAGGTAGGCGTCATGTACACTCAGGGTTTGTCCGATTCCAATCCTTCCGGGGCGGCCCAGGGCGCCGAGACCACCGAGCGCGAGCACCGCTTTCAGCAGCGGATCGACCGCGAGGAGCGGATCGAGGCAAACGATTGGATGCCGGACGCGTATCGTAAGACCCTGATCCGGCAAATCAGCCAGCACGCCCATTCCGAGATCGTCGGGATGCTTCCCGAAGGGAACTGGATCACCCGCGCCCCTTCGCTCCGCCGCAAGGCGACCCTGCTCGCCAAGGTGCAGGACGAGGCGGGGCACGGGCTTTACCTCTATGCGGCCGCCGAGACGCTCGGGAAGAGCCGCGAGGAAATGTTTGACGAACTGCTGTCGCGGAAGGCGCGCTACTCGTCAATCTTCAACTATCCGACGCTCACCTGGGCCGATATCGGCGCGATCGGCTGGCTGGTGGACGGCGCGGCCATCATGAACCAGATCCCGCTTTGCCGCTGCTCCTATGGTCCCTACGCACGCGCCATGATCCGGGTGTGCAAGGAGGAAAGCTTCCACCAGCGGCAGGGCTACGAGATCATGCTCACCCTTTGCCGCGGCACGCCCGAGCAGAAGGCCATGGCGCAGGATGCGCTCGATCGCTGGTGGTGGCCGTGCCTCATGATGTTCGGGCCGCCCGACACCGACAGCACGCACAGCGACCAGTCGACGGCCTGGAAGATCAAGCGGTTTTCCAATGACGAACTCCGCCAGAAGTTCGTGGACGCCACTGTACCGCAAGCGCATTACCTCGGCCTGACCGTCCCCGACCCCGATCTGCGCTTCGAACCGACGGCAGACGGGGAGAGCTCGGACGGCACACCGCGCGGACATTGGCGTTTCGGTTCGATCGATTGGGAGGAGTTCCGCCAAGTGCTGGCCGGCAACGGGCCGTGCAACCGCGAGCGCCTGGCGGCGCGGCAGCGATCGCATCGTGAGGGCACCTGGGTGCGCGAGGCGGCGGCGGCCTACGCCGCAAAGCAGACCGCCGGCAAGCTCGCGGCCTGACGGCGACCCTCCGGAGGACGCCGATGCCTGATCCCCAGACGCCTGATCGCCAGACACCTGACCCCAAGACGCCAAATACCCCGCTGTGGGAAGTGTTTATCCGAAGCCGAAATGGCCTGGCGCACAAGCATGTCGGCTCGTTGCATGCATCGGACGCGACGCTGGCGCTACAGGCGGCGCGCGATCTCTACACTCGTCGCGGCGAGGGCTTGTCCATATGGATCGTGCCGTCCAATGCCATCATCGCATCCGATCCGGCGGACAAGGAGATGATGTTCGAGCCCACCGTGTCGAAGGCCTACCGGCATCCAACCTTCTACGACGTGCCGGACGAAGTCGGACATATGTGAACGCGGCCGGGCACGATGCCCACGACCTCCATCACGGTGAACGAGACCCCGCTGGTGCTTTACGTGCTGCGGCGCGCCGATGACGCGCTGGTGCTCGGCCACCGCTTGTCCGAGTGGATAGGCCACGGTCCGATCCTCGAAGAAGAGATGGCGCTCGGCAACATCGGCCTTGATCTGATCGGACAGGCGCGATCCCTGTACGCCTACGCGGCGGAGATTGAAGCCAGCGGCAACGACGAGGACGGGTTCGCCTATCTCCGCGACGCCCCGCAGTACCGCAATCTCCTGCTCGCCGAACAACCCAACGGCGATTTCGGTCGAACGATCCTGCGGCAATTCTTCTATTCCGCGTTCGCGGACCCGTACTGGCGCGCAATGATGTCGAGTGGGGATGGCACGCTCGCCGCCATCGCGGCGAAATCGGAGAAGGAAAGTGCCTACCATCTCCGTCATTCGGCGGAATGGGTGATCCGCCTCGGCGACGGCACGGAGGAAAGCCATCGGCGCGCGCAGGACGCGGTGGACGAGCTCTGGCCCTACACCGGCGAGATGTTCGAGTGCGACGAAGCAGAACGCCACCTCGCGGAAGACGGCATCGTCGTGGACGGAGCTAGCATCCGACCCGCCTGGGACAGGACGGTCAACGAGGTGCTGTCGCGGGCGACGCTCGCCCGACCCGCTGGTCAGTGGATGCAGAGCGGTGGCCGTTACGGCAGGCACACCGAGCATCTCGGTCACTTGCTCAGCGTAATGCAGCATCTGCCCCGGACCTACCCCGGAGCCAAATGGTGAGCGCGAGCGTACCTGCTGAGACGGACGACGCCACCCTGCGGAGCCGAGCGCTCGCAGCACTCCAGTCCGTTTGCGACCCCGAAATCCCCGTCCTCACCATCGCCGATCTCGGCGTGCTCCGCGACGTGTTGGTGCGCGATGGCCGGGTGGAGGTCGTGATCACGCCTACCTACTCGGGCTGCCCCGCGATGAATATGATCGAGCTCGAGATCGAGGTGGCCTTGGACCGGGCCGGCATCCCGGACGCCGAGGTGAGAACCGTCCTGTCCCCGGCCTGGACGACCGATTGGCTCTCGGAGGAGGGGCACCGCAAGCTGCGGGAATCCGGGATTGCGCCTCCAGTGCAGGGGGGCGCGAGACGTGCGCTGTTCGGCGCGGAAGTGGTGGCGTGCCCGCGCTGCGGATCGGCTGACACTCGCCGCATTTCCGAGTTCGGCTCGACCTCGTGCAAGGCGCTGTGGAGCTGCCGACATTGCGGCGAGCCGTTCGACTACTTCAAGTGCCACTGAGCGAACTCCCATCGAGCGCCGGCACGGTAGCCGCAGTGCCGCGGTTCCATCGCCTGCGCGTTGCCGATTTGCGGCGGGAAACATCCGACGCGGTCTCCATCGCGTTCGAAATTCCCGCGGCACTGCGGCGCGACTTCCGGTTCGCCGCCGGCCAGTATCTCACGCTGCGCCGGGACATCGAGGGCGAGGAGGTGCGCCGCTCCTATTCGATCTGCTCCGGCCCTGACGACGAGGAATTGCGCATCGCGGTCAAGCGCGTCGACGGCGGCACGTTCTCCGCCTGGGCGAACAGCGGGATTGCACGCGGCGACGTGCTCGAGGTCATGACACCGACCGGCCGCTTCGGCGTGGCGTACGCGCCGGATGCCGCGCGGACCCATGTGGGTTTTGCGGCCGGCTCCGGCATCACCCCGATCCTTTCCATCGTGCGGGGGATCCTGCGCCGGGAACCGCGGAGCCGCGTGTTCCTGTTCTACGGCAACCGCTCGACCGCGGAGATGCTGTTCCGCGCGGAGCTGGAGGAACTCAAGGACCGCTACATGGAGCGGTTCTCCATCTTCCATGTGCTCTCGCGCGAGCAGCAGGATGTGCCGGTGCTGAACGGCCGGCTCGACGCGACGAAGGTGCGCCTGCTGCTTCGCTACGTCGTTCCGGTCGCCGCAATCGATCACGCCTTCGTCTGTGGGCCGGCCGGGATGAGCGACGAGATCGAGGCCACGTTGCTCGAACTCGGGCTTCAGCCCGGCCAAGTGCATGTGGAGCGCTTCATCTCGGCCCTTGGCGGCAAGCCACGCGCCAAGCCCACGCCCGCGCACCTCGAAACCCCGTATGCGACCGCCGCTCTCGTTGTGGACGGCCGCCATGCCGAGGTGCCGGTCGCAGAGGGCGAGTCGGTGCTCGACGCGGCGCTGCGCGCGGGCCTCGACCTCCCCTACGCCTGCAAGGGGGGCATGTGCAGCACCTGCCGGGCGCGCGTCCTGGAGGGAACCACCGCCATGGACGTTAACTTCTCGCTCGAACCCTGGGAGCTAGCGGCGGGTTTTGTCCTGACCTGCCAAGCACATCCGACCAGCAGCCGCGTTGTGGTGGACTACGATCAGGTTTGAACGCCGCGCGACCGCGACAAGCGATCGCGGCCACGCGCAAGCCACGTTCACCCCGCCCTGTTCGCATTCAGAAGAGGGCGGCCAAGGCCGCGGCTAGACTTCTGGCCTAAGCCTAGCCACGGGCTGCAGCCTACCGGGAGCGGGAGCCGGACCGGGCGGACCGACGCGCCGGCTTCTCTTCCTCCTCGTCCCCTTCCTCGTCCTCTCCTTCGCCCTCGAGCGCCAGTGGCATGATGGCGCTGCGAGTCACCTCGGTCAGACGCTCGTCCTGCGCCTTCTCTTCGGCGAGCGTGGTTGCGAGCAGTTCGGCAACCTCCTTCTCCTGCAGCGCATTGGCGAGCTCCGCCATCGTGCCGTAGGCCGCGATCTCGTAGTGCTCAATCCGCTGCAAGCCGGCGACGATCGCCAGGTCCATGAGCGGACCCTTATCCTGCTCCTCCATCTCGTGCTGCGCTTCCTCGACCAGGCCGCGCATCGCTTCGCAAACCGTGCGGTCCGGCTTGGAGCCGAGCTGCTGCAGCGCCTGCTCGACGCGCGCCCGCTGCTCCTCGCTTTGCTCGATGTGCGCCTGAGTACCCTCCTTCAGTTCGCCGGCGGAAATCTTCCGGATCGACTTCTTCATTCCCTGGATCGCCTGTTTTTCGGCGCTGTAAGCATCGCGCAGCTGCTTAACCAGCATTTCTTGCAGTTCGCTCATCGTGGCCCTCTGGATTGTGGTGCGGTCGTGCGGTGCACGGCCTCCTTCGAACAACCGCCGGCGACCTCCCGGGTTCAGCGCAACAGGCGCGCTCGGGCGCACGATCACGCGAGAGTTCGGCTGGGCGGCATCGACGGCCCTGTCCGCGCTTCGGCATCCACGCTGTGCCCGGCCTCGAAGCGAACCTCTTAACTCGGCGTGGCGCACACGCGCTGCGGGTCAGTCCATCCGCCGGCCAGCAAAGTCTTAGGAATGCATGCCGCCCTGTTCCTGGTGAGGTCCGGGGTTGCGGCCGTTGCTTTCGCTGTCGGTCGGTTTAGGGGCCGCCGAGGAATCGCCGTTCACCCCGTCCTGCTCAGAGGCAGGATCGGGATCTTCCGGCAGTCCGTCGGAAGTCTTGGGCCTGTCGCTCATGCGCACCGTCTCCCGTTGAGAAGTCGGCGGAACGCAGGAGGCCCGGCTCGGTTCGGTGGGCCAGACCGGAAACGCCGCGCCCGGCCCCGCGATGAGCGGGAGCCGGGCGCCACTTAGTTCACGCTGAGAACGGTTGCAGGCGCAACCGTCCGGTTACTTGCAAGGATCTCCGGCCTGAGCAACCTGCTGTCCTGCCGTGAAGCGAGGATGCGGCTGGCTGCTGTCGTACACCCCGCCGGGGATCCCACCACCGCCACCCGCCGTGTTGTGAGGCTGGTTGCCCGCGGCGGTCTGTTCGCCAGCGGTGAAGTGCGGCCGGGGCTGCTGGCTGCTCTCGATCTGCGGAGGGCATCCCACCGCCGCCAGCGGTGAAGCGCGGGTGAGGCTGCTGGCTGCTCTCGATGGCGGATGGAATCCCACCGCCACCGGCCGTGTTGTGGGCCTGGTTGCCCGCAGCTGTCTGCTCGCCGGCGGTGAACTTGGGATGCGGACGGCTGCTCTCGTAGACACCCTGGGGGATGCCCTGGGTCTGATGTGCCTTGGGAGGGCATCCAGGACTTTGGGCAAAAGCACCCGCAGAGAGCGCAAGTCCCGCGGCCAGCGCGGACGTAAAGGTGACGAACCTCATGTGAACCATCCTTTTAGGCCAGCTCGTTCGCCTAGCGCGATCGCCGGGCCCGGCGCTGACATTCCCGACCAAGGTGCGATCGCAACCCGCCGGCCGCAAGATGACGGCCTGCAAACTGCTCACATTTCGCAACAGATCACTTAATCGTTAGATTAGCAACTCCTTCGCTGTTGACGAGCCTACGCGGCCGCAGCGCGCGCCTGCCGGCTTCGCATGAGCGGCTGGATGCGCTCTCCAAACTGATCCATGCCGATCAGGAAATCGTCAAAGGTCAGCATGATGCCGCTCGTTCCTGGTACATCGGCGGCATCGTCCAACAAGCGGGCCACGGTAGCGTAGGAACCCACGAGGGTTCCCATGTTGAAATTGATCGCGGACTCCGGGAGGTTGATGGCGCGCGCGGTCGAGTCCGCCGCCGCGGTTTTGTCGGCGGCACCCTGGTCGGCCATCCAGGCCAGGGCGTCGACGTCGGTGCCGGACTTGTAATGCGCCCATTTCGCTTCCGCGAGCTCGTCCGTTTCGTCGGCGATCACCATGAACAGGACGTAGGAGCCGACGGTGCGCCCGGTCCTGGCTGCCGCCGCAGCAAGCCGCGCATTCGCAGGAGCAAAGGCCTTTGGGGTGTTTAGGCCGCTGCCGAGGATGAACGTGAAATCCCCGAACTCGGCCGCGAACTGCATACCCCGGTCGCTCTGCCCCGCGCAGACGATTTTGACGGGCTGCGACGGGAGCGGGCTGAGGCGGCAATCGTCCATGGTGAAATAGCTGCCCTTGAAATCCGAGCGGCCCGTCGTCCAGAGCTCCTTCATGATCTGCGCGTATTCCGAGCTGTACTCGTAGCGGCGGCCGAAATGCTCGTCTCCCGGCCATAGCCCCATCTGGTCGTATTCGGCTTTTTGCCAGCCGGACACGATGTTGATGCCAAACCGGCCGGGGGCGATGCTATCGATGGTCGAGGCCATCCGCGCGACGATGGGAGGCGGAATGGTGAGCAGGGCGACGGACGCATACAGCTGGATTCGTTCTGTCACCGCGGCGAGGCCCGCCATGAGCGTGAACGACTCGAGATTGTGATCCCAGAACTCGCTCTTGCCGCCGAAGCCGCGCAGTTTGATCATGGACAGCGCGAAATCGAGGCCGTGTCGTTCGGCCTTCTGCACGATCCGCCGGTTGAGTTCGAAACTCGGCATGTACTGCGGCGACGTTGTCGAGATCAGCCAACCGTTGTTGCCGATCGGAATGAAAACGCCGATGTCCATCGCGATCCTCCGCTTTCCAGGGCGCAGCAGAGCTGCATGGGCAGCAAGATCAGTGCCAGCGCAGCTCTCGGCTCGCGTCCAGGATGTGCGGCGTTCCCAAGCCGGGCATGTTCGTTTTTGGTGCAGTGGCACAGCCGATGGACGCAGCACCCAATCGACGGGGCTGCGGGTCCGCAAACCAGAGCTCGCTTTGCGCCGAGGCAGGTTCGCGCTCTCATTGCCGCCGTCGTGAGGGGCCGTAAACGGCTCGTGGGAGAAGCAGGATGACCCACGAAACGCCCAAAGGCGCGTGGCCGGCGGCAGCCATGCTGTTCGGCTACATGCTGATCAACTTCGCCGACAAGGCGGTGGTCGGGCTCGCCGCGGTGCCGATCATGCAGGAGTTGAGCCTGACACCGAAGCAGTTCGGCCTGCTCGGATCGGCGTTCTTCCTGTTGTTTTCCGTCTCCGCGGTGCTCGTGGGCTTCGTTGCCAACCGCCGCCCGACCCGGTGGATTCTGCTGATCCTGGCGCTGTCCTGGGCATTGGTGCAATTCCCGATGCTGTTCGGCGTCGGCTTCACAACCCTACTCGCTTGCCGGGTTCTGCTCGGCATCGGCGAAGGCCCGGCGGGCGCGGTGTCGACGCACGCCGTCTACAAATGGTTTCCCGACGAAAAGCGCACGCTGCCGACCGCCATCCTGTCGCAGGGAGCCGCTTTCGGCGTCATCGTCGCCCTCCCCGCCCTCAATTGGATCATCGTCCACGTGTCCTGGCGTTGGGCATTCGGGGCGCTCGGGATCGTCGGCCTCCTCTGGGCGGCGGCCTGGTGCCTCGTCGGGAACGAGGGCCCGTTGTCGGACCCGCCAGCACTGGGAGCCGGCGGCCCGCGTGTGCCCTATTCCAAGCTGTTTGGCAGCCGGACCTTCATTGGCGCCGTGCTCGCCAGCTTCGGCGCCTACTGGTCGCTCTCGCTCGGGCTCACCTGGTTCACCCCGTTCATCGTGAAGGGGCTCGGCTTTTCGCAGCAAAGTGCGGGATGGCTCGCCACCTTGCCTTGGGTGATCGGCGCAATCACGGTGATCGGCGCCGGGGTGATCTCGCAGGCGCTGATGGCTCACGGCGTGGGCACGCGCGCGGCGCGCGCCGTGCTGGGCACGGTGCCGATGATCGCCGGCGGCTGCCTGATTTTGTTCCTCCCGCATATCGGCGGGGGTGCGGCGCAGATCGCACTGCTGACGATCGGGACGGGGCTCAACGGGCCGATATACGTCGTGTGCGCGCCGATGTTGAGCGAGTTCACGCCCACGGCGCAGCGCGGCGCAGTGATCGCGACGTTCGGCGCGATCTACACGCTGTCGGGCGTGATCGCGCCCTATGTGACGGGTGGCCTCGTCGAGGGTTCGGCCAACGCCTTGGCCGGCTATCAGACCGGCTTCTTGGTCTGCGCCGCCATTCAGATTACGGGCGGGCTTGCGGGCTTGGCGCTGATGTGGCCGGCGGCGGATCGCGCCCGCATCGCTCGGTTGCGGACCGGAGCCGAGCGGCTCGCACCCGTCCGCGCCACTTAGAGCAAACGCCGCCCTCGTGCCGGAACGCCTACGGCGTGGTGTTCCGCGCAGTGGTTGGTCGGGCGTGATCCATCCCGCTCGAGCAGACCGCGTGGCGACGCACGGAGGAAGACCAGGATCTGGCGAGAAAACGTGACGACGGAGAACACCACAAACGGGATGCAGATCAGGAACAGCCGCGTCTCGTTGAGCAGGGCGAAGTTCAGGATGCTGGCGAGCAGAATCAGGCTGAAGGCGCCGATGGCGACGAACTTGGCCTCGTGCCGCCTGAGGCCGAAGCGCAAGATCAATCCCGCCCCGAGGCCGAGCAGAACAACATAGACATCGGCGTAGAAGTGCGTAGACACCAGGTTCTTAAGAAACCTCACGCCATTCTCGGCAATCAGCAGATGATTGCCGAATGCCTGATGCAGCGAGCCTCGCTCTTCCGCCGGTATGAGTGAAGCAACCGCCGTATTGCTGGTCTCGTGACCAAACGTGCTTTCCACGAGGAGATAGTTCCGCAAAGCCGTCACATAAACCACGGCCACCGCGATTAGGACGATGCCCACCACCGCCTCGCGCCAAGCGGTCTCGCCGTCGATGAGCCGGCGGGACGCTGCATAGCAGAGGAGCCAAACGCCGAAGAACGCCGCCGATTCACGATTGATCAGCGACAACAGGTAAACGAGCAAAAAGCCGGCGCCGAGCCGCTTTCCGCTGAACATCACGAACGCGAGAAACGAGAAGAATACCAGCTCGAACATATCCCACGTGTATAGCCAGTAATCGCTCAGCACGATGAACAGGACGCTGCCGAGCACAGTGCCGGCGGCAGCCGTCACGAGGCTACCCGTATAGCGAAGCAGCAAGACTGAACAGGACGATGTTCTTTGCCGTGATCATGACGGCGGTGAAAGCGTCCAAGGCCACGAGGTCACGCGTGTCGCGCGACGCGAACACGCGCTCGAAACCGGCGTAGAACGCCGGAAAATGCAGCTGTAGCCACGCGACGCCCGCCTCGAAGCCGCCCAAGGTGAGCGGGCCGAGCAGGCGGGCCTGAAACGCCTTCCACGGCGGGTGCCCGGACAAGACGCCGTGCGCGACCTCGATGAGGGTTTGACCCATGGACGAATGGATTTGGAAAAAGATCTGGTATTCGTTCGCCGAGACCGCCAGCAAAGCGATCCCGATCACAAGCAGCGCCAAGCCGCTCGCCCCAGCGCGCGAGGCGATGGCCGATCGCCACTCGGCGACGATGGATACACCCATCATCTCACTCCGGCTGACTGCGATCGTTGGTGAGCCCTTGGCAGAGCGCGCGAAGGACCGCAACAATGCACGCGCTCGTACGGCAGCGACTACCAAGCCCGGGGCCGGGCGGCAACATCCTGGAGGTTGCGAATGACGGTGGCATCCCGTCATGGCCGGTCGAGAACCGACGGAGCCAGTCGGGTTGCGCGACGAGGCGGCCGATTGTCGCGACGGTGAGCTGCCCTGACTAAGGGACAGTGGTCCGCGCGAGACCCAGTCAAGGGCGCGCGGTGCAGTTTTTGCGCCGCGCGCGATAGTCGAACTGCTCAGCCCCAGCCGATGTTGCTCGCGGTGACGGCGGCATGGTTAACGAGGTCGATGCTGCCGGCGGTGCCGAAGGTGAGCAGGGAGCCGCCGTGGCCGTCGCTGGCGCATTTGAAGGCGCCCTGCAGGGCCTTGTCGACGCCCAGGTGTCGCCGTCGTTGAAGTTGAAGTCCTCGATCTTCATCGCGCCGCTGTTGGCGTGGAAGAAGTAGGTGGAGCCGTCGCTGCCGCCATGCACGTCGAGCGAGCCGGTGCCGGCGGTGAAGACGTTGCGGTGCGGCCCCGAATCCGCGACCACCGTGTCGGTCCCGCTGCCGCCGGTGAGGTTGAGCGCCACCGGGGCGTGGAAGATGAACGACTGCGTCCCCGAGCCGAGCATCACGGTCTCGTAGAGCACGTGGGCGTCGAACGAGACCGTGTCGGTGCCGTTGGCGACCGACTGGCTCACCGTGGTGTCGAGCGCGCCCTTGAAGCTGGCGGTGCCGCTGGTGATCACCGGCACGCTGGCGGTGACGCTCTTGTCGTCCATCACCGTCATGGTGGTGGGCGTGGCGGAGGCCGGGATGGCGAAGCTGCTGGTGCTGCTGCGCATCATGCTGGCCGTTTGGTGCGCGTCGGTTCCGTCGTAGCTGAGGCCGTCGACGTACAGGTTGCGGTCGACCGAGCCCTGGGCGTCGGGCGAGCCGGGGTTCCAGGCGTCGTTGAGGAACTGCACCGCGACCGTGTGCGGCCCGGCGCCGAAGCTGCCCTTGATGGTGTAGAGCTGGTCGGCGCCCGCCTTGTGCGATGCGGCCGCGTTGAACACCCCGCCCTGCTGCTTGCCGTCGACGAACACTTCGAAGCGTGCGTCGCCCGCGGCGTCGGAGACGCTGTCATGGTTAATGAAAGCATCCTCGCTGATCTTCAGCACGAAGCTGTCCGGTCCCGAGCCCACGGTCACGGCGGTCGAGCTAGCTGAGCCTGAGCCTGAGCCTGAGCCTGAGCCTGAGCCTGAGCCCGAGCCCGAGCCCGAGCCCGAGCCCGAGCCCGACCGTTGTGGTCAGGGAGGCGGAGCCGTCATGATCCTGGTAGCCGGCCTGCCCGGCAATCTCCGGGTTGGCCCCGTTGTTGGAGTAAACGTGGACGTAATCGACCTTGAAGCTGTCGGAGGTTCCTGGCGCAATGTCGGGGGTCCAGCCTTGTCCCTTGTCGGCATAGGCCGACAGGATGACGTTCATGGCCTGCTGCTCGTTTGAGGCCGTCGGGCACGAGTAGATCAGGTTCCCATCGAGGTACCAGGTAAGCGTAGTCGGAGTCCACATCAGCCCGTAGGTATGAAAGCCCGTCGTGAAGTCCGGGCCGTTATAGATATTGTAATTGTTTACCGGGGTATTAATGTCACCCCCGTGATTAGTGAAGTTTACCTCGTTGTGGTTGACACCGTAGGACTCCTCGATGTCGATTTCCGGAGGCCACGGCCCGCCGTTCGGCAGCAGCCAGAACGCATCCTGATAGCCCGTCACGCCCACGAACTCCGCGCGCATCTCGAAGTAGCCATACTCCTGCGAGAAGCCGCCCGGTACGCCGGCCGGATTGGTGTCCAGATACGGCGAGTAAGTCGGCGTAATCGCCATGTTGAGCACGCCGTTCGAGATGGAAAACTGCGAGCCAGGCTGGCCAAGAGGCGTGGGGTTGACGGTGCCTGAATTGCCGGTGTTCAGATCACCGTAGAAGTTCTCGGTCTCCCAAGTAATTCCTTTGGTTCCGGTTGTACCAGCATTCAGTGAGTTAAATTCGTCGTCAAACGTCAATTTGTATCCCGCAAGATTTACCATGATATGCAACCTTGAATAAAACCGAGGGAAGACGTAGCGCCGGCCCGGTAAAAACATAATGAAATCGCAACATGCTCTCGCGTGTTTTCTCACAATTTTGTGAGCTTGGGCTTCGGGTCGGTCATCAAAGGCATTCCTCTCCGTCCGCGCCCGCATGCCGAACGGGTCGCACAAACTCGGGCAGGACCGGCGCTGGGGTGGAGAGGCGAGCGGGGGTCGCCCTAACCGGTTAGGGCTGGTTACTTCGTGGGCGACGGTGCGGGTTTCGGTCTCGAGCGGGCTGGGGAGCGCCCCGCCTAGCGGGACGTGGTCGGCCCGGTCGCGCCCAACACACGCGTGCGAGGACGACAGTGGCGCTAGCTCAGTGTCTCAACGAGCCGGCCCACCATCCACATCGCAGCCGGACCGGGGGGCCGCAGCACGCACCAGGTCACACACATGAGCAGTCTCGCCGCCGCGGGACCCGGTCGTATCAGCCGCAACTTCCCGCGCGCGAGATCGTCCTCCACGATATGGCGCGGCATGCTGCCCCAACCGAGGCCGGCTCGCAGCATAGCGTGCTTGGCGCCGAGATCCCCCAACCGCCACGTTCGGCTCCCCAGGACGCCGTAATCACGATTGCCGGTCAGTCCGGAGCGATCGGTGAGTACCAGCTGCACATGATTACGCAGCGCCTCCGGCGGAATGACATCGCTAAACCGGGCCAGTGGATGATCGGGGGCAGCCACCGGAAGCAGCTCGACCGAAAGCAGCGGACGCCCGACCAGCCTATCAGACTCGCTGAAGAAGTCCGGCAGCAAACCAAGCACGCAGGTGCCGTCCAACACCAACTGAGTCGCGGCCCCCAACGCCTCGACGTAAAGCCGGGTCGTCACTGTGGGATAGCGACGGCTGAATTCGTGCAACGCGTCGACGATCGGCGGCATCGGAAACAAGGCTTCGACCGCTAAGGTGAGCTCGCCTTCCAGCCCGCCCGCAACGGTACGAGCCTGCGCTTGCAGGCCGGCGGCCTCCTCGACAAGCCGCCGCGCTCTGGGCAACAGCGTTCGGCCAGCCTCGGTGAGCACCGGGCGATAACCCTCACGATCAAATAGGCCGACGCCGAGCTGGGCTTCAAGACGCTGGATGGCGTGGGTCACCGCCGATTGAGCCCGCCCCAGCGATCGGGCGGCACTAGAGAAGCTGCCGTGCTCGACAACGGCGAGGAGCACTTGGACCTGGTCGAGCGTGAGGCTATCCATCGGTTCATCTAATTCGTAGATGGAGATGATGCAACATCTCCCTCTATTTTCATGAGTGCTCGCGCTGTATGAGCGTTGGTCAGACATTTGGACGTTCGGAGAACAGCATGGCGCGTCTTCACTGGGCAGCATTTCTTGGCACTGCCTGTTTGCTTTATGCGGGCGTAGCCGGGGCGGAAGGCGTCGACCGTGACCCAGCGAAGGTGGAACCCGGTACCTACACGCTCGATCCCGATCACACGCAGGTCGAGTTCGGCGTCATGCACCTGGGATTGACGCCCTACTATGGGCGCTTCTCGGGCGCTTCCGGCACCTTGGTGCTCTCACCGCGCAACCCGGGCGAGAGCAAGCTCGATGTGAGCATACCGACCGCCTCGGTATCCACCACCAGTGAGAAGCTCAACGGCGAGCTGAAGAGTGACGACTGGTTGGATGCGCAGAAATATCCCGCTGTCACGTTTCGCTCCAGCAAGGTCACTCCGTCCGGGGGCGGCAATGCCAAGGTCGCCGGCGATCTTACCCTTCACGGCGTGACCCGACCGGTGACGCTCGACGTGCAGTTCATCGGGGCCGGGCCAAATCCACTTAACAAGCACTACACGGTTGGCTTCAGTGCGACGGGCCAGATCAGTCGCAGCGAGTTCGGGGTGACCAAGTATGTGCCCCTGATCGGGGATACGGTGAAGATCACTCTGAGCGGCGCTTTCGAGCACCAGGGTTAGTTTCGGGTCGGGATCGAGTGGTGCGACCGGAGCGATACAACACCGTCTCGATCCTGCTCCATTGGCTGGTGGCGATCGGAGTTGCCGCTCAGATCGCAATGGGTCTCAGCATGACCCACTTCTCGCTCTCAACGGGGCGCCGCTTCGAGCTCTATCAGCTGCATAAGTCCATCGGCATCACCGTCCTGGCCCTCGTGCTGGTGCGGGTGGGCTGGCGAGCGACGCACCCGCCGCCAAGCCTTCCCGACGCCACGCCTCTCGCAGAGCGGCGGCTCGCTCACGGCGCACATCTGCTGCTCTATGCGCTACTCGTTGGCATGCCCCTGACCGGCTGGGCGGTAGTGTCCGCATCACCATTCAATATCCCGACCGTGCTCTATGGCGTTCTCCCTTGGCCGCATCTACCCGTGCTTCCGTTCTTGCACAACAAGAAGGCCGTAGAGGCGGTACTCAGCGCCATCCACGCCTACGGCGGCTGGTTCCTAACCGGACTCGTTGGCCTTCACGCAGCTGCCGCCCTACGCCACCACCTCGTTCTTGGCGACAACGTGTTGTGGCGGATGCTGCCATTGGGTCGACGGCCATCGCCCACGGCCGACCCGTACCGCGTTCCGCATCCGTCATTGATGGAAGCTAAGATGAATCGTGCTCCTTTGCCCGCCAGCGCCGGGCGGAAACTCGGCGCGATTCTTGCGGCGGCGTTGGTCCTGGTCTCGACCGATCCGGCACGAGCCGCGAACTGGGTTGTCGATGCCGCGCACAGCCGTCTTGGATTCTCCGGCGTGCAGGTCGGCGCTCCGTTCAAGGGCGAGTTCCGCAAGTATGATGCAAAAATCAGCTTCGATCCGGAGCACCCGGAAAGCGCCCACCTCGTGGTGAACATCGACATGGCAAGTGTGCGGACCGGCGACGCCCAGCGTGATGAGGCGTTGCCGCAGGCAGACTGGTTCGACGTAGCGAAATTTCCCGACCGCAACCTTCGAAGCAACGGGCTTTCGTTCGAAAGGTGGGCAAACCTGGGAAACCGCGGGGAGACTTTCCGTGCGGGGCATCGGTCGTGACATCGTGCTCCCGTTCACCTTGGCGCTGAATGGCGACACGGCGCGTGCAACCGGCCATGTTCAACTCCTGCGGAGCGAGTTCGGCGTCGGCCAAGGAGATTGGTCGAGCGGAGAATGGGTAGCGCTGGAAGTCGGCGTGGACGTGGATTTGGTCGTCCGCAAGGACGGCTCCTGACTCTTCCTCCCCTCCAGCCGCCCCGCTGTCCGGCACAGCCTTCAGCCCGCATCCGTAAGAATCTCTGAATCTCTGTCCATAGTACTACGTAGGTGTGATCTAGATCACAGCGCAGGCCACCTTAAGGGGCAATGTTGCAGAAAACCGTCGATTTGCGGCCGCCCGATATTGCCGAACTCCTTTGCGACGTCGGCGCCGCGGTTTCGGAAGGATGGAAGCAATGAGATTGATCCACGGCCGAATTGCCACTGTGGTGCTCGCGCTTGCGTCGGTACTTTGCGCAGCCAGCCGACCTTGCGCGGCGGCTCAAGAAGCCGGTTCCTTGCCGCCGAATGGGCTCTGTTCGTCATCCGCTCCGGCCTTTGCCGATCCGCTGAGCGCGCCCCACTGGAATGGGTGGGGCGTTGACCCATCGCAGCATCGCTTCCAGTCAGCGGACATGGCGCAACTCGCGGCGGAAGACGTGCCCCGTCTCAAGGTGAAATGGGCATTCGGCTTCCCGGGCATGTCCCGAGCTTTCGCGCAGCCGACCGTGATGGGCGGCCGGATCTTTATCGGGAGCCAGAACGGGAAGGTCTACTCGCTTGATGCGAAAAGCGGGTGCGTCCATTGGACATTCGACGCGAGGACGCCGGTTCGCTCCGCCATCACCATCGGCCAGGATGGCGCTAACTGGCTAGCCTATTTTGGCGACCTAAATGGCAATGTTTACGCAGTAGACGCCCTTACGGGACGGGCGCTGTGGAAGGTTCGCGTCGATGAACACCCTGGCGCGGTGATCACCGGTTCGCCGACCCTTGCCGGGCCGATGTTGTTGGTCCCGGTTACGTCATACGAAGAGCTCACAGGTGCCGAGCCACATTATCCCTGCTGCAGTTTCCGGGGCAGTGTCGTTTCCCTTGAGGCGGCGACAGGGAAATTGTTGTGGAAGAGCTACACGATCGCTGAGAAGGCTACTCCGCGCGCAACGAACGCGATCGGCACAAAGCTGATGGGACCGTCAGGCGCTGGCGTGTGGGCGTCACCGACGTTCGATGCGGCAAAGCGGATGATTTACGTGACGACGAGTGACAACTACTCGGACCCGGCAACCGACACGTCGGATGCCGTCCTGGCTTTCGACGCCGCTGCCGGCCGGCCCGCATGGTCCCGCCAGATCACATCCGGAGATGCGTTCAACATCGCATGCACTGCAACCCCGTCTGGACCGAATTGCCCGTTAGCTAAAGGACCCGACCTAGACTTCGGGTCGTCTCCGATCCTTGTCTCACTCGCCGATGGAAAACGGGCGCTGATCGCTAGCCAGAAATCGGGCGTGGTGACCGCTCTCGATCCAGACCATGATGGAGAGATCCTCTGGCAAACGCGCATCGGGCGGGGTGGTATGCTCGGAGGCGTGGAGTGGGGATCAGCGGCGGACGACAGCAAGGTTTATGCGGCCGTGTCGGACACCAAAATCGACGTCGTGCAGCCGGGGACGCCTGGAGCGCAGGTGTCACCCTTCGACCCGAGGGTTAATTGGTTGTTGGACAGCAAGCAAGGTGGAGGGCTGCATGCACTGCGGCTCGACACCGGCGCGGAGGTCTGGCAGCGGCCGCACCCGGGCTGCCATGAAGTCCCAGGATGCGGCCCTGCGCAGTCGGCCGCTGTCACGGTGATCCCTGGAGTTGTGTTCTCCGGTGGCCTGGACGGCCATATTCGCGCCTATTCCGCCGATGACGGCCGGATCGTGTGGGACGCAGACACCAACTTGGAATACCAAACGGTCAACGGCGTGCCCGGCCACGGTGGCTCGATCGACGGGCCAGGCCCGGTCGTTGCTGGGGGCATGCTTTATCTTGGTTCGGGGTCGGGCCTGTGGGGTGGGATGCCCGGAAACGTATTGCTCGCCTACTCCGTAGAGGGTCGCTGACCTACGTTTGTGCGATCGCCGCCGACCAGGGCGACATCGCATCGCTGATGCCGATCCGCCCGCCATCGGCGTTCAATGCAAGGACGTTCGGGCAGGCGAAGTTGATCGGCAGCACGCCGTGCTCGACCGGCTGGATCGGACCATCCGCTGCCATCGCGGCGAACACGTCGGCGGGGAGCCGTAGGTCGACGCTGACACGATCCGGGTCGGACACGTCGATCCGCGGATGATGCGCCGCTTCGGTCACCGACATGCCGAAATCGGCGATGAAGCTCAGCAACTGGAACACGGCCGCCAGGATTCGCCGGCCGCCCGAAGCGCCGGCGGCGATCCACGGCCGGTCGCCATCGCGGAGGATCACCGGCAGCATGTTGGTGAGCGGGCGCTTGCCCGGCCCGATCGAGTTCGGCTGCCCCGGCCGCGGGTCGAACCACATCACGCCGTTGTTCAGCAGCACACCCGATTCAGGCAGCACCACCCGGCTTCCCATGGAAGACAGCAAGGTCGTGGTCAGCGAGACCACCGTGCCCTCGGCATCGCACACGGTGAGATGCGTCGTGCAGCCCTCGGCGGCCTTCGGCTCAACATCGCCGATGCCAGCCAATCGTTCCGCATACGCTCGCCGCATCGCGCGAGCCAAGCGGGCGAACCAGGCGGCGTCGGGCCGCGAGCCGTTCGGCGCGTCCGCCATCTGCTCGACCACCCGCGTCAGGGTCGGAGCCGCCGTCAGCCCGCCTGTGAGCTGCAAAGTGCGCCCGCGCCACCGCACCTCCGTTGCCGGCCTCGTGCGCGCCGCGCAGCGGCCGAGGTCGTCCGCTCCGAGCACCCCGTCCATCGCCCGCACGTCCGCCGCGATGCTCCGCGCAACGTCGCCGTGATAGAAGTCCCGCAATCCGGCCCGCCCGAGCTGCTCCAGGGTCTCGGCCAAACGCCCAAGCCGGAAGAAGCCCGGGGTGCCCTGGTAGGGAGTAACCGGCGGCAACCCGTTGGGCAGATAGATGCGAGCGCTTTCCGGGTACAACCTGAGCACCGCCGCCGAGTTGGCGACCTTCAACGTGGTGAACCAGTCCTGCGGCAAGCCGCGCTGTGCCAGAGCGATGGCGGGCGCCAGCACCTCCGCTTGCGGCAGTCGTCCCCAGCGTTCGTGCATCAGCGTGTAGCCGGCGACAGCCGACGGGATGACGAAGGACAGCGGGCCATGGATGTTGAGGTCACCGGCCACCTCGGGCCAGGTGAACAGGTCGCGCGTCTCCCGGCCGGTCAGGCGAAAACGCGCCGGGTCCAAGCCGCGCGGCGCGACCGGCCCGAAGTCGACCACCTCCGCCCGACGCTCGCCCGCACGATGCACCAGCGCAAAGCCAATTCCGCCGAGGCCCGAGTTCCAGGGCTCGACCGCAGCGAGGGCGAGTGCGGTCGCTACCGCCGCATCCACCGCGTTACCGCCCGCGTCGAGCACGGCAACACCTGCCTCGGCGGCGGCACGCGCCTGCGAGACCACGATCCCGCGCCGGCCGGCGGCGGCAGGCTTGGCAATTTGCCAGTTCTGGGTGACGTGGTCGGCTGAAATCGGGCTCACTGCGCCGTCTCCGCGATCGCGCCGCACATCGCGGTCAGATCAGAAGCCACGCCAGAACCCCGGCGGCGACCGCGTACTTCCCGGCATAGTAGACCCTTCGGTTCCATTTCTTGACTCGCTTCCCCAGCAGCCGGACCCGGTAAATCGCCCCGAATAGCCGGTTTGCGACGCCGACGCGCTCGCCCGGCCGGTTCTGCGTCGCGGTCGCGTGCAGGAGCCGATGCATCACGAAGCGATTGATCGCCGTCGGCAACCGGCCGCGAAGCGGTCGCTCCACGTCGCAGAACAGGATCAGCCGATTCACGTCCGTCTTGTTCTCGGCATGGTGGATGTAGGTTTCGTCGAAGATCATCGCCTCGCCGTCGCGCCAGCCTTTCCGTTGGCCGTCCACCTCGATGTAGCAATCGTCGTTGTTGGGCGTGACGGAGGCCGAGGTGGTAGCGGAGGCTGCCGGCGAACGGGTCGCGGTGCTTCACGAGCCGTCCGCCCGGAGGGAGCATGGCAAACATCGCGCCATGCACGCTCGGCGTTTCCCGCAGAAGTCTCACCGTCTCGGGGCAAAGCTGCTCGGCCGACGGCAGCGGGTCGCCGTACCACTTGAGATAGAAGCGCTTCCAGCCGGTGCGGAAGAAAGAGTTGAATCCAAGGTCGTTGTAGCCGGTCGCGGCGCGGACGAAGCCCTCGTCCAGCAGCCGCATTCCCTCCGCGCGGATCGTTCGCCAGTTCGCGGTCAGCCGCTCGAGTTCGGGAAACTCGGTCAACGGGAGATAGGGCCGGGAGGAGACGCGGGAGAACAGGTAGATCAGCACGTTGAGCGGGGCGAGGAGTGTCGAATGATCGGTCAGCTGACGCCCGAACCGGTGCCGCACTTCGCCCCGGAAGTGCACGTAAGCGACGGACCCGAGGAAGGCAGCCACGATGAGGAACTTGGGTTGCAGCACCGCGGTGACGGTCCGCATGATTGGACGGCCTCCTTCCAGTTGGAGGGCGGAGTCTCGGCTCCGGACGACACCGCCGCCGAGCCCCGTCTCGGCGCGGGTGGCGGGCGGAGCTAGCAACAGATGCCGCCGGTGGGCAAGCGGCCAGCCATCGCAAAACCTGCAACTGGAAGCGCGGTGATGTAGTCTGTGCCGATGCCCGATACTGCCGCCCACCGGCTCGACGATCGAGGCGCGATGCGCAGCGTCCATCGCGCTCCCGAAGCGGTTGCGCTGGCGCCGCTGCTCCGCCTCGCCTCGCCGCCGCCCGCCACCGCGGCGCGCGTCCAGGCTCGTGCGCATGACCTCGTGGCCGCCGCGCGCGCGGCGCACCGGCCGGGTGCCGACGTCACCGACTTCCTCCAGCAATACGGCCTAGGCACGGCGGAGGGCGTCGCCCTGCTCTGCCTCGCGGAGGCGTTGCTGCGCATCCCGGACGCCGCGACGGCCGACGCTCTGATCGAAGATCGGATGAGTGCGGCCGACTGGCAGGCGCATCTCGGCGCGAGCGATAGCCTCACGGTCAACGCTTCGGCCTGGGCGTTCATGCTGACCGGCCGCGTACTGCACCTGCAAGCCGAGCCGGGCGGGGTCACCAGGAGCCTTCAATCCCTGGTGCGCCGGATGGGCGAACCGGTTATCCGCGCGGCACTTCGCCGCGGGATGCGCGTGCTGGCGCGACAGTTCGTGATGGGCCGCACCATTGCGGAAGCGTTGGAGCGGGCGGGGACGGCGGAAGGCCGACGCTGGCGCTACTCCTTCGACATGCTCGGCGAGGCTGCGCGCACCGCCGCCGACGCAGAGCGCTACATGCGCGCCTACCAAGCGGCGATCGCCGCCATCGGTGCGGCGAGTGCGGGGCGCGGGCCGGTCGACGGGCCGGGCATCTCCGTCAAGCTATCCGCGCTGCATCCGCGCTACGAGCCGCTGCAAGCCGGACGCTGCGTGCCCGCACTCATCCAAGCCCTGCTCAGCCTCGCGGTTGCGGCACGAGACGTGGGCATCGGCCTAACGGTCGATGCGGAGGAAGCGTCGCGGCTGGAGATCAGCCTGGACGTGTTCGCCGCGGTGCTCGCCGATCCCTCGCTCGACGGCTGGGACGGGCTCGGGCTCGCAATCCAGGCCTATCAGAAGCGCGCCCTCGCCGTGGTGGACTGGGCCGCCGCCCTGGCCGGGCGGACGGGCCATACCATCCCCGCCCGGCTGGTCAAGGGCGCGTACTGGGACAGCGAGATCAAGCTGGCGCAGGTGGAAGGCTATGCGGACTACCCCGTATTCACGCGCAAGGCGGCGACGGACGTCAGCTGGCTCGCCTGCGCCCGGCGCATGCTGGAGCACAGCCCGGCGCTGCTCCCCGCCTTCGCCACCCACAACGCTCACAGCCTCGCCAGCGTGCTGGAAACGGCTGACGGCCGGCCGTTCGAGATGCAGCGTCTGCACGGCATGGGCGAGGCGCTGTACGACGGCGTGGCCGGCGCCGTTTGCCCGGTGCGGGTCTACGCCCCGGTCGGCACGCACGAGGACCTGCTCGCCTATCTCGTGCGCCGTCTGCTCGAGAACGGCGCCAACACGAGCTTCGTGCATCGCCTGGTCGATCCGGACGTCCCCATCGAGCGACATCGTGGCCGACCCGGTGACACGCTTGCAGGCCGTCGGGGCCACCTCCAACCCGCGCATTCCGCTGCCGGTCGCCCTGTTCTCCGACCGACGCAACTCGGCCGGGCTCGACTGGGCGGATCGTGCATCGGCGCCGGGCGTGCTTGCCGCCGTACATGAGTGCGACGGAAAATCGCACCTGGTCGGCGGCAGCGGGGCGGCGCGCGAGATCCGCAGTCCGGCCGACCGGCGGCAGCTGGTGGGCATCGCCCACGATGCGACAGCAGAGGACGTGAGAGCGGCGCTGGTCCGCCTAGCCGGCGGCTGGCGGTCCTGGGACGCGGCGGGTGGGGCGCATCGGGCGGCGGTGCTCGACCGCGCCGCCGATGCGATCGAAGGGGCGCGCGTCGAACTCCTGCTCCTCCTGGCCCGCGAAGGCGGCAAGACCCTTCCCGATGGAGTAGCGGAGGTCAGGGAGGCAGCCGACGCCTGCCGCTGGTACGCCGCGCGCGCCCGCGAGCAGTTCGGCCCGCCGCGCGAGCTTGCCGGCCCCACCGGCGAGCGCAACACCTGGTCGCTCGGCGGGCGTGGGGTGTTCGGCGCCATCGCGCCGTGGAACTTCCCACTCGCCATCTTCACCGGGCAGGTCGCCGCCGCCCTCGCTGCCGGCAACGCGGTTGCCGCCAAACCCGCGCCGCAGACCCCGCTGATCGCCGGCCGCGCGGTCGCCCTGCTGCAAGAGGCCGGGGTTCCCCGCGACGCGCTCGCTTTGCTGAGCGGAGGCAGCGAGGTGGGTGCGGCACTCGTCGCCGATCCGCACCTCGCCGGTGTCGCGTTCACCGGCAGCACGGCGACCGCCCAGGGGATCGCCCGCGCACTGGCCGCGCGCCCAGGGCCGCTCGTGCCGCTGATCGCTGAAACCGGCGGCATCAACGCGATGATCGTGGACAGCTCGGCGCTGCCCGAGCAGGTCGTGGGCGACGTGCTGGCAAGCGCCTTCGGTTCGGCCGGGCAGCGTTGCTCGGCGCTGCGGCTGCTCTGCGTTCCCGACGCGATTGCGGGACGCGTGCTCGCGATGCTGCAGGGCGCGGCGGAGGCGCTGGCGATCGGCGACCCGCTCGACCCCGCAACGGATGTCGGCCCGGTGATCGACGAGACCGCGCGGGCGCATCTCGAAGCGTATTCCGCCGAGCGTGGCCGCTCCCTGTTCGTCGTGCCCTTGCCCCCAGGCACCGAACATGGCTGCTTTTTCGCCCCGCGCGCGTTCGAGATCGCCGATCCCGCCGGGCTCCGGCAGGAAGTGTTCGGGCCGGTGCTGCATGTGGTCCGCTACGCCCCGGATCGGCTCGACGCCGTGCTCGACGCCATCGATGGCACCGGCTACGGCCTTACCTTAGGCATCCACTCCCGCATCGAGGCCGTGCAGCGTCGCATCGTCGAGCGATTGCGGGTCGGCAACGCCTATGTAAACCGAGGCCAGACCGGTGCGGTGGTGGGCGTGCAACCCTTCGGCGGCCGGGGGCTTTCCGGCACGGGGCCGAAGGCGGGCGGGCCGATCACGCTCTATCGTTTCGCCGAGGAGCGCTCCGTTTCGGTCAACACGGCGGCGGCGGGCGGCAACGCCTCCCTCCTAGCCGCCGACGAGGGGTGAGCGATGATCGGCGTTGAGTGGCGCATGACCAGCTTCCGCGCCTTCCGGTTCGCCCGCGACGGCGCGATCCGGGACCGCCGGACCGGAGCCCGTGGCGTTGTCCGCGTGCAGGACGGGCGTTTCGCCGACACCTTGCGTGAGGAGATCGGACCCTGGCTTGCGGCAGGCGAGGAGCACGTCGTGCTCGCCGGCATGATCGGCGCGCGCGAGGGCTGGCTGCAGACCGCCTTCCTTCCCTGCCCGGCGGGTGCCGCGGAGCTCGCCGAAGCTCTGGTGGATGTGCCATTCGACTGGGCCAAGGTGAAGCTCGTCCCCGGTCTCGCCACCACCGACGAGGGCGGCGTGCCGGAGGTGATGCGCGGGGAGGAAGCGCGGCTGGCGGGGGCACTTCCCTCCATCGGCGAGCGCGGCATTGCCTGTCTGCCGGGCACGCAATCGAAATGGGCGCGGATCGAGGCCGGCCGGGTGGTGGGCTTCTCCACCTGGATGACGGGCGAGGCGCTGGCCGCGCTGCGCCTGGCGCCGGCGCTGGGCCGAATGGTGCGCGAGGCTCCCGTCGACCTGCACGCCTTCGATCAGGGTGTGGCGCGCTCGGCCGACAAGGGCGGGCTGCTCCATCACCTGTTCGGCGTGCGCGCGCTAGCGCTGGCCGGCCGACTCAGCGAAGGGGCGGCGCCCGCCTACCTGCAAGGGCTCCTCGTTGGTCACGAGGTGCGCGACGCGACGCCGCGCGGCGGGGTGGTGCATCTGATCGGCACGCCGGAAGCGACCGCGCTCTACGCCCGAGCGATCACTGCCTGCCGCGGCCGGCCGGCCATCGTGCCGCCCGACGAGGCCGTGCGCGGCCTGTATCTGATCGGGGAGCGGGCGCGCTGGGATTGACGCGCGCCGCTCCCCGGCCGCTCATAGCCCGTCTTCGCTTGCCCTCATTTGCCGACAAAGCGGGACGGAAAGAGGGTGCTTCGAGGAGAGAACCGAATGGCCGATCTTGAGCCGTTCCGGCCCTATGAGCCGGGCAGCCAGCCCCTCTATGACGTTCCCGACTACCGCAGCACACGATTGCGCCATCCAGGCCAAGGCTTGCACCCGCTGCCGCAGACGGTGACGGAGACCACCGGCCCGCGCTTTTCCCCGAGCGGTTCCCCCCGATCGCCGACCTCAGCGTGCGGGACGGCAAGGCGGCACTCGGCGAGCGCATCATCGTGTCCGGCCGGATCACGGACGAGGACGGCCGGCCCGTGCCGAACACCATGGTGGAGATCTGGCAGGCGAACGCCTCCGGCCGGTATCAGCACCCCGGCGACACGCACGACGCGCCGCTCGACGCCAACTTCCACGGCGCGGGTCGCGTGTTCACCGACGCGGACGGCCGATACAGCTTCGTGTCGATCAAGCCGGGCGCGTATCCATGGGCCAATCACGCGAACGCCTGGCGGCCCAACCATATCCATTTCTCGTTTTTCGGCCCGGCCTTTGCCACGCGCCTGATCACCCAGATGTATTTCCCCGGCGACCCGCTGCTGGAGCTCGACCCCGTGTTCCAGTCGATCCCCGATGCGGCCGCGCGGGACCGGCTGGTCGCACGGCTCGACATGGCCATCGGCCGCGAGGACTGGGCGCTGGGCTACCGTTTCGACCTCGTGTTGCGCGGGCGGGACGCGACGCCGATGGAGCATTGAGATGGCCGCGCCCACCGCGAGCCAGACGATCGGCCCCTACTGGCACCTCCTTGAGGACAAGGACTGGGCAGACCTGACCCGTTTCGGTGCGACGGGCACGCCGATGACCTTGATCGGCCGGGTTGAGGATGGCGCGGGCGAGCCGGTCACGGATGCATGTGTCGAGCTATGGCAGGCCGACCCGCCGCCGGACGAGCGTTTTTCGGGCTTCGGCCGGTGCGGCACCGACCAGAACGGCATGTTCCGCTTCAGCACGCTCAAGCCCGGCCCGCTGCCCGGGCGCGGCAACGCGCAGCAAGCGCCGCATGTCGCATTGCAGGTTTTCGCGCGCGGCTTGCTGCGCGGCTTGGCCACCCGCGCCTACTTCGACGGGGAAGCCCTGAACGAGACCGACCCGCTGCTTGCCTCCATCGAGGATGCCGCGCGGCGCGCTACGCTAGTCGCACGTCGCGCCGGACCGGACACCTGGCGCATGGACATCCGCCTGCAAGGCTCAGGCGAGACCGTGTTCCTCGACGTCTGACCCCCATGCCGGTCAACCCCGCCGACAGCCCGATCCTCGGCACGCTTTACGGCTCGGACCCGATGCGCGCGGTGTTCGACGAGCGCGCGTATTTCGCCCGGATGCTGGAGGTGGAAGCGGCCCTCGCCCGCGCGCAGGGGCGGCTCGGCATTATTCCCCACGACGCCGCGGACGCGATCACGAAAGCCGCGCGGGTCGAGAACTTGTCTACCGAGGAGCTCGCCGCGAGCGCGCGCAACGTCGGCTACCCGGTGGTCGGGCTCGTCCAGGGCCTGTCGCGTGCTGCGGGCGCGCACGGCGGCTGGACGCATTGGGGTGCGACCACCCAGGACATCATGGATACCGCGACGGTGCTCCAGATGCGCGATGGCCTGCGCCTTGTGCGCGCGGAGCTCGCGGCCATCGTCCGCGCCCTCGCCTCCCAGGCCGACCGGCATCGCGCGACGGTGATGGCCGGGCGCACGCATCTCCAGCACGCGCTTCCCACCACGTTCGGCCTCAAGTGTGCGACGTGGCTGCAGCCGTTCGTCGCGCATCTTGCGCGGCTCGATCAGCTGCGCCCGCGCGTCGAGCAGGTGGAGTTCGGGGGTGCAGCGGGCACCCTTGCCTCGCTCGGGGCTGAGGGCATTGCAGTGATGGAAGGCCTGGCCGCCGAGCTTGACCTCGCAGCGCCCCCGGCACCCTGGCATGTCTGCCGGGATGGGCTGGCCGAGGTTGTCGGCTTCCTCGGCCTGGTGTGCGGCAGCCTGGCCAAGATTGCGACGGACGTGATCCTGCTCGCGCAAACCGAGGTTGCCGAAGTGAGCGAGCCTTATGTCGCGGGCCGGGGCAGCTCGTCCACCATGCCGCAAAAGCGCAACCCGATCGCGAGCGAGTACGTGCTGGCCGCCGCACGCACCGTGCAGGCGCTGGTGCCGGTCATGCAGGGTGCGATGGCGCAGGACCACGAGCGCGCCACCGGGCCGTGGCAGGCCGAGCTGCTGGCCCTGCCGCAGGCGTTCGTGCTCACCCACGGCGCCCTGCTGCACACCCGCGCGATCGCGGAGGGAATGGTGGTCGACGCCGAACGGATGCGGCGCAACCTCGGAGCGAGCGGCGGCCTGATCGTGGCGGAGGCGGTGATGATGGGTCTCGCGCCCCATCTCGGCCGGGGTGAGGCGCATCATGTGGTCAAGCGTGCTTGCGATCGGGCACTGGCAGACGGCATCGGGCTCGCCGACGCACTGGCGGCCGAGCCGGAGATCACCGCGCATCTCGACCGCGCAGCGATCGAACGGATGACCGATCCTGCCGCCTATCTCGGCAGCGCCGATGCGTTCATCGATCGGGTGCTGCAATTGGTGCGGCAGAGGCTTGATGAATAAGCGGCAATCGGCGCGACGTACGGCCCGGGGTCCGTTGCCTTCCGGCCCAGAAACCTCCTACCGTGCCGGCAACGGCTGAAAAGGCCGACTGAATAGCTTGCGCTTGGAGCGCGCGCGGGGGACGTCGAACATGATCACGGGGCGTCGAGTTTCGCATCGTGGCACGCTGGGGCTGGACGCCGCAGCGGCGGCACTGCCGCTCATCCACCTCCATCAGGCGCGCGCTGCCGAAGACTTCGTTCGCTGACCCGTTCCCTCCAGCATGGAGTTGCGACAGAAATGACATCCTCGCGCAGGTTCAGCCGCCGCGGTGCCCTCAAGCTCGGTGCGGCGGCGAGCGCCCTGCCGTGGGTCCATATCCGCACGGCGGGTGCCGCCGGCAAGCTGACCGTCGGCTTTTGGGACCACTGGGTGCCCGCAGGCAACGACGTGATGCGAAAGCAGGTCGGAGCCTGGGCGGACCAGAACAAGGTGGACGTCCAGGTCGACTTCATCACGTCCGTTGGTCAGAAGATCCTGCTGACGCTCGCAGCCGAAGCGCAGGCTGGGACCGGACACGACATCCAGGCGTTCCCAACCTGGGAAGTGCAGCATTACGCCGACCAATTGACGCCCATGGACGACGTGATGGGCGGCTCGCCGGCAAGTTCGGACAGCCCAATCAGATCTGCGAGTACCTCGCCAAGGTGAAGGGGCACTGGGTGGCGGTGCCGACCAGCGTCGGCACGCAAAACAAGGGGCCGTGCGGGCGTATCAGCGTGCTGAAAGAAAAGGCCGGGCTCGACGTGGTGGCGATGTATCCGCGCGCGAGGAGCACACGGCGGCGGCCGACGGCTGGACCTACGACGCGCATCTCAAGGCCGCCGAGGCCTGCTCCAAGGCCGGGATGCCGTTCGCGATCGGCGTGGGCCAGACCTCCGACAGCGTCGATTTCGCGGGCGCGCTGTTCCGCGCTTACGGCGCCGAGTTGGTGAACGCCAAGGGCGACATCACCGTGGACTCGGACCCTGTTCGGCAGGTGCTTGAGCATGGGAAGCGGCTTGTGAAGGCGTTGCCGGCCGACGCCACAAGTTTCGACGACGCGTCGAACAACCGCGCGCTGATCTCAGGCAAGGCGGCGCTGATCTGGAATCCGCCATCGGCTTGGGCGGTGGCCAAGCGCGACGCCCCGCAAGATTGCCGCCGATTGCTGGACGTTCCCGGCCCCGGCCGGCCCAAAGGGCCGCTTCATGCCATATCTCCCCTTCTTCTGGGGCGTCTGGTCGTTTGCGCAGAACAAGGGCGCCGCGAAGGAACTGATCGAATACCTGATGCAGCGCGACCAGGTGCAGGAGCGCGAGACGGTGGTGCACGGCTACGACCTGCCGCCCTTCCCGCGATGCTCGAGTTGCCGGTGTGGGCGGAGGTCGAGCCGCCCAAGGGCACTGTGTTCAATTACCCGATGCGCAAATGGCACAACGAGGAGGCGCATATTGCGGCGTTTCCGGCGCCTCCCGAGATCGCCGTGCAGATCTACAATCGCGGCACGATGCCGACCATGCTGTCCAAGCTGCAATAGCGGGCAGTCGATCAAGCAGGTGATCGCCTGGGCGAACGACGAACTCGAAGGCTTCACGCGCTGACGATCATGAGCCGGGCAGAGAGATCGCCATGGCTGGACGGCACCAGCATGGACCCGGTCGACCTCGCGGTCGGCTCCCGCCTCGGAGCAAGCCGCGCGCGGCAACACCCTGCATCGTTTCGCCCGGCGGCGCTCGACCACCGCGTTCCTGCTCTGCCTGCCGCTCATCCTGCTGATCGCCGGGCTGGTGGTCTACCCGGCGATCTACGCGATCTATCTGTCGCATGCTGAACAAGCACATGACGAAATTCGTCGGCTTGGGCAACTTCGCGTTCCTGTTGAAGCGCAACACGTTCCAGCTCGTCGTGTTCCAGAGCTGCTTCTTCGCCATCACCGCCGTGGTGCTGAAGGCGATCCTCGGCTTCATCCTTGCACACCTGATGCACAACATCCCGTCGCGAACCAGCGCATCTGGCGCGGCTTGCTGCTGGTGCCCTGGGTCATCCCATTGGCCATGTCCACGCTCGGCTGGTGGTGGCTGTTCGACCCGTCCTACTCGGCATTTAACTGGCTACTCAACCAGCTCGGCTTCGCCAGCGTCCCGTGGCTCGGCCAGGGGTGGATCGCGCGGCTGTGCGTGATCACCGTGAATGTCTGGTTTGGCACCCCCTTCTTCATGATCATGTATCTCGCGGCCCTGAAATCGGTGCCCGAGCAGCTCTATGAGGCGGCGGCGATCGACGGCGCGGGCGCGGCGCAGAAGCTGTTCTTCGTCACCCTGCCGATGATGCGCAACATCATCGCCATCACCGTGCTGTTCAGCCTGATCGTGACGTTCGCCGACTTCGACATCGTGCGCATCCTCACCTCCGGCGGCCCGCAGGACATGACGCATCTGTTCGCCACCTACGCCTTCGTTACCGGCATCCAATCGGGCGACATTCCGCTCGGCGCCTCGGTTTCGCTGTTCATGTTTCCGATCCTCGCGTTCGCCGCGTTCTTCGTGCTGCGCGGCGTCACGCAACGGACCAAGGAGATCGCGGCATGAGCAGCACGACAGCCTCCGCCGTCCCGGTCCCCGCCGCTCGGCGGCGCAGCCGTCGCAGCCTGGCAGCGCAGCGGCGCTGGGCGCTGTGGGGCAGCTACGCCGCGCTGCTGGTGTTCGTCTTCATGTTCCTTGTGCCGCCGTTCTACACGGTGGTGACGAGCTTCAAGTCGTCGGGCGAGATCTCGGCGCAGGCGGGTAATCCCTGGATTGTCCACCACCCGACCCTCAGCAACTACCTCGAGCTGTTCGCCTCCTCCAACTTCCAGCACTTCTTCATCAATTCCGTGATGATCACGGTCGTCACGGTCGTCGTCTCCATGGTGATCTCGGTGATGGCGGCGTTCGGCCTGGCGCGGATGGGTTTCTGGGGCAGCTCCGTGCTCGCGACCGGCGTGTTCCTCAGCTATCTGATCCCAGCTTCCCTGCTGTTCATTCCGCTGTTCCAGATCCTCGGCGCGCTGGGGCTGATCAACAACGTTCTGGTGCCTGGCTGTGGTGTATCCGACGCTCGCGGTGCCGTTCTGCACCTGGATCATGATCGGCTACTTCAGCTCGATCCCGAAGGAGCTCGACGAGGCGGCGCTCATCGACGGGGCAGGCTACATTCAGATCCTGCTGAAAATCTTCATTCCCGGTCGCCATGCCCGGCATCATCGCCGCGACCATCTTTGCCTTCACCATCAGCTGGGGCGCGTTCCTGTATCCGATGGCGTATCTCTATTCGATGGACCAGATGGTGCTGACTGTCGGCATCTCTCAGCGACCTCGTGCGCGGCGACGTGTTCCAGTGGGGCAAGATCATGGCCGGCTCGGTGATCGCCGCTGCTCCGCCGGTAATCGTCTACGCGTTTCTGATGGACTACTACATCGCCGGCCTGACCGCCGGCGCCACCAAGGGACTGAGGGCCGTCCGCAACACATGGCGCAGGTATCGCTGGTGTCCTCCGCAAGGTCGTCAAGTCCTATGACGGCAACCTCCAGGCGGTGAAGGCGATCGATCTGGAGATCGACGACCACGAATTCGTGGTGCTGGTCGGCCCGTCCGGCTGCGGCAAATCCACCACCTTGCGCATGATCGCCGGGCTCGAGGAGATCACCTCGGGCGAGATCTGGATCGGCGGCGACATCGTCAACGACGTCCCGCCGCGAGACCGCGACATCGCCATGGTGTTCCAGAACTACGCGCTGTATCCGCACATGAGCGTGTTCGACAACATGGCGTTCGGGCTCAAGCTGCGGAAGTTCGCGCGCGACGAAATCAAGCGCCGCGTGGACAACGCGGCACGCATCCTCGACATCGGCGAGTTGCTAGAACGCAAGCCCAAGGCGCTTTCCGGCGGCCAGCGCCAGCGCGTCGCGATGGGCCGCGCCATCGTGCGCGACCCCAAGGTATTTCTCTTCGACGAGCCGCTGTCGAACCTGGACGCCAAGCTTCGCGTGCAGATGCGCTACGAGATCAAGAAGGTGCATCAGACCGTCAACACCACCACCGTCTATGTCACGCACGACCAGATCGAGGCGATGACGCTGGCCGATCGGGTAGTGGTGATGAACGACGGCAACATCGAGCAGGTCGGACCGCCGCAGGAGCTGTACCACCATCCGGCGACCCGCTTCGTCGCGAGCTTCATCGGCAGCCCGGCGATGAACTTCTTTCCATGCCGTGTGACGAACGGCTCGGCGGGCCTTTCCGTGCGGGTCACCGACGGGATGATGTTGCCGGTTCCGCCGGCCCGCAAGGATCGTTACGAGCGGTTCAAGGACCGCGAGATGCTGCTGGGACTGCGTCCCGAGCACCTGTCCGACTACCAGGATAACGCCAAGCCGGGCGTCGCCCGGATCGAGGCGCCGGTGGAAGTGGTCGAGCCGATGGGCATGGAGACAATGGTGTATTTCTCCGTCGGCGGCACCCCGGTTTGCGCCCGCGTCGATCCCGCGACCCATGCCGCCCCGGGCGAACTGCTGCCGCTCTCCGTCGATCTCAACCACATGCACCTGATTGAGCCGGAGACCGGGCGCGTCGTCTAACGCTTCGTTCCGTCGGATTCAACTCGATCGGTGCATGAACACTTGATGACAAGGTGCATCCCGCAACCGCGTCGATCGTTGCGCCAGCATGCTCAGTAGCATCGTTCCCGCTTCAACCGGCTCCCTTGCGGTGCTGGTGTTCTGCTTCGTTCTCGTGCTCGCCTTCGAGGCGACGAACGGGTTCCACGACACCGCTAACGCCGTCGCGACGGTCATCTACACGCATTCGCTGAAGCCGATCGTGGCGGTAATACTCTCGGGCACAATGAACTTCGCCGGCGTGCTGCTGGGCGGCGTGGCGGTGGCCTACACGATGGTCGAGTTGCTGCCGCCCGACGTGCTCACTCCGCCCGAACGGGAACCCGGCAACGGGCATGCTGCTGGCAATTTTTTGCACCGCCCTGTTCTGGAACCTGGCGACCTGGTGGCGGGGCATCCCGAACTCGAGCTCGCATTGCCTGATCGGCTCCCTGATCGGGATCGGCGTGGCCGACGCTCTCATCGTCGGGCGCGGTGCGGGTCAGGGAGTGGACTGGAGCCAAGTCTGGAGCGTCGTGCGCGCGCTGCTGTTTTCACCGGTGCTTGGCTTCATCGGCGCCTTCATCCTGTTCAAGATTGCCGGTGTGGTGATCCGCGACCGGCGGCTGTTCGAGCCTACCAAGGAGGGAGAGCCGCCTAAGCTCTGGGTGCGCTGCCTCCTGATCCTCACCTGCAGCGGCGTCAGCTTCGCGCACGGCTCCAACGACGGTCAGAAGAGCATCGGCCTCATCATGCTGACGGTGATCGGTGTCCTGCCTGCGCACTACACGCTCAATCTTCCGTCGGGCGTGAAACCGGCCGAGATCGTGCAAGCGGCGCAGGCGGCGGCGCCGCTCATTGCGCGATTCGGCGACGATCAGAAAAATCTGGCGGTAAAGGCGGTAGACAGCCTGTCCCAGCGTCTCGGCGATCTGCAGTCGTTGTCCGACATTCCTGACCGCGAGCGCTCCGCGGTGCGCGACGACATCTATCGGTTGAACGACGAGCTGAAGCTGGTCGCCGAACACAAGCAAGCCCAGCCGCCGGAAAAGAAGCAAGCCAGCGAGCTGCGAGGCAAGATGCGGAGGGCGGTGGAATATGCGCCCTGGTGGGTGCGGGTGCTGAGCGCGTTCTGTCTCGGTGCCGGAACCATGGTGGGCTACAAGCGCATCGTCACCACCATCGGCGAGCGGATCGGCAAGAAGCATCTCACGCCCGCCCAAGGCGCCTCCGCCGAGCTGGTGGCGGCCGGGCTGATCGGCACGGCCGGCTACAGCGGATTGCCAGTCAGCACCACGCACATCCTGTCCTCGGGCGTGGCCGGCACGATGGTCGGGGCGGGCTCGGGGATGCAGTGGAAGACGGTACGCAGCATGGTGATTGCCTGGGTCGTCACCCTGCCCGTGACCGTCCTGTTGTCCGCCGTCCTGTTCTGGGTACTGACCCAGGCGTAGGCCGGCTCAGCGCTCCGGTGGGCTGACCTCGGCGATGTAGATGAGGTCGCCGGTCGCGGTGTCCGGCCCGCCTTGCGGCCCGTCGAGCGACACGAAGTGGCCGTCGTCGCGCCTGGCGATCCAAACCGGCTCCGCCGAGGCCGCTTCCTTCGCTTTTTCGATCACCTCCGACGGTACGCCCGGCCAGAGTTCATCGTCGAGTATTGTGACCCGGTCCATAGCCGTCCTCCGTTGCTTGCGATGTCGATATTCGCCGCCCCGCCGTTAGGCAAGACGCCGTATCACAACGGCGCATCGCCCCCGGGTGGGAGGATCGAAACCGCGCCCCGCGACCGCGCGAACCGCCCGGGATCGACCGCCGCCAGTATCGCCCCCGCCTCGCCCGGATCGCGCCCCGAGATGAGGTCCGCGACCAGCCTTCCCGCCGCAGGCGACGTTTGGATGCCGTAACCGCCCTGCCCCGCGCACCAGAAAAAGCCGTCCGCCACCGCGTCGAACCCGATCGCAAGGCTGCCATCAGGGGAGAAAGTCCGCAGCCCCGCCCAGCTCCGTTCTACCCGACGCACCTCGATGTCGAGCGCCCGCTGCATCCGGTCGATCGCGAGCGCGATGTCGAGTTCCTCCGGCTGCACGTCGTGCGCGTGGGTCGGGGTCTGGTCGGCGGGCGACACCAACAGCTTGGTGCGGGCCTCGGGCCGGACGTACCAGGTGTGCTCGGCGTCGTTGATCATCGGCCAGTCCTCCACGAGCCAGGGAGCCGGGTCGATGATCGCCGCCGTCCGACGGCACGGCACCAATCCGAGCGGCGACACGCCCGCCTGCTTTGCCACTTCGTCGGCCCAAGCACCCGCCGCGTCCACGATCACGGGCGCGTCGAACACCGATCCGCCGGCGGTCTCCACCCGCCAGGCACCGGCCCGGCGCTCGATCCGCCCCGACCGCTGGCGCAGCGCCAGCACGCCCCCTGCCGCCCGGAGCTGCCGCAGGTAGCCCTGCAGGATCGCCGCTACGTCCATGTCGAAAGCGTCGTCCTCGATCGCCGCCGCCTCGGCGTAGCCCGGACGAAGTCCGGGAATCATGGCCGCGATCTCGGCGACAGCGATCGAGCGGAGCTCGATGCCTTCTGCGAGCAGCTGATCCAACCGCGCGCGCTGCTCGCTCGGTGCCAGGAACACCATCGGGCGACGGCGGGTCAGCGGAAAGTCGGCGAAGCCAGGCGGCGGCTGCTCGAAAAAGGCGCGGGAGGCGCCGGTCAACGCCCGCACGTCCACCGGCCCGTAGTTGAGGATCCAGAACGCGGCCGAGCGCCCGGTGCTGTGATAGCCCGGGGCCTCCTCCGCTTCGATGAGTGCCACCCGGTGCGTGGGTGCAAGCGCGGCGGCGCAGGTCGCGCCGACGATGCCGGCGCCGACGACGACGATATCGAAGCGATACGTGTCCATGTCGCGACGCAGCATACAGCCGATCGGCTTCGTGACTGCAACCGCCTCCCGGATGGCTGCGGGGTCGGACGGCGACCCGATAACGACCGTCCGGCTTGTGCCGGACCGGCATGCGTCCGACCATACCGGCGAGCGGCAAGGGGCACTCATGGTCGATCTGGTGATACGCGGCGATCGGGTGGTCACGCCCACAGGCGTCGGCTCGTTCGATGTTCTGATCGCGGGCGAGCGAATTGTCGAACTCGCTCCCGCCGGTCAAGCCACCGTTCCGGAGGGCGCGCGGCTGATCGATGTTACCGGCAAGATCGTCATGCCCGGCGGCATCGATCCGCACGTGCACTGCAAATGGCCGCTGCCAAATCCCGATGGCAGCTGGGGCGACACCGACGGCCCCGAAATCGTCAGCCGCGCCGCGCTCCACGGCGGCACCACAACCCTCATCGATTTCACCCGCGCCTCCCTGGGCGCGTCGGTGCAGACCGCGATCGAAGCGCGCGAACGGGACTGGCGCGGTCGCTGCGCCTGCGACTACGCGCAGCACCTCATGGTCGAGGGCACGCTGTCGCCCGACCTTTATCCCCAGCTCGCGGAGGCGATCCAAGCGGGCTATCCCACAGTGAAGATCTTCACCACCGACATCACGCCTTCCCGCAAGGGCCGCATGGTGGATTTCGGCGACATCCACGAGGTGTTCGGAGTGCTTGCGAAGCACGGCGGCCTCGGCGTCATCCACGCCGAAGACAACGACATCGTGATGCACATGTACGCCAAGCTGATGCGCGAGGACCGCACCGGCTTCGAGAACATGGCCGAAGTCCACAACACGCTGTCGGAGGACATCTCGTTCCGCCGGGTGATCCGCCTGGCCGAGAACGTGCCCGGCACCGCGCTCTACATGATGCATGTCAGCGCCGGCACCGGGGTCGCCGCGATCCGCGAAGCCCGCGCGCGGCACTTGCCGATCTACGGCGAGTTGCTGCACCAATACATGCTCTACACCAGCGACGACTACCGGCTGCCGAACGGCCAGATTTACCACACCTATCCGTCGCTGAAGTCGCCCGAGGACCAAGCGGCGCTGTGGGCCGGCACGCTTGACGGCTCGATCAATTGCGTTGCCACCGACGAGATCTGCTGCACCCTGCAACGCAAGCTGCAAGGCCGGCGCATCGACGACACGACGGGCGGCAACGCCGGGGTCGAGCCGCGCGTCGCCCTCATGTACACGGAGATGGTCGGAAAGCGCGGCTACGACCTCGGGCGCTTCGTCGATCTCGTTTCCACCAATGCCGCGCGGATCATGGGGCTGTATCCTCGCAAGGGCGCGATCGCGGCCGGCAGCGACGCGGACATCTGCGTGCTGGACCCGGCACTGCGCCGTGCGGTCCGCAAGGAAGACCTGCACGAGACCGACTACACGCCCTGGGAGGGCCGCGAAGTTGACGCTTGGCCGAGCCTGACGACGCTACGCGGCAAGGTGGTGGTTGAGAACGGCGCGTATTCGGGCGACCTCGCGGGCGGCCGCTGGCTCGAGCGGCGGATCGAAGGCGACGTGCTCCAAGGTCGTGGAAGTTGCCCTTAGGAGGCGTCCCCGCCGTTTCCGGTCGTCTCACGCGCTATGGCAGCAAGGAGCTCGCCCATGACGTGCAGAACAGATTTGCAGTCGGCAGCTACGCCATGTCGGCTCGCGAGCCAATGTGGATCGTTGTAGCCCAGCCACGTCGTTCCGATTTCGTCCTGCCAGACCAACGCCTTGAGAGGCAGGTCTACGCCGAGCGTTTGAGCGGCCTGCATCAGCGGCGTTCCGGCCCGGGCGCTTCCGAAGATGAGCAGTTCGGTAGGACGAAGCATCAGGCCCGCCTCATTGGCAGCCTCGCCATGGTCTATGCGAGCGAAGACGGTCATGCCTCGTGCTGCAATCTTGTCGACAAGTCGGTCCATGGTCTCCCGCGGTCCATGGAGGCTCCGCACCGTCAGCATTCCCAAGGGTGTCGTCATTGACATGCCTCTCGGTCGAGACCTTGACCTGTCATCGGACTGCCGCCCGAGGCGCGATCCCCCGGTGCACTGTTCGGCAGTCAATGACGCGGTGCGTCGGGTCAGCAAGATCGATCCGCATCGCGCCGGAGGCGGACGAGGTGGACGCCATCGGACCCGCGGTCATAACACTGCGGCATCCGCTTGCTTCGATTCCGCTCGCTCCTCGATCTCCTGCATTTTCCGAGCAAGTTCGGTCGGGGTCAGTACACCCTTTTGAAACAGGATCACGGCGAAAGCCGTGAGCCACCGTTCGTAGTAGCCGAGCCTGCCGATCATCTCTGCGCCGAGCGCCTCGACACCACGCCGCTTTTCCTCGGTGTTGATGATTTTGTGGAAGTCAAGAACGTCGGCTAGCGCATGGCAGCGCTTCTCCCACGGCTTCAGCTCGTGCTCGAGGCGCTCGAAGGATGCGGACGGAAGCCCGCCCACGTCGTTCGGCAGGCGGTGCATGAAGTCTTCGATCGTGCTCATGCTGCAACTCTCCTACCGTCAACGCTTACCGGGGTAACCCCGATCATTGCGTCACGCGTTACAAGCGCAGCCAACGCTTCCTCGGTATAGTCTTCAGTCCCATCCGGACGGAGCGGCAGTACAAGGAAGCGAAGTGCCGACGTCGAGTTCCGTGACGCGGATCTCCACACTGTCTGGGATGACCGTGCCAAATTCGGCGAGTAGTGCGCGCGGCGCGACGACCGCCCGCGCCCTGTAGGGCTTCAGCTTGTACCAATCCGGTGGCAACCCGAGGACGGGGCGTGGGTAGCAGGAACACAGAGTGCAGACGACCAGATTGTGGACGGTGGCCGTGTTCTCCAAGACGACAAGACCGGTGTCGTCGTAGAAAGTGATGCCGAGCTCCTCGCAAGCACCACGACCATCCGCCAGCAAGCTCGCCCGAAACGTTGGATCTGTCCAAGCGCGTGCAATCACCTTGGCACCCAGAGCGGGTGTCCGCGAGTTCAGCACGTCGATTTGGGCTCTGATCTCGCCGGGTGCGATGAGCCGCCGTTCGATCAGCAGCTCCTCTAACGCCGACTCCAGCGTGTCGAAGTAGCCAGGTCGCTCGGTCTCGCTGATCTCGGCGTGGGGACTTGGTCGTGGTCATCCATGGTCGACGGACTCCAACCAGCTCTCGAACACCTCGATGTAGAGTCGGTCGTTCCGGGTGCCAGCGTACTCGTGCCAGATTTCGGTCATCGGAACGGCGATACGATAGTAGTGACGCTTCATGCCGGCGTTTCGGCCGAAGCCCTCCTCCTCGTTGTCGACCGCCGGCTGAACGAGCCTCTCGACGACACCAGTCTTGCCACGAAGATACAGAGGGACCCGGTAGTGACCGAGCGGGAAGCGCTGCGCGACCCTGACCTGCTCGCCAACCTGAAAGATCGGAGTCTCCCCCAACGCGGGAACGATGCCGCTGTGTTGTGGGGCGTTGTTTGATACCGGCTCATTCATTGTACTTCTCCGTCGCCTTGAGCTGGCGCAGGCGGAACGTCAGACGCCTCCAGCGACCTCGCACAACGGGGCCTTCGTTGAGTGAGCAGACTTCACTTCGGCCTCTGCGAATGGAATGATCGGGAGGATATCTGCACGACGTGCACGCTCACACGCCCTCGTAAACTAATCGAGTGAAGAAACCCGGATCGATTACAAAGCGACCGAACTTGGCATCGAAAGCCGCCGTCGGTTTGGCCGCTACAGTGTCGTCACGCGAACGCCCCTGCCGTTTGAGCGCAGCGACCTTTTCGCGGACGGTGACGAGCATTTCCCGGAATTCCTGGAGCTCGGCTTTGTTGCCGACTGCTTTACCGTGGCCGGCGATGACGATGGTGTCGTCATTGGTCGCGGCGAGATTGGCATCGGATGCCGCGATCATCCCGTCGATACTGCCGCCCGTCGAATAGTCGATAAATGGATAAACACCGTTCCAGAAGGTGTCGGCTACGTGGATCACATTCGGTTCGACAAACGTCACGGAAATGTCGCTGTCGGTGTGCGCCGGGCCGTAGTGTTTAAGTGCCATCGTCACTCCGTTGAGCTTGAGGCTACGCTCCTCGGCAAACACCTCGCTAGGAATGCCGTCTGGCGGCAGTGCCAGGAAATTATAGTCCCAATCGTCCACACGCTGAACTTGAGACAGATATTTGCGCGTGTTCTCCTGCGCGATGATCTTCGCGCCGGCCGCATTGAGCCAAGGATTGCCGTTAGTATGATCAAAGTGCCAATGTGTGTTGATCAGGTGCGTGATGGGATCGGCACCGAGATCTGTCAGGGACCTCGTCAGGTGTGGGCGCGAGACAGCAATGCCCGCATCGATCAGCACCTTGCCGTCAGGACCCGACAGCACGGCGACCGTGCCCCCAGATCCTTCCAGCACGCTGATGTTGTTGCGGAGCTTGTGCGTGACGATCGGCGATACGGCGGCGCTATCCCTGATCAGGCTGACGAGCCCGCGAGCCTCCGCAAAAGCCTCGCGCGGCGTGAGCCAATTCCCAGCGGCCGCGCCGGCCGCGCCGACGCAGCAAAGGCAGAAGCGGCGTCGGGACAGCGATCCTCGCCTTGATGTTGCCATTGCATTGCTCCCGACTGTGTGGCTCAACCGCTTAGTTTTCGATGAAGGCCAGGAGATCCGCATCGCGCTGGGCAAGGTTGCCCAACAAGATCCTGCGGCGGCAGGCGGGGTCATCGCTGGGCCGACCGTGGTCCCGACTTGTCACGCAGGACCTCATAATGACGCCGCAAAGCGTGTTGCAGCGCTCGCTCATTTTGGCGCAATCGAGCGATCGAGAAAGTCACGGATCATCGGCGCCATGACATCGAGCTTGTCTTCGAGCGCGAAGTGCCCGGTATCCAGCAGGTGCAACTCGGCCTTAGGAAGGTCGCGGAGGTAAGGACCGGCCCCGGCGGCCGGGAAGATCTTGTCGTTCTTGCCCCACACGATCAGCGTCGGAGGATGGTATTTGCGGAAGAACGCCTGAAATTCCGGATACAACGGCACGTTCGTGCCGTAGTCGTGAAACAGATCGAGCTGTACGTCTCGGTTGCCGGGGCGATCCAGCAGGGCTTGGTCGTGCACCCAGTTGTCGGGACTGATGCGCGACACATCGCCCACGCCGTCAGTGTACTGGAACTTCGTGGTCTCCGGGGCCACCAGGAAGTCCAGCGCCCGCCGATGCGCCTCCGACCCGTCGGCCCAGTACAATTTGATGGGATCCCAAAACGCCTCGAGTCCCTCGGCATAGGCGTTCCCATTTTGCACAATCAGCGCGGTGACGCGGTCGGGGTGCAGCAGTGCCAAGCGATAGCCGACGGGTGCGCCGTAGTCCATGACGTACATGGCATAGCGCATGGCCCCGAGTTTCTGCATTAGTGCGTCGACGAGACTGGCGTAGTGCGCAAAGGTGTAGGCGAACTGAGTGTGGTCTGGCGCGGCGCTCTGTCCGAAGCCTGGATAGTCCGGTGCGATCACATGATAGCGGTCCGCCAGCACCGGAATCAGGTTTCGGAACATGTGCGACGATGTCGGAAAGCCGTGGAGAAGGAGAACGACCGGGCCTGTGGACGGGCCTGCCTCACGATAGAACAAGCTGGTTCCGTCTATGACGGCGGTTTGATAGTGCGTCACAATCCCTGTGTCACTTAAGGGCGTCTGCGCACGCGCAATCCCGCTTGTGACCTCGGCGACGCAGGTGAGTAGGGTGATGGCGGCTGCCATCCCGAGTTGTCTGCGAGTCACGTCCTAAGCCCTCCTTGCGTCACAACTGGTGATCGGGGCGCCGGTCGTGTGACGTGTTCACAATCGGCGCGCCCCGTCCAACGCCGTGGCAGCGGCGCATCGGGCACGTGCAGCTTTTCCATTGCCCGCTCGCACCAATCCCCCCGGCTCGGAAAGATTGGTTCGCGCGATGAGCCCGACGCGCAACGCTGATTGGCAGGGTCGAGGCGGGGATTTTTTTGGCCGTCAGGCTCGTGCCAGCCGTTCCGGAGCCGGGTTGTTACACCTTTCCAACCGGCTCCGCAAGCTTCGCAAGCCACCCGGAAGGTTCTATCATTTTCCTGAGATGAAGTATCCAGGCTTGGTGATGGTTAGGCGAGCGCGGTCGGGTTCCGCAACGGTGCCGCTGCCAACACCAACCTGCGGGGCGACCTTGTGATTCCTGGGGCCGTGGCGGCACGATCGCGGGGGAACGGACGAAATCACACGAGAAATCCCGGCGATAGTTAGTCGATGCGCCTTATCGCAACTCGTTCAACAGCACTTTTGCCAGCTGCAGATCAGCCGCTTCGAAGTCCTCGGTAAACCAGTCGAAGATCGGAGCCAGAATATCGGTCGCACGGCCGCGCTGCCCATTGTCGACCAGCATGCGCGCAAACGTCGTGGCGGAACGAATGGCAAGCCGTCTAGCATCCTGCCGACGCGCCGTCTCCAATGATTTTAGCAGGTACTGTTCGACGATCTCGAACGGAGCATGTTCAGCTTGCAACAGCAAACCCTGCAACCGGTCTATCTCTGCCGCAAGGTAAAGCTCGCGGTACGTCGCGCGATGGGTGTTAGCTATGTCGATGTGGCTCCGGGCTTCCACCGTGCGGCCTTCTCGAAGCAAGCTCTCAGCAAGGAGAACCTCGCAATGGGTGAGATGGAGCATGGCTCCGCTATCACTCCATCGCTTAACGCCCTGGAGTTGGAGGGCCAATCCCTCTGCGAAGTTGCCAAGCCTGTGCATGGCCCAGCCCAAGCAACGTTCGGCAAGCGCGAGCCACTGCGGCAAGTCATGGTCACGTGCCCTGGTGATGGCTTCCGATGCGAACCGGGCGGTGATATGGGGCTCGTGAAGTGTTGAGAACGAGTGTGCAGCCACACACAGCACCCAGGCAAGACTGTGAGCGTTCGCGTCGCGTCGAGCAAACGCGACCGCCTCCTCAGCGAGTTGCGCCCCCGAACCTGCAAAGCCGCGCATGAGCTGCGCCTGGCTGCAATAAATCCGACAGATCATGCTGGGATGCTCGCCGTAGGCGGCAAATTCGTGATCAGGAACAGTGTCGGCCAGAGCCACGCCGCGGGCGAGGATCGTATCCGCTTGACGAAATTCGCCGGCGATCAGCAGCGAGTAGCCCAACGACCGATGAGCCACGGCAAGCTTCGCCTGACTCTGCGCTGGCCGTGGCCAACGAGAAGAGCTCTCGTGCCAAAGAAATCGTCTTCGTGATTGGCTGGCGCATCAGGCAGGAGTTCCAGGCTAGCCGATGCGCGGCGAACCGATTGGATGAACCGCCATGGCTGTCGGAGAGAGCCAACGTTCGAAGCGCACACTCTTCGACCGACGCCGAGCCAAAGCCATGGAGGGCGATCAGGGGTAGGGCGAGATCGAGCCTGAGATCCAGCTCCTGCGCGTCGCGTTCGTCGCCTGGAGGCAGACTCCCTAGCAGTTCAAGCGCGATCCTGAAGTGTGCGCTTGCTTCGGCGTGAGCCGATCGCCCGATAGCGCGCAGACCTGCAAGACGCCAATGCTCGATAGCCCGGTCGGTCATGCCAGCATGGGTGTAATGGTGCGCCAGGAGCTCCGGTTGATTAGCGATGATATCCGAACCTTCAAGCGCACTCGCAATTCGGGCATGGAGCTCCTGACGCTGGCTGCGTAGCAGAGTGCTGTAGGCGGCGTCCCGCACGAGCGCATGCTTGAAGGTGTAGATCGCTTCGGGCGGCTGGCCCCGCCGGAACGCCAGCCCTGAAGCGACCAGAGTGTCGATGCCGTCATCCAGTTGCGCCTCAGGCACGTGTGCCACGACGGCGAGCAGTTTGCGCCCAAATTCGCGACCGATAACGGCACCAATCTGAGCGACCTGCTTCGCCGCAGGAATCCGATCGAGGCGTGCGATCAACGACGCCTGCAGCGTGGCTGGCACTTCCAGTGACGCTGACCTTCCATTCGAAGCCTCGGCACCCTCCAATAGAGCTTTCGTCAGCTCCTCGACGAACAGTGGCACGCCATCGGTATTTGTAATTATCCGGCCGAGCAGAGCAGGAGACAGAGAGCGTCCGACCACGACGCATTCGGCCAACTGCATGGACTCTTTCTGCGTCAGCCGTCGCAGCGTGATCAGGCTGGCGACGGCGAGGCCGACCCAGGGAGGAGCGAATTCAGGGCGGAACGAGATGAGCAGCAAGATGGGCAAGTCCGCGAGTAGGCTTACCGCCTTGTCCAGTAGCTCAAGCGAGCTGGCGTCAGCCCAATGCGCGTCTTCGAAGAGCATGAGTAATGGCTGTCTGCGAGCACGGTTCGCCAGCACGCGGAGCAGAGCATCGAAGGTCTTTTCCTTCTTGCGTTGCGGATCGAGATCGAGCGCCGGATAGCGGTTGGCCGTCGCAACCGAGAGCAGGTCGGCAATCAGCGAAATATCGTCCAGGGGCGTTTCGAGCGGAAGCAGCGCAGCCTCAAGCTTGTGCAACCTCGCCTCTGGCGCTTCGCCGCCGGTGAATCCAAGGTCCTGCTCCCAGCGCGCAATAATCGGATACAGTGCGCTGTCCTGGTGGTGCGGCGAGCAGAAGTAGCGCAGCTTCTGGTGCGGCTCACGGGCAAGACGTTCCTCTAAGGCGGCGATCAGGCGTGACTTCCCGATTCCAGGCTCGCCGGAGAGCAACACCAGTTGTCCCTCAGCATGTTTGGCCTGACTTCAGCGCCGAAGCAGCGATTCGAGTTCCTCATCGCGGCCGACAAGCGGCATCATTGGCCCGGCATGCAGCGCCTCAAAACGGCTGCTCATAGGAGCTTCTCGCAGCACTTGCCAGGCGGGCACCGGGCGCGGGAGACCTTTCAGCGCGACGGTCCCCAGATCCTGGCACTCGAAGATGCCGCCGATCTGTCGCCGGGTCGCGTCGTCGATCACGATGCCGTCGGGATCGGCCAGTCCTTGCAGTCGCGCAGCTCGATTCGGCGTCTCGCCGATCGCCGTCTGCTGTCGCGCCTCGCCTTTGCCGATTGATTCTCCCACAACCACCAGGCCCGTGGCGATTCCGATATGGACACGCAGTGGCTCGCCGCGGACGGGCGCCTGTGCAATAGCCTTAACCACTGCTAGCGCAGCACCAGCAGCCCGTTCGGCGTTCGCCTCGTGCGCTTCGGGCCAGCCGAAATAGGTCAGCACTCCGTCACCCACATAGCTGGCAATGAAGCCACCGAAGCGGGCGATCGTGGAGGCTACGCGAGACTGATAGTCACGCGTCACTGTGCTCAGGTCCTCAGGATCCAGTCGAGACGACATCGCCGTGAAGTCGACCAAGTCACAGAACATGACGCTGAGCTGGCGTCTTTCAGCGCTTGACCCGGCCGAGTGATCGCCGGCTGGAGCGGAACATTGATCAGGCAACGCGATAGACCCGACGCCAAGTGCAGCGATTGCTTCCAGCAACCTGCGACGGTGACCGATTAATGTGACCCCAAGATCTTTGAGGTCGTCTGCCGTAAGGCTGGGCAAGATCTCGGCGTCGACCTCATTCTCGCGGAATGTGGCCTCATACCGTTCAAGTCCCAGCTGCCGCAGCCATCTTACGATGTCCACTGCCTTCAGCCTTTATTCTTGCTGGGGCGCAAGCTCGGCATGACCCCGGCCTTTGAACACCCCAATTGCTGCAAGCGCAATCATGCTTACTCTCCCGAGCAGCACGGGCGTTGTGCGGCCCACTACTGCGCCGCAACTCAGCACGAATCAACAACAATTCCATGGCATGAGCAAGCCTGCAGTTACGAGCGGCAGGTCGTGGCTTAAGCCAGGCGCTGGCCGCTAGGCCCGATCGCCGCACTAACATTGGACCCTTGGACCTTGGCAACATAAGTCCGAGTTGTCACCGAATCCACGCCATGAAAGGCCTCCTACGATGCCGCATCGTCTCATTGTGGAGGATGTTGCGGGCGGTGCGGTTCGTGGCGCGGATCTTTGCTCAGGCTGCGGCTCTTCCGTTCAAGCGATCGCGGGTGGTAGTAGTCAGCAGATGGTGCATGATGTTGTCGCCGTGTATCCATCCGCGCCCGGCCCCGCCGAAATCGCCAAGGAGCCGTGTCATAGCTTCCCTCGCTTTCCTTCCTGTGCACACATTGTCCGCTGAGATCCGCGCACGTCGCCTCTCGCCAGTTGACCTCGTGGACGAGTACTTAGCTCGGATCGAGCGGCTGGAACCCAAACTCCGCGCCTACGTGTCGGTCAATGCTGACAACGCCCGGTTGGCTGCCGAGGCGGCGGACAAGGCCATCCGCTCAGGTCATGCCGTTGGCCCGCTGCACGGCATCCCGATCGCAATCAAGGACCTCGTAGAGATCGAGGGCGAGGTCGCCATGGGTGGGACGGCGGCTTGGCGGGGCCGGATCGCGCCCCACACCGCCACGCTGATGCGCAGGCTGATGGCGGCGGGCATGATCAATCTCGGGAAGACCCACACAGTCGAGTTTGCGTATGGCGGCTGGGGCACGAACCATCACCTAGGCACGCCATGGAACCCATGGGATTCGGGCACGCACCGCTCGCCGGGCGGCTCGTCCTCCGGTTCTGGCGTGGCGGTCGCGGCAGGTATGGCGGCCTGGGCCATCGGGACAGACACCGGCGGGTCGGTGCGGATCCCTGCCGCCTGGAACGGCATCACCGGCCTGAAGACCACTATGGGCCGGATCAGCACTTTCGGTGTGCTGCCGCTCAGTCCGACCCTGGACACCCCCGGGCCGATCACGCGGGACGTCGAGGATGCGGCGTTGCTCCTCGCGGTGCTGCAGGGTGCCGATCCGCGCGACAAACGAACGTTTGGCGTCCACGACGTGGATCCGATGCCGAGCCTGCGCCGCGGTGTGAAGGGTTTGCGCCTCGGCAGGCTGCCCAACGACGAACGCGACGGGATCGATGCCGAGGTGCTGAGCGCCTACGACCTGTCCCTCGGGACGCTCGCCACCTTGGGTGCCGAGATCGTCGACTTGTCCCTTCCCGCGCGGCTTGCCGATCTCGGGGTGATCAACGGACGGATCATGTCCGCCGAAGCCTACGCAGCGCTGTCGCACCTGGTCGACGATGGCGACCAGCCGCTGGATCCGGACGTGCGGCCCCGCGTGCTTGCCGGCGCAGCCATTTCGTCGGCTGACTACCTTACTGCATTGGCCGAGAGGGAGCGGCTGAAGACGTCCTTCAACGCCGCGATCGAAGGCGTGGACGCGTTGTTGACACCCACCGCGGTCACGCCCGCCATTCCGGTGGATTCAATCGATCAGAACACGACGCCGGCAATGTTAACGCGCTGGGTCAATTTCCTGGATCTTTGCGCGCTGGCGGTGCCGAACGGGATGACCGCTGCCGGCCTGCCGACCTCGCTTCAGATCGTGTGCCGGGGCTATGCCGAGGAATTGGCGCTGCGGATCGGCTACGCTTACCAAACCGCTCAAGATTGGCACCTCCGGACCCCGCCTATGGTGGCATAGGCTCCCACCGGTTGCATTCTCGTCGCTCCTGAGTGGGATGCCGCGCTCGGCGGCGACCTCGGCGGAGCTGCCGCCGCCGGTTTCGAGCAGCGCGCCACGTTGCCCCCAAGCACCGGATACCGACGTGGTCGATCCGGGCCCGTCCCGGTGCTGCGCCGGGCGCCGGCAAGACCAGGACCGTGCGATTGTCGGCGCCGTTCGGCGCAAGCGCTGCCATCAGGGTTCGGCTTCCGACAAGTCGCAATACCGCCGCCGACTCATACCCCCTGCCCGAGAGCCCGATGCCCTTGTAGGGCCTTCCTGGGCCGGCGAACGCTATCGATCGATGACAGCTCGGCGGACCGGCGTGTAGGCTCCCGCGCGTCATTGCTGAGGAAGCGAATGCAACGGACAGAAGGCGGGAAGCATTTATCCGCTTGCTCGCCAAAAGTTTCTGGGCGTGCTGTGGGAGTCACCGAGCTTGGCAAGCTCGCGCCCACGAAGCTGAAATTGCGTGCTGAACACCTGAACAGGAGGAGAGGACATGCCACGCCACGAGGAGCAAAAGACGCTCGCCTACACGGCCGACGAGCTTTTCTCGGTCGTGGCGGACGTGAAGGACTATCCCTCATTCGTGCCCTGGTGCAGCAGCGCGCGTATCCAGCGCGAGGATCCGCAGGAAATCATCGCTGACCTCGGGATCGGGTTCGGTCCATTCCAGGAAAGCTTTACGAGTGAGGTCAGGCTGGATCGACCGCGGCAAGTGCTGGTGCGCGCTACTGAAGGAGGACCGCTGGAGCACCTGACGAACACGTGGACGTTCACGCCAGTGGGCAACGGGACTTATGTGGACCTCGTCGTCGACTTCCAATTCAAGAGCCACCTCCTCGATCATGTAGCCAACAACATGTTCCACCAGGCGGCGGCACGCATGATGGGTGCCTTCGAATTACGTGTGCACCTGGTCCATACGATGACGCAACGCCACAGGCAGCCTCCTGCTTCCTGACGCGATCCACGACGCAAGTAGCGCGACGTTGCCGGTGAAGGCCTGCAAGCGGCGGATCGCCACATCCGCGTCGCTCAGTCTTCGACAGGAAGCACTATCACCACCACCATCCATGATGGTGGTGGTGATGCTCGTCTTCTGGCACGACGATGCAGCTTGTAAGGAGCAGGGCTAGGACAATTGCGACGACCTTCATGTAACTTCTCGCGATCGGTCGCGTCGCATGCTCTTGGCCGACAGCAGGAGCGCAGCTCCAGGTCGAGTTTGCTGGGCCCGCGCATGACGCATCGAGAAGGGCAAGACTTCCAACATATCGATTGCTAGCATACTTGCCTGTGTCGCCGCCACCATCCCTTCGCGGCTGTCCTCAACACGGGCACCCTCAGGCGGCACGTCCAGCCTACGGGCGGCATACAGAAAGAGATCGGGTGCGGGCTTGGGCCGACCCACATCGTCCATCATGGTGGCCGCGTCGCCCATCCGTCAGCCGTTCCGGGTCATGGATTTGAGACCGCTTCGTCTTTGTCCGGCGTGGCGGCGAGTTCCGCCGATGATGCACTCCGCATAAGCCGCGCCGATCGCCTCTGCGCTCTCTGGCGTCTTGGACGGTGTGAACCAGCGGTTGGTCCACCCGATCATACCAATGATCCCGTAGGCGAGAACACGCGGCGAAGCGATCCGCCGGATCGTTCCGGCTTCAATTCCTGCCTCAATAAGCTTGATGAAGACGTTCTCGTAGCGCCGATTGAGGTTTCGCATGAACGCCGCCCATTCGCTTCGCTCGTTCTGCAAATGCGACAGATTTTCGCGCATGTGCACGTAGAGAAGCGGATAGTTCGCCCCATACGATGTCATCAGCGCAATGATGAGTTCACGCAGTTTTTCGACTATGGCCCCTTCCCGGTGCAACACGCGCTCGGCCGACAAGACGTGCGCTTCCGCGACACCGCGCACCAGCTTCTCATAAAGCTCGCGCTTATCGGAAACATAGTAGTATAGCGACGCACGGTCCGTGCCCAGGGCTTCAGCAATCGCAGCGAGGCTCGTGCCGTGAAATCCGTGTAGGTTGAAGAGCTCCGCTGCAACCCTTTCGATCTCCCGCGACCGCTCATTGTACGATGCTGAGCTCCTCGACGAGGCCTCGCGCCGCCGCCGGGTGATCGTCTTCAGCGGCGGCGACTGTGGGCGTAAAGGTGCCTTCGGTTCCATCGGTTGAAAATCTCGCAGAGGCGCGCGCAGCCTGCGCTACTTCGCCTCCGCAAGCGCGGCATCGAGCTGGTTGTGCCAGTGCTGCAACGCAAACTCGTTCCTTCCGAAGACAATGCTCGGCAACGCGCCCGTTTCCAGGTTGATCTGTATGTCTCGCATCGTGGTGAAGTCCTCCTTCAAAACAGCGTTCTGCAGAACCTCCCAGTTCCGGTTCCAATAACGCGTCGCCCGCTCGTCGGCCGGCTCGGGGACCACGAGGAGGACACGAATTGTGCAGCGATCATCCGATGCCGCGTCTGGATACATGTGCCAGAGCTCAAAATGGTCCTTCTGCCAGATCAGGAGCGTGTTCGGGAAGAGCAGGTAGACGATTGAGGTGTGCGGAAGCACGCTCTCCGTGGACTCTGGATCGTGAGCGAACTCTTCGAAGCTCGTCCGGATCGGCGTGAAGCGGTAATGCCGGCCGATCCCTTCAAACGCGGCCAGACCGTTGAACATGCCGGTGAGGCTGTTTTTGTGCAGGATGTTCAGATGGTAAACTTCCTGGAAGGTGTCCATGCCCAGCTTCCAGTTGAAGTCGTAATGCAGCGTGTCCTCGACGAAGACGACCTGATTGGCGAGCTCGAACGCCCCAATCTCCGTGTCGAGCGACGGGCCGAGATAGCTCGCGATATCGATCGATTCGCCGGGAGTTGGCACCACCCAAACGAAGCCATGCCGCTCCTCACAGGGCAGCTCGACCAAGCCGAGATCCTTTGTGTCGAGCCCCTCGAATGCCCGCTTATCGGAAATCCGGCACGACCCGTCCGTTCCATATGACCATGCATGGTACGCGCAAACGAAACGACGTGCGTTTCCCGAGGGGGCCGTGCATACGACGTTGCCTCGATGCCGGCAGGCGTTGACGAAGGCACGGACGACACCGTCTTCCCCCCGTACGATGATGACGGAGATGCCGGCGATATTCTCGGTGACGAAGTCGTGGCGGTTCGGAACTCGGCAGCTGAGCGTGACCGCGAGCGGGAGCCGACGGAAGAGGAGCATCCGCTCCTGCTTCAATCGTTCCGGGTCGACATAGTCCGCACTCGGCACGAAACGGACGGCGTCAGCAAGCGACGAGCGACGCTCCCTGACGATCTCCGACATGGCGTCACGCAGCAGCGCCTCTTTGCACAGGTTCATCGGTCCATTCCTCTACTTTCCGCGATTTTCGACCACGCGCTGGCGCACAGCGGTGATCGCGTCGGGGTTCTCAAGCGTGCTCAGGTCGCCTCGATACTCGTCGCCGTTGAGCAGGTCGCGCAGGATGCGTCGCATAATCTTGCCGCTCCGCGTGCGTGGCAGCGTCGGCGTGATGATGACGCGTGCGGGGCGCGCAATCGCACCTACGCGATCGACGACGCACTGAAGGAACTCTTCCGAAAGTGTGTTGCTCGCTTCAAAGCCGGCGCGAGGAACGACAAAAGCAACAGGGCAAAGTCCCTTCACCGCATCGGGTTGCGGGACCACCGCCGCCTCGGACACGGCCGGATGCGTCAGGAGCGCGGCCTCGAGCTCCATCGTGCCGATCCGGTGACCGGCGACGTTGATCACGTCGTCCAGCCTTCCTAGAACCCAGAGCTGCCCATCCTGGTCGAACAGCGCCGAGTTCGGACGTGAAGAAGTGTCCGGGGAACCGGGCGAGATAAGTCTCGACGTATCGAGCGTGATCGTTCCAAATCGTGCGCGCAAGGCTCGGCCAAGGTTGCGCAAGGGTCAGCGCGCCGGCCTCGCCGGTTGCCGCCTCCCTGCCGTCCTCCCGGAGGACGTGGCCTTGGAAGCCCGGCAGCGTGTGACCGCAGCTACCGGGCTTCGTCGGGGTCAGCCCGACCATACAGCTCGCCCAAGCCGTTGCCGTCTCGGTCTGGCCGTAGGTGTTGTTGATGTAGAGGGAGCCGCCCCCCAGGACGTCTCGTGTCCAATGCCAGGTCTCCGGATCGAGCGGCTCTCCGACCAGGGTGACGAGCGACAGCCTGCTGAGGTCGTGCCCTCGCAGCAATCCGTCCCCCCCACGTCGCAGCATCCGCAATGCCGTCGGTGCGGTGAAGAGCTTCGTAACGCCGTACCGTTCGATGATCTCGTATGGCCGTGCGAGTGACGGGGTATCAAGGCTGCCTTCGAAAACAACATGGGTGCCGCCATTGGCCAAGCCGCCGACGATGGCGAAGACCGGTAGCGTCAGCCAGCCTACGTCAGCGGTGCACCAGAAAACGTCTTCCGCCTGCAGGGCCACCGACCATTTCACATTCGCGTAGGTCGTAACGAGAAAGCCGATCCCGGAATGCACGAGTCCTTTCGGCTTCGACGTGGTGCCGGATGTGTAGATGATGAAACCTGGCTCGTTCGCCTCCAGAGAGGCCGGCGCCGCGCGTCGTGGGGTGTCGGCAATCAGTTCCGCGAAGTCGAGCTCTCCCGTTTGCAGCGCGGAACTTCGATCGACCCGACGCGCGACGATGACCAGTGGCACGGCGACGCCGCGCATTGCTTCGTCGAGTGTCGCCTTAAGCGGGAGCGCACGGCCTCGACGTAGTGTTGCGTCAGTGACAATCACTGCTTTCGGCGTCGAATCCTCGAGACGGTCGCGCACCGCTGCGGCGCTGAACCCGGAGAACATGACGGAATAGATTGCACCGATGCGGAAACAAGCGTGGATCGCAATGAAGGCCTCCGGGACATTGCTCATGAACAGGGCGACGCGGTCTCCGCGCCCGATCCCCCGATCCTCAAGCGCCGCAGCGAAACGCGCGGCCGCTTCGGCGAGCGCGCCGTAGGTCCATGTCTCCCGCAACCCATCTTCCCGTTCGTAGTGCAGCGCGACCCGATTTGCCGGCCATCGATCCAGGCAGTTCACGCTGACATTGCCGGTCGCGCCAGGGAAGTAGCGGAAATCGCCCAGGCCACCCTCGAGCGACACCTCGGGAGGACGGTCCCATACTAGGTCTCGCGCCATCTCTAGCCAGTAGGCGGGCGGTTCTAGCCCACGTAGGCGCGCAGCATTTGCCGGTGTCGTCGACGGACGAAGGCCCTTTGATGGCCCGACAAGCGGCTGAGCGGTGAGCGAACTGTGCATGGACGACCTCTAGCGCGGAGCATACGGCGACACTCCGGATCGTCAACGCTGGCATGGAAAGATTCCACGAGAGCGTTGATGACGCAGCTATCGGTTATGCTGGACAAGCGGCGGCGTCATGACGCCGGGCCAAGCCGTCACTCAGCATTCGCCATTTTTCAGGCGGTTGATAAACGCTCGATCCGGTGCCGCAGGGTTTATCGCCAGCCCGGCCGCCTCGCGATGCTCGCCGCTGGCGGCCCGCCCGACTCGCCAGCGCAATCGCTACTGCGGTCAGCGCCATACGGACCAGGGCGCGGCACCCAGCCTCTCACCGAACCGCCGGTCAGGGCGGAACCGGGATGCCATCCATCGGCCTCGCCTCCGTTTGAGGAGGCGTTGCGAACTGGCTACGCTGGCTGCATGACTTCCGTTCCTAGGACCGACGCTGACCGCTCGGCGATGCTGCAAGACCGAAACCGGCTGGAGGCGCTCCGGCGGACCGCGCTCCTCGATACCCCGCCCGAGGAGGCTTTCGACCGACTGACGCGGCTGGTCCGCCGATTGCTGGATGTGCCGATCGCCCTGGTGTCCCTCGTCGACGCCGACCAGCAATTCTTCAAGAGTGCACAAGGATTGCCCGAACCCTGGGCGACGAGTCGGAGAACCCCGCTCTCCCATTCCTTTTGCCAGCACATCGTAACCACTGGCGCCCCACTCAGGATCGAGGATGCGCGCCGGCACCCGCTGGTTTGCGACAACCTCGCGGTGCCTGAGCTTGGAGTTGTGGCCTACCTCGGCGTGCCACTCACGACGGCCGAAGGGCACGTGCTTGGGGCGCTCTGTGCCATCGACACGAAGCCGCGGGTCTGGATCACGGAGGCCGTCACCGCGATGCGCGACCTCGCCGCAGTGGCTGTGAGCGAGCTCTCGCTGCGCCATCTCGCCTTTGAACTTGAGGCTCGGCTCCGCGCCGAGGCGGCTGCCCGGGAAGCGGCGCAGGCGCAGCTGGCGCAGAGGCAGCGGCTCGAAGCGCTGGGACAACTTGCAGGTGGCGTTGCGCATGACTTCGCCAACGTGTTGCAAGCGGTCGAGGGAGGCGCTCGCTTGGCGAAGGAGCGTCTAGACCGCGATCCCGGCTCAGCCCGGAACTTGCTGGACCGGGTCTGCGAGGCAGCTCGGCGCGGGGCTTCCATCACCCGGCGCTTGCTCGCGTTTGCCAGGCGGGGCGAATTGCGGGTCGAGCCGGTCGACGCGGCGAAGCTGCTCGGGGAGCTGAGGGAAGTGCTGGCCCACACGCTGGGTGCCTCGTGCCCGCGCGTCCGCGTCGATGCGGAGCCGCCCCTGCCACCGGTTCTGGCTGACAGGGGAGAACTCGAGGCCGTGCTGGTGAACCTCGCCACGAACGCGCGCGACGCCATGCCGCATGGAGGCACGCTCACCTTCGCCGCCGAGGTCGAGGCAGTTGCGGTTGACGGTCCCGCCCACCCGGCAGGTCTTCGTCCCGGCGGCTATCTCCGCCTCTCAGCTGCCGACACCGGCGCCGGCATGGACGCCGCGACCCTCTCTCGCGCAGCTGAGCCGTTCTTTACGACCAAGCCGGAGGGCAAGGGCACGGGCCTTGGGCTCGCGATGGCGCGCGACTTCGCCGAGCAGGCTGGTGGTGGATTGGCGATTGCTAGCGAGCTCGGCCGCGGCACGACGGTTTCTCTTTGGCTCCCCTGTCCTGATCAAGCCCCGGCCTCGGACGCCGCACTAGCGCACGGAACGCCGCCTCCCGCGACGCAGAAGCAGTGAGTTGGCTTCCAGCAGGCTCATCCCTGCGGCATTCCGTGCCACACGCATGGCAAATCATGGCGAGGCTGCCGCCCGAAGGGCAACAATCTTTGCAACAGACCGCACTTTTTTGCATCGCGGGCGATTGGGCGTCCGGTGCGGCAACCCAGGCCCCCTTTCTCGATGTGGATTCATTATTAGATGCAGCGCATTGATCTCGGATGTGACCGAGGCAAGGAGAAAGAGCTGACCTTTACAAGGTTGATTACCACGGCTCTCGTCGCGATGACGGTGGGACCGTCATGTTCGCAGAACCATCGGCAGCCTGCGACCCTCGATCCCAAGAAGGTAGCGTCCATTGTCGTCGGCAGCTCTTCGCGGGCTGACGTGTTTGCGATCTTGGGTCGACCCAGTCGAACTGAGCGCAGTGCGCAAGGCGAGGCCTGGATCTACGAGGTGAAAGAAGCTCACGCAGATAGGCGCAATCTGGTCGGGGGAGTGGCCGCTGCTTCCGGCCTAGTGGGGGCCGTAGTCCCCTATGCGGGCCTTGTCGGGTCTGCTCTCAGCTTGGCGGATGCGGCCACGGGAGGAGGCGCAAACTCCGAGGATGATACAGCCCGCCTTGCTGTCCAACTCGCAGACAATGGCGTCGTGCGCGACTGTGTCTACTCAAGCACCGCGTTGCCGACCCTGACGTCAACCTCGGCGCCTGCAGCTCCCGTAATGGTGGATTGCCGCCGCTCAACTCGGTCGCCAGAAGGGGCACATAGGTCACCTCTGGGGTGAGCTCGGTGGCGGTCGCATGAATGCTTTCAAGCGTTAGGGCATCTGACCCTGGGCGAGTCCCTCGCCGCATTCCGGGGCTGCCCACTTGTGCGTCGAGACGGACATACCGCCTCACGCTTTAAGGCACAACACAACCGGATCATGAATGCGAAGTGGAACGGTTCAAGCCCAAGAGCTTGAGTTGCTTCCCGACAAGAGAACAGCACGTCGGCGAGCGGTCTCCCGCATGGCCAATTCGGCCTTTTGCAGATGAACGCGTTGCTCTTCACTCAGCGGAAGCGCGAGTGCTGCGGCAACACTCGATGCCATGACGTCCAAGAGGTCGCCCGATTGGTGAAGGAAGTCTTCCAGCGCCCGGCGACGCGTCACATTGAGCTGGGTCCCAAAAAAATAAACCAGCGTGCCAGCGCTGTCGAACACCGGGTTGATAAACAGCGCGTTCCAAAACCTGCTCCCGTCCTTTCGGTAGTTCAGGAGCTCCTCGTAGACGTGCCAGCGCGCGGAAAGGCCAGCACGGATCCGCGCAACCGCTTGCCTGTCCGTGTCAGGGCCCTGCAGGAGGCGACAGTTCCTACCCAGGATTTCCTTCACGTCGTAACCGGTCAGCTCGCAGAACGCGCCATTGGCGAAGACGATCGGGTAGTCGTCCTGGTGCGGATCAGCGAGGACAATCGGAACCAAACTCATCTCCACGGCGGCGTGAAACGCGTCGGGGCGGCCCGCTCCCGGCGGCCCGGCGTTCCCCGCGGTTCTCTGATTGCTGCTCGGCATCCGCTTCGAGCTGGGCAAGTATGCCCCAAGCGCAAGGTTGATACCTACGAAATGAGGGGCGTTCGAGTTGGAGTGGACGCCGGAAGTCGGCTGAGACGGCCAGCCACGCTCTGGCGCGAGCTCGAGACCCTAGACGGCCAGCGAGCCCTCAGGAACCGGGTTGTAGCCCTCCGAGGCAAGCGAGGCCTCGAAGGCTACGGCCCGCTCAAGCGCAACCGGCCGCGGCGGCATTTTCGTTCCTGCGCCCGTCGCCTACCGGCGCGGCTTGTTGGGCGAGGCACGGGACGGAGAAACAGGCTCCAACTAGCTGGGCGATGGCCGGGCCTCTGGTCTCCGCCGTCGCGGCGAGGCGTAGCCGAGGCAGTTGGGGGCCATACTAGCGCCTGACCGCGCCGCGTCCGGGCCGTCGCGTTTGCGATACATTCTGGGTAGCCTTAAGATGGCGCCTGCCAAGTCCAAGCCGTTTCAGGACCGGGCGAGAGCCCCGCCGCGTGCCCGCGTGAGGCGGGCTCGCAGCTGCTTTGACGGGCGGAGGCGAAGGTCGTGCGATGCATGGCATGTTCCGCGGAGAACGGCCCGGAGCGCCGCTTCTGCGCGGAGTGCGGCGTATTGCTCGCGCCTTGCTGTCCTTCATGTCACTTCGAGAACCAGCCCTCGGCGAAGTTTTGCGGCGGCTGCGGAGCACGGCTAGGCATAGTGCAGCAGCCCCTTTCGGCCGCGCTCTCACCCAAAAGCTACACACCGAAGCCGCTTGCCGAGCGCATCCTGCGCAGCCGCGACGCGCTGGAAGGCGAACGCAAGCAGGTGACCGTGCTGTTCGCCGACATCAAAGGATCGATGGAGCTGATCCAAGGCGCCGACCCGGAAGACGCGCGGCGGATCCTCGACCCGACGATCGCGGCGATGATGACCGCCATTCATCGTTACGAGGGCACGGTCAACAAGGTTTTGGGCGACGGCATCATGGCGCTGTTCGGTGCCCCGATAGCCCACGAAGATCATGCGGTGCGCGCTTGCTACGCCGCGCTCGCAGTGCAGAAGGCACTGAACGAGCTATCGGAGCGGACCAGGCGCGATTACGGCATAGAGGCGCAAGCCCGGATCGGGATTCACTCGGGCGAGGTCGTGGTTCGCACGATTGGCAACGATCTGACGATGGACTACGACGCGATCGGCCCGACGACGCATCTCGCCTCGAGAATGGAGCAGCTCGCTAGCCCCGGAACCATCCGCATGACCATCGACACGCTGCGGCTTGCCGAAGGCCTCGTCCAGTTCCGGACGCTCGGACCGATCCCGGTGAAGGGGATGCCACAGCCGGTCGAGGCGTACGAGCTTACGGGCGCCACCCAGTTCCGCTCCCGCCTGCAAGCGTCGGCAGCGGCCGGGCTCACCCGCTTTGTCGGCCGCAACCGCGAAATGGACACCCTCAACGCGGCGTTGGAGCGGGCCCGCTGCGGGACGGGACAAGCGGTCGCCGTGGTCGGTGAACCAGGTATCGGCAAGTCTCGGCTGTACTATGAGTTCATCCATTCATACCGTACATGCGATTGGCTCGTGCTGGAGAGTGGATCGGTCTCGCACGGCAAGGCCACAGCGTATCTGCCGGTGATCGCCCTTCTAAGTAAATACTTCCAGATCCAGGCCACTGACGATCCACGACGAGTTCGCGAAAAAATCACCGGGAAGGTGCTGACGCTCGATGAAACGCTGCGTCCCACGATTTCAGCCTTTCTGGCCCTGCTCGACGTACCCGTAGACGATCCGTCCTGGATCGACGCAGATCCTGCACAACGGCGCAAACGAACCCTCGAACTCGTGCCGGGCGCTCCTGTTGCGCGAGGCGCAGGTGCAGCCGACTATGGTCGTCTTCGAGGATCTGCACTGGATGGACAGCGAAAGCCTCGCATTCGTGGACAGCCTCGTCGAGAGCTTAGCGCGCGCGCCTTTACTTCTTCTGCTGAATTGCCGCCCCGAGTTCCGTATCAACTGGAGTGCCAAGAGCTATTACACCCATATTCGCATCGAACCACTGCCGCCGCAAAGTGCTGCAGAGCTGCTTCGGGACCGGCTTGGCGACGATCCCACCCTACATGGGCTTAGCCAATTGTTGATCGAGCGCACCGAGGGCAATCCTTTCTTCATTGAGGAGAGCGCGCGAACACTGATCGAGAGCGGGGTGCTGGAGGGCCGTCGGGGCGAGTACAAACTTACCGCGCCGCTGACAGACATCGCGCTGCCAGTCACCGTGCAGTCCGTGCTGGCCGCGCGCATCGACCGGCTCGCCCCAGAGGACAAACGGCTGCTGCAATCGGCCTCGGTCATCGGCAAAGACTTCTCGCTCACGCTGCTCGATGGGATCGCCGGAACGGAAGCCGACACAATCCAGCGCGGCCTCGCCAACCTGCAAGAGGCGGAGTTCATCTATGAGACGCGGCTCTTCCCCGACCCGGAATACACGTTCAAGCATGCGTTGACCCACGACGTCGCCTACGCCGGGATGCTTGCCGAGCGACGGCAGTCACTGCATGCGCGCATTGTCGATGCGATCGAGCGGCTGAACCCGGGACGACTCATCGAACACGTCGACCGCCTCGCTTATCACGCGGGCCGCGGCCAGGTTTGGGACAAGGCGCATCTTTACGGCGTGCAGGCGGGGCACAGAGCGCTAGCACAATCCGCCACCCGAGCCTCGCTCGATGCCTTCCAGAACGCTTTAGCGGCACTCGATCACCTGCCCGAGACCACGGATGCAATCACGGAGAAGATCGACATTCAATTCCAGATCCGCGATGCGCATTTCATTTTGAACGAGATGAACACGATCCTGCCGCACTTAGAGGAGGCGCAGGCGTTGGCCGAGCGCATCGGCGACGGGCACCGACTTGCACTGGCGGCTCTGTACGAGAGCGGCTATCACTGGATCGAAGGCGATTACCATCGGGCCATCCAGGCCGGCAGCCGCGGCCTCGCGTCCGCGGAGGCGGAGGACAGCTGGGAGCTGCGCGGCTTGGCGCACTATCGGATCGGGCAATCGCGTCTTTTTCTAGGCGACCATTCCGCCGCCGCGGACCAGCTACGAAAGGCCATCGAGGCGTTGGATCATGAGGAGGGGCGGACGTTGATCCGCTTCGGCGGACTACCGCTCACGTTCGCGACCTCCTTTCTGGCTTGGACGCTGGGCGAAATGGGAGCGTTTGCCGAAGCCGAGAGCACCGGATTGATGGGTTTCGAATTAGCAACGCGCGTCAATCACCCGTACAGCATCAGCGTCGCGGCTTTCGGGCTAGGACATGCGTGGCTCCGCCAAGGCCGCTTTGCCGACGCCGCCCGGGTGCTCGAGCAGGGCTACGAGCAGACCAAGCTGCACGGCGGCGTAGCCGCAATTGATCAGTTGGTTGGCCGATTGGTTTATGCTTATTCGCGAGCCGGTCGCGCAAATGAGGGGCGCGCGCTCGCGGAGACGATGCCGGCCGACCTGACCCGCCTTTCGTTCTTGTCCAGCCTACATTTCTTGCTTGCCGGCATGGCGGGGATAGAGGGGCCGACCGAGAGGATCGTACGTGCTGCCCGCCGGGTCCACGAAACCGCCTCCTCCCGCGGCGAGAGAGCAACCGTCGCCTGGCTCGAACATTTGTTCGCCGACCTGGAAATGGCCGGAGTTTCTCCGGCTACCGGATCAGCCGCCCGCTACTATCGTAGCGCTGCCATCACCGCCGAGGAACTCGGGATCACTCCGCTGAGAATCGCGTGCAGATCAGGGCTCGAGCAGATCGATAAGCTCCAAAGCTGCCATCATGCAGGGAGCCTCTTACCGCCGGTTGACGGCACTGATCCGTAACGCTTGACACCGTCAGATTGGCTAAACCTTGGCGTTGGTCAGCGAGGGTACTGTGCGTGCCTTGGTGTTTAGCCCCGGCATTTGGTCGAGTCGGTTGAGGGTAAACCGCTGCGGCTGCGAACTCCAGCAGGGATAGATCAATTCGTATGGCGTGAAGCCTTTGAGGGCCTTCAATCGGCCCTCTTGTTCCCTCATACTCCTCGACACGGGGGCTATCGTGGACGATCGAAAGCGCCGACGAGACCAGGCATATTGCGACCTGCTGCAATCCATCCGCGACCGGGCACTGCGGTTTCTCCAAGTGGCTCCGGCCATGGAGCGAAGAGGCGAGATTGAGGCTGTTACCCGCAGCCGCGAAGTGAGTGCCTGCCGGCCAGAGATATGCAGCATCGAGTTGCTGCGGCGGGGCAACCAGATCATCGTTCGTTGCCACACTTGTAAGCGGGGCGGAACGTGGCGCTATCTCCGTCAGGAGGATGCCGCCCCGCCCCGCCTGAACCCTTGAATGCTCCCGTGCAACCGGACCGGGGCATCGACGGAGACGGTCTCCACGCCGCCACTGAGAAGCTGTCGTGAAGTGCAGGCGGACGGAACGCGTGAGGGGCTGGGCGGCCGACTGCAGTTCCTGTAACAGCAAACCAGGCACATAGGAGTGATTAAATGAGCTGGGGTGGCGCAGGTTCCGCAAAACGTTCCGGTTGTCCTGAAGTAATCCGATTCGCGTTTGCACTCTGCTTGCTATCGGTCGCGGGATGGGGTGGGCAGAGCGCCGTTGCCTCGGACCGGTTCAGTGTCGATGAGGCCACGATTCCGCAAGTGGAAGCGGCGTTTCGCGAAGGTAAGCTGACCTGTCATCAACTCGTGCAATCCTACCTCGACAATATCGCAGCGCGCGATCAGACCGGCCCCGCGGTTAATTCGTTCCTGGAGCTAAATCCCGACGTGCTCACGATCGCTGACCAGCTCGATCAGGATTTTAACCAGAATGGGCCAGTCGGCCCGCTCCATTGCGTGCCGATGGTATTGAAGGACAACTACGACAGCGCCGATCAGAACCATACCACGGCAGCTTCGCTCACGATGCTCGGCTTCCTCGCACCCAGCAATTCCTTTCAAGTCGCCAAACTGCGCGCCGCCGGCGCCGTCTTCCTGGGCAAGGTCAACATGGATGAGTGGGCGGTGGGCATCAGCGGCTACAGCTCGCGCGGCGGACAGACGCGCAATCCTTATCGCAATGATCGCGGACCAGGAGGTTCGAGCGCCGGCACCGGCGTGGCAGTATCCGCGAATTTCGCTCTCGCGGGTGTTGGCACCGATACTATCGGCTCGATCCAGTTGCCCGCGGCATTCGACGGCATCGTTGGCATTCGTCCGACCTCGGGCCTGACCGGCCGCACTGAAATCATTCCGGGGGCGCTCTTTAGCGATACATCGGGGCCGATGACTCGCACCGTAACCGACGCCGCGATCATTCTAGGAGTAATGACCGGAATTGATCCCAACGACCCAGCAACCGAAGCCTCAGCCGGGAAATCGTTCAATGACTATACTCAGTTTCTCAATCGGGACGGTCTCCGCAATGCCCACATCGGCGTCCTGAGGAATCTGTTCGGAGTGCCCCTGTCGGGCGACAACGGCGAAGTCGATGCCACTTTCAACCACGCCGTCGCCGAAATGCGAAAGCGGGGCGCGCTGATCACTGACCCGGTGTCAATCGACGGGACCGAAGCTGACATCACCACGTTCATGACCGTCGATTTGTACTGGGCAAAGCCAGGTCTTAACGGCTACTTCGCTGCGTTCGGCGCGAGCGCCCCGCTGCACAGCCTCGCCGACGTCATCGCGGCGAGCCAGCAGCCCGGGATCTTGAACAAAGTCAGACCAGCTACTCTGCAGGCCCTCACCGAGGCGCAACGTCTCGGCGATCTGACCGATCCGGCTTATCTGTCCGCGCTAGCCAGGGTCAATTCCTTGCGCACTTCGCTCCTGCAATTCATGGAGCAAAACGGCTTCGATGCGCTCATATTTCCCTCCACGACCTGTGTCGCGCCTCCTCTGCCTGGTGTGATCGATCCAGCCTACCAATGCGGTTCGGTGGCGCAGCCTTTGGCTCCCGGCGGGGTCCCCGGTGGTGCGGTGCCGGCAGTGCTGTCGCCGATCTCCGGCTTTCCGGTGATCGTCGTTCCGGCTGGGTTCAGCTCAGACGGGCTTCCGATCGAAATATCGTTCTTTGGCGGACCGTTTAGCGAGCCTACCCTCATCAAGCTCGCATTTGCGTTTGAACGGGCGACCAAGGCGCGGCGGCCGCCAAAGTTCGTCGTGCCCACCGGCGCAGCCGCCGCGACGGCGGCGAATGCGCCACCAACCTCGTCCGCGCTGTTGTCGCAGCCCTATGGCTGGCTGTTGGACGACTTTGAGCGCTCCGGAGTGAAGTAGCCTTGCCGCAATCCAATTCGCAGCCGATCTGGTCGGCCTGGGCGCCGGTGATATCGGGTTCGAGCAACGCTTGGCGCTCCAAATGCCCCCAACCTCCCAAGGACAGGCCGAGCGGGCTACGTGACCCGCATCGTGCTGGGACATCCTGCGGCAGTTGCGACTGAGAAAGCCGGCCGGGCGAACAGCGTCGCCGATCGCCCTTTGTGCCATCTCAGATCACGGTTCAGAGCCATGCCTCAGGGCGCACCGCTCCCGAACGAAGGGAGCGTTCCGGACGGAGCCGCAGGGGCCACAAAGCTCTGTGGCTCGAGAATGCCGAGCACGGCTTGGTAAAGAGACGAAAATCCCGGCTCGGCACTGCTGCTGTTCACCCCCATAACGACGACCAACTCGTCTCCAGGGATGCGATACCATGCGACCGTGTGCGCAAGCGTTTGACCCGTGTAGGTCCAGAACGGCCCCCCCAAAATAGGAGCCCATCCCTGCCCAATCCCGAGCGCGAATCCCGCCGGATCATCTGGCGAGGTCGCCGGGATGGGTTGCCCCGAGGTCTGGGAGACGACGGAGAACAGTTCGGCCCTTTGCTTCGGTGGAAGTAGCTTATCACTGAACAGCGCCCTCACCCAGCGGGCCACGTCCGGCAAGCTCGCGACGATGCCTCCCGAGGAGTCTTCAATGGAGAGGGTGATTGTTTTCAAGTCTCGCCCAATCAGGTCATCCTGTGGGAATTGCGGGCAAGGCGGCGCCACGTGCGCTATTTCTTTGCAATAGGACAGCTCCAAGTATCCGCTTGGCATGGCATCGAGCACACGCTCCGGCGGTACTTGTCGGCGGTAGTAGGTCTCGTGCAACCCGAGCGGGTCGAGGAGCATTCTCTTAAGTGCCGTCGGATACGGCATGCCGCTGGCCCGTGCGACGACCATTCCGGCCAGGATATATTTCGTGTTGACGTATTTCCAGGGAGCCGCCGGTCCGCTCGATCCGGGATAGACGTAGCCGACCAGCTCCGCAGGCCAGAATGTCCGATGGATATCAGCGACCAGGTCTGCTTCGAAATCGGTGTTGAAAACGTAGTCGTCGTTGATCGGCGCCGTCATGTGCAACAGCTGCTCGATGGTGATCGACGACCACGCCGGGTATCGGGCAGCCACTTGCCGAGCGTGTCGTGGATGTCTAACACGCCCGCTGCCTCCAGCTGTAAGGTTAGCACGGCGGTGAAGCTCTTGGTGATGCTGCCGATCTTGAACAATGCATCCGGGCAGAGGGGGCCACCGCCCTGCAGCGCGGTGCTGCCGCTGGCCGCGTCGATCGCCGGCCCGGCGGCTGACAAACTGACGTGTAGGCTAACGCCGGAGAAGCCTTCCGCCTTCTGTCGCGCGGCGTAATAGTCGTCGACCGCTTGCTGCAGGGCGAGGTAGCGCGGGTCATCCTGGCGTGTGTCGACCTGGCTCTGCTGGGCTTTGCATTGGGCGTGCGCCGGGCTCGCGGCCACCCAAGCGGCGGCAAGTATCGCGAACCCAGCGAGCGCGGGTGAGCGGGAGACACACGACAGCTTTCCAAAGGACATTTCACCTCCTCGTATTGTGGACCGGTCGGCCTTGCTCGGCGGACCGCGACAGCGCGGGGATCAAGTCTGCGCCCTTCGGGCCCGGGTAGCCAACGAGCGCGATTAAGCGGACGGGAGCGGCGTGCGAGGACCAGCGGCAGCCGGGGGCGGCCGCCACTGAACCCTGCGAATGCTCGTCATGAAGTGCCGCAGAACCTGGACCGCGTCCGGTGCAACAGCCCGTTGCCGTCCCTCATCGAACGCTGTAGGCATCCGAGCTCTGACAAGATCCCACAAGGTGCTCGCCGCGGCGGCGACGCGTCCACACTTTCTAACATTGAGTTTCCAAACACCCGTCCGGCGTCATGTATCCGCATTCAATCTTCTCGACCGCGGCCGGTTCACGCACGCCGATACGGCAAAGGCAGGCGCTCGACGGCCTGAGCAGACTGGCCTGGACGTCGACAGACATTTGCCAAGCTGGACCGTGCTCGCTCCAACGGTGGAGATGCTGGCGAAGCGCCAACAGAGGGCAGTGATTGGGAGGCTGGGGAGTGTGCTACCCGTTCGCCATGATGAGGCTCTACTTTGGGGTGGTGTTGGCGGCCTGTTTGGCATCGAGCACCCATGCTGAGGAACCGCCGGCCTATGGACCGGAGCTGCAGGGCTTCGACTATCCGGCGCCGGTGTCACACCACCATTTCACGTCGCAGGGCGATGATCTGGACATGGCGTATATCGACGTGACACCCGCCCAGCCGAACGGCCGCACGGCGGTTCTGCTGCACGGCAAGAACTTCTGCGCCGCCACCTGGCGAGCGGACGATCCACGTGCTCAGCGATGCGGGCTATCGGGTGATCGCGCCCGACCAGATCGGGTTCTGTAAGTCCAGCAAGCCTGACGCACTATCAGTACACCTTCCAGCAGCTCGCCCGCAACACTCACGCGCTGCTCGCGTCGCTAGGCGTGACCCATGCGACCATCATCGGCCATTCGACAGGCGGCATGCTCGGCATCCGCTACGCACTGATGTATCCGCGCGGAGGTGGACCAGCTCGTGCTGGTAGACCCGATCGGGCTCGAAGATTGGAAGGCGAAGGGCGTGCCGTGGCAAGCGTGGACGAGTGGTACGCGCAGGAACTGCGTGTCAACGCGGACAGCATCCGGGATTACGAGCACGCCACCTACTACGCCGGCACTTGGCAGCCGCAATACGAGATCTGGGTGCAGATGCTGGCCGGGATGTACCGCGGGCCGGGCCGAGAGGCTGTCGCGTGGGATTCCGCGCTGCTCTACGACATGATCTACACGCAGCCGGTGTTGTACGAGTTCGAACACCTCAGCATGCCGGTGCTGCTGATGATCGGCGACAAGGACACGACGGCGATCGGCAAGGCACTAGCCCCGCCCGAGGTCAGGTCGACCCTGGGCGACTATCCCGGCGCTGGGCAAGGCCGCCGCCGCCCGCATGCCGCACGCCCGGTTGATCGAGTTTCCCGAGTTGGGCCACGCGCCGCAGATACAGGCGCCGGACCGCTTCCACGAGGCCCTGATGAACGGATTGCTTCCCATACCGCCGCAGTAAACTCACCAAGAAATACCGCTTGGTGCACGGCAGCTGTCGGGCGATCACGCCTTTAATCAACATCACGGCCTAAAGTGGGTAAAAATGTGGGGAGAACGGTGACCTTGCTAAAGTAAATAGCTGAAATCAAGCCATCTTGGCGGAGGGAGTGGGATTCGAACCCACGGTACGCGTTAACGCACACACGCTTTCCAAGCGTGCGCCTTAAGCCGCTCGGCCATCCCTCCGATTTAATGCCGCCCTTAAGCTAGCAGGGCAGCGCGGCGAAACAAGCGAAACAGCGCGCTCAGTTGTCCATCCTGAGCGCCGCCAAAAAGGCGCTCTGCGGGATGTCCACCTTGCCGAACTGGCGCATGCGCTTCTTGCCCTCCTTCTGCTTCTCGAGCAGCTTGCGCTTGCGGGTGATGTCGCCGCCGTAGCACTTAGCCGTGACGTCCTTGCTCAGGGCGCCAATCGTCTCACGCGCGATCACCCGGCCGCCAATTGCGGCCTGGATCGCGATCTTGAACAACTGCCGCGGGATCAAGTCCTTCAACCGACCGCAGATCGCCCGGCCACGGCTCTCGGCCACGCTGCGGTGCGCGATGAAGGCGAGCGCATCGACCGGCTCCTGGTTCACCAGGATGGAGATGCGCACGAGGTCGCTTTCCCGGTACTCGTCCATCGCATAGTCGAAGCTCGCGTAGCCGCGCGATACCGATTTCAGCCGGTCATAAAAGTCGAACACCACCTCGTTGAGCGGCAAGCGGTACACCGCCATAGCGCGGTTGCCGACATATGTCAGGTCCACCTGCTCGCCGCGGCGCTCGTTGCACAAGGTCAGCACCGCGCCGAGATAGTCGTCGGGAACGAGGATGGTGGCGCGGATCCACGGCTCCTCCAGGTGGTCGATCACGCTGCCGTCCGGCATGTCGGCCGGATTGTGCAGCTCCTGCATCTCGCCGTTGGTGCGGTATAGCTTGTAAACGACGGACGGCGCGGTGGCGATCAGCTCCAAGTCGAACTCGCGCGACAGCCGCTCCTGGACGATCTCGAGGTGCAGCAGGCCCAGGAAGCCGCAACGGAAACCGAACCCGAGCGCGGCCGAAGTCTCCGGCTCGTAGTGGAACGACGCATCGTTCAGCCTCAGCTTGCCCAGGCTTTCGCGCAGCTTCTCGAAATCGTCCGCGTCCACGGGGTAGAGCCCGCACCACACGACCGGGACGGAGGGCTTGAAGCCCGGCAGCGGCTCGGCGGCGGGGGTTCGGTCGTCGGTGATCGTATCGCCCACGTTGCAGTCGGCCACCGTCTTGATCGCGGCGGTGACGTAGCCCATCTCGCCCGGCCCGAGATCGTCCACCGGCACCATCTTGGGCGAGAACACGCCTACCTGCTCCACCGGGTGCGCCGCGCCCGTGGACATCATGCGAATGCGTTGGCCGCGCCGAATGCGCCCGTCCTTGACCCGGACCAGAATCACCACGCCGAGATAGGGGTCGTACCAGCTGTCAACCAGCAACGCCTTCAGCGGCGCCGCGGCGTCACCCGTCGGGGCCGGCAGCCGCGTGACGAGGGCCTCCAGCACGCCCTCGATGTTGAGCCCGGTCTTGGCGCTGATCTCGACCGCATCGGCGGTGTCGAGGCCGATCACGTCCTCGATCTGCTGCTTGACCCGCTCCGGTTCGGCGGCGGGCAGGTCGATCTTGTTCAACACGGGCACGATCTCGTGGCCGGCCTCGATCGCCTGATACACGTTGGCAAGGGTCTGCGCTTCGACGCCCTGGCTCGCGTCCACCACCAGCAGCGAGCCCTCGCACGCGGCGAGGCTGCGGCTCACCTCGTAGGCGAAGTCGACATGGCCGGGCGTGTCCATGAGGTTCAGCTCGTAGGTGCGACCGTCCTTGGCGGGGTAGGTGAGCCGCACGGTCTGCGCCTTGATCGTGATGCCACGCTCGCGCTCGAGCTCCATGCTGTCGAGCACCTGGTTCGTCATCTCGCGGGCGGTCAGCGCGCCCGTGGCCTGGATCAGCCGGTCGGCCAAGGTCGATTTGCCGTGGTCGATGTGGGCGATGATCGAGAAGTTGCGGATCAGGTCGGTGGGCGTATCGGTCATGAGGTGCCTGGCAGCGCCGCGCGGGAATGGCCCGGCTGTATCGCATCAGATAGGGCAGACGCGGCCCGGTGTCAGCCGACGTCTGCGGGGAACAGATCGCGGAGGGCGATGCCGGGCGGGTCGAGCACGACCGGCCCGTCGTGGACGATGCTTGTTGTGATCGTCCCCCCTTGGGACTCGCGCCTGTGATGAATGACGGCCTTTTCTTCGATCCTAACAATCAGGTAGTGCCTTACCGAGGAAAGCTGAAAGTAGTCGAGCAGCTTGATCCCGGAATCCCGATAGCCGCTCGAACGAGACCGAACCTCAACCACCACGATCGGGTCGTCGATGATCAGCGTGTTAAATGAGAGCCTCGGTCCGCAACGAAGCATCGCGTCCGGCTCGTAGACGGTCTGCTCGTTAATCTGCACGGCCACGCCGTCCGGAAGCGCCAAGCAGTTCAGGCCAAGCCGCTCGACCTCCTCTGCCATCCGACGGAAGAAAATCCCTTTGATGATCGCGTGCCCCAAGCGCTCCGGGGCCATGGTGACTACCTCGCCACCAGCAAGCTCATAGTGGCAGCCTTCCGGCTGCTCCATCGCCCAGGCAATGAATTCGTCGGCGTTCATGCCTTCGGAAGCGGCTCGGCCATGGGTCGAACGTAACGCGTCCGCCTCGTCTTGTCAGTCGCTACCGCAGTGCGCCTCCGGTCGCCTTGGCCACCGCCGCGACCACCTTGGCCGCCGCCGCCTCGATCTCGGCGTCGGTCAGCGTGTGCTCGCGTGGCTGGAACGTGACCTCGACCGCCAACGACTTCTTTCCCGGCGGCAGTCGGTCGCCTTCGTACACATCAAACAGCACGACGCCGGCGATCAGGTTGCGCTCGGCTCCGCGCGCGGCGCGCAGCACGGCGTCGGCGGTAACGTCCCTGTCCACCACAAAGGCGAAATCCCGCCGCAACGCCTGAAACGGGGGCAGGTCGGGCGCGCTCCTGCGCCTGCGCTTCGGTTCGGCGACGGCTTCGAGGAACAACTCGAACCCCGTAGCCGGACCAGGCAAGTCCAGCGCGGCCCGAACGCGCGGATGCACTTCGCCGAACGTGCCGAGGACGATCTTCGGACCCTGGCGGACGACGCCGGAGCGGCCGGGATGGTAGAAAGCAGGCGCGTCGGCGGTGACCGACAGCGCGTCCATCGGTACTCCGACGGCGGCGAGCGCCGCCCAAAGGTCGGCCTTGGCGTCGAGTGCGTCCGTGGCGCGGGCCGGCTCGATCCAGCTGCGCGGTGTCAGGCCGGCGCGGAGCCCGGCCGCGACGAGGCGCTGCGGCTCGTCGAGGATGTCGGCGTCGAAGGCGGGGCCGATCTCGAACAACCCCGTGTCGGCGAAGCCCCGGGCGGTGTTGCGCGAAGCGGCCAGGGCGAGTGTCGCGAGCGGCGTCGGCCGGAGCTGGTCGAGGTCGGCCGCGATCGGGTTCACGAGCCGCAGGCTCTCGGGGGCAGCACCGAACAGCGCGGCTTGCTCGCGCGGCATGAAGCTGAAGGTCACGCACTCGGCAAGGCCGCGCGAAGCCAACACGCGGCGGGCACGTGCCGCGCGGGTCTGCGCGGGCGTGAGCGTCCGGGCGGGCACCGCGGCCGCGCGCGGCAGCGAGACGGGCGGCACCGCGTCGAGGCCGCGCAGCCGCAGGACTTCTTCAATCAGGTCGCACTCCGGTTCCACCTCGCGGCATCCCTCGGCGGCCACGCCGGCCGTCGGCAAGGCATCGCGCCGGGTCGAGTGCGATGGTGGCGGCGACATCGTTGCGCCAGGACGGGACGGCGACGGTCACGCGCTCGGCGTCGCGCCGCCGCACCGCGAAGCCGAGCCGCTCGAGGGAGGCCACGGCCTCAGTCTGGCGGCACGTCCGCGCCGCCGAGGCCCCGCAGGCGCTCGAACCGCATCGTGGCCGAGCGTTGCCAGGCGGGCTCGGCGCCGGCGCTCACCACTTCGCCCGGCTCGCCGCCGCAAAGCTCCAGGATCATCCGCGTGGCCGCTTCCGTGGCCGCCGGCAGCAGTGCCTGATCGATGCCCGCGCTCGAAGCGCTGGCGGGCGTCGGATGCGATCTGGTGCCGTCGCCCGGTCAGCGCGACGCGCACCGGATCGAACAGGGCGCACTCGATGAACACGCTCCTCGTCTTCTCGTCGCAGCCGGTCGCCTCGCCGCCGATCACGCCGGCGAGCGACTGCACGCCCGCCGCGTCGGCGATTACGCAGTCCTCGGGAGTCGGGGCTGTACTCGCGCCCGTTCAGCGCCAGCAGTCGCTCCCCGGCCTGGGCCGGGCGCATCGTCAGCACATCCCCGGTCAGCTTGTCGGCGTCGAACACGTGGAGCGGCCGGCCGAGGTCGACCGTGAAGAAGTTGGTCGTGTCCACGAGCGCGTTGATCGGGCGGAGACCGATGGCAAGCAGCCGGTTCCGCAGCCACGCGGGGCTCGGGCCGTTGCGCACGTCGCGGATAGTCCGGCCAAGCACCCAAGGGCAGGCCTCCGGCCAGGCGATCTCCCAACGGGTGCCGCCGACGAAGCGCGCGGGCACCGGAGGCGCGTCCCAGGGCTTCAACGCGCCGAGCCCGGCGGCGGCAAGGTCGCGGGCGACGCCGCGGACGGCCAGCGCATCGCCGCGATTGGGCGTAACCGCGATCTCGATCACCGGATCGTCAAGGCCGGCCCAGCGGGCGTAGCTTTTCCCCACCGGGGCGTCCGCCGGCAGGTCGGCGATGCCGGTGTGGTCCTCGCCGAGCCCCATCTCGCGGTAGGAGAGCAGCATCCCCGCGCTCTGGACGCCGCGGATCTCGCCGGCCTTCAGCGATCGCACCTGTCTCGGGTATGACGCTGCCGGGCGGGGCGAACACCCCTATCATACCGGTGCGCGCATTCGGCGCGCCGCACACCACGGAAACCGATCCGTCCCCCGTGTCGACCCGGCAGACGCGCAGCCGCTCGGCGTTCGGGTGCGGCGCGGCTTCCAGCACCCGGGCGATGCGGAACGGGGCGAGCGCCGCGCCCCGGTCCTCCACGCGCTCCAGCTCGAGGCCGATCGCGGTTAGCGTGTCGGTGATGCGGTCGAGCGGGGCGTCGGTGTCGAGGTGGTCGCGCAGCCAGCCGAGGGTGAACTTCATCGCCCGCAGCCCCCGACCAGACCGTCGGGCACTTCGCCCACCGTCACAATCCCTCGTGCAGCATGGCCGGTGCCAGCGGGTCGAAGCCGTAGTGCCGCAGCCAGCGGATGTCGCTCTCGTAGAACGGGCGCAGGTCGGCGATGCCGTGCTTCAGCATCGTCACTCGCTCGACCCCCATGCCGAACGCAAAACCCTGCCATTCCCGCGGGTCGAGGCCGCAATTGGCCAGCACGCGCGGATGCACCATGCCGCTGCCGAGGATCTCCAGCCAGTCGCCGCCCGCTGCCCCAGCTCGCCGGTCCTGCGGTTCCAGCCGATGTCCACCTCCATCGACGGCTCGGTGAACGGGAAGTAGCTGGCCCGGAAGCGCACCGGCAGGTCGGCAATGCCGAAGAACGGCCGGAGGAAGTCGATCAGGCAGCCTTTGAGGTGCCCAAGCGTGATGTCGCGGTCGATCACCAGCCCTTCGCATTGATGAAACATCGGGCTGTGCGTGGCGTCGTGGTCGGCGCGGTAGGTGCGGCCGATGGCGATCACGCGGAGCGGCGGCGGGTTACGCCAGCATGGAGCGGATCTGCACCGGCGAGGTATGCGTGCGCAGCACGCGCGGCGGCGCGTTGCCGACCGGGGGCAGATAGAACGTGTCGTGGTCGGCGCGCGCCGGATGGTGCGCGCGGGATGTTGAGGGCGCCGAAATTGTGCCAGTCGGTCTCGATGTCCGGCCCCTCGGCGACCGTGAAGCCCATCGCGCCGAAGATCGCGGCGATCTCCTCCATGGTGCGGCTGATCGGGTGGATCGAGGCCGGCCGGCGCGGGGCGCGGCGGCAAGGTGACGTCCATCCGCTCGGCGGCGAGCCGCGCGTCGAGCTCCGCGGCCTCGAGCGTCGGCGCGGCGCGCCTCGATGGCGGCGGCCAGCTCGTCCCTCAGCCGGTTGAGCGCGCCCCGCGCTCGCGCCGCTGCTCGGGCGCGGCCTTGCCGAGTTCCTTCAGCATGCGGGTGAGCGTGCCGTTGCGGCCGAGCACGCCGACGCGCACGCGCATCCCAGGCGCGCAGATCGGCCGCCGCGGCCAGCGCTGCCTCGGTTTCGGCCTTCAGGGCGAGGAGATCGTCGTCATCGCGATCACTCCACACACGAAAAGGGCCGCCCGTGCGGGCAGCCCCTTGTCATCCGGTCGAGTTCCGGTGGAATCGCGTCTCGGACGGAGCGGCCGCGGTTCGCTCAGCCCAACGGAGCCGCGGGTAGCCTCGAGTGCGGCCTGCACCTTGCTGACGATCTCGGCGAAGCTCGCGGCGTCGTCATAGGCGATGGCGGCGAGCACCTTGCGGTCGATCTCGATGCCCGCCTTGTTCAGCCCGTTGATGAATCGCGAGTAGGTCATGCCGTGCTCGCGGACGGCGGCGTTGATGCGCTGGATCCACAGGCCGCGGAAGTCGCGCTTCTTGTTGCGCCGGTCGCGATAGGCGTATTGCAGCGACTTCTCGAGCCGCTCCAGCGCGATGCGGTAATTCGTCGAGGACCGGCCGAAGAACCCCTTCGACTGCGTCGAGGACCTTCTTGTGACGGGCGTGGGTGGTGACGCCGCGCTTGACCCGTGCCATGCGCCTATCTCCTCACCGCAGCCCGTAGGGCGCCCATTGCTTGACGGTCTTGCCGTCCATCTCGGTCAGCGTCTGGCTGCCGCGGTTGGTGCGCTTCATCTTCTGCGGGCGGTTGATCAGGCCGTGGCGCTTGTTGCCGGGGCCGGCCAGCACCTTGCCGGTCGCGGTGATCTTGAATCGCTTCTTGACCGACGACTTGGTCTTCATCTTGGGCATTTGATCTCCTTCTCTTCGGCCTGCGCCCGCAAGCGGGCGAGGCAGCGTCGCGGCCGGGCATGCCCATCCAGGCCCGGGCGCGCGAACAGGGGCGGGCTTATAGCTGCGTGGCCCGGCGTCGCAAGGAGAGGGGTTTTCTTCCGCGCCCACGACGGGCAGATATCGGCGCCGATGCTGGTCCCTCCTTCGCTGAAGATGCACGGCTGCGGCAACGATTTCGTCGTGTTCGACGAGCGCGCGGGCCGCTCGGCTCTCACCGCGCCCCGGGCTGCTGCGCATCGCCGACCGCCGCACCGGCATCGGCTGCGACCAGCTCATCACCATCGAGCCCGCCGCCGCGTCCGGCGCCGACGCCTTCATGCGCATCCGCAATGCCGACGGCGGAAGCCGGCGCCTGCGGCAACGCCACGCGCTGCGTCGCGGCCTGCTGGCCCGGCAGAGCGGCCGGCGCGCGGCAGGTCATCCGCACCGTCGCGGGCAACCTGCCCGGCGAGCATGCGGCGGATGGCGCGCGTCGCCGTCGACATGGGCGCGCCGCGGCTCGACTGGCGCGACATCCCGCTGGCGCGAGGAGCAGGACACGCTGCATCTCGATCTTGCCGCTGCCCAGGGGCTCGCCGATCCGGCCGCCGCTCAGCATGGGCAATCCGCACGCGACCTTCTTCGTCGCCGACGTCGCGGCCGTCGCCGTCGCCGAGCTCGGCCCGGCGCTCGAGCACCATCCGCTGTTCCCCGAGCGCGCCAATATCGGCTTCGCCCAGGTCCTCGCGCCCCGACCGCATCCGCCTGCGGGTGTGGGAGCGCGGCGCCGGCCTGACCCAGGCCTGCGGCACCGGCGCCTGCGCCGCGCTGGTCGCCGCGCATCGCCGCGGCCTGGCCGGCCGCCACGCGCGAGGTCGATGCTCGACGGCGGCGCGCTCGAGATCGAGTGGCGCGGAGGACGACCACGTGCTCATGACCGGCCCGGTCGCGACCGAGTTCACCGGCGCGATCGACCTCGACGCCCTGACGCCGGCATGACGGTCGATTCCTCACCTTCGGCTGCCGGCTCAACGCCTATGAGAGCGAGGTGATGCGCGGCCACGCCGCCGGCGCTCGCCGACGCGGTGATCGTCAACACCTGCGCCGTGACCGCCGAGGCCGAGCGCCAGGCGCGCCAGGCGATCCGCCGGGCGCGCCGCGAGCGGCCGGACGCGCGCATCATCGTCACCGGCTGCGCCGCGCAGATCGACCCCGCCGCCTTCGCCGCGCATGCCCGAGGTCGATCGCGTGCTCGGCAACGCCGAGAAGCTGCGCCCGAGAGCTGGACGCCGCGCGGCGCGCCGCGTGCGCGGTCGCCGACATCATGGCGGTGCGCGAGACCGCGGCGCACCTGATCGACCGGTTCGCCGGCCGCGCCCGCGCCTTCGTCGAGGTGCAGCAAGGCTGCGACCACCGCTGCACCTTCTGCATCATCCCCTATCGGCCGCGGCCAATCCGCTCGGTGCCGGTCGGCGACGTCGTCGCGCAGGTGCGCGCGCTGGTCGGCGCAGGGCTATCGCGAGCTGGTGCTGACCGGCGTCGACATCACCGCGCTTCGGCGCCGACCTGCCGGGCCAGCCCGAGCCTCGGCCAGCTCGTGCCGCCGCGCTGCTGGCGCTGGTGCCCGAGCTGGCGCGGCTGCGGCTGTCCTCGCTCGACCCGGCCGAGATCGACGATGACCTGTGGCGGCTGATCGCCGAGGAGCCGCGGCTGATGCCGCATCTGCATCTGTCGCTGCAGGCCGGCGACGACTGATCCTGAAGCGCATGAAGCGCCGCCATTCGCGCGCCGAGGCGCTGCGCCTGTCGCGCGCGGCGCGCGGCGCTGCGGCCCGGCATCGCGCTTCGGCGCCGACCTGATCGCCGGCTTCCCGACCGAGACCGAGGCGCATGTTCGCGCGACACGCCTGGCTTTCGTCGACGAGGCCGGGCTGGACTATCTGCACGTCTTCCCCTTCAGCGCGCGGCCCGGCACGCCGGCGGCGCGGATGCCGCAACTGTGCCGGCGCGGCGGTGCAAGGAGCGCGCGGCGCGGCTGCGCGCGGCCGGCCAGCGCGGCGACTGCGCGCGCTCTCGGCGGCCAGGTCGGCCGCACGCACAGGTGCTGGTCGAGCACGGCCGGGCGTCGGCCATAGCGAGCATTACGCGCCGGTGCGCTTCGACGGCGACGGCGCAGCCGGGCAGCGCTCGTGCCGGTCGCGTCATCGCCGCCAGCGACGAGCGACACGCTGCTGGCGCGAGCCGGCATGACGGCGACTCGGCCGGTTCTTCGGCCGGCTCAAGGCAGGGCCTGTCGCGCTCGCCGCAGAAGCTCACCGACGGGCATCACCGGCATCGTCACCAAGCGCCGGCTCGACGAGGCCGCCTGGACGAGCTCGAGGACTTGCTGATCGGCGCCGATCTCGGCCCCGGCCTCGCGCGCAGCGTCATCGCCGACTTGCCGCAGCGCCACGCTTCAACACGGAAGTCAGCGACGAAGAGGTCCGCACGCGCTCGGCCGAGAGCATCACCACCTCGTGCGCCGGTCGAGCAGCCGCTGGCGATCGACCGCGCGCACAAGCCTTTCGTCGATCCTGGTGATCGGCGTCAATGGCAGCGGCAAGACCACGACCATCGGCAAGCTCGCCAAGCTCTATCGGCGAGCCGGGCCAAGCGCTCGATCCTCGCCGCCGGCGACACGTTCCGCGCCGCCGCGGTCGAGCAGCTGAAATCTGGGGCGAGCGCGCCGGCGCGCCGGTGATCTCGCGGCCCGCCGGCGCCGATGCCGCCGGCCTCGCTTTCGACGCGCTGACGCAAGGCACGCGCACGACGGCGCCGACGTGCTGCTGATCGACACCGCCGGCCGGCTGCACAACAAGGCCGGGCTGATGGACGAGCTGCAGAAGATCCTGCGCGTGCTGAAGAAGCCGACCCGACGGCGCCGCATTGCGGTGCTGCTGGTGCTCGACGCCACCGTCGGCCAGAACGCCATGCGCAGGCGCGGACCTTCCGCGACGATGATCGGCGTCACCGGCCTCGTCATGACCAAGCTCGACGGCACCGCGGGCGGCGGGATGGTGGTCGCGCTCGCGGAGGAATTCGGCCTGCCGATCCATGCGGTCGGAGACAAACCAAAATCGGCAAGCTTTGCCTTATAAGCCTCCATCGACCGCAAATAAGAGAATATTCGCAGGCTTGAGATCGCGATGGCAAATACTGCGTCGTGGAGAAAGCAAAGACCGTTCACGATGTCGATCGCGATCGGGATCTGAGCAGCAAGCGTATTCACTTTCTCGTTGTTAATTGCAAACTCAAGATTGAAATCGGCAAGTTCGGTGACCAAGCCAATCTCATTCTCGGTATGGATTCGAGTTTCGCCCAAAGCGCGAAGAATGTTTGGATGTTCGAGCTGAAAGATTAGGCGAATTTCACGCTTAAAGCTTTGTCTCTGTGCATTCGAATCGAGATCAGTGGTAACGTGGAACGTTTTCACCGCAACAAATGTTCCATTGCGCAGCTTGGCCTTATATACGATTCCAAATGCTCCATCGCCAATTGGAGGCCGAAGAGTTCAACATCAAGTAATTTCGGCTGCTTTTCAGTCATTTCTCAATCGTACGAAACAATTTAGCAACTGTAACGAAAACTCCACGCGAGCACAATACATATTTTAATGTTTTACAGCAATGCTTAAAATAAAAATGGTTATTATGATGTTTCGACTTATTTCTTCCGTACACTACTGGTGCTAGGCTGTCATGTTAGTCTTATCACTTGTAATTTAACAACGTAGAAGCAATAGTTTGTACTCTTATCCCCCACAGCTGTGCATAGACTCCGTTTGTTCGTTTGGGGGTGGTTGGCTTGAGTTATAACAGTCGAGTCTGGCTGGATCTAACTGTATCTTTGGTTGCGATTCTCAGACAGGGACATGACACGCTGACAAGCAGTTACTTACCAATCTACTTGCAGTTCTTTGATATTCAATGTTGTAAACTAGTGTAACCTCACCGCATACGCTAATCGTGTACGCATGCATTTGCGTAATTGTTCCAGTTCAATAATTCATACGTAGACTAACTAGTAATCAACTAAGCGCTTACGTAGTTATTATGCACCGAGTATCCACTCAAGTCGGGGAGTACTCACGCAAAATGTACAGTTGACCCGGATCTTTTTGTCCTGCTATACACTACTGGGACTATGGCTCAGCTCCTATGCTGTGCGTTAGCACCTTCCCATCCACTTGCTTACATGCAACTGTATTGATGAAGCGATCGTTGTTTATTGATTATCGCTCCACTTCCGCCCGTTATCACCCGCTTCTCAATGCAGTTGCATGTAAGCAAGTGGATGGAAGGTGCTAACGCACAGCATAGGAGCTGAGCCATAGTCCCAGTAGTGTATAGCAGCTTTTTGTCTGTCCCTAATATACGCGCATGCACCACTTATCTCGAACATTCAAGCAAGCGAGGCAGGAATTTGGATTTAGCAGAGATTTATAAGAGATGAATAACTGCTTGATTGACGTAGTGCTGCTAGATAGGCTGACCAATCGGATGTTGGCGTAACCGAGGAGTTCGGTCAACGCCCCTTTTTGAACGTTTATGATTGAAAACCCCGGATTTTGCACGCGATTTAAGCGAGTGCAACAAACCGACGCATCGTAGCATGTTCTTTGATTTGAATTTTGGCAGTTAACTTTTTGAGCGCTGACCAATCAGACGAGAGGCACGTCATCCTCGGTTACGCCAACATCCGATTGGCTGGCCTCGAGTTATCGGTCTCTTTATACTTCTCTGGGATTTGGAATTTTTGATGAAATGTTTCCTCAATTAACATTCTCATTTGTTCATCATTTTCTCTTCGAGTGTATTCTTCGAGGAGTTTTTAGTTTTCTTCTATTCCCATAGGCTATCTTAAGGACTTTTCACCTTTGGATTTATGACCTCTCCGCAGCCGAAGAAGATATCTGCGTCGCGGTGAAGGCATCGCCCCTTTCCGTTTCTCAAACTATCCCATTTTGAGCAAAGCCCCGCAAGATCCCTCCAACCTCCCTCCTCCTCCAGTTTCTTCCTCTTCCATCGCCTCCGTTCCTCCCAAGATTTCTCTTTAAACTCCTCTTTCCTTCAAATCTTCAAAGTTTAGACTTGCACCGACAGCGGTTTTGTGACGAGCAGTCCTCTCACCTTCTCCATTCCCTCACAAGAATCCCCGCAGAGGAAGTTGTCTCCCCTTTTCTCGTACGATTCTTCTCTTTTCGATCTGAAAAAAGAGTGGAACAACCGAATTCTGGTCTTTCTTAACTCTCTTTTCTTTCTTTATCCTTTCTTCTTTCAGAAAGAACAATGATCAAACTCCTCGACTCTCGATGAGCACTCTTCTTTCATTCGAGTGAAGAGAGCGATGAAAATTCGACAGTTTCATCCTTGAAAGAAGAGAAAATGGAAAAAGAAGAAAGATCGGCGATTGTTTCTTCTAAGGATTTAGAACTGAAAGTCGAAGGACCTTATTCCGCAATGAAACAGATTCTCTCAATGCGATGACGAAGTCGAAGAAATGAAATGCTCAAATGGTAAAATTTCTACTTTTGAAATAACGAAAAGAATAAATTTCACTCAAAGAATGTAAAACATTCACCGATTCAAAAGAGATCGAAACAAACAAACTTT
>CAVWQV010000003.1:0-87022 GCA_963757115.1 uncultured Alphaproteobacteria bacterium | reverse complement strand
ACCTAGTGCCAAGCCGGATAAGTCCGAGTGCCACCGTCGACCGGCACGCCGAGCCGTAAAGCGACGAGGCCAGCACTTTGCGCTCGGCGCGCGGGCGCGTGGTCAGCCCTTGGTGCGGACGGCGGGACTCGAACCCGCACTCCCTGAGGATGCAGATTTTCGTACCACTTCGGCTTTCGCCGCCGCCGAACGGCGTTCGTGGTCTGGACTATCCCTTCGCCGTCCCCGCCTGCTCCGGGGCTTAGGCGCCGCCCGTCTAGTCTCTACACCTTCCCCTGCCGGGGCTTGGCTCGGGATTGGCCTGGGCCTGAGGCCGTTAGCTTTCCCCGACTTTGAGCGGTTCTACTCCGGGGATTTCCCCCCGGGCACTCCAACGAAGTCTGCTGCGTCTGCCATTCCGCCACGCCCGCACACGCCCGCGTTGTTGCCATAAACGGAGGCCGCGAGCGAGGCCGATTAGTCCGCGACGCGTTTGGCGATGTCGAGTGCCCGGCGGAGCAGCGTTTCACTCGCCTCCGGGGTGCGGAACGCGCTGTGCGCCGAAAGCGTCACGTTCGGCATCGTCGCGAGCAGATGATCGGCCGGTAAGGGCTCGGTGTCGAACACGTCGAGGGCCGCGTGCCCGAGCCGGCCTTCGCGCAGCACCGCTATCATCGCGTTCTCGTCCACCAGCGCGCCCCGCGCGGTGTTGACCAGGATGGCGCCGGGCCGCAGCAGGGCGAGCCGCTCGGCACCCAGGATGCCGCGCGTTTCATCCGTCAGCAGCAAGTGAAGCGACACGACGTGGCTTTCGGCCAGCACGGTTTCCAGCCTGGCGAAGGTGACGTGTGACGCCGGTTTCGGTGTGCGGTTCCAGGCGAGCACGCGCATCCCGCTGCCATGCGCGATCCGCGCGACCTCGGCGGCGATCCCACCGAAGCCCACAAGGCCCAGCGTCTTGCCGGTGAGCTGCATCCCTTCGATCCGAAGCCACGCCCCGTGCCGCATTCCGCCGTCCATCGCCGCGATGCCGCGGGCCGCGGCCCACATCAGGGCGATCGTGTGCTCCGCGACCGCGGTGTCGCCATAGCCCTTGATGGTGTGGACCGTGATCCCCAAGGCGGCCAGCGCGTCCGGATCCATGTAGCTGCGCGCGCCAGTGCCGAGGAAGACCACGTGCCGGAGCCCGGCGCAGCGGCGCATGATTTCCGTGGAGAAGAGTCCGGTCGACGAGCACGTAGCTGTGGCCGGCGAGCAGACCGGGCAGTTCGTCCGGTGCCACATGATCCTGCTCGTGGATCGCCACTGGCGGATCGTCGGGCCGTCTCACGCGAGCAAAGATCGTTGCGAGTTCCGCGGTCGCGTCAACGAACAACCCCGCCATCGCGTTCTCCGCTCCCCGCCACCCGGTGGGGGCACTCTGTGCGAGGGCGATTGCCTCGGCAACCAGCCGCCCGGTATCAGCGGCGCGGATGCCCCGCGCCGCCCCAGCCCTGGTCCAGGATCGAACAGCGTCCCGTCCTCGTGTCTCCCGATGGCGATGGCTGCGATGGGCGGCGCTGGCAGCAATCTGGGCAGGCCTCCTGGTGGCCGTCGCGCTGCTGTGGTTCGCCTGGGATTTGCCTCGTCCGGAAACGGCGCTCGACGCCTCGCGCCGGCCCGGCCTCACCCTGGAGGACCGAGCAGGCCATCCCTTCGCAACGTTCGGCGACCTGGTCGGCGAACCGCTGCGCCTGGCCGACCTGCCGCCCTATCTGCCGGCCGCCGCTATCGCGGTGGAGGACCGGCGCTTCTATGCGCATGGCAGCCTCGACCTCCTCGGCATGGCACGGGCGCTCACGGTCGACCTGCGCGCCGGCCACGTGGTACAGGGCGGCTCGACGATCACGCAGCAGGTCGCGAAGACCTTGTTCCTGACCAACGCGCGCACCCTGCGGCGCAAGGTGCAGGAGGTGCTGCTTTCGCTCTGGCTGGAGCGGCGCTTCAGCAAGAAGCAGATCCTCGAGATTTGGCTGAACCGGGTTTACCTCGGCTCCGGCGCCTGGGGCGTGGACGCGGCCGCGCGACTTGATTTCGGCGTGTCGGCCAGGCGCGTCACGCTTTGGCAAGCCGCGGTCCTCGCCGGGTTGCCGCGCGCGCCTTCGCGGTTCAACCCGCGGGCCAACGCCGCCGCGGCGGCCGCGCGGGCCCGGGAAGTCCTGGGCGCAATGGTGGAAACCGGGGTGGTCGGCGCGGCCGAGGCACAACGGGCCGCCGGACAGATCGCCTTCACGACGCAGACGGGCGGGGCGTCCGGCTGGTTCGCGGAGTGGGCGGCCGAGCAGGCGCAAGCGGTCATCCCGCGCGACCAGGACGCCACGGTGCGCACCACGCTCGACCCCCGGATGCAAGCGGTGGCCGAAACGCGGCTTGCGGCCCTGCTCGAGAGCGCCGGGTCACAGGCTGGTGTTGGACAGGGCGCGGTGGTGATCCTCGACGCGGCTACGGGCGCGGTGCGGGCGATGGTGGGCGGCCGCGACAGCCGCGCGGGTGGCTTCAACCGCGCAGTCGACGCCCGCCGGCAGCCGGGATCGTCGTTCAAGCCTTTTGTCTGGCTCGCGGCACTCGAGCGGGGCGCGCGCCCGGATGACACGGTGCTCGACGCCCCTGTGCGCGTCGGCAATTACAGCCCGGCCAATTTCGAGCACCGGTATCTTGGCGAGATCACGGTCGAGGAAGCATTGGCGCAGTCGGTAAACACGGCCGCCATCCGGTTGCAGCAACAGGCGGGCGGTCCGCCTGCCGTCGCCGCCGTGGCTAACCGGCTGGGACTTTCGGAGGATTTCCCGCGAAATCCCTCGCTGGCACTCGGAACATCGGAGGTCGGGTTGCTCGAGCTCACGGCCGCGTACCTGCCGTTCTTCGATGGCGGAGTCCGTCTCGGCGCGTATGCGATCGAGAGCTATCGCGCGGTTGGGCAACCGGTGCCGACCGGTCACGCGCTGCCACGGCACGTCATCGACCCCTCCCATGCGGCGATGATGGAACGAATGCTGACCGCGGTCGTCGAGCGCGGCAGCGGGCGCGCGGCGGCGGTGCCAGGCCAGGCCGTCGCCGGCAAGACCGGGACCACCCAGGATTATCGCGACGCATGGTTCATCGGTCGGGTGGGTGGTTTGGCCATCGGCATCTGGCTCGGCAACGACGACAACCGGCCGATGCGCGGCGTGACCGGCGGCAGCCTGCCGGCACACCTATTCAACGAGATTGCCTCAGCCCTGGTCGCGCGCTGAACGCCGGAGCGCGACCGGAGCGCCGCCGGCGATCGCCAGGGCGCACAGCACGGGTAACAGCAGCGCCGATTGCAGCCCCGTCGCGTCGGCAAGCAGGCCGATGGCCGGGGGGCCGAGCAGGAACGCGCCGTATCCTATCGTCGCCACCATGGCGACCCCGGCGCCCGGCGCGACGCCCGGCACGCGCCCCGCGGCGCTGAACAGTGATGGGACGATATTAGCCTGGCCGAACCCGGCCAAGGTCAGCCCCGCCGTGACCGCGAGCGGATACGGGAACGCGGTGCCGAGCCCAATCCCGAACGCGACGAGCAATCCGCCGACAGCGACGATGCGCGCCCGGCCCCAACGACGGGTGACGGCGTCGCCGATGAAGCGGGTCGCAGCCATGGCAAGCGAGAAACCACCGAAGCCGGCCGAGGCATATCCGAGCGAGGCGCCCGCGACCTCGTGCATGTACACGCTTGTCCAGTCGAACACCGCGCCTTCGATCAGAAAAGCGAGCAGGCACAGCAGCCCGATGCCGAGCGTCGCCCGACGCGGCCAGGCAAGCCCGGGGCCGCCCGCCGGTTCGTTGGGAACGCTGAGGAACGGCGCGGCTGCGAGAGTGGCCAGAAGATCGACGGCGGCGGCGGCGAGCAGCACCGCCCGAATCGACCAGGAAGCGCCGGTGAGCGCGCCGCCGACCGCCGCGCCGGCGAGCCCGCCTAGGCTGAACCAGCCGTGGATCCCGGACATGATCGGCCGGCGGCAGGCCCGCTCCACCACGGTCGCCTGCGTGTTCATCGCGACATCGAGGCCACCCAGCGCCATGCCGGCGAACAACGCCGCCGCGAGCAGGGTCGGCACGTCGCCGGCCAGCGCGAGAACTGCAAGGGCGACGGCGCTCGCGATCCCGCTCGCCAGCACGGTCCGGACGCCGCCGAGCCGGGTCGCGAGCGCGCCGGTCAACGGCATGGTGACGATGGCGCCGACCGCAAAGCAGAACACGACCACTGCAAGGCCAGCGTCGCTCAGCAAAAGGGCGGCCTTGATGCGCGGGCAGCTGTGACGCCCAGAGCCCCATGTCGAGCCCGCTTGCGCAAAACACGGCCGCTATCGCCCGCCGCGCGACGGCGGGGCGGGGGCGCCCGATCGCCGGGGACAGGATCAGTGCGTATCGGTGTGGAAAGTCTTGCCGACGATCGCCCACCCCTCGCTCAGCCGGGCCAGCGTGAGGTAATCGGTGAAGTAGCGCGGCGGAATGGCGCAGCGAACCTTCGCGAAGGCGGTGGCCGGACCGGAGCGGTCGATCGTCACCACCCAGTCATGGCGCGGCAAATCGCGGCTCTTGGGTGCTGGCCGGGACTGCACTGCCTCGAACCAAGCCGCCCGTGGCAACACGGTCAGCGTACCGTCCGCCGCGACGCTGCGCAGGTCGGCCGTCGGGTGAAACGCCTTCGCGAGCTTGGCTACGTCGCCCTCGTAGAGCCCGTCGAAGTAGGCATGCAGCACAGCCTCGATCGCGGACAGATCGTCGATCATGATGGTTCTCCAGGACGCCGGCGCAGCTTGGCCCGGATGGGTCCGCGCCAGCAATGGGAGCGCCACCGTGACCGACTTAGCCATCCCGACCCTCAGCAGCAACCGGCTGGTATTGCGAGCGTTCCGCGCCAGCGATTTAGCCGATTACGCCCCGATCCGCGCCGACCCCGCCGTTGGCCGTTTCATCGGCGGCACGCTTAGCCCTGAGCAGACCTGGGACCGCATGGCGGTGATGAATGGGCAATGGGTGCTGCGCGGCTACGGGGTGTTCGCGGTCGAGCTGGCCTCCATTCACCGCGTGGTCGGCCATGCGGGCGTGCTGCACCCGATCGATTGGCCGGAACCGGAGGTCGCGTACTCGCTAGGCTCGGCCTATTGGGGCCAGGGCTTGGCACCCGAGGCCGCGAGCGCGGTGCGGGATTGGGCGTTCGCGTCCTTCGATTGGAACGCCCTGGCAAGCTTCATTGACCCCGGCAACGAACGCTCGATCCGGGTCGCTGAGAAACTCGGCGCTACCCGGGATGCCGCGCTTACCTTGCGTGGTCACGTGGTGCATCGCTGGGTCCATCCCCGGCCTAGTGCAACGCACCCTGTGCCGCGAGTATTGGCGGGCTAGGCGGCTGTTTCCGCCAAAGCGCCCCCGGCTTCGGGCTGATCGCGGCGCACCGCTTGCAGCAATGCCCGTCCCCAGTGCGTGCAATAAATTCGGACCCTTCGCGCGCGCCATGACCACCCTGTTTCGGTGCAGAGCGCCCGCCGATACGTCGCGGTCCGCAGCGCTTCCGCATCGATCGCGGACTTTTCCGGGTCCCGATAGAACTCGCGGATTTTCTCCGCTCCCATCCCCGGAGTGGACAGCCAGCTCGGAACCAAGCGGCTGAGCGCCTCGACATCCGCCAAGGCGCGCACGACGCCCATTCCTACCGAGGGGCAAGGCGTTTGATACGCGTCCCCGACCAGAACGATGCCGGGCTTTTGCTCGGCACCGTCCGCGCGCTGGATCGAGTTCGGCCGCACCTGGACCTTGCCGCTGACGGCGAACGGCCCGATCGCCCGCTCGAGCCCAGGCATGACGTCGAGCAGGGCGTGCCTCGGCTCCTCCCTCAACCGTTTCACCCAGGGATCGCCTAGATCGCGGTAGCAGAACAGGTTCGCGCGCATCGCGTTGCCCATCGGGAAGAACACCAGGTAGTCCATCCCGTCGCCGGCGCGCTCGCCTTGATACGCGACGATGCCGCGGAAGCCCGTGGCCACGTCGAACCCGCAGGTTATGGAGTGGTTGCCGCTCAGCATCCGCCGTTCGATTCCCATGGTCGCCAGCAGGTCGTCACAGTTCGGGCCTGTGGCAACCACGACGAGCCGGGCAGTAAGCACGTCGTCGTCCGCCAAGTGAACCGATTGAGTATCCGGCCCGGCAACTACTCGCGCCACCCGCCCGGTAACAAAGCTCGCCTGCACGGCCAGGGAACGTGCCGCGTTGACGATCTCGTCATAGCGAAGCCCGTAGTGCGGCGAATGCGTCCGGTTGAGGATCTTGCCGTAGCACGCCGCAGCCGCGTTCGACTCCGGCCGGTTCCCCCCGACAATTCCCTCGAGCAGACCAAGCCGCGCCAAAATCTTGGTCTGCTTGCCGACCAACTGCTCGGCACGGAAGTCAGGCGGGTAGACCGCATGCCGGTCGACGACAACGACGTCCAAACCCGCGCGCCCCAGGACGGCGGCGGCGAGGGCACCCGACAACCCACCACCAATAATCAATACGTCACGTACCAAGGCGCCCTCATTGTTTTCGACGGCGTTACAACCGGTCACTCGGCCGATGACGACCTGGAGCCATGGGCACCTGATCGTCAAGCCTGGAACTTAGTTTTTGCTTTTCAATAGTTTAGTGGGAGCAAAATATCGTGACATCACACTTGCATGGTTTACCCCGGGTCGGTGCTATCTAGAAGCTCAACAATCGTCAATAGCCCTGTCTCCGAAGGGTGCTCGCAAGGCTGGCGAAGATGTCCTCCCACGCACTTGACAACCGGGTTGAGTGCCGCGCGTCGGAATGGTGAAATACCCCTTCGCATCACGCTGGAGGCAAGCCGATGAGCCCCACCCAGGGGCTGCACACGACCCGCGACTTCCGCTTGCACAGCGGCGCGGTGCTGTCCGACGCCACAATCGCCTACGTGACCCAGGGTCGGCTGGACACCGGCGGCCGCAACGCCGTCCTGCTGACGCACGGTTACACGAGCAGCCATCGATTCGCGCTCGGCGAGGCAGGCGCGGCGGAAGGTTCTTGGGGCGCGCTGGTGGGATCAGGCAAGCCGATCGACACCGATCGCTACTTCGTGGTCGCCGCCAACATGCTCGGCTCCTCCTACGGCTCGACCGGCCCGGCAAGCTCCAATCCCAGCCACCGGTCGGCCATACGGCCCAGACTTCCCGCCCATCACCGTGACGGACATCGTTGCCCAGCAGCATGCCTTGCTTTGCCATCTCGGAGTGACGCGCCTGCAAGCGGTCATCGGACCCTCGTTCGGCGGTTTCCAAGCCTTCCAGTGGGCGGTCGATTTTCCCGACTTTGTGGAAGCCGTCGTGCCGGTCGTTACAGCGCCGCACGCCCCGGACACACTCGGCAACGGACTAGAGGAACTGATCGGGTTCTTCGCCAAGGACCCGTCATGGAACAACGGCCACCATTACGGCAGCACGGGCGTGGTCGGACTGATGAAAAAACTCCGTATCTCGACCCTGAAAGGATACGGGATCGAGGCCGACCTCGCCGAACGATTTCCCGAACCGGAAGCGCGCGAAGCGGAACTCGAGCGGATGGCCGAAAGCTGGGCGGCCGCGTTCGATCCCAACTCGCTCATCACGCTGCGCGGCGCGTCGCTGCGCTTCGATGTGCGGCCGCGTTTTTCGCAAATCAAAGCTCGCGTGCTGTATGTGCTGTCGCGCACGGATGCGCTGTTCCCGCCGTCGCTCGCCGAGCCCGTGATGCAGGGTCTCCAAAGTGCCGGTGTGCGTGCGCAATACGCGGAGATCGATAGCGATCGCGGTCACCTCGCGTCCGGCCTCGACGCCGCCAAGTGGGCTGATCGACTAGGCGCGTTTCTGTCCCGGTAGCCTCAGGAACGCGTAGCGGTCCGCGCGTGTTGAACCAGCATGAGCGAAATCGCCACCTCCCTGCCCGACGATGCCCGCACGGAACTCGCCGCGGCGCTCCAGCGGATACGCGGGCGCGGTAGCCTTGTCGTGCGCACCTCTGAGCTTCTGGCTGGTGTTCTCGGCTCCGCCGCAGCCCAGGGTTTGCGACGCATCCGCCCGCCGCCCTTCCTGCAGGAGCGTGCCCGCGGCGTAGCGCAGCTGGCGCTTCGGCGCGCCTTTGACCTTGCCGTGCTCGGGATGCCCACCTCAGGCTTGCGGGCCCGGATTGAAGCCCGGAGCAGCCGCGCGGTCGCGGCGGCCTCCGGCGCGGTGGGTGGTTTCATGGGGATGGCAGGGTTCCTGCCTGACGTCGCCCTAACCACACTTCTCATCATGCGGCGGATCGCCGCCATCGCCGTCGAGGAAGGCGAGTTGATCGACGATGACGGCACCCGCGCCGCGTGCGTCGAGGTGTTCGCGCTCGGCGGCGCAGAGGACGCGCCGATGCAGACCGGCGAGGAACCGGAACTCGGCTACTGGAGCGCTCGGCTGATGATGCAGGGTCGCCCGCTTATCCTGCTGATGTCGGAGGCTGGTGCTGCCTACGGTTTGCGAGTTTCCCAGAAGTTCGCATTGCAAGCAGTGCCGCTGGTCGGGGCAGCGGGCGGGGCACTCGTCAACGGTGCATTCATGGCACACTATGAAAATATCGCCCGTGGTCATTTCGTCGTTCGGCGACTTGAGCGGACGTTCGGAGCGCCCATCGTGCGGGAGGCGTCCGCGATATTTTCTCAAGCGGACGCGAGCATGGCGGAGGCCGTCGAGCACAGGCCGGCTGAGCCGGTCCAGCCCACTTCTTAGTATTTTGTTCACAATCGCCGAGCCAACTTCGCTTCTTAGAGGGGGAACCCATACGGGCGTGGAGTTGCTCGCCAAGTCTCAGCTCGGGGCGCGCTTGACCTATTCTGTTGCGCATCCGTGGGTTGTGCTATTAGGTCGCATGAGGTGAAGCGGTCCGCTAGATGCTTGTGAGACAAGCCTGCGCCGACCTCGTTCGGCGTGGATGAGAGCAACTGCGGGTTGAGTTGCCGAGCTCGGAGGAGCGCGGGATGAAACGGGACGGTGCCCCCCAAGGACGGTCGTTCGAAAGAATCAGCGGGCGGCACAGCTTCGCATGATGCTGTCTCGCCGACTTTCGCTGCTTATTCTGCTCTGCCTCGTGCCGATGGTCATTGCGGGCCTGATCACGTTGGCGAGCCTGTATCGGCAGCGGAGCGGCGAGCTTGCCAGCCTGGCCCGACAGCAGGTCGAACTGGTCGACGCCGACCTGCTCACGGTATTCGACGGTTCGCGCACCCTACTCACAGCCGTGAACGAAATGCCTACCGGCCCGGACTGCTCGCCTCGGCTGGCGTCCCTTAAGCAGGATCTTCCGGCCTACGCGTTCCTCTTGGTCCTGGAACCGACAAGCCCGGAGGGAGCGGCGACCGTGGTTTGCACGTCTCGCCCAGAGTTCGGCAGCATGTGGGCGAGCTATCCCGACTGGCTCGTCCACCTCCCCAGCGAGCCCGGGTTCCACGTCGGTTCCTACACTCCGTTCACGGCGCTGGAGCCAGAGGAAAAGCCCGCCTCGGCGGGCGGCTTCCTGCCGTTCACCTTGCGACTTCGATCGCCGAGCGGAGCGACAGACCGCCTCGTGGTGGCAGGGCTCGATCTGTCCTGGCTCGGCCGGCACCTGTCCGCGTTGAAACCAGGCGGGAAATCGCCGCTGGCGCATCGATCCGTCACCGTGCTGGATAAAGACGGCGTGGTGCTCGCCCGCGTCCCGGATGCGGAGCAGTTCGTAGGACGCCAAGCGAGCCACGAAGTTCGGCAACTGACCGGCCGGGAATCGCAGCCTGTGGAGCCCCTGACGTCCGCCGACGGGCGGACACGGCTGTTTGCGGCGAGCCCGGCCGGGGCGCTTCCCGACGGCATCGCGGTCGCGGCGGGGCTCGATACCGCGCCATCTCTTTCGGACGTGCGCGACGCCACGCTGCGCGCCGCAGCGTTGAGCGTGGCCGCCACCCTGATCGCACTTACGATCGGGGCTTGCGCAGCCGGCCGAGCCATTCACCGGCCGATCCGGCGGCTGCTCGCGGCGGCACGGCGCTGGAGTGCGGGGGATCTTACGGCCAGGGCGGACATGCGTGGCGACCGCTCGGAGTTCGGCTTTCTCGGCGATGCCTTCAATCAGATGGCGGCGGATATCGAAGCGCGGGTCGCGGTGTACGCGCAGCAAGCCCATGAGCTGGAAATCCGGGTAGCAGAGCGCACCCGCGAGCTGTCCGACACGAACAACCGCCTGCAGGTTGAAATCGCCGAGCGACAGCGGGCGGAGACCGTGCTGCACCAAGCGCAGAAACTCCAGGCCGTCGGACAGCTCGCCGGCGGCCTAGCACACGACTTCAACAACCTCCTTGCTACCATCCTCGGCAGCCTTGAACTGATCGAGCGACGCGTGTCGAACGCGGACGAAAAATTGCGGGCACTGCTTACGCGCGCGATGGACGCGGTGCAGCGAGGTTCTCAGCTAACCTCGCGCCTTCTGGCGTTTTCCCGTCGCCAGCGGCTGGCGGCGAGGCCGACAGACGTCAACCGCTTGCTCGCCGACCTGATTACGCTCGCGGCCTCCACCCTCGGCCGTCGCATCCGCATCCAAACGGATCTCGCAGCCGATCTGTGGCCGGCGATGGCCGACACGAGCCAGCTCGAGGCGGCCATCCTGAACCTCGCACTGAATGCGCGCGACGCGATGCCGGAAGGCGGCACCCTTACGCTTTCGACGGCCAACGAGACTGTCCCGGCCGCCGCCACTGACCCGGAGCCCGGCGACTACGTCAGGATCACCGTCACGGATACCGGGATCGGCATGTCGCGCGAGACGCTGGCGCGGGCGTTCGAGCCATTCTTCACCACAAAGGAGTTCGGCAAAGGGTCCGGATTGGGGCTCAGCCAGGTGTACGGCCTGGCGCGCCAGTCGGGCGGCACCGTCCGCGTGCAAAGCACGCCAGGTGTCGGCAGCACGATCGGCTTGCTGATGCCGCGCGCACGCGCGCCGACGGCGGTGCTCCCGGAGCCCGCACCGTCGCAAGGGCCGGCGCCCCACTCCTCGTCGGACCTGATCCTTCTTGTTGATGACGATGCAGACGTGCGTCAGGTCAGCGTGGATATGCTGCGCGACCTGGGCTACGAAGTTGCGGAGGCTGCGGACGGCGAGGAAGCTTTGTCCGTGGTCAAGCATCTGCCGCGGCCGCCCGCGCTCCTCGTGCTGGACTACGCGATGCCGGGCATGAATGGGCTCCGGCTCGCCGCGTCACTCCGCAAGCTCGGCATCACGGCGCCTCTGCTGCTTGCCACGGGATATGCGGAGCTGACCGACGATCAGTCGGGCGTGCGGCCCGACGTCGTCTTGCACAAACCGTTTTCCCTCGCCGAACTCGACCGCACTCTCGCCCGACTGCGCGCCCGCACGGCCGAGATCGCCTAGCGCTGCTCCGGGCGGCAGCCGCCTCAAGCGCGATGCCCGCCCATCGACCCAGACCCGTCGAGATGGTGTAAACGGCCAAGTACACTGTCGCCCAGGAGCCGGCACAATGCCCGACGCCATCCAGCCGAGCGCGCTCGATGCCTACGTGACCATTGCGGCCCGGGACGGCGGCCGGTTTCGCGCCTATTGCGCCCGGCCATCCAAGGGGTCCGGACCTGGCCTGATCATCCTCCAGGAAATCTTCGGCGTCACCGCCGCGCTCCGGAGGCTGGCAGATCGCTATGCCGAGGAGGGGTACGTCGTCCTGGTGCCAGACCTGTTCTGGCGCCTGGAGCCCGGCGTCGAGCTTGAGCATGACGAGAAGGGGATGCAGCAAGCCTTTTCGCTCTACGGGCGTTTCGACGAGGCTCGGGCAGTCGAGGACATCGCCGACACGATTGCTGCGCTGCGGGCCATGCCGGAACAGGCGGGCGGCGTTGGCTGCGTGGGTTTTTGCCTCGGTGGCAAGCTCGCGTATCTTGCGGCGGCGCGCACCGACGTTGATTGCGCCATTGGCTATTACGGGGTTGGGATCGAGAAGGCGCTCGATGAGGTGGGGCGGATCAAGGTTCCGCTGATGCTCCACATCGCCGCCGACGACGATTTTTGCCCCCCGGAAGCGCAAACCGCGATCGCGGCGGCTTTCGAAGGGCACGAGGACTCCGCGATCCACGTTTATCCGGGTTGCGGGCACGCCTTCGCCGCCCAGAGCCGTCCGACCTTCAACAAGCCCGCGGCACTGGTTGCCTACTCGCGCAGCCTAGTATTGCTGCGCCGGGTACTGGGGCCGATCTACGACCTGACCCGGCTGTGGGAAGCGCACTGCTATTACGAGTTCGGAGTGCGCGACGTGGACGCGACGATGGCGACCATGGTGCCGCAGCCGTACGTCAATCACGTGCCGACCATGACGGGCGGGGTCGGTCACGACCACCTCAAACGCTTCTACAAATACCACTTCGTCAACGCCAACCCGGACGACACCAAACTGATCCCGTATCAGCCGCACCGTTGGCTCCGACCGCGTGGTGGATGAGTTGCTGTTCTGCTTCACACACACGCGCGAGATCGACTGGATGTTGCCGGGCGTCGACCCGACAGGACGATATGTGGAGGTGCCGTTGGTCGCCATTGTGCGCTTCCGGGGCGACAAGCTCTACAACGAGCACATCTACTGGGATCAGGCATCCGTGCTGGTGCAGATCGGCAAGCTCGATCCCGCCGGGCTGCCTGTCGCGGGGCGGCAAACCGCGCAGAAACTCGTGGACGAAACGCTGCCGAGCAACACCCTGATGCGCAACTGGGCGAGCAGCGAAGGCAAGCCGCTTTAGCCCCGTGGACGGTGCGCCCGTGGACGTTCAGCCCGTCGAGGCTCCTGCGAACGGCGCGAACGAGCGCGCCAGGATCTCGTAGACCGGCCGCTTGAACTCCACCGCGAGGCCCGGGAGTTCGCGGAGCGCCGTCCAGCGCCACGCGTCGAACTCGGGATGCGGGTCGGCGTCGAGCCGGATGTCCGCGTCGACACCAAGGAACCGGAGCGCGAACCAGCGTTGACGCTGCCCGCGCCAGCGCCGCACAAGAGAGGGCGGCAGATCATAGGTCAGCCAGTCGGGGTGCTCGCCGATGATGACGGCGCGGTTTGTTCCGATCTCCTCGGCAAGCTCCCGCAGCACCGCCGCGCGCGGGTCTTCATCCGGATCGATGCCACCCTGGGGCAACTGCCAGCCGCCGGCCGGCCCTTCGGCATCGGGAAAGCCGCTGCGGCGCGCCACCAGCACCTGCCCTCGGTGGTTGAAAAGCACCGCGCCGACATTGGGCCGGTAGGGCAGGGCCGCCGGCTCTGTCACCGCACGGCATCCCCGGGAAAGCCATCCTTGGTCAGCGCGCTGGCCGGAGCGAGGGTGAGGCCCTTTTGCCCGAGCGCCTTCGACCAAGCCGCCAGCCGGTCCAACGTCACGGGACGCACCGCCCCGATCAGGCCGACAGCACTCCCCTTGTCGCGGGCGATCTGCTCGAGTGTCGCAAGCTTGGCTTCAATCTCCGGCCGCAGCGCCGGCTCGTCGATCACCAGGTCCACCGTGCGTCCCCAGACGATCTGCGGCGCAGGCTGGCCAGGCTCCGCGTCAATGTAGAACAAACCCCGGTCCCGCAAGCTTTCCAGCACCGGACCCATCTGCCCTGACGCGCGCGCGAAGCGCTCGCCCCGCAGATCTCCGAGCGCATTGGTGACGCCGGCATATCCGGCGATCCTGCTCAACGCCCATTGGAGGCGGTCGCGGTTCTGCTCGAGGCTTGCGCCGGTCAGCAAGGCATGCTCGCCCGCGTCATTGAGCGGGTAGCCTTGCGGCTCCATCGGTAACGAGACAAGGAACTCATGCCCGGTGCTGCGCGCCGCATCGAGCAGGCGGTCGGATTGGCTGGCGTATGGCGAAAACGCCAGCGTGACTTCACCCGGCAGGTTGCGGATCGCGTCCTCGCTGTCGGCGGCGTTCAGCCCGACCCCGGCCAGAATCACCGCAATGCGCGGCCGCCAGTCGTTCCGGTCGAAGCCGCGAGCGTAGACTTGCGACGGCCGGCGCCCATCCGGTGCGACCCGCGGCAGCCAAGCACCCGGATACGCCTTGGAAGGTTCGAGCAGCGCGGGATCAGGCGGTGGGATTGGGCCCGCCGTGCTTCGACCCGGCCGGGTTGAGACCGGGCCGGGGTCGAGGGGCTTTTCGGGCGCGGCCTTCGGCTTGGCAGCCGCCGGCGCCGATGATCCCGCCGACGCCTGAAGCGCCGCGCCACCTTGGGCGATAAGCGTCTCATGGCGCGGGCGGGGCGGGCCGAGTAACTGGAGCACGACCGCGCCCAGCCCGATCGCCCCCATGATCACTACCCAGAACAGGCCAAGGGCCCGGAACCCCGGGACGGTAATCGCGCCGGGGAGCCGCAGGAGCGTCGCGCGTCCGATCAGGCTAATGCAGGGCCGCCCGCTTTTGGCTCGCCATCGCGCGGGCCAGCACCAGACCCTGCTGCAGTTGGAAGTCCGTGTCCGGCTTGCTTGCGTCGAAGGTGGGCCAGCCTTCCGGCGGCTTGCTCGGGATTTCCTTGGCGACGGCGGGAAGGTCGTTGCGCGGCGGCGCGGCCTGTTCCTGCGGCGTGCCGCCCTGGTTCGTCAGCACGTGGTTGAGATCCGCCTCGCGTTCCGGCCCGAACCGGGGCGTATCCGCGCGGCTGGCCTGCACTTCCACGTCCGGCGCGATGCCGAGACCCTGAATTGACCGCCCGGACGGCGTATAGTAGCGCGCCGTCGTCAACCGCATCGCCCCGTTCCCGGGCAGCGGAATGACCGTCTGCACCGAACCCTTGCCGAAGCTGCGCGTGCCGAGCAGAACCGCGCGGCGGTGATCCTGCAGCGCGCCCGCCACGATCTCGCTCGCCGAAGCCGAACCGCCGTTGATCAACACCACGAGGGGAATGCCGTTGGTTATGTCGCCATCCTTGGCGTTCCAGCGCTGGCTGTCCTCAGGGTGGCGCGCCCGCGTAGAGACGATCTCGCCCTGGTCAATGAAGTCGTCGGACACGGAAACCGCCTGATCCAGCAGTCCGCCCGGGTTGTTGCGCAGGTCGAGCACGATTGCCCGAAGCTTGTCGCCCGATTGTTGCTTTAGTGTTTGATAAGCTTTGCGGAGTGCCGCGTCGGTCTGTTCGTTGAAGCTGGTCAGCCGGACGTAGCCGATGTCGCCTCCCTCGAGCCGCTGCCGCACCACCTGAATGTGGATGACCTCGCGCATCATCGAAAGCTCGAGCGGCTTGTCCGAGCCCTCGCGCTTCAGGGTCAAAGTGATGCGGCTGTTGGGCGATCCGCGCATGCGCTCGACCGCCTCGTTGAGGGTCAGCCCTTGCACGGTCTTGCCGTCGAGGGCGAGGATCAGGTCTCCCGACTTGACCCCGGCGCGGGCGGCGGGCGTGTCGTCAATCGGGCTGATCACCTTGATGAACCCGTTATCCTGCGTGACCTCAATCCCAAGGCCGCCGAACTCGCCCCGGGTCTGCACCTGCATGTCGCGGAAAGCCTTGGAGTTCATGTAGTTGCTGTGCGGATCAAGGCCCGTCAGCATGCCATTGATGGCGTTCTCCACGAGATCGCGATCATTGGTGGGCTCGACATATTCGGCGCGCACCCGCTCGAAAACGTCGCCGAACAGCGAAAGCAGGCGATAGGTGTCGGCGCGGCTGCTGTCGTCCGCCCACGCGATGTCGATGCCGAGATGGCGGGAAACCACGCCGGTGACGGGGCCGAGCCCCAGCCCCGCCGCGAACGCCGCGCCGAGAAGCAGGCTGGTCCTGAGACGCCGTGGGCGGAAATCCATTCGTCGTATCCTTTGCCGCCAGCGCCGCGCCTGGCACAATCGAGTTTCATGCATAATTCGGGGTGCAGCGTCGCGCGTCCAGTGCTGATTTCTTAAGTCCCTGACAGTTAACGCCGCCTTCAGCCCCGCGCCCTGAGCCAAGGCGCCGGATTGACAGGGCGGCCGTTGTGCCGGAGTTCGACATAGAGTGCCGGGCGATCGCCGGGGACCTTATCGCCGGGGGCCCTCGGGTCCCAGCCGCCCATGACCCCCACCGGCTCGCCCGGGACCAGAGCTGCCCCAACCTGCACGTCCAAACGATCGAGGCCGGCGAGCACGACATGGTAGCCACCGCCGCAGTCGAGGATCAGCAGGAGACCGTAGCTGCGGAACGGCGCCGCAAAGGCGACCCGCCCGCCGCAGGGTGCCACCACGCGTGCGCCGGGCGGGGCGCGAAACGAGATGCCGCTCGCCGGGCCGCCGTCCGTCGCTTCGCCCCAGGAACGGATCAGGGTGCCGGCGACAGGCGCGGTGAGCTGTCCCTCGCCGATGCCGGCACTGGTCAGGCTGGCAGTGGCGGGACGGGCCAGGGCCGCCTGACGGTGTCGGGCGGCGTCGGCTTCGGGTTGGCGCCTCTGCCGTTCGTCCCGCATGGCCTCACGCCGCGCCTGCGCTTCGGCCGCGCGCCGCGCCGCCTCGATCTGCCCGAGGGCGTCCCGCAACGTTGCGGCGCGCGCCGCGTCAGCCGCGGCGGCACGGGCGAACTCGGCCGCGTCGTCGGCCGCCTCCCGCCCGCGCGCCCGCGCCTCGGCGATCTGCCGGTCAAGCGAGGCGGCCTGCTCCTGTTGCGCCGCCTTCGCCGCAGCGAGCTTCGGGGCTTCCGCCGCGACGGCAGCGCTCGCCTTTTCCACGGCCAACTTTTCGGCCCGCAGCGCTTGCGCCTGCTGCTCCAAGCTGCGGCCGATCCCCTGCAACACCAGGATGCCACGGAGCGCCGTATCCGGCTCCGCCTCCACCGCAAGCAGCGTTTCCGCCGGGTAAAGCGATAGCCGTTCAATCACCGGGAGCAGCGGTGCAAGGTCGGCCGCGCGGGCCTGCAATGTCCGTTCCGCCTCGGCCCGGCGGCGGGCGAGCGCGTCCATGCGCGAGGCGGCGTCCAGCGTCTCCATCTCGGCTGTGCGCAACCGGGCGGCGGCGGCGGCGCGCTGTTGTGCCAGCCGCCCGCGCTTCCTCAGCGGCAGCCGCCGCGCGCGCCGCCGCCTCCCTTTGCCGGGCGAGGTCGGCCTCTCGCGCCCGGGCCGCGGCTTCGACGGGCCGCGGCGTCGCCTGCGAGGCGCGAGACGCCGGGCCGGCGAGCGCGCCCGCGGCCCCAAGCAGCGCGACGGGAAGGCTAAGGCGGAGCGCCCGAAGCACGGTCATGGAGCAAGGACGTCCCGGTCATCTCCTCCGGCTGGGGCAAACCCATCAGCGCGAGCAAGGTCGGCGCCAAGTCCGCCAGCCGGCCGTCGGACAGGGCGGTCCGCTTTCCGCTGAGGAGGAACACGGGCACCGGATTCGTGGTGTGCGCGGTGTGAGCGCCGCCGGTTTCGGGGTCACGCATCAATTCGGCATTGCCGTGATCGGCGGTTACGAGCAGCGCCCCTCCTTGCCGTTCGATTGCCTCCGCGATGCGGCCGAGTGCGTTGTCCACGGCTTCCACGGCTTTTATCGCCGCTTCGAGCTTCCCGGTATGTCCGACCATGTCGGGATTGGCGAAGTTGAGGACGATAAGGTCGTACTTGCCCCCGTCTATGGCCGCCACCGCCTGGTCGGCCAGCTCGGGCGCCGACATCTCCGGCTGCAGATCGTAGGTCGCGACCCTGGGCGACGGCACCATGATGCGGTCCTCGCCCGGATACTTCGCTTCCTCGCCGCCGTTCAGGAAGTACGTGACATGGGGATACTTCTCCGTCTCCGCCATGCGGAGCTGGGTGCGCCCGGCGGCCGACGCCACGGCGCCGAGCAGGTTCTGCATCGTCTGCGAGGGAAACAACGCCGTCAGGCGCCGATCGAGCACACTGCTATATTGCGTCATGCCGGCGGCCGCCGCCCAGCGTATCCCGCGCCGGCGCGGGAAGCCGTCGAACTCGGGGTCCACCAGCGCGGACAGGATCTCGCGCACGCGGTCGGCCCGGAAGTTGAAGCAAAGCAGCCCGTCGCCGTCCTTCATGCCGCGATAGCCGTTCACCGCCGCCGGGACGACGAACTCGTCCGTCACGCCCTTGCTGTAGGCATCGTCGACCACGGACAGCGGATCGGCGAAGTGTGGCCCTTCCGCGTCCGTCATCACGAGGTAAGCCTTGGCGACTCGGTCCCAGCGCTTGTCGCGGTCCATTGCGTAGTAACGGCCGGAAACAGTTGCCACCCGCACCCCGCCCGGCAGTGCGGCGCGAAGTTTGCGGATGTCCTCGCCGGCTGAGCGCGGCGGCGTGTCCCGCCCATCGGTGACGGCGTGAATTTCGATGCGCAGCCCAGCACCGATCAGCAGCCTGCGCCAGCGCCACGGCGTGGTTCTGATGGGAATGAACGCCGCCCGGAGACACGAGGCCCATCAAGTGGCACACGCCGCCCGATCGTTTCAGCGCAGCGATGAGATCGTGCAGAGCGGGTGACGCGGCGAGGCTGCCATCGGCGATGGCCCGGTGAATGCGCGGGAGGTCCTGCATCACCACGCGGCCGGCGCCGACGTTGAGATGCCCGACTTCCGAGTTGCCCATCTGCCCTTCGGGCAAGCCTACATCGAGCCCGGAGGTGCGAATAAAGGCGTGCGGACACTCGTTCCATAACCGATCGAAATGCGGCGTGCGGGCCTGCCGAACGGCGTTGTCAGCCGGGTCCTCTCGCCAGCCCCAGCCATCCATAATGACCAGCATCACCGGCCGGATAGACTGCCCTTCCTCCATACGCCGCTCCCGTGTTGCCGATATCCGTAGTGTCCGGCTGCCGGCGAGACAAGCGAACTCCTGTGGCGCGGCCCGGTTACGCCCGGCCGCCGCGATGATAGGGGTGTCCCGCAGCGATCGCGCGCGCCCGGTAAAGCTGCTCGGCCAGCATGGCGCGCGCCAGCAGGTGCGGCCAGGTGAGCCGCCCCAAAGAGAGCACGTAGTTCGCGCGGTCGATCACCGCCCGGTGCAGGCCCTCCGCCCCGCCGACCAGGAAGCAAACCGGGCGCGACCGGCTGAGCCAGCGCTCGAGCAGGGCCGCCAACGCCTCCGTGTCGGGCATCGCGCCAGCGAGATCGAGCGGGACGGCCCAGTCTTCGGGCCCGACCGCTCTGAGCAGTGCTTCGCCTTCCCGCCGCTTCGCTTCCGCCGGCGCGCCCGGCGCGGCATCGATCTCGGTTACCGTCAACGGCGGCCGGATCCGGGCCGCGTAACGTTCGACGAGAGCGGCTTCCGGTTCGCCGCGGCTGCGCCCGACCGCGATGATGCGGATGGCGCCCGTCACACGACCTCGTCGAAGTCGGCACCCCACATCTTCTCGAGCGCATACATCGCGCGCGCATCCGGCTTGAAGAGATGCACGACGATGTCGCCTGCGTCGATCAGCACCCAATCCGATCCGCCCGCGCCCTCGATCAGCACGCGCCCCAACCCGGCCTCATGCAGTTTGTCCTCCAGATGCGAGGCCATCGCCGTGATCTGCCGGTCGGCCAGGCCGGTCGCAATCACCATCCGATCGCAGAACGTCGCTTTTCCCGCCAGATCGAGCGAAACCACGTTCTCGGCCTTATCATCCTCGAGGCTGCCAACGATCACGGACTGCAGCCGATCAAGCCGGCTCGGCTCGGGCGCCGGTCGCATCGCTCCGGCGGCCGGGCGCGGTCCGGCGACCACCGCCTTCTTGCGCGTCGTGCCCGGCGTTCGGTCCGCTTCGGGCAGCGCCGGGCGCGCGGGCTTGCGAAGCGGCGTCTTACGGCGCGGGCCGGGCGGATCGGGATGCGCGGGGCCGGTAGGCGGTTTCCTGGCGATGGTTCGGTTCCTCCTGCTTATCACTGCGCGCGGCGCGGATAGCGGTGGCGGAGGCCGCGTTCTCCGCCACCGGAAGAAACGTCCAGGCGGGCGCGCGTCGTTCCGCGAGCGTCGCCATTGCGCGCCCGACTAACCGCCCGCGATGCAGGCGCTTCGCGGCTTTCCCGGCAAGTGCGCGGTGATTGTACGTGGGACGCGGCAGCACCGCGATCGGCATCGCTCGAGCGATGTCCACCCAGCGCCGCCATCGCGGCAACTGCAGGAGATTATCGGCGCCCATCAGCCAAACGAAGCGCACCCGAGGGAAATGCCGACGCAACGCCCGCAACGTATCGACGGTGTAGCGGGTCCCGAGCGTCGCCTCGATCCCCGTCGCCAGCACGCGGCGGCCGTCGCCGATGGCCCGCGCTGAGGCCAGGCGCTCGCCGAAGGGCGCCATGCCAAGCTCCGGCTTGAGCGGATTGCCGGGCGACACGAGAAGCCACACTTGGTCGAGCCGCAGCGCCGCGAGCGCTCGATGAGCGATATAGGCGTGGCCTTCGTGCGCCGGATTGAATGAGCCGCCGAGCACGCCTACGCGCAAGCGCCGCCGGTCGCCCCGGCGCGGCAGACGGTCCGGCCCCACCGTTTCGCTCAGGGGCGCACCTGGCCGTTGCCGAACACGAGATAGCGATAGGTCGTGAGCTGCTCGAGCCCAACCGGTCCGCGCGCGTGGATGCGACCCGTGGCGATCCCGATCTCCGCACCGAACCCGAACTCGCCGCCGTCGCAGAACTGCGTCGACGCGTTCCACATCGCGACCGCGCTGTCGACGCCACGCAGGAACCGCTCGGCCGCCGGCGCATTCTCCGTAACAATCGCGTCCGTATGCTCGCTGCCATGCCGCGCGATGTGCGCCAAGGCGGCATCCACGCCATCCACCACCGCAACCGACAACACCGCATCGAGCCACTCGGTATCGAAGTCGCCGGCGGTTGCTGGGGCAAGGCCGGCACAATCCGGCGCGCGCGCGCATCGGCGCGGAACGCGCAGCCGAGCGCCTGCAAATCATCGACCAGTTGCGGCAGAAGGCGAGGGCGCGATTGCCGCGTCGATCAGCAACGTTTCGGTGGCGCCACAGATGCCCGTGCGCCGCATCTTCGCGTTCAGGACGATCGCACGCGCCATCGCCGGATCGGCGTCGGCGTGGACATAGGTGTGACAGAGGCCCTCGGCATGAGCGAGCACCGGCACGCGCGCCTCGCGCTGCACGCGCTCCACCAGGACTTGCCGCCGCGCGGGATGATGAGGTCGATCAGCCCCGCCGCGCCCAGCATCGCGGCGACCCAGGTGCGATCCGCATTTGGCGCGACCTGCACCGCCGCCTCGGGAAGCCCCGATCGGCGCAACCCGTCGGCCAGCGCCGCATGGATCGCGCGCGCGCTCGCAAGGCTCTCGGACCCGCCGCGCAGGATGACGGCGTTGCCCGATTTGAGGCAGAGCCCCGCGGCGTCCGCGCCGACATTCGGCCGGCTTTCGTAGATCATGCCGATCACGCCGATCGGCGTCGCGATCCGGCGGATGCGAAGGCCGTTCGGTCGGGTCCATTCGGCGAGCGTGCGGTGCAGCGGATCGGGCAGCTCGGCGATATCCTCGAGCCCGCGCGCCATCGCCTCCACGCGCGTCTCGTTCAGCGTCAGGCGATCCCGGAACGCGGCGGTCGTGCCGCTCGCCGCGACATCGGCGGCATTCGCCGCCAGCAGCTCGGGCTGGCGTGCCCGCAATGCTTGGGCCATGGCCCGCAGCGCATTGTCGCGCGCCGGCGCCGGAGCACGCGCCAGCTCGTGCGCCGCACGTCGCGCCGCGTCCGCGATCCCGCTCAGTTGCTGCGTCGCTTCGGTCTCGACATGCATGCTCGACTGTACCCTTGGCGATCCTGCCGCCGAACCGCTTCGTTGCTAGCGCTACAGCAGCACGAGGTCGTCGCGATGGATCATTTCGTCGCGGCCGCGCCAGCCGAGCATCGCTTCGATGCCGTCGGAGCGACGGCCGGCGATGCGCGCGGCATCCGCGCTCGCATAGGCGCGAAAGCCCGCGCGCCGAGCGCGCGCCCGTCGGGGCCCCGCACCGACCACGGGATCGCCGCGCTCGAAACTGCCTTCCACAGCGCGCACGCCCGCCGGCAGCAGCGAGCGTCCGGCCGCGAGCGCGCGGGCCGCTCCCGCGTCGATGGTGAACGCGCCGAGCGGAGACAGCGCGCCCGCGATCCAGCGCTTGCGCGCGGAACGCCCCTCAGGCGCGGGCAGGAACCAGGTGCAGCGCGCTCCGCCGGCGAGCGCCTGCAACGGGCGTTCGACGCGGCCGAGCGTGATCGCCATGGCGCAGCCCGCCTGCGTCGCCATTCGCGCCGCCACGAGCTTCGTGCGCATCCCGCCGCTCGAGTAGCCGGGCGGCGGGTCGCCGCCCATCGCCTCGATCGCCGGCGTCATCGCCGTCACGACAGGGAAATGGGCGGCTCCGGATCGCGCCGCGGGTCGGCGGTGTAGAGTCCGTCAATATCGGACAGCAGCACGAGCTGGTCGGCCTGCACCATCTCGGCCACGCGCGCCGCCAGCCGGTCGTTGTCGCCGAAGCGGATCTCGGCGGTGGCAACCGTGTCGTTCTCGTTGATGACCGGAACGCAGCCGAGCCCGAGCAACGTCATCAGCGTCGCACGCGCATTGAGGTAACGCCGCCGGTCCTCCGTATCTTCAAGCGTCAGCAAGAGCTGCGCCGCGGTGATCCCGCTCGCCGACAGCGCCTCGCTCCAGCCCTGCGCCAGGCGGATCTGGCCCACGGCCGCCGCCGCCTGCTTCTCCTCCAGCCGCAGCCGGGCTTGGGTCAGCCCGAGCGCGCGCCGCGCGAGCGCGATCGCGCCGGAGGACACCACGATCACCTCCGTCCCCGCGCGCGGCACGCGGCGATGTCGGCGGCGACCCCGTCGAGCCACGCGCGCGCGCAGCGCCGGCCTCGGCCGCGTCCACCACGAGCGCACTGCCGATCTTCATGACGAGCCGCTGCGCCGCGCGAAGATCCGGCAGGCCGGCTCATGCCGCTTGCGCTTGCCGACTGCGGCGATCTCGCGGCCTGAAGGCGCGCAAAACAGCGGGAACACCTTCGCCGGTAACGCCGGACAGCACAGCAACCGGCCGGCCCGACGCTTTCCTCAGCGCCGCCGCCGCGCCGCCGCTTCGCGCGCGTCATCGCGTCGCATTTTGTTGAGCCCGATCAATCTCCGGCTTGTCGCGCGAGCCCGTCGTCATAGGCAGCAAGCTCGGCGCGCACGGTGCGCCAGGCGCTGCACGACGTCGCCCGCGGCCCCGTCCACCAGATGAAGCAGGACGGCACAGCGCTCCACATGGCCGAGAAAACGGTCGCCGAGCCCGGTCCCCTCATGCGCCCCAGCGATCAGACCCGGGATGTCGGCGACGACGAACTCTTCGGTCGCGGACAGCCGCACCACGCCAAGCTGCGGATGCAGCGTGGTGAACGGATAATCCGCAACCTTGGGCCGCGCGGCCGAAACCGCGGCGAGGAAGGTGGACTTGCCCGCGTTGGGCAAGCCGACAAGGCCCACGTCGGCGATCAGCTTGAGGCGGAGCCAGACCCAGCGCTCCTCGCCGGGAAATCCAGGGTCGCGCGGCGCGGCGCGCGGTTGGTCGAGCTCTTGAAATGAGCGTTCCCGAATCCGCCATCGCCGCCGCGGCAAACGAGCGCGCGCTTGCCCGGCGAGTCGAGGTCCGCGAGCAGTGTCTCGTGGTCCTCGGCGATGATCTCGGTGCCGACCGGTACCTTGATGACGACATCGGGGGCGCCGGCCCCGGTCCGGTCGGCACCCGAGCCGTTGCCGCCCTTGCGAGCGCGGAAATGTTGCGTGTAGCGAAAGTCGATCAGCGTGTTCAGGTTCGGCACCGCCTCGAACACGACGTCACCGCCCTTGCCGCCGTTGCCGCCATCGGGGCCGCCGAACTCGATGAAGCGCTCGCGCCGGAACGCGACGACGCCGTTGCCGCCGTCGCCGGAACGCAGATAGATCTTGGCTTGGTCGAGGAACTTCATGGTCGGCGCCGCATGCGGGGAGGGCCGGCTCGCGCCGATCCTCCAGATGGCGCCCCGGAGCGTTGTGCGACGGCTACTCGGGCGCGGCGGACGCCAGCCCCGCCTCGGCCTCCGGGGCGCCGGCGCCCGGCGACCCCGCGGGCGGCGGAGCCAAGTCAGGCGACTTCGAGGCCGGCAACTTCAGACCGGACACGCACCGGCGGAGCCGCGAGCGGCGATACCGAGACGTGCACCCGCCCTTCGGCGCGGCGTCTGAACTGCACGTGCCCGTCGACCAGCGCGAATATTGTGTGGTCGCGGCCTACACCGACATTGGCACCCGGCTTCCACTTGGTGCCGCGCTGGCGGACAATGATGTTGCCGGCGACCACGTCCTGGCCGCCGCCCTTCTTGAGGCCGAGCCGCCGGCCGGCGGTATCGCGCCCGTTGCGGGACGAGCCGCCCGCCTTCTTATGTGCCATGCGAGGGCTCCCTCTTCAGGCCGTCGACGATTTCGCGCACGCGCAGCACCGTGACGTGCTGACGATGACCGTTCTTCCGCCGGCTGTTCTGCCGCCGGCGCTTCTTGAACACGATGATCTTGTCGAGCCGGTCCTGGGCGATCACCGTCGCGGTCACGGAAGCGCCCGCCAGGGTCGGCGCTCCGAGCATGAGGCCACCGGTTTCGCCGCCGACCGCTAGCACGTCGGTGAACGTGACGTCGGCGCCCGGCTCGGCGTCAAGCTTTTCGACCTTGAGTACCGCCTGCGGCGTCACGCGATATTGCTTCCCGCCGGTGCGGATCACTGCAAACATTGCTGGCTTCCTGTAGAGGCCTGGACGGGCGCAGTGTGCGGCCGTGCTCAGACGGTTCGCCCACCTAACCCTGCGACCGGGAACGGCCGCTTATCGGGTGCGGGCGTTTTTGTCAAATCAGGCACGGTCTGGGCATGGCGGACCCGCACAACGAAACCAACGATATAGCCCAGCGGGCAACGAAACCGCACAACGAAATCAGCCGCTCCCTTCCGCAGTTGACCACCGAGTGCCCTTCGGGTCTGTCGTCGGCATGAGCGATTGCGAGGACATCAACAACGACTTGGCGGAGCGCGCGTCCGGTCGGGTCGCTGTCCGGTTGCTGAGGACGCGCACCGATTACGAGGACGCCCACCGCGAGCTGGACTTCCTCGCCGGCTGCGCCCAACACAGTTTCATTGGTAGTGCTAGAGACCTCGGTTGAGGCCTCTGAGGCCAACGTCCTCGGAGGCGGCCCCGGACGTGCGCGCCGCCGCGCCGGGCCGCCTGCGACGCTTCAAGGCCGATCGGGGCAACGATGCCGACGCGTTGCGGCGCGCGCCGCGCGCCAAGCGCTGACACCGGTCATCCTGGGGCGCCGGCTGCCGCAGAAGGGCCATCCAACACGATACTCAGGCGTTCGCGACCGCTGGCGCATTGAGGCCGCCGTTGGCCGGCTCAAGGACTTTAGCGCGTTCGCACCCGGACGACGAGCCCGCGGCGAACAGCGCCTACGCTGTCGCACTCGCCCACCGTCGTCGCATTCTGGTGTTGATCGGGTCCCGGACCATAAGTGTCGGTTTATCGCGCTCGGGCCAGCGATCAGTACCTTTGGAGAGAGCATACGGCCTCACCGGAATGACGCATCTTTCCAAAAACAGCACTGGTATCCGATAACTTGCGGGTTCGATTTGGACGCATGGTTTGATCCAGAAGGAGCGCGCGTAGCGTAACGGCGGGATAGGTCCCTGCGCGCTCCGACCTGAAAATAGTGCCGGCTCCTACGTGACCCCGTTGCTCATCCGGGATCGGTGAAAGTCCGGGCGTGATCTGAACTGCTCCCCTTCTTTGGACCACGGGGCTGGGCCTTTTCGGGCCGTTTTGGGTCAGGGCGGCCGTGCCGCTGCTGACCGGATCATCAGCTCAATCGGGCGTTTGTTGCCGATCGCGCTGTGCGGTCGGTGTTCGTTATAGTCTCTGCGCCAATCCTCTATCTTCCGGCGCGCGTCTTCAAGGCTCAGAAACCAGTGGGCATTCAGGCACTCGGCGCGGAACTTCCCGTTCAGGCTTTCAATGAAGGCATTGTCCGTCGGCTTGCCCGGTCGCGAGAAGTCCAGGACCACACCGCGCATGTAAGCCCACAGATCGAGTTCGCGGGAGACGAACTCGCTTCCTTGGTCGACCCTGATCGTCGTCGGCAAACCAATGTCGGCGCACACCTCGTCGAGCACGGCGACGACATCCAGTGCCTTGAAGCTGAAGCGCGGCACGATCGCCGGCGCGAACCGCGTGAAGGTGTCCACCACCGTCAGCACGCGCAACTTCCGTCCGGTCGCCAGCTGATCGTGCACGAAGTCCATCGCCCACGTCTCGTTCGCCCGCGTCGCCGCACAGCGGTCTTCCCGCAGCTTCGCCTTCACCCGCCGTTTTGGCACCTTGTTCCTGAGCTGCAGGCCTGATTCGCGATACAGCCGATAGATTTTCTTGGCGTTCACCCGCCACCCTTCCCGTCGCAGTAGCACATGGATGCGCCGGTAGCCGTAGCGCACCCGCGTCTGCGCGATCTCGCGGATCCGTTTGCTGAGGCCGGCCTGGTCGCCGCGGCGGCTCTTGTAGTGGTAGGTCGACGTGTCGGTCCGCAGCACCTCGCAGGCACGGCGGATCGAGACCTTCCAGGTGGCACGTGTGTCGTCCACCAGCTGCCGGCGGCGGCCAGGCCTCAGAGCTTTCGCGAGAGGACATCCTGCAGCATGGCTTTGTCCAGCGAAAGGTCGGCAACGATCTTCTTCAGCTTGCCGTTCTCCTCCTCGAGCTGCTTCAGCCGCTTCATCTCCGATGGCATCAGTCCTGCGTATTTCTTGCGCCACGTATAGAACGTCGCCTCGCTGATCCCCGCCTTGCGGCAAACCTCGCCGATCGCCGTGCCCTCCTCGGCCTGCCGCAGGACGAAGGCGATCTGCGCCTCCGAAAACTTCGACCGCTTCATGCTTCTCCCTCGTCTTTCGGACCTACGTCAAAACTGGAATCTTCCAGCTATCCGCGATCCAGAAAACGGGGAGCAGGTCACTGGCGCTTCGCCCACATCTCCACCGTTGGAGCGAGCACGGTCCAGCTTCGCACGTATCTGTAGACATCCAGGCCGGTCTGCTCAGGCCGTCGAGCGCCTCCCTTTGCCGCATCAGCGTGCGCGAACCGGCCGCGGTCGGGAAGATTGAATGCGGACACATGACGCTGGACGGGTGTTTGGTAACCCAATGTTAGAAAGTGTGGACGCGTCGTCGCCGCGCGACGACCTTGTGGGATCTTGTCAAGAGCTCTGATCGCCCTACACGTTCCGATGAGGGACCGCGAGGGGCTGTTGCCCGGACGCCTATCCAGGTTGCTGCGGACTCCACGCCAGCATTCGCAGGGTTTCAGTGGCGGCCGCCCCGGGCTGCCGCTGGCCCTCGCACGACGCTCCCGTCCGCTTAATCGCGCTCGGGCTACACGGGCCCGAAGGGCGCAGACTTGATCCCCGCGCTGTCGCGGTCCGCCGAGCAAGGCCGACCGGTCCACAATACGAGGAGGTGAAATGTCCTTTGGAAAGCTGTCGTGTGTCTCCGCTCATCCGCGCTCGCTGGGTTCGCGATACTTGCCGCCGCTTGGGTGGCCGCGAGCCCGGCGCACGCCCAATGCAAGGCCCAGCAGAGCCAGGTCGACACACGCCAGCATGACCCGCGCTACCTCGCCCTGCAGCAAGCGGTCGACGACTATTACGCCGCCCGACAGAAGGCGGAAGGCTTCTCCGGCGTTAGTCTGCACGTCAGTTTGTCAGCCGCCGGGCCGGCGATCGACGCGGCCAGCGGCAGCACCGCGCTGCAGGGCGGTGGCCCCCTCTGCCCGGATGCATTGTTCAAGATCGGCAGCATCACCAAGAGCTTCACCGCCGTGCTAACCTTACAGCTGGAGGCAGCGGGCGTGTTAGACATCCACGACACGCTCGGCAACTGGCTGCCCGATATCTGGCGTGGTCGTCGATCACCATCGAGCAGCTGTTGCACATGACGGCGCCGATCAACGACGACTACTTTTTCAACACCGATTTCGAAGCAGACCTGGTCGCTGATTTCCATCGGACATTCTGGCCTGCGGAGCTGGTCGGCTACGTCTATCCCGGATCGAGCGGACCGGCGGCTCCCTGGAAATACGTCAACACGGAATATATCCTGGCCGGAATGATCGTCGCACGGGCCAGCGGCATGCCGAATCCGACGGCACTTAAGAGAATGCTCCTCGACCCGCTCGGGTTGCACGAGACCTACTACCGCCGACAAGTACCGCCGGAGCGTGTGCTCGATGCCATGCCAAGCGGATACTTGGAGCTGTCCTACTGCAAAGAAATAGCGCACGTGGCGCCGCCTTGCCCGCAATTCCCACAGGATGACCTGATTGGGCGAGACTTGAAAACAATCACCCTCTCAATGTTAGCGTCCGTGCTCGTGGTGGAAAATTCCGGGGAGTGAGGTGGCCATCGGATCGGCTGGCTAAGGTGGAGTTGCGAGGCTCTATCCCGAACCGACGAGGACCCGATGACCGAGGAGAGACTACCGCTGGCCGAGCTGCTGGCCAAAGCCGGAGATGGCGACTTCTTGCGCAACGTGGCCGAGGCCGTGGTGCAGCTGCTGATGGAGACCGACGTGGAAGGCCTGATCGGCGCCGGTCGACATGAGCGCTCCGGCGACCGCACGACGTACCGCAACGGCTACCGCGACCGGACGCTCGACACCCGGCTGGGCAGCCTGCAGCTGCGCATCCCGAAGCTGCGGCAGGGCAGCTACTTCCCTCCTTTTCTCGAGCCGAGAAAGACCTCGGAGAAGGCCTTGGTCGCAGTGATCCAGGAGGCGTGGGTCGGCGGCGTCTCGACCCGACGCGTCGACGACCCCCGCCTTCGCAGGGGCAGGCTCTGGTGCAGGCAATGGGTCTGGCCGGCATCAGCAAGAGCACCGTCAGCAAGCTGTGCAAGGAGATCGACGACCGCGTCAACGCGTTCCTCGACCGCCCGCTTGCCGGCGAATGGCCGTATCTCTGGCTCGACGCGACCTACCTCAAGCAGCGCGAGGGCGGCCGGATCGTCTCGGTCGCGGCGATAATCGCCGTGGCCGCCAACACAGAAGGCAAGCGCGAGATCGTCGGGCTGCATATCGGGCCATCGGAAGCAGAGACGTTCTGGGCGACTTTCCTCAAGAGCATGCTTCGTCGCGGCCTGCACGGAGTGAAACTGGTGATCTCGGATGCGCACGAAGGGCTGAAGGCCGCGATCCGCCGCGTCGTCGGCGCGTCATGGCAGCGCTGCCGCGTGCATTGGATGCGCAATGCGTTGTCCTATGTGCCCAAGGCGCAGCAGAGCATGGTGTCGGCCGCCTTGCGCCAGGCGTTCATCCAACCCGACCGCCCGAACGCCAGCCAGACGCTGCGACACGTCGCCGACCAGCTGCGGGCGAAGTGGCCGAAACTCGGCGCGTTCATCGACGAGAGCGAGGCCGACGTGCTGGCGCACATGGACTTCCCCGTCCAGCACCGGACCAAGGTTCACTCGACGAACCCTCTGGAGCGGCTGAACAAGGAGGTGAAGCGACGCGCCGATGTCGTCGGCATCTTCCCCAACGAGGGCGCCATCGTCCGCCTGATCGGCGCCGTGCTTCTCGAAGCCAACGACGAGTGGCAGCTCCAGCACCGTTACATGCAGACCGAAGCGATGGCCGAACTTACACCGCCGATGATGGAGGCGATTGCCACCCAGATTTCCCCCGTAGCCGCATGATCTGCGGTCACCTCAACTCACCCGAATTTCCACCACGTTGACGGACGTGATCCTCTCATTGAAAACTCCTCCCGGGAGGCATCGTCGCGAGCTTGCCGGACGTGGCCCGCTGGGTGAGGGCGCTGTTCAGTGATAAGCTACTTCCACCGAAGCAAAGGGCCGAACTGTTCTCCGTCGTTTCCCAGACCTCGGGGCACCCTCCCGGCGACCTCGCCAGATGATCCGGGGGGATTTGCGCTCGGGATTGGGCAGGGATGGGCTCCTATTTTGGGGGGGCCGTTCTGGACCTACACGGGTCAAACGTTTGCGCACACGGTCGCATGGTATCGCATCCCTGGAGACGAGTTGGTCGTCGTTATGGGGGTGAACAGCAGCAGTGCCGAGCCGGGATCTTCGTCTCTTTACCAAGCCGTGCTCGGCATCCTCGAGCCACAGAGCTTTGTGGCCCCTGCGGCTCCGTCCGGAACGCTCCCTTCGTTCGGGAGCGGTGCGCCCTGAGGCATGGCTCTGAACCGTGATCTGAGATGGCACAAAGGGCGATCGGCGACGCTGTTCGCCCGGCCGGCTTTCTCAGTCGCAACTGCCGCAGGATGTCCCAGCACGATGCGGGTCACGTAGCCCGCTCGGCCTGTCCTTGGGAGGTTGGGGGCATTTGGAGCGCCAAGCGTTGCTCGAACCCGATATCACCGGCGCCCAGGCCGACGAGATCGGCTGCGAATTGGATTTCGGCAAGGCTACTTCACTCCGGAGCGCTCATAGTCGTCCAACAGCCAGCCATAGGGCTGCGACAACAGCGCGGACGTGGTTGGTGGCGCATTCGCCGCCGTGGCGGCGGCTGCGCCGGTGGGCACGACGAACTTTGGCGGCCGCCGCGCCTTGGTCGCCCGTTCAAACGCAAATGCGAGCTTGATGAGGGTAGGCTCGCTAAACGGTCCGCCAAAGAACGATATTTCGATCGGAACCCCGTCTGAGCTGAACCCAGCCGGAACGACGATCACCGGAAAGCCGGAGATCGGCGACAGCACTGCCGGCACCGCACCACCGGGGACTCCGCCGGGAGCCAAAGGCTGCGCCACCGAACCGCATTGGTAGGCTGGATCGATCACACCAGGCAGAGGAGGCGCGACACAGGTCGTGGAGGGAAATATCAGCGCATCGAAGCCGTTTTGCTCCACGAATTGCAGGAGCGAAGTGCGCAACGAATTGACCCTGGCTACCGCGGACAATAAGCCGGATCGGTCAGATCGCCGAGACGTTGCGCCTCGGTGAGGGCCTGTAGAGTAGCTGGCCTGACTTTGTTCAAGATCCCGGGCTGCTGGCTCGCCGCGATGATGTCGGCGAGGCTGTGCAGCGGGGCGCTCGCGCCGAACGCAGCGAAGTAGCCGTTAAGACCTGGCTTTGCCCGATACAGATCGACGGTCATGAACGTGGTGATGTCAGCTTCGCTCCCGTCGATTGACACCGGGTCAGTGATCAGCGCGCCCCGCTTTCGCATTTCGGCGACGGCGTGGTTGAACGTGGCATCGACTTCGCCGTTGTCGCCCGACAGGGGCACTCCGAACGGATTCCTCAGGACGCCGATGTGGGCATTGCGGAGACCGTCCCGATTGAGAAACTGAGTATAGTCATCGAACGATTTCCCGGCTGAGGCTTCGGTTGCTGGGTCGCTGGGATCAATTCCGGTCATTACTCCTAGAATGATCGCGGCGTCGGTTACGGTGCGATTCATCGGTCCCGAGGTATCGCTAAAGAGCGCCCCCGGAATGATTCCAGTGCGGCCGGTCAGGCCCGAGGTCGGACGAATGCCAACGATGCCGTCGAATGCCGCGGGAACTCGATCGAGCCGATAGTATCGGTGCCAACACCCGCGAGAGCGAAATTCGCGGATACTGCCACGCCGGTGCCGGCGCTCGAACCTCCTGGTCCGCGATCATTGCGATAAGGATTGCGCGTCTGTCCGCCGCGCGAGCTGTAGCCGCTGATGCCCACCGCCCACTCATCCATGTTGACCTTGCCCAGGAAGACGGCGCCGGCGGCGCGCAGTTTGGTCACTTGAAAGGAATTGCTGGGGGCGAGGAAGCCGAGCACGTGAGCGAAGCTGCCGTGGTATGGTTCTGATCGGCGCTGTCGTACTTGTCCTTACACCATCGGCACGCAATGAAGCGGGCCGACTGGCCCATTCTGGTTGAAATCCTGATCGAGCTGGTCAGCGACCGTGAGCGCGTCGGGATTTAGCTCCAGGAACGAATTGACCGCGGGGCCGGTCTGATCGCGCGCTGCGATGTTGTCGAGGTAGGATTCCACGAGTTGATGACAGGTCAGCTTACCTTCGCGAAACGCCGCTTCCACTTGCGGAATCGTGGCCTCATCGACACTGAACCGGCCCGAGGCAACGGCGCTCGCCCACCCCATCCCGCGACCGATAGCAAGCAGAGTGCAAACGCGAAACGGATTACTTCAGGACAACCGGAACGTTTTGCGGAACCTGCGCCACCCCAGCTCATTTAATCACTCCTATGTGACTGGTTTGCTGTTACAGGAACTGCAGTCGGCCGCCCAGCCCCTCACGCGTTCCGTCCGCCTGCGCTTCACGACAGCTTCTCAGTGGCGGCGTGGAGACCGTCTCCGCCGATGCCCCGGTCCGGTTGCACGGGAGCATTCAAGGGTTCAGGCGGGGCGGGGCGGCATCCTCCTCACGGATATAGCGCCACGTTCCGCCCCGCTTACAAGTGTGGCAACGAACGATGATCTGGTTGCCCCGCCGCAGCAACTCGATGCTGCATATCTCTGGTCGGCAGGCACTCACTTCGCGGCTGCGGGTAACAGCCTCAATCTCGCTTCTTCGCTCCATAGCCGGAGCCACTTGGAGAAACCGCAGTGCCCGGTCGCGGATGGATTGCAGCAGGTCGCAATATGCCTGGTCTCGTCGGCGCTTTCGATCGTCCACGACAGCTCCCGTGTCGAGGAGTATGAGGGAACAAGAGCTCGAAAAGACGCTTGTTGAAGCATGCCGTTCCGACAATGGGCGATTCCCCTCCCGAGAGCGCGCCACCGCGGTTGGCCGGTAACGGAGACCACCGTCCAACGCGAGCATATGACAGCCAAGAGCAGCTCGGGCGGCTTCTCGTCGTCAACGTGTCAAGCGTTACGGATCAGTGCCGTCAACCGGCGGTAAGAGGCTCCCTGCATGATGGCAGCTTTGGAGCTTATCGATCTGCTCGAGCCCTGATCTGCACGCGATTCTCAGCGGAGTCATCCCGAGTTCCTCGGCGGTGATGGCAGCGTTACGATAGTAGCGGGCGGCTGATCCGGTAGCCGGAGAAACTCCGGCCATTTCCAGGTCAGCGAACAAATGTTCGAGCCAGGCGACGGTTGCTCTCTCGCCGCGGAAGCAGGCGGTTTTATGGACCTGGCGGGCAGCACGTACGATCCTCTCGGTCGGTCCCTCTATCCCCGCCATGCCGGCAAGCAAGAAATGTATGCTGGACAGGAACGAAAGGCGGGTCAGGTCGGACGCCATCGTCTCAGCGAGCGCGCGTCCCTCATCTGCGCGATCGGCTCGCGAATACGCATAAACCAATCGGCCGACCAACTGATCAACTGCGGCTTCGACGCCGTGCAGCTTGGTCTGCTCGTAGCCCTGCTCGAGCACCCGGGCCGCTTCGGCAAAGCGGCCTTGGCGAAGCCACGCATGTGCTAACCCGAAAGCCGCGACACTGACGCTGTACGGGTGATTGGACGCGCATCGCCAGTTCGAAACCCATCAATCCGGTGCTCTCGGCTTCGGCAAACGCTCCCATTTCGCCCAGCGTCCATGCCAGAAAGGAGGTCGCGAAAGTGAGCGTTAGTCCGCCGAAGCAGATCAACGTCCGCCCCTCCTCATGATCCAGCGCCTTGATGGCCTTTCCTAGCTGGCCCGCGGCGGCGTCATGGTCGCCTAGAAAGAGCTGCGCTTGCCCGATCCGATAGTACGCTAAGCCGCGCAGCTCCCAGCTGTCCTCCGCCTCCGCGGACGCGAGGCCTTGACTGCCAGCCTCGATGGCCCGATGATAATCGCCTTCGATCCAATGATAGCCGCTCTCGTATAGAGCCGCCATTGCAAGTCGGTGCCCGTCGCCGATGCGCTCGGCCAATGCCTGCGCCTCCTCTAAGTGCGGAAGGATCGTGTCCATCTCGTTCAAAATAAAATGCGCATCGCGGATCTGGAATTGAATGTCGATCTTCTCCGCGATCGCATCCGTGGTCTCGGGCAGGTGATCGAGTGCCGCTAAAGCGTTCTGGAAAGCATCGAGCGAGGCTCGGGTGGCGGATTGCGCCAGCGCCCTGTGCCCCGCCTGCACGCCGTAAAGATGCGCCTTATCCCAAACCTGGCCGCGGCCCGCATGATAAGCGAGGCGGTCGACATGTTCGATAAGCCGTCCGGGGTTCAGCCGCTCGATCGCATCGACAATGCGCGCATGCAGTGACTGCCGTCGCTCGGCAAGCATCCCGACATAGGCGACGTCGTGGGTCAACGCGTGCTTGAACGTGTATTCCGGGTCGGGAAAGAGCCGCGTCTCATAGATGAACTCCGCCGCTTGCAGGTTGGCGAGGCCGCGCTGGATTGTGTCGGCCTCCGCTCCGGCGATCTCATCGAGCAGCGTCAGCGAGAAGTCTTTTCCGATGACCGAGGCTGATTGCAGCAGCCGCTTGTCCTCCGGGGCGAGCCGGTCGATGCGCGCGGCAAGCACGGACTGCACGGTGACGGGCAGGGCGATATCTGTCAGCGGCGCAGAAAGTTTGTAGTCGCCCCGACGGCCATGCAGCACCCCGCTCTCGATCAGTGTCCGCGCGCTCTCCTCGATAAAGAATGGATTGCCCTCGGTGCGCTCGATCAGCAAATGGCTAAGCCCTTGGAGGGTAGGATCGTCACCAAGCCGGTCCCGGAGCAGCTCCGCAGCACTTTGCGGCGGCAGTGGTTCAATACGGATTTGGGTGCAATAACTCTTCGCACTCCAGTCGATATGGAACTCGGGGCGGCAGTTCAGCAAAAGAAGCAAAGGCGTCCGTGCTAAGTTCTCGACCAGGCCGTCCACGAATGCGAGGCTCTCGCTATCCATCCAGTGCAGATCCTCGAAGACGACCATAGTCGGCTGCACCTGCGCCTCGCGCAACAGGAGCGCCCGGCACGAGTTCGAGGGTACGTTTGCGCCGTTGTGCAGGATCCGCGTCGACCCAGGACGGATCGTCTACCGGCACGTCGAGCAGGGCCAGAAAGGCCGAAATTGTGGGACGCAGCGTTTCATCGAGCGTCAGCACCTTCCCCATGATTTTCTCGCGAACTCGTCGCGGATCATCAGTGGCATGGATCTGAAAGTATTTACTCAAGAAGTCGATCACCGGCAGATACGCCGTAGCCTTGCCGTGCGAGACCGATCCACTCTCCAGCACGAGCCAGTCGCTTGTACGGTATGAATGGATGAATTCGTAGTAGAGCCGAGACTTGCCGATGCCTGGTTCACCGATCACGGCCACCACTTGTCCCGCGCCGCAGCGTGCCCGCTCCAGCGCCGCATTGAGGATGTCCATCTCGCGGTTGCGGCCGACAAAGCGGGTGAGCCCGGCCGCCGCCGACGCTTGTAGGCGGGAGCGGAACTGCGTGGCGCCCGTAAGCTCGTACGCCTCGACCGGCTGTGGCATCCCCTTCACCGGGATCGGTCCGAGCGCTCGGAACTGGACGAGGCCTTCGGCCAGCCGCAGCGTATCGATGGTCATCCGGATGGTTCCGGGGCTGGCGAGCTGCTCCATTCTCGAGGCGAGATGCGTCGTCGGACCGATCGCGTCGTAGTCCATCGTCAGATCGTTGCCAATCGTGCGAACCACGACCTCGCCCGAGTGAATCCCGATGCGGGCTTGCGCCTCTATGCCGTAATCGCGCCGGGTTCGCTCCGATAGCTCGTTGAGCGCCTTCTGCGCTGCGAGCGCGGCGTAGCAAGCGCGCACCGCATGATCTTCGTGCGCTATCGGCGCACCGAACAGCGCCATGATGCCGTCGCCCAGAACCTTGTTGACCGTGCCCTCGTAACGATGAATGGCGTTCATCATCGCTGCGATCGTCGGGTCGAGGATCCGCCGCGCGTCTTCCGGGTCGGCGCCTTGGATCAGCTCCATCGATCCTTTTATGTCGGCGAACAGCACGGTCACCTGCTTGCGTTCGCCTTCCAGCGCGTCGCGGCTGCGCAGGATGCGCTCGGCAAGCGGCTTCGGCGTGTAGCTCTTGGGAGAGAGCGCGGCCGAAAGTGGCTGCTGCACTATGCCGAGCCGCGCCCCGCAGCCGCCGCAAAACTTCGCAGAGGGCTGGTTCTCGAAGCGACATGAAGGACAGCAAGGCGCGAGCAATACGCCGCACTCCGCGCAGAAGCGGCGTTCCGGGCCGTTCTCCGCGGAACATGCGATGCATCGCATGAACTTCGCCTCCGCCCGTCAAAGCAGCTGCGAGCCCGCCCACGCGGGCGTGCGGCGAGCCTCTCGCCCGGTCCTGAACGTGCTTGGACTTGCGAGGGGTCCACCCTAAGGCTACCCAGAATGTATCGCAAACGCGACGGCCCGGACGCGGCACGGTCAGGCGATAGTATGGCCCCCAACCGCCTCGGCTACGCCTGGCCACGACGGCGGACACCAGAGGCTCGGCCATCGCCCAGCTAGTTGGAGCCTGTTTCTCCGTCCCGTGCCTCGCCCAACAAGCCGCGCCGGTAGGCGACGAGCGCAGGCACGAAAATGCCGCCGCGACCGGTTGCGCTTGAGCGGGCCGTTGCCTTCAAGGCCTCGCTTGCCCCGGAGGGCTACAACCCGGTTCCTGAGGGCTCGCTGGCCGTCTAGGGTCTCGAGCTCGCGGCAGACGTGGCTGGCCGTCTCAGCCGACCTCCGCCGTCCACTCCAACTCGAACGCCCCTCATTTCGTAGGTATCGACCTTGCGCTTGGGGCAGACTTGCCCAGCTCGAAGCGGATGCCGAGCAGCAATCAGAGAACCGCGGGAACGCCGGGCCGCCGGGAGCGGGCCGCCCCGACGCGTTTCACGCCGCCGTGGAGATGAGTTTGGTTCCGATTGTCCTCGCTGATCCGCATCAGGACGACTACCCGATCGTCTTCGCCAATGGCGCGTTCTGCGAGCTGACCGGTTACGATGTGAAGGAATTCCTGGGTAGAAACTGTCGCCTCCTGCAGGGCCCTGACACGGACAGGGAAGCGGTTGCGCGGATCCGTGCTGGCCTTTCCGCGCGCTGGCACGTCTATGAGGAGCTCCTGAACGACCGCAAGGACGGGAGCAGGTTTTGGAACGCGCTGTTCATCAACCCGGTGTTCGACAGCGCTGGCACGCTGGTTTATTTTTTTGGGACCCAGCTCAATGTGACGCGTCGCCGGGCGCTGGAAGACTTCCTTCACCAATCGGGCGACCTCTTGGACGTCATGGCATCGAGTGTTGCCGCAGCACTCGCGCTTCCGCTGAGTGAAGAGCAACGCGTTCATCTGCAAAAGGCCGAATTGGCCATGCGGAGACTGCTCGCCGACGAGCTGTTCTCTGTCGGGAAGCAACTCAAGCTCTTGGGCTTGAACCGTTCCACTTCGCATTCATGACCCGGTTGTGTTGTGCCTTAAAGCGTGAGCGGTATGTCCGTCTCGACGCACAAGTGGGCAGCCCCGGAATGGGCGATGGATTTGCCCGGGTCGGATGCCTTAACGCTTGAAAGCATTCATGCGACCGCCAACGAGCTCACCCCAGAGGTGACCTATGTACCCCTTCTGGCGACCGAGTTGAGCGGCGGCAATCCACCACTACGGGAGCTGCAGGCGCCGAGGTTGACGTCAGGGTCGGCAACGCGGTGCTTGAGTAGACACAGTCGCGCACGACGCCATTGTCTGCGAGTTGGACAGCAAGGCGGGCTGTATTCATCCTCGGAGTTTGCGCCCCCTCCCGTGGCCGCATCCGCCAAGCTGAGAGCAGACCCGACAAGGCCCGCATAGGGGACGACGGCCCCCACTAGGCCGGAAGCAGCGGCCACTCCCCCGACCAGATTGCGCCTATCTGCGTGAGCTTCTTTCACCTCGTAGATCCAGGCCTCGCCTTGCGCACTCCGCTCAGTTCGACTGGGTCGACCCAAGATCGCAAACACGTCAGCCCGCGAAGAGCTGCCGACGACAATGGACGCTACCTTCTTGGGATCGAGGGTCGCAGGCTGCCGATGGTCCTGCGAACATGACGGTCCCACCGTCATCACGACGAGAGCCGTGGTAATCAACCTTGTAAAGGTCAGCTCTTTCTCCTTGCCTCGGTCACATCCGAGATCAATGCGCGGCATCGAAGAACGAATTCACATCGAGAAAGGAGGCCTGGTTGCCGCACCGGACGCCTTATCGCCCGCGATGCAAAAAGTGCGGCCTGTTGCAAAGATTGTTGCCCTTCGGGCGGCAGCCTCGCCATGATTTGCCATGCGTGTGGCACGGAATGCCGCAGGGATGAGCCTGCTGGAAGCCAACTCACTGCTTCTGCGTCGCGGGAGGCGGCGTTCCTTGCGCTAGTGCGGCGTCCGAGGCCGGGTCTTGATCAGGACAGGGGAGCCAAAGAGAAACCGTCGTGCCGCGGCCGAGCTCGCTAGCGATCGCCAACCCACCACCAGCCTGCTCGGCGAAGTCGCGCGCCATCGCCAGCCCAAGCCCCGTGCCCTTGCCCTCCGGCTTGGTCGTAAAGAACGGCTCAGCTGCGCGAGAGAGGGTCGCGGCGTCCATGCCGGCGCCGGTGTCGGCAGCTGAGACGCGGAGATAGCCGCCGGGACGAAGACCTGCCGGGTGGGCGGGACCGTCAACCGCAACTGCCTCGACCTCGGCGGCGAAGGTGAGCGTGCCTCCATGCGGCATGGCGTCGCGCGCGTTCGTGGCGAGGTTCACCAGCACCGCCTCGAGTTCTCCCCTGTCAGCCAGAACCGGTGGCAGGCGCGGCTCCGCATCGACGTGGACACGCGGGCACGACGCACCCAGCGTGTGGGCCAGCACTTCCCTCAGCTCGCCGAGCAGCTTCGCCGCGTCGACCGGCTCGACCCGCAATTCGCCCCGCCTGGCAAACGCAAGCAAGCGCCGGGTGATGGAAGCCCCGCGCCGAGCTGCCTCGCAGACCCGGTCCAGCAAGTTCCGGGCTGAGCCGGGATCGCGGTCCAGACGCTCCTTCGCCAAGCGAGCGCCTCCTCGACCGCTTGCAACACGTTGGCGAAGTCATGCGCAACGCCACCTGCAAGTTGTCCCAGCGCTTCGAGCCGCTGCCTTTGCGCCAGCTGCGCCTGCGCCGCTTCCCGGGCAGCCGCCTCGGCGCGAAGCCGAGCCTCAAGTTCAAAGGCGAGATGGCGCAGCGAGAGCTCGCTCACAGCCACTGCGGCGAGGTCGCGCATCGCGGTGACGGCCTCCGTGATCCAGACCCGCGGCTTCGTGTCGATGGCACAGAGCGCCCCAAGCACGTGCCCTTCGGCCGTCGTGAGTGGCACGCCGAGGTAGGCCACAACTCCAAGCTCAGGCACCGCGAGGTTGTCGAAACCAGCGGGTGCCGGCGTGCATCCTCGATCCTGAGTGGGGCGCCAGTGGTTACGATGTGCTGGCAAAAGGAATGGGAGAGCGGGGTTTTCCGACTCGTCGCCCAGGGTTCGGGCAATCCTTGTGCACTCTTGAAGAATTGTTGGTCGGCGTCGACGAGGGACACCAGGGCGATCGGCACATCCAGCAATCGGCGGACCAGCCGCGTCAGTCGGTCGAAAGCCTCCTCGGGCGGGGTATCGAGGAGCGCGGTCCGCCGGAGCGCCTCCAGCCGGTTTCGGTCTTGCAGCACCGCCGAGCGGTCAGCGTCGGTCTTAGGACGGAAGTCATGCAGCCAGCGTAGCCAGTTCGCAACGCCTCCTCAAACGGAGGCGAGGCCGATGGATGGCATCCCGGTTCCGCCCTGACCGGCGGTTCGGTGAGAGGCTGGGTGCCGCGCCCTGGTCCGTATGGCGCTGACCGCAGTAGCGATTGCGCTGGCGAGTTGGGCGGGCCGCCAGCGGCGAGCATCGCGAGGCGGCCGGGCTGGCGATAATCCCTGCGGCACCGGATCGAGCGTTTATCAACCGCCTGAAAAATAGCGAATGCTGAGTGACGGCTTGGCCCGGCGTCATGACGCCGCCCTTATCCAGGATAACCGTTAGCCGCGTCATCAACGCTCTCGTGGAATCTTTCCATGCGAGCGTTGACGATCCGGAGTGTCGCCGTATGCTCCGCGGCAGAGGTCGTCCATGCACAGTTCGCTCACCGCTCAGCCGCTTGTCGGGCCATCAAAGGGCCTTCGTCCGTCGACGACATCCGCAAATGCTGCGCGCTACGTGGGCTAGAACCGCCCGAAGACTGGCTAGAGATGGCGCGAGACCTGAATATGGGACCGTCCTCCCGAGATTGCGCTCGAGGGTGGCCTGGGCGATTTCCGCTACTTCCCTGGCGCGACCGGCAATGTCAGCGTGAACTGCCTGGATCGATGGCCGGCAGATCGGGTCGCGCTGCACTACGAACGGGAAGATGGGTTGCGGGAGACATGGACCTACGGCGCGCTCGCCGAAGCGGCCGCGCGTTTCGCTGCGGCGCTTGAGGATCGGGGGATCGGGCGCGGAGACCGCGTCGCCCTGTTCATGAGCAATGTCCCGGAGGCCTTCATTGCGATCCACGCTTGTTTCCGCATCGGTGCAATCTATTCCGTCATGTTCTCCGGGTTCAGCGCCGCAGCGGTGCGCGACCGTCTCGAGGATCCGACGCCGAAAGCAGTGATTGTCACTGACGCAACACTACGTCGAGGCCGTGCGCTCCCGCTTAAGGCGACACTCGACGAAGCAATGCGCGGCTTTGCCGTGCCACTGGTCATCGTCGCGCGTCGGGTCGATCGAAGTTCCGCGCTGCAAACGGGAGAGCTCGACTTCGCGGAACTGATTGCCGACACTCCACGACGCGCGGCGCCGGCCTCTCTGGAGGCGAACGAGCCAGGTTTCATCATCTACACATCCGGCACCACGTCGAAGCCGAAAGGACTCTGCGCATTCCGGGATCGGCTTTCTCGTTACGACCTACGCGAATGTGAAATGGTCGGTGGCCCTGCAGGCGGAAGACGTTTTCGGGCGCACCGCTGACGTAGGCTGGCTGACGCTACCGGTCTTCGCCATCGTCGGCGCGCCAATGGCGGCACCCATGTTGTTTTCGAAGGCAGCCTTGATACCCCGTCACTCGCACGGCCATACGAGATCATCGAACGGTACGGCGTTACGAAGTTCTTCACCGCACCGACGGCATTGCGGATGCTGCGACGTGGGGGGGACCGATTGCTGCGAGGGCACGACCTCAGCAGGCTGTCGCTCTCACCCTGGTCGGAGAGCCGCTCGATCCGGAGACCTGGCACTGGACACGAGACGTCCTGGGGGGCGGCTCCCTCTACATCAACAATACCTACGGCCAGACCGACTGCTTTGGTCCGAGCTACGCTCTGGCATGCCCGATGAACACCGCCTAACCCGCCGATCACGACGACGTTGAGGACACGCTCGCGCTCGCGCTTCGTTCCCAGGGCAGGAAGCGCGTTCACCACGCCGACGAGGTCATGGCCCGGATCACGGCCGAGCGGCTGCTGGAGCACCTGAAGCTGAGCGGGTTTGTGGTCATGAAGAAGCCGCCCGGCCCTTAGCAACGGACACCTTACCGCTACGATTTGGGTAATCGAAAGCGACACCGGACGGTTACGATCGGCGCGAGGAGCTGGCGATGATTGAACCAGCCCACCCAATGCAAGGTGGCGAGTTCGAGGGCTTCGATACGGCGCCATGAGCTGCGACGGTGGATCACTTCGGCCTTGAAGAGACCATTGATCGTCTCGGCGAGCGCGTTGTCATACGAATTGCCGACGCTGCCGACGGATGGCTCGATGCCGGCTTCGGCCAGGCGCTCGGTGTAACGAATGCTCACATGGACTGGTGGAGCACAAAGGGAAACAAGTTGAGACGGCTGCTCTTTGAAAGCGCCGGTAATTGCCAGCCGATTGGAACAGGCAGGGACCTCCAGGAACGTGGGCTCGTCGGACACTCCTCGAAGTCACCTCTCGGGCGCCGTTGCCGCCTGCTGCCTGGGCGTCTCACTGCGCGCGGTTTCCGCGCTATCTCAATGCGGCGCAAGCCGGTCAGGACCCGGGCCTTTCGGGCAGACCTTGCCGAGCGCGGCGTGATTCTCGCCGGGCCCACACAGAAGATTTAGAGGCCGTTCGGAAACGCAGTCGGCATGACCGGTTGAGAGCTGAAGGCCGGGTTGAACCGTCATTCATTCGGGGTTGCCGCGCGGGTCCCGAATAGACATCCTGTTCAGCGCTTCGTCGATGCCGACGCTCCCTGCAGCGTCTTCGCCAGCGGCGGGCTACGCCGCAAGCCGATTCGCTGCACCAACGTGTAGAATGCCGGTGTGAACAGCAGCCCGAACGCTGTCACGCCTAGCATTCCCCCGAACACCGCAGTGCCGAGCGACTGCCGCATCTCTGCCCCCGCGCCTGTCGCCACCACCAGAGGCGCCACGCCCAGAATAAAGGCGAACGACGTCATTAGAATCGGCCGTAGACGCCGCCGTGCCGCATCGACCGCTGCCACCGCCGGGGGACTGCCGGCATCCTGCGCCTGGCGCGCAAACTCCACGATCAGGATCGCATTCTTCGCCGCTAAGCCGACCAGCACTACAAAACCGATCTGCGCCAGGATGTCGATCGACATGCCCCGAATCATCAACCCCGAAACTGAGGCCAGTAGGCACATCGGCACGATCAACACCACCGCTAACGGCGACCGCAAGCTCTCGTAGTTGGCGGCCAGCACCAAGAACACGAACAGTGCGGCGGCCCCGAACACCAGAATGGTCGGCGTGCCCTTTTGCTCCTGTTGGTAGGCGATCTCGGTCCATTCATAGCCGATGCCCGGCGGCAGAACCTGTGCGGCAAGCTGCTCCATCCGCTGCAGCGCCGAACCGGTCGCCACGCCCGGTGCCGCCACGCCCTGCACCTCGGCCGCTGGATAGAGGTTGTAGCGCGGCACGCGATACGGAATCGTCTGGTCACGCAGATCCGCGACGGTGCCGATCGGCACCATTTCACCCGCGGTGTTGCGCGCCTTCAACCCCATCAGGTCCGACCGGTCGCGCCGGAACTGCCCATCTGCCTGCGCGATCACCTGGTAGGTGCGGCCGAGAAAATTGAAATCGTTGACGTACTGTGACCCGAGATAAACTTGCAGCGTGTTGAACACGTCGGTAGGCGTTAGCCCAACTTTCTCGGCCTTGAGCCGATCGACATCGGCGTAAACGGACGGCGACCCGGTGTTCAGCAGCGTGAACACGCCGGCAAAGCTGCCATCCTTGTTCGCTGCCCCGACCAGCGCCTGCGCCGCGTTCACCAGCGCCTGCGTGCCGAGCCCGGCGCGATCTTCCAGCATCATCTTGAAGCCGCCGGAATTGCCTATTCCCTGCACCGGCGGCGGCGGGATCGTCAGCACGTAAGCGCCCTGGATCACCGAAAGCCGCTTGCGCAAATCGGCCAGCACCGAGTTCGCTGTCACCCCGGGCAGATCATGGTTGTACAGCGACGGCAGGCCGGAGAAGATCGTCCCCGAATTGGACGAGACGGTGAAGGTTGTCGCATCCAGCCCGGCGAACGGCGCCACATGCTCGATCCCGCGCGTATGCAGGATGATATCGATCGCCTGCTTCACCACGGCCTCGGTCCGCGAGAGGCTCGAGCCAGGCGGCAACTGCAGCACCGTGATCAAATACCCCTGGTCCTGCTCCGGGATAAACCCGGTTGGGATGCGCGAGAATTCGAACCCGGCCGCCCCGATCAAGGCGACATACAGCACGACGACGAAGGCGAGTCCCGAACCAGCCGCCGGGTCAACTGCCCGTACCCGTCGGACAACCGTTCGAAGCCGCGGTTGAACCCGCTGAAAGCACCGCGCACGATCCGGCCCAGCAGACCCGGTCGGGAGGCGTGCGCGTCATGCTCCCGCAGCAACAGGGCGCACAAGGCGGGGCTCAGCGTCAGCGACACGAAACAACTGATCACCGTGGACGCGGCGATCGTGACCGCAAACTGCCGAAAGAATTGTCCGGAAATGCCGGACAGGAAGGCCGACGGCACGAACACCGCGCATAACGTCAGTGCGATCGAGACCAGCGCGCCGCCGACCTCGTCCATCGTTCGGTGCGCGGCCTCCTTCGGCTTCATGCCGGCGGCGATGTTGCGCTCGACGTTCTCCACCACCACGATCGCGTCGTCGACCACGATGCCGACCGCCAGCACCAAGCCGAACAACGACAAATTGTTCAGCGAAATGCCAAGCGCGTAGAGGACTGTGAATGTGCCCACGAGCGAGACCGGGATCGCGATCACCGGAATGATCGAGGCGCGCCAAGTCTGCAGGAACACGAACACCACGCCGACGACGAGCAGGATGGCCACCAAGATCGTCGTGATCACCTCGTTCACGGACTTGGCCACGAAAATCGTCGGGTCATAGACGATGATCGAGTCGAGACCGGGCGGGAAATCCTTCTTCAGCTCCTGCACCGTCCCAAGGACGGCTTTCTCGACGGCGAGCGAGTTGGCGCCGGGCTGCGCAAAGATCAGCAGCGGCAGCCCTTCCTTTTGGTCCATGAAGGCCGTGGACCCGTAATCCGCCGCACCGATCTCCACCCGGCCGACATCGCGGATGCGGGTCGGTCGCCCAAGCGCGTCCGCCTTCAGGATGATGTCGGCGAACTGCCCCGGTGTGGTCAATCGGCCAAGCGTCTGCACGTTGAGCTGGTAGGCGGCACTGCTCTTAACCGGCGGCTGGTTCAGGACGCCCGCCGAAACCTGGATGTTCTGTGCCCGCAACGCCGCCAGGACCTCGCCGGCATTGAGCCCATATGCCGCAACCTTGTCCGGGTCGAGCCAGACCCGCATCGCATAGTCGCGCGAACCGAACAGCTGCACGTCACCCACGCCCGGCAATCGCGCCAGCGCATCTTTCACATGCAGCGTTGCATAGTTGGACAAATAGAGATTGTCGCGCGTCCCATCGGGCGAATAGAGGTGCACGGCGAGCAGGATGTTCGGCGTCGCCTTGCGCACCTGCACCCCCAGCCGCTGCACGTCCTCCGGCAGTCGCGGCAGCGCATCCTGCACCCGGTTCTGCGTCAGCATCTGCGCGACATTGAGGTCCGTGCCGATCGCAAAGGTGACGGTGATAGTAAGCTTGCCATCTCCGGTCGACTGGCTGCTCATGTAGATCATGTTCTCGACGCCGTTGATCTCCTGCTCGAGCGGCGTTGCGACCGTTTGACTAACGACGTCGGCGGAGGCACCGGGGTAACTCGTTGTCACCTGGACTGTCGGCGGCACGATCTCCGGGTATTGCGCGACGGGCAGGATCACCAGCGCGCCCAGGCCGACCAGGGTGACGAACACGCTTAGCACTGTCGCCAGGATCGGGCGGTCAATGAAGGTGTGCGTGAAGCGCATCGCGCCCTCCTTGTGTAGTGGACCGGAAGTCCGTCGTGTCGAGGGGCGTCTGGTCAGTCAGCACGCCGAAGCAGAGCTTATTCGGCGTTCGGATCCGGCTTCATCTCACCAGGAACCGGATTGACCTTGGCTCCCGGACGAACCCGCACGAGTCCGTCGATCACGACGCTGTCCGTAGGCGCAAGGCCGCTGCGGACAACTCGCAATCCATGCTCCAGGTCCCCGACTTCCACCGGCTTCGGAACGACGGTCCCGTCTGGTGCCACGGTCATGACGATCTGCCGCGACTGGTCGGGGATGACGGCGGCGGCGGGCACCAGCAAGGCCGGCTCCGGATTTCCGAGGTTCAGGCGTAGCCGCGCGAACTGGCCGGGAGTGATGGCGAGGTCCGCGTTTGGCACCGTCGCCCGCGCGCGGATGGTGCCGCTGCTGCGGTCAACCGCATTGTCGATGAAGTCGAGTGTCCCGTGTCGGTCGAAATGCCCGTCGCCATACAGGCTGATCGCGACGTCCGAGTGCGGTGCCTCGCCGTGATGCGCTTTCTGGTAGGCGGCGTAGTCGGCCTCGCTCATGTCGAAGCCCAGATAGATCGGGTCCAGGGAGACGATCGTCGCGAGCAGCGTCGACTGGCCTACACCACCCCGGCTGCCACTGATCAGGCTTCCCGGGGAAACGAGACGCGCGCCCATGCGCCCGCCGAACGGCGCGGTGATCCTCGCGAATTCCAGGTCGAGACGCGCGTCCGAGATCGCCGACTTCGCGGTCTGGATGGCGGCTTGCGCGCTTCGGTCATCGGCAGCGCGCGCATCGACGTTCTCCGCCGAGCCGAAATCGGCTCGTTTGAGCTGCTGGGCCCGCCAAAGCTCGGCCTCAGTCAGGACCTGCTTAGCCTGCGCCGTCTGCAACTGCGCGACGGCCTGCTCGAGACGGATCTGAAAAGGCCGGGGGTCGATAGAAAACAGCGGATCGCCCGCGCGCACTGTTTGCCCGTCCTTGAACTCGATTGCCGTCAACGTGCCGCCGACCTGCGCCCGCAACTCCACACTGTCCACGGCCGCGAATTGGCCCAGAAAGCGGCCTGTTGCTTGCACCATTTGCTGCAACGGCGCGCTCACCGTCACTTGCGGCAGCGGCGGGAGGGGCGGCGCCGGCGCGCCGTTCTCGTGCCAATTGCGCAGCGGCCAACAATCCGCCCGCCGCCAGCAGCCCGACGATGACGACGCTCCCGATCCACCGCGTGCCGCGGGCCCGACGCGGCCGCTCGTCTTCGGCGTCGATCGTGCGGCGGGCGAGTTCCCGTTCCGCGCTCTTGAGTTCCGTCATTGACGACACTTTCGATTGGGCGGTTGCTGCCGAGTGGCGCGAAGCCCCGAGGCCGATTGCACTGGGACCGCCCGCACCAATCTGTGTCAGCAATCATAGCGGTCTCTACCAACGGCCGTTAGATAGAGCTGTCTATGAATGTATCAAGAGGACGGTTGGGAGCGTTCGAGCGATGAAGGTATCCAGCAAGAAGGTGGCGGAGCATCGGGCCGCTCTCATCGACACGGCGAGGCGTCTGCTGCAGGAGCGGGGGTTCAACGGCGCGGGCGTCGTCGATATCAGCCGGGAGGCGGGGTTATCTCAAGGCGCGCTTTACGGGCAGTTCGGTTCCAAGGACGTCGTCGCCGCCGAGGCCGTTCGGAAGGCTTTTGCCGACGGCGTTGGTATTTTGCGCGAACTCCGCGACAAAGCATCCAATCCACTCGCCGCCTACCTCGACGCTTATCTGTCCGAGGCCCATCTGACGGATGTCGGATCGGGCTGCGTCATCGCCGCTTGCATTTCTGAAGTTCGGCGGCAGGACCAAGCGATCGGCACCGCGTTCACCGACGGCTTCTCGAAGATGGTTGAACTGGTGCAGGACGCGCTATCGGATTCTACGACCCCGGAAGATGCTCGACGTCGCGCGCTCACTGTATTGTCCGGCCTCGTCGGCAGTGTCGCCATCGCGCGCGCCGTAGCGCCCATCGACCCTGCCCTCGCGCGGGAGATCATCGCTGCCGCTCGCTCCGAACTGGAGCAGCTGGCCCTCCGCTGACGCTCCTACTTTGCAATCGCAATAGCGGGATTGCGCCTGGCGTTTGAGGAATATTTGAATCGTTTGATAGCGGGCGCCTAGTCGGGGACCGCTGCTGCGCGTTCCAGGGCGGCTGCGTCCAGCTTCACCATGCTCTCTATCGCGGTAAAGACCCGGGCGGAAACGTCCGGATCTGAATGCGCCAGGAGGCGAGGGAGAACTTCCGGCACGATCTGCCAAGGGACTCCCCACCGGTCGCGCAGCCAGCCGCACATCATCTCCGATCCGCCGTTGGCGGTGAGTGCTGCCCACAGCCGGTCAACCTCTTCCTGGTCGGCGCACATAACCGAAATCGAAGCGGCGTTGCCGTACTCGGCTGGCGCTCCTCCGTTGAGTGCCTGGAAGCTCTGGCCGGCAAGCGTGAAGCTGATCAGGAGGACGTCGCCCGCCTCGCCGCCGGGCCACGCGCCCGGCGAGCGCAGGATATGGTCGATATGGGATTCTGGCACGATCGAGACGTAGAACCGGGCAGCCGTCTCGAGGTCCTTTCCGAACCACAGACACGTGCTGATCTTGGACATCTTTCCTAACCTTTCGCAGTGGCTGCGACGGTTGCAGATGCGCCCGTCCAGCTCAAGCGTCGCCAAGCGGGGCTAGTGTGGCCCGACACCACGATGCGTCCGCAGGCTGCCCTGCCTCACCCGAGGGGCCCGTGCAACATAGACCTTACTCTCGGGCGCCCCTGGTTGACCCCGTTCGTCTACAACAGCGCCCGCCAGCCGATGTCATCGCGGTAGAAACCCTCCGGCCAATCGATCCTTCCGATCGCGTCATAAGCCGCGTCGCGCGCGGCTTGGAGGGTGGGGGCGGTGGCGCAGATCGTCAGCGCTCGGCCGCTGGCGGCGCGCAACTGGCCGTCGGCGGCCAGCTCCGTCCCGGCCTGGAATATGAGCACGCCCGGAACCGAAGCCGCGCGGTCGAGGCCGCGGAGCGCCGTGCCAAGCACCGGCTCGCCCGGATAGCCGCGTGCCGCCATCACCACGGCAACTGAATAATCCGGGCGGAAGCGCAAGGCGAAATTGGCGAGCTCGCCGTCGCACGCCGCCTGTAGCGCGGGCAGCAAATCCGACATCAAGCGCGGCAGCAGCGCCTGGCATTCGGGATCGCCCCAGCGGACGTTGAACTCGAGCAGCTTCGGCCCCTCGCCGCTCAGCATGAGGCCGGCGAACAGCACGCCGCGGAAGGGGGTGCCGCGCCGGGCAAGCTCGGCCAGGGCAGGGCGCACGATCCACTCCATCGTCGCCTCCGCCTGGTCCTCGGTGAACATCGGCGGCGGGGCGTAGGCGCCCATGCCGCCGGTGTTGGGTCCGGTGTCGCGCGCGCCGGCGCGCTTGTGGTCCTGTGCGACGCCGAGCGGGATCGCGTGCGTGCCGTCGCAGAGCGCCAAGAACGACACCTCCTCACCCGCCAGCATCTCCTCGATCACCAGCGGCAGGTCGAGCGTGTCCACGGCGGCCAGCGCCTCGGCCTCGGTTTCCGCCACCACGACGCCCTTGCCGCCGGCAAGCCCGTCCGCCTTCACCACGACCGGGGCGCCGCGTCGGGTGACGAACTCGCGCGCCGCGTCCCGATCATCGAAGCGTTCCCAGCGCGCGGTCGGGATGCCGGCCGCGTCGCACACCTGCTTGCCAAAGCTCTTGCTGCCCTCGAGCTGCGCGGCCGCCGCGCTGGGGCCGCAACAGGCAATGCCCGCCGCTTCCAGCGCGTCGGTGATGCCCAAAACCAGCGGCGCTTCCGGGCCGGGCACCACCAGATCCACTTGGTTGTCCTGCGCGAACGCGACCAACGACGGAATGTCGGTCGCGGCGATCGGGACGTTGCGCGCGTGCTGCGCGGTGCCGGGATTGCCCGGCGCGCACCACAATGTTTCGAGTAGCGGGCTCGCCGCCAGCGCCCAGCAAAGCGCGTGTTCGCGCCCGCCCCCTCCGATCACCAGCACCCGCATGATGCAAACCTTCCGTCGCATCGGCCGTCTAGCATAGGTTGCCGTTCATGGACGACCTGACCGCCGCCGTCGGCAACGTGCCTGAATACACCGTCTCGGAGATCAGCGGGGCGGTGAAGCGGACCCTGGAGGATGCGTTCGGGCGGGTGCGGGTGCGCGGCGAGATCACCGGGATGAAGCGCCACCGCTCCGGCCATGTCTATCTCTGCCTCAAGGACGAGGGTGCCAAGCTGCAGGCGGTCGTCTGGCGGCTGACTGTGCCGCGGCTCGGCATGAAGCCGGAGGACGGGGTGGAGGTGATCGTCACCGGCCGCCTGTCCTCGTACGCCGAGCGCTCCGAGTATCAGCTCGTGATCGAGCGCATGGAGTACGCGGGCGCGGGGGCGCTGCTGGCGCGCATCGAGCTGCTGCGCCAGCGCCTGACGGCCGAGGGCCTGTTCGATCCGGCCCGCAAGCGCGCCCTGCCGCGGCTGCCGGCGGTGATCGGCGTCATTACATCGCCGCAGGGTGCGGTGATCCAGGACATCCGCACCACCGTAACGCGCCGTTTTCCGCGCCCGATCCTGCTTTGGCCGGTGCCGGTGCAAGGAGAGGGAGCGGCCGAGCGGATTGCCCGCGCGATCCGCGGCTTCGACGCGCTGCCGGCCGGCGGCCGGATCGCGCGCCCGGACGTGCTGATCGTGGCGCGCGGCGGCGGCAGCCTCGAGGATCTGATCGCGTTCAGCGACGAGGAGGTAGTGCGCGCCGCCGCGGCCTGCTGCATTCCGCTGATTTCGGCCGTCGGGCACGAGACCGACACCACCTTGCTCGACTTCGCCGCCGACCGCCGGGCGCCCACGCCCACGGCGGCGGCCGAGCTCGCCGTGCCCGTCCGGGCCGACCTCGTGGCCGACCTGCAGCATACTGGGGCGCGGCTGCTGGGCGGGTTGAGCCGGCTGGTGGGCGAGCGGCGGCTTCGCCTCGGCAACGCGGAGCGCAAGCTGCCCGATCTTCCCTCCCTGCTCGGCGCGGCCCGGCAACGGATCGATGATCGTGCAGAACGTTTGCTGCTGGCGCTGCCCAACCTGGTCGCCGCACGGCGGGCGGCGCTCGAGCGCGGCGGGCGGCTGCCGACGCCGCACGGCGCCATCGCTGCGCTACGGGCAAAGCTCGACTACGCGGCGGCGCACCTGACAGGCGGGCTGCGCCACAGCGTCTCGGCGGCACGGCTGCGGGCGGGCCGAACGACGGCCCGGCTGACCGAGGCGCCGTTGCGCGCGGGGTTGCGGGAAGCGCGCGCGCATCTCGGCGGCCTGGCCGGGAGACTCGAATCGGTCTCGCCCGACGCGGTGCTGAAGCGGGGCTATGCGTTGGTGTCGGACAATGCGGGCCGGCCGCTCACTTCGGCCGCCGCCATCAGGCCGGGCACCCGCCTACGCATCCGCCTCGCCGACGGTGAGGTGCGTGCGACGACGGACGGAGAAAAGCCCAGCTCGCGGCAGGCCATGCTGCCGTTTTGAACTCATGAGCGCGCTCGCGAGGCAGGCGCAGGCCGCTGATCAACGGCTGCCGCCAACTGCCTGAATACGGGTACTGCTGCCGCCAGTTCGGCCAGGCTTACGGCCTCCCCCGGCGTGTGTGCCGCGTCGATGTCGCCCGGGCCGAGCACGACGCACGGGGCCAGCTCCTGCAGCACGGAAGCGTCGGTGCCGTACGGAGCGGTCCGGGGCGCGCGGCCCGTGACGTCCGAGCAAACTCGCACCAGGGGATGATCGGCGGCGAGTTCGGGCGGCGCGCCCTCGCGCGCTTCGGAAACCTCGACGCCGTGCCGGGCGGCCGCTTCGCGTACCGCCGCCACCACCGGCGCCGGATCGATCCCGGCCGAGTAGCGGAATTTGATCCGCGCCGTCGCCACCGCGACAGTGACGTTGTTGGCAGCGCCGTGATTATCGATCACCAAGTTGAAGTCGCTGAACGGCGGATCGTAAGCGGCGTCCTGCCACGCCCGATCGCTGCGGAGCCGCTCCCACACCTCGCGCATAGCGACCAGGAACGGCAGCAATCGCCAGTTCGCGTTCTCGCCGCGCCCGGTGCTGCTATGCGCCTGCACGCCGTAAGCTTCGCAGGTGAAGCCGATCTGCGCGCGATGGCCCCGCACCGGCGCCATGCGCGTGGGCTCGGCCACGATGATGCCGCGCGGGCGCATCCGTTCCGCCAGCGCAGAGCGCTCCACCATCGCGCGCGCGCCTTGCTTGGTGGTTTCCTCGTCGGTGGTGATCAGCAACGTCACGTCCGGCAATTGCTGCGCGGCCACGATGACGGCCGCGAGCGGCCCCTTCATATCGGTGCTGCCGAGGCCGTGCAGCGTGTCCCCGTCCACGCGCGCTGACCAGGGATCGGTCTTCCAGCCGGTATCCGGCACCGTGTCCATGTGGCCGGAGAAGGCGAGGCCGCCCTGCTCGCCGCGCGCGGCGACCAGGGCGCGCTTGGCAATCCCGGCCGCGTCCGCGTAGTCGATCCGCTCGATCTCGAAACCCGCCAGTGCGGCCTCCACCCGGTCCGCCATAGCAAGGTTAGAGATGAAGCTGCGGCTGTCGATCGCGACGAAATCGCGGGCGAGCGCCGTCACTTGGGCGAGCGTGTCGCTCATGCTGGGGCCTTTCCGCGCCGAAACCGCGGCTTGCAACCGCCCTGGGCGCGGGCCAGCCTGAGCAGCGGAGGCCGCAAGATGCAAGTCGCTTATCTCGACCCGAGGACGGGCGAAACGTTCGCGATCGACGAGCCGCGCTGGTGCGGGCGGGACCGGGCGCCGCTGCTGCTGACGCCGCTCCCCGGCATCGGCCGCGACGCGATCGACCGCACGACCCGGAGCTTGTGGCGCTACCGCGCGGCGCTGCCGTTGGCGGCCGATGACCCGATCACGCTCGGCGAAGGCTGCACCCCGCTGCTGTCTCGGTCGCTGCATGGCGCGCCGGTTCTTCTGAAATGCGATTTCCTGCAACCGACGGGGTCGTTCAAGGATCGCGGTGCGAGCGTGATGCTATCGCTGCTGCGCGCGCAAGGGGTGCGGGCCGTGCTGGAGGACAGCTCCGGCAACGGCGGTGCGGCCATTGCGGCGTACGCCGCCGCGGGCGGCCTCCCCGCCACCATTCTGACGCCGGAAAACACCAGCCCTGCCAAGACCACCCAGATGCGGGCCTACGGTGCCGCTGTGGAGCTGATCCCAGGCACGCGCGAGGACACCGCAGAGGCAGCGCTGCGGAGGGCGGAGCAAATCTTCTACGCCAGCCACAACTGGCACCCGTTCTTCCTCCAGGGCACCAAGACGCTCGCCTATGAGCTTTGGGAAGACCTCGGCTACCGCGCGCCGGACAACGTGGTCGTGCCGTGCGGCGCCGGGTCCAACGTGCTCGGCTGCGAGATCGGCTTCACCGAGCTGCAACGGGCCGGCGAGATCGAAACGTTGCCGCGCATCTTCGCGGCCCAGCCGGCCAACTGCGCGCCGATCGCGGCAAGCTTCCTGTCCGTCGCCGACGAAGCGGTGGAGACCACCATTCTTCCCACAATCGCGGAGGGCACCGCCATCGCGCGGCCGATCCGCCTGCACGAGGTGCTCGGCGCGCTTAAAGAAACGCGCGGCGGCGCCGTGATGCTGTCCGAGGACGAGATCGTGCGGGCCGTCTCGATCTGGCGGCAATCGGCCTTTACGTGGAGCCCACCTGCGCCCAAGTCGCGGCCGCGTTCGGCAAGCTGCTGGATTCGGGCGCGATCAGTGCGGACCAGACCACCGTGCTCGTTCTGACCGGCAGCGGGCTGAAGGCAACGGCGGCGATCTCGGCGATGCTGGACGGCGGGCGATGACGCTCGACGATCTCCCCACGCCCTGTCTGGTGCTGGACCGGACAATCCTGCAACGCAACCTGCAAGGCATGGCGGACGCCATCGCGCGGCACGGCGTCACCCTGCGGCCGCACATGAAAACCGCCAAATCGATTGAGGTCGCGCGGCTGGCGCTCGCCGGGCGTCGCGCCGGCATTACTGTCTCCACCCTGGCGGAGGCCGAGTATTTCGCCGGGCACGGCCTGACCGACATCCTCTACGCCGTCGGCGTCACGCCACAGAAACTCGAACGGGTCGCGAAGCTCAACGCTGTCGGGGCCGGAATCACCGTGATCACGGACGACCCGGACGTAGCGGGTGCGATCGCCTCGCATCCGATGCCCCCCCGCGCATTGATCGAGGTAGATACTGGCGAGGGTCGCGGCGGCGTGCGTCCGGACGACGCAGCACTGCTTGCCATTGCCGACCGGCTCGGCGCGTGTCTCGACGGCGTCATGACCCATGCCGGCCATAGCTACGGTGGCCGATCCCCAGGCGAAATGGCGGCGTTTGCCGAGGCGGAGCGCGCCGAAATCGTGCGTGCCGCCGAACGGCTGCGTGGCGCGGGCTACTCCGTCCCAATCGTTTCGTTGGGTAGCTCGCCGACTGCGCGGCACGCCGCGTCGTTTCGCGGTGTCACGGAGGTGCGCGCCGGGGTCTACATGTTCGGCGACCTGTTCCAGGCCGAGATCGGCACGCATGGCCCCGACGACATTGCGGTGACCGTGCTCGCAAGCGTGATCGGCCGTCGCCCCGGCGAAGGCCGGCTGTTGATCGACGCCGGAGGACTGGCACTTTCCAAGGACCGCAGCACTGAGTCAGCACCGCGTGACTACGGGTTCGGCCTCCTGCTGGACCGGGCTGGCCGGCGCAGCTACGGCGACGCAGTGGTGCAGCGCGCGTATCAGGAGCATGGGGTTGTCGCGCTCGATCTCACAAGAGTGCCGACCGATCTCCCGATCGGCGCGCTGGTGCGCGTCGCACCGAACCACACCTGCATGACTGCCGCGGCGCACGACCGGTACTATGTCGTCGACGGTGGCGAGGAGGTGGTGGCGGTCTGGGAACGGGTGAACGGCTGGTAGCAGACGAACCGGGTCAGAGCAAAGTTCATGGCAGCACCTTGCCCGGGTTCATGATCCCTCTCGGATCGAGGGCCTGCTTGATCCGCTGCATGACCGCGAGCTCCGGCCCGCCCCGCCAGTCCGGCATCATGTACGGTTTCAGCCTGCCCACCCCATGCTCGGCTGAGAAGCTGCCATCGAGCTCGCGCACCACGCCGTTTACCGCGTCCATGATCGCGTGATCTTGCGCGAGAAACCACGCCGCGTCCGCGCCTTCCGGCTGCTCGAAGTTCATGTGGATGTTGCCGTCGCCCAGATGGCCGAACGGCACCGCACGCACGCCGGGGATCAGCGCCTCGCACGCCTGCGTCGCGCGCCGGATCAGTTCCGGCACGTGCGAAACCGGAACGGACACATCGTTCTTGACGGAAGCCCCCTCGCGCTTCTGGGCTTCGGAGTGCTCCTCGCGTAGGCGCCACATCGCCAGCCGTTGGGCTTCGCTTTCGGCAATCGCCGCGTCCAGCACGAGCCCTTCGCTGAACGCGCCCTCCAGCACCTGCTCGAGCGCCGACCGAAGCCCCGCGTCGGGGCGCGGAGTGGCGAGCTCCACCAGCGCGTAGTGTGGCGCACGCGCGGCGAGCGGCAGGGCGGCACCAGGGATGTGCTTCAGCACCAGCCCCATGCCGGTGTCGTTCATGTACTCGAACGCCTGCACGGCAGCCGGATCGTGCGCCTGGAAACGGCTGAACAGGGCGAGCGCCGCGTCCGGCGACGCGACCCCACAAAGCGCCACCTGCACCTCGCGCGGTCTGGGGACAAGCTTCAGAACCGCCGCCGTGATCACGCCGAGCGTTCCTTCCGATCCGACGAAAAGTTGGCGAAGGCAGTAGCCGGTGTTGTCCTTGCGCAGCCGGCGGAGCCCCTCCCAGACCGTCCCGTCCGGCAGCACCACCTCGAGCCCGAGCACCAGGTCGCGGGCGTTGCCGTAGCGCACCGTGTTGTTGCCCCCCGCGTTGGTCGCGAGCACGCCGCCGATTTGCGCCGTCCCTTCCGCCGAAATGGACAGCGGCAGAAGGCAGCCCGCCTCGGCCGCGGCGTCCTGCGCGGCTTTGAGCGGCACGCCGGCCTCGACCGTCATGCTGAGATCCACCGGATCGATCGCGCGGACCCGGTTCAGGCGGGAGAGGCTGAGCACGATTTCGTCGCCCACTGCGGACGGCGTCGCCCCGCCTACCATCGACGTGTTGCCCCCCTGCGGCACGAGCGCGACCCCCGCTTCGGCGCAAAGGCGGACCACCGCGGCAATCTCCTCGGCGCAGGCGGGACGGACCACGGCGGGCGTGCTTCCCTGATAGAGACGACGCCAATCCTCGGCGTAAGGGGCGGTGTCGGCAGTCGCGGTCAGCATCCCCCGCTCGCCCACGATCGCACCGATCGCCTCGAGCAGGGCGGGGAGGACGGTCGGGGCGACGGTGTCGGGCATGGGTTTCTCCAGCGGTAGGCTATCCTCGCGTCACCCTCGGTCAAGGCAACCGCGGCGCCGGCCGGGCTTTACCGTCTCGCAATAGATGGGGGGCGATCATGCCGTACGAAGTCCGCATCGAGAGCCGTGCCGTTGCCACGTACGACACCTCGGAGCAGGCGCTCGAGCATGTGCGCGCGGCGTTGAAGGAGCAGCCGGACTGCGAGCCTGAGATCTTCGACACCGAAACCGGCAAGCCGTTCGAACCGGCGGCCTCGAAGAGCTGGCGCGAGCACCTCGCCAACAACGTCGGCTACTGATCGCGCGGCGCGGCTGCCCGCTCCAGGCGGTCGTTGATCGCGGCGCCGAGGCCCGGTGCGGGAACCGGCATGGCGGCGATCCCGCGCAAGCCGCGGGACCGGCCGATCAGGTCGAGCGCGCGGAGACCGTCGAACAGGCGGGACGCTGCCTCGGTCAGATCGGCTCCGGGGCTCAGGTTGTAGGTGGCGCCCGCGCCCGAAAGGGGTGAACCGAAGGCCAGCAACGCCTCGTCCGCGCCGACCTTCGCTGCGCGGAGGCGGACGGGCAGGCTCGGTGCGTAATGCGAGGCGAGGAGGCCTGGGGAGCGCAAGGTTCTTGCACTCGCCGCCCTGCTTAGGGGGATTGGGCGGCCGACCGGCCCGACCAGCGCTTCGATCGTTTCCGTCGTCGTGCCCCCTGGCCGGAGCAGGAACGGCCGTGGCCCCGTCAGGTCGAGCACCGTGGAACTCGATCCCGACCTGGCACGGCCCGCAGTCCAGCACCGCCGCAATCCGGCCGCCGAGCCCGTCAAGCACATGCGCCGCCGTCGTCGGGCTGACGCCGCCCGACCGGTTGGCCGAGGGCGCGGCAACGGGTCGGCCGACGCCCCGGAGCAGCGCAAGGGCAGGGGGGTGCGCCGGCACGCGAACCGCCAGCGTGTCGAGACCCGCGCCCGCGAGCAACGCGACCGGGCATTGCGGCGTGCGCGGCAGCACCAGGGTGAGCGGGCCCGGCCAGCAGTGCGCGGCCAACAAGCGCGAAGCGGCCCCGCCTTGAACATGCTCGAAAACGCCGTCGGCGTCCGGATAGTGGCAAATCAGCGGATTGAAGTGTGGCCGGCCCTTGGCCGCGAAGACGCACGCAACCGCGCGAGCATCCGTCGCGTCGGCGCCGAGCCCGTAGACGGTTTCCGTGCCGAACGCGACCAGCGCGCCCGCTCGGAGCATCGCCGCCGCGCGCGCGATCCCGTCAGGGTCGGCGACGAGCAGCGCGGTCTCGGTGGCGTCCGGCATGGCTCGGGTGATAGGGCGGTGTCGGGATTATGGCAAAGCGGAGGCGGGCTGCTACAACCGCAGTCACACCGAACGGGAAGACGCACAGCTCATGTTGGACATTGCCTTCGCCGAGCCCGTCCTGCCGCGCGCCAACACCCTCGTGCTGCTGATCGCGGAAGGTGAGCGACCGGCGGGTCTCGGCGCGCAGGCCGACGAGGCGACGGGCGGCGCGATCACCCGGGCGTTTGAGGCCGACGAGTTTACCGGCCGCAAGGGCAAGACATGCTCCATCCTGGCGCCCGGTGCCGGGCTTGCGCGGGTCGTGGCTGTCGGGCTCGGCAAGCGGGAAGAGCTGACCCGCCGCGGCTTGGAGGAGGCCGGCGGCCATGCCATGGCCAGCCTGCGGCGGGAAACGGCGGCGGCGATCGCGGCCGACGGGTTGGACGCTGAGCAGGCCGCGGACGTCGCGCTGGGGGCGGCGCTGCGCTTCTACCGCTTTGACCGCTACCGCACGCACGAGAAACCGGAAGACAAACCACGGCTTTCCGGGCTGCAGATCCTCACCGACGAGCACGAGGCCGCGAGTGTCGCCTTCGTGCCGCGTGTGGGCGTCGCCAATGGCGTGTTCCTGTCCCGCGACCTAGTGAGCGAGCCGGCCAACATCCTCAATCCTGCCGAGATGGCCGGTCGCTGCGAGGGACTGCGCGATCTCGGCGTTGAGGTGGAGGTGCTCGGTCCGGTCGAACTCACCGAACTTGGCTTCCGGGCGTTGCTCGGCGTGTCGCAAGGCAGCGCCAATGAGCCGCGCGTGGTGGTCATGCGCTGGCGCGGCGGGGACAGCGCGGAGGGTGGCAAGCCGCTCGCCTTCGTTGGCAAGGGCGTCACGTTCGACACCGGCGGTATCAGCATCAAGCCCGCCGCCGGCATGGAGGACATGAAGTGGGACATGGCGGGGGCAGGGGCCGTGATCGGCCTGATGGCCGCGCTTGCCGGACGCAAGGCGCGCGCCGACGTGATCGGCCTTGTCGGTCTGGTGGAGAACATGCCCTCCGCCACCGCACAGCGTCCGGGCGACGTGGTGCGGAGCTTGTCCGGCCAAACGATCGAGGTGATCAACACGGATGCGGAGGGCCGCCTCGTGCTGGCCGACCTGCTGTGGTATTGCCAGCAGCGCTTTGACCCCGCGTTTATGGTCGATCTCGCGACGCTGACGGGCGCGATCATCGTCGGCCTCGGTCATGAGCACGCCGGCCTGTTCAGCAATGACGAGGCGCTGGCCGGAAAGCTGCTCGCTGCGGGCATCGAGACCAACGAGAAGCTGTGGCGGATGCCGCTCGGCGACGAATACGACCGGCAGATCAAGTCTGAGATCGCCGACATGAAGAACGTTGGCGGCCGGCCCGCGGGCTCCATCACCGGGGCGCAGTTCATCAAGCGCTTCGTCAACGGCAAGCCCTGGGCGCATCTCGACATCGCCGGCACCGCCTGGTCGTCCAAGGACGCACCGACCCGGCCGAAGGGTGCGACGGCGTTCGGCGTGCGGCTGCTCGATCAGCTGGTGGCGGCGCATTACGAGCGCTGAGCTGTCGTGGTCCGCGCATGGCCGAGATCGGCTTCTATCATCTGACCCGCGCCACGGTCGGCCAAGCACTGCCCCAACTGCTCGGCCGCACCCTGGCTGCCGGCCGGCGGGCGGTGGTGTTGTGCGGCGACGAGGCCACCGTGACTGCGCTTGATGAAGCGCTTTGGGCCAGCCGGGAACCCGACTGGCTCCCGCACGGCACCGCGCGCGACGGGGATGCCGACCTCCAGCCGATCTGGCTCACGACCACCGACGAGGCCCCGAACGGCGGGACGTTCCTGTTCCTGGTAGACGGCGCTGCTGCACGGCTGGACCGGTTCGAGCGCGTGTTCGACTTGTTCGACGGCAACGAGCCCTTGCGGGTGGAAGCGGCGCGGGCACGCTGGCGGCTCGCCCGCGCCGCGGGCCACGCCCTGACCTACTGGCAGCAAGGGGCCCGTGGCTGGGAGAGAAGCGCCTGAACCGGCAACTGCTCAGCGCACCACCCCTTGCGATTGAGCCGGACCGGGTGGGAATATGGGACGTGACCCACGCACTCCCCGACGATGTCGACGCGCTGCATCGAAGCCTCTTGGCGCTTGATTCCCATATCGACATACCCTGGCCGGACGGTTCCGACCCGTTTGAAGACGGCAAGCGCCGGGTCGATTTCCCGAAGATGCGACGGGGCGGCCTCGCGGCGGGCTGCTTCGCTGCCTACGTGCCGCAAGAACGCCGCTCACCGGAAACGGAACAGGCGGCGTTCGACCGTGCCATCGCCATGCTCGACACGATCCAGGGCACGGGCCGGGCGGCGAACGGGATCGAGGCGAGGGTGACATCCACCGCCGGAGCGATCGAAGCCGCTTGGCGCGACGGTGCCATAGGGGTCGTCCCAGTGGTCGAGAACGGCTTCGCGATGGGGCAGGATCTGACACGGCTCGCCGCGTTTCGCGAGCGTGGGGCTTGCTACCTGACCTTGACGCACAACGGCCACAACGCGCTTGCCGATTCCGCCATTGCACGCAAGGAATTCGACGATGCAGAAGCCGAGCACGGTGGCCTCAGCCCGCTCGGGCGCGAGGCGGTGGGCGAGCTGAACCGTCTGGGAATGCTGGTCGACGTGTCGCACGTCTCGAAGACGGCGATGCTGCAAGCGGCGGCGTTGTCGGAGACGCCGGTGGTCGCGACGCATTCCTGTGTGCGCGCCTTGTGCGATCATCCGCGCAACCTCGATGACGAACAGCTCGACGTGCTGGGCAAGGTGGGCGGGGTGGTGCAGATCACCGCAGTTTCCGCGTTTCTCAAGCCCAAAGCCAAACCGGACGCAGTCACGGTGGCGGACTACGTCGACCATATCGATTACGTCGTGCGACGCATCGGCGTCGCGCATGTCGGGATATCGTCGGATTTCGACGGAGGCGGCTACTTCTCCGGCTGGAACGACGCCGGCGAGAGTGCCAACCTCACGGCCGAGCTGGCCCGGCGGGGCTATAGCCGGGAAGAAATCGCCGCCTTCTGGAGCGGCAACTTCTTGCGCGTGCTTCGGCTCGCGGAGCGCTGAGCCGGGCCGCTCGCCCTTCGGAGCTAACCGACCGTGTTTAAGAACTCGGCGAGCTTGGTCGCGGCGGCGGTCTTGTCTGTCTGGTCGAGTGCCGCGAGCTCGGCAGCCAGCCGGTCCATCGCCTGTTCGTAGATCTGCCGCTCGGAAAAGCTCTGGTCGGGCTGACCCGCGTTTCGGTGCAGGTCGCGGACCACCTCGGCGATCGCGAGCGGGTCCCCCGAGTTGATCTTGGCCTCGTATTCCTGCGCCCGGCGGGACCACATGGTCCGCTTGATCCGGGCGCGGCCCTTGAGGACGCCCAGCGCCTCGTCGAACATCTTGCGGGTGGCAAGCTTCCGCAGCCCGGCGCTGCGCGCCTTTGCGACCGGAACGCGTAAGGTCATCCGGTTTTCTTCGAACGTGATGTGGATCAGTTCCAGCCTGTGCCCGGCGATGTCCTCCACGGCAATCCGCTCGACCTTCCCGACGCCGTGCGTCGGGTAAACCACATGGTCTCCCTCGACGAATGTCTCGGCCTTGGCCAAAGGACGCGGTGCGGGCGCCTGAAAACGGCCGCCCGCGTCTCCCGCGCTCCTGCCAACGGCCCCGACTACGGTCGAAGCGGATGATTCGACCGGTTCGGGGTTGCGGTCCTCGGAGGGGTCCGAAAGCGGAGGCTCTTCGGTGCTGGCCAGAATCTCGGTGTCCGGATCGCCGCTTGCCGCTGACGGAACGGGAGCCGGCGCCTCGCCGACCTGGAGCGGCTCCGGCGACGCCTCCGCGACCGCCATGCCGCTCGTCCCACTTCCTGCTTCCGCCTGCTCAACATCCAGCCGCTCCAGCTCCGGAGTCTCGCTGGGGGTGATCTCCGCGACCCTCACTGCCGGCTTCGCACTCGCTGCCTGGGCGGCGGGTGGCTTCTTGGCGGCCGCCGCCTTGGCATTGACCGGCTTGCCGTCGCTCTTGCCGGTCGATAACGCCGGTGTGTCGTCAGTTCGGCTTGCAACCACTGATGCAGAGGACGCCTTCATTCTCGACACCTTGTATCCCTTTTTGCGATTCGGGCGACAGGCTCAGCGAAGGCGCGCGCACCTTGACGCTACCGTCAGCCCGCCCGATCGGGGTCTAGGAGGAGGGCCGTCGGTTGCCCGCGGCGCCGCTGGTCCATCTTAGGACCCTAACACAGAATGGGTGCGACGTCACCGGGCTGCAAGCGCCGCCCGAACCACTCAGGGTGTCCCGGGTTCCGGAGAAAACAGTTCACCTTTATCCGGCTTGTCCTTCCACTCGTCGGCATCCGCCGGTGGCTCGCCCTTGCGGGTGATATTCGGCCATTGCGTCGAATAGGTGCGGTTCTGCTCGAGCCAGGCGGCGGCGCGGTCGTCGCTGTCCGGCACGATGGCTTCGGCGGGGCATTCCGGCTCGCACACACCGCAGTCGATGCATTCGTCGGGGTGGATGACCAGCATGTTCTCGCCGACGTAAAAGCAGTCGACGGGACAAACCTCGACGCAGTCCATGTACTTGCAGCGGATGCAGTTCTCGGTGACCACGTAGGTCATCGGCGACTCCCAGAGGGGCATGGATCGGCGCCGGAGCGGGCAGCGGCCGCCCGGCTAGGCCCGGCGATATGCCGATGATTCTGCTGCGGCGCAAGACAAGGGCGACGGGTCGTGAACTTCCTCGTACAGCCCGCGCGCCTCCGGGGCCGGACCGCGCCGATGCGCGAGCGCCAGGACGCGAACGACCCGGACATCATCGCGCAACGGCACCGTGAGCACGTCGCCCGCGCGAAGTCGCGCGTGCGGCTTGTCCGTGGGCTGCCGGTTGATCCGGACCCGCCCGCCGAGCACCAGCCGCGCGCAATCGCTCCGCGCCTTGAGGAAGCGCGCGCACCAAAGCCATTTGTCCAGCCGCTGCCAGTGGCTGTCCTCCCCGGCGTGGTCCGTCACCGCCGTCAACGGCGCAGTGCCACCAAGGCAGCGAACGGGCCCGAGGCGGCACGGGCCGGCCAGTCGGGAGCCGGTGGTGCCACGCGCTTGCGGCGGAGCGGCAGTACCATCGCCGGCGCCGGCGGCCCGTACACGCCGGGAGCCAGGGTGGTTGCGGGGATGACACGCAAGCCGAGCCCACGCAGGATGACGGGCAGCAATTCGGCGCGGGCCGAGAAGCGCGAGGCCAGTCCATCGGGGAGCGCGACGGGGTGGCGTCGCGCCGCATAGCCGAGTTCGGCAGCGACCCGCTCGGCTATGTCCAACCGCAGCAGCAGCGGTCCGGCCTCGATCCAGCCGATCGCGGCGGCGAACCCGGCCGGCCAATCGGTCGGCGGCGGGATGGAAACCAGGCCCGAGGCGGGCAGCGCGGGCGGTTGGCAGCCGTGCTGCAAGGCCCAAAGGCGTGCTCGCATGGCCGCGGGGCGCGGCTTCAACAAGGCCGGCAGAAACAGCGCGAAGCGGCCGGCGCGAACGCCGAGCGCCTTCAGGGCGGCCCGCAGTTCGGTAGGCAGGCTCGCCTCCGTGGCGCCCGGAACCAGCCCAAGCGCTTCGGTGAGTTGATGGACCGGGCCCCGCAGGGCCGGCTCCTCCCGGGCACGATCCGCAGCACTGAGGAGGGACGCCAGATCGCGGGCGATCGCTCTGTCCACCATGCGCTGCACGCGCGCCCGCACCCTCTCGCGCTGCGCCCCGTCGAGAAACTCGCTGTCGAGCACCTCGATTGCCGGGCGGAGGGCGGTGGCCCCGCGCCGGACGCGGGCTACGGCGGCGCCGTCCCAGCGCACCTTCTGGTCGTCGTCCCAGGCGAACGCGTCGTCGTCCGCGTCCTCGAGCCGGGCGACCCGGCGCGGCATCTCCTCGCGAAGCGCGCGGCGGGCGGCCCGGAGCACAAGCTTGCGCGCCTCGCCTTCGGCAAGCGGGTCCGGGAAGAAACGAAACCCGCCGACATGGCCGACCGAGTGGCCTTCCACCACGATCTCGCCGCGCCGCGTGACGGCGGAAAGCAGCTGCTCTTCTCCGGCGCCCGCCTCCAGCCGGCGGAGCAGGTGCGCCGAGCGGCGGTCGACGAAACGGCTCGTCAGCCGTTCATGCAGCGCGTCGGACAGCAGGTCCTCCACTTCGCGCGCCTTGGCTTGCCAATGCGCGGCGTCCCGCACCCAATCGGCGCGGGCGGCGATGTAGGACCAGACCCGCACCCCCGCGAGCCGCTGCATGAGGGTGTCGATGTCGCCGTCGTTGCGGGCGAGTGCCGCGATCTGCCCGGCGAGCCAGTCGGTCGGCAGCGCACCATCCCGCACCACGTGGTCGAACACCCGGGCGCACAGAGCGGTTATGCGTCTCGTCGGCCAGCTTGCGGAAATCCGGGATCTGGCACGCCTCCCAAAGCAACCGCACCCGCGATCGGCCTTGCGCCAGCTCGCGGATGGCGGGCTCGCGCGCCAGCGCCGCCAAGGTCTCGAGGTCGGAAGCGTCGTTGCCCCGGACAAGGCCGGGCGCCGGGGGCGCTTGCAGCAGCGTTTCCAGCAGCGCGTCGACATGGCTGAAGTCGAGCTCGCCGTTGCGCCAGCAAAGATGCGTGAGCGGATCGAAGCTGTGGTTCTCCACCGCCGCGGCGAGCTCGTCGGTGAGCGGCGGGCAATCCGCCGTGGTGCCGAACGTGCCATCCCGCATCCCGCGGCCGGCCCGCCCGGCGATCTGCGCGATCTCGGGCGCGGTCAGCCGACGCGGCCGGTGGCCGTCGAACTTGCCGAGGCCGGCGAAGGCCACATGGTCGACATCCATGTTCAGACCCATGCCGATCGCATCCGTCGCGACCAGAAAGTCGACCTCCTTCTCCTGATACAGCGCCACCTGGGCGTTGCGGGTGCGTGGCGAGAGCCGTCCCATCACCACCGCGCACCCGCCCCGGCGGCGGCGGATCAGCTCGGCGATCGCGTAGACTTCCCCGGCGGAGAACGCGACCACGGCGCTGCGCGGCGGCAGCTTGGAAAGCTTCGCCGGGCCGACATAGGCGAGCTGCGACAATCGCGGCCGGGTCTCGACCTGTACGTCCCGGACCAGGCGATGCAACAGGGGCCGGATCGTTTCCGCGCCCAGGAACATGGTCTCCACCATCCCGCGCGCGTGGAGCAACCGGTCGGTGAACACGTGCCCGCGGTCGGGGTCGGCGCACAGCTGAATCTCGTCCACCGCCACGAACTCGGCGTGCCGGTCGAGCGGCATCGCTTCCACGGTGCAGGAGAACCACCGCGCGTCGGGCGGCACGATTTTCTCCTCCCCGGTCAGGAGCGCGACGTGGCGCGCGCCCTTGCGGGCCACCATCCGGTCGTAGTTCTCGCGCGCGAGCAGGCGCAGCGGGAAGCCAATGATCCCGGACGAATGGGCTAGCAATCGCTCCATCGCCAGATGCGTCTTGCCGGTGTTGGTCGGACCGAGGACGGCCTTCACGCGGGGAGCGAAGTCCATGCGGTCATGTTTGGGGCTTGTGACCGGGTTTGCAAGCACAACGCGGGCGAGTCCCGTTGTCAGCCCTCTCCGGACTTCAAGCGTGTATTGAACGCAAACGTTATCAGGCACATATGGCGCGCGCGAGCAAAGGAGGACACGGCATGAGCGAGGCCGAAACCAAGACGGAGCGGCATGGATTCGGCGCCGAGGTGGGGCGGTTGCTCGACCTCGTGGTCCATTCGCTCTACTCCGAGCGGGAGATCTTCCTTCGCGAGCTGGTGGCCAACGCCGCCGATGCGGTCGATCGCCGCCGGTTCGAGGCGCTGACCGATCCGACACTCGCCCCGCCCGAAGCCAGCGCGATCCGCGTCGTTCCCGACAAGCCCGGCCGCACTCTCACCATCGCCGACGCCGGCATCGGCATGAGCCACGACGACCTGATCAATAACCTCGGGACCATCGCCCGCTCCGGCACGCGCGCCTTCGGCGAGACGCTCGAATCGGCCAAGCCTGAGGACCGGCCGAGCCTCATCGGCCAGTTCGGCGTCGGCTTCTACTCCGCTTTCATGGTGGCGGACCGGGTCGAGGTGACCTCCCGCCGTGCCGGGGCCGATGCGGCCTGGACCTGGGCAAGCGAGGGCACCGGCGAGTTCACCATGACGCCGGCGACGCGCGACTCGGCGGGCACCACCGTCGTGCTGCACATGAAGTCCGACGCCGAGGAGTATCTTGAGCCTGTCCGGCTGGAAGCGATCATCCGCAAATGGGCGGACCACATCACGGTGCCGATCACCTTGGCGCGCGACGGCAAGGACCAGCCGGCCAACGAGGGCACCGCCCTGTGGCGCAAGCCGAAATCGGAGGTGAGCGAGCAGTCCTCGACGGCGTTCTATCGCCATCTCGGCAACCTGTTCGACAGCCCTTGGGCCACGGTGCAGTGGCGCGCCGAGGGGATGCTCGAATTTTACGCCCTCCTGTTCGTTCCGGGCATGAAGCCGTTCGAGCCGGTGGAAGGCGAGCGCAAGTCGCGCGTCCGGCTGCATGTGCGGCGCATGTTCATCACCGATGAGGCCGAGCTGCTGCCGCCCTGGCTGCGCTTCGTGCAAGGTGTGGTGGACACGGAGGACCTGCCGCTCAACGTGTCGCGCGAGATGCTGCAATCGACGCCGGTGCTCGCCCGCATCCGGCGCGCCGTCACCAACCGAATGCTGACCGAACTCAAGACCCGCGCCAAGGACGAGCCCGAGGGCTACGCCAAGTTCTGGGAGAATTTCGGCCCGGTGCTGAAGGAAGGGCTCTGGGAAGACACGGAGCACCGCAAGGAACTTGCCGAGCTCGTCCGCTTCCGCTCGACCGCTGCCGACGGCTGGGTGAGCCTCGCCGACTATGTCGGGCGGATGCAATCCGGCCAGGAGGCCATCTACTATCTCACGGGCGATGACGCCGACGCGCTCCGGGGTTCGCCGCAGCTAGAGGGCTTTCGAGCGAAGGGCCTGGAAGTGCTGCTGCTGGCCGACCCGATTGACGCGTTTTGGCCCGATCGCTTCGATACGCACGACGGCAAGCCGCTCCGCAGCGTCACGCAGGCTCCGCCCGACCTGTCGCGCCCCGACGCCGAGCCCGCCCCGGACGTCTCGGCGCTGGCGCTGGCGCTCAAGGACGCGCTGAAGGACGAGGTCTCCGACGTCCGCCCGACCGATCGGCTGGTGGACAGCGCCGTGGTGCTGGCTGCCGGCGCGTCCGGCCCCGACCTGCAGATGCAGCGCATGATGCGCCGCTCCGGCCGCCCTTCGTTTGCGGCCCCGCCGGTGCTGGAGATCAACCCGCGTCACGCGCTGATCCGCAAGCTGGCGGACGCCACGGGAGCGGAAGGCTTTGCCGAAACTGCCAGCACCTTGCTCGACCTGGCCCGGGTGCAGGAAGGCGACCTGCCGCGTGACCCCGCCGCGTTCGCCAAGCGCGTGACGGCGATGCTGGCGGCGGCAGCCTGATCGCTTCCCCTCCTCCCGAAAAGGGCAGAGGGGTTGTTGATGTTGATCGGGTCGCGGGTTATCGGCCGCCGCGCAATTCCCGCCGGCGCTCGGTGGTCTTCTGCAGGTTCAACGCCCAGCCATACCCGTCATCCACCGGGTCCACAGCGACACCATAAGTTTCCAACGCGTGCTCGGGGGTGATGTAGCCGTCGAGGATGTCGTCGAGCGTTTTTTCCGGATCGCGCTCCAGCGGATCGCCGTAGCCGCCGCCGCACGGCGACAGGTAGGACATCACATCGCCGGGTTCCGTGAGCCGGCCGGAAATCTTGGCCGGGTGCTGCTCGATGGCGGAGGGATCTCGCGCGTTGTAGATTTCGAGCCTCCCGCCGTGGCCCGCCTGGCCGCCGAACACGCCCCACGGCTTGTCCTCGTGCCGATCCGACTCGTGCGTGACCGAGCCCGTGCCCAGGAACCGTTGCGACTTGATGACGCCCATCCCGCCCCGGAACTTGCCCGGACCTGGAAACACGTCATCGCGCACCTCGTAGCGGTCGCACAGCAACGGGAGGTGCATCCCGAGGTCCTCAAGCGGGTTGTTGCGCGTGTTGCGCATCAGCTCCTCGACAGTGTCGGGGCCGTCCGACCCCGGACGACCGCCCATCGCCGCCTCATTCACTTCGAGGAACACCCAGTAATCGCCCGACGGCCGGACGCCCGAGAACGCTGCGAACGACAAGGTCGCGGCGTTGCCCGCCGTGCAGCGATCCGGCAGCACCGGGGCCAGCGCCTTGATGATGAGATCGACGACGCGCTGGATTTGCGAGAACCGCGCTTCCGCTGCCACGGGGGCGATCGGGTTGAAGATGCAGCCCAGCGGCGCGGTGACCTTCACGGGGCGGAACGACCCCTCGTTGGCCGGTATCGGATCGGGGTTGGTGTAGGTGTCGAGCAGCAACGCGCGGAACGCAAAGAAGCACGCGACCTTGGTCGATCCTTCGAACGGGACATTGTACGCGGTCGGCACCTGCGGCGATGAGCCCGTGAGGTCCACTTCCACGCCGTCGCCGCGAATGCGCACCGTCACCTTCACCGGCAGGTTCCGGCCGCGGTTGCGCCCGTCGTCGTCGAGAAAGCCTTCAGCCTCGTAGTCGCCATCGGGGATCTTGGCGAGCTCGCGCCGGAGTGCCGCTTCCGAATAGTCCATTAGCTGCCGCGTCGCCTGCAGCACGGTTTCCTCGCCATAGGTCGCGAGCAGCTCCTGGAACCGGCGAACGCCGAGCTCGACGGAGGCGATCTGTGCGGACAAGTCGCCCATCACCAAGTCGGGCACGCGGGTATTGCTGCGGATGTAGTTCCACAGCGCCTCGTTGCGCTTGCCCTCTTCGTAGAGTTTCACCCCGTTGAACAGCATCCCTTCGGCGAACATGTCGGGTAAGTCGATGATGAGGCCCGGTGTGGCCGCACCGATATCGACGTGGTGCGCCGTATTAGCCGAGAACCCGACCAGCGCGCCCTCGTGGAACACCGGCATCACGATGGCGATGTCGGGCGAATGGCTCGCGCCGAAATACGGATGATTGTGGATCACAAGGTCGCCCGGCTTCCAGGCATCGAGCGGCACCGTCTTCTCGATCCCGCGCAAGTAGCCGGGGAGCGAGCCGATGTGCATGGGCGTCGAATCGCTTTCCGCCAAGGTGTTGAACCCTCGGTCGAACAGCCCCGCGCCGAGATCCTGGCTTTCGCGGATGATGGACGAATAGGACATGCGGTAGAGCACGTTGCCCATCTGCTCGGCGATCGCGTGCAGCGCGCCGCCGATGACCTGCAAGGTGATCGGGTCGACAGTTTCGCTCATGTCAGCGGCTCCGTTCAGCGGGCAATCAGGATGTCGCCGTGCGACAAGGTGCGGGCGGTGTAGCCCGGCGGCACGATTGTGGTGCTGTTGTGCTGCGTGATGATGGCCGGCCCGTTCACGGTGTCCTCGGCCAGCAATCGGTCCCGAGCGTAGCGCGGCGTCGGCAGCGACTGCCCGTCGTCGAACACCGTGTCCCTTACGTACATTTCTCGCCTCCGCCGGATCGCGCCGGCCGCCACGCCCGATTTCGGGCAGCCGCAACGTGTCCGTCTCGCCGCGCGCGATCAGTCGTACAGTGACCGCCTCCACCAGCTGCTCGTCGAAGGCGTGGCCATAGACGAGCAGGTGGGCGTTGTAGAAGTTGCGGATTACGGTTGCCACGCTCTCCTTGTTCACCGGGCCTTCAGGTACTTCGGCCCTGAGCTCGAAACCCTGGCCCACGTAGCGGCATTCCAGTACCCGATCGAAATGCCGGAGGTTTCGCGGGACACCATCACTTTCAAGCTGTGCTGCCGCTTCCTGTTCGAGTTCGGCGAACGCCTCCTCCAGCCGATCAAACTCATCCTCCTGAGCCTTGCTGAGCACCACCAGGACGGAGCGGGTGTACTCGTATTGCAGGTCGGTCTCCAGCATTCCGATCGCGGCGGTGATGCCAGGATGCAGCGGCGAGATCACGTCCCGTGCCGCAATGATCTCGGCCAGTGCAACGCCATGCAGCGGGCCCGCCCCGCCGAACGCCATCAGCGAGAAACCCCGTGGGTCGATGCCCTTGGCGACCGAGTTGCTGTTGATCGCCAGCGCCATCGTATTGTTGATGATGCGAAGAACCCCAAGCGCTGCATCCGTCACCGACAGGCCGAGCGGCCCTGCCAGCCGCGTCTCAATGGCGCGGTGCGCGAGGTCGGGGTCGATCTTGAGGTCGCCGCCGAGAAAGCGGTCCGGGTCGAGGCGGCCGAGCACCACTTGCGCGTCGGTCACGGTCGGTTCCGTCCCACCGTGGCCGTAGCACGCCGGACCGGGTGCCGCGCCCGCCGAGCGCGGGCCGACGCGGAAGGCGCCGCCCGCGTCGATGTAAGCGATGGAGCCGCCGCCGGCCCCGATCGCGTCGATGTCGAGCATCGGCACCAGCACCGGCAGCAGAGCCACCTGCGTGTCGCGCGGGTTCTTGATCGTCGCCTGGCCGTCGCGGATCACGCTGATGTCGGCCGAGGTGCCGCCGATGTCGATGGTGATGACGTTTCGGACGCCGCAGGCCTGGCCAGTTGCGCGTCCGCCGATGACGCCGCCCGCCGGGCCGGACAACAGCAGGCCGACCGGCCGCGCGATCGAGTTTTCGACCGTGGAGATGCCGCCGTTCGACTGCATGATCCGCACCGGCGCGCGCACGCCCGCCGCCTGCAGGCGGCCCTGCAGCTGGTTGAGGTACAAAGAGGTGCGCGGGCCGATATAGGCGTTCATCGCGACGGTCGAGAAGCGCTCGTATTCCCTGATCGTGTTGACGACCTCCGACGACGTGCAGACGAATGCATCCGGCATCACCTCCCGTACGATCTCGGCGGCGCGCCGCTCGTGGGCGTCGTTGAGGAACGAGAACAGGAAACCGATCACCACCGCGTCGAGCTTGCGCTTGCGGAACAGCTCGGCGGCTTCGCGCACCTCGTCCTCGATTCAGCGGCGTCTCGATTGCGCCGTCTGGTGGCAGGATGCGCTCGCTCACCACCAGCCGGTTGCGGCGCTTGATCAGGGGCGCGCTTTGCCAGGGGACATCGAACTGCAGCGAGAAGTTGTGCGGCCGCTTATGTCGCGCCATGTGCAGGATGTCGCGGAAGCCGCGCGTGGTGATCATCCCGACCTCGGCGCCCTTGCGCTCGATCACCATGTTGGTGGCTACCGTCGTGCCGTGGAACAGCACGCTGATGTCCCCGGGCGCGACGTCGGCCAGGCGGCACAGTTCCCGCACGCCGTCGACCACGCCGATCGACTGGTCGGCAGGTGTGCTCGGCACCTTGTGCACCACAACGCGCTGCGCGCCGCCGCGCATGTCGGCCATCACAAGATCGGTGAACGTGCCGCCCACGTCCACCCCGACGCGGACGAGGCCCGCTTTGCTCACCGGCTCCGACATCCCGCTTTCCTCCCCACCACTGTTGATCCTCTATAGCAGCAGGTGGCGTCGGACGCTTTCCTGCGAGACGTTCGCCCCCCTCCAGCCGGGCGACGACGTGCCCCTTTTCCATGACGTAGGCGCGTTCGGCCATGGTCAGGATGGTGTCCATGTTCTGCTCGACGATCAGGATGGTGGCGCCGAGATCGTCGCGAATCGCGCGCAAGGCGCGGCAGATCCCCTGCACGATGGAGGGCTGGACGCCTTCGGACGGCTCATCGAGCAGGATCAGCGCCGGGGCGCCGACCAGCACCCGCCCGATCGCCAATTGCTGCTGCTGGCCGCCCGACAACGTGCCCGCCATCTGCTTGCGGCGGTCGCGCAGGATGGGGAAATACTGGAACACGAGATCGGTGCGCGAAGTGTGCCCTCCACCAATCAGTTCCCCGAGCTGGAGATTCTCCGCCACCGTCATGCGGGGAAACACGTCGCGCCCCTGCGGGATGTAGCCGATGCCGAGCCGCGCCCGGTCGTCGGCCGCAAGGTGGGTCACGTCCTGGCCCTGAAAGCGGATCGTGCCGCCGGTCGCGCGAAGCAGGCCGATGAGGCAGCGCATGGTCGTCGTCTTGCCCACGCCGTTGCGGCCGATCAAGGCAACGATCTCGGCCTTGCCTACGCTAAGGTCGACGCCGGTGAGGATTGGGGTCGCGCCATAGCTCGACCGAAGCCCCGCCACCTCCAGCATCGGCTCAAGCGGCATGCGGCACGCCGAGATAGATTTCCGCGACGCGCGGGTCGGCGACGATCTCCTCGACCGTGCCCTTCGCGAACGTCCGGCCGAGATGCAGCACCGTCACCGTCGTCGCGATCTGCCGCACGAACGACATGTCGTGCTCGACCGCCAGCACCGTCATCCCGCCGGCGCTCAGGCGCTGGACCAGCTCTCCGGTGCGAAAGGTTTCATCCGGCGACAAGCCGGCGGTGGGTTCGTCGAGCAGCAGCAGGATCGGCTTCAGCGCGACCGCCATGCCGATCTCGAGCCATTGCTGCTGGCCATGCGACAGCGCGCCGGCGGGCTTGGCGGCGTCCGCGCCGAGGTCGAGCAGGTCGAGCAGCCGGTCCTCCTCGCGCGCGAGCTGGTCGGGTGCCGTGTGATGTTGCAGGGCGATGTGCAGGTTCTGCCGCACCGGCAGCGCCTTGAACACGCTTGGCGCCTGCATCTTGATGCTCATGCCGCCCTGCACGCGCGCGAACGGCTTGGCGTGAGTCACATCCCGCCCGCGAAAGCGGATGTGCCCGCTGGTCGGCGCGTAGGTGCCGACCACCAGCTTGAAAAGCGTGCTCTTGCCCGCGCCATTAGGGCCGATCAAGCAATGGATCGTGCCTTCCGCGACGGCGAGATCGACGTCGGTCACGGCGAAGAAGCCGCCGAAGCTTTTGCTGATCTTCTCGATTTCGAGCAAATCGCTCACGGCCCGGCATCTTTCGGCGCCAATGAGCGGCGCATGGCGCGGCGCGCGCGCGGGCGCGACAGGAGCTCGCCCAAGCCCACGATGAAGCCCTTGGGCACGAACAGGATGGTGGCCGCGAGCAGTGCGCCCATGATGATGAGTGCGGCTTCCTGGCTGTAGATCGTGAGCGTCTGGAAGCCGAACAGCAGCACGAACGTGCCGATCAAGGTTGCGGTCAGGTCCGTGCGCCCGGAGAACGCGACCCAGACGATCGGCATGGCAGCGGCGGGCAGGCCGATGCTGGACGGCGTGATGAACTGTCCCCAGGAGGTGTAGAGCACGCCGCTTACCCCGGCGAGCGCGCTGCCGAGCACGAATGCCGCGAGCTGGTAGCGCCGCACGTCGTAGCCCAGCAGTTCGGCCCGCTGCGGGTCTTCGCGCACCGCGACCAGCACGTTGCCGAAACGCGAGTTGGCGAGGATACGCAGGCCGAGATACGTCACCGTGAGCCCGATGACGAGCGCGTAGTAGAGCGCGGTTTCCTCGAGGTCGATCGGTCCGCCGAACCAGGGAATGTTGAGCGGCGACATCCCCTGCATGCCGTTGAACCCGTTTAGCCGCGCCTTGCCGATCGCCCATTCCGGCCCTGCCGTCTGCCCGAGGAAGAATGCGAGGGCGAGGGTGAAGGACAGGGTGACGATGCCGAAGAAAACGCCGTTGATGCGGCCGTAGATCATGAAATAGCCCAGCACCGCCGCCGCCAGGCTGGCGAGGGCGACGGCCCCGAACAGCCCGCCTATCGTGGCGACCGGCCCGTTGCCGCCCAGAATTGCGAGCACGCCGTAACCGTAGCCGCCGATGCCGAAGAAGAAGGTCTGTCCGAATGAAAGCATCCCGCACAGGCCCCACATGACGCACAAGCCGAGCGCCATGAAGATCCAGATGAAGAAGTAGCCGAAATTGCCGACGTCGTACGGGTCGGCGAACAGCGGGTAGATCAGCGCCGCCGCCAGCACCAGTGCGGCGCAGAGCCAGAAGACGCGCCCGCGGCCCATGGTCTGTGGGCCGTTCAGCAATCGCAGCAAGGGCATCTCCGCTCAGACGGCGCGCTTGGCGAGCCAGCCGGAGAACCCGTCCGGCAGCACGCGGATGATGAGGATCACGGCGACCAGCAAGCCGATCTGCCCGATGATCTGCCCGTACCAGGCGTTCAGCCCCGACCGGACGATAGCGAGCGCCACCGCGGCCGGAGCGGTGCCGAGCAGCACGCTAGAGCCGCCCACCACGACGGTGACGAACGACTTCCACGATGAAGCTGGCACCCATCGTCGGGATCAACGACATCGTCGGCGCGTAGAGCGCTCCGCACAAGCCGGCGAGGCCTGCGCCGATGCCGAAGCTCAGCGCATAGATGCGGCCGCGCCTGACGCCGAGCGCCTGCGCCATCGCTGCGTTCTGCATCACGGCGCGGGCATGCACGCCAAAGCGCGTTCGCATGAACAACAGGTAGACGAACGCCAGCACGCCGAGCGACGCCGCGAACAGCACCATGCGATAGACGGAAAAGCCGTAGTCGCCGATCACGAAGTCGCCGCCCGGGGTGCCGATGCCGGGAAAGGTGGAGCCGACCAGCAGCAGTAGAGCCTGCGTCGCGACCAGGCTGAGCCCCCACGTCACCAGGAGCGAGTTGAGCGGGCGGGTGTACAGCGGCCTGATCAGCACCAGTTCGAGCACCACGCCGATCAGCGCCGCCGCCGCCGTGCCGCACGCTTGCGCGAGCGGCAGCGGCAAGCCGGCGTGATACGTGGCCGCGGTCATGTACACGCCGCACATGATGAACTCGCCATGCGCCATGTTGATGACGCCCATCATGCCGAAGATGATGGCGAGACCCGCCGCCGACAGCACCAAGAAGGCGAACACGTCGGCGAACTGATAGAAATACGAGAACAGGTTTCCGAGCATCGCGCCTGTCTCAATGGCCGGGTAAGTGATCCGGCGTGTATTGCTCCTTCGGATCATTTTTCGTGAGGTCGCAGCCTACCTTGCCCAACCAGTAAGGCTGGATCGACCCGAAATCCTTCAGCACGTCGATGTGGTTCTGCGCGTCTGCCTCGATCAAGCGCATCACGTGCGAGCAATGCTGACTTTTTGGGTCGATCATGATCCGCCCTTCGGGCGCATCAATTCCGGCATCGCCGGTCGCCATCACAGCGCGAATGGCGTCCTTGCCGGTCGACTTCGCACGTTCCACCAGCATCTTGTACATGTAGATCGCGACATAGGCGTTGTAGCCCATGTCGTTGATGTAGACCTCGTCTGGGAACTTGGCCCGCCAGCGCCGCTTGAAATCCTGGGCGGCCGGCGTGTCCAGTTCCTCGAACCAATTGGCCGCGGCGTACATGCCGTTCATCACGCCGGGCGGGAAGCGCTTGTGCTCGAACCCGAGCATCAGCTTGATCGGGCTTGCCATTGGCAGGTTCACCCCGGCGGCGTTCTTCTGCTCGTAGAACGAGCCTTGCGCGGCGCCGACGTCCAGCATGTAGAGCCAGTCCGGCTTCGCGCGCTGGATGTTCTGGATGGTGGAGCCGAACTGCGACACGCCGAGCGGGATGAATTCCTCGCCCAGGATCTGGCACCCGAGCGGCTTGAGTATGCTCTCGCCCCATTCCGCCGACAAATGGCCGAAATTGTAGTCGGCGGCGACCGTGTAGACCTTCTTGCCGAACTTCTCGACCATCCAGGGTAGCAGAGTGGAAAGCTGCTGCTCGGGCACGGCGCCGACGCTCAGCATGTTGCCGTCGCACACGCCGCCTTCATACTGGTTGGTGTAGATGTAGAAGGCGTTGAGACGATCCACGATCGGCCGGATCGCTTCGCGTGAGGCCGAAGTGATGCCGCCGATCAGTACGTCCACCTTGTCGCGTTGCAGTACGCGGCGCGCGAACTCCTGATAGCGCGCGTTGTCGCCTTGCGGGTCGAGGTGCGTGAGTTCGATCGGGCGGCCCATGATGCCGCCCGCGGCGTTCACCTCCGCCACCGCAAGCTGCGAGCCGTGCAGCTTGGGAATGCCGAACAGTGCGAGATCGCCCGATGTGTCTTCCAGCAGGCCGATCTTGATCGGGGTCGCGGCCTGCGCGAAATGGCCGCGCGCCAGGCCGAGCAGCGGTGCGGCCGCGGCGCTGCGCATCAGGGTTCGGCGCTTCATCTTGGGATCTCCTGAGGGTGTCGGTGGGTCAGGCGAGTGCCGGGTGCCGCTTGTGCCAATCGGTCGCGCCCTGGAAGGCGTGCCCCGCCTGGCACAGCAGCCCCTCGCCGAGATGCCCGGCGACGAATTGGAAACCAACGGGTGTGCCGGCGTCCGTGAAGCCGCAGGGCAGGGTTATGGTGGGGCTTCCTGTCATATCGAACGGGCAGGTGAAGCCCAGGAGCGAGCGCATCAGCGCGGGATCTTCGCCGAGGGTGCGCATCGTCGCAAGCGTCGGTGAGGCGAAGCCCTGTGCCGGAACTAGCAGCAGGTCCAAATCGCGGAATAGCGCCGCGACCCGGCCCCGGAAATCGTTCCGCCGGAGCACGATCTTCTGATACGCCATGCCGGACAAGCCGCGGCCAAGCTCGATCACGCCGGACAGCGCCGGCCCGTATTCGGCCTTGCGCGAGGGATACGTGCTCTCGTGCGCCACCGCCGTTTCCACGCCGCAGAGCGGGAACCAGTCCTCGACCATGGCTGCCACGTCCGGGAACTTGATCTCGCGGATCTCTGCGCCCAAGCCGCGAACGACGTCGATCACGGAGGCGAGCGACCGCCGCGTCGCCGCGTCGACCTCCTCCATCCATGCCGGATCGGTGCCGACCCGCAGCCCGCGCATCCCTCTTTCCAACGAGCCGAGGTAGTCGGGCACAGGATCGAGCAAGGTCGTCGGGTCCTTCTCGTCCGCTCCGGCGATCACGCCGAGCATGGCGGCTGCGTCCTTCGCGCTTCGCGTCATCGGGCCGACGTGGTCGAGCGTAGCGGCGAGTTCGAACACGCCGTAGCGGCTCACCCGACCCCAGGTCGGCTTCAGGCCGGTCAGCCCGTTCGCGGCCGAGGGGAAGCGGATGGAGCCGCCGGTGTCCGACCCGAGCGATCCGTAGCAGAGCCCGGCCGCGGTGGCCGCGCCGGAGCCGCTTGACGACGCGCCGGGCCAGTGCGCGGCGCTCCACGGATTGACCGGTGGCGTGATGTCGGGATGGTGATCGGCGTAGGCGCCCTCAGTCAGTTGCAGCTTGCCCAGAATCACCGCACCGGCCGCTTCGAGCTTGCTCACTACCGTCGCGTCCTCGGTCGGCCGATAGTCGCGGTAGATCGTGGTCCCCGCCGCGGTCGGCACGCCCCGCATCCAACATAGGTCCTTGACGGCGATGGGCGCGCCGTGCAGCGGGCCCTTGATGTCGCCGGCCGCGATTGCCGCGTCCGCCTGCCGCGCTTGCGCTCGCGCGCGCTCGGGCAGCACAAGCACGTAGCTGTGCAACGTCTTGTCGAGCCCCTCGATGCGGGCGAGTTCCGCTTCCGTCGCCTCCAACGCCGACAGCTCGCGCGCCTGGATGCGCCGGGTCAGCTCGGTGAGCTCGAGATAGTGGATATCGTCCGTCGGCATGTTTGCTCCTCACCACAGGAAGGGTCACGTGCGGGCAGCTTGTCGTACTTGGGCACAAACGGCGAGGGCTTGCCGTAATTGCAAGCCGCCCGATTGCAAGTGGCGGGCCAAGGTGGGACGCCGGACACGGAGTATTCATTGGGGCTAAGTTACGGATTTTGGCGTCAAGAGGAGCGCCCATCACGACTCTGGGAGCAATCAACGCGCTCAAACTGGGGTTTGACGCTCGCTCCGGGCAGCTGCCCAGACCTCGAATGCAGCATCGGCATTGAGTGCGGCGATGCCGAGCCCAACGATGAGATCGGGCCAGGCCGAACGCCAGATCCATGCGGTCGTCAGTGCCACGAGCAGGATCGCCAAGTTCGCCAGCACGTCGTTGCGTGCGGAAAGGAACGCAGCCTTCGTGAGACTTCCACCAAACCGCCGATACCGGGCGAACAGTAGCGCGCACGTCAGATTGACGACGAGCGCACCTAGTCCCGTGAGCGAGAGTGACAGCGGGTCGGGCCCCGCCGGCATTTGAAATTTTTCCCAAGCGGTCCAAAGCGTGGCGACGCCCGGAATCAGCAGGATCGCCGCAAGCGCCATGCCGACCATTGCGCGTTGTCTAGTCGGCCACGCGAGCGCGACAAGAATCAGGAGATTGAGGGAGGTGTCCTCGAGAAAGTCGACCGAGTCGGCAAACAGGGTCACTGAGCGGATCGTATGCGCGACCGCAAACTCGATGCCGAAATAGGCGAGATTGAGCAACGCGGCCAGTCCGGCGACGCGGCGAAGCCGCGCGAGGTCGCTCCCCGAACCATCCATGCGGCTCTATAACCCGCTTGCCACGAAGCGGGCGCCTCACGGCGCCCTTCGCGGGGCGGCTAGCTTGGTGGCGGATTGATAACCGGCTGCCAGAACTCGCAGTGGTGCTCTGCTGAGAAGTCCGTCACGGGCACCGAACTCGGCGGGATGAGCGACTGGACGTATTGCTCGCCGTGCTCGGTACCTGCGCCCAATCCGGCAAGCCGTCGGCGTTCGGTGAGGCGTTGTGCGCGAAACTGGTCCAGTACCCGACCATCTGCTCCGACAACTGCTCCTGCTCGGGGGACAGGGGCGGCGTGCCGGGCAGTTCCGGGATTGTAAATAGATACTGGATCTCGCTCGCGTGGGCCGCGCCAAACGGGTAGCCGGCAGGGGGCAGGAAGTCCTGCGGCGCGTTGCGGTCGGCGAATTCGTACGCGTAGGTGGGAACCAACCGCGACGCCCAACGGTCGACGAGCTTCGCCGTGCAGGCGAAAACCTGGTCGGTGACGGCAGCGGCCAACGCGAGCACGGGCTGGTCGTAGTCCCCGACCGGATATTCCGCTGCCACTGCGGCGCCGAGCGTGTCGCCGTAGATGCCGGCGAGGGTGGTGGGGTAGTCAGCAGCGGTGAGGTTCGCGTCGGCGGTGGTGAACAGCCGGTACTCGTCGCGGTTGGACCCGTTCATCACCGGAACGCGGTTGAAGCTTCCTGTGCGCAGTGCGACGTCGATCGACAAGGGAAGTGTCGTGCCGTCCACGATGGTCGTGACGCTCACGCCGGGTGCAGCAGCTAGAGTGAGAAGCTGCTCCACCGAAAGCTGACGAAGGCAGGACGTGTCGCTGGCGTTGCAGCCGGCCGATGCGGCGACGGCGTTGCCCGACGTCTCCGCCGTCGCAAGCGATGGCAGCTTGAGCGCATAAGCGCCGCTTTCGACGATCGCCCGGTTGAACAGACCGTGCGCGGTTGGCGAAACCAGATTGGACAGCACGCTGAGGCCGCCGGCCGACTCGCCGAAGATGGTGACCTTGCTTGGGTCGCCGCCGAAGCCCGCAACGTTGCGCCGTACCCAGTCGAGCGCGAATTGCTGGTCGAGCAACCCGTAATTCGCCGCGACGTGGCCTTCGGCGTCGAGCCCCGCCTCCGCCAAAAAGCCGAGATACCCAAGACGATAATTTATCGTGACCACGATCACATCGCCGTTGGTGACGAGCTTGACGGGATCGTAGCCCTCGCTTTCGCCGACGACGAGCGCACCGCCATGGATCCACACCATCACCGGCAGGCCCGCCGAACCGGGGAGCTTGTCGTGATCCGGTGTGTACACGTTGAGAAAGAGGCAGTCTTCGGTGGTGCTGGCGATCCCGTAGGGCGATGCAGATTGCGGGCAATGTGGCGCGAACGCTGTCGCGGTTTTGGTCGCCATGTCGGCCGGGACGGGCTGCGGAGGCTGCCAGCGCAGCGGTCCGATAGGCGGCGCCGCATAGCGGATGCCGAGGAACTCGCGCATGCCCTCTGCAACAGTGCCCGTTACCTTGCCGTTCTGCGTGTAGGCCACGGGTTCGGCGCGCGCCGTCCCGCCGACGGCGAGGGCCGATAGCTGCCGCTACGGCCATGAGAGGCCATCTCCTCCAAGCACCCACGGCTATGGAGGTCCGATGTTTCGGTGTTCGCATGCGTTTTCCTCCAACGGCACCGTGATCGCGGGCGCTCTGACTTCAGATCACCTGGAACGAAAATCTCGGTGTTGGCAAGCCCACTTAGCCGCGCGACCACGAACCGGCTGGTCGGGGCGACACGATCACGAGCGCGTTCGGCGATCACCGACAAAGGACGGCTGCAAGCTCGACCTCTCTGATCGCCTTCGTCGTCGAGAGCTGTCGCCGGTGACGGTCCGGGAGCGATCCTCGACCGGATCACGCGGCTTGATCCGGCAGCGCGCAGCTACGCGACCGTGCTGAGTGACGAACCGGCTGTACAGCGTCTTGCGCGGCCCATACGTACACGGCGCGTCGATCCAGCGACCACCCGAGCGCAACACATGCACGATGCCGCTGATCACGCGCCGATCATCCACCCGCTTCTCGCCGAACCCTGACCTCCCGCCGCCGAAACGGCGGCGCACGACGGCGATCACCCCGCAAGCCGCTCTACCCGGCACAGCCAGCATCCGGGCTTGGCGGTGTGGATGTTGACGTACACAGTCCGGCGGTCGCCGAGCGCACGCGCGAGCGGCTCGTCCACCTCGGTCCCCTCGCACACGTGGCCGAGATCGTAGAGGCACATGTCGTCCCCGTCATAGGCGCGGACCGAGACGAGGCTGGCGCGCACTGTCTCAGGGATAGTGTCGGTTGCGTCGAACAACGGGCAATCGTGCGCATGGACCCAGATCGGGCTTGGTGTCCAATAGACGCCGCGCGGCAGCCGCAGGTCGTAGCGGCCGAGCAGCACCGGCTCGCCCGGTTCGCCGAGGCGTAGGCAATGGCGGCAGGGCGAGCCCTTGGTCTGCACCACCCGGCTGTGCAGCGTCTCGCCGGCGTCGTCGCGGCCGGTGTCGCGGAACCGCGTAGCGGTTTCATGGGGCATCGGGATGCAACGGAATCGGGACATTGAGGCCTCCTTTCGGGTTCGCCTCACTGTCGTCCTAGCAACGCGCCCTCGCCTCCCGCTTGTTGCTCCGACCTGCCCGCCGAGGCTCCTTGCGCCGGCTCTTCTCAGCCCCGTTTCCCGGCTGGCAACGTGAGTATGATCTTAATCCCCGACGCGCCACGGGGAGCGATCGTTCCAGTGCAGCAGAGCGTCTGTTGCCCAGGCGGTGGATTTGTCGGCGTGGCAGACGTTGCACGCATTCGGGATCTTCAGGCTGTCGGTCCGATCCGGGTAGACGAAGCGGAAGGTGTGACTGCGGACGTTCACGTCGGCAATCGTCTGCGCGATCTTCGGCATGTGGCATGCCGCACACTGACTGCCCGCGCTATCCGGGGCGTGGTGGGTGTGCGCCGCGATGGTCGCGGCATGCGGACCGTTTTGCGTGTTCGGGCCGTGGCACGTGAGGCACATGCTGTTGCCGGACTGGCGCAGCATGGCGTCGTTCTCAGAGCCGTGCGGGTCGTGGCAACTGAAGCAGGTAACGCCGCGCGCATACATGAGGCTGGTCGCGAAATCGTTGCCCTGCATGCGGTTCTTATGCGCCGTGCCGTCCGGGAAATGCGTGAACGTCGTCTCGCCGAGCTTGTGCGGCTCCAGCTTCCAGAAGTCGGCGAGGTTCGAGCCGACGTGGTAGCCGACCGGCCAGTCGTAGTATTTGCCGCCAATCGGGTTAGCCAGCGGTTGCCCCTGCGAGTGACACTGGATGCAGGTGTCGTTCGCCTGCACGTAGTCCAGCCGGGCCGGGTTGATGATGGTCTCCCGCACCGGCTTCGCGACGTGCGCGCTGCCAGGCCCGTGGCAGCGTTCGCAGCCGACGTTCCACTCCGTCGGTGTTTTGCTTGCGATATCGTAGTTCACCGAATGGCAGCCGTCGCATAGCGGGCCGGTTGGCCGTTGCATATTGTCGACCGGATAGAACGGCACCCACCAATCCGCGCCGTTCGGCACATGATAGGCGCGCCAGAGTTTATGCGTGATATCCCACTGTGCTGGCAGCGGGAAATAATCATCGCCGACCTTTTTGAAATAACGCTGCTTCCACTTGCTGCCGTAGACGAAGGCGATGTCGTCTTTCGTGAACGTCAGCAGCGGGTCGGGTTTGGAGAGGTCCGGGATGATCGCGTCCGGAAACTCTTTGGGATCGCGAATGACATTCGCCATCCGCGTTTTGCTCCAACGATCGTAGACCGCGGCGTGACACGACTTGCAGGCGGCAGAGCCAACGTAGTGCGCGTCATTGCCGGGTTTCGGCGCGGCGTCGGCCACGAGCTGCGGCGAGAGCGCCGCGACAATCGGCAAATGGCGCAGATAGGCAACGAGTTGCCAGAGCTGCAAATCCGGCATCGACCATGCCGGCATGCCCGTGTTCCGTATTCCGTTCCGGATGAAGTAGAAAAGCTCGCCGTCCGTCAGCGACATGACGTTCATCGAGCGAAGCACCGGAGGCTTTGGATATTGCCCGGAGCCAATCTGGGTTTTGCCGCTGCCGTCATAGGCGTGGCAGGTTTCGCACTTCTGCCTGAAAATATCCTGCCCCGCCGCGATGTCGGCCGGATCGCGGCCCAACGGATTGGCGCGCGTTCTGTCGGCCTCGGGGACGCTCGCTCGCAATAGCCAGGTCGCGACCGACAGCTCGATGGCCGGAGGCTCGCCCCGGGCGCTTGAAAGGCCGGGTATGACCGAGCGATAGACAAGGGCGGCCGTCAGAACGATGCCCGCCAGGGCGACGATTGATGCGATGATGGCGGTGCGGCGACGATGCTGCATCACGAACCTGCTACTCTGCTCGTGCACGGTCGCCGGCGGGCGTCGGCCAACTGCGTCTCCCCGGTCGCCTCGCGCGCCCAGCGTGGGAAGCGCCGTGACGCGCCATCATTGCGTCGAGCTGCGCCAGGCCGTCGCGATGCGTCCCACGAGTGGACGGCCAGCTGCCGCTTCCGGGGTTCGCCGACCTGCCCCGTGACCCTGGACCAACTACGCGCCGACCCTAGCCCTCCGCCGCCTGATAGGCCGCGAGGCACGCCACGTCGACGATCTGGCTCGACGAGGCATCCATCGGCACGATCTGGGCGGGGTGTGTCATCCCCATCAGCACCGGACCGATCGTGGTGCCGCCGCCCAGCCGAGGTGCGAGGCGCGAGACGATGTGCGCCGAATGGAGGCCGGGCATCACCAGCACGTTGGCGGGGCCGGTCAGTCGGCAAAACGGGTAAAGGGCACGCAATTCGGGCTCCAGCGCGACGTCCGGACTCATTTCGCCATCATACTCGAAATCGACGCGGCGGCCATCGAGGATCTCGACCGCGTTGCGCATGACCTGCGCACCGGCATGCATCGGCTGGCCGAAGGTCGAATGCGACAATAGCGCGACGCGAGGCTCGTGGCCGAGACGGCGGGCAGCGCCGGCGGCGCCCGCCGCGATATCGGCCATCTGCTCGGCACTCGGGCGGAAGTGCATCAAGGTGTCAGCGATGAAGATGGTGCGGCCGCGCATCCCGACCATCAACGTCATGCCGAACGCGACGCCGCCATCGCGAGGCGCGATTACGTGCGAGATGTCGTCCAGGCACACCGCCGCCGAGCGCGTGAGGCCCGTCACCATGGCGTCCGCGTCGCCGGTGGCGACCATGCAGGCGGCGAACACGTTACGGTCCTGGTTGACCATCCGCTGGCAGTCGCGGTGCAGGTAGCCTGCGCGCTGCAGCCGCCCGTACAGGAAATCAGTGTATTTGCGGTTGGCGCCCGACAGGCGGGCGTTATGGATCTCGATACCCTCCACCAAGCCGAGACCGAGCCCGGCCAGGGTGGATTGCACGCGATCCTCGCGGCCGATCAGCACCGGCCGGCCGTAACCGGCGTTGCGGAACGCGACCGCGGCGCGCACCACCTTCTCCTCCTCGCCCTCGGCGAACACCACCCGCTTCGGTTCATCGCGAACTCGTTCCATAATGGCATCGAGGGCGTTGGCGGTGGGATCGAGGCGACCGGATAGATCGCGCGCGTAGCGGCGAAGATCGGAGAGGGGACGTCGCGCGACCCCCGTGTCCATCGCCGCCTTGGCGACAGCCGGCGGAATCCAGGCGATCAGCCGCGGGTCGAACGCGTTCGGGATGATGTAGTCGGGGCCGAAGGCGAGCTTGCGGCCGGACGATGTGTGGACCTCATCGGGCACGTCCTCGCGCGCCAGCTTGGCGAGGGCCTCCGCCGCCGCGATCTTCATCGCGTCGTTGATCGTGCTCGCCCGCACGTCGAGCGCGCCCCGGAAGATGAATGGAAAGCCGAGGACGTTGTTGACCTGGTTCGGATAGTCGCTGCGCCCGGTGGCGATGATTGCCTGCGGGCTGACGGCGCGCGCCGCCTCGGGCGTGATCTCCGGGTCGGGGTTGGCCATCGCGAACAGGATCGGCTTATCGGCCATGCTCCGCACCATCTCGGGCGTCACGGCACCCTTGACGGACAATCCGAACACGACGTGACAGCCCTCGATCGCCTCGGCCAAGCTGCGGGCGCGGGTGGGCGCCGCGTGCGCGGACTTCCACTGGTTCATCCCTTCCGTGCGGCCCTGATAGACGACGCCCTTGGTGTCGCAGAGCAACACGTTCTCGGGACGCATCCCCATCGCCTTGAGCAGTTCGACGCAGGCAATCCCCGCCGACCCAGCGCCGTTCACCACGAGCCGAGTTTCGCGAAGATCGCGGCCGGTGAGATGGCAGGCGTTGATCAGGCCAGCCACGGCGACGATGGCGGTGCCGTGCTGGTCGTCGTGGAACACCGGGATGTCCATGAGCTCGCGCAGACGCTGCTCGATGATAAAGCACTCTGGCGCCTTGATGTCCTCGAGATTGATGCCGCCGAACCCGGGGCCGAGATAGCGGACGCAGTTGACGAATGCGTCCACATCCTCGGTGCCGATCTCGAGGTCGATCCCGTCCACGTCGGCGAACCGCTTGAACAATGCGACCTTGCCCTCCATCACCGGCTTGGAGGACACCGGACCCAGATTGCCGAGCCCGAGCACCGCGGTGCCGTTGGAGATCACGGCGACCATGTTGCCCTTGGTCGTGTAGTCGTAGGCGAGGCCGTTGTCGCGATGGATGTGCAGGCAGGGCTCCGCGACACCGGGCGAATAGGCGAGCGACAGATCGCGCGCCGTGGTGATCGGCTTGCTGATGCGGGTTTCAAGTTTCCCCGGCCGGCCTTCCGCATGGAGCGCGAGCGCCTCCTCAGCCGAGATGCGATTGCTTCCCCCGTCGATGATCCCGTCGGCCATGACTGTCCTCCCGTTTCTGACCAGTGTGTGGCCGCGCGGGCGTCCGGGGAAGGGGGAGCAGAGAGGACGGCGCTACATCGGGCCACTTGTAGAACCGTTCTTGCTTCGATTGTCGTCACCGGGATTGGTCCGGCGATCCAGCTCAATCGTGTGGTTGCGCCGTGCATGGCCGGACAAAGCTCGGCCATGCACCCGACCAGGCCGGCTCGTGACAGAATTAGAGCACTAGTGGCTGTGGACGGTCTTCGCTTCGATCAGGCCGATAAAATCGCCTACGCAGTGGAGGGCGTCCATTTCGCTGGTGCGCAGGGCGATCCCGAAGCGCTCTTCCACCGCCATGATGATCATGACCATCTTGAGCGAGTCCCAACCCGGGACGTCCTTCGCGGTCAACTCGGGCCGCAGCACCATCGATGGGTCGTCGAAAACTTCCCGGAAGATGGAGGCGAGCCCTGCCCCGATCTCTTGGCCGCTCATGCCATGGCTCGCGTCAAGCGGTATGCTTCCTCGCACACCCTGAACCAAGGCTTGTAGTCGATGTCGGTTGCGTTGTCGTAGGGCGCGAATCGCTCGACGTAGCCTTTGATCAGGCCCTCGCCGCGGGGCTCGACGGAGCCCGTCGGGTGCGCCTCGTCTGCTTGCTCGACCCAAAGCAGCAGGTTTGGCCCGAACGCTCGGAGCCGCCCGACCAGCTTCAACACCTCGTCTTCGCGCGTCGAAACGTTGGACTTCCACACCAAGATTTTCTCGCCGTTGCCGAGGTCGGTCAGGAACTTGCGGCGCAGGAACTGGAGCTTCTGCGCTTCCTGGGCGCGAAGGACCTCGGGGTCCACCTGCCCCTCCGATTGAAAGGTGTGATACATCAAGTTCCAGGCGTCCTCGTAGAGGAGGAACTCGCGCCGGCCCTCGGCACCCGCCGCTTCCACCCGCACCGTGGACAGGTTTCCCAGACCCTCGAACCGGGCGTCGAACGCCTCGATCAGTCGCCCGAGTTCGCCGCTCGACGGGAATATGAAACCCGGCGAACCGCAATAAGCCCAGCGGGGCGACGCCGGCGTGTCGCTGCACCAAGCCGAACTCGCAATTGTCGCCCAAGGATTCGAACGACAACATGACATCACTGTCCACCATACGTTGGATCTCCCGTACCCAGACCACTCAAGATTGTTCATAACCCAGGGTAGACAACCCGTGGCGCTAGCGTGGGTCTAGGCTCCGGCCCGCCGTCGCTTGCGGACGGCTGGCACTGGATGTTGCGGCCTCTCCTCCGTGCCACCGAGGGCCGTGAGTAGCGCCTCGCGCAGCTGGGCGAGACGCCGATCATTCTCGATCTTCAGACCGAACACATCCTTCACGTAGAAAACATCGACCGCACGCACACCGTAGGTAGTGACATGCGCGGATGCGATCTGCAATCCCTCATCGCTGATTGCTGCCGTGAGGTCGTGCAGGAGGCCGGGCCGGTCGCGCCCGTTTATCTCCAGCACGGTGTGCGTGTTGGAGGCATGATTGTCGATGACCACGCGCGGCGGGACGTGGATGACGCGCATCCGTCGCCCGAGCATCGTCTTTGAAACGCGGGAGATTTCCGCGTTCAGGGCAATTCGTCCCGAAAGCGCCTGCTCGATCAGCACCGACAACCGGGCAAGGCGGTGAGGGGCGTCAAACGGTCCGCCGCCCGCGTCCTGGATCCAGAACGTGTCGAGCGCCATGCCATCCGTCATAGTGTGAATGCGGGCATCTACGATCGAGGCTCCGGCCACCGCGAGTGCGCCGGCAATCTTGCTGAACAGGCCGGCGTGATCGGCCACATGCACGGTCACCTCCGTCACCGCGCGGGCCGGCAGAGACTGTGTTTCGACGGTCAGCGGCTGGCGGTGCCGCTCGGCCTGCCGCACCAGCCGCGCGTGGCGGGCGTGCGTTTCAGGGTCAAACGAGAGCCAGTAGCCCGCATAGCCGAGCGAGGTGAAGTGCTCGAGTTCGGCCGCTGTCCAGCCGGGCAGCAGCGCGGCGAGGGCCTGTTTGGCCCGGGCCACCCTGACGTCGCGCTCGGGGGTCGAAAGCCCGCCCGCCAGCACCTCGGCGACCCGCGAGTAAAGCTCGCGCAGCAACGTCGCCTTCCAGCCGTTCCACACCTTCGGCGATACGGCCCGCATGTCGGCGACGGTCAGCACCAGGAGGAGCCGTAGCCGCTCGGGCGACTGGATGACTTCCGCAAGGTCGAGGATCGTCTTCGGGTCGTCGATGTCGCGCTTGAACGCCGTTTCGCTGAGCAGCAGATGGTGCAGCACCAGCCACGAGACGGTTTCCGTTTCCTCGGCCGACAATCCGAGGCCCGGGCCCACCTCAAGCGCCAGTTCCGCGCCGATCTCCGAATGGTCGCCGCCCCGTCCCTTGGCGATGTCGTGCATCAGCATGGCGACGTAGAGCGCTCGCCGGGACTGCATCTGCTCCATCAAGTTCGAGGCGATCGGCGCCACCTCCGCGAGTTCGCCGCGCGCCAAGGTGTCGAGCACCCGCACCGCCTCGATCGTGTGCTCGTCGACCGTGTAGATGTGATAGGTGTCGAACTGCATCTGCCCGACGATGCGCGCCCAATCGGGGATATAGCGGCCGAGGAACCCCGTCTCGTTCAGGATGGCGAGCCAACGCGCCCCGTCCGCTCGGCGGTGCTCAGGCCGGTGATCGGGGCGATGCTCCGCCCGAAGCTGTTCATGGTGCCCGCACAGCAGGTCCATGAACAGCTCTGCCGCGC
>CAVWQV010000002.1:0-110186 GCA_963757115.1 uncultured Alphaproteobacteria bacterium | reverse complement strand
GCTATCGTGCTGTTCAGTTTCCGTGGCAGCACCGGCGACATGATCCTGTATCTGGATGAAGGCTCGAACGTGGTGTTCCGGCTCGGCTTCCCGGACTTCCGGGCGGCGCTAGCCCACCAGATTGCCACCGGCGCGGCCGCGAAACTCGCGCCGCGGGCGGCTTGAGGGCCGCGCGCATCCCACACAAAACAGCCGAGTGACCGAGGGCAGGGACGATGCATCCCTCTCCCTCATTACTGCATTCGATAGGCACGCCGTGCGGTGCCGCTAAACAACGCTGCTTTCTCGGCGCTCGATGCGGCGGAGGCAAGCCGCTTGAATGCGTTCCAGACCACCTGATAGCTGCACCAGCGCTTCTGCACCGGAAAGTTGCTTTCGAACATGGCGCGCTCCGCGCCGAATAGCTCGATGCAAGTCTCGATGTACGGCCGCCAGGCATTCGCCACCTCGTCCGACGTGGGCGGCATCTCCCGCGCGCCGCCTCCGTGGCCGGGCAGCCGGATCGGAAGCGCACCAAGCTTGACGAACACGTTGGGATGACGCGCAACCTTAGCCATTCCCGCCCTCCAATCCGCGAAAACCTCCTCGCGCCTGGAGGCGTATGGGCCGCCAAGGATCGGGCTGCCGACATGGTTTAGGATGAGCGTCGTGCCTGGAAAAGCTCCGGCAAGCTCGGCTACCTCGGCGAGCTGGGGATGATACACCCAGGCATCGAAAGACAAGCCCAAGGTGCCGAGACAAGCGTATCCCTCGCGCCATTGCGCCTCCGCCATCATGCCGGGCCGCGGTGCGACAGCGCGAACCTTGTCGTCCCACGCGGTCGAGAAGCGGATGCCACGGAAGCGCCCGCCGCCTGCTGCCATGTGCGCCTCCAGCACCGCCTGTACTGCGGCGCCGAGGGTGAGGTCGGCATTGCCGAACATTGCCGCACAGACACGCGTCGGACCGAAGCTGCCGCTGGCACTCATGGCCGCAACACCGGTGACGAACTCGGTCTCGCCAACCGCGCGATACTCTTCGGGCCCCTCAGCGCGATACATGGAGTGACACTCGGCGAACACGGTCGCGGTGACCGCGTGACCGCTCCCGAGGTCCTCCAGCAGCTCAGGGAGAAGATAGGTGTTGCCGGGCCTAATCCATAGGTGATGGTGTGGATCGATGATCGGCAGATCGGGTTCCAGTATCGGTTCCTGATGTTTGGCCAGCCAAACCGGGTCGGACCCGCGCGAGAATGGGTCGCTTTGGCTCATGTTCGCTCCTCCATCGTGCCAGCCCAGCACGGACCCCGCGGTTGCAACAAGTGTGGAAGCGTTTGACGTAGGGCGCTGAAAAGCGCGCAGCGGTCTGCGCGCATCCCGGGATCAAACAGCCGGATTTAACTCTTCAGCATCGGGCAGTTGCCGTCCGCAATCGGGCGAAACGCTTGGTCACCGGGGACCACCAAGACGATCCGGGCCAGATCGAGATCGCTCTTGGACTCGCTCGGCTTCTTGATCTCCATCAGCAGCATGTCATGCACCATCCGTCCGTCTGGCCGGACGACACAGTGCCCGAGGATCGGATCGTCGAAAGGCGCCGATTTGAGATATTCAATCACGGCCCTACCATCGGACTTCGCGCGCCCGATACCGACGGCCGAAGCCGCCTTGAGGTAGGCGTATGCCCCCGTGTAGTCACCTGCGTGATTTTGCGCCATTGGGTTGCCGTTGAGTGCGGGCGCGAGGCGCTGCTGGAGCGAACGAGATGCGTCGTTCCTGTCCCAGTATGCGGCAGCGGCATAGGTCAGGCCCTGCGCCGTCTCCAGTCCCACCGCCTTGACGAGGGGCGTATCGAACAGCGGCAGCGTCAGGGTCTGCCCTTTTCCCAGTATCCCGAACTCGGTCGCCTGCTTGATGCAGTTGACGGCATCGTCGCCGGAATTCGCGAGGCAAATCACCTTTGCGCCGCTCGCCTGTCCTTGCAGCAGGTAGCTCGAGAAGTCGGTGACGCCCGGAAACGGGTGCGCCACCGAGCCGAGCACCTTGCCGCCACTTTGCTCCACAATATGCGTGATGCTCGCCACCTGCGACTTGCCCATCGCGTAATCCGGAAAGATGAAAAACCAGGTGTCGAGCCCCTTCGCTAGCGCGGCCTTCGCGACCGTTGCACCGAGCCCGTACGTGTCCTGCGTCCAATGGATGTGGTTAGGACCGCAATAGCGACCCGTCACTTCGTCGCTCGACGTCGCGGTGAAAATCACCGTCTTGTTGCGCTCCCGGGCCAAACCGCCGAGGCTATAGGCAAGGGCCGACATCGGCACATCAAGGATGCAATCCACCGCCTGTGCGTCATACCAGCCCCGCGCGATTGCGAGCCCGATATCGGGCCTGAGCTGGAAATCCGCGGCCTGCACCTCGACCTGAATGTCGGGATGATCCTTCATGAAGTCCGCCGCGGCGAGTTTCACGGCGGCGACGGCGCCCTGGCCAGAAAGTGCCGAATAGGAGCCGTTGAGATCGCTCAGCAGTCCGAGGCGAATTGCCTCGGCCGCATGGCCGCGGCGGATGAAGGGTGCACCGAGAGTGGTGCCCGCAGCCCCGGTGAGCAGGGCGCGGCGCTTGATGCCAATCATTGTCATGCGCTCTCCTCGATGCATGGTTCCGCGGTATCGTCCGCCGTTAAGGGAGCCCTCGCAACCTCGGTATAACTCCGCGTCGGGCCGCTGGCCTGGCCATCTCCCCTAAGCGTAAGTCGGGGGTGTAGTCTGCGCTCGTGAGGTATTGCCAGTGGTCGCGGCATGGGGCCGCACGAGCGACTGCGGTTCGGGTCTGAGAGGAGGGAGCAACAATGACGCTGACTGATCGGGTTGCGTTGGTGACCGGCGCGGGAACCGGGATAGGGAAGGCCACCGCCCTCGCGCTCGCCGCGGCCGGAGCGGATGTTGTGGCGGTCGACATCGCCGGCGAGACCGCGGAAGCGACGGTAAATGCGATCTCGGAGACGCAGCGCCGCGCGCTCGCACTGACGGCCGACGTCGGCGACTTGCTGGAAATCGATCGCATCGTGCGCCGGACAATCGAGGAATTCGGGCGGATCGACATCTTGGTCAACAACGCCGGCGTGAACTCGGCGTGCTGGCATCATGGAACTCACCGAAGCGGACTGGGACCGAATTCACCGGGTGAACGCGAAGGGCGTGTTCTTCTGCCTCCAGCGCGTCGCGCGCGAGATGATCCCGCGCCGTGGCGGGCGGATCATCAATATCGCCTCCATTGCGGGCAAGGGTTACGCTGGTACATCAAACGCAGCGTACGCCGCGAGTAAGGGCGCCGTCATCAGCCTGACCCGGACGGCCGCACAGCAGCTTGCCCAGCACGATATCAACGTCAATGCGGTCTGCCCCGGAGTTACCCGCACGGCCCTGTCGGAGGCGAACCTGCGCGTGCGAGCGGAGCAGGAGGGGCTAGCTGTGGATGAGATGGAGCGGCAACGCGTGCGCGAGATTCCGCTCGGGCGTGCGAACGAACCGGAGGACATCTCCGCGATGGTGGTGTTCCTGGCCAGTGATGGCGCCCGCAACATAACCGGCCAGTCATTCAATGTGGATGGCGGGCTGATTCCCGAATAGCCGCGATGCGCCTGCGCGGGACGGCTGTTGCCCGCGTAGCTCCGCGACAATCGCCGCCTCCCAACCCGGAGTCCAAGGCGGATCGGGGAGGAGGGTCGGGATTGCTGGATTGCCTGCGGGGAACCGACTGCTTCCGGCGGCCCCTGGGCTCATCACGATCTACGGCAAGCTCTGGCCTCCTGAGCAACTTCCCACCTATGCTGCGTTGCACCATAGTCGCCGGCACTAGGTAGCCGGGGCGGGCGGGCCGGTGCTCGTCAATGCGCAAAGGATCACAATGACGCTCTTTACTTCCTTGAAGAGCCGCTTGCCCGGCATGGCTTTTCTCGCGGGCGCGGGGGCTTTGGCCGCGCTCGCCGTGGCCAACCACGCCGTGGCGCGGCGGACTGAGAGCAGGCATCCGCCCAAAGGCTCGTTCATCGTGGTGGACGGGGTACGGCTGCACTACAGCGACCGTGGCAGGGGCAGCCCCGTCGTGCTGATCCACGGAAATGCGGTGACCGGGGACGATTGGAACACCAGCGGGGTGGCGGAGCTCCTGCTGCGGACGCACCGAGTTATCATCTTCGACCGGCCCGGCTTCGGCTACAGCGAGCGTCCGCGCGGGCGCCTGTGGACGGCCGCCCAGCAGGCGGAACTGCTCCACAAAGCGTTGCATCGGCTCGGTGTCGAGCGGCCCGTAATCGTCGGCCACTCATGGGGCACGATCGTGGCCCTCGCCATGGCCGAGCGCCACCAGGCGGACACGGCGGGCTTGGTGCTAATCTCCGGCTACTACTTCTGGACGCTGCGTCCCGATGCGCTTTTGGTGGCGGCAGGAGCGCTTCCAGTGCTGGGAGACGTGCTGCGCCACACCGTATCGCCCTTGCTTGGATGGCTACAGATGCCGCTCCTCAAATGGGCGATGTTCTCGCCCGCCCGGGTGCCGGCTCGGTTTCAGGCCGAGTATTCGTCCGCAATGGCGCTTCGCCCCTCGCAAATTCGCGCCACCTCGGTCGACGGTGCTCTGATGATCCCCGGCGCGCTCGCGTTGCGAGGCCATTACAAGGATCTGGCGCTGCCGGTGGTCATCATCGCCGGTGACGGTGATAAGGTCGTATTCACGCGCAGGTCCGAACAGCTCTGCCGCAGCATTCCAGGCAGCGTGCTGCAAATCGTGAAAGGGGCGGGGCACATGGTCCACCACCTCGCAGCCCGGCAGGTTGCGCAGGCGATTGAGCGCGTGGCGAAGGAGGCCGAAGCCCGCCGTGCGCCACCTCAGACGGCGGATTCCAGGGAGACTGCGCGCGATCTGGCCCTTGCCGCCTGAGGTGGATCCAGGCAAGCGTTTGGCGGCAGCTCGCATTTCGTGGACGTTGGCTATGGATGCCCAAACGCACTGAATCTTGTCGCGTCCTTTATTGGTAGTTATGTCTCGGGTAGCGGACGTTCCGATCGGAATTGGGTTCTCAGCACTGGACGCGAGCCAAACTCGTTTAAACGTTGGAATGCTAGCGTACCATCCGTGAGCTTTGCTGATCGGCACTGGGATCGCTTCGGCGCGCAGCGGATCATGGGTGATTTTGTGCAGCATCCGGTCCCCGCTGCGCCGTGTCGGCTGCGTGTTGCCCGGCATCGTCGGTTCGGGCGTGCAGCTCCACCCGCGCCGTGGGCAGCGCGTATGGATGCTCACGTTGAAGGAAGGCGATCAGCTTCTCGCGTATCTCGCATCGCAGATCCCAGGTCTGCGGCGCGTTGCGCGCGCTCACCAGGGCGCGCAGTTCGACAGTGCTTCCGGTGGCGCCGCTGACCTGTAGGTTCACCACCCGGCCGTCCCACAGGGAGCTCTCCCGGACCAGCTCCTCGAGCTTCTGTCGCACCGCCTGCACCGGCACCGTGTAGTCCACGTACACAAATACGGACCCGATCAGCGAAGCTGTCTCGCGGGTCCAGTTCTGGAAGGGTTTCTCCAGGAAGTACGAGAGAGGCAGTATCATGCGGCGCCAGTCCCACAGCCGGACAACGACGTAGGTGCTGGTGATCTCCTCGACCCAGCCCCACTCTCCTTCCACGATGACCGCGTCCTCCAGGCGAATCGGTTGAGTAACGGCGATCTGCACCCCGGCGATTAGATTCGTTAGTAGCGGCCGTGCCGCCAAGCCGACCACGAAGCTGGCCGCACCGGCGGAGGCAAACAGGCTGACGCCGTAGCCGCGCACGGATGCGAAGGTCATCAGCGCCGTCCCCGTGGTGAGCAAGGCGATGAGTACGTCGCCGGCGCGCTTTAGCACGCGCATCTGGGTCACATGCTTGCGCGCCAGCAGATTGTCCTCCGCATCGAGGCGGAAGCGCCGGAGATAGAGTGCGGCAGCGACCTCCAGCGCCCGCGCGGCGCTCCAGCCTGCCAGCACGATCAAGCCGACGAGCAATACCTGGCCGATGCTTTGGGAAACTGCCGGGGGAAAGGCGGTTGAGGCCAGCGCCGCCCAGAGGGCGATGACGACGACGGCTAGCCGGCTCGGGCCCGTGGTGGCCGAGAGAAAAGTCTGCACGAAACCACGCGCCCGGCCCGGTACGGGCACCCGAAGAACGATGCGCAGCGACAGCCAGTGGGCGAGGAGAGCGACCGCCGCCACAGTGGCCATGAGGGCGGCGCTCGAGAGCCAGCCAGGTAGTTCAGAGAGCCGAAGGCTCACGTAGCCTGCCCCATCGCGCTAGCTTGGTTGCCTCGTCCGGCATGCGCGCGAACACTCTCGAGCAGACGCGCAGTTGGAGCTGACCGTCGCTATGCAGCCGATTGTTGAAATTGCTGACCCTGCTCCTCGCCGATTGGAAAATACCCCCCTCGCTCTCAGTGATGCTGCTTTTCGGTACTCCACCAACTCGCCCATGAAGGGCGCGGCGATCGCAGCGTTGATCTTGCAGTCCAGGAACACGGGTCCCTCGGGTTTACCCAGCACGGGCGCCAAAGCGCGGAGATCGTCCAGCGTTCGGATCGTCGCTGCCTGGAACCCGAATGCCTCCGCTACAGGGGCGAAATCCACATCCGGAAATACGGACTGCGCCACGGGCAGGTCCCGCATTTTCAGGAAGTGCAGCTCGGCGCCGTAGGCGCAGTCGTTCATCAGCACGATCACCAGCGGCAGATCCTCGCGCACCACGGTCTCGAGCTCGCCCATGGTCATGAGGAAACCGCCGTCGCCGATGAACAGCACTGTCGCTGCGTCCGGCCGCCCCTTGGCGAAACCGAGCGCGGCGCCGAAGCCGAGCCCGATAGAGGCGAAATCGCTGGTCATCTTCAAGTGGCCGGGATCCGGCACCGTCAGGTATGGCACCACGCCCAGGAAGTTGCCGGCGTCGTAGACGATGTTGCGCTTCTCCGGCAGCATCCTGTTCAGTTCCAAGGCGAGCGCCCGCGGGTCGACCGTGCGTGGCGTGTGCGTAGCCTGGAAATCGCCGGCTATGTCGAAGGATGCCAGCAGCTTCCGCGTGTCCTCGCTGTGGAACGGCTTGTCGCCCGCGGGGCGTGCAGGCACGGCCTCTGTCAGTTGTTCGGCCACCAGCTTTGCATCCCCGACCACGGCGACGTCGGCGGTGGTCCAGCGACCGATGTTGCCGCGCACCGTATCGACCTGGATGACCGGAGCGTCCCGCGGCACCGACATCCCGAAGCTCATCGTCAGCAGGTTGAGCCCGGCGCCGAACACCAAAACGCAATCCGCCTGCTCGATCATCCGACGTCCTGTTGAATGCGAGAACGAACCGATGACGCCAAGATTGTAGGAATTGCCGCGAAACAGATCCTTGCCTTTCAGCGAGGTGACGAGCAGGGCCCCAATTCGCTCCGCGAGCTGTTCCAGCGCTTGCCGCGCCCCGGCCCGGTGTGCGCCGAGGCCGGCGATGATGAGCGGCCGGCGTGCTCGCGCCAGCACCGCCGCGGCGGCAGCAATGGATTGCGGCCGAGCGGAGGCTGGCCGGCGGGGGGCGGCCGGCCGGACAGGCGAGGGTTCGTCGGCGTGTACCGATACTTCGGCCAGCTGCACGTCGACGGGCAGCAGCAATACCGCCGCGGTGCCCCGCTGCGCTATCGCGACGGCGTCGGCCAGCGCCGCGCGCGCCGCCCCGGGGCTGGCCGCAACAAAGGTGCGCAGTCCCGCCGCGGGCAGCACGGCGGCGGCGTTGAAGCTCTTGTAGTCCGGGCCGAGCCCGTTCGGGCTGCCGCCGGGCACGGCCGCGTCGCCGGAGATGATGAGCACCTGCGATCCCGTGCGGCTGGCGTAGACCGAGGCATGCAGGCCGTTCGCGGTCGCCGGACCGCGGCCGATCACCGCGACACCGAGCCGCCCGGTAGCGGCCGCGTAGCCTTCAGCCATCGCTACCGCCTGGTTCTCGTGTCGCGCGCCGCAGAATCGGATGCCGGTCGCGTCGAGCGAGGTGCAGAACACCGCGGTGTCGTCGCTCATCAGGCCGAATACCGTGTCGACGCCGAGCCCCTTGAGGTCATCGGCCAGAACCCGGTGCACCGGCACATGCGCGCGACCGCGGTGGCATCGGCTGTCTGGGTGACGGTGTCCATGTGTCCGCTCCGTTTCTGGCGCTTTGGGCACGGCGGCTGCCGAACAGGCCTTTGCGTCCCGCTTACTTCCCTGAGACGCATACTACCCCGTCGGTTCAGCAAGGCGAGTCGAGGCCCGCGCTCGGCATTTCGCGTGACACAAAACTCCATCGGTGGCCCGACAAGGCCCCGCTCCTCGCGTTGGCAAACGGCTTTTTCACGATGAATTAACGGCTGTTTAACTCTTCTATTTGTATGAGTTTGCGGGGGATCGGATTGTTTTCTAATCTTGCGTGAAAAGGGTAAATCGGATACTCGACCGTTCATCGCTCGAAAGCGCAGGCGGAAGTTGCGCAGACGACGTCGTCCAGGGCTAAGGAGAGCGGGTGATGGCCGATCCTTTCGATCGCAACATCTTATTTTGTCGAATGGTCGGCATGCTCACCCAGGAGCAGCTCGACTCCCTTGCGCACAAGGCGGTAGCTGTGGGTGGCGCTGGCGGTGTGGGCTTTACGCATGCGGAGTGCCTTGTCCGCCAGGGCGTTGGCCGCATAAAAATTTCAGACTTCGATACGTTCGGTCCCGAAAACATGGGTCGCCAGTTCGGCTGTACCGTCAACACGGTCGGGCGCAAGAAGGCCGAGGTGCTCGAGGAGCGATTGATGTCGATCAACCCGGCGCTCAAGGTTGATCGCTTCAGCGGGATCGACCGGTCGAACGTTACGGAGTTCGTGGACGGCCTCGACTTCATCTGTGATGCGATCGATTACTTTCAGGTGCCCGCTCGGCGGATACTGCACGCCGAGGCACGTCGTCGTCGTGTGCCGGTGATGATCGTGGGTCCTCAGGCGTACGGCTGTACCGCGCAGCTTTTTCATCCAGATCATATGTCGTTCGACGAATACTTCGACGTGAACAACTCGATGTCCGAGCAGGAACAACTCGATAATTGGGCGCTCGGTCTTCAGGCGACGCACATGTACAGGCATTACGCGCCGGAACCATATCTCGATGTTCGGAAAAGGTATGGCTCTACGGTGAGCGCGGTCTGCCTGCTCTCAACGGCGGTGATGGCGGGGAACGCGCTGCGCCTGCTGCTGAACGAGCCACTCGGCATCAAGCCGGTGCCGTATATCTATCACGTCGACCTGGTGATGGCGCGCTTCGATGAAGTCTTGATTTCGGAAGGCGTGCGCGGGATCAAGGCCGACCCTAAACGATACTTTCGCTGACAGCGACGGCCCGCAGCCCTGCCCGCGCTAGCTGGCTTTGGCGGGGATAGCCGCCCACCCGGAGGGGCGGCGGCTATCCCCGCGAGACCTCCCCGGTCAGGCTGAAGCGTGCCTGGCAACCTCGACCAACGTATCGGAGAATGTCGGAGCGTTGCCGTAGTCGGCGAATGCCGGCGGGTTTATGGCGTTGACCGTGCGGCCGTTTCCATGTCGCCGGGCCCAATAGCCGAGCGGAGCGACAATGATTCCGGCCATCGTATCGGCCGAGATTTCGGCAGCGGCGTCGAAGCTACCGCGATCGTTATAAACCCGGACCGTTTCGCCTTCTGTGATGCCCCGCGCGGCCGCGTCGGTCGGGTTGAGGAGCACCTTCTGTTGGCCGGCATGATGCAGCTGCTGAGGAAGGTTCCCGTAGGTGGAATTAAGGAAAGCATGGCTCTTGGGCGACAGCATGTTCAGCGGGTAGCGCGACGCAAGCTCAGGGTTCGTGCGAGGCGACTCCCGCGCAGGCACATAGTCGGGCAAGGGGTCCAGCGCTTCGCCCGATTGGTCGCCCATATGGCCCTGGCGGAACAGCGGAAGCACCATGTTGCCGCCGGCAGCCATCGACGACTTGAACTCGCATTTGCCGGACGGGGTCGGGAAGTTGCCTCCTCGGTGCGGCGCGAAATCATCCGCAGACGCCACGTTCAATCTTGCATATCCTTTCTCCCGCAACGATGCGAGATTGATCCCCTGCAGCGCCGGGCTCGCCCAGTCGAATGCCATCTCCAGCATTTCCTCATCGGTCATCGACCAGAAAGGGTCGTCCAGACGCATGGCGCGGGCCAGCCGACGGAACAGCTCCGTGTTGGAGATCGCCTCGCCGAGGGGAGCGATGGCAGGCTCGTTGTACGTCAAATAGAGATGGCCCCACGAGAACATGACGTCTAACTGCTCGAGTTGCGTCGTCGCTGGCAGCACGATGTCGGCAAACCGCGCCGTGTCGGTCAGGAACTGCTCGCTGACGACGGTGAACAGATCCTCCCGCGCGAGACCGCGCTCGAGCTTCTCCTGCTCGGGTGCGACCACCATCGGGTTCGAGTTGTAGACCACGAGCGCTCGGATCGGCGTGTTGAGCGCGAGCTCGCCGGTCAGCGCCTGTCCGAGCCGCCATTGGTTGAGCACGGGCGTGCCCGGCCTGATCCAGTCGGGTCGGCTCAGCGCGTCCCACTTCACTGGGAAAGCCCAGATCGGCATGTGCATGATGCCGCCGCCGCAATGCCGCCACGACCCCACAAGCGCTGGCAGGCACGACAATGCCCGCACCGCATTGCCGCCGCTGGCGTTGCGCTCGATGGCCACACCCATGCGGATCACGGAGGGCTGCGCCGTCGCGAACTCTCGCGCCAACGTTCGGACTTCGGCCTCGCCGATGCCGGTGATCTCCGCGACCCTATCCGGCGTAAACGTCGAGGCGCGCGCTTTCAGCTCCTCGAAGCCCACTGTGTAGTTTTCGACGTAATCATGATCGACAAGGTTTTCGGCGATGATGACGTTCATCATGCCGAGTGCCAGTGCGGCATCGGTGCCGGGCCTGATCCTGATGTGCCAGTCGGCGGCCTTGGCGGTTCGCGTGGAGACGGGATCGATAACCACCACTTTGGCGCCCCGCCTGCGGGCCTCGGCGATGAACGGCCAATGGTGCAGGTTCGTGCTTATCGTGTTGATCGCCCAAAGCACAATGTATCGCGAATGGACGAAGCTTTCGGGGTCGATCGCGGCCGTAGGCCCGCAAGTCATGAAAAACGCCGTGATCGCGCCGGAATCGCAGAATGTCCGTTCCGAGATCGTGGCGCCGAGCTTGTTGAAGAACGCATCCCCGACACTCAGGCCGTTGAGCGTTCCCTGAGTGCCGAGATAGCTGTACGGCAGGATGGCGGCCGGCCCTGATTCTTCGATGATGGCCGTCCACCGCTTCGCGATCTCGGCGAGTGCTGCATCCCAGGAGATCGGCTCGAACGAGCCGCGGCCCTTCTCGCCGGTCCGCTTCAACGGGCGGAGGATGCGCTCGCTGCTGTACACGCGCTGCTCGTAGTTGTTCACCTTCACGCACAAGCCGCCGCGCGTGAAGGGGTGCTCGGGGTTGCCGCGCACCCCCACGGCGACGCCATCGCGCACGGTGGTGATCATGGCACAAGTGTCAGGGCAGTCTTGGGGGCAAGCGCTCAGAACGATGTTCTCGGACAAGGACTGCTCCTGGCTGGAACCTGCCCTGACTGTAGCTCATGACGGCTCGGAAACAAGCCGTGGCAGGACAAGCACCGGCGAGCCGAATTGATTGCCCGGACCCTGCCCGAAGACCTATCTTGTCGGTGTAGATCGGCACGGCGAGATGGAAGCTCAGCCGTTGACGTCACCGGGGTCGCGAGGGATCAACATGAGCGACGGCACGGACGTGTTCGAGATCATGCGAACCACGCGCTCCATGCGGCGATTGAAGCCGGATCCAGTGCCGGACCACCTGGTCCATCGCATCCTCGAAGCCGGGTCCTACGCGGCCAATGGCGGGAACTCGCAGAGATGGCGTTTCCTCGTGGTCAAGGACCACGCGATCAAGGAAGCGGTGCAGATCCACTACAAACGAGCGTTCGACAAGGTGATCGGGCCGCGCTACCGCAACACGCCGCCGCCGCCCGGCGTCACCGCCGAGCGCTATCAGCGCCAGCACGACGCCGTGGCTTACCTGACGGAGCACTTCCACGAAGCGCCCATCTGGATCGTGGCGTGCTTGGAGGACGGGGCGGGCGAGCCGCCCCGCTGGGCCGGGGCGTCCATCTATCCAGCGGTGCAAAACATGCTGCTCGCCGCCCGTGCGCTCGGGCTCGGTGCAACGCTCACCACCCGCCACCTCCTCTACGAAGCGGAAACCGAGGCGGCGCTCGGGCTGCCACCGGGCGTGCACTCCTACGCCATCCTGCCGATCGGCTATCCGATGGGACATTTCGGCCCGGTCGGGCGCGGCAAGTTGGAAGAAATAGTATTCCAGGACCGCTGGGGGCAGTCGTACCCGGCAATATGACGGTGCGGACCGGATCGAAATGAGCGCAACGACGACCCGCTACACCGGTGGGTGCCTCTGCGGCGCACTGCGATACGAAGTTTTGGGCGAGGCGTTATCGGCCGGTCATTGCTATTGCGCCGACTGCCGCAAGGCGTCCGGTTCAGGGTTCATACCCTTCATGGGAGTATCGCGAGACGCCGTGCGGTTCAGCGGACCGAGCCGGCAGTTTCGCTCGAGATCGTTCCGGGGCAGCGACGCCGTACGCAATTTCTGTCCGGTTTGCGGCAGCCTCGTCTTTGGTGGGGAAGTCGGACGAGACAAGTCGCACACGATCTACGCAGGCACGCTGGACGAACCGTCCTCCTTCCGGCCGACCATCGCCATCTTCGTCCGCGACCGCCCGCCCTGGGCTGTTCTACCGGCGAACCTCAAGCCCTTCGACACCATGCCCGATTGACCTCCGGCGTCTAGCCGCACGGCAACTCCGGCGATCAGACCGTGGACTGCACCGCCGGGGCCAGGGCGGCCATCCTGGCCGCTGGGTGCGAGGGATTGCAAAAACGGAGCTCGCCGCCAGCGACGCCGTTGGGCTCGGCGAGGCCGAACAGTTCGAAGCGCGACGCGCACGTGACGGCGACCACCGAGCGCGCTTCCGCATAGGTGAGGAACTGCCGGGTTTCGCCCTCAAGTTCGAGCTTGTCGCGAAGGCTTCGCCATTCCAGCCGGTCGGTGTCCTCGACGAACATCGCGAGGATGCCGGGGCGTGTACCGGTAAGTCGCGCGGGGGCGAGCGCGGCCAAACGCTTGCGCACCGCCACCGCGACGTCGTTCTCCCGCCCGGCGCGCGCGGCCATCACGAACACGCCTTGGCCCGCGGCCGTCACCGAAAGATGTGCTTCCGGCCCGAACTGGTCGCGCAGGGAGGTCATGAGGCCAAGCTCGTCGGCCTGCGCGCCAGCCAGCAGCAACGGGTCCAGCCGGAGCACTAGCGCCTCATCGTAGTCGGCGCGCCGGCGCTCGGCCAAAAGCCCGCGGATGCGGCTGTGCAGGGAGGCGAGCGGCTCCGGCTCGGCGCCGTTGCGATGCAGTCCGCCGCGCAGCCCGAGCGGCAGGGTCATCTTGAGGATGTAGCGGCCGGGATGGGCGGCGAGCCAAGTCTGCAGGTCAGGGTCGATGCGGTCGGCGAGCCGGACCCAGGCGCCACGATGCACGTCCCGGCCCGCCTCGGCCGAGATGATGTCGCAGACCACTTCCGCCTCGGCGCCGTCCCGGCTCAGCAGCAAGTCGAACGGTGCCTCGTCCTCGAGCCCGGCGAAACTCACCGCGAAGCCGCGCCCGCGTTGTATCGCCGCCGTGCGCAGCAGATGGAAGGCCGGGACCAGTGTGCCGTCGGCCTCGATCGCCCGGCGCAGGACAGCGCGGAACCGATCGCGCCCGCGGGACGTGAGTGCGTCAACGAGCGCCGCTCCCTCGGCGGCGAGCGCCGCCACGCATCGCTCGGCCGGCACGGGCGGCTTGTTGGAGCGCCGCCGCAACCGCTCAAGCACCAGTTCAACGGCGTGGTATTGCAGGATCGCCCGGCCAGCACGGCGGCCGTCCGCACCCCAGGCCTGGATCGCCCGCACCCGTTCAAGCCACGCCGGCAGGCCGATCAGCGCGATCAACTCGTCCAGGGCAGCAAGGTCGACGGAATCAGAGGCTTTGATTTCGGACACGAGTACATTCCACGCAGTTGCGGGCCGAACCGATCAATATTGAACCTCCCGAGCCGTGCCGGCAACGGGGGCGGGCGCGGGCGGGCCGGTCAGTTTCTCGGGAGCCGCGCCGTGTCGGGGGCGTCCGGGTTCTGCGCGCGATGCCGCAACAGGTGGTCGGCCAGCACGCAGGCCAGCATCGCCTCGCCCACCGGGACCGCGCGGATGCCGACGCAAGGGTCGTGGCGGCCGGTGGTGACACCTCGACCTCCTGGCCGGTCCGATCCACCGAGCGGCGCGGAGTGAGGATCGAGCTGGTCGGCTTGACGGCGAAGCGGGCGACCACGGGCTGTCCGGTCGAAATGCCGCCCAAGATGCCGCCGGCCTGATTGGAGCCGAACGCCACCTGCCCGTCTTCCATCACGCATCTCGTCGGCGTTCGCTTCGCCGCCGAGTGCCGCGGCGGCGAAGCCCGCGCCGATCTCCACCCCCTTCACCGCGTTGATCGACATCAGCGCGCCGGCGAGGTCGGCGTCGAGTTTGCCGTAGATCGGCGCGCCGAGGCCGGGCGGGACGCCGTCCGCGACCACCTCGATCACCGCGCCGGCCGACGAGCCTGCCTTTCGCACCGCGCCGAGATAGTCCTCCCAAGTGCTGGCGGTCGACCGGGTCGGGGCAGAAGAACGGGTTGCGCTCCACCTCGTCCCAGTCCCAGCGCGCCCGCTCGATCCGGTGCGGGCCGATCTGCACCAGCGCGCCACGGACCGCGCACGCCGGCACCCAGCACACGCCGAGCCACTGCTCCGGCGGCCACCCGCATCGCGGTTTCCCGCGCCGAGGACCGGCCGCCCCCACGATAGTCGCGAATGCCGTATTTCGTTCATAGGTCAGGTCGGCGTGGCCCGGACGGAAGCTGGTCGGCGATGGCGCCGTAGTCCTTTGACCGCTGGTCCACGTTGTCGATCACCAACGCGATGGGCGTGCCGGTGGTCATGCCCTCGAACACGCCCGACAAGATGCGGACCGTGTCCGGCTCCTGTCGCTGCGTGGTGAAGCGGGACTGGCCGGGGCGGCGGCGATCGAGCCAGGGCTGGATGTCCGTCTCGGAGAGCGGTAGGCGTGGCGGGCAGCCGTCGACCACGCAGCCGATGGCGGGCCCGTGGCTTTCACCCCAGGTGGTCACGCGGAACAGGTGGCCGAAGCTGTTGTGCGACACGCTCGCTCGCCGATCAGAACAATGTCAGGCCTCGTTGACGATGGCGATGTCGGGGGCTGCGGGATTTTTCATTCCGACCAGGTGGTAGCCGCAATCCACGTGATGCACCTCGCCCGTAACGCCGGTCGCGAGATCCGACAGCAGATACACCCCTGCACCGCCCACCTCGTCGATGCTGACGTTGCGCTGCATGGGCGAATTAAGCTGGTTCCAGCGCAGGATGTAACGGAAGTCGCCGATGCCGCTCGCGGCCAGCGTCTTGATCGGCCCGGCGCTGATCGCGTTGACCCGGACGCCCTGCGCGCCGAGATCGGCCGCGAGGTAGCGCACGGAGGCTTCCAGCGCCGCCTTGGCCACGCCCATGACGTTGTAGTGCGGCATCCATCGCTCGGCGCCGAGATAGGTCATGGTGAGCAGGGAGCCGCCGTGCGTCATCAGCGGCACGGCGCGCTGGCAGACGGCGGTGAAGGAGTAGCAGGAGATGTCCAGGGCCTGCAGGAACGCCGCGCGCGGCGTGTCGAGATAGCGGCCGCGCAGAAACGCCTTGTCGGCGAAGCCGATGGCGTGAACCAGGAAGTCGAGCCGGTCCCACTTCGCCTCGATCGCCTCGAACGCCGCATCGATCCTTCTTCGCTACCGACGTCGCAGGGCACCACCAGTGCCGAGCCGACGCTTTCGGCGAGCGGCCGCACCCGCTTGCCCAGCGCCTCGCCCTGGAAAGTGAAGCCAAGCTCTGCCCCTTGCGCGGCGCACGCCGCCGCGATGCCCCAGGCAATGGAGCGGTCGTTCGCGACCCCCATGATGAGGCCCCGCTTGCCGGCCAGCAGGCTGCCCTTCACCGGGCTTTCCTTGGTTTCGACCGCGCTCTCAGGCATGGGGTGATCCTCGTTGAGCGACCAGCCGTGGCCGGTGGCGCCCGTCGGTGGTGGCACAAGCGCGCAAGTCACGGCAAGAGGGCGGGGCGGAGACGTTACCGAGCCCGAGGAGATCGCCATGACCGGACCGGACGAGCCCTGGGAGAAACTCGAGGCGTGGCTCGCCGCCGCCACCGCCGCCGAGCCCAATGACCCCAATGCGATGACGTTGGCGACCGCCCGGCCGGACGGCACGCCCTCGGCGCGCATCGTGCTGCTGAAAGGCATCGACCCGCCTGCGGCGTCCGCCCAGCGTGGCTTGATGTTCTACACCAACCGGGAAAGCCGGAAGGGCGCTGAGCTCGCGGCCAACGGACGTGTTGCGCTGCTGTTCCACTGGAAATCACTCGGGCGGCAGGTGCGGATCGAGGGCCGGGCGGCAGTGGCGACCGACGCAGAGGCCGACGCCTACTTTGCGACCCGAGCCCGGGTCTCGCGGCTGGGGGCCTGGGCGTCCGACCAGTCCCGCCCGCTCGTCGAGCGCGCTGCACTCGAGCGCCGCCTGGGCGATACGCGGCGCGGTTCCCCGGCGAGGAGATCCCGCGCCCAACATACTGGGGCGGCTATCGTGTGATCCCCGAGCGCTGGGAGTTCTGGCAGGACATGCCGTTCCGCTTGCACGACCGTACCACGTATACCCGAGAGGGGGATGGCTGGATCGTGGGCAAGCTGTTCCCATGACCGTTCCGCCATCGGCCGCCCGTGTTAGCATTCACCGATTCGTCATCGAGAGAGCGTCGCCATGGATATCCGCAAGATCCTCCTGCCCCTGACCGGCACGGCGGCGGGCGGGGCCGCGTTGCAGACGGCACTGATGGTCGCGCGCATGTGGGACGCGCACGTCACCGCGCTGCATGTGCGGGTCGACTCGCGGGACGTGGCGCCGCTGGCGGGCGAGGGCCTGTCCGGCGCCATGATCGAGGAGATGATGTCGGCGACCGAGAAGGAGAGCAACGAGCGCGCCCATGCGGTGCGCTCCATGTTCGAGCGGTTTGTCGCCGACAACGATGTCACCGTGTCCGACGGCCGCCCGGGCGTTCCCGGCGCCACCGCGAGCTTCGCCAGCGTGACCGGCCGCGAGGAGGATCTGGTGGCCCAGCTGGCGAGGCTGGCTGATCTTACCGTCGTGCCCCATCCCGAGGCCGGGGAGGATGTGTCCTCCTCGGACGCGCTCCATGCGGTGCTGTTCGATTCGGGGCGGCCCGTGATGATCGCGCCCCGGGCCGCGCCGGCAAGCATCGGCCGCCGCGTCTGCATCGCATGGAATGGCACGGCCGAGTCGGCGGCCGCCGTGCATGCGGTGCTGCCGTGGGCGCAGCGGGCGGAAGCCGTGCGGGTGCTTTCGGCGCAGGAATACCAGCGGCGCGGGCCAGGGTCGCAGAATCTCGCAGCCTACCTATCGCTGCATCAGGTGACGGTGGAGCTCGCCACGTTCCGACCGATCGACCGCGACGTAGGAGCCGGAATGCTGGCCGCGGCGCGGGAGTTCAACGCCGATATCCTGGCCATGGGCGCCTATTCGCACTCGCGGCTGCGCCAGCTCATCCTGGGCGGGGTCACGCGGCACGTGCTGGAGAACGCCACGTTGCCCGTGATGATGTGCCGCTAGGGGCCGGTGACTGGCCGGGGCGCGTTTCCCCGTCCATCAATCCGGCGGGCCGGCTAGGCCGCCAGACCGGAGATGGCCGACCGGGCGGACGACGCCAGGCTGGCGGCCGCCCCGCCGCCATAGGATTGCAGGGCCCGCGCAATGTCGGTGGCGAGCGATTGGAGTGCGTCGCCGCCGGCCGTGGCACCGCTCTGGCCGGATGCGGGGGCGGACGCCGTGCCCGCTTCGTTCGTCGCGCCGGTCGGGCTTCCCGTCTCGGTGGCGCCGCCGGTGCCGCCCTCGTGATGGTGATGGTGATGGTGCGCGCCGGAAACCGCTCCGGTACCGGTCGGGTCGGTTCCGCCCGCAGACGCCCCAGTGCCAGTGAGAGGAGTCTGCGCGCCGGGGGCGGCGCCGGAGGCCGAGGGGCCTTGCAGCTGCAATAGGAAGGATTGCAGCTCAGCGCTGAGCTGCTGGGTGGGGTTACTGGTGCCGCTCGGCTGAGTGGCCCCTGTAGCGCCAGTGGTGGCGCCCGTCGACGCGGAACCGGCGCTTCCGTCAGCGGGGGTTGCGCTCGACGCGCTGGTCGCCTGGGTCGGCCACCATGGCGAGGCGTTCACGCTGCTGATCGACATGGGGCCACGCTCCTGGAAGTGTGTCGGTTTGCTCGGGTTCTGCAGAGGCGCTTCTGCAAGCTTGGGGCCAAGCGCGCGCCGGCTATCGTAGGTGAGCGCACCGGGGCGTTTGCGGCGGCGGCACCCGGGCCGGCAAGAATTGCCGGGACAAATCAACCGGGTCGGCGCGTTCCGCCCAGCGCCGGGCGGGTCTAGACTGACGCATGCGCCCCCCATCCGACGCCCGGACGCGCCGCGCGCTGAGCGCCTATGTGAAGCTGCTTCGCGCGGGCAAGACGGTGTTGGCGCGGCTCGAGCCGCGGATCGCCGCGCACGGCCTGACCGCCACCCAACTCGGCGTGCTCGAGGCACTGCTGCACAAGGGGGCGCTCACTCAGCGCGAGCTGGTTCGCAAGGTGCTGACCAGTGCGGGAAACATGACGGACTTGATCGATAAGCTCCAGACGAGGGGCTTGGTGCGCCGCGCACGCGATCCCGTCGACCGGCGGCTGGTGCGGGTAGACCTCACCCCCGAGGGGCGCGCGATGATCGCAGAGCTCTTCCCCGAGCATGCTGACGACATCGCCCGGGCCATGGGGGCGCTTGGTCCCGCCGAGCTCGCCGAACTCGCGCGGTTGCTGCGCAAGCTCAACCAGAACGCCGCCCAGCCCTCTTGCGGCTTCTAGTCCTCCGCCCCAACTCCCGCGCAATTCGTTCGATGTCGAACGATCAGGCGGACAGGAACAGGAGCTCCAATGATCAATGTGCAGCCGTTCGATCGGCTTGGACGATTCCGCAACGGGTGGCTCAACGCCCGCCACCATTTCAGCTTCGGCGGCTATCATGACCCGCAGCGTGCCGGGTTCGGCCGACTCTTGGTCTGGAACGACGACGAGGTGGCGCCCGGCGCGGGGTTTGACCCGCACCCGCACCGGGACATGGAGATCGTCACCTATGTCCGGCAGGGCGCCATCACGCACCGCGACAATCTCGGCAACGAGGGGCGGACGGAGGCGGGCGATGTGCAGGTGATGCACGCCGGAACCGGCATCGTCCACGCCGAGTATAACCTGGAAGACGCGCCCACGCGGTTGTTCCAGATCTGGATCGAGCCTGACCGGCTCGGGGTCGCACCGGGCTGGGGCGCGCAGCAATTCCCGAAGACCGGGCGCGGGCTCGCAGTGCTCGCGAGCGGCCGGCCGGCCGATGCGGAGAGCGGCGCGCTGCCGCTCTACGCCGACGCCGCCGTGCTGGCCGGCACCCTGGCGCCCGGCGAAACGGTGCGCCATGCGCTCCTGCCCGGCCGCGGCGGTTATCTGGTGGCGACGCGGGGTGCCATGGCGGTGAACGGCACGCCGGTGGGGGCCCGCGACGGTGCTGCCGTCACTGGCGAATCGGAGCTGACCATCACCGCGACGGAGGAGACGGAACTCGTGCTGGTCGACGTCGCGGCCTGAGCGGCAGGGACCGCTGCGGCGGGGCAGGTGGAGCCTTGAGACCTGGAGCCGGCGTCAAGGCGGCCGGCTGCCTCGCCTAAGCGGCAGCCTTTCGCGATCGGCCGAGGCTGCGGCAGCCGAAGCTGCCGCAGCGGTAGGCAAGCCCGTGCAGCCCTGGAATCGCTGAGCGATAGAGGCCTGCCTCAACTTTTCGCTTGAAACCCACTATGCTGCACTGCAACATAAATCCAACGGAGACAATCAGGAGGAGCGCCCACTGCGCATCGGAGATGATCTATGTGGGCCTACACAGACGAAGCATTCGGTTTCTTATCCACACCGGTAGACCAACCACCACCCGCTTTCCGTCCCGCTGGTCGCGCCTGGTCCGTGCTGCCGAGATGGATTCGGAGATGGCTGCTGCGGGAAGCCACGCGGATAGAGCTCAGCCGACTCAGTCCAAGGATGTTGGCCGATATCGGCATCAACCGCGGGGACTTTCCGGCGATCCTCGATGGCACATTCGCTAAGGGGAAATGACGATAGCCTCGCGCCCGCACGTTCTCCTCGCACCTGCTTACGGTTTCACCGGCCAGCTTGCTGGATGCGTCCACGACCCCGAAGCGAGTGCTGAGGCCTGAGCGGTCGGGGCCTCGCCGGGACCTTAGCGATCCCGCCGATGCATGAGCGGCGGGGCCGGAGCGCAAGCCGGGAAACGGTCACGGACAGTTCATTGTCCAGGCGGGACGGCCGCGGTATGCCGCGCTGATGCAGGCTTCTCCGCGCCGCCTGCGGCGATTGGCCGCTCGCCCCCTGATCGCCGGCCCGGCAGCCCCCGGCGCCTGGCCGCAAGGCGCATTGTTCGGCGGGGAGCGGCGCAGCTCGGTGCGCCGGATCCGGGCGACGCGCCGCCTGGCCCTCGTAGCGTTGTGGACTTTGCTCTCGATGGCCGTTCAAGGCGTCTGTCTGGCGCTGCCCGGTCGGCCGAAGGTCTGGTTTGCGCGGTTGTACTGGAATTGGTTCTGCCGCATTATCGGACTTCAGGTGCGGGTGGCCGGCTCCCGGACCTGCGCCGGACGGCCGCTCGTGTTTGTTTCCAACCATTCCTCGTGGCTGGACATCCCGGTGCTCGGGGGCCAGTTCGAAGCGTGCTTCGTGTCCAAGGACGATGTAACCGGCTGGCCGCTTGTCGGCACCATTGCGCGGCTCGGCCGGAGCGTGTTCGTCAGCCGGCAACGCCACGCGACTGGGCGCGAGCGCGACGTGCTGCAGCGCCGCTTGGCCGACGGCGATAGCCTCGTTCTGTTTCCGGAAGGCACGACGTCGGACGGCTCACGCGTGCTGCCGTTCCGTTCGTCATTCTTCGCACTGGCCGAAGGCGGGAACGCGCTGCTCATCCAGCCGGTGTCCGTGGTGTACGACAGGCTGGGCGGGCTGCCGACGGGACGGGCCGCGCGGCCACTGTTCGCTTGGTACGGCGACATGGACATCGCGTCCCATTTCTGGCGTCTGGCGCAATACCGTGGGCTTCGCGCGACGGTTCTGCTGCATCCGCCGATCGACTCGGCCGACTTCGCCGACCGCAAGGCGCTGGCCCAGGCAGTTTGGTCTGCAGTGGCCGACGGCGCTTCCACTTTGCGGCAGAATCGCCCGCCCCACGCCCCAGGGAACCGGCAAGCGGGGGAGGACGCAACACCGGCCTATGCCTGACCCGCGCAGTACCTTTCGCTCGAATGTTGAGGTTTCTAGCCGATCCGGGTCCCGGTTGTTGACAGACTTACCTTCAGTTCTGTCTGATTGGCCGCATTGCAGGAGCAGCCCGGCAACCTTGCGCTCGAACCCGTTCAATCGGCCCCCGGTCGCTGGCACTTTGCGTGCTGGCGCGGTTCCGCACGTTCGAGGCGATGGGCAATGACGCGGGGAACACAATAGATGGAGGAGAAGGCGAGCGGCCCAGCGCCGAAGCGCCTGCACGTCATCACCTGGGGCTGCCAGATGAACGTGTACGACAGCGGCCGCATGGCCGACGTGCTCGCTCCCTTGGGGTTCGCCCCGGCTGATACCCCCGAAGCGGCCGACATGGTTGTCCTCAACACCTGCCACATTCGGGACAAGGCGGCCGAGAAGCTTTTCTCCCGACTCGGGCGGCTTCGCATGCTGAAGCGGGAGCGTGAGGCGGCCGGCGGTCAAATGGTGCTCGCGGTGGCGGGGTGCGTCGCCCAGGCGGAAGGCGCGGAGATCCTGGAGCGCGCCCCGTTCGTCGACATCGTGGTCGGCCCGCAGGCCTATCACCGGCTCCCGGAACTTGTCGCGCGCGCCGCCCGCGCCGGGGCGACGGCGATCGACACGGAGTTTCCGCCAGAGCAGAAGTTCGACTTCCTTCCGGAAGCGGCGCGGCCTCAGGGGGTGAGCGCATTCCTCACGGTCCAGGAGGGATGCGACAAGTTCTGCTCGTTCTGCGTCGTGCCCTACACACGGGGTGCGGAGGCGAGCCGTCCAGCGACTGCCGTGCTGGCCGAGGCCCGCCGGCTCGTCCAGCAGGGCTCCCGCGAGATCACGGTGCTCGGCCAGAACGTCAACGCCTGGCACGGCGAGGGGCTGGACGGCCGCGATTGGGGTTTCGGTCGGTTGATCCACGCGCTGGCCGACATCCCCGACCTCCAGCGCATCCGGTACACGACCTCTCACCCGCGCGACATGGCCGACGAACTGATCGACGCGCACCGGCACGTCCCCGCCCTTATGCCATTCCTGCATCTACCGGTGCAGTCGGGCTCCGACCGGGTACTGGCGGCGATGAACCGCAAGCACACGGCGGCGGACTACCTCCGTCTGGTCGAGCGACTGCGCGCGGCACGACCCGACATCGCACTCTCCTCCGATTTCATCGTCGGCCATCCCGGCGAAACGGAGGGGGATTTCGCGCGGACGATCGCGCTGGTTGAACAGGTGCGCTTCGCCCAGGCGTTCAGCTTCAAATATTCACCGCGCCCGGGAACGCCTGCCGCCCACGCGCCGCATCAAGTGGCCGAGGCGGACAAGGACCGCCGGCTGCAAGCGCTACAGGCGCTGCTGCGCGAGCAACAGACCGCGTTCAACGCCGGCAGTGCCGGGCAAACCGTACCGGTGCTGTTTACCGGCCCCGGTCGTCGCCCGGGCCAGCTCGGTGGCCGCTCGCCGCACGCGCAAGCCGTGCATACCAATGGCCCCGCAGAGCTGACCGGCCAGATCCGGCCGGTGAAGATCACCGGCACCCATCCTAACTCCCTTTCCGGAACCCTGCAGATTGAGGAGCGAGCCTGCGCTTGACATCCCTTTCCCCCGACCCGGTTGCGGCCTTGCCCGACAATAAGGCGGTCACTCTCCAGTTCAGCGACAACACCCTGCTTCCCCTCCTGCTCGGCGATCACGACCGGCACCTTGTTCGGCTTGAACAAGGGCTCGGCGTGCGGTTGTCGTGCCGGGGCAACCGGGTAGCGATCGCTGGCGAGACGTCTCGGGTCCAGGCAGCGGAAGCCGCGTTGCAGGGGCTTTGGCGTCGGCTCGAGCAAGGGCAGCCGGTGGGCCGCGCGGACGTGGAAGCGGCCATCCGTTTGGCCGATGCGGACGCCGATCCGAGGCTGCCGCTGTCGGATCTTCCCGCGATTCGCACGCGGCGCGGCGCGGTCGGGCCGCGCAGCCCGGGCCAAGCGGCCTACATGGACGCGCTTTCGTCCGGTGAGATGGTGTTCGGCATCGGCCCGGCCGGCACCGGCAAGACGTATCTCGCGGTTGCTCAGGCGGTGGCCATGCTGCAGGCGGGCAAGGTCGACCGCATCGTGCTGTCCCGGCCGGCGGTGGAGGCCGGCGAGCGGCTCGGCTTCCTGCCCGGCGACATGAAGGAGAAGGTGGACCCCTATCTCCGGCCACTTTACGACGCGCTCAACGACATGATGCCGGGCGAACAGGTGATCCGGCGCTTGTCGAACGGCGAAATCGAGGTCGCCCCGCTCGCGTTCATGCGCGGCCGCACGCTGGCGCACTCCTTCGTCATTCTCGATGAAGCGCAGAACACGACGCCGGTGCAGATGAAGATGTTCCTCACCCGGATGGGCGAGGGCACGCGCATGGTGATCACCGGCGATCTCAGCCAAGTGGATTTGCCGCCCGGCACGCGGTCCGGCCTGCGGGACGCGCTCGACACCCTGGAGGGTGTCGCGGGCATCCACGTGGTGCGCTTCGACAAGCGCGACGTGGTGCGCCATCCGCTCGTGGCGGCGATCGTCGACGCCTACGAGCAGCGCGCGGCGGCGGAGGGCGATACGCGCCGGGAACGCCGCCGCGAGCAGGCGGAGGCGGGCAAGGCGGAGGTGGAACCCGCCAGCAAATGAAACCGGGCGACAGTATTGGCCCCGCTGCGGCGGGGTTCCCGGTGATCGTGGAGGAGCCCGCCTGGCGGCGCCACGTGCCCCATGCCGAGCGTGTCGTCCTGCGGGCAGCGCGCGCCGCCGATGCCGAGGGGGCCGTTGTGCTCGCTGGCGACCGGGCGGTCCGGCGGCTCAACGCCCGATACCGGGGTCGCAACAAGGCGACCAACGTGCTTGCCTTCGAGCCGTCGATACCGGGCGACGCGGGCTCGATCGTGCTGGCGCTTGGGGTGGTGCGGCGGGAGGCGGCGGCCGCGCGGCGCCGCGTCGGACATCACCTGGCGCATCTGGTCGTGCATGGCGCCCTGCATCTACGCGGCCACGATCACGCCCGGGCCGGCGAGGCACGGCGGATGGAGATGGCCGAAGCCCGCATCCTGCGGCGACTGAGGGTGCCGAACCCGTGGAAGCGGACATGAGCGGGGCGAGCCGGCGGTCGCAGATCCTAAGCCGTATCCGCGGCATCCTGCGGCGGCGGGGGGTCGAGCAGAGCGTGCGCGATTCGATCGCCGAGCTGGTGCAGGAAGCGGCCGCCGCCACCGTCGAACCCGGGGCGATGCCCGAGCTCGACCGCCAGGAGCGCGTGCTGATTGCCAATGTGCTCCGGCTGCGCGAAACCACCGCGGACGACGTGATGGTGCCACGCGCCGACATCGTGGCGATGCGCGTCGACGTGACGCTCGAACAGGCGCTGCAGCAGATCCGAATTGATGGTCACTCGCGGCTGCCGGTGTACCGCGAGCAGCTCGACGAGGTGGTGGGCATGGTCCACATCAAGGACGTGTTCGCCTATGTCGGACGCCCGGAGGCGTTTTCGCTCGAGGCCCTGCTACGCCGCCCCCTGATGGTGGCGCCGAACGTGCCGGTGCTCGATTTGCTGTTGCAGATGCGCCAGGCGCGCATGCATCTCGCCCTGGTGGTCGACGAGTACGGCGGCATCGACGGGCTGGTGACGATCGAGGATCTGGTCGAAACCATCGTGGGGGACATCTCCGACGAGCACGACGACGAGATCGTGCCGATGGTGACGGAGCGGGCCGACGGCGCGCTCGACGTCAACGCCCGAATGGACGTGGACGCCTTCGAGCAGCGGATCGGGCCGATCCTTACCAGCGAGGAGCGGCAGGCCGACATCGACACGGTGGGCGGCCTCGTGTTCACCCTCGCCGGCCGTGTGCCGGCACGCGGCGAGGTCGTTAGTCACCCCTCCGGGGTCGAGTTCCGCGTGCTTGACGCTGACGGGCGGCGCATCCGTCGGCTGCGGGTGCGGCGGGCGGCCGCAGAACCGAGTGCGGCGCCGGCAGCCGCGGCATAGAGCGGCGCGCGCCTGCAAGCCCCGCGGCGGCGCACTATCTGTGGAGGGCAAGGTTGAAGCGGTAAGGAGGTATTTATGCTCATCAGGGACGTGTTGCGCCAAAAGGGCGGCGAGGTCATCACCGTACACGCGTCCGATAAGGTCTCGGTTGCGGTGAAGAAACTTGCCGAGCGCCGAATCGGCGCGGTCATGGTCGAGGATCTGCGGATGCAGCCGATCGGGATCTTCTCCGAGCGCGACCTGGTCAATACCCTAGCCCGCGTCGGGCCGCGCGCCTACGAGTACCAAGTACACGAGCTGATGACCTCGCCATTCATCAGCACCCGCATGGACGAGCGGGTGGACGCCGCCCTCGCCCTGATGACCACGCGACGGATCCGCCACCTCCCGGTGGTCGAGGATGGGCGGCTGGTGGGGCTGGTGAGCATCGGAGACCTGGTCAAGCAGCGCTTGGACGAGAAAGAGCTGGAGGCCAGCGTGTTGCTTGACATCACCCGAATGCGTGCCTGATCCCGCGATTTCAGACGAATCTGGTTGGTCGGTAGAGCCGCGGCCGTGCGAGTCCTGGCCCTCGACGCGGCACTTTGGCGTTGCTCGGTCGGTTTGGTGCTGGATGGCCGGCTTGTGGCGTCGCGGCTGGGCGACGCCGGCCACGGCGCCGCGGCCGAGTTGCCCGACATGACGGCGGCGGTGCTTGCGGAGGCGGCGCTGGCTGCCTCCTCGCTCGATCTGGTGGCGATCACCGTGGGCCCGGGCAGCTTCACCGGGATCCGCGCGGCGCTATCGCTGGCGCATGGCATCGCGCTCGCCGCAGGTATCCCGCCCATCGGCGTGACGGTCGGCGAGGCGCTTCTGTTCGCCCTGCCCCATCTCGGAGGCCGCGTCTTTTGGTCGGCCGTCGACAGCCGGCGCGGCCGGGTGTTCCTGGAGTGCGAGGGCGGCATTACGGCCTGCCACGTCGACGATCTGCCACCCGCACCGCCCCGCGTCGCCGTGGGCGGCGACGCGGCGGTCGCCGTGGCTGCCCGCCTCGCAGCGCGCGACAACGACGTCATGCTGACGGACGCTCGATTGCCGCAGGTGCGGCAGGTCGCGGAGGCCGCGGTGGCCCGCCGGGCCGGCCGGCTCGCCCCCCTTGCCGCCCAGCCGCTTTACATCGACCCGCCACAGGCGACGCCGCCGGCAGGCGGGTTGCGGCCGGCGCCGGTCCTGGCATGAAAGCCGCCTTCGCGAGCATCGCGCCCGCCCGGCCGGTGGACGCCGCGATGCTGGCGATCGTCCATGCGTTTGCGTTCGGGGAGCGTGAGGCGTGGGGCCCGGACGCGATGGCGCTGACGCTTACCCTGCCCGGCGCATTTGGCTTCCTCCGCCCCGGCGCGGGGTTGGTGCTCGCGCGCGCGGTGTCGGACGAGGCGGAAGTGCTGACCCTTGGTGTCGTGCCCGCCGCACGGCGGGAGGGTCTCGGGAGCGCGCTCCTGCAGTTTGCCAAGGCCGAAGCCGCCGGGCGGGGCGCGACGGCGATGTTTCTAGAAGTCTCCGCTCTGAACCACGCGGCGCGTCGGCTTTACGAATCAGCCGGCTTTCTCGAAGTCGGCCGTCGGGCGAACTACTACTCGGACGGTTCGGATGCCTTGCTGCTGCGTGCCGGGCTCAGCCCCGCTGCAACAGGAGCCGGCTGACGCCGTTCTCGGCCGACTCGATCGACAGCACCGCATGGCCCTGCTCTCGGGCGGTGCGCGGGATGTTGGCAAGCGGCTCCGCCCCGCGCAGCAACACGAGCAATCGTTCGCCCGGGGCCATGCGGTCGAGCGCCAGCCGCGTGCGAACGAAAGTCATGGGGCATGTCTCGGCCGTGATGTCGAGCGGTGCGGATTGTCTCGTCCATTGCGTTCATATAATGCTGCTTGTTCTGTTCTGAATAAGCATTGCGAAGCGACGGAAAGCAAACCTATATGACAAAAGTCGCGATTCCGGGAAGGGATTGACCATGGTTGAAAGTCCCGTAAGCCAAAACATGCTGGGATTGACCGCGCAAATCGTGTCGGCCCACGTGTCCAACAATTCCGTTCCGCCGGACGCGCTTCCGTCACTGATTCAGGAGGTTTACAAGACGCTTTCAGGGGTCGGAAAGGAGCCTGTGGCGCCGGAGCGGCCGCAGCCGGCCGTTCCGATCAAGAAGTCCGTCTTTCCGGATCACATCATCTGCCTCGAGGACGGCAAGAAGCTTAAGATGCTGAAGCGGCATCTTAAGACCGCCTACAACACGACGCCTGAACAGTATCGGGAGCGCTGGGGTCTGCCGGCCGACTATCCGATGGTGGCGCCGAACTACGCCCGTCACCGTTCGTCGCTTGCTAAGAAGATCGGCCTCGGAACCAAACCCCGCACCGTCGGGCGCGGCTGAACCGCGCCGCGATCTGCTCTCTGCCCGGCACCCTCGCGCAAGGCGGCGCCGGTTCGCCGGCTGGTGTTGGACAGAGCCGGCCGGTTTCGGCTACGCCGTCTCCGTCGCTGGCCCCGATCGTTCTGGGGTGCGTCGCCGGGTCGGGGTCCGGTTGCGGCGACCGGATGGGTGCTGATCGGACCGCAAGGGATCGGATGGAATCGCGCATCGAGCGCCTCTGCGTGGAACGGGGGTTGAAGATGACCGGGCAACGCCGGGTCATCGCGCGCGTGCTCTCCGAAGCGAGCGACCACCCCGATGTCGAGGAGCTGTATCGCCGGGCGGCGGCGCTCGACGGGCGTATCTCGATCGCGACCGTCTACCGGACCGTACGATTGCTTGAGGAGAAGGGCATTCTCGAGCGCCGCGATTTCGGTGGCGGGCGAGCGCGCTACGAGCCCACGGAACAAGGGCACCACTATCACCTGATCGACATCGAACTCGGTCGGGTGATCGAATTCCAGGATGCGGAGCACGAGCGCGTGATGAAGCTGATCGCCGCCCGGCTTGGTTTCGACCTCGTCTCGCTCCGGCTCGAGTTGTTCGGCCGAAAGCGGGAAGCGCCCGTGCGAGAGGCGTCGGCGCGGGAGGCCTCCGGGCGGGAGCCGCCAATACAGGCCGAACCGAAGCCACGCCGCGCGCGGCGCGATCCGGTTACCCCCGCCCTGGCCGCGAGCCCTCGAAGCGGAGCCGCCCAGTAATGGTGCAAGAATGACGGTGCAGAAGCCGATCGGCCGCGGCGCAGTGCCCGGCATCGGCGAGCTGAGGGCGGGCAACCTTGGCGTTCGCTTGGCCGCTACCGCCGAAGAGATCGACGCGGTGCAGGCGCTGCGCTTCCGCGTGTTCTACGGCGAGTTAGGGGCCGCCGCCGCGCCAGACGTATTGGCGAGCGGGCGGGACCGGGACGGGTTCGACGCGGTGGCGGATCATTTGCTGGTCGTTGATCACGAGATCGGTCCAGGGCCCGAAAGCGTCATCGGCACCTACCGGCTCATCCAGGAGGAGGCGGCGGCCCGGATCGGGCGGTTCTATTCCGATGCCGAGTACGACATTGCCACAGTCGTCGCCTTTCCCGGTCGCGTGCTTGAACTCGGCCGGTCCTGCGTCGACGTCGCGTATCGGGGCCGCGCAGCGATGCAGTTGCTTTGGCGGGGCATCGCCGCCTACGTGTTTTACCATCGCATCGATCTAATGTTCGGCTGCGCCAGCCTGCCCGGGACCGATCCGGCCGCGTTGGCGTCCGAACTTACCTATCTCTATTACAATCATCTGGCCCCACCGGCGCTCCGGCCGCGCGCGCGGGAGGGGCGCTACGTGGACATGCGCCGGATGGATCCGGACAGTCTCGACCCGCGGCGGGCGCTAGGCCAGTTGCCGCCGCTCATCAAAGGCTATCTGCGGCTCGGCGGCTTCGTCGGCGACGGCGCGGTGATCGACGAGCAGTTCAACACGACGGACGTGGCTATCGTGGTCAAGACCGACCTCGTCACCGACAAATACTATCGTCACTACGAACGCCAGTTGCGCGAAGCCCTGGACTGAGCGGCGGCGATGGCGTCTTCCGGTGTGGCGGGCGTCGCGACCCGCGACTCGGGCCGCCCTGGCCGCCGTTTTCGGACCGTCGCGATCGCCCTGTGGCTCAAAGGCTTACGAGGCTGGCGGGCCGACGGCGCCGCGTTCCTGCTCGGCATCCTCTCGGCCGCAGCGCTGCCACCCGCACACCTGATCCCGGTGCTGCTGATTGCGGTGCCCGGGCTGCTTCTCCTGGTGGAAGGGAGCCGCGGGCCGGCGGTGGCGTTCCGCCGCGGCTGGTGGTTCGGCTTCGGCCATCACCTGCTTGGGCTTTACTGGATCACCGAGGCGATCCTGGTGGAAGCCGCCCGATTCTGGTGGTTCGTGCCGATCGCCGTGCCGGCGCTTTCGGCGCTGTTGGCGGTGTTCATCGCGGCACCCGTGGCGTGGAGCCGGACTGCGCTCCCGGGTTGGCGGCGGGCCCTCGCCTTGGCCGGCGCTTGGACCCTGGCCGACATCGCGCGCCAATTCGTGCTTTCGGGCTTCCCTTGGAACCCGTGGGGCAGCGTTTGGGCCATACCGGGGCCGCTCGGCGACGTGTTTATCCAGTTCGCTGCCTGGGTCGGCGAGCCCGGTTTGACATTGTTCACGGTGCTTGCGGCTGCCCTGCCGCTCGCGGGCTGGCGCGCCGCGTCGACGGGCGCCACCTTGCTCGTCGCCTGGGCTGCGTTCGGCTGGGCGCGGCTGCAAGCGCCGTCGCCGCCCGCCCCCGGCCTTACCGTCGTACTGGTGCAAGGCAACGTGGCTCAGGGCCAGAAATGGACCCGCGGTCTGGCAGGGGACATCTTCGAGCGCTATCTGTCGCGGACCAGCGCGGCCGTCGCGGCCATCAAGACCGGTGCCAAGGTGGTCGTCTGGCCGGAAACCGCGAGCCCATTCCTGCTGGAGGCAGACCCGGCCGCGCGCATCGCCATTTCGGAAGCCGCAGGGGGCGCTCCCGTTCTCGCCGGGACCGTGCGTTTCGACAACGAGGGCCGCCCCCGCAACTCGCTGGCCGCCATCACCGGATCGGGGACGCTCGCTGCCCTGTACGACAAGTGGCACCTCGTACCGTTCGGCGAGTTCCAGCCCCCGTGGTTCCCGCTTCCACTGCAGGTCGTGCCGGGCGGCGGCTTCGCTCCAGGGCCTGGACCGCGCACGCTCCATGTCGCCGGGCTGCCGCCGGTCGGTCCGATGATCTGCTACGAGGCGATCTTCCCGGGCGAGATGGTGGACGGGCGTGATCGCCCGTCCTGGCTCGTGAACGTGACCAATGACGCGTGGTTCGGCAATTCGACCGGACCGCGGCAGCACTTGGCCGCGGCCCGGATGCGGGCGGTCGAACTGGGCTTGCCGCTGATGCGCGCCGCCAACACCGGGATCACGGCCGGCTTTGACGCCAACGGCCGCGAGTTGGGGCGACTGCCGATGCGGGAACCCGGCACTTTGACATTGGCTCTCCCAGGAGCCCTGCCGGAAACGCCGTTTGCGCGCTTCGGACTGCTGATTCCGGCGCTGCTCAGTCTGTGTGCAGTCGTCCTGAGCAGTATGGCATCCTGGATGCGACCGCAATCAAACTGGACGCGGTGATAATCTTTATTCAGACAGCAGACAAAATACGATACGAGACCCCTGAATTGTGACTTTAGCGTTGACTATTCGTGGTTGTGCTGTTAAGAAAGTTGAAATCAATTAGGAGCCGGGCTGGCTCGGAACGGGTCAGTGTGGTGAGGTTTTAGATGATGCAGGATGGTTTTAAGGGAGAGGTAGGTATGACCCGGCCCGACCAGGCCCCCGGCCTAGAAAGGGAAGGCCGGCCCAGCCCGATCGATGTGCATGTGGGCTCCCGGATCCGGCTGCGACGAACTTTGATGGGCATGTCTCAGGAGCGTCTCGGGGAGGCGCTAGGCCTCACATTCCAGCAGGTGCAGAAATACGAACGTGGCGTAAACCGGGTCGGCGCCTCGCGCTTGTTCGACCTCTCCCGCGTGCTCGACGTTCCGATCAGCTTTTTTTTCGACGACATGCCGGACAGCTTGGCCGCGCAGCCCGGCACCTCCGGTCGGCGCGGCGTGTCGGGTTTTGCCGAACTCCCCCGACGGTTTCGGCGACGACACGCTGAGCCGGCGCGAAACGCTCGAGTTGGTGCGTGCCTATTACCGGATCACCGATCCGTCGATCCGCAAACGCGTGTTCGAGCTGATCAAGTCGATGGGGCCGGGCGAGCCCTGATCCGGCCTCCGGAGCGGGCTCGCGGCGGCGGATCAGCTCCGCAACTGGGGATTGTCGAAACGTGGATGGCGTAACCGATCGAGCGCGGCGTCGAGCGCGGCCGCCAGATCGCGCTTCTCGGCCTCTCCGAGGCTTTTGGCCACCTCGATCTCCCGGCCTCTCGTCGCCAGCACGAGGGTCGGGACGCTGCCGGTTCGCTCACGCATCACGACGTTAAGCCAGGCTCCCGGCAAGGTCTGCTCCTCGCGGCGTCCCCGCTGGTCCGTTCGGACGATCCGCATTCGTTGCTCCGTCAACAGGAGCAGTTCCGAGGCGCGCGCGCGGGCGGCGTTCAACCTGATCAGGAAGATCAGCAGCGCGAGCTCCGGCAGCGAGAAAGCCGCGACCGGCCACGCGCCCATGAGCCAGAAGCGCAGCACTGTCAGCAGGGACAGCGCGCTCACGACTGCGACCAGGATGGCCAGTCCACGCCGCGACAGGCTTCGGTGCGGCACGATCACCGCCTCGAACAACGTCGCTTCCGCGGTTGCGTCCGATGCCATCTCGCGAATGTAGCGTAGATCGGAGAGATGACACCTGGCTTCTGCCGAGCGGCCTTGCCGGCGTCCCTTCGGCCGGGCCAAAAAGGGCGCGTGCCTCCTCAGGTCAAGCGCCCGGCCGCGAAGCCGCCTTCGCCCCGTAAGCCGCGGACCATGCCGGCCGCGGACGTTCGTGCGTTCCTTGAGGCGCTCGCCCGCACTAACCCGGCCCCTGAGAGCGAGCTCGACTTCGTAAGCCCGTTCACCTTGCTGGTCGCCGTGGTGCTTTCGGCCCAGGCGACCGACGCGTCCGTCAACCGCGCGACACCGGCGCTGTTCGCCGCCGCGCCCACGCCCGAGGCCATGGCGGCACTCGGCCCGGACGGCATTGCGGGATATATCCGCAGCATCGGGCTGTGGCAGGCCAAGGCGCGAAATGTCGCCGAGCTGTCCCGCCAGCTCGTGGAACGGCACGGCGGAGAGGTGCCCCGCGACCGCGAGGCATTGGAGGCGCTGCCCGGCGTCGGGCGCAAGACTGCCAACGTGGTGCTCAACGTGGCGTTCGGCGAGAGCACGATGGCGGTGGACACGCACATCTTCCGGCTCGGCAACCGCACCGGGCTCGCTCCCGGCAAGACGCCGCGCGCCGTGGAAGATTCGCTGCTGCGCCGGGTGCCGAAGGACATGCTGCGCAACGCGCACCACTGGCTAATCCTGCACGGTCGCTACGTGTGCAAGGCGCGCATGCCGGAGTGCTGGCGCTGCGTCGCCGCACCTTGGTGCCGTTACCCGGCCAAGACCCCGCCGCCTGCGAACAAACCGGCGAAGCGGAGGGTCGCGTCGCCAGCAGGCTGACGATGCTAGCATGCGGGCCGCCATGCCTGAGCGCCGCCACGCTGGGCGATCCGCGCCCTACGATCAAAGACGTGCTGCTTGATGGCGTGCCGTCCTGGCAAGCCGCTCTGGGGCGCCTCGCGTGGCCTGCAACGCGCCGGGCGATCATTGCCGGAAGGACCCCGCGCCGCGCTCGTCCCGATCTTGGAGCAGGAGCTTGAGGCCGAGCTGGGCTGGTTCGACGACCACCTGGCCGGTCGTCGGCACCTCGTCGGCGATCAGCTAGGCCGGGCGGACATCACTTCGGCCAACTGCTCGCGCCGCTCGCCAGGCCCGCCGCCTGCCCCCTCTATCGACAAACCCCATTGCCGCCGACGGTCGAGGACACCCTGACACGGTGGAGTGCCCGGCCCTCCCTTAGGTGGGTCGAGCAAACCTACGCCGAGCATCGCGTGTGACAGCTCAAACCCTCAGAAAGCCCACCAGCCGCTCGGTTTCCGCGACGATCGGCTCGGCGATGGCGGCAGCACGCTCGGCGCCGTCCCGCAGCACCCGATCGATCGCCGCCGGATCGGCTAGCAGCCGGCGGGTTTCTCCGCGCGATCGGCGTCAGCTTGTCCACCAGCAGGGCCGCGAGCGCTTCCTTGAACGACCCGAATCCGCGGCCCCCGTAATCGCGCAACACCTGGGCGTGGCTCGCATCCAGGAGGGCCGCGTAGATGCCGACGAGGTTGCGCGCCTCGGGCCGGCCGGCGAGCCCCGCTTCCTCGGAGGGCAGCGGCTCGGGGTCGGTCTTGGCGCGGCGGATCTTGAGCGCGATCGTGTCGGCGTCGTCGAGCAGGTTGATGCGGCTCTGGTCCGAGGGATCGGACTTCGACATCTTCTTCGTGCCGTCCCGGAGGGACATCACCCGCGCCGCCGGACCGAGGATCAGTGGCTCGATCGGCGGGAAAAGTCGACGCCGTAATCGTGGTTGAACTTCTGGGCGATGTCGTTGGCGAGCTCGAGGTGCTGGCGCTGGTCGTCGCCCACCGGCACTCGGCGGGCGTGGTAGGCGTGGATGTCGGCCGCCATCAGGTTCGGATAGACATAGAGGCCCGCGGAGGCGTTCTCGCGATCCTTCCCGGCCTTGTCCTTGAACTGCGTCATCCGGTTGAGCCAGCCGAGGCGGGCCACGCAATTGAAGATCCAGGCGAGCTGCGCATGGGCGCGCACCGCCGATTGCAGGAACAGGATGTGCCGCGCGGGATCGATGCCGCAGGCGAGCAGCACGGCCGTCATCTCCGAGTCTGCCGGGCCAGTGCTGCCGGCTCCTGCCACGCCGTGATCGCGTGCAGATCGACCACGCACCAGAGGCAGTCCGGCTCGGCCTGCAACGCTACCCAATTGCGGATGGCGCCGAGATAGTTGCCGAGGGTCGGAATGCCGGAGGGCTGGATGCCGGAGAACACGCGCTGCATGGAAATGCTCTGATTTGCGAGCGCCCGTTCTCCGGCGAGCTTCCGTAAGGGTCAAGTATGCAAAGCGGCGGGACCGTAAGCAGCGTCGCGAACCGGGGAATGGCGATTATCGAGCGTGATGCGCCGAAGCAGGCCGTTGCAACAGCGCACCAGTTCGGGCCTAGCTAGCGTGTGATTGGCAGCCCCTCGACCGGCTCGCCACTACCCGCTAGGAGCGTAATCTTGTGCACCGAATTTGGGGGCGCCCTGAATTTGGCCCACAGGATTTTGCTGCCCGGTTCGAAATCGGCGTTGTAGATCAAGTTGGTCGTGCAGAGGCACGACCCATCGTCGAATACGACGACTCCGGTACTTCCGTTTGTTCTGATAGTCGATCAGCGCAGGCAGCCAGCCGCTCCCGTTCATGCCGGGAAAGGAGCTGTCCTTAACGGGGGCGCCGGACTCGTTCACGAACGCGGCCCGGAGAGTGAGCATGTTGCCTTCGGTCCGTTTGAGGCTGAGGACGTCGATGTGGACACCCTCGTATTTCGCCCTGAATCGTGGCAATCGGGGTGTCGGCCACCTCAGCAGCATGCAAGCTGGACAGAGGCGACGCGATGCTCAGGGTTAGAACCGAAACGGCAATGGACCTGAAGTTTGCTGTCATATCTCCCTCCCGACGATGAGCCGCAGGCAGCGGGGCGGCCTAGGAGACCTAGGCAGGAGGAACGGTGGTATGAGCTGGATCACACCTGTTCATCCACACCGTGTGATCTGACGGTAGCCCAAGCCTGGAGAGGCGCTCAGCTACTTCCCGTTAGGGGAATCCCCTTCGTCGTCGAGTATTCGAAATGCAGCGCCTCGCCCGGATGCACGATGCCATGCATCGCGTGCGCCGCCATCGCGGCTTCCGAGAAGCCCTGCAGGATCAGCTTGAGCTTGCCCGGGTAGGTCGCGACATCGCCGATCGCGAACACGCCGGGCAGGCTGGTGGCACAGGTCGCAGGGTCTACGGGGATATGGTGCTGCCGCAGTTCGAGGCCCCAGCCGGCGATCGGGCCGAGATCGGTCGAAAGGCCGTAGAACGGCAGCAGCACGTCCGCCGGGAATGGTGCGGACCGAACCCTCCAAGGTCGCCACCTCGACCCCCGTCAGCGCGCCGTCCTCGCCGCGGATCCCGTGCAGCTGATAGGGGACCACCAACTCGACCTCGCCCCGCGCCGCCGCTTCGTCCAGCCGGGCCGCCATCTCCGGTGCCGCGCGGAATTTGCGACGGCGGTGCACCACGGCCACCGTGGCGATGTCCTTTAACGCCAACGCCCAGTCCACCGCCGAATCGCCGCCGCCTGCGACTACCACCCGCTTGCCCCGGAAATCCTCGCGGCGGCGGACGTAGTATTGCACCGCGCCGCTGTCTTCGAAGCCGGAAAGGCCGGCGAGCGGCGGGCGGTTCGGGCCAAACGCGCCGGCTCCGGCGGCGAGCACGACCGCCTTGGCCGCCACAAGCTCCCCCCGGTCGGTGGTCAAGGTGAAACCTCCGGCCGCCCCGGCGAGCGCCTCAACCCGTCGGTTGAGCAGACGGGGCGCGCCGAACGGGGCGATCTGGCGCTCGAGCTGGCGGACGAGCTCGCCCCCGTCGATCGCGGGCCAGGCCGGAATGTCGTAGATCGGCTTCTCGGGATAAAGCGCGGCGCACTGCCCGCCGGCCTCGCCCAGCGCGTCGATCAGCACGCACCGCATCCGCAGCATCCCGCACTGGAAAACAGCGAACAGGCCCACCGGGCCGGCCCCCACGATTGCGACGTCGGTGCTGAGATGATCGGACATGCCGCCTGCTTAGCGAGACCGCCGATTGTGCGCGAATTGGGTGCTGCGGCAGATTGCCGAGTGATGACGTCCCGGCCCGACCCGCTGCTCCGCGAATTGCCCGATCTCGCGGCGACGGAAGCGCTGGCCGGGTCGGTGGCCGAACTTGCGCACGCCGGCGACGCGATCCTGCTTGAAGGGCCGCTCGGAGCGGGCAAGACGGCGTTCGCCCGCGCCTTCCTCCGCGCCGCCTCCGGCGACCCGGCGCTGGACGTGCCGAGCCCTACTTTCACCTTGGTGCAAAGCTACGTTCTGCCGCACTTCACGGCGCATCATTTCGACTTGTGGCGCCTCGATGGTCCGGCCGGCCTCGCGGAGCTCGGCTGGGACGAGCTGCTGGGGGATGTGGTGCTGGTGGAGTGGCCCGACCGGCTGGGCCCGCTCCGCCCGCCCGACGCCCTTGAGATCGCGCTCCGTCCGGTGTCTGCGGCAGCCCGCGCCGCGCGGCTGACCGGCTGGCCGGACCGGCTCGGATCACTCCGGGCGTGACCCGCGACGCGGCCGTCCACCACTTCTTAACCGCGCATGGCTACGCCGATGCTGCGATGATGCCCTTGGCCTCCGATGCGAGCTTCCGCCGCTATTGGCGGCTCCAGGGCGGCCCGCACCGCGCGGTGCTGATGGATGCCCCGCCGCCAGAGGACGTGCGGCCGTTTGTCCGCGTCGCCGCCCATCTCGCGGCCATCGGGGTGTCCACCCCAGCCGTCCTCGCTGCCGACGCCGAGGCGGGGTTCCTCCTGCTCGAGGATTTTGGCGACGGTCTTCTCGCCGCCCTGCTGTCGCCGGATACGGAAGCGGAGTTGATCGACGCCGCGGTAGACGTGCTCGCGGCGATCCAGCGTGCGCCGGCGGCTGCCGATTTTCCGGCGTGGGACCCGGCGGCGATGACGGCGACCGCGCTCGGGACGCTGTTCGACTGGTGGTGGCCGGCCGCTTGGGGCGCCCCGGCACCCGGGGCGGCGCGGGCCGAATTTGCCGCGGCCCTCGGCGAGATGCTTGCGCCCCTGGCGGCGGCGGACCCGGTGTTCGTCCATCGCGACTTCTTCGCCGGCAACCTCATGTGGCTGCCGGACCGGGCGGGCCTCCGCCGCATCGGCGTGCTCGACTTCCAGAGCGCGGCCGTGGGTCACCCCGCCTACGATCTTGCCTCGTTGGTCCAAGACACCCGGCGGGACATCCGGCCGGCGCTCGCCGAGCGTGCCGTCACGCGCTTCCTCCGGTTGCGGCCGGAGTTGGATCAGGGGGAGTTGCGCGCCGCACTCGCCGTCTGCGCCGCCCAGCGCCATCTCAGGGTCGCGGGCCAATGGGTCCGCCTCGCGCAGCGGGACGGCAAGATGCACTACCTCGCCCACGGCCCTCGGACGTGGCAGTTGCTGGACGACGCGCTTCGGCACCCGGCCGCAGCCCCGCTCGCCCGAGCGGTCGATCGGTGGATCCCGCCCGAGCGACGGGGCAACCCCCGACGGGGCACCCCCCCGGCATTCGCGTCATGAGCGTGCGGCCGCGCACCGCCATGCTGCTCGCCGCCGGTCTCGGCACGCGGATGCGCCCGCTTACCGCCGAAACCGCCAAGGCACTGCTCCCGCTCGGCGGGCGTGCATTGCTCGATCACGGGCTCGACCGGCTGCAGGAAGCCGGCATCGCCCGGGTGGTGGTCAACGCCCATTGGCAGGCCGACCGCGTGGCCGCCCACCTCGAGGCACGGGCCGCCGCCGGCGACGGCCCGCCCACCGTGCTGCTGCGGGAAGCCGCCCTGCTCGACACCGGCGGTGCGGTGCGTGCTGCCCTGCCGCTGCTCGGGTCCGAGCCGTTCTTCGTGGTGAACGGGGACGCGTTCTGGGCGGATGGCCCGAGCCCCGCACTCGGCCGGCTCGCGGGGGCATTTGACCCGGCCGCACTCGACGGCGTGCTGCTGGTGCATCGGACTTTCCAGGTGCATGCCGATGTCGGCTTCGGCGACTTCGCGCTCGACAAGCTTGGGGCGCCCCGTCGCCGGCGGGAGCGCGAGGTGGTGCCCTACACCTATGCCGGGGTGCAGCTCTGCACCGCGGCCCTGCTTCAGGACGCGCCCGAAGGGGCGTTCAGCATGAACCTCCTCTGGGATCGGGCAATTGCGGCCGGGCGGCTCCGGGCTGTCGTGCATGACGGGCTATGGTTCCACCTTTCCACCCCGTCCGACCTGTCCGATGCCGAATCGCTTCTGCAGATCGGCATCACGGGTGAGACAAGGTGAACCTGTTCACCATTCCGCCGCATCGCCGCTTCCTCGACGAGGTGGCGGCTGCCTGGCTTGCCCGCGCCGGGGCCGACCCGCTCGACGCCGCTCACGGCATGATCCTGCTGCCCACCCGCCGTGCCGCGCGCGCGCTGTCCGAGGCGTTCCTTCGGGTGAGCGACGGCAAGCCGCTCCTGCTGCCGCGCATCATCGGCTTCGGGGCGCTCGACGAGGCGCCCCTGGCGCTGGCCGGCGCGCTCGAGCTGCCGCCGGCGGTCCCGGCGCCCGAGCGGCTCGCGGCACTCACGCGCCTGATCCTCGGCATGCGCGGGATCGGGGGGGCGCCGCGTACGGCTGACCGCGCCTGGCCGCTCGCGATGGAGCTGGCGGCGCTGATGGATGAAGCGGAGCTGGCCGAGGTGGACTTGGCGGCGCGCTTGCCGGACGCGGCGGACCCCGAACACGCCCAGCACTGGCAGCAGACGCTGACGTTCCTGGAGATCGTCACGGCGGCCTGGCCCGCCTGGCTCGCCGAACGCAACCTGATGAACCCTGCCGCGCGCCAGGCGGCGTTGCTTCGCGCGCAGGCCGCTGCCTGGGAAGCCGACCCGCCCGGCGAGCCGGTGCTGATCGCTGGTGCGACGGGTGCGGTGCCCGCGGTCGCGCGAATGATGGGGAGCGTCGCGCGGGCGAAGCGGGGTGCCGTCGTGCTGCCCGGGCTCGATCTCGACATGGAGGAGGCTGCCTGGCAGGCGATGGAGCCGTCGCACCCGCAGGCCGGGATGCGCGCCCTCCTGGCCGGCCTCGGCGCAACGCGGGCTGACGTGCGCACATGGCCCAGTTCTCGCCGCGACAGCTTCGACGCGGGGCGCGGCGATACATTGTCCGCCGCGCTGCTCCCTGCCGGAGCTTTGGCCACGTGGCGAACCGCGCCCCGCGCCTCCGTAGACGGGATGTCACGCCTCCAAGCCGCGGACCAGCAGGAGGAGGCGGTGGCAATCGCCCTGATCCTGCGCGGCGCGCTCGAGCAGCCGGGCCGGGTGGCGGCCCTTGTCACCCCCGATCGCGACCTCGCCGGCCGGGTCGCGGCGGAACTGGAGCGCTACGGGGTGGTTGCCGACGACAGCGCCGGCGAGAAGCTCGCCGATACGCCGCCCGCCGTGTTCCTCCGCTTGCTGACGCACGCGGTCGCGGCCGAACTGGCTCCGGTGCCGCTTCTGTCTCTGCTGAAGCATCCGCTTGCGGCGGCCGGCTTGAGCCCGGCTGCGTGCCGCCGCGCCGCCCGCGCCCTGGAGCGCGCCGCGCTGCGCGGGCCGCGCCCGCCCCCGGCCTGACCCGGCTGCGCGAGGCGGTGGATCGCACGAAGTCCTCCTATCGGGAGGCGGCGGCGGAGTTTCTGGCCCAGCTCGAGACCTGCCTCGCCCCCGCACTGCGCATCGCCAGCGCGGCCGCCCTCGCGCGACCGGCCGAAGCGCTACGGGCGCTGATCGCCTCGGCCGAGCACCTGGCTGCGACCGAGACCACCCCCGGCGCGGAGCGGCTTTGGTCGGGCGAGGAGGGCGAGGCGCTAGCGACCCACTTGGCCGCCATTCTCCATGTGCTGCCGCAGTTGCCGGACCAGCCGATCGAGCGGCTGCCCGCGCTGCTGGAGGCAGTGCTGGAAGGCGTCGTGGTGCGGACGCGGCGCGCGCTTCGCGGACGCACCGGCGCCGAGCACCCGCGGGTGTTCATCTGGGGCCTGCTGGAAGCCCGGCTGCAATCGGTGGATACCGCGGTCCTCGGCGGCCTCTGCGAGGGCGTCTGGCCGCCCGCTGCCGACCCCGGCCCGTGGCTCAGCCGGCGGATGCGCGAGCGCATCGGCCTGCCCTCGCCGGAGGCCAGGGTGGGCCAGTCGGCGCACGACTTCGTGGGCGCCGCCTGCGCGGCACGGAGGTCGTGCTCTCGGCCCCGCGCCGCCGGGATGGCGCGCCCTCCGTCCCGTCGCGCTGGCTCACGCGGCTCGCCGCCTTTCTGGCCGGGCAGGACCAGGCCGTCGCAACGCATCCTGCTACGGTTTGGGCGCGGCAAGTAGACCAGCCGGTCGGGCCGCCCGTGCCGGCGCCGGCACCCAGGCCGCGGCCGGACGTGCACCTGCGCCCGCGAAGCCTCAGCGTGACCGAGATCGAGACCTGGCTGCGCGACCCGTACGCGATCCATGCCCGGCACATCCTCGGCCTTCGCGCGCTCGACCCGCTCGATGAGCCGGCCGACGCCGCCCGCTATGGCGAGCTGGCCCATGCCGGGCTGTACCGCTTTCTGCGCCGCCATGGCACTGACTGGCCGGCGGACGCGGCCCACCAGCTGCGCGAGGCCATGCTGAGCGTGCTGCTCGACGCGCGTCTGCGCGAGGGGCTGATCGCCTGGTGGGCGCCGCGCTTCGTCCGGATCGCGGCCTGGGTCGCGGCGCACGAGGCGGAGCGCCGCCGCGGGGCGGCCCCTACGGCGCTGGCGACGGAGGCGTCCGGCGAATGGCGTTTCGAGCGGCCGGGCGGCGCGTTCACGCTCCGTGGCCGGGCCGACCGGATCGAACGCCGGCCGGATGGGAAGCTCGTCATCATTGATTACAAGACCGGCGCGCCGCCGGCGCAGAGCACGGTCGATGACGGCTTCGCGCCGCAACTCCCGCTGGAGGCGGTGATGGCGGAGGCGGGTGCGTTCGGCCCGGACTTCGCCGCTCCGAGCGGCGAGCTGACCTATTGGCGGCTTTCCGGCGGCTTCGTGCCCGGCGCCGCGTGCCCGCTGTTCAAGAACGGCTCGGTCGCCGAAGGAGTGAGCGTCGCGCGGGAGAAGCTTCTGGCGCTGGTCGACGCTTATGACGACCCGGCCCGCCCCTACCTCGCGCAGCCGCGCCCGGGCGAGGCGCCGCGCTTCTCTCACTACGCCCAGCTTGCGCGCGTGGCCGAGTGGGCGCAGGCGGAGGATGCCGGTTGAGCCAGGGCGCCCGACAGCGCGCCAACCGGGCGCAGGCGGAGGCGTCCGACCCCGCCACGTCGGCCTTCGTCGCCGCCTCGGCGGGCTCCGGCAAGACCAAGCTGCTGACCGACCGGCTGCTTCGCCTCATGCTCGCGGGGGCCGATCCCGCGCGCATCCAGTGCCTCACCTTCACTAAGGCCGCCGCCGCCGAAATGGCCAACCGGCTGCATGGCAGGCTCGGCCGGTGGGTGAGCATGAGCGACGACGCGCTCGACGCCGAACTCGGCCGCCTGCATGTCCCTGCCAGCCCGGAGGCACGCAACCGGGCACGCGCGCTGTTCGCGCAGGTGCTCGACCTGCCCGGCGGCGCGCGGATCGGCACCATCCACGCCTTCTGCCAGTCGCTGCTGCGCCGCTTCCCGCTCGAGGCGCGCATCTCGCCGCACTTCCGCCTGATCGAGGACCGCGACACGGCCGAGGCGCTGCGAGACGCGCGCGAGCACATGCTGGCCCATGCGGTTTCCCCCGAAGCCCGGGCGGCGCTTGACGGCCTCGCCGGGCTTGTCGCCCTCGATGCATTCGGGCGTCTGGTTGCGGAGCTCGGGAGCGACCGCGAGCGTCTGGCCCGCGCGCGCGGGCTGCCCGACCTCGCTGCCGCGCAGCGGCGTGCGCTCGGCGGCGCCGACCAGGACGAGGCCAGCCTGATCGCCGCCGCGGCGTCGTGGCCGGGAGAGCCGGCGCTGCGGCAAGCTGCCACGCATGTCCAACAGCATGGCTCGGCCAAATGCGCCGAACGGAGCGGGGCGATGCTGGACTGGCTTGCCGCCGATGCCGCCCGGCGCGCGGCCGGCTGGGACCAGTGGCGCGACTACTTCCTCCGCGCCGACGGCAAGCCCCGCGATGCGAGCGGCTTCGTCAACGGGAGGCTTGCGGCCAAGCACCCCGCGCTGGCCGGCTTGTTCCTGGCCGAAGCCGATCGTATCGCTCGGGTGGAGGATGATCGCTGCGCCCGGCGCGTGGCCGAGGCCTCGGCGGCGTTGGTGACGCTCGCCAGACCCGTGCTCGACGCCTACGCCGAGCGCAAGGACGACTCGGCGCAGCTCGACTACGACGACCTGATCGGCCGCACCTCTGACTTGCTGGTCGATCCCGGCGCCGCCTGGGTGCTCTACAAGCTCGACGGCGGGCTTGATCACCTACTGCTGGACGAGGTGCAGGACACGGCGCCGGCGCAATGGCGCATCGCACAGGCGCTGATCGGCGAGTTCTTCGCCGGCGAAGGGGCGGCCAAATCGGGGCGCACCGCGTTCGCCGTCGGTGACCGCAAGCAGTCGATCTACGCTTTCCAGGGCGCGGACGCGGCTGGATTCGACCGCGAACGGACCGCACTCGGGCAGCGGGTCAGGGACGCCGGCGAGCCCTGGCGCAACGTGCAGCTCGACGTCTCCTTCCGCTCCACCTCGCCGGTGCTCGCCCTGGTCGACGCCGTATTCGCCCAGCCGGAGGCGCGCCAGCGGGGTCGTCGCCCCCGGCGAAACCTTGCAGCACTTCGCCGACCGCGCGGGGCAAGCGGGATCGGTGGAGTTTTGGCCGTTGGCGCCGCGCCCGGAACCCGAAGCCGCCGAGCCGTGGTCCGTGCCCGACGGCTACCTCGGGCAGATCTCCGCGCCGCAACGTTTGGCCGAAACGCTTGCAGGCTGGATCCACGACCAGACGGGCGGCGGCGTGCTTTTGCCGAGCCGCGACCGTCCGCTCGCGCCAGGGGATGTGCTGGTCCTGGTCCGCCGTCGCAACGCGTTTGCTCGCGCCCTCGTCAAGGCATTGAAGGCGCGCTCCGTCCCGGTTGCCGGGCTCGATCGGCTGATGCTGACCGAACAGCCGGCAGTGCAGGACCTCCTCGCCCTGTGCGACGCATTGCTGCTGCCCGGCGACGACCTTTCGCTTGCTGCCGTGCTGACGAGCCCGCTCGGCGGCCTCACCGACGATGACCTTCTGGCACTCGCAGTCGGGCGGTCGAGTTCGCTCTGGGTCACGCTCCGACAGCGCGCGGCCGAGCGCCCAAGCTGGGAGGCGGCCGCACGGTTCATCGAGAAGCTGCTGGCCCGCGTCGATTTCCTGCCGCCCCACGCCTTGCTGGCCGAGGCGCTCGGGCCGCTCGGGGGACGGGCGAGGCTGTTTGGACGGCTGGGGCCGGAAGCGGCCGAGCCGGTGGATGAGCTGCTCCACGCCGCACTTGCCTACGCGCGCAGTCATCCGCCCGCCTTGCAGGGGTTCGTCCACTGGCTGCGCCAGTCCGGCTCAGAGGTGAAGCGGGAAGCGGAGAGCGCGGGCGACGTTGTCCGCGTCATGACCGTGCATGGCGCGAAGGGCTTGCAGGCCCCGCTCGTGATCCTGCCCGACACCACCGCGTTGCCGCCGGACGACTACGCCCTGCTCTGGGCCCCGGACCCCGTGAGCGGGGTGGACGTCCCGCTTTGGACGCCGCGCAAGGAAATCAGCTGCGGCGCGACGCACCGGGTGCGCGACCGGCTTCGCGCGCTTGCTGCGGCGGAGCACAATCGCTTGCTTTACGTCGCCCTCACGCGCGCCGAAGACCGGCTGGTCGTGTGCGGCTGGGCGCCGAAATCCGAGCCGCCCGAAACCTCTTGGTACAACTTGATCCGCGGCGGGTTCGCCGCGCTCGGCGCCGATGAGGTTCCGTTCAACGAATGGGGGCCAGCCGTGCGGCTCCAAGCGCCGCAGCTGAGCTTGCCCGAGCCGGACCGCGCCCCGGTCATCGGGCCGGCTCCGCCACTCCCCGCCTGGATCGGTGCCGCACCGCTCTGGCAGCCGGCTCCGCCGCCTTCCGAGCCCGATCGGCCTCTTCCGCTGGCGCCGAGCCGGCCCGAAGGCGGCGCGCTCGGTCCGGTCCCGCAGGCCGCCTCGCCCCTCGCACCCCGGCACAGCGGCGAACGCTTCGAGCGCGGCCGGCTCATCCATGCACTGCTGCAGCACCTTCCCGCACTTCCCGAGCGGGGCCGAGAGCAGGCCGCACAGCTCTGGCTTTCCGCGCACGGCAAGCGGGTTGCCCGATGGCGAAACGGTCGCCATCGCCGACGAAACGCTCGCAATCCTCCAGCACGCCGATCTGGCCCCGTTGTTCGGCCCCGGTAGCCGGGCCGAGGTGCCGCTGACCGGCCTGGTGTCCGGCGCAGTTGTGGGCGGCGTGGTGGACCGGCTCGCGGTATTACCCGATCGCGTGCTGCTGGCCGACTTCAAAACCAACCGCGACCCGCCGGACACGCCGGAGCGGACACCCAGGCTGTATCTGCGTCAGTTGGCGGCCTACCGGGCTGTGCTGCGAGGCGTGTTCGGCGATCGGCCGGTACAGTGCGCGCTGGTCTGGACCCGCGCGGCGCGGGTTGTCATGCTGCCCGACGTCCTGCTCGACGCGCATGCCCCGGGAGCGGCCTTCACGCTTGATCGCCATCCGGCCGCGCCCCACTTGCGGCAGCAATGACATGACGAAAGGCGACCCATGAGCGAGAATACCAAAGCGGTCACCGACCAGTCGTTCGCGACGGACGTGCTGAAAGCGCCGGGACCGGTGCTGGTCGATTTCTGGGCCGAGTGGTGCGGCCCTTGCCGGGCGATCGGTCCGGCGCTCGAGGAGATCGCCGGCGAGATGCAGGGCAAGCTGACCGTTGCCAAGGTCAACATCGACGACAATCCGATGACCCCCAACAACTACGCGGTGCGCGGCGTCCCGACCCTGATCCTGTTCAAGGACGGCAAGCCGGCCGCCACCCAAGTAGGCGCGCTGCCGAAGAGCCGCCTCAAGGAATGGATCGCTTCCAGCCTGTAAAGGCGTCATCGCCCGAGTCGACCGGGCGTTTTCTGCAGCGAATCTCGCAGCGATCGATGCGGCCCCGGCAAGGAGCGCTAGCCGGGGCAGTTTTCTGGTGCGGCCGATTTCATGTCATGCTTTCCGCTCGAACCGGAGAACGGGAGCGGGGCATGGGCGCGCGAACGGGTCGGGACTACCTCGCCGGGCTGCGTGAGCGCCGAGGAAATATCTGGCTCAGAGGCGAGCAGGTCGAGGACGTCACCGCTCATCCTGGCCTATGTCGCGGCGCCCGCGCGGTGGCCGCTCTCTACGAGATGCAGCATGACCCCGCGCTGATCGACGAGCTGACATTCCCCTCCCCCTCGACGGGCGAGCGCGTCGGCTATTCCTTCATCATTCCGCGCACCGCCGATGAGCTGGTCCAGCGCCGTGTGATGATGCTGCATTGGGCGCGCGCCACATGCGGCATGATGGGCCGCACCCCGGACTTTATGAACGTCACGTTCAGCGCCTGGGCCGCCGCCGCTGCCTATTTCGGCGAAGTGCGGCCCGAATTCGGCGAAAACATGCGCCGTTACCATGAATACATACGGGAAAACGACCTCACGCTCACGCACGCGCTGATCAACCTGCAGCGTAGCCGAACCGTATCCGGGGTGTACAATCTCGAGGAAGGCACCGCCTTGCGCGTGGTGCGCGAAACCGACGCGGGCGTGGTGGTCAACGGTGCGCGCATTCTCGCGACCTTAGGGCCCCTGTCGGACGAGATCGCCGTCTACTCGCCACGCCTCGGCCTCTACGCCGAGCCACACAGCCCGTTTGCGCTGAACTTCGCGATCCCTTGCGATACGGCGGGCCTGAAATTCCTGTGCCGCGACAGCTTCGATGAAGGCGGGTCGCATTTCGATCGCCCGCTCGGGTCGCGCTTCGAGGAAATGGACTGTGTGGCCTTCTTCGACGACGTCCTGGTGCCCTGGGAGCGCGTGTTCCTGCTCGGCGACGTGGACCGCCTGAACCGGACGGGCGACGCCACCCATTCGCCGGCGCATTCGGCGCATCAGGGTGCCGCCAAAAATCTCGCCAAATGCGAGTTTGTGCTCGGCATCGCGCTCCTCATGACGCAGACGCTCGGCAACTCCAAATTGCCGCATGTGGAAGACCGCATCGGCGAGCTGATGATGCAAACGGAGCTGATGCGCGCCTGCATGCGCGCGGCGGAGGCGGACGCCGCGCTCGACGAGTGGGGCGTGATGACGCCGGCCCAACTGCCGATCGAGATCACCCGCAATCTCTTCATGACGGCTTACCCGCGTATGGTGGAGATCCTGCATCTGATCGGGTCGAGCAGCTTCCTCATCACGCCGAGCGAGGCCGACTTTACGGGACCGCTTGCTGGCGACATCGAGCAGTTCCTGGCGACCGACACCACGGCGGCGCGCGAGCGGGTCAAGCTGTTCCGCCTCGCGTGGGACGTCGCCGGCACGTCCTTCGGCAGTCGCCAAGTCTTGTACGAGCGGTTCTTCGCGAGCGATCCGCTCACCCGTGCCCGGGCGCTCGGCGCGATGTATCCAAAGCGCGAGGTGATGGAGCGCGTGCTGGCTTTCCTCGACAGCGACCGCGACATCGCCTGAAGCCCTTGATTGATCAGCGTCGAGAACGAGGCAGCGTCTCCCACCAACGAGAAACGTAGGCCGCACGTGGATAGCCCAACCTCAGCCCGGCCGTTGCGGCGGGCACTACTCGTGGGGGCGCTCGGCGTCGTCTACGGCGATATTGGGACCAGCCCCATCTACACGCTGCGGGAATGTCTCAAAGCCGGTGCCAGCAGTGCTGCGCCTACGGTGCTCGGCTTGCTTTCCCTCATCTTCTGGGCGGTTACGGTCGTCGTCACCCTGAAATACGTTGTCTTCGTGATGCGCGCCGACAATGACGGCGAGGGCGGTATCATGGCGCTGCTCGGACTTGCTGCCCACTGTGTCACGGACCAGCGTCGTCGCGTGGCGTTGTTGCTTGTCGGCGTCGCGGGTGCGGCGCTGTTCTACGGCGACGGGATGATCACGCCGGCCATTTCCGTGCTCAGCGCCGTGGAAGGGTTGGCAGTCGCCACTACCCTCCTGAAGCCCTATGTCATCCCGATCACGCTGATAGTGCTGATCGGGTTGTTCGCACTGCAAAAGCGAGGTAGCGAACGGATAGGTCTCTTCTTCGGACCCGTTATGGCGGTGTGGTTCACGGTCCTTGCGGTGGCCGGCCTGGTCCAGATCGTAGGCAATCCCACTGTGCTGGCGGCATTCAATCCGCTTTATGCGATTGGTTTCATCTCCAACCACGGCGGGAGCGGGATCCTCGCGCTCGGCTCGGTGTTCCTCGCAATGACGGGGGCAGAAGCGCTTTACGCCGACATGGGCCATTTCGGTCGCGTGCCGATCAGGATCGATTGGTTGTTGTTCGTCATGCCGGCGCTCACGCTCAACTATTTCGGCCAGGGTGCGCTCGTTCTGGCCCATCCAGATGCGGCGGATAGTCCATTTTTCCGCCTGTTTCCGTCATGGGCGCTGATCCCGATCGTCCTGCTTGCTACGGTCGCGACCGTGATCGCGTCCCAGGCCGTCATCTCCGGCGCGTTCTCGCTATCGCAGCAGGCGATGCAGCTTGGCCTCCTGCCGCGGCTCGACATTGAGCAAACGTCCGAGGAGGCGATCGGCCAGGTGTACGTTCCGCAGATCAACTGGCTGCTGATGGTCTCCGTTGTCGGGCTGGTGCTGGCGTTCGGTTCTTCCGACAACCTCGCCGGCGCTTACGGAATTGCGGTGGCCGGCACCATGGTGATCACCACGGGGCTGCTCGGCCTCGTCGCGCGCCGGGTCTGGCACTGGAGCATCGTTTCGTCCGCAATCGTGATCGGCTTCTTCGGGATCGTGGACCTGACCTTCTTCGCCGCCAACGCGGTCAAAATCCCGCAAGGCGGCTGGTTCCCGCTACTGATCGGCGCTGTGGTGTTTACGCTCATGTCCACCTGGCGGCGCGGCCGCGCAGTTTTGCTCGAGCGAATCGGAGAAGACAATCTGCCGCTTCCGGCGTTCATCGACCAGCTCGATCAGGCGCGGTTGCCCCGCGTCTCGGGCACGGCCGTCTACCTGTCCGCGCGAAAGGGCATGGTGCCGTACGCGCTTTCGGAGAACGTAAGGCATAACAAGGTGCTTCACGAGCGCGTCGTGCTTCTGGCCGTGGTCACCGAGCGCGTCCCGCATCTGCCCGAGAGTGAGCGGATGGTGGTCGAACCGCTCCCGAAGGGATTTGCCGAAATCGCGCTTCATTTCGGGTTCGCCGAAGCACCGGATGTGCCGACCGCACTTCGGGCTCACCGGGCCGAGTTCGATATCGATGTCGACGAAACGTCGTTCTTCCTCGGGCGCGAGTTGCCGGTGCCGACTTTGCGGCCGGACCTGCCAGTGTGGCGCGAGCGGCTCTACGCCTTCATGACGCGCAATTCTGTGAGCGCGTCGGACTACTTCCGGATTCCGCCGAAGCGCGTCATCGAGCTCGGCACACGGGTGGAGCTGTAATCTCCGACTGTTCCGACGCTCTGCGGCTTGAAATCCGAGCCTCCCTCTACCATCTAGCTGGATGGTGCATGGATGGCGGCAAGATGGTTGGAGCTGTGGAACTCAAGCAAAAGATTGCCGAGAGCGAGAAGCTTACACTCAATCTCGGCTTTGTTGATCTCGGTCAAATCGACCTGATGGTGCGCGAGGGCTTCTACTCTAACCGGACGGACTTCATCCGCACCGCGATCCGGAACCAGCTGGGACATCACGCCGGCGCCATTCGACAGTCGGTCGCACGCAAGGCACTCGATCTCGGAACGAGGCACTATGGCCGCCGAGAACTCGAAGAGGCGCGCGCCGCCGGCCAGACGGTTGAGATCCGCGTGCTGGGTTTGGCCAGCATCGCGTCCGACGTCACGGCCGATCTCGCCCGCGCGACGATCGCATCCGTTTCCGTGCTGGGCGCGTTACAGGCCAGCGCGGAAGTTAAGGCCGCCCTGGCCGACCGGATGAACTGACCCGCGATCGCAGGCCATCCCTCTCGTTCGCCGCCATCTCAAACGGAAAGTGAAGCTCATGAACTCAGCGCGCCGAGGCGCATTCGAGGCGGCTCGCCTGGCAAGCGCCGGCCGCCTGTCCGAGGCTGCCACACTTCTCAAGCGGACGCTGGTGGACACGCCGCAGCAGGATGGACGCCCGCTCGGTCCGGAGTCCGTATTGGGCGCGCTGCCGGATACCGTGCGGGACCTGCTCGATCGTGTGACGTTGGTGGATTGGTTCGGATCGGGCGCGGCAGAGCGTGGGTCGGCGCAGCCCTCCCGCACGGGCGGTGGTGCGTTCCTTGCCAAGAGCTTCAGCAACGACGCTGGAACTCGCCCCTACAAGCTCTATGTTCCGACCGCCTACCGCGGCCAGCCCTTGCCGCTGGTCGTCATGCTGCATGGTTGTACCCAGTCGCCGGATGACTTCGCGGCGGGGACGCGGATGAACGAAACGGCCGAGGCTGCCGGGTGCTTCGTCGCCTATCCCGGGCAGACCGCGCTTGCGAATCACTCGAAGTGCTGGAACTGGTTCAACCCCGAGGACCAGAGGCGCGGTGGCGGCGAGCCCTCGCTGATCGCGGGGATCACCCGCGCGATAATGGGCGAGTATGCGATCGATCCTCGCCGGGTCTACATCGCCGGGCTGTCCGCCGGCGGGGCGGCCGCGGTCATCCTCGCGTCCACCTATCCCGAGCTCTTCGCCGCGGTCGGCGTGCATTCAGGGCTGGCCTGTGGCGCGGCGCACGACATGACCTCGGCGTTTCGGGTCATGCGTAGCGGCCCGGGTGCGCGAAGTGGGCCGGGTCGGGCCCCGGCGCGGCCGGACGGCTCCGCCATCCCGTCGATCGTGTTCCACGGGGATCGCGATGACACCGTGCACGCGTCGAATGCGGACGTGGTAGTGGCACAGCTGGCCGGAACGGGTGCATCGCGGCTGGAAAAGGTGGTCTTGGAGGGCCGCGTTCCCGGCGGCCATGCCTTCACCCGCACTGTCCGGAGCCTGAACGGGCGCACGGTATCCGAACAATGGGTGGTGCACGGCGCCGGCCATAGCTGGTCCGGCGGCAGCCCGGCCGGCTCGGTACACCGACCCCAGCGGCCCGGATGCTTCGGGGGAGATGCTGCGGTTTTTCCTCGAACACTCACGCCAGTAGGGTGACCGCCCGCCTCATCAGGTGACGCCCGGGAGGCTCGGCGGCCCGAGTTTGACAGGAAGTAGCGGCCGTCCCATCGTGTCGCTATCCGAGGGGTGCCCCGACAGGGGGCTGAGATACCACCGTTCCGTGCTGCGACGGAGGCGTGGTGACCCTTGAACCTGAACCGGGTCATGCCGGCGGAGGGACGGGAACAGGCCATCGTGAGCCCTCCCTTCCCGCCGTCGGCGCGCAAGGAGACATCTATGACCGTCGATGCCAAACCTGTCTTCACCCGGCCCGCCACGGTCACGACCGGGCCTGTCGCCGGTTCCCGCAAGATCTACACGAGCCCCGAAGAACGGCCCGACATCGCGGTGCCGTTCCGCGAGATCGCGCTCGAACCCACGGCGCGGGAAGAAGCATTCCGCACCTATGATACGTCTGGCCCGTACACCGATCCCGCCGTCACCATCGACCTCGAGGCCGGCCTGCCGCCGGTGCGGCGGGCGTGGCTGGCCGCGCGCGGCTTCGACGCAGTCGCACCCCGCCCGGTCAAGCCCGAGGACAACGGCGGCGCCACGGCCGACCGGCTGGTGCCGCCCTGTCCGGCCGACCGGACCGTGCTCGCCGGCAAGACCGGCCAGCATGTCACGCAGTTCGAGTTCGCCCGCGCCGGCATCGTCACGGAGGAGATGGTCTACGTCGCGCATCGGGAGAATCTCGGCCGCGCCGCCGCACTTGCGGGTGCGGCCGAGCGGCGGGGGGACGGCGAGGATTTCGGCGCCGCGATCCCGGCGTTCGTGACGCCTGAGTTCGTCCGCGCGGAGATCGCCGCGGGCCGGGCCATCATCCCCGCCAACATCAATCACCCGGAGCTCGAACCGGTCATCATCGGCCGCAACTTCCTGGTCAAAATCAACGCCAACATCGGCAATTCGGCGGTCACCTCGGGGGCCGCCGAGGAAGTCGAGAAGCTGGTCTGGGCGATCCGCTGGGGTGCGGACACCGTGATGGACCTCTCCACCGGACGGAACATCCACAACATCCGGGGGTGGATCCTGCGCAACGCGCCCGTGCCGATCGGCACGGTGCCGATCTATCAGGCGCTCGAGAAGGTGGGCGGCGAGCCGGACAAGCTCGACTGGGAGGTGTTCAAGGACACCTTGATCGAGCAGGCCGAGCAGGGTGTCGACTACTTCACCATCCACGCCGGCGTGCGCCTGCCATATGTGCCGCTCACGGCCAAGCGGGTGACGGGCATCGTCTCGCGCGGCGGCTCCATCATGGCGCGCTGGTGCCTCGCCCACCACAAGGAAAGCTTCCTCTACGAGCGTTTCGACGAGATCTGCGACATCATGCGTCGCTACGACGTGTCGTTCTCGCTCGGGGACGGCCTCCGCCCGGGCTCGATCGCGGATGCGAACGACGCCGCCCAATTCGCCGAACTCGAAACATTGGGCGAACTCACGAAGATAGCCTGGGACAAGGGCTGCCAGGTGATGATCGAAGGCCCCGGCCACGTGCCGATGCACAAGATCAAGGTCAACATGGAAAAGCAGCTGCGTGAGTGCGGGGAGGCCCCGTTCTACACGCTTGGGCCGCTTACCACCGACATCGCCCCCGGCTACGACCACATCACCTCGGCGATCGGCGCCGCCATGATCGGCTGGTTCGGCACGGCGATGCTCTGCTACGTCACGCCCAAGGAGCATCTCGGCTTGCCTAACCGGGACGACGTGAAGGCGGGCGTGATCACCTACCGGATCGCCGCCCACGCCGCCGATCTGGCCAAGGGACACCCCTCGGCCAAGCTGCGCGACGATGCGGTGAGCCGCGCCCGCTTCGAGTTCCGCTGGCAGGATCAGTTCAATCTTTCGCTGGATCCCGATACCGCCCGGCAGTTCCACGACGAGACCTTGCCGAAGGACGCCCACAAGGTCGCGCATTTCTGCTCCATGTGCGGGCCGAAATTCTGCTCCATGAAGATCACCCAGGATCTGCGGGCGGACGCCGAGCGTTTGGCGGGACTGGAGGCCAAGAGCGAGGAGTTCCGGGAACGGGGCAAGGCGCTCTATCTGCCGCAGGCGGCCGCGGAATAGCGAGGGCGGCACGACGTCGCCCTCGCTTGCGGGCCGGGGCGGCGCGCCCCCATAGTTGGTCGACCAGGAGGGAGGGCTCGCTTGTCCGATCCGCGCGTGGCGCTCGACGCCATCGGGCAGCTGCCTGACAGCGAGATCGATATCGCCGAGGCGGCCCTGCAGCTCGCACGAGTGGACGCGCCCGATCGCGACTGGCACGCGGCTCGGCGCCATCTCTCGGACCTCGCGCGCGATGCCGTGCGTTTCGCCTCCGAGGTGCCGCCTGGCGATCTTGCGTCCCGCACCGCAACGCTGGCTCGTCTGCTCGCCGACGAGTACGCCTACAGCGGCGACGCGGACACCTACGAGGACCTGGCCAACGCCAACTTGATCCGTGTGATGGAGCGTCGGCGCGGCCTGCCCGTGGCCCTCGGCATCCTCTGGCTCCACGCCGCGCGCGCGGCCAACTGGGAAGCGCACGGCGTGGACTTCCCGAGCCACTTCCTCGTGGCCCTGCAAGGCAAGGGCACCAAGGCCGTGCTCGACCCCTTCAGCGGCGGCAGCAGTCTCGACGCTCGAACGCTGCGCGCTCTATTGAAGCAGGTGGAGGGCGACAAGGCGGAGCTGCGCCCCGGGCTGTTGCAGCCGATGAGCACCCGCGCGGTTCTGCTGCGGTTGCAGAACAACATCAAGGTGCGCCGGTTGCACGCGCGAGACCTGCGGGGGGCGCTCGCCTGTGCCGAGGACATGCTACGGGTCGCGCCCGACCACGCTCCGCTTTGGCGTGAGGCCGCGCTGATGAACCAGCGGCTCGACCAGGTCGCCGCGGCACTCCGCTGCTTCGGGCGCTTTCTGGACCTGGTGCCCGAGGGCGAGCCGGCGGCTCGCGCCCGCACCATCATGGACGAGCTGCGGGCGAGGCTGAACTGAGCGCGTCCTGGGCAGGCCTTGCCTTCCCCGGCCGCCCTGCCGATCTAAGCACTATAACGGCCAGGCCGGGCCGCTAGGCGCCAAGCGCGTTTACTTCAGGAGCTTCCATGTTCATCGAGACCGAAGGCACGCCTAATCCCGCGACCTTGAAATTCCTCCCGGGTCGCGAGGTCATGGGCCTTGCGACCGCCGACTTCGCCAGCGCCGCCTCCGCCGCGCGTAGCCCGCTCGCGTCGGCCTTGTTCGGATTAGGTGGCGTCGCGCGCGTGTTCCTGGGCGGCGATTTCGTGAGCGTCACCAAATCGGACGAGATCGAGTGGCCGACGCTGAAGCCCCGAGTGCTGGGCGCCATCATGGACCATTTCGTCGCCGGCCGCCCTGTGCTGGAGGGGGATGCCGACGACCTGCTCGAGGAGGACGTCAGCCCCGAGGACGCCGAAATCGTCGATCAGATCAAGGAGCTGCTCGACACGCGCGTGCGCCCCGCAGTGGCCGGAGATGGCGGCGACATCGTGTTCCGCGGCTACCGTGACGGTGTGGTCCGGCTGCATATGCAGGGTTCTTGCAGCGGCTGCCCGTCCTCCAGTGCCACCCTGAAGCACGGCATCGAGAACATGCTGCGGCACTACGTCCCGGAAGTGGTGGCGGTCGAACAGGTCGAGTTCTGATGCCGGCAGTCGACCAGGCGGCACTGCGCACATTGTTTCTGGAGGCGCGAACGCACAACCAGTGGAGCGCCGAGCCCGTCACCGAGTACACGATACGGGAACTCTATGAGGTAATGAAGCACGCGCCGACCTCGGCCAATGCCTCGCCGGGCCGGTTCTTGTTCATCCGCACGCCGGAGGCCAAGGAGCGGCTGCGCCCGGCCTTGTCGTCCGGCAATACAGAAAAGACCATGTCGGCGCCGGTGACAGTCATCGTCGCCTATGACCCGAAGTTTTACGAACACTTGCCGCGGCTGTTTCCTCACACGGACGCGCGCTCCTGGTACGCGCAAAACGAGGAACTGGCCGAAACCACCGCCTTTCGCAACGGCACACTACAGGGGGCTTATCTCATCATGGCCGCGCGGGCGCTTGGGCTCGACGTGGGGGCGATGTCGGGTTTCGACAATGCGAAGGTCGACACGGCGTTCCTCGCCGAGCGCGGCTGGAAGTCGAACTTCCTGGTTAATCTCGGGTATGGCGAAGCGGCCGGGGTGCGGCCGAAGGGTCCCCGCTTCGCGTTTGAGGAAGTTTGCGCCCTTTTGTGACGGCCTACTCGCGCTGGCTTTGACAGGCCGGCTTGCAATGGGTTTGGAAGCTCCGTAGAAGGCCGTCGGCGATCGGAGCGCGGGCGTAGCTCAGGGGTAGAGCACAACCTTGCCAAGGTTGGGGTCGAGGGTTCGAATCCCTTCGCCCGCTCCACATATTTGTGCGCGAAATCATAGCAGTAGCCGTCATACTGGCACTTGGCCCGGAGGTCCTGACGTTCTGGGGCCTCTTGGGGTTCCACTTGGACCCGTTGGCTGGGATATCCGGCCATATGGGTCGCACGGTCCGGCGTCGGGAGCGGAGTGCGGTCCTCTACCTCCGGGTCGGCACACGCGGCCAAGACATCGCGAACCAGCGTGCGGCGCTGGAGTCGTCGCCTTGCAACGCGGCTGGTCCATCGCGGCCACCTATGGAGATGCCGGGTCCAGTGGCGCCAAGCGCCGCGACGGGGCGCCCGCAGCTCGATGCCATGTTGAAGGATGCCGACCGCGGCGAGTTCGAGGTGTTGTATGGTCCTGGGCGCTCGACCGGCTCGGCCGATCGCTGATGATCTCATGGACACGCTGAAGAGCTACAGGCCGTAGGCGTTGACCTGTTCCTGCATCAGCAGGCGATCGACAACACGACCCCGACTGGCAAGATGTTCTTCCAGGTCACGGGCGCGTTCGCGGAGTTCGAGCGCGGCATGATCCAGGCACGCGTCAAGGCGGGGCTGGATCGAGCCAAGGCGGCAGGCAAGCAGCTCGGGCGGGCTCGCATCGCTCCGGACAAGGAGGCCGCCATACGGGCCGCGCTGGCGGGCGGCACTGGGGTTCACAAGGTCGCCCGGCAGGTTGGCGTCGGCAGCGGCACCGGAACCGCAGGGTGCGCCAAGAAGCGCAGCCCACGTCGCCTAAGATGGCGCCCGGGCGGCGTGCCGTGCCCGATAAGCCGCCCAACGAGTGGGACGGCCTCACCGACGCCGACCTGCTGCACGTGCTTGATACGCTTGGTGTGAACCGGCGTGGAATAGGGACCCCGTTGGCGGGGTGATCGGCGTCCAAACGGGACCCCTCTGACAGTGAGGTTCACGGTGGCTCTCGGGACGTGCGCGAGGGCCGATTCGGGATGCTGGTTGTGGAGACGATCGCGCGGATCCGTCGGGCTCATTTTGTGCAAGGCAAGTCGATCAAAGCGATCTGCCGGGAGCTGCACGTCTCGCGAAAGGTGGTTCGCAAGGTTCTGCGATCGGAGGCGACGTCGTTTCGTTACGAACGCGATCTCCAGCCGATGCCGCGGCTTGGGGCGTGGCGCGCGGAGCTGGACCAGCTGCTGGCGGCGAACGAGGCGAAGCCCGGCCGGGAGCGGCTGACGCTGATCCGGATCTTCGAGGCGTTGCGCGGCCAGGGTTATGCGGGCGGCTACGACGCGGTGCGGCGTTATGCGCGAACCTGGCGACGTGGCCAGGCGTCGGCTTCGGCGGCGGCATACGTGCCGCTGAGCTTCGCGCCGGGCGAGGCGTATCAGTTCGACTGGAGCCACGAGGTCGTGCTGATCGGCGGCGCCACGGTGACGGTCAAAGTGGCGCATCTCCGACTTTGCCACAGCCGCATGCTGTTCGTGCGCGCCTATCCGCGCGAGACGCAAGAGATGGTGTTTGACGCCCACGACCGGGCGTTCGCCTTCTTCCGGGGTGCCTGCACGCGCGGCATCTACGACAATCTCAAGACGGCGGTGGATGCGATCTTTGTCGGCCGCGAGCGGGCCTACAATCGCCGCTTCCTGCAGATGTGCAGCCACTATCTGGTCGAGCCGGTCGCATGCACGCCGGCAGCGGGCTGGGAGAAGGGGCAGGTCGAGAACCAGGTGGGGCTGGTACGCGAGCGGTTCTTCACACCGCGGCTGCGGGTCAAGAGCTTCGAGGAGCTGAACGCCTGGCTGCTGGACCAGTGCGTCGCCTATGCCCGGGCGCACCGGCATCCCGAACTGCGCGAGCAGACGATTTGGTCGGTGTTCGAGGATGAACGGCCGGCTCTGGTGCCGTATGCCGGGCGCTTCAACGGGTTCCACGCGGTGCCGGCCTCGGTATCGAAGACCTGCCTGGTGCGGTTCGACAATAACCGCTACTCGGCGTCGGCGCACGCAGTCGGGCGCCCGGTCGAGGTCCGCGCCTATGCCGAACGGATCGAGCTGCGCCAGGACGGCCGGCTAGTCGGCGAACATCACCGCTGCTTCGGCCGCGACCAGACGGTGTTCGATCCCTGGCACTATGTGCCGGTGCTGGCGCGCAAGCCGGGCGCGTTGCGTAACGGCGCGCCGTTCAAGGATTGGCCGTTGCCGACAGGACTGGCACGGATTCGCCGCAAGCTCGCCGGCAGCGCCGATGGCGATCGGCAGATGGTGGCGATCCTGGCAACGGTGTTGAGCGACGGGTTGCCCGCGGTCGAAGCCGCTTGCCTCGAGGCGCTGCGCGAGGGCGTGCACTCCGGCGACGTCGTTCTCAACATCCTGGCCCGGCGCCGCGAGCCGGCAACGCTGATCACCATCCTGACCCCAGAGGCGCTGCGATTGCGGCACGCGCCGGCGGCCGACTGCGCGCGATACGACAGCTTGAGGAGAACCGGTGATGGAGCGCTCCGAAATCCTGAGCGGCATGTCGGAGCTGAAGCTGTACGGCATGAAGGCTGCCTATGACGAGATAATCAGCACCGCGATCAAGCGCCAGCACGAGCCGCAGCGCATCGTCGGTGATCTGCTGACGGCGGAGATCACCGAGAAGCAGGCGCGCTCGATCCGCTATCAGATCAGCATCGCCAAACTGCCGCTGGCCAAGGACGTCGGCGACTTCGAATTCGGCGGCACGCCGATCAACGAGACCCTGGTGCGCGACCTGGCCAGCGGCAACTTCCTGGCGCATCAGCGCAACGTCGTGCTGGTCGGCGGAACCGGTACCGGAAAGACCCACCTCGCGATAGCGATCGCGCGCGCCTGCATCCGCGACGGCGCCCGCGGCCGGTTCTTCAATGTCGTCGACTTGGTAAACCGGCTCGAGGCCGAAAGCCGCTCAAACCGACAAGGCCGGTTGGCCGACTACGTGTGCCGCAAGGACTTCGTCGTGCTGGACGAGCTCGGCTACCTGCCGTTTGCCCAGTCCGGCGGCCAGCTGCTGTTCCACTTGATCAGTCGCCTCTACGAGCAGACCTCGGTGATCATGACCACCAATCTCGCCTTCGGCGAATGGCCGTCGGTGTTTGGCGACGCCAAAATGACCTCAGCTCTTCTCGACCGCCTCACGCATCACTGCGACATCGTCGAAACCGGCAACGAGAGCTGGCGATTTAAAAACCGCGCCTGATCCTCGCGCCGCGCCGTCACCTGTTGGGCCGCTATGGATAAGTGGCCCGCCTGCGCCAAACTCATCATTGGTCGCTCCGGCGGGCCACTTACCCACAGCTCTGTCCCAGCATGCCCTCCGACCACGATATCAGGGGTCCCCATTGGACGCCGATTGGGGGTCCCTTTTGCGCGCCGATTGACAGCCTACGGCTCAGCCCGACAAGGCTTAGTCGTTTGCCATGAGGTCCGGAGCAGTTTGGGCCGTGGATGGTGGTAAGGTAGGCGGTGATTGAGAGCGGGCGAGTAGGGTTGCTCCAATCAGTCCATTGAGACAGGCTTCTCGGAGTTGGAGAAGATCGTCTTGAGTGAGACTAACGTGAATGTGGTGCAAGTACCGATTCCCGAGACTGCGCTGTGGGACGCTCTGGAACGAGCGCTAACCATTCAGGGAGAGGGCATCCTTTCAACCGGACTTCTCCCAAGCGAGGTGGGCAAAAATCCACATTGTGTTTCACGGTCACCAATCCCATTCGTCTCTGACAACCTCAGCTATGAGGGGCATAGTCGAGATGCAGGCAACATTATACAGATCGCGGCTTTGTTGCTGCATGACGAGGGTAGCGTTCGTCGCCTGACTTTTACCGAACGAGGTGAAGCTCGAGCTTACCTTCTCTGTTGCGGAAGGCAGCGCTGATACCGAAGGGGATGGCAAAGGCTTTCTGAACACGTTAGCGGAGAGTGTATCAACCATGTCCAGCAATCATAAACTAATCGCTTTATTGGTTCTGGGCGGCATGTATTTTGGCGGCCAGGGAGTCAAGGATTACATCGCTGATCGGAGCAGCCACGAGGAAAAGATTGAGCTTACGCACCTCTATAAGAACGTCATGGAGCATGATGAGCGACAACAAGAATTGTTAGCGAAGAGTATTCAACAGTCCTCGGACGCTGCTAAGTCCAGGAGCAGTCGCTCGTGGCTTTGACTTATTGGTCAGGAACTCTGGAGACGTTAGGACAATCAGTGCAGGGTTCCACTCTGAAAAGAGAACACGTGGACGAGATACGGTCAACTTCTCGGCGTGTCTCAAAGGGGATTACGCTAAAGGAGATGTTCGAAATAGTGAATGTTGATCCAACCTCTGAAAATGGGTTCACGATTTCGGTCAGATCGGCGGTATCGGGAAAGACTTTTTTGGCGTCACTGGTTGAGAGGACCACCTCTGATGCCACAAAGCGCATCATTCGGGACGCCGCGTGGAATAAACAAAAGGTCGTTCTGCAGATTACAGGTAGGTTACTTGGTGACCAAATTTTGAATGCTAGGGCTATTCAAGCAAGCGGAGTTCCGGCACAGAATTTGAGCATACACCAAGATTTCAGGACGGCATCAGCCACCGGTGCCAACTATAACCCGCTCACATCCGACAGACCGGACGCGATAGCGCCGCGGTCTCCGCCTTGTCGTGCAGGTTGCCGTTCGGCCCCCGCGTGTCATGCCACCAGACACACGATTGCGTGAAGGCCGCCCCAGCTTAACATTCGAAGATCCGACTACCATTGTTTCCGGTTCGTTCACTATGGCGAGCCGTGCCGAATGGATCGTATCACCGCCTTTCCCCAAGACGACCGCCTTTGGTGGACCTCGTCGACGGACGGTGTCCTCTCCCGAGGGGGCGCTAGAGCCTTGCGTGGCGGCAAGCCGATGGTGATCGGCCGCGGCTGGCGCAGCCGGTAGGCGAGCCCGACCAGCCGGTCGATCGCGGCCGGATACGCGCGCTTGATATCCGCGCTGCGCTCGGTGGACCGCAGTAAGCGTCGTCGCGCCGACCTAGTCGACTTTTGGCTGAATGCCTGATCCGGGTTTGGGCGTTACGCGGCGATCGCGCGAGTTTTGCTGTTGGCGTGAGTCTCGGCCCAGGTCCACGGCAGCAGCGTGTAGAGTTCGTTTGCCTTGGTGCGCCGGGAGACGATCCGCTCGAGCACGTCCGTGAGCCAGGCCATCGGGTCGACGCCGTTCAGCTTGGCCGTCTGGATCAAAGTCATCGCGACAGCCCAATGCCGCGCTCCACCATCGCTACCAGCGAACAATGCATTTTTGCGAGTGAGGACACTCGGCCTGATTGCTCGTTCGACCACGTTCGTGTCCATCTCAATCCGGCCGTCGTCGAGGAACACCACCAAACCAGGCCAATGGCGGATGGCGTAGCGGATCGCTTTCGCCAAGTCGGAGACCGCTGACACTCGGTCGACATGCTCGTGCAGCCAGCCGTTCAGGGCATCGACAATCGGCCGACTTCGTTCGTCGCGCACGCGCCGGCGGTGCTCGGCGGGATGGCCGCGGATCTCGGCTTCGATCGCATAGAGTTGGCGGATGCGCGCCAGCACCTCGGCCGCCAGCGGCGACTGGGTGGAGACGTAGAAGTCGTAGAAGCCCCGTCGCAGGTGGGCCCAACAGAATGCCAACGTCACCGATCCGTCGGCGCGATCTCCGGCTAGCCGTTTGAATCCGGCATAGCCATCGACCTGCAGCACGCCTCGGAACCCGGTCAGGTGCCCCGCCGGGCGCTCGCCTTTGCGGTCCTCGGAGTAGGCGTAGACGGCCACTGGTTGGCCCGGTCCGCACCAAGCGCGGTTATCGACGGCATAGCACCAAAGCCGCCCGGTCTTGGTCCGGCCACGACCAGGCTCCAGCACCGGCAAGGTGGTGTCGTCGGCAAACACCTTGGGCGATAACAGCACAGTGCCAACCAGCAGATCGTAAAGCGGCTGCAACCACCAGCAGGCGCGTCCGACCCAGCTGGCCAATGTCGAACGATCGAGCGTGACGCCTTGCCGGGCCAGGATCTGCACCTGGCGGTAAAGCGGCTGCGCGTCGGCGAACTTGCTGACCACCACGTGCGCGATCAGCGCCGCGGTGGGCATTCCGCCGTCAACCGGCCGGTCCGGCGCGGGCGCGACCACCACGACATCCTCGCAGCGGCGGCAAACATAGCGCGGCCGCCGCGTGACGCGGACCCGAAGCTGTGCCGGCACGACGTCGAGCTGTTCGGTGCGGAGCTCGCCGATCGGCGTCAGCGCGACACCACAGCATGGGCAATCGCGGTTCTCGATGTCGATCACCACCTCGTAGCGCAGCAGGTGCGCCGGCAACGCACCGTGGTTGCGAGCAGGCGGCTCGGTATGGGGGCGGCGCACCCCGGCCACCATCGCCTCCTGCGCTACCTGATTGGCGGCGATGGTTTGCTCGAGATCCTCAAGCCCGAGCTGCAGTTGGTCGGGGCTCAATTGCTCGGAGCGGCGACCGAACTGGTGGCGGGTCAGACGTTGGATCAGCAGCCGCAGCTTGTCGTTCTCGGCGCTCAGTTCACTCTGCTGCAGCAGCAGGGCTCGCAGCATCTGCTGCAAAGTCGCTGCGTCGTCCGGCAGGGCGTCGGGATCGATCCGCACGATCCGGATCGTGAACGACCGCGCCGCGTCGGGCCAAGCGCAAATGCAGGTTCCTCAGCCGGCAAGCTCCGGTCGAGCGCGCGCGACGGGCGCCCGCCACTCGCAGCCGTCCAGCAGTGCGGCCAACTGCGGTGCGGACAGCGCAATGCGCCCCGTCGACGTCGCCGACGGCCATGCAAACTGGCCCTGCTCCAGTCGCTTGGTCAGCATGCAAAGGCCGACCCCGTCATGCCAGAGCAGTTTGATCAGCCCGGCTTTGCGTCCCCGAAAGGCGTACAGCGCGCCGTCGAACGGATCTGCGCCCAAGCCCTGCTGGACCAGCATCGCTAAGCCGACCATGCCTTTGCGCATGTCGGTCACCCCGCACGCGAGGTAAACGCGCACGCCAGACGAGAGGGCAATCACCGCTCGCTTAGGGCGCCCAGAACCCGGCGCAACGCCCGGCCGTCAACATGGGCGTCCACGCGAACCAGCACGCCGCCGGGCAGCACGATCTCGATCAATCCCGCCGGCGCCGGTGCGGGCGACGGAGCGGGATCGGATGACGTTGCCGCCGATGACGTCAGCTGAACGGAGGCGAACCGCGGCCCCTGCAACAGCGGAGCGCCGCGAACGTTCAGCAACTGATGGCGCCACGTGTAGATCTGTCCGGTGCTGAGGCCGTGCTTGCGCGCCACCTCCGTTGGCGTCAGATCCGGCCCGAGGCTCTCGCTGACGATCTCGCGCTTCTGCTCCAGCGTCCAGGATCGCCGGCGATCCGCCCGCGGCAAGACCTCCACTCGACCGCTACGACCGCTCATACGATTGGTCATACGAGCGCTCGGATCGTCGTCAACGCGCTCCGGGCTGATCGTGTCCATCTCCAACTCGGATCACGACAGGCCTACGTAACGCCAGAGGTCAGCGCGACGACGCTTACGGACCGCATAGCCGTAAGCTCGGTAATCATCGCTTCAACGGCGGCAAGTGACGGGTCGGGCTTGGCGGCCGGGGCAGGGGCTTGGTGATTGGCTTCATGTAGGCAATCAGGTGATTGCCGGTTTGTGCATGTCAAACCCCCTGAACGAATTCATACAGCGTACCCACAGGGTGGCTTGAAAATCTTACACTTCGCAGAATGTCACGCAGCCATATCGCGGCAACGTATTGAGATCTCAGGGCTTTCTCCCCTGGCATGCAGGTTGCTCTGTAACGTGCGTTGCACTTGCCTGTTTCATCGTGCCCGTGACTACGACGTGCCCAGTCTCGTGACGACAATACGTGCTCAGTGTGACTACACGTGCTAAGCCCGGCCTCTAGGAAGAGGCCGGGTTCTTCAGATCGCACCCGCTCCGGGACCGGACCTCCCGGGTTTGAGGAAAGGCTAGCCGGCTATTTCGATGTCGGCTTGGCGCCCGCCTTCGGAGCGTCGGGCTGTGGTCTCAGGAGCGTCGAGGCGGCGGTCGGAGGCTTCTTGTTGGCCTTCGGCTTCTTTGCCTCCCGATTGCCGCGCTGCTTGTCGCCCTTACCCATGACACCCTCCCTTGCGGTCAGCTATTCGGCAACACCGAATAACTCGCTCACCGCGTGAGGATGGTAGAGGGTTTTGGGTCGCTGCGGAGCAAAACCTTCGAGCGCCGAGGACGGGCGGCTCACCACAATTCCCACACTGAGTAGGTGGCTGATTTTCCCCACCCTTTTGGCGTCTGACAGACCACCATTCGGATTTTCCGAATAGAGCTTTATTTTTGCCCGTGGCAACTATCCGGCAATTTCCGGACGGTTCCTCATCGCGCCGCCCGCACCTTGCCCTTGCCCCCGCAGGCCGAGCACATCACGCGCCGGCCGCCGACGACCACGATACCCGCCTCAATGGCCGGCGGCCCTGGCGGACTTGAACTCCCCCGCTCGGGACGCAGCCAACGTCTCCGGAGCGCAGCGGGCTAGGCGGCGGAGGAGGTAGGCGGCAGAAGTACCGCGACTATCCGATACCTCCGTGATGTTATCACTAAGGTTTACCCCGGATTTCTGATTAGCATCCGCTAGCTTTCGATCCGCCCGCGCCTTCTCCGCCGCCGCCTTGCGGGCATCCTGATCGGAGATGGGATCAGAGCGACCGCGACGCTGCTTATCTCCCTCACTTTTGCCGGTATCGACCACTGTCTGGCTCGCATGTCGGCGGTTTCTGGTAGGATGGGCCGGTTTTCAGCCTGCAAACCGGCCCGTTGCGCCGAAAAACGCGTGTCCGGCGGGTTATTGACACCGAAATGCGTGCGATCTGCCCGATTCCATGGGTTTCTCAGCGATCTGGTGACGCGCCGCAATATGCTCAGTGTACCGCGGTGCTCTCACCCTCAGCCGGTTCGCAAAGCAGCAACCGCCGCAGCAGCTCCGCCAGCAGCTGAGCGCAAAAGCTGGCGTGCACCTCAGGGTCGTCCAGCGGGCGCGCAAGGAGCGCTTCGAGGAACCTGAACAGCGCGGCATCGGTGAAGGCGTCCCACGGGCCGGTGCGTCCTGAGACGGTTTGTGGGCGGTTTTGGGGCATCACGCTGCCGGGTTGCTGCTTGGTTTGCCTGACGGTTCTGGGCGCTACGCTAGACCGGTACAAGCTGCTCGATGGCTTCCTCGGTGTAGGCAATATCGCCCGCGTTCGAATAGGCCACCAGCACCGCCTCGTTGACTGTCGCCCATAACTGTAGCTGGCGTTCATCCGGCGTGCTCAGGCGCGGCCCGCCCTCGTGCCTGAAGGGCCGCAGCGCATAGGTGCCCATCTGGTCGATTTGCACCCGCGGCGCGGGCGACACCTTGAGCCGCACATCGTGCTGTGCGCTGCCGCGTTGGGAGATGAACACGATGAACGGCAAGCCTGTCGTCTTAGGCCGCAGGTTCGCCATCTCAAATGTCGCCTGTCCGGGCGGTTGGTCGGCTGTGGGGGCTGAGGTCGGTTGGGCGGTCATGCCGGCTGAGTTGGCGGGGGCATCACGCGGCCTGCACCTGGTCGCCATTGGTGCCCGCCTGATCCATCGCGCGTCGCACTCGCTGAACGGTGCCGCAGCCGACGCCGAGTTGGCGCGCCACCTTCAGGATGCCCGTTCCAGCCGCCAGCCGCTCCCGGATGGCGTCCTCGACGCTCCTGGCCACCTTCGGCCGTCCGAACGCCTTCTTGCCCTTTCTCCCGTCGCTGCTCGGGCGTTTCGGCCCTGGCGCGGGCGATGCCGGCGTTGACGCGCTCGACGATCATGCCGCGCTCCAGCTCGGCGAACACGGCCGCCATTTGCAGCATCGCCGTTCCGTGCGGCGTGGTCGCGTCCATGCCTTCCTTGTCGGCGTAGATGCCGACCCCGGCGGGCTTCAGCGCCGGCGCGTGCCGTCGCCACGGTCGCCGTGCTGCGGCCCATGCGGTCGATCGACCAGACCATCAGCACGTCGTACCGGCGGCGCGTGGCGGCCTTGAGCGCGGCGTCGAAGCCTGGGCGCTTGTCGCGGCCCTTGGCGCCGGAAATGCCCGCGTCCTCGTAGACCTCGACAACCGTCCAGCCGCGCCGCGCGGCGACCTCCTCCAGCACCTGGCGCTGGTTCTCAGTGTCCTGGCCGTCCGTGCTGACGCGGACGTAGATGGCGGCGCGGAGCTGCTTGGCCACGGTGTAAATCCTTGACGACGCTGAAAAGCATGCGCCGACCCTATGCAAATAGCAAAAGCTTTCTGTATGAGCGTCGCGGCATCCGAAAAAGCCCGGTTTCATTGAACTTTCCAGGCCCGATTTCAGGCGGGGTTTCTGTATAGGCCGGTAATTGCCTCAATTGAGGCAGGTTGCCCGTCGCCCGGATCAGCCCTCGATCGCCCGCACCCCGGGCTCGGCCACACCGTCGAGCGTCGGCGGCGCCATGTTGTAGCGGGCCAGGGCGTGCAAGACTTTCTGCCGTCGCGGCCGGTTCGTCCCGGAGCGCATGAAGGACGGCGACAGCGACGCCCATGTTCTGGTCGGCCGCGCCGATCGCGATGTTCACGGTCGTGCCGGTCTGAAGCTCGCCTTCCAGCTCAGCCAGGTGCTGATTGCTGAAGCGGATCTCCTTCGCCCACTCTCGCTCGTCCCGATCCCGCTTCTGAGCTTTGGCGATCTGGCGCGCCTCGATGTTTGCGGCCAGCTGCTCCAGCGCCACGTCAACCCAACTCATCCCTTTCGATAGCTCGGCCGTTTCCACCGCCTCGCGGACGGCCATCTCAGCCGCGGGAAGGTGGCGATTGCGCTTATGTCGGCTGAGGGCGTCCTCGCTCACCCCGGTACTCGCTCGCGATCAGTCGCAACGTGGTGCGGCCGAGGATTTCGCGATCAATCTCCGCCCGGTCGGCGTGTTCACAGATGGAACAGGACGGTGTTGGCACCCACGCAATCCTCTCAACGAACGCACGCGCGTCAAAAAGCCTTCGGCGCGCGTTTATTGCAGGACGCCTCGCCGCATTTCACTGGCGCCGCGCGTCTGACGCGCGTGGCAAGCGTCTACGATTGCTAGCTATATGGATCGCCGAGCACCCTTCCGCGAGTTCTGCGGTTTTCGGCACCAGAGAAAGGCTTAGGGGGGTGACACAGCTTCACCGGAGCGGGGAGGTGGTTTCTGGCAAGCCTGTGGGCGGCGGTGACGGCATTGGGGTGAAGATTAGACCCGAGCAGCATCACGGAGGTGGTCGCGCGGGTGACGGCAACATAAAGCACCTGCTGCATCTCCAGCAGGTTGTGGCGTTCCCGGCTGCGGATGTCGGCGACGTCAACGAACACCGAGCCAAAGGTCGAGCCCTGGCTGGTGTGCGCGGTCATGGCGTAAACGTGTTGCAATCTCGATAGCGTATTGTTGAACTCGAACCTGTCAGCCCAGCGAGCTGCTGCTCTCCTTGGCTTCCAGGCGTAGTTGCCGGTCGATCTCGTCGAGCGGTGTGAGGGGGGTGGCACGTTTAGGGTGATAAGGAAGCCGTCGCTGCTGACCTTCACCTTCCAGACCGGGACCTCGGCACGCCACCCCTTGAAGGTGCCGCGCTCGGGAAAGTTAACGGAGCAGGCCGGGCTCGATATCCTCGACGAGGATCTCCTCGTTGGTCGCGAGGATAACGCTGCAGCCACGCAGGACCGGCGAGCGCAGCAGGGCCTTCTCCCCCGGGTACGAACGGGTAGGGGTTTCGCCGTACAGCCAGTAGCGGATTTGTTCGTTGATGTCGGCGACCCGTCGGTTTGTGTAGCAGACGTAGCGAAAGGCGTCGTTGTCGGCCGCGAACGTGTCGGACGTGAATGCTTTGCGCAGCCACTTGTCGGTCGCTTCGCCGGAGATAGTACGCCTTGCGGTCGGGCTTCGACCTGCCGGCACCAGGACCAGTCAGCGCGCCCGAGGATCTGACTGTCACGTAGGACCGCGGAGGCGGCGAGAATCGGGCTGCCTGCCGCTTGCCTGGCAGCCGATGTGTTCGACGCCGGCCTCGTGCTCTCCGTATGACCGCGACAGCTTTGTTCGTTGGCGCGGTCACGACGGACGCCCGAGCGAGCGCCGGAGGTCGGTGACGACTGTCTCAAGCAAAGTGGTTTTACCAGTGCCGGCGTAGCCGGTCAGCAGGTGACGGCCGCCTGATTCCGCGGCGGTGAGGATTTCTTCCCGCGCTTGTTGCTGGTCTTCGTTCAGCACGAGCCGTGGCGGGAGGGGTTTTGCCGGTAGCGCAGGCTTCGCTAGCGACTGGCGCTCTAGCTCCTCGTCGTCCTCGTCATCGTCGTTTTCGCCAAAGGCGTTCAAATACTTCATGGCTTCGCCCGCGAAGTAGAAACGCGACGGGCGAGACCTGGGGCAAAGGCGCACCGGCTGCCATGTCGCAAGAATAGCAGAATTGCTGTTGTTCTTCCAGATTAAGTTGCTGAAAAGGCTAGAATCACTCGGCTTCGCAAGTCAGGAAAGTTAGGGTTGTCACCACGTCACCAAGCACAACAACGTGTGTGGCGACAGGTTTCTGGGCCCCGACGCTTGGCCTAAGTCCTTGATAATGATTAGTAATCTATAACAATATACATAGCTGTCACCACCTCACCACCTCACCACCGCTAAACGATATATTTCGCCTTCTTCCATCACACACACATACTTCCAGCGGGGTAAGAAGAACATGTCTCCCGGATCACCTTCCTAGATTCTCTACCGAAATCGGTGGTGACGGTGGTGACGTGGTGACAGGGGGGCAAACCATTGAAATGCCTAGAATATATTAGTCACCACCTTCAAAACACGACGAGTGGTGACACCTCATTGTGGTGACGCCGGGTCTTCTTCCGCTAAGCTCCCCGCTAAGGATTGCGCCGCTGACAGTGTAGAAGCGGGGGCGGCCTTCAACTCCAGGCAACCGATGCTGTTTTCGGAAATATGCCTGCCTTTGTCCCTAACGAGGAACCCGGCTGCGGCGATAGCCTTAGCCGCCGCCTCCGGATCGGCACCGTGAAAAACTTCCTTCCACGCCTCCTCGAAGAAAATGAACATCTGCATGCCCCCTTCGCCGGTCTTGCGAAACCCAGCCCGGTTGTATGTAGGATGTTCTGGCACGGTCTCGTCGTTGAACGGCAGGCTCCTTGATGGAGGCATGACCGGGGTGAACCGCGCCTCGCCGTGCTTCTCGATAAACTGCCGTGCCCCCTGCACCGCTTTGGTGGCTTCCGCTGAGTCCGTGCCGCCGCGGTGGCGGAGCCACGCCTTGAAACACGCTAGGTTGGCTGCGATCGCCTCGCCCTTCGGCCAGGGCAACACACCGTATTTGATCCCGAGCTCGCCGGCTGAGGCAAACAGCGCAAACCGTTCCCCGACGCGGCCTACTTGGCTGTCTGCTCCTTCCGGGACCGCTTTCGCGAGAAACTCGTCCTGGATCTCACGCAGATACTTGCGCAACTCCTTGGGTTGCGCGGATCGCTCGTTTGCTAGCCGTTCGAGGAAAGCCGGCGCTGCTACGCCATAGGGACCGTTCTTAACGCCGTTGAGAAGGTGCTTCACCAGCGTGCTGGAACTGTCCATGCCGCGCAGCGTCTGGAACGCGCCCATGCCGCACTCGGCGTCCGCCGGTATGGTTGGCATCCGCACGTCCTGCCTCCCATATCCCGCCTTCCCTTCTCCAAGGTCCCTTCGTTGATCTTCGCCGTGATCGACGATTTGCCGGTCGATATGGTGATAAGCCGCCAGTTGAGGGTGCGCCGCAGGCCGATGCCTTCCTGTCTCAGCCTCATCTTCCCTTGTTCATTGGCTAGCATGTAAGTTACGTCCGAAACCGCTTTGGCGGTAGCTTCTGCGATCTCATCGAGCGGCAACAGCGCATCGCACATCGCACCGGCAATGCCTTCGATGCCGTTGGCGGTCCCGTGCCAGGTCCGCATGTAGCCGTTCTTTGTCTCTCCTCGCCCCCATACGGTACAGGCGAGCGGAGCATCACCGTTTTGCCGATCGAAGAGTCCCCGGCGACATGAACGCCACCGCTGGAATGCCCGGTGATGTCAAGCAATGCCGGCGCGAGCGCGGCCGACGTCATCATTGCCAGTCTATGATTGCCAACCGCGTAGCGGCCGATCTCGCGCTGCCACTCGTTGAGGGTGCCGTTTCGCTTGGTGGCCCCAGCGCTCACGAGACGATGCGTTTCGAGCGCTACCGCATCACTGCCAGGGCCAAAGGCGTCGCCGGAGGGCATGATGTAGACAAAGCCGTCACCAAACGGGTGCCAGCCCGCGCGGTTGACCGTTAGCCAGCGGCCAGGCGCGACAACGATAGATAGGTATCGTTTAAGGGCAGAGTGCGCCCCTTCGCCCGTGCTGCACCAGCATCCGCACGTGTCCAGTTGTGCAGCGATCTTATTGCCGGTGTCATGCAGCAAGCTCCGGGGGACCGTCCATTCGTGGTCAACCTTTTGCCGGTCTGTCCACCTGAGCAGGAGCCCATTGCTCTCACCCGCAGCATCTGCGGTCTCGGCTAAAACGGTGAACCACGCCGACACCAGCACCGCTGGTTTGTCCTCCTGTTGTCGATAGCACAAACAGCCGTCGTGCTTGGAGAATCCGGCCGCGCGCGCGGCCGTGCCCGGATGGTCGGCGGACGCCGGGTCACCACCCCCATCGCCGGCTTGTTGTTCGAGACCACCGCTACCGTGACTATTAGTATATCCTCCGGGTTTAGCGCTCGCCCGGGCGGCTTTAAGCCCCTCGTCGCGCGCCGCCTCGACCTCATCGTCCAGCGTAGGCAGCCGCACCTTGAGCCGCCTTGCCTCGCTGAACCTGACCAGGTCGTATTCGAGGGGAGGGAGGGCCGCGAGCCGGATGACGGTTTCGTTGAGGCCTTTCCCGTGTTCCTCCCCCGACTGTACGGGTTTCGTCTCACCGCCGACGCCCCCTCCCGGCGGCGCAAGGTCGTCCTCGGCCGGGACCGCGCCATTGCCGCTCATCGGCCGATCCCCGGCGGCAGCGGCGCGGTCGAGCCGTGGGCCTTCGCCCAGCTGAGGATCCGCTCGACCTCCTTCTGGTCGCCTTTCCCGGCCTGCGCGGAGGCAGCCAGCAGCGAGTGCCGCACCTCCCCTTCTCCCAGCAGCCCGGCATCGACGAAGCGAATGAGCGACCTGGCTTCCCGTACGATCTGCGGATGGCGCTGGCCGGTCGCGGCCATAGTGATGCGCATCATGCTGCCGCGCAGAGCGGCGCTGGCGTAGGCCCCCGATCCCGGGCTACCGGCTTTCGGCAGGGGCGGCAGGACGGGCCGCGGCGCCGGCGCCAGGGCTGCGGCCGAAGGCGCCGCGACCAACGGCCTGCCGGGCAGCATGCAGATGCGAACCTGCAGGTGATCGACGCGCGGGCATTCGAAGACCGGCGCGGCCATGTAATGAAACTGCACCGGGTTGAACAGGGACAGGTCCACGGCGGGATAGCTCGCAAACCATCGCCGCAGCTCGCCGTCGTCCAACCGCCGGTCGAACCAAGCGTAGATGCGCAGCCGCGGTTCGGGCTTGATGCCGTGGGAAGCGGTAGTAGCCACAATGAGCCGGGCCCCGTGGAAGGCTACCGGCAGATGAGGGAGCACCGCGCGGGCGCAGGCCGGGAGGTCGCGCAGATCCAAGCCGGGCACCGGGTCGATCCGCTCGACGTCGAGCGCCGCCCACCATCGAGGAACCGCCCGGAGCGTCGGCTCATCGCCGGTCACAGCGTCCTCATAGAGCAATTTGTGTACGCCTTGGCGGCGCGCTCGATCGATAATCTCGCCGCGCACGAGCGCGTGGTGCGGCATCGCGAGGAGTTTGGTCAGCTCGCGATGCATCTCGTGGAGGTCGGCAACGTTCCGGCAGACAGGTCAACCGTCTTGGCATCGTCGAATGCCAACATCTCGCCGTTGGCCAGTGCCCGCTTGGCCAGGAACCGCCACCGCGTGTGAACCAAGGTCGCCCCGCAGCCGGCGTGGGCGCTCATGGATTCCACACCAGCGGGAGATCGATCGCTTATCGAGCTTGCACGCGCCTGCGACGTTCCATGATAAGGGGTAAAATGTTACGCTGGTGCGGAGTCGAAGCGGTGGCACCTGATATCCCGGTACGATATTGACGGCCCCGGAGCGGACAAATGGGTGGACGGTTATGGGTATCTCCCATAATCTCTCGTCGCTCGTTTTCCGGGTGGTCTGTGGTTGGACGCGTGGGGATTGAGCATTTGGCGCCCGAGAGATTGCAGTCTCTCGGGCGTTCCTTTGTGTAGGCACGGCCAAACTAGACGCAGGTTCGGCGAACAAGGCCGCGACCGCCAAGATCACGTTGAGGCCATTCGTCACGTACTGGACGATACCGATTGAACGGTTGATGTCGAGCGGAAGCGGCGCTTCCGGGCTGCTCAATGGCTGACTGACCACGTGCTAGTTCGCGCGGCTGTCGAGGAGTTCCTCGATTGAGGCATAGACCACAAGACGACGGCGGCCAACGGTCACCGACCGGATGCGACGCTCGTTCAGGAGCTGGTAAAACTTAGTGCGCCCTAATCCTGTAAGTTGAAGGCCCCTGCTTACAGTCACTGTCAGCGGCTTGCTTACGGGTTTGAACGACGAAGTCTGGGCGGGCATCGGCGATTAACTCCGGCTCAGTGCGGGACAGCGCGGAGGGATTGCCGAGAACCGATGGCTAATTCAACGCACGAAACTCGATGGTTTTCGGAGCTTTCGTCCGCTGCCCCCCTGACGCGCTTTTGCCCCCCGCCCTCTCAGCTGCTTCTCGACCCAGTCTTCTCCGAAGGACGGTGCTCTGCCACTCCCCACGGAATGTGCACGCTGCGTCTTCTACTCGTTTCCACCAAAACTCCTCGTCCTCATTGGAGAGAGTTAGACGGAGTTGCACCGCTTCGAGTATCTCGCGCCTGACCTCTGCGCCGAAATGCACCGCGGGAAGTTTTGGAAGCTGTGGTCCCTCGAATACAGTGCGGCATTCGGCCCGCATCCGCGTTCGTTCCATTTCCGTGCTTGACGGTTTTGGTGGGGGCTTGCGGGAACTCGTCACAGATCAGTCTCCCGCGCTAACGACGCGCTCGCGGAAAGCGTCGGCGGCACTATGAAACGGTTGACTGCCGGCCCGCCGCGGTGGCCGCTACAAGTCGCGAAGATAACCCATTATTCATGAGCCGTCGTCGTTAGCGCGCAGGCCGCTACCGCATGCCTCGGTAGTGGGCGTGGGTTCAAGTCGGTGCACGCATCCTGCCGCTCGCACCCTGCAAGCAATTCGTCTGCCCATGCCTGTAACGCCGCGGTCTTCTCCGGCAGGTAACCATACTGACGATAAGTACCAGCAACGCCCTTTAACACGTGCCCCAGGCAGACCTCGATCATGTGCGGCTCAACGCCTATGCGCTCCATGTGCGTGGCCATCGAACGCCGAGATCGTGCAAGACCCAAGGCGGCATGGCGCATGTCCAGCTTCGACTAAGAGTCGATCTAATCGCGCCTTTGCCTTACTGAACCCAGATACCGACGTTGCCCCGCCGTCGCTCGAGAACACAAATGGGCCGACTTCACCCCGGGGCAGTTTCTCGATAATCCCCTGCGCTTGGCTGCTGAGCGGGACGACCTGCGCCTTACCGGTTTTGTACTGAGCCGCCGGGATCTCCAGGCGCTCACGATCCCTGTCCAACCAATCCCACCGAGCGTTAGCCCATTCCCCACGCCGGTCGCCAGTGAGTAGGATCAGCCGGTAATACGGCCCCCAAGGATAATCCGTTGTCCCCGCCGCGTTCCATACGGCGGCAAGTTCCGTGCATCGACAACACCCGATCCCGCGACCGCTGTTTGTCGCGGTTCTTCACGTCAGCGAACGGATTATCTGGCCGAAGGCCCACCTCCACCGCGAACTGAAACATCGCTCGGGTCCACTTGCGCACTTCGGCAGCTGCCCCTGGTCCTCCACGTTTACGCTGTTCGACGCGGTCGCCGTCGCGCACCTCTACCTCGAACGGTATGCGCACCTTCTCGAGCAACGGACAAGGTCAGCCCGCGTGATGGACGCTACCGGCCGGGTGCTCCAGGCACCACCGACATGCAGCCGCAGCTGCTTCTCTGCGTTCGAACCGGCTCGGAGGCCGTTCCGGCGCAGGTGGTCCGAAACGTAACGGTCTATTAGGTCGGCAACGACCGGCACAGCTCGTTTGACCGTCTCCTGATTTGCCGACATCGCCGCGGCATCGATCCCGCTGCGGGCCAGGCGCTTGATTTCCGCAGCCTTCGCCCGCGCGTCAGCCAAGCCGACCAACGGGTACTCACCCAGCGTCAGTCGGCGCTTGTCACCGGCCAATTTGGCCACCCGTTCACCCGATACTTCGCCGGACCCTCGCACCCGGTAGACCACGGTCCACGTCTTCTGCCCTTTGGCGGAGATGCGGAGGGCAAGCCCCGGCAGCCCCGGGTCGGGGAGTTCATACCGTTCGCCGGTCACCTTCAGTTTTCGGAGTTGGGTATCGGTAAGCGGCCGAGCCGCGGTCATAGGCGTCTCTTGGGGTTCCGCTTGGGGTGCCACTTTTATCTGGCTGCTCGACGATCCGTCACGAATGCATTCGCGAACAACTCGCTCATAATCATGTTGAAACGAAGCGTCATTATGAATGTTCGCGTCATTCGCGAACAATGGCTTCAACCTTGCCAAGATTGGGGTCGAGGGTTCGAATCCCTTCGCCCGCTCCAGTCAGTCCAAGCCAAACTTTCTCCGCTCGGGTTGCCAGGCCGAAGAAGCGCCTGTGTGGCGGACATTTCCGTCGCGGGCTTGATACTTCGCAGGCGCAACGAGCGCCGAAATCTCTCTCCGGACAGCCGATTGTCTCCGGAGCTTGAGACTGCCCCGAACAACCCCCAAGCTTTAAGTGGCTGAATACGGTCGTGCTTTTCCCGGCCCGAGCGGCTCGATTTGGCATCCCTGCCGCTGGGGCGATCGGGCCTGGGTGCGAACCGTGTGCCCTGCTGCCGTTCAGGCGTCGTCGAGCCAGCTTGAACGAAACGGCATCAGCCAGGTCCGCCACACGCGTGCAAGCACTCGGTATTTCGGAATTCCTGGCGCGGCCCGAACGCTGACCGGTCCTCAATCCGTTGCCGTTCCGAGACAGCTCGAACCTGCGCCGGCGCCGAATTCGTCTGACTAAAGACGGCGGCTGGGCAATCGCCCGAGTATGGCTGGCGATGTTAGGGTCGGGACCGACAACCACTTCGGGGCGATGGGCTATGCACTGGACGCGATCGAGGAGGCCCGAGCCCTCGAGGCCTGACCCGCCGCAGGTTCGCAGCCGGCTGTGGCGCGATTGCCGCGTCAGGCCTGTTGCGCTCGTCTCCGATCCGCGCGGCCGAGAACGCGCCCGGCGTTACCGCCACCGAGATCAAGATCGGGCAGACGATGCCGTACTCCGGGCCCGCCTCGGCCTTCGGCACAATCGGGCGCTCGGAGGCGGCGTATTTCCAGACCATCAACGCGCAGGGCGGCATCAACGGCCGCAAGATCACCCTGATCAGCCTCGATGACGGGTTCAGCCCGCCCAAGACCCTCGAGCAGACGCGCAAGCTGGTCGAGCAGGAAGGGGTGGCGTTCATCTTCCAGCCGCTGGGCACGCCGACCAGCGTCGCCACGCGCAAATACCTCAACAGCAAAGGCATCCCGCAGCTCTTCATCGCGGCGGGCACCACGTTCTGGGGTGACTACAAGCAGTATCCCTGGAGCATGGGCTGGCGGCCGACCTACGAGACCGAGTTCGAAGCTGTATGCGGCTTGGCTGCTGAAGAACAAGCCGCAGGCCAAGGTCGCGCTGCTCGCCCAGAACGATGACTCCGGCCGCGACTACATGGGGAGCTTCAGGGCCGCGGTCGCCGGACACGGTGTGCAAGTCGTCTACGACGCGACGTACGAAGTCACCGACCCGACCCTCGACCAGCAGCTGGTGGCGGCCAAGCAGTCCGGCGCCGATGTGTTCTATATCGAGGCCAATCCGAAATTCGCCGCGATCTCGATCCGGCGTGTCTTCGAACTCGACTGGCACCCGACCTTCTTCCTGACCAGTACGGGGGCGTCGGTCGCGACCGTCAGCCAGGCCCCCGTGGCTGGCCGCATGCTGCAGGTGCGCATCGGCATCGCATCAGGGCTGGTGGTGATCGGCGAGCCGATCGGTTCGGGCGATGCGCGCCAGCAGACGGCGATGGGGAGACGCCGAACGTTGCCGCTCGCCTGCAGAGCCTCGCCGGGCCGGGTCACGTGGTGATTGACCAAGCCACCCACCGGCAGATCGGCAACCTGTTCGAATGCGAGGACCTTGGCAGCGTCGAGCTGAAGGGCTTGCCGGTGGCGGTACCGGCCTGGCGGGTGTTGAGCGCGCGGGTGGAAGAAAGCCGCTTCGAGGCGCTGCATAGGACCATCACGCCGCTGGTCGGCCGCGACGAGGAGATGGAGCTGCTGCTCCGACGCTGGGAGCAGGCAAAGGCTGGCAGTGGGGGCGTAGTGCTAATTTCCGCCGAACCGGGTGTTGGCAAGTCCCGCCTCGCCGCGGCGCTGGCTGAGCGGATCGGGGCCGAACCGCACATTCGCCTGCGCTACTTTTGTTCGCCGCACCATCAGGACAGCGCACTGTATCCGGTGATCGCGCAAATGGAGCGCGCCGCGAGCTTCGCGCAAGGGGAGGAGACAGCGGCGAAGGTTGCCAAGCTTCAAGCGCTGCTCGCCACCACCGTGCCGCCGGCGGAAGATGTGGCGCTGATCGCGGAGCTGCTCGCCGTACCGTCGGCCGATCTTACCCCACCGCTCGACGTCACACCGCAGCGGAAGAAGGAAAAAACATTCGAGGCGCTGCTTCGGCGAGTTGAAGGTCTCGCCCGGCAGAAGCCGGTGCTGCTGCTGTTCGAAGATCTTCACTGGATCGATCCAAGTTCGCGCGAGCTGCTGGAGCGCGTGGTAGACCGGGTAGCGGCCTGGCCCGTGCTGCTGCTGGCGACGTTCCGCCCGGAGTTCGAGCCGCCGTGGACCGGACAGCCACACGTGATGACGCTGGCGCTGACACGGCTCGACCGAAGTGACACCGCGGCGATGATCACCAACCTCGCCGGAGATGTGGCGCTACCAATCGAGATCATGGACGAGATCGCCGAGCGCACCGATGGCGTGCCGCTGTTCGTCGAGGAAATGACCAAGGCAGTGCTCGAATCCGGCGCGCAGGGGGCGGCCGCGCTGTCTGCGGTCCCACATCCGAATCTATCCCTGCCAGCGATCTTGCACGCTTCGCTTATGGCGCGACTGGACCGGCTGGGACCGGCTGCCAAAGACATTGCGCAAACCGGAGCGGTGATCGGCCGTACGTTCGGCTACGGGCTGCTCGCGTCCACGATCGATCTACCGGAGCCGGTAATTTGCGCGGAGCTCGATCGGCTGACGAACGCTGGCCTGCTGTTCGTCCGGGGCACGCCGCCGGCATCGAGCTACATCTTCAAGCACGCGCTGGTGCAGGATGCGGCCTACGGCACGTTGCTTCGCGGCCGCCGTCAACGGTTGCATGCTCGAATAGCGGCGACCCTCGCAGCGGAGTTTCCACACAGTGTCGATGCTACTCCGCAGTCCTGGCCCATCATTTCACCGAGGCGGGCCTCGCGGAACAGGCAGTCGGATACTGGATAAAGGCAGGCCAGCGCGCAGTGGCTCGATCTGCAGTGTTGGAGGCGACGGCACTGCTTCGCAAAGGGCTATCGTTGCTGGCCAACCTGCCCAATACCGACGCCGTCTGGCGCCAGCAGTGCGAACTCGATATAAGCGTCTCCCTCGCCCAAGCTCTAAGGAATACCCACGGCGGTGCTGCCCCGATCGTGGGTGAAACTCTTGCGCGCGCACAAGAGCTCAGCGTTCGGCTGAGGCTAGGACACAAACTTCTTCCCATTCTGTTTGGGCAATGGGAACACCACATGATCCGAGGCGATCTGACGCGGGCGCAGCAGCTCGCAGCAGACTTGCGCCAGCTCGGAAAGACACAGGACGATGTCGTCACGCATGTGACGGGGTGGCTTACGAGCGGGGTCGCCTGTGTATACGCGGGAGACTTTGCAGCTGCAGTCCAGTATTTTGAGTACGGTCTCGCCCATTTCGATCCATCGAAGCAGGGTTCACACCTGTTAGGGAGCGAGGACCCACTCGTCCTCCTGTTGACGGGTTATGCGTATGCGCTGGTCTTTGTCGGACGTCTCGACGAAGCGAGGTCACGACTGCATGCCGCGGTGGCGGAGGCACGCCGCCTTTCGCCGCCCTTCCTCACTGATATTCGCGCTTCAGCTTGGTTTAGACGTGGGTTGGACTGCCGCTGGGACCCTAACGAGCTGCTGCGATATGCGGACGAGGCTGTCGCGCTCTCTAAGGAACACGGATCTCCCTCTGGTGCACCCAGGCCACCTCCCTTCGTGGCTGGTGCCTGACGGCCCTGGGGCATCCCAAAGACGGAATTCCGTTGCTGACTTGCGCCTTGGCCGAGTGGTTGGCCGCAGGAGCCAGGGTCGGTGCTCCACAGCAACACATTCTCCTGGCCGACGCGTATCGAATATCCGGGCAGCCATACGCCGGCCTCGCACATCTCGCAGAGGCCGAGCGACTAGCCGAAGCGGGGCTAGATTTGGCCGTTTTGGCCGAGACACTTCGATTGCGCGGCGATTTGTTGATGCTCACCGGTGATCGCTTGGCCGGCGAAGCGAGCTTTAGCGCCGCAGTCGCGCTCGCCCACCGCCAAAATGCAAAGCTTTTGGAACTACGCAGCGCGACAAGCCTAGCTCGCCTCTGGCACGGTCATAGCAAGCGCGCGGAAGCCCTTGATCTGCTCAGTCCGATCTACAACTGGTTTACCGAAGGTTTTGATGCGCCCGACCTGAAGGACGCAAAGGTGCTGTTGGAACAGCTCGCGTCATGAGCGACGTCCGGTGTGGCTGGCCGGTTTCGGTTCTCGGCCACTATGCCGGACGCTTCGAGGCAACACGAGCGTCGAGATGGACCTGCTCACGGACGGTGAGTCGACGACCAGGTGCTGAAGGACATCGGCGTGTGAGCGCCGGGCATCGGCTGCGCCTGCGCAATGCGATCGCCAGGCTGGCGCCCGCGATCCGACTGTAAATCGAATTTGAACAGCGCCGCCGCCGACCGACCGAGCCCGGTAGCGCCAGTCCGCCGAACGCCGCCCGCTCAGCGTGATGTTCTGCGATCTCATCGGCTCCACCGCGCTCTCCGCCCGGCTCGATCCCGAGGACCTGCGCGAGGTCATCCGCAGCTACCAGGCCTGCGTCGCCAGCACCATCCAGCAGTTCAACGGCTTCATCGCCCGCTACGTCGGCGATGGCGTGCTGATCTATTTCGGCTGGCCGCAGGCGCATGAGACCGATGCCGAACGCGCCGTGCGGGCCGGCCTTGCCGTTGCCGCCGCGGTCAGCGAGGCGCCCGTGGCTGGCGAGCCGCTGCAGGTGCGCATCGGCATCGCGACGGGGCTGGTGGTCATCGGCGAGCCGATCGGCTCGGGCGATTCGCGCCAGCAGACGGCGATCGGCGAGACGCCGAACCGCGCGGCCCGGCTGCAAAGCCTCGCCGGGCCCAGATCAGGTGGTGATCGATGCGGCCACCCGCCGGCAGATCGGCGGCCTGTTCGAGTGCCGGGACCTCGGCACGATCGCGCTCAAGGGCCTGCCAGAGCCGGTGCCGGCCTGGCAGGTGGTGTCGGAGAACCGCGCGCTCGGCCAGTTCGAGGCACTGCGCTCGGGCCTGACACCGCTGGTCGGGCGCGAGGAGGAGATCGAGCTGCTGCTGCGCCGCTGGACGCAGGCGAAGGCCGGCAGCGGCAAGGTGGTGCTGATCTCGGCCGAGCCGGGCGTGGGCAAGTCGCGCCTGGCCGAGGCGCTGGCCGAGCGGATTGCGGCTGAACCGCATGTCCGGCTGCGCTATTTCTGCTCGCCGCACCACCAGGACAGCGCGCTGTATCCGATGATCGCGCAGATGGAGCGGGCGGCCGGCTTTGCCCATGGCGATGCGCCAGCGGTCAGGCTGGCCAAGCTGCAAGCGCTGCTGGCTGCCACCGAACCGCCGATGGAAGACGTGGCGCTGATCGCCGAGCTGCATGGGCTGCCATCGGCCGATCTCGCCCCGCCGCTGGATCTGACGCCGCAGCGGCGGAAGGAGAAGACGTTCGAGGCGCTGCTGCGCCAGATTGAAGGTCTGGCGCGGCAGCGCCCGGTGCTGATGGTGTTCGACGACATCCACTGGATCGACCCGAGCTCGCGCGAGCTGCTGGACCGCCTGATCGAGCGGGTCGCGGACTGGCCGGTGCTGCTGCTGGCGCTGTTCCGCCCGGAGTTTCAGCCGCCCTGGGTCGGGCAGCCGCAGGTGACGTTGCTGACCCTGGCCCGGCTCGACCGGCACGTTGTCGAGGTGCCAGGCGAACGGACCTTAAGCTAGTCTACAAGCGGGCGAGAGTTTTGGGGCCGAACAATCGTGACCAGGGTCCGAGCCCTAGCGAGCCCTACCGCAACAGACGGCGGCTGCGCTCGAACGGCGGTTGCTCGTGCTTCGTCGAAGAAGCCCGACTTGAAGGCGCCTTCCACCTAGCACAACCCCATCAAACTCCTTGCCCTTGGCCTTGTGCATATTCATCAGGATACAGCCGCTCTGGGCATTCCCGCTCGGCAGCGATGAGGCGCTCCTGTTCGAGGATGCGCCTTACGAGATCGCTCGCGCCCGCATAACTGCAATCCGCGACTGGGTCGCCGTGAGCGCAACACCAGCCCTGTGGGCGACGTATCAGCGCCTTCGCGGGCTTGATCCGCGGTTCCTCACCTTTCGCCACCTTGGCCGCGGCCTCCTCATATTTGCGGGCGTTTTCGGCTGCCTTATCGTTCGCTCTTCGGCGTCCTCCAGCTTGTAGAAGCCGGCAATCACTCGAAGCGTCCGCGCCAGGCTCTCCGGGGCCGGCCCGGGTGTACTGTCTCCGGGAACGCGTCGCCCAATAGCTCACCTGCTTCACGTCAGGTGTAGCCGACAGCGGTCTTTGATTGCGCAGCACTGCGTCGGCAAACTGGAGAATGCCAGCGTTCGGACTTCTATGGTTGTCGCCGCCGAGATCGAACTCCGTAATCAGAATAGCCTCGCGCAGAATGTCCAGCCGGTGTGGATCAATGTCGTCGCGATAGTCAAATATCCGCTGCTCCGGATCGGCTAAGCAGAACACGTCGGTCACCTCCGAAAGCGCCCGCACGATCCGCCACTGATTGTCGTCCGTGTCCTGGAACTCATCGACAATGATCATCGGGAAGCGATCAGCATTAGCCTGCGCAACGCTGCGCAACACTGCGACCTTTCGAGCATATCGGCCGTGCCGGCCGCGAAGAGATCGAAGCAATAAAGCCCCAGTTCCGCTGCCCGACGTTGGCGCTCAACGTTCCAGTCGCCGTCGAACGCCGACTTCTGAAGCCGTTCCTCGCCGGGATAGAGAAAGCACACCGGTCGCCCGTGCAACAGCCGCCCATGCGCTTCCAGCATCTCCATGCAGAAAGCATGGTAGGTTTGCACCATGACGACCCGGCGCTGGCTCGGTGTCAGGACTTCCTTGCAGCGCAGGAGGACCTGACGGATTGCCGCGCGGGAGAAGCTCAGGAACAGAACTTCCTGACCGGGCTTGAGTGTCGCGAAGCGGCCTTGTGCCTTGAATAGCGCTATCGTCGTCTTGCCCGAGCCCGGTCCACCAAGTACCAGCAGGTGCCCGGTCTGTGAGATGATCGCCTTGCGCTTGTCACACAACTCCAGCTTCATCCCAGTAGATCCTCGAGATCCCCGGGCACCGGTGCCGCAACGTCTTCGGGAACGGCGCTGAGGCGCCTCGTGGATCGTTTCCAGGATTCGCGGATTGTCGCGGGCAGTTCTGCCGCAGTCTGGCAATGCCCGATCAGCATCGCTGCATAGCCGTAGGCCTCGCCTTTGCGGGCCTTGAGCACTTTGGTCGCCAGCGCCGCAACCTCCGCATCGTCGGACCCTCGGATCATAGGCGCCGACAGCGGGATAATCGGACCGATCCTTCACCTCGTTCAGGAAGCGTCGCAGGACCGCAATTGGCATCGCTCGATCAAGACATTCTCGATCCCCCGCTCAGGGGAATTCCCAGACCTGGGTGCAGCTTTTCAGCTTGTCGAGAGAATCCTGACCGAACGCGACGTTCGGCTTGTCGTACAAGCCGAAGGCGAGCTTGCCGAGAGCCGAGAAAATGGGCCCGTGACGCGGCACCGCATTGTCCGCGGAGGCGTCGAAACGCTGACGCCGGCAAGGTCGAAATGCATGTAAGTGTCGGCCGGCAGTGAACTCTTCCATTATAGACGATGCGACCGGAAACAGCGACGCTTTCGTCGAGCCCTCGACCACCAGCACCGCCCGGCTCAGGATCGCCTCAGCAAACTGGCGTCGCTCTGTCCGATACGTCTTCGGCTTTACCGCCCGAGCATCAATCGGCTGGCCCGTCAGCGCGCCGCCTTCGTCGCGGTTGAGGATGACGATCTGTGCCGGATCGAATTGCTCGATGACATATGGCGAGTGGGATGTGACGATCGACTGCCCCATTTCGGCCAGCACGAAGCGCGTGACGCGTCGTTGCGTATGCGGAGGAAGCGCGATCTCCGGCTCCTCCATTGCGAAAATCACAGACTGCTTGTCCTTTAGCTCAGCGATGAAGGTCAGCAGCGCGAAGACCAATAGGTTGATTGAACCGGTGCCGAGCCGGCCGAATGGCAAGAGGTGCTGCCCCGGCTGCGCCGCGATGAAGAGGCGCACGACTTCGCGGAGATGCTCGCGCGTCAGGTCCGAAGCGAAGAATGCGGTCGAGTTGTCGCCGGGCGCAGGTTCACGAATCGGCCCATTCGCGACCGGACCTCCGCTCGAATGTGCTTCAGTTGATCGATCTCCCCGATCGCCGGGTCTAGCGCCTGCAAACGGCTGAGCGTGTCCTGCCACATCTCGACCGCTCCGGCGCCGCCGAGTTTCAGAACCGAATCGAGCAGTGACCCCCGCTGTAGGCTCAGCGCTCTCGACCCTGTCCGGAGGGTCCGCAAAAACAGAAAGCCGCAAAGCAGCTTATGCACGCGTGTGAAAGGAACACGCCCCTGGCCGAGCTTAATCTCGTTCTCGTCATCGAGCGCATCCGCCTCTTTGATCGGATGGCCGAAGAAGGTATTCCGATGAAATCATCCTCGTCTCGATCGTAGCGGCCAACGAAGAAAAGCGGCAACGCCCAGACTGCCCCAGGCTTGTCGGCCTGGTCGATCCCATTCTTCTGCTTCGTCTATGAACGCGCCCGGTCTGGTCGTTCCAACGGCGCAAATGCCCTCCGAACCGGCGTGTTGCCTCCTCCGAGAGATCGACGAGGATAGTCTTAATGCGAATTTCGATGGCCGCCCGGTCGGCTGCCAGATATCGTCCGCAGTGAAAGTCGTGTTCATCGACGACGGGTCTTCGAAAGTAGCCTTTCCGGCCCCAGGACGAGGTCGAGCAGCTTCGCAGATCGTCGACTTCCCTATGTTGTTGGCGCCGACGAGTAACGTGTGACCGCTGAAATCGATCCTACCCTGCGCAACAACGCCGGCGTCTGGCTACGAGTGCGATTGGCCCGGGCACGCGGGCTCTCTTGCATGATGGCATGCACCCTGTCCCACAGCTCGCCACAAACAATTTGCTTGTGTTCGCCGGCGTAGATGTGGCCCTTGTGCACGACCTCGCCACGGTAGGTGCGGTTGTTCAGCAGCTTGTAGAGGTCGCCCTTGTCGATCGGCTTGCCGCTCTTGCGACGATGCCCCTGGCCTGGAGTTGACGCACCGTCTTGGCACCGGACCTGTCGCGTCAAATCCTCGAACACGCTCCGCACCCGCACTGCTTCTGGCTCGTTCACCACCAGCTTGCGATCGCACACGCGGTAACCGAGCGGAACTTTGCCGCCCATCCACATGCCGCGCGCCCGGGACGCGGCGAACTTGTCGCGAATCCGTTCGCCAATCATCTCGCGTTCGAACTGTGCGAAACTGAGCAAGATGAGCGTCAGCCGGCCCATGCTGGTGGTCGTGCAAAAAGATTGCGTAACCGACTACGAACGTCACGCCGTGCTGATCGAACACCTCGACCAGTTTGGCGAATCCATCAGCGCTCGAGACAGCCGATCGATCTTGTAAACCGCGACGACGTCGACACGGCCCGCCTCAATGTCGGCCAGCAGCCGTTGCAAAGCGGGACGCTCCAGAGTGGCACCGGAGAAGCGGCCATCATCGTAGCGGTCCGGCACCAGGACCCAGCCCTCGGCGCGCTGGCTCGTAACGTAGGCCTCGCAAGCGTCGCGCTGGGCATCCAGCGTGTTGAACGCCTGGTCGAGGCCCTCTTCGGTCGACTTTCCAAGTGTAGACCGCGCACCGGAGCTTTCGGACTGCCAACGGCGGACCTGAGCTCGTTCACCTCGGTCCAAACTCCGCCTGCTCATGCCCGGTCCCGCTGGCTCTTCAGCCCGAAGAACACCAAGCCGTTCCAGCGCGTGCCGGTGATGGCCCGGGCGATTGCCGATAGGGAACGTATAGGGCCGGCCCTCCCACTCGTAGCGATCGTGCAACACGGTGACGCAGTGCGCGATACCCTGATAATCGCGGGTCAGCCGGGTGCCAGCGATCGGACGATTGTCCTGGCGAATTCGCCGAATGTCCGGCTTGCCGCCATCCAGCTGTTCGCCGAGCGCTTCGAGCCGCTCGATCGACTCGGGTCGGAGGCCGCCCAAGCCAGCTCTTGGATCCGGTAAGCCAGGCGGCTCTGGAGGTAGGGGCGGCTGAACAACGGCGGTTCCGCGCCGAACAGTTCGCGCCACCTCGTTTTCAACTTTGCAGTCGGCATTGTCCTGATAGCGACGAGTTCGGCCAGGACCACCGATTGCGCGGACCGGCCCTGTGCGACGCTTCCGCATCCATCGTTTCGATCATGCATCACCCTTGCGACTTGGTTTTGCAGAACCGCTCTGCTCGGCGGTGAAGTCGAGCAAGATCTCTCCGCCCTCGCCAGACAATGCGCTTGACTTTCGGGAGCTTTCCCGGAGACGAAGCAGGCCCGCCGCCAAGAGCCCGCAGAGTTCATGCAAATGAGGCGGATTGGGCCGAAAAACCGCTGTGTGGGGTTGGGAGCGACGCATCATCGATTTGCGGTAGTGAACCAATCTCCATCAAGATGAATAGCGAAATCGAAGTCTCATCGTAGTAACGCGAAGAGCAACTAAGAACAGCGAGGGCTCGCAAGCGATCGATCTTGGCTCGCCCAATCGAGGTCGTCACCGATCACAGAGCGCGGATCAGGGAGTCGCCCGAATCGGAGCCGCGTAGTGGAACGGGCATTCGCGCGGCTCCGCTAAGGGCCGAGTTTTTGGGGCACTGACGGGTTAAGGAAGCCAGTAAGTGATAGTATCATGGGAGTTCACCGCACCTCTTAGCGAGGGGGAAATCAGTCACTTCCTCGAGGAGGTGCTGCGCATTCAGCGCGAGGCTGCGGCGGGTCGGTTGTCTCGTCTCCGAGCGGCTAACATCGCTGCCACCGCGGTCTCCGAGATCGTGCGCGGGCTGATGACCCCGTTCCTCGAAGATCTGAAGCTGAGGATTCCATCTGAAGAGTATCTCAACTTGCCTGCAAACCAGCGGAGGTCGCACATCGCGCGTCCGATAGACCTGGGTCTGCCGATCCTGCAGCCCGAGGCGGCCGCTGAGCTTTTGGATGCGCTTCAACGCGCGAACGCCAACGAGATTGCGTCTCTGTTCGGGGACACGATCGATCGCCGCCTCGCAAACCGAGAGCTACGAGCTCAGGCCGACCTCGGGCTGTTGGTCTGGGTAGCGTGGCGGCGCGGGTGGGGTGAGACCGAAAAGAAGGCGATTGAAACCATAGCCAACGCTTCCGGGTGGGAGATCAACTCTCTCCGAGACTGGAAGAATTCCGTGAAGAGGGTGTTTGGTGCAGAACACGTCGAAGCGCAACTCGCCCTAGCCAGGGAAATCGGCTGCCTCGAGGCACAAGGTCCTACGCTAAAAGGTCTTCGACCTCGAGAAGTCGGACCATCATCAGAGGCTCTGGGAGGCTTGGCCTAGTCTCCGCCGCGAGCTCCATGAACTCGTGGACATGCGGAAACGAGCCTTGCAAGCGCCCGAGATAGAATAGCTCGCCGATTCGCAAGGGGATTATCTCACGAGATAACCACAGTGATCCGCACGCGACAACGATAGAACTATCGCGTCCTCCGACGAGCATGGACGAGGACGCTGATGCAAAAAGCGAACGAAAAAACCGAGCGCGGCTCGAACGCGCGCCCGGTTCGGCACTTGAACCAAACCCAGCTGGCCAGACGCTGGGCGAGCACCGTTGCCCTACCATTCTTTGACTTGAAATTCTATATCGGCTCTGGAGTAACGGTAGCCAGGCGTCGAGCATGACGGGTTTCCCGCCCTACAAAACTGGCCGCGTAGCCGATCTCGTTCCGTACGCCCGCAATGCGCGCACGCACTCGCGACGAGCAGGTCGCGCAGATCGCTGCCTCGATCCGCGAGTTCGGCTTCACCAACCCCGATCCTGACCGATGGCGAACGCGGCGTCATCGCCGGCCACGGCCGGCTGCTCGCGGCACGCAAGCTCGGCATGGCCGAGGTGCCGACCATCGAGCTGAGCCACCTCACGCCGGCGCAGAAGTCGGGCCTACATCCTGGCGGATAACCGCCTCGCCCTCTCCGCCGGCTGGAATTACGAGCTGCTGCGCATCGAGCTCGGCGAATTGCAGGCGGACGGGCTTCGATCTCAGCCTTACCGGGTTCGATCTCGACGAGATCGCCGCGATCCTTATCGACGCGAGCGACGGACTGCACCGACCCGGACGACATCCCGGACGCTGCCCGACAGCCCGTCAGCCGCCCCGGCGACGTCTGGCTGCTCGGGCGCCACCGGCTGATCTGTGGGGACAGCACCGACGCCCCAGGTGGTCGAGCGCGTGCTTGCTGGGCACAGCCGCACCTGATGGTCACCGATCCGCCCTACGGCGTGGAATACGATCCCGCCTGGCGCAATCGCGCCGGCCTCAGCGCGACCCGCCGGACCGGCAAGTCGAGAACGACCATCGCGCCGACTGGCGGGAAGCCTGGGCCCTGTTCCCGGGCGAAGTCGCCTATGTCTGGCACGGTGCGCTGCACGCCGACGACCGTGGCCGACAGCCTCGCAAGCGTGCGGCTTCGAGATCCGGGCACAGATCATCTGGGCCAAGGACCGGCTGGTGATGGGCCGCGGGCATTACCACTGGCAACACGAGCCGTGCTGGTACGCGGTGCGCGGCACCGGCCACTGGAGCGGTGATCGCAAGCAGACCACGCTGTGGCAGATCGCCAGCCGGGCGGCAGGATGCCGAGACAGTGCACGGCACCCAGAAGCCGGTCGAGTGCATGCGCCGGCCGATTGAGAACAACAGCAGCCCGGCCAAGCGGTCTACGAGCCGTTCTCGGGCTCCGGCACGACGTTGGTGGCTTGATAGATGCGGTTGATCGCCTCGCCTTCGACGTTGGTGTAAAAGATTTCCAGGTGGTAGCCGTGATCGTGAGCATGACGCTGCAGCATGGCGTCAAGCTCAGCTGGACTCGTCGACCCGTAGATCTCCGGCTCGCGCCGCCCCAGGAACGTGAGATTGGCCCCTTGCAACAGCAGGATCTTCGTCACCGGGCTTCCTCATTCTGCAATGGTCGACGCGTCTTACCATGGGGTTGGCGGGCACGCAGCTTTGCCCGGCGATGACGAGAACAGTGCCGACGTGCTCGAGGTCTCGCTCAGTCGGCCTCGTGGGCTGCAGCGCTCGGCACCCCGCCGACCATCGACGACAGAGCGGTCAGTCTGGTTTCAATCCGGGCCAGGCTTTCCTAGCCGGCGACTTCTCCGAAGCTTTACCCGCCGCCTCCTTGCTCGCGCCCGCCTCGGCCGATGCTTCACGAAGCGCGCCTAGTTGCAACGCCATATCGGTTAGCCCTCACACTCAGTGCCTCCAGCTAGGGTGTTCGCGCGCGGCGGAGCCGGCGCCCGCGCCCGTCGCGGCGAGTGCTGGCCCGCTGAGCTTCCTAGTGCAGAAGCGCAAGGCCCGGCGGGCGCGACTGCATCGCAGCCTTGGGTTGGGCCGAAAGGTCGATGAGCGAAATCGGCGCGGAGATCTCTGCCCAGCAAGCAGGGGGGCCGAGCAGAAGAACGCCGCTGGGAACCGCGAGGCTGCCGCCGCGCTCCTCTGGCTCACACCCCGCTGGCGTCTCCGGCGATGGCCTGCGGCCTAGCTTGACCCAGGCTGCGTGTGACGGTTAGGCGACCAGTAGGAGCTTTATGATCGCCGTGATGACGACCGAGGGCTCGATCTCTTACGAGAGGTGAAGGGGCTCAGGTCGCGGGGATCGCAAATGCAACCATTCCTCAATCCGAAGGGCGAGGACACGCCTTTCCTGCTCAACACCACTCCTCGCGAGGCTGTGGCCCATGCCGGGTGGCGACGGACGCGGGCGACCGCGCTCGCAGCGCTGGGCCGAAGCGAAATGGTGGCTTTGTTAGGGCCGTCCGGGACGGGCAAGACACTTCTCCTGCAGGAACTGGCTCAGGCGCTGCGGCATGAAGGTCGGTTCGTGCGTGTCGTCGAGCGCGGCGATCGAACGGACCCGGCCTTCTCCATGGCGGACATCCTCATCGTGGACGAGGCCGTGCGCGTAGGCTTCGATGACGTGGCTCGGCTGTGCGCGATGGGAAAACCCCTCATCGTTGCTGGTTGCCCGGACTTCGCGCAGCAGTTGGCGGGACTGACCGGCCCAATCACCACTGTGATGATGGAGCCGCTCTCCCCGGAAGAGGTGGCTCACTTTGTCGTCGCACGTCTCTTCGCGTCCGGGTGGCGTCGAGACCTGCTGGAGCCGGACGCGGTGTTCGCCTTGGCCCGACACTCAGCCGGGATAATTCGCCAGGTAAATGCGCTGGCGCGCGCGGCCGTGCTTATGGCGGAGCTGGAGCAAGCTCCACGCGTGGGCGCGCGACACGTGGACGAGGCTGCCGTCGTGCGAGGTGCCATCCAGGAAGCTGCGGCTGCTACCCCGTCGGCCTCCGAGCCGACCTACGGCATCGAGCTCGATCGAAGAGCTCCTCACACGGCCGGCAAACACATGCCGGCTTCACGGGGCCGCAGCTCCGCCATAGCCGCCGTCATCGGGTTCGCGCTCGTCTCCGGTGGAAGTTGGTTCCTGCATCTCCGCTGGTATGCGGAGCCGCCTCGGGCGTGGTCGGGTGACCGCAGCGGAGGCGACGAAGGCAGTAGCAGTCCCGTCGCGCGTCAACGGCCGGATCTTCCGGGCACCAGCCTCGAGATCGCACACGATGAGGCAAGCGGACCAGCGCGAGCCATGCCACACCCGGTGCGGCAGGCCATCGACGCAGTTCCGGCGCTCCGACCCGACATCTCACGTCAGCAAAATGCGTTGCCTCGATCGCCCGTGGCCTTCCGTGGTCTTATTTACAACGAGACGATGCGGCAAGGCGGTCAGCTTTCCCTCTTGATCAACAAGCCGGGGCTCTCGGGTGCGGTCACGGCACGCTTCGAGGCGGGAGGAGGCCTGCTCGGGTCTGGGAAGCTAGCCGGCGTCCTTTCCGAGGACGGCCGTATTTCCATGTCCGGTCAGCTAACGATGGGCGAGAACGCCTTCGTCTGCGATTTGACCGGAAGATTAGTGGGGGACCACCTGACGGGCTCCGCCACTTTCGTGCACGGCAGCAACGGATACCTCGCCCACAGTCGCTTTGTTTTAACCAGGTCATGACAACGCGTGTGATCTCCTGAGCATCTTGGCCGCGCGCAAACACGAGAGTAATCACGAGCGAATGCGTGTGCGCTGGGCTGCCAATTTGCGGGGATCTCTCTCTTCCAGGGCGGTGCACATCGAACGCAGAATCACCGCGTTGCAGGCTGGCGGTCGAGGGGAGAACTCATTCAATGCACGATGATTTCGGCACGGCGGATCTGTTGTCCAAAACAGGTACCGTTCATGTATGCGTCGATATGCAACGCATGTTCGCTGAGGACACGGACTGGCACACGCCGTGGATGGAACGAGTCCGGCCAGTTGTTCAGCAGCTTGCTTCTCGGATTCCTGACCGCACAATCTTCACACGCTTTATCCCAGCCGAGCGACCGGGCGAGAGCGTGGGCAGGTGGAAAAACTACTACGAGCGCTGGGCCTCGATGACCTTGGAACAGCTTGGGCCCGATCGGGTTCAGTTACTCCCCGAGCTTGCCGAGCTAGTCCCGCCGGCCGAGCTGATCGACAAACGGGTTTACTCACCGTGGCTGGATGGATCATTGCAGCGCAGCTTGGAGCGACGGCGGGCTGACACCCTCATCGTGACAGGGGGAGAAACGGACGTGTGCGTCCTGGCAACTGTGTTGGGCGGCATCGATCACGGGTATCGCGTTGTGCTGGTGGTTGATGGAATTTGCAGCTCAGCTGACGAGACGCATGATGCCATGTTGCAAGTGTACAGCAGCCGTTACGGCCAGCAGGTAGAAACTGTTAAGTCCGGAGATCTTCTGTAATATGACGGCTTACCCTACCACACCTCCGGCAGCGGGCCTATGACGTCGCCCGAAAGAGCGGAGTGAAACTTGTCTGACCCGCGGAATCTCTCTGCCCGGGTAATCCCGGCCCGGGACGGTGGCGGAGGTGCACGCCCTCCAGCCGGCCCTTATCGCCGGTGCAGGAGGGCCTGACCGAACATGGGTGAAACCGCCTCGCCGTCGTAAGGGCTCTCCGTCAGCGCCTGCGCGTCCCAACAGCTTCTCCCCGCCGCTCCGATCAAATCGCCATCGTAGACGTGCAGCGCCGTCGAAAGCTTGTCCAATGGATTGGTGACGGAATGGATGATGTCGCGGCCCAGTACCGCCACGTCTCCTTGGCGAAGCGACTGCGCGCCCGCCGCCTCGACTTTCCCTTTCGCGTCCTCGGGCAGGCGACGCCAGAAGATGTTGTCCTCGCCGCCGCCGTACATGCCGATCACAGCACGGAGATTGTGGTTGTGCGGCAGGGTCCATTGGCGGGCACCCCACGCGAGGTTGAGGATGGTCAAGTCCTGCGAACGGACCAAAACGTCAGCGAAGGCATCCGCAGGTTCACCCAGAGATCGACGAATTTCCTCTGGTTCGGAAACGGCGCGACGAACCACCTCTCGGATGGCCCCGCTCCCGCCTTCCGCCAGAGCGGCACGGCAGTCGGCAGCGAAGCGGTCTATGTCGAACATTGATGTCCTCCCGATTTTGCCAGTGTTCCCGCATAGACGATGGTCCAACTGGGCCTTAGGTAAGGCCTTGCGGCGTTCCTGACGTCGAGCTGGGTTCGCGCAGCGTGAGCTTTTGACGGGCCGGGTTCCGCGTCACTGGCCCGCACAGCAAACCGCCTCACTGCAAGCGTTAACCATGTCCAACCTCGGGGACTCAACTTGTTTTTTGGCCAGCTCTAATGCTGTGCAGCATCTATCACACTGGATCAGCGGGATTCCAGCGTTGGCACAGACGCGCTGAGGCCTACCGTTTGCGCGCTTGCCTCCTCTCTTCCCGCGAAAGGCATCAGCAGCCTTTCCGCTGTCACTCCGGCAGCCGGAACGCTTGCACCCCGCCACCACCGCCGTCGAAGGAAATTGCCGAAGCCGAAAACCTTCCAACGGGAATGACTGCCGAGTTCACCAGCGCCACGGTGTTCTCGACTTGGCTCGTGAACACCGCGAGCAAGCGGCCGGCGCAACTAATCGCGAGTGCCCGTGAAGCGCTCGGTGAAGCGCTCGTCACGCGGCATTAGGGCGCGGAACAGTCGGTTGAACATGCCCGGCTATACGCTTACCGCGAGCTTCGCTCCGTGGGACCCCGCCCCGTCGCCGCTGACAGCGCTTTCCGGGAGGACGTCCCGAGATGGGGCCGCGAGTTGGAGAAGCATCGTCACCAGCTCCCCTTCCTCGACATGCAAGGCTGCCTGGGCGAGCGTGAACCACTCGCGGCGACGCTGTTTGGCCTCCGGCCACCTATCCAGCAGTCGCGTCACCCACATCGGGTAGACATCGACGGTACATTCAATTGTTTTCTCCCGTGGGAGCCGTTTCACATAAGTGTAGGAGCCGATCGGGTCCCCGGTCACCTGTCCCTCAATGCCCGCCTCCTCAAAGGCCTCCCTGGCTGCCAGCTCTCCGCCAGCAAGCCGCTTCTCCGCCCAACCTTTTGGCAGCACCCAGCGTCCGGTCTCCCGGCTTGTTACGAGCAGGACGAGCGTTTCGTCGCCTTCTTCCTTCATCGGCAGCGCCGCACATTGCCGGCCGAGCTTTCCTTTGTGCCTCGGCTTACGGGACATCCAGATTTCGTCTCCAAACTTGCGTTGTATTCGCTGGCCCCATTGCAATTCACAGAACGCAGCTGATGGCGTTCTCGACCAGGTGCATGGCCCAAAATGGCAGGATATCTATGCGTCCGGCGCTCCCAGAAAGCCCATCTTCCCAATGTTCTCCAGCCACTGGAGGGCGATGCAGAGAGATCACCTGTTCGCGCGTCGAGCAAATAGGCATGGTAGCCGCGTGTGGGCAACGTAACGCCGGGGAAGGCCGCCGGGGGTCGGATCGAGCACGGAGCATCCGATCGCGTCGGGCGCGGTGTCCCGCGCCTAGGGCGCCTCGTCGCGGGGGCCACTCGGGACCTACAACTTCACCGGCGATCTCGGTAAGGCGGCGATCCCGGCGCTGACCTCGCTTCTGCTGACCCTGACGCCATGGCGGGGCGCGCTCTGGTTGCTCGCGATGCTCGGCGCGGTCGTCGCGGCCGCGGTCCTCCTGCTCATGCCGCGGACTGCCGGGGCCGAGCCTCGCGAGCCCTCCCGCGTGCAGCGTAGTCGCGGCTGCGGCGGTTTTTGGCTTCTGTTCGCGATCGGCGTGCTGGATACCGGGGTGAGAATGGGGTTGCTGACCTTCCTGCCATTCCTGCTCGCCGGCGTCCTCCTGACCGTGCTGGCAACGGAAGGGGGAACGGCGGTGTGCATCTTCGGTGTGCTGGTGCTGCCGCTGTTCCCTTGTTCGTGCTACTTCCAGTGTTGGGCCTGATGCTGAATGTCACGTCCTCCGTGCTCTACCGGACCGTGACCGAATTAGCCCCGGCGGACCGGGCGGAACGCGCCCTTGCCCTGTTCTACACAGGCACAATCGGATCGGGAGCAATCTCCCCCGTATTGTATGGCGTGCTCGGTGACTATGTCGGCGCTCATTGGGCGACCGCAGCAACCGGAGTCGGCGCGCTGGCCATCAGTCGCGTCCGAGCGCATCGAGTGCCGCCGAGGCCACGCATCATTTACGCCTTCAGTCGCGCAGCTTGCCGAGATGGAGCGAGCTGATGCCGGTGTCCCCGCCTTCGATCAAGTTCCATCTCCATGGCGCGAGAGCCATCATCGCAGAACTCTCTCGTCGCCCGCTGGCTCGCGGCGGCCCGCGCGCCTCTGGCGTTGTAGGTTCCGCCGTCACCTTCAACCGGCCGACCGGTCCGAAGAGACGATCATGGTGCTGCGGCTCGGCTTGCATGTGCCGGAGGCGGAGCGGGCTAGCCTGCCTGTCATCGGTATGCAATATATCTGTCACATACCCTGGGGAGGGAGGAGAACCGTTGTACCCTATCAAAGGCAATTAGCCGATCTCAGCAGACGTTCCTAGGTCCTGAACTCCCAAGCCTTCGGCCTTGATTACCTAGGTCTGCCGGCGGTGTACGAGGCCCTCTGATGTTCTTCGCGGCCTTTGCGCTCAAGAAGCCGTATACGATCCTGGCTACGATACTGCTAATCGTTTTGCTGGCGCTGGGCGCGGTCCAGCGCATGGCGATGGATATTTTCCCCGAAATCAATATCCCGGTAGTGGCCGTCGTCTGGGCCTACGGAGGCATGAGTGCCCCGGAGATTCAGAATCGCGTTCTTACTCTTTTCCAGCGGCAAGTAGCGCAGGAGGTCGATGACGTCGCGCGAATAGAGGCGACCAGCTACACCGGGGTGGGCGTCGTCAGGGTCTTCCTGCACGAGGGGGCCAACGTAAGCCGGGCGGTTTCAGAGCTCTCCAGCAGTGCGCTGGAAGCAATGAAGTACATGCCTCGTAACATCATTCCACCGGCAATATTACCCTACAGCGCTACTGACGTTCCGATCATCCAGGTAGCAGTGTCCAGCAATTCACAGTCCGACACCGCACTGAACGACATTGCCCAGAACTTCATTCGCCCCGATCTTGCGGTCGTACGCGGGGCCTCTGTGACTTCGCCATATGGAGGAAAACCGCGAGTTATCATGGCGGACCTGGATGCGCAGGGATTGCAAGCGCGTGGCCTGACGCCGGCAGATGTGGCCGATGCCCTCTTGCGCCAGAACGTCATTCTGCCCTCGGGCGATACAAAGATCGGCGGCAAGGACTACCTAGTTTCAATGAACAACAGTGCCGACGCTATTTCCAGTATCAACGAGTTCCCGGTTAGAACCGTCAATGGCAAGACGGTTTATATGCGCGACGTTGCCAACGTGCACGATGGCTACCAGATCCAAACCAATGCGGTGACGCGGAACGGACTACCGGCAGTGCTGATCGTCATCCGCAAGTCTTCCGGGGTTTCGACTCTGGCCGTGATTAATGGTGTCAAGGATGCCTTGACAGATATCCGAAAACGCATCCCGTCCAATGTCGCGCTCACGCCGATTTTCGATCAGTCGATCTTCGTCAAGGCAGCTCTAAACAGCGTCCTGATCGGCGGCGCCATGGCGGCTGGACTGACCGCACTGATGATCCTTCTGTTCCTCGGTAACTGGCGCCTGACACTGATCATCGTCGCCTCGATCCCGCTCTCGATCCTGATTGCGACCATAGGACTCTACCTCGGCGGCCAGTCGCTCAACACCATGACCCTAGGCGGCTTTGCCCTGGCGGTTGGCATACTGGTCGACAATGCCACCGTTGTGATTGAGAACATCGAGCGCCATATCGGCCTGGGCGAACCACTTGAACGGGCCATCCTAACCGGTGCGGGCGAGGTCGGCGCGCCCACATTCCTCGCGACCCTATCCATCGGCGTGGTCTTCGTGCCAGTATTCCTGTTGACTGGCACGGCCAAATACCTGTTTTCCCCCCTTTCACTTTCAGTGATTATCGCGCTATCCGCCAGTCTCGGTCCTGTCGTTCACGCTCGTTCCGGTGCTGTTTAAGTACCTCATGCGCTCCCAACTCGGGTTGGACCATGACCGCAACGCCGCGCCTCGGGCGAGAAGATGGTACGGGCGTGAACGGCTCAGCCCGCTAGCGTACCTTCATCGCGGTTTTGAACGCAGATTCGAGCGATTCCGTGAGATCTATCGGAACACGCTAGCCTGGACAGTGTATCGCCCTATCCCAACTTGCGCCTTTTTCGTCGCGCTGATCGGCGCGTCATTCCTGCTTTTTCCAGCGCTCGGAATGGACTTCTTCCCTCAAGTCGATGCCGGACAGATGCGCTTGCACGTGCGCGCGCCTCCGGCCACTCGGATTGAGGATACCCAGCGTTATTTCGCGAGCGTCGAGCGCGCCATTCGGGAGATTGTAGGAGACGAGCAGATAGGGGTTCTCCTCGACAACATTGGATTGCCTTATAGCGCGACCAATACTGGCCTCAGCGACGCCGCCACGATAGGCACCATGGATGGGGAGATCCTAGTTTCGCTCGCGCCGAAGCACACCCCCACCCCCCAGCATATCGAACGCCTGCGCCACGAGCTGCCGCGGCGCTTCCCGAACCTGCAATTCTTTTTCCAACCAGCCGACATCGTCAATCAGGTCCTCAATTTCGGGCGCCAAGCTCCGATCGATATTCGCGTTTCGGGACCGCAGAGTGACGAAGCTTATGCATTTGCTCTGCGCTTAGCACGGGATTTTAGCCGTGAACCGGGCATCGTCGACTCCCACGTCTACCAGGTTCCCGATGCGCCGGCGCTCACTGTCGACGTCGATCGTGCTTTGGCCCAGGAGCTCGGGCTTGCTCAACAGACAGTAGCGAGGGGGGGAAAGTTTTTGCGGACGGCTCGCTTGAAAGACGCTCTCAGTGGTTTGCAAGAACAGTCGTCTCCTGAGCGAATTATGGTGGTTGCCCAAAAGCTGTTAGGTGAGTGCCTGATCCGTGCGGTGCACCCGGTAAACTTGCTTGATCTTGCGGATGACTACCTCACTGTCGCGCTAAGCTTTTTATCGTCGAGTAATCTCCCGATGGCATCCCTCGCTATGCGAGGAGTCGCCCGCGCCCTTGATCAAGCGTCGGGGTCGATACCTATGGAAAATGATAGGATTGAGAACCTTCATCAGATCTCAAGACAAATAGCCAGCCAATTGTCGGTCGTCGAGGCTTGATTAGGGGGCACAGCGATGATCACAAAGCTTCGCTTCAGGGTTTTCGCTTTTGGCGCTAGACGCCTGGCTGTCTGTTGTTGCTTAGTTTTGGGCGGCTTGCTCCCGACCGCATGCCGCCAGACGGCATTTACCGGGCAATCCGCCTCATCGTTGGAGCCGCCCGGAGCACCGCAACCTGAGGTCGGGAAGGTTGGATCTTGGGTTGTCGTCAGCGCCAGTTATCCCGGTCGGGGATCGTCAGTGATCGCCGCCAACGCCGCGGATCGAGGTGACAAAGGGGCATTCACCTTGAACGCTCAATGCAAGGAAGGCGAGACTTTCGAGGTGTATCTGTATGCGCCAGAAATGGCCCGCAATTTGGCTTCGAACGATAAAGATAGGGTGCGGGTTCGTGTCGCATTTGATGAGCAATCTCCGCATGTCGAGAGCTGGACCACCATCGGCAGCGATATGGCGTCACCACCTGACTCGGAGAAGTTTGCGCGTGAACTCACGACGCACACATCGGCCCTGATCCATATTCAAGAGTTGGGACCACCGCTTTTGGGTGCATTCGATCTGGATGGATCAACATCAGCGTTGTGGAGCGCAATGAATGCTTGTAGCATTCCGCAGCAGCCAATGACAAACTGACGGTGACAGCGTGCGTTAGGTCGCGTGCTCGCGGATTGCGCGACAGTGATCCCATCCGCCACGGCGTCCGCTGTCGTGGCGTCACCCCTCAATCCGGCTGAGAAAAACGCGCCCTGTCCAGCCTTCGCCGAGTGTCTTCTTTCGTGCAACGAAACCGAGGACGAGCAACTCATTCATCCTTGAATGATCCGCCTCGGCAGCTCGCCAAGGTTCCGTGAAACGCTGGCACTCGCATCAAAGCGGTCCAAGTTTGGGATAGAGTCACTCCGGAGAGACTCGCGAGACCAGCATCCCGTGGGGAAGCGCCCAGGTCCACTGTGATGTTCATCACACTCGGGGATCGATAATCCATGTCATCGTCTGTGTAAGCCTTGCTGACCCTCGTTCGAGCAAACTCTCGGCGGCTCGAGAGTGCTGCTCATGCATATCGTGACGGAGTTTATCAAGTCCCGTTGCGTGCTTTAGCGCCGCCCTATTCTCGAGCCGAAACGGAGACGTTCGATGCGAGCAGGAGAAGAGCCGAACCTTCTTTCAGCCGCGCGATCCGCTGCAGAACGGAGTGGCAAGGACGGGTGTTTTGGACACCCTATCGTGAGCGCACTGGGCAAGACGATGTCCAATGATTTGCAGGCGCGCAAGACATGCTCGGAGTTCCTGGCTAGCGGCGCACGCATGCTCTTTGCCGTTTCCTGGCTGCTGGTCGGTCCGACAACCGCCGACGCCGACGATATGCCGCTCGGTTCCTCAGGTCGCCCTGCGTGGGCCGAGCATGCGGCCAAGAACGCCATGAAGATACGCGCGCCCGAGCCGTCGGTCGAGGAGCCACCCCCGGTCATCCCCGAAATTCGCCGAATTCCCCGACAGCGAAGGGTACTCGGCACGTATTAGCCGAGCGGCCCCACCAATACGACAGGCGAGGCATTCTTTCAGCCGCTTGGGACCAATGGCCGCACCTGCCAGACGTCCGCTATCAGCCAGCGGCAGCCTGGACGATCACACCGTCGCTCATCCAAGACGCATTCAAGCGAACCGGCGGCACTGCGCCGTTGTTCCGGAGGCTTTCCTCACTCCAGCGCCAAACATTCCGGCAACCGCAACCGCCGCGGTCGCGCCAGCAACGTCCTCCGCCAAAAACAGCGGGATAGTTCGAAATACCAGTACGATCACGACGGAGATGATTTCGCTGAGCGTCTTCGATGCGGGGAGGCGGGGATGTCCGGTCAGCGAGGGTTGTTCGACATCGACGACCGCTATGGGGCGTAGTCAGCAGCCGGCCATCTGCTACAGCGGTTAGCATCGGTGGTCGACTTCGAGGTCTTCCGCCCGGTGCTGGATGCGGCGCTGGTGCGTTGGGAGGGGGCGAAGGGCGGCCGACCGCCTTACGACGCCGTGCTCATATTCAAGATCCTCGGTGTTGCGCCGCGCACGACAGCCGCAGCTTGCCAGTCCTGCTCGGTGCGGCGAACACCCCGAGCGGCGTTCTGGGCGGTTACGCCAACCGAACCAGGCGGAACCTGGAGCTACTGCAGCGGCGGAATTGTTATTGCGCGATCAAAACTCCCTTTCAAGTGATGCTGGGGACCCATTAACAATGTCGATATGGCTAACGACGCCGCCACCCGAAGCCCAGATTACCCTTAGCTTTCTCGTTGAAAGGGAGCTTTCGTGATACGGGCATCCTCGCCGAGCGCCTGGGGCTGCCACAATACGAGCGAGCTGGTCTTGTGATGGAGGCAGAATGCGGCTGGCACGGCCGTATGATGCTGAGCCAGTGCGGAAAGGTCCGGCTCGACAACTTCGTTGACCCGAAATATACTGCCGCACCGGATTCCGAAAAAGTACCTCGCACCGGCTTCCTGACGGAACACAAGAAAGGCAACAATCATGGATCTCGGACTGGCTGGAAGGAAGGCCCTCGTTACCGGCGGAACCAAAGGCATCGGCCGCGCCATTGCGGAACATTTTGCGGCAGAGGGCACTGACGTCGCGATCTGGCCCGCAACGCGGCCGAAATCGAAGCCACTGTCGGGGCGTTGCGCACCCAAGGCGTCAGGGCAACCGGCCGGGCGCTGGATGTTGCGGACGGACCCGCGCTGACCGCCTGGGTCACAGACGCCGCAACCGAGCTTGGCGGCCTTGATGTCGTCGTCGCCAATGTCTCTGCCCTTGCAATCGGCCAGGACGAAGCGTCCTGGAAGGCTGAATTCGACACCGATCTGATGGGCACGGTACGGGCCGTCAATGCCGCCATGCCGTTTCTGGAGAAGTCCGACGCAGCGTCCATTGTCGTCATCTCGTCCGTCTCCGGGCGAGAGGTCGATTTCGCGGCCGGGCCGTACAGGCGTCTTCAAGGCCGCTCTCGTTCACTACGCCAAAGGGCTGTCCTTCCAGTTGGCAGCCAAGGGTATCCGCGTGAACGCGCTATCACCTGGCACTACCTACTTCCCCGGCGGTGTATGGCAGAAAATCGAGCAAGGCAATCCGGAACTGTTCGCGCAGGCGATGTCGCTGAACCCGACGGGCCGCATGGGACGACCGGAGGAAATGGCGCGCGGGGCCGTTTTCCTCGCCAGCCCGGCAGCGAGCTTCATCACCGGGACGAATCTGGTAGTCGATGGTGCGCTGACGAAAGGGGTGCAATTCTGATAGCGGCGGCGCCACTCGTTTGCCGCCTCGGGATCGAGCCGGGCTGAGAGCCCGTGGAGCCGATGAGGTCACAGAACATCACGCTGAGCGGGCGACGTTCGCGATGGTTTCGGACGCATCGGGCAGCCATGTCAGATCGGGTGGTGCGCAGGGCGAGACCGGGGCGGGAGCCTCAGCCGGTATCGTTTCCCCAACTTGGCGATGCGTGCGGCGGACTATCACGTCAGGAAGCCACGTCTGTCCAGGTCAAGAAGCACAGGTGGCATCTGGTGATTTACGGCCGTAGTCGAGGACAAGGTCTGATCGAAACGCCAGCGGCCAATTTTTGCTGCCCTGCAATGAGCCGAAACTGCGAGACTTCCACAGCATTTCTTTGCCTCGACAGAAGCAGCTCCCCCGCGCAATAGTCTGCCGCAAGCATCACCAAGCCGGAGGAAACGGCGGTGGATGTCGGGGCGTGGCTGAAGAGCCTGGGGCTTGAACAGTATGAGGCGGCATTCCGCGAGAATGGCGTCGATGCCGAGATCTTGCCCACCTGACCGGCGAGGATCTCAAGGACCTCGGCGTCAGTCTCGGTCGGCCACCGCCGGCGCCTGCTGGACGCCATCGCCAAACTGCAGGATGACGGCGCGTCTTCGCAGGCGGTCAGGCCATCTGGCGATCATCCAGCATCGACACCGGCAGACGATGCTGTTTCGCATGGTGGCGAACGCCGCCAGCTGACGGTGATGTTCTGCGACCTGGTGGGCTCGACGGCGCTGAGCGAAAAGCTCGATCCCGAAGAGCTGCGCGATCTGCTGCATGCCTATCGAACCCTGTGCGGCGACGTCATCGCCCGCTACGACGGGTTTCGTCGCCCGCTATGTCGGCGATGGCATCCTGACCTATTTCGGCTGGCCCGCCGCGCATGAGGACGACGCCGAGCGCGCCGTGCGGGCGGCGCTGGAGATCGTTGCAGACCGTCAGGCGGGCCTCGACCACCGAGGCCTTGTCCGTCCGCATCGGCATCGCCACCGGTCCTGTCGTGGTCGGTGAACCGGCCGGCGTGGGAGACCAGGCCAAGCTGGCAGTCGGCAGCACGCCCAATCTCGCCGCGCGGCTGCAAGGACTGGCCGCCGCCGATCAGATCGTCATCGCCGCCTCGACCCGCCGCCTGGTCGGCAATGCCTTTGACCTGAGCGACCTTGGCGAACACGACCTGAAGGGGATTGCCGAACCCGTCCATGCCTGGCGGGTGGAGCGTGTCGCGGTGACGGAAAGCCGCTTCGATGCGCATCACAGCCCGGCCGGGCTGACACCGCTGGTCGGCCGCGACGAGGAAGTGGATCTGCTGCTGCGCCGCTGGGCGCAGGCGCAGGACGGCGAGGGCCAGGTGGTGCTGCTGGGCGGCGAACCCGGCATCGGCAAGAGCCGCATCCTGAGCGCGCTGCGCGAGCGGCTCGAGGCCCAGGGCGTGCAGGCGCTGCGCTTCCAGTGCTCGCCCTATCACGTCAACAGCGCCTTCTGGCCGATCATCGACAACTTCGAGCGGGCGTTGCGGTTCGCCCGCGACGAGACAGCCGAGGCGAAGCTCGACAAGCTCGAGGCGCTGGTCGTCACGCACTACGGCCGCCCGCTGGCCGACGTCCGGTTCGTCGCGTCGATCCTGTCCATCCCCTGCGAGGAGCGCTACGGCACGCTGGCCATGACGCCGCAGCGGCACAAGGACGAGACGCTGCGGACCCTGGTCGATATCACCGAGGCGGCCGCCCGGCGGCAGCCCAGCGTGCTGCTGTTCGAGGACGCGCACTGGGCTGATCCCACCACCCTGGAGGTGCTGGACCTGCTGATCGACCGGGTGAAGACCATGCCGCTGCTGGTCGTGCTCACCCACCGGCCGGAGTTTCAATCGCGCTGGTCCGGACACGGCCATGTCGGCGCCTTGAACCTGTCCAAGCTGACCCGGACGCAGAGCGCGGCGATGGTCGCCGCGCTGGCAGGCGGCAAGGCGCTGCCTGGGCCGCTGCTGGAGCAGATCCTGACCCGGACCGATGGCGTGCCGCTGTTTGTCGAGGAGCTGACCAAGGCCGTTCTGGAATCGGGCGAGCTGAAGGATGCCGGTGATCATTACGAGTATGCTGGCTCCGCCCGCAGCTGTGACCATTCCGGCCACCTTGCGGGACTCGCTGATGGCGCGGCTGGATCGCTTCATGCCGGTGCGGGAGATCGCCCAGATCGGCGCGGCGATCGGCCGCGAGTTCAGCTATGAGATGATCGAAGCGGTGGCGCCGATGCCGCAGGCCCAGCTTGACGAGGCGCTGGCGCGGCTGTGCGAGTCGGGTCTGGCCTTCCGCCGCGGCACGCCGCCGGATGCGGTCTACAGCTTCAAGCACGCGCTGGTGCAGGACGCGGCGTATGACTCGCTGCTCAAGCGCCGCCGCCAGGAGCTGCACGCCAAGATCGCGCGGGTGATCGAGCAGCGCTTCCCGAGCATCCAGACCACCGAACCCGAGGTGCTGGCACTACCATTACACCGAGGCGAAGCACCCCGAGAGGGCCGTTCCGCTCTGGCGCAAAGCTGGCGAGCTTAGCTTTCAAGCGCGTCGGCGCTCGCCGAAGCGATGTCGTCCACTCTGAACAAGGGCCTGGTTCGTCGCCGTTATAGTTGCCTTCCATCTGCGCCAGCGTGGCGGCTCATGAGCTTGACGCTGCGCGTGTCTGTTAGGCCACTGCGTGGCTGGCGCCCGCGGGGCTGGCCGGCTCAGGAGGTGCGCGCGACACTTTGAACCGGCGCTGGAGGCTGGCCGACCTCGCTTGACCGCAACGATGCATTACCTGATGATACTCATGGGCGCTCTGGGTTCACACGTGGCGAACACGGGAACGACTGGACCGATTTGCTTCGCTGGTGTCGTGCCAGACCCTAGGAACCCCGGCGAAACGTTTCACGGCGACCGACGTCCTGATTTACGGCGGCCATCTCTCGGCTGCGGAAATCGTATTTCTGGCTCGACGAGGTGATCAGATCCCGAGACGCGACGGCAACGCAGGCGCTGGCGCTCTACGACCGAAGAGCGGCATGGCCAGCTCTAGTAGATGTCCTCAACCACGATCCCTTCACGACCTTTGCTTTGTCCATCAAGCGCGTGCTCGCACCTGGATACTCGGTCTATCCCTGATCAGGCGGTAGACGCTATTAGTAATGCCCGAGGCCCATGCGCGCGCACGCCGCGTGGACACCCATTTAACCTGGCGCTGGGGGCTGACAAGAGGCGCTCTTGTCTTCGACCATCTCCGCGAGCCGGGATGAACTTCTGAAGCGCGTCGGACGAAGCCGAACCGACTTGGGCCGCAGAACACAGCCTTTCGCATCTTGACGAGAGTTACTGGTGCCGATTTTTTCCGCGAATTGCGTTGATCCGGAACGGGTCAATCGCGCAAGAGGAGCAGCCGTCGCTCAAGGCGCGGCATCACCATTTGGGAAGCGCCGGTGGTGGACGGGCTCGGCAATCCTTATCTGGAAAGGCGTGCTCGCGGAGGGCGTGGCCCAAACTTTGGCGACCTTGACGACGCGGTAAATCTAGTCGAGTGAAAGCATCCTTCAGTTTGAACGCTTCGGCTGGAAGGATCGCTCCCACCACGCCGAGAACTTGCGCGTCAGGGGTTGGATCCTATCGCTCGCCGGCGATTTTGAAGCCGCAGAGCAGAACTTTCTTGCCTCACTCGACTGGGCGCGCCGCCAGCAGGCGAAATCCTGGGAGCTGCGCACGTCGACCAGCCTCGCACGCCTATTGCAGAGCCAGGGCCGACGCCAGGAGGCATACGACCTGCTCGCCCCGATCTACGACTGGTTCACCGAGGGCTTCGCCACCAAGGATCTGCTGGAAGCCAAGTCCCTTCTCGCCGAGCTCAGGTAGCTGGGTGATGCGTCTCTCTGCTCTGTCGGAATTGCTTCGGCATCTGTGCGCGGAAGACCAGGCGCGGGAGGATGTGACGGCGCTCATGATCCGGTGCTGTTCGGTGACTGTGCTCTCGGGAACAACGCCACTGGCGGCTCCGCCTGCGCTCTCCGCCGCCAATGTCCCACTCCGTCCGGTATCATACCGCGGAGCCTATAAACTGACCTTTGTGATCCATGGATAGCCGCAGAGGGATTGCAACTGTCCGGCCGTGAGGCTGTTCCAGGCTTCGCAACAAGCGGCAACGATCTCGTCGTAGCCGTCAAACACGCGGTGCGAGAAGAAGCGCTCGCGCAGATGAAGCCAAAGCCGCTCGACCGGATTCAACTCCGGCGCATAGGACGGCAGCGGCACGAGGCTGACGGTTTCGGGAATGACGAGTTGGCGCGAGCCATGCCATCCCGCCTGGTCGAGCACGAGAACGACGTGCGCATCAGGGTCAATGGTTGCGGCGAACTGCTCGAGGAACGTGCTCATTGCAGCCGTCGACACCTCGGGCAACACGAGGGCAAAGCCGTGCCGTTGGCCGGGCGCACCGCGGCGTAAAGGTAGGTCCAGTCGAAACGGCGGTCGCACAGCCCGCGCGGCCGCTCGCCACGCAGCCACCAACGATACCCGGTGCGGCCTTTCTGACCGACCCTGGCTTCGTCCATGAACCAGAGCTCTATCCGCTTGTCCGGATGCGCGGCGGCGGCCATGCCGACAGCGTGCGACAGCCCCCTTTTGCGAATGCGGCTTGCGCCTTCGCATCGGCCAGCGGATGCATCGGCCGGGTCTTCTGGCGGGAAAGATCGAGCCGGCGCACGATGCGCGACAGGCTCGCCGGATGCAGCCGCTTGTCGAAGCGTGCTTCGAGCCAGCGGCACAGCATCGGCAACGTCCAGTCCCGGCCGTCGCCCGGGCCGCGCAGAATAACGGCCCGCAACGATCCCTGCTCTGCATCAGATAAACAGGGCTTTCGTCCCGGCTTCGGACGATCCCGCAGTCCCCGAATGCCTTCCGTGTTATACCGCATCACGGCGTCCCGCAGCGCCTGTCGCTCCATGCCAACGAGCCGCGCCGCCTCCGCCCGGCTTATGCCCTCCAGAGCGTGGGCGATCGCAAGTAACCGCATGACGGTCCGTGGAGTGCGTTCGCGCCGCGCCAACGCGCGCAGCTCCGCAGCGGTCGCCAAGTCACTGCGGATCTCGACCGGACGTCCCATCCCAGTCCTCCGGATTTTCGTCGGACCACGATAGGATCACCCATCAAGCCGCGCCGGAATCCCCCCGAGTCACTTCATCGGCTTGGCGGTATATATACGCCGCGGATTTGCCGCTTAGGCCCAGACAAGGAGGCCGAAAGTCGCCTAAGTGATTGGACCGCTGCGTGTTTCATAGGGGACTTCGAACCCGCTACGAGAAAGCGCGGGAAATCGAGTTCGGTAAAGGTGGCAGCGAGCCCCGCAACCAACTTGATTGCTTAGCCAGGGCGCCGGTATTCCCGGCGTCCTTGTTGTTTTTGCCGCCGCCCGCTAACGCCAGGATTGCCGCCAGCTCGCCGCGGACCTCAACGCGCAAGCGGCGGTCCTCTGGGATCAGCCGGATCTCCTCAACCAAGCTACGCACGAGTTCGCGCGCATCGGTGGCGTCTTCCGCCGCCAGTGCCTGAGTGAGTGCCGCCACTTTCTCCCGGCACACCTCGGCCAGGTTGGGATGCAGGCGGGGTGCGAACGGGGGCGGGGTAGACAGTTCGGCTTCCAACGGCATCCGGCGAGCTTCCAGTGTCCCCAGGCGGTCTCGCACCGCGGCAGCCGGCGTGCCCTCGGCAATAGCGTCGACAAGGCCCTCAATCTGACTACGGATCCGGCTTAACTCGGCCGCGGTCGCATCGTGTTCGGCCCTGATGTCCGCCTGCAGGCGGTTCCATTCGGGAACAAATTCGGCCGCGAATACCTTGAACAGCTCTGGGGCCATCAGCCGATCGCGCAAACCCTCAAGGCCGCTGCTGAGATCATGTAGCAAAAGGCGGTGTCGCTGACCCACATGCGTGGAGAATGCCGGCGAGCTTGCGAACGACCGCGACCTTGGCTCGCTTGACTCCGCGCCGCTGGGCGACCGCACGCCCCCGGGCTTTCAGGGTGGACCACCTGCTGACCCGATCATCACAGGCCGCGGGACGGAACCACCGCATTCGGAGCACATTGGCACGGTACGAGCGTCGTTGCGATCAGTCCTGACTGTCATGGCCGAGAGCGCCTTGTGCGCTTGACGTGTCTCCATCAGGGCCGCGTTGATGCCAGCCGGTCCGACGTCTCGAGGACCCGTTCACGGGACCTTTGGCGCCACCTGAAGTCTGCGCCGTTCGTCGCGCGCGCGAGGTGTCAAAGCGCGGTCGCGCGCTACACCTGAATAGGGTCGGTTGTAACTGAAGAAGAGGTCACTCCTTGCAAGTCCGTTCTAAAACGAGGCTAGGCAATAGAGCCAGCAGGTGTCGGACCGCGCTGCCTAATCAGAATCGACTGGCCGCCTCTGGCCTCCTATTGTCCCTACGAGGGGAAGTATCTCCTTCAGTGCGAGATGGACGGCGCGCACGGTGAGCCGCGCATCCTGACCACAAATACGCCGCACGGGGTCACGTCAGTCCGGATTTGCGATGCTAGAGCTGGAGCGTCATTGGCGGCTAGAGTAGTGGCCAAATTTCACGGCAGCAGCGTGTGCGGCTGGTGCGCGAGATAACTCCGGTCAATACGGTAATATACCAAGCCGGCAATGTGCGTGGGAGGCTCGCAGCCGAACATGCTTAACAGAGCAGAACGGAAGGAACCCATATGAAGCTGAGAGGCAAAGTTGCTGTCATCACGGGCGGCGCCCAAGGAATTGGCGAAGCAATCGCACGGGCCTTTACGGCGGAGGGCGCACGCGTCGTGATCGCCGACGTGGCGGAGGAAAAGGCGCAGGAGCTGGCCCGCAATCTCGGCAGCGAGGCACTCGCGGTCCGGCTCGACGTGCGCGACGCGGCATCGATCGCCGGCATGGTGAAGACCACGGTGGATCGGTTCGGCGGCATCGACATTCTGGTCAATAACGCCGCGATCTTTGACATGGAGCCCGTGCTCGAGACGACCGAGGCCAGCTTCGATCGCCAGTTTGCCATCAATCTGAAAGGGATGTTCTTCACGTTGCAGGCGGTTGCGAGGCGAATGGTTGAGCAGGGCCGGGGCGGCAAGATCATCAACATGTCGTCTCAGGCCGGCCTACGCGGCGAACCGCTGCTCCCAGTCTATCGCGCGACCAAGGCGGCGGTGATCAGCGTGACCCAATCCACCGGTCTCGATCTCATTAAGCACCGCATCTATGTCAACGCCATCGCGCCGGGCGTGGTTGATACCCCGATGTGGGACGAGGTTGATGCCCTGTTCGCGAAGCACGAGGGCCGGCCGATCGGCGAGAAGAAGCGACTTGTCGGGGAGGCGGTTCCGGCCGGACGCATGGCCGGCCGGGCGATTATGGTGCGCCTGCTGTGTTCCTGGCCTCGTCGGACAGCGATTACGTCGTGGCGCAGACGCTCAATGTCGATGGTGGCAACTGGATGAGCTAGAGCATTTTCATGTTGCGTAGAGTTCGAGCGGTTCTGATTCTGAGAATGCCGGTTAAGCAGCGAGGCTGTGATGGCGGCACCTTTGTCTCAGGATCTCCGACGCCGTTTGCTGTGTGCGGTTGAGGGCGGAAGTTCGGCGCGAAGCGCGGCCGCCCGGTTTGCGGTGAGCGCGTCTGCGGCGATCAAGCTGGTGCGTCGCGTGCGGGAGACTGGCAGCGCGGAACCGGCCAAGATTGGCGGCTACCGCAAGCCGCTGCTGAGCGGACATGAGAACCTGCTTCGCGAGCTCACGAGCAGCCACAAGGGTATCACCTTGGCCGAGATAAGAGGTTCGTTGATTGAGCGCGGTATCGATCCCGGTTCGCTCACCACGATCTGGTCGACGCTGCGCCGGCTTGGTCTGACGCACAAAAAAAGCACTGCGCGCCGCCGAGCAGGATCGGCCTGACGTCGCTGAGCACCGCCGACTGTGGCGGATCTGGCAGCGCTTCATGGACCCGGCTGCATTTGTCTTCCTCGACGAGACCGGCGCCAGCACCAACATGGTGCGCCGTTATGGCTGGAGTGCTCGCGGCGAGCGCCTGGTCGATGCGGCTCCGCACGGCCACTGGCGTACGACGACCTTCGTGGCCGGTCTGCGCAGCTCCGGCGTGATCGCTCCATTGGTGCTCGACGGGCCGATGACGGGCGAGGCTTTCCTCGCCTACGTCGAGCAGTTCCTCGCCCCTGCGCTCGCTCCCGGCGACGTCGTCGTGATGGACAATCTCAACGCCCACAAGGTGGCCGGTATCGCAGAGGCAATCACTGCCGTGGGGGCCAGCATCCTTTACCTCCCACCCTACAGCCCCGACCTAAACCCGATCGAGCAGATGTTCGCCAAGCTGAAGGCGCTGCTACGCAAGGTCGCGGCCCGCACTCGTGATGGGCTTTGGAACACCATCGGAGAGCTACTCGTCACGTTCAGCCCAGACGAGTGCCGCTCATACCTCCGTCACGCCGGCTATGCGTTCGACTAAACCAAAATTGCTCTAGACTAGACGTTGCGTTGTCTCTTCGTCCAAATCGGACTCGGCGCAGCCACGTTCGAGGTATTCGCGGAATGTCGGCTCAATGCAGGCGTTTCCGACCCGGCGCAACGAGACGGTTGTTCTGTCGCGCCGAGTTGGGGCTTTCGGGTGGTCTTGACGCTGCTCGAAGTCCCGCACAGGCCGACGAAGCGGATCCGTCCGGCATAGGGCGTTGCTTCGCGCGAGCCGAATTCGGCGAAATGAACGTATCGGAAGAGAGCGGCTTTTAAGGAAGCGGCCGCTCACCCGACATGTGAGCGGCCGAAGGTTGCAGTCAGATCTTGGCGGTCGGGTTCGGCGGCCGGTGTCCTTGGTGGCCGCAGGCGCGGTCCGCCGCGCCGGCGGTCCGGTTGCGCTCGTCCTCAACCTCGACCTCCGTGCGGCGCACGGTGTCTGCGACTTCCTGCGTGCGCTCGGTCACGTCTTTTCGGACGGTGATCTCCTCCACGACATGGGCTTCTTTGGCAATGACCGCCTCCTCCCCGGTGGCCGTGACTTCAATCACGCGCTCACGGAACGGCTCGGTCTCCGTTCCCAGCGGCCGATCCACGGGACGCCGCTCGACATCGATCCGCTCTTCCCGTAGGCGCACCTGTTCGTGGACCGGGCGCTCGACGACGTAGCTCCGCACGCGGACGGATCCACGACTGACATCGCGCTTGCCAATCTGGATCTGCTCTTCGACAACCGGGATCACCTCTTCACTCCGTCCTTCGGCGGAGGCCGGCTGCGCGCCGAGCGTGCTTGTGGTGCTGCGGTCGGTCACGGCTGCGGCGCCGGTCGCGGCACCCATGGCGGCAGCGGGTGCGGCCGTGGTCCGCGGTGCCCAGCCGCCCTGACGCCACTCCTGCTCGCGCGCGTCGATATCGATCGGGTTCGTCGTCTCGAGCACCTCGATCACGTGATCGTAATTATCCGCGCTCGGCCGGACCACGAGAAGCGAGTGGCCGCGCTGCAGGCCCTCCGCATAGCCGTGCACATCCTCGTCGGGCATAAACAGCCGCTTGATCGCGCCCCAAAAGCCCTGGTCGTTATGCTCGTAGCTGAACGACGCATCGGACGCCTCGGCATTGCGGTCCAGCAGATCCATGTCGCTGGAAGCAAATCCCGCTGCGGTCAGCTTGTCGCGCGCGGCTCGGGCTTCGGCGTAGGTGTCGTACATTGCCACCACGTGGGCGGCGGCACTTCCTGCGCCCATCCCGCTGCCTGTCGACGAGGATGACTGTGTTGTCTGCTCACTCAGGGCCATATTCGGAATCTCCTTTGACGATTGAGGGACGGATGACGGGTGAGGAATAGGCGGCCGGGTGATCTCGACCACTTCGCGACGGAGCGGTACGGTCCGCTGCTCGGCCTGCGCGCGGGCCGTGCGGTGGATGCGGATCTCTTCCACCAGGACCAAACGCGTCTGCACGACGGCTTGCTCCTCCATCACCGGCACGATCAACACGCCGCCTTCCTCGCGGATCGACGGCGCTTTGGATACGACGCGATTCGAGTGTCACGCGCTCGACGGATATGTCCTGCGTTTGCCGCAGAACGTCCACCAAGGCGTCATGCTCCTCCACCGTCTTGCGCAGCACGACGTGGTCGGTCACCAGTTCACGCTTGCCGACGTGCAATCGCTCCTCGACCACTGCTAGGGTGATCGAGGTGTCGCTTGCGTCGCTCGACCCGGGCTGGTTCTCGCTCGGTCGATCTGTGCTGCTCATCGCCGGCTAGAAGAAGAGCGAGGGGCGAGAGTTTCGCGGCCGAACATGATTACTCTGGCTGCGCACGACAGTGTGCGTGGCGTGCGCTTCGCCAGACCTGCATGACCGACACGCCCACGTTCGCGCTCCCGCCTTCGTTTCTTGGCCTTGCCCGCCATGGTGGTGATGCTCGCTTTCTCATCGCGGGCGTTTCCATTCGACATCGGCACCACGAACCGCAGCGGTGCGCGGTTCGGCCCGGCGGCGATCCGGCGCGCCAGCCGTATGTTGGTGGACGGCGCGCATCCCCGGCATTGTGGTCGGCGGCAGTGAAGACGGTGAGCGCACGAATTAGACCCAATTTTTGCCGCAGCCTCTTTATCTGCGGGCCGAGAGGCCAATATTGCTGGTCGGCTAACGCAGTCCGCACGTGCCGCGAGCCCCTCTGGGGCACAGCAACGACGTAAGCGTTCTTTTTGGTCGGGCCGGTCACGCGTGGGCCGGCATCTTCTGGAGAACGGTATGTTTGATGCTTGGCACGAGGCGCCGCGAAGTCCTCGCGAGACATCCTGAAAAGCCCCGCCGCGGCGCTCTCACACCCGCGGCGAGGCCCGCGGTGTGTCCTCGACGTTGAGGACTGCCGATGACCCGCTCCCGTTTCCGCTCGCCCGTGTCCCCGATTGCGCCGAATCCGAAACGACCGCGATGCTGCCAAGCGTCGATGACGTCATCGCCGTGCGACGCCCAACTGAACCGGTCCTGCTTGCGCCCCGTGGTCGTAACGACCGCGGCCCGCCGGTTCGTAACGGCCTTTAGCGGCGACGTGCTCTACGCATTGAAAAGCAACCCGGACCCGTCATTCCTTTCGCGCCGTTTGGGCCGGCGGCGTGCGCCACTTCGACTGCGCTCCCGTGGCGGAGATGTCGCTGGCGCGCACCATATTCCCGGATGCCGGCATCACT
>CAVWQV010000001.1:227500-661648 GCA_963757115.1 uncultured Alphaproteobacteria bacterium | reverse complement strand
TGATTCGCAAGGGTGTCCGAGGGGGGACTTGAACCCCCACGCCCGTTAATAGGGCACTAGCACCTCAAGCTAGCGCGTCTGCCATTCCGCCACTCGGACCGCAGGCCAGCTAAGGCGCTAAGGCTATCGGATTCGTGCCGTGGCCCGGTACCCAAACCAGCGCGCCGGACGGGTGCAATGGTAGGAAAGGGGACGTGACGGTGCCAACCGAACGTCCCGCAGCGACGAGGTGGTGGATCTCGTCAGCGCGCTGATCCGGTTCGACACGTCCAACACCGGCGACCCCGCGACCACCAAGGGCGAAGCGGAGTGCGCGCGGTGGGTCGCCGACAGCTTGAAGAGGCCGGCTACAAGACCGAATATGTCGAGTCCGGCGCGCCGGGCCGCGGAAATGTGTTCGCGCGCCTGCCGGGCGCGACCGCACCCGCGGCGCGCTGATGATCCACGGCCACCTCGACGTGGTGCCCGCCGAGGCCGCCGACTGGAGCGTGCATCCGTTCTCCGGCGCGGTCGAGGACGGCTACGTCTGGGGCCGCGGCGCGATCGACATGAAGGACATGGTCGGCATGATGATCGCCGTCGCCCGCCACTTCAAACGCGACGGCATCGTGCCGCCGCGCGACCTGGTGTTCGCGTTCTTGCCGACGAGGAGGCCGGCGGCAAGTTCGGCAGCCACTGGCTCGTCGACAACCGCCCCGACCTCTTCGACGGCGTCACCGAGGCGATCGGCGAGGTCGGCGGTTTCTCGCTGACGGTGCCCCGCCAGGACGGCGGCGACGCACGGCTGTACCTGATCGAGACCGCCGAGAAGGGCCATGATGTGGATGCGGCTGACCGCGCGCGGCCGGGCCGGACACGGCTCGATGATTCACGATGACAACGCCGTCACCGCCGTCGCCGAAGCCGTCGCACGGCTGGGCCGCCACCGGTTCCCGCTGGTCATGACCGACGCTGTCGAGCAGTTCCTGACCGCCGTCGGCGAAGAAACCGGCTACACCTTCGACCCCGACTCGCCCGACCTCGACGGCGCGATGCCAAGCTCGGCACGATCGCCCGGATCGTCGGCGCCACCCTGCGCGACACCGCGAATCCGACGATGCTCAAGGCCGGCTACAAGGCCAACGTCATCCCCGCTACCGCGGAAGCCGTGGTCGACTGCCGCGTGCTGCCCGGTCGCCAGGCCGCGTTCGAAGGAGAGGTCGACGAGCTGATCGGCCCCGACGTCACCCGGGAGTGGATCACCGACCTGCCGTCGTACGAGACCACTTTCGACGGCGAACTGGTGGACGCGATGAACGCCGCGCTGCTGGCCGCCGACCCTGACGCCCGCACCGTGCCGTACATGCTCTCGGGCGGTACCGACGCAAAAGCCTTCGCGCGCTTAGGAATTCGCTGCTTCGGGTTCGTCCCGCTGCGGCTGCCGCCGGACCTGGACTTCGCGTCGCTGTTCCACGGCGTCGACGAGCGGGTACCCGTTGATGCGCTGATGTTCGGCATCCAGGTTCTCGAGCATTTCCTGTCGCACTGCTAACCGCACCATCACACGAAAGGATCGACCATGATCGCCCGACTCAACCCGTACGACTTCCTGCCCAAGCTGCCGACGTTTCACCTGACCTCCGACGACGATCACCGACGGTCAGCCGCTGGCGAAGCCGCAAGTCAGCGGCATCATGGGCGCCGGCGGAGAAGACGTCTCACCGCAGCTGAGCTGGTCCGGTTTCCCCGACGAGACGACGAGCTTCGCCGTCACCGTCTACGACCCCGACGCGCCGACGCGTCCGGGTTTCTGGCACTGGGCGGTGGCCAACCTGCCCGCCCGGTCACCGAACTGCACGAGGCGTCGGCGACGGCAGCGAACTGCCCGGCGACGCAGTCACGTTGGTCAACGACGCCGGCATGCGCCGGTACGTCGGCGCCGCGCCGCCGCCGGGCCACGGCGCGCACCGCTATTTCATCGCCGTGCACGCAGTCGAGGTCGACAAGCTCGACCTCAGCGAGGATGCCAGCCCGGCGTACCTCGGCTTCAACCTGTTCCTGCACGCGATCGCGCGCGCCGTCATCCACGGCACCTACGAACAGCGAGGAGGGTCAGCGGCGCGCGGCCGAACCGACCGCGTCGGCAGCGACGGAGAACCCGCCGTCGCGCAGCCGCCGGCGATGCCGTCGTGAATCTGCTTGGCCCACAACCCGCCGCCGTAGACGAAGCCGGTGTAGCCCTGCAGCAACGACGCCCCGGCGGTGATGCGTTCCCAGGCGTCGTCGGCGGTCTCGATGCCGCCGACACTGATCAGCACCAGCCGGTCGCCGACCCGCCCGTACAGCCGGCGCAGCACCTCCGCGGACCGCGCGCGAGCGGCGGCCCGGAGATACCGCCGCGCCCAGTCTCGACGCCGGGGTGCCAGCCCGTCGCGCGAGATCGTGGTGTTGGTGGCGACGATGCCGGCCAACCCCAATTCGACTGCCAGGTCGGCGATTTCGTCGATGTCGGCGTCGGACAAGTCGGGCGCGATCTTCACCAGCACCGGCGTCGAGGTCTCGGCGAGCACGGCGGTCGAGAATCGCGCGCAGCGACTCGACGGCCTGCAGATCGCGCAGCCCGGGGGTGTTGGGCGAACTGACGTTGACGACGAGGAAGTGCGCCAGCGGGCCGAGCAGCCGGGCGCTGGCACGGTAATCGGCGGCGGCATCCTCGGCGGAGTGGTCTTGGTCTTGCCGATGTTCACCCCGATCGGCACGTCGGGGAGGTGGTGAGCCAACCGCAACGCCAACTCGCCGGCGCCGTGGTTGTTGAACCCCATCCGGTTGAGCAGCGCGCGGTCGTCGGGCAGCCGGAACAGCCGCGGCGGCGGATTGCCGGGTTGTGGGTGCGCGGTGACGGTGCCGACCTCGGCGAAGCCGAATCCCAATGCGCCCCAGGCCTTCAGCCCGGTGCCGTCCTTGTCGAAGCCCGCCGCCAGCCCCAGCGGACCGGGGAACCGCACCCCGAATACTGTGCTCGCCAGCACCGGATCGTGCGGCGCGAGCCTCCGGCGCAGCGCCGCCGGACGCGGCAGCCGCGGTCGGTGACGCCGCGCAGCACAGCGAACACCAGGTGTGGATCCGCTCGGGCGGGACCAAAAACATCAACCGCCGCAGCGCGCGGTATGCATCACGGTCGTCGCGTAGCGCTCACCGTCACAGTCCGGCTGGTCGAGCCGGGCGGTCGACCGTCGTGCGGACTTCTTGCGGCGCAACAAAACCCGCCGGCTACCGTCGGTGTAAAGCCGGACGCGGGTCAACTCCCAGCCGCGGTACTCGGCCTCGATCGACAATCGGGTGGAGGCGGACAGCCGCGTGACGTCTGGCGGCAGCCGAAGCGGGACCCATTCGTAGTCGTCGGACTTCTCGACGTCCCACCCGCCGGCAACGGCCTCGCGCGCTGTCATCGTGGGCCCGCCCCGCGTGGTCGATCACCTGCACGCCGTCCCCGCACCCGACACCACATACAGGGTGTCCGTGGCCTCGTCGAAGGCCAGCATGTTAGGTTGCCGCACGGTCGGGTAACGCACCTTCTCCACAGGGTATTCCGGTGGCCAGATCGTAACCAACGACGACATTGGCCGCGGTCTGGGACACCCAGGCCAGCCCACGGATCCCGCCAGCCCGTACGGGCGTCTGCGCACCGGATAGCCCTGCCGCATGATCAGCGGGTCGACGCCGAACACCAGCAGCGAGCCGCCTCGGGTGTCGGCGACCAGCACCCGGCCCGCGCGGATCGGCGGCCATGGTGGTCGCGCCCTCGCCGGCGCGCAACGCCTGCTCCGACCTTCCCGTCGGGTCGATCGTCGTCACCGATGTCTGGCCGCGATCCAGGACGACGAGCTGTATTCCCTTGTGCGGCAAGCGCATCCACCCGGGCGAAGATCTTGTTCGGCGGCGACGGCGGTGTCCGGCCGCAGCGTGTACGACCGCGCCGTCGGCGGTGCCGAGCACCAGCCTGCCGTCGGCGCGGCGGGCGATCGCGGTGAAATCGACGTTCTCGTGCGCCGCTGACCGGCCAGCTTCGCGACCCGCCCGGCCGCAGATCGACCGCGAAATAGCCGCCGCGCGTCGGCCAGATACGCGGCGCCGCTGCCGTCTCCGGCCAGCGCGGTCGCCGGCGCCGGGCAGCGGAAACGTGCGCGGATCGTTGCCGTGAGCGCAGCACGGCGATGCTGGCGGGTCGCCGCGGAGCCGACCCGGACGCAAGATCACCAGCGTCGCTGCGGCGTCGAACATTGCCGCCGTCGCTTTGCCGGCCAGTGGACGGACCACGCCCGCCGGTGCCGCGATAGCGGCGGAGATTGCCGCCGGTGCGGGGGCTCGATCGTCGGTGGCGGTTTGTCGAGCGTTTTCGCGAACAGCCCGCCAGGCAATGCCAGCGAAGCAGCAAGCCAGCGGCCTGCCGCGAACGACGTGTGACTGTGTTTGCGGTGTGTGGCAAGGGGTAGCTCTCGGTATCCAGTGGACGGTCAGTGACGAGGAGGTAGCCGGTCTGAACTTCGACCTCGGGCAACATGTCGGCCCGTCTGGACGCTTGCACAGCGCGGGCTGCGTCGAGGTATGGTCGCGCCATGACCCTCGCCGCCGACAGTGAGTGTTCGAGCCAGAGTTTGCTTATCGAGGACATGTGGACAGGGCGTCTTCACGGCCAAGGTTTTGGCCAGCGGGTTCGGGCAGCTCGCCGACGGCCGGAGTTTCTCGTTCCGTATCGAACATCAGCGGCTGCTTGTCGAGATCTACCGGCCACGGCTCGCCGGCCCGGTTCCGCAACCCGAAGACGTGGTCGCGCACGCGTGCGGCGCGACTCGTCGGCATCGATGTCACCGACGAGCGCAGCCTGGTCGCTGCGGTCCGCGACGCGCGTCGACCGCGCCGAACCGCGTCAAGTCCGGGCCCGCTACCGCCTAGCTGCCAGTCGTCATCCGGTACGGTCGTCGTCGTGACTCGCGGCGCCAGCGATGTCCTGGCGGCAAGTCGTCGTCCTGGCGGTGGTGCAGGGCGTGACCGAGTTCCTGCCGGTATCGTCGTCGGGCCACCTCGCGATCGTGTCGCGGGTGTTCTTCTCCGATGACGCCGGCGCGTCGTTCACCGCGGTAATCCAGATCGGCACCGAGCTCGCGGTGTTGCTCTACTTCGCGCGCGACATCGGTCGGATCCTCAAGGCCTGGTTCGCCGGCCTGTTGGTCGACCGCGCAGCGCAACGCCGACTACTGGATGGGCTGGTACGTGATCATCGGCACGATCCCGATCGGCGTGCTGGGCTTGTTCTTCAAGGACGAAATCCGTAGGGCGCGCGCAATCTCTGGGTCGATCGCGACCGCGCTGATCGTGTTCTCCGCAGTGATCGCGGCCGCCGAGTACCTCGGCCGCCAGACGCCGGCATGTCGAGGCAGCTGAACTGGCGCGACAGCGTCATCGTCGGCGTCGCGCAGATGCTGGCCCTGATCCCCGGGGTGTCAAGATCCGGCGCGACGATCAGCGCGGGCCTGTTCCTCGGCCTGGACCGTGAGCTCGCCGCGCGGTTCGGCTTCCTGCTGGCGATCCCGGCGGTGTTTGCGTCCGGCCTGTTCTCGCTCCCGGACGCCTTTCACCCGTTCAGCGAGGGGATGAGCGCCAGCGGTGCGCAGCTTCTGGTCGCGACCGTCATCGCGTTCGTCATCGGCTACCCCGCGGTCGCCTGGCTCCTGCGGTTCCTGGTCGGCCACAGCATGTACTGGTTCGTCGGCTACCGGGTGATCGCGGGTGCCGTGCGTGCTGGCGCTGTTGGCGACAGGGCGTGGTGCACGCGACATGACCGTCATCCTGCTGCGGCACGGCCGGTCCACATCGAACACCGCACATGTGCTGGCGGGCCGCTCCGACGGCGTCGACCTCGACGACCGGGGCCGCGAACAGGCCGACGCGCTGGTCGAGCGGATCGGGGAGCGCCGATCCGCGCGCTGGTGTCGTTCGCCGCTGCTGCGCTGCCGCGCACGCTCGAGCCGCTGGCCGCAGCGCTGGGCCTCACCCCGCTCATCGACGAACGCCTGACCGAAGTCGACTACGGCGAGTGGACTGGCCGCAAGCTCGGCGAGCTGGTCAAAGAGCCGCTGTGGAAGGTGGTGCAGGCGCAGCCCAGTGCTGCGGTGTTTCCCGGCGGAGAAGGGCTGGCGCAGGTGCAGACCAGAGCCGTGGCGGCCGTGCGCGAACACGACCGCAGGCTGGCCGACAGCACGGCGGCGACGCGCTGTGGCTGGCCTGCACGCACGGCGACGTCATCAAGTCCGTCGTCGCCGACGCGCTCGGCACGCACCTGGACAGCTTTCAGCGCATTTCGCCGACCCGGCTTCGATGAGCGTGATCCGCTACACGCCGCTGCGGCCGTTCGTTCTGCACGTCAACCACACCGGCGCCGCCTCGCGTCCGGCGCTGACGCCGCTCCGCCGCAGACGGCGAGGCGCCGCGCCGATGAAGCGGTGGTCGGCGGGTCTACCGAATAGCTAACGACGCGGTTGCGGAACTACGGCCGGGCAGCAACTACCGGTATTTTGGAGGTGTCATGGCCCGCGCAATTCACGTGTTCCGCTCACCCGACCGATTCGTGGCCGGGACCGTTGGGCAACCCGGAAACCGCACGTTCTATCTGCAGGCCGTGCACGACGCGCGTGTGGTCTCGGTGGTGCTGGAAAAGCAGCAGGTCGCCGTGCTCGCCGAGCGCATCGGCGCGCTGCTCACCGAAGTCCATCGCCGCTTCGGCACGCCGATTCCGCCGGACACCGGTGACGTCGACGATCTCAGCCCGTTGGTCACGCCCGTCGACGCTGAATTCCGGGTTGGCACGATGGGTCTCGGCTGGGATTCGGAAGCCCAGACCGTCGTCGTCGAACTGTTGGCCGTGTCGCGACACCGAGTTCGACGCGTCGGTGGTACTCGACGACGCGGAAGAAGGCCCCGACGCGGTGCGGGTGTTTTTGACCCCGGATTCGGCGCGGCAGTTCGCCGCCCGGTCCAACCGCGTCATCTCGGCGGGCCGTCCGCCGTGCCCGCTGTGCGACGAGCCGCTGGACCCCGCGGGCCATATCTGCGTGCGCACCAACGGCTATCGCCGCGGCGTTCTCGAGGTCGGGCGATGACGCCGAGTCATGACGACGCGATCTGCAGTCCGGCGAACTGACCGTCATCGGGCGCATCCGCTCGGCAAGCAACGCGACCTTCCTGTGCGAGGCGACGCTGGCCGACCACAGCGTGCATTGCGTGTACAAACCGGTCGCCGGCGAGCAGCCGCTGTGGGACTTCCCCGACGGCACGCTGGCGGGCCGTGAGGTGGCCGCATATTTGGTGTCGGAGGCGTTGGGCTGGAACATCGTGCCGCACACCATCATTCGCGATGGGCCAGCCGGGACCGGAATGGTGCAGCTGTGGGTGGAACAGCCCGGCGACGCAAGCGAGGTCGAGACCCGGCAGTTCCCGATCTGGTCGACCTGTTCCCGGCGGGCAAGGTTGCCGCCGGGCTTCCTGCCGGTGCTGCGGGCATACGACTACGCGGGTGACGAGGTCACGCTGGTGCACGCCGACGACGTCGGCTGCGGCGGATGGCGGTGTTCGACGTGCTGATCAACAACGCCGACCGCAAGGGCGGGCACATCCTGGTCGGGTTGGACGGCCACGTGTACGGGGTGGACCACGGCGTGAGCCTGCACGTCGAGGACAAGCTGCGCACGGTGCTGTGGGGCTGGGCCGGCAAGCCGATCGACGACGACACGCTGGGCACCGTCGAGCGGCTGCGCGACGCGCTTCACGGACTCGCTGGGCGAAGCGCTGCGCAGAGCACATCACCGGCCGCGAGATCGCGGCCCTGCGTCGGCGCGCGGAGGCGTTGCTGGACAACCCGGTGATGCCGGCCCGGACCGCCGCCGGCCGATTCCGTGGCCGGCGTTCTGAGTAGCCTCCGGTGCGATGCCGAGAACGTTCGACGTTCGGTGAACTCGTCAGCCAGCGTCGAACGAATCACGTGGCGCATGCGGCGAAGCGGAATACTGAGCGGCGCCCTTAAACGCCTTCGTCGACGGCGCCGCCACGCTGCATAACGTGAATCTCGTTGCAGCCAAAGGGCCGCCGGTCTTCCCTCGGAGTCATGGCGATTCTTGAAGCCGCGGGTGATCAGCAAGTTCGCGTCACTTGATAGCGTCAAGCAATGGGAAGTGAGCCGATCGGGACTCCGCGTGCGCGGAGAGGTACAGTCGAGATGCCGCTGTACGTGCCGCACTGGAAGCGTTGCTCGGCGATGCAGCCGACTCGCGCAGTCGATGACGACAAGATGCGGTCGAGATCCGCGTCCTCGACGCGGATCGAGGGCGCGTCGCCGGGACTTGGCACCAGGCCTCGCCAAGGCGCCCGGCTTCACCAGCGAGTGGATAGCCGAATCAACAACTCGACGTGAACAACATGCTGTTCAGAATCCTGGCGACGCCCGATTCCATGACTCTGACTGACGCGGCGCTGGCCGCCGAGCTCGCCAAGGACGCCGGCAAGCTGCTGCTCGGCGTCCGCGACGAGCTCGGGTTCCTCGATCCGCGCGCGCTGGGCGCAGCGGGCGACAAGCGGGCCAATGCGCTGATTCTCGAACGGCTGCGCGACGAGAGGCCCGAGGACGGCGTGCTGTCGGAGGAGGCGCACGACGACCTGACCAGGCTGCGCAGACCGGGTCTGGATCGTCGACCCGCTCGACGGCACGCAGGAATTCTCGTACCGCGGGCGCGACGACTGGGCCGTCCACGTCGCGCTGTGGCAGGCGGGCGCCGAGATCAGCGACGCCGCCGTCGCACTGCCCGCCGTTGGTGAGCTGTACCGCAGCGACACCGTGCGCGTCGAGTCCGGCCCCACTGTCTCGGACCCGATCCGGATGGCCGTCAGCGCGAACCGGCCACCGTCGCTGCTCTACCGGATGAGCCACGCCGTCGCAATGGAAGCCGTGCCGATCGGGTCGGCCGGCGCCAAGGCGATGGCCGTCGTGCGCGGCGACGTCGACGCCTACCTGCATGCGGGCGGCCAGTGGGAGTGGGACAACGCGGCACCGGCCGGTGTCGTGCTCGCCGCGGGCTTGCACGCCAGCCGGCTCGACGGCTCTCCGCTGCGCTACAACCAGCTCGACCCGTACCTGCCCGACTTCCTGATGTGCCGCCCGGAAGTCGTCCGAGCTGCTCGACGCCATCCGGCGCGCGGCTGGTAGATGGTCCGGCATTACACTCGACAGCATGCAAACGTGGTCCTCCCCGCCGGTTCCGGTGGTGCCGGGCCGAGGGCCGGAACTGCGGCTGTACGACAGCTCCGATCGCCAGGTCCGTCCGGTGGCGTCTGGGTCGACAGCCACGATGTACGTCTGCGGCATCACGCCTTACGACGCCACCCACCTAGGCCACGCGGCGACGTATCTGGCGTTCGATCTGGTCCACCGCGTCTGGCTCGATGCCGGCCACGACGTGCATTACGTGCAGAACGTCACCGACGTCGACGATCCGCTGTTCGAGCGTGCGCATCGCGACGGCGTCGACTGGCGTGAGCTGGGCCCGCGAAATCGACCTGTTCCGCGACGACATGGCCGCGTTGCGGGTGTTGCCGCCGCGCGACTACGTCGCGGCGACCGAGGCCGTAGAGGAAGTGGTCGAGCTCGTCGAGAAGATGCTCGCATCCGGGGCCGCATACGTGTCGATGACCCCGACCATCCGGACGTCTACTTCCGAGCCGACGCAACGCCGCAGTTCGGTTACGAGTCGGGTTATGACCGCGACACGATGGCGCGGCTGTTCGCCGAGCGTGGCGGTGACCCGGACCGTCCCGGCAAGGCCGACGAACTGGACGCATTGCTGTGGTCGGCCGCCCGCACCGGCGAGCCGAGCTGGCCGTCGCCGTTCGGCCCGGGCCGCCCCGGCTGGCACGTGGAGTGCGCGGCGATCGCGCTCAGCCGATCGGTACCGGTTTGGACATCCAGGGCGGCGGGTCGGATCTGATCTTCCCGCACCACGAGTTCTCGGCCGCGCACGCCGAATCGTCACGGGGGAGCCTGTTACATTTGCGAACGCGAGAAGCCCGCATCCTCCTTCAATCGCGAGCTAAGCCGCGCTGCGGGGGTTAGCGAACGGTCATGCACCGCATGCGCCCGCGAAATCGCCGCGAAGGCGCGAACCAACGCTCGGCTCGGCCGGCGCTTTCCGTGCGGCACACGAACCCAAGGAAGTTGAAGATGGCCGAGCCTGCTGAAATCACCGATCCGTTCGAGCTCGCGCGCCGCCGGGCTGGGCTCCAACTGGTGCGTGACGTGATCGAGGCCGACATCCGCGGTCAGGTCGCGAACGAACGCGAAGCCGCCTGCGCTGCCATCGCAGCGCGCGAGGCTGCCGCCGACGCCTTCGCCGAGGCGACCCAACCCGGGGATGACATCACCGAAGGCGCGCCGCCCAGTGCGAGCGAGCTCGATATCGACATCACCGACCTGAGCCCCGCCCGTGCGCAGTTGGTCTGCTACCTCGCCTGGGTCGATCGAAAGCGCGAAAGCTTGCGCGCCTTGAGCAAGGTCGGCGCGACTCCCTCACCACATGGGCGCCCGGCCGTAACCGAGACGGAGTCGGCCGAACTGCAAGGCGTCAAGGCGCGTGGGCTGATCGACTGGATGCTGCGGGGCGGCAGGGCACAGGGGCCGGACCCCTGCCCTCGCTTGGTGAGTTCGAGCGCCAGCGGTTGGTCGAGCAGCTCGCCGCCGATCGCGAGCGCGCCGCCACAGCATTGGTAGCGTTCGACGGTGTGGAGCGCGAGATCGCGCTGACCACGAACGAGATCACGGCACTGGAAAGCCGGCACGAAAGCTTCGTCCGCTCCGTCGTCATCGAGCACGTGATCGAACGCACGGTGCGCGGCTGCACGCGTTGACCGGCGAGATGGAGGGTGTGCTGCGGCCGATCCTTGGCGCAGCCGCCGCGCTGCGCCTGATGCCAGGTTCGATACCGGCCCAGGCCGACGTCGCCCTGCCTGCCGTATTGCTGCCGGGATTCATGCCGACGGCAGGCGGTCAGCGCCCCGCCATTCGCGTAACCACTGATCAGGCCGAGGCCGCCGCGACGCACTGGCGCGGCTTTCTTCGCGCGCTGCTGCGCGACCCTCTCGCCGAGCCCGTGCCGGGGGCGCCGGTCGCGACACGGGCCGTCGTGGCCGAGCCAGAATGCGAGCCCGAGGAGGACGAATAGATGCCGTTCATTGACCGGATAACCGCCAGCAGCGGCGGTTCCATCTCCGTCGGCGCGACGCCAGAAGCCCTCGCTGCTGTGGGCGAACAACCACAAACTGTCGAAGTGCCGCGCGCGCTGCGGCGCTTGCTCGATCGCGCGGGCATCGTGCCGCCGCCCGCAGGAAAGGTGCTCGAATTCGATGCGGTGAACAGCAAGCTTGATGCGGCCAAGTTCGACACGGCCGAGCGGATGCAGGTGAAAGTCGCGCTATCGGAGCGCGGCCTGCTCACGCCCGGCCGGCGGATCGGCTAGGAGGCTGAGCTATGCCGATCACACGCCGGATGAAGGTGGACGGCATGGACGTGACGGCCGTGTACGCCGACCCGGCCCGCTTCGTCTCCATCACCGCTGCCGCCGACACCAAGCGGTCGGATGATGTTCAGTTGCCGACCGACATTGTGCGCTTGCTCGCCAAGGCTGGCGTCGCACCGCCGCCTAAGGGCGAGATGCTCGATCGCGACGCGTTGGACCGCAGCTTGATAGGGTTAGCCGTGGGCGAGAGGTTTGCCGTGAAACAACAATTGGCTGGCGCCGGGCTGCTGCGCTCCGCCGCTAGCGGCCCGTTAGCGCCGTCGCGCGGCTCGATCACGCCGTCCTCCGGGCTGCTAGCGGCCCAGCGAAGGGATTTCCAACTCGCTCACCGGCGGGCGCCCGTGGTGCTCCTCGAATTGAAGCAGCAACTCGCGCGCCTGAGCGAGCTGGCGCTCCTTCGCCAAAGCCCGGTAGGGTATCCAGGCGGTGTTGGTGCGACGAGCTGGCTCGGGCATCGGGACAGTGCTCCTGACGTCTGTGCGCACGACGCGTCGTGGTGGGCGGGGCGTCAAATCACGTCGGTAGGGACGCGAACCGAAGACTACGCGGGCGGAGGAGGTGCCCTGCGCTCGTTCAGCATACCGGGGAGCGAAAACGCATACGTCAGAAACATCTCTGTGAAGGCGTGCAAGGACTTGGCTTCCGCATCGCTAAACGGCTCCTCCTCATGCGAGGCGTCGTTACCAAGATCGCGAATTTCGTGCGCCCATCCTTCATTGCTGGCGATGCCAAGCGTTTCCGGCAAACTGTCGATACGCCTCTGAAGCGACCCCTTCCCTTCGGGATGCAGTCGCTTCAGCGCCACGTCCAAACACTTGCGAAAGATCCCGTCGAGATGGCGATTGAAGTACCTACATTGTGTCGCGAAGACTGTCAGCGATGGGCTTAAAGGAATTGACGATCTCGGCGCGAAACTCCAGCTACCGCTCACCCATGGTCCCTGCCGCGTCGTAGCCTCTGCGGCGCAGGCTATCTAAACCCTGAAAGTAAAAACTCCGAATGTTGTCCGCATTGGCCGGTGGAAGCTGCTTGCGGCGCGCCGAGGGGAAGTCACCCCTGCGCCCGCGAGATCGAGCCAATCGAGGCGCTCGCCGCCTCCACGGGAACTGAGAGGCTTTGTGAAACTGAAGTCGAAATGCTCGGTGCCAATATGAAGAAGGCGGCTCATACGGCGACGGGAATAGGCGCGCACTCCCGTTCTTCTTCCACTCTTCGGTGATCGCCGCCCAATTCAGGCTTGCTTGGGGCGCTGATCTGAGACAGAGACCCACCCCGATCGCTCGGGGTGGGTTCTTTTGTAACTGGGAGCCGCGTGTCGTCCAACCGATTGCGGCCCGGCTCCCCTTCCCACTTGACCATCTCGTTGCCCATGCAACCGTAATAGTTAACGACCAGGAATGTCGGAGAGGTGATGGTCATGCGTAGGACATGTCTCGCCATTGTCATCAGCGCGGGATGGATGTTACCGGTCTCGGCGCAGAATACGGATGGAGACGCGCAACAAGCTGGTCTGACATGCTGGACGCCTGGAACCGGACGATGATCGCGAAAGATATCCCGGCTCACACCGAGCTGTATACCGAAGATGCCATGCAGGTTACCCCGTTTGGGATCATCTCCGGCAGGGCGGCGATCACGAAGTCCCTGGAAGGTTGTCGCAAGGTTTATACGGTAAATCCGAGCACGCTGACGAATGTCGTGTAGGCTCTGCCGAATATCATGTCGAGATCAGGCGCATGGAGCGGCACGCTGGCCCTACCGAACAATACAATGCCTATTGCGGGCTACTGGTCCGACGTAGATGTGCGCGACGGCAACGGATGGAAAATTCGTCAGGAGAGCTGGAGCGTCACTCCGCCACCTATGCAGCAACAGACGCAGAAGTAATACGCGCGGAGCCAAGCTTAGCACCACCAAGCAGGCCGCAACGGGCTCGGGTCTCTGCGACTTGTCGCGGGAGCCGGCAGGTTGCAAGCGTAGAAGAACGGATCACGCAGACCTGTTACTGACAACAGGTGCTTGGTAGCTGGCCTTTCACCGGATAGCACTTGCGCTCCTTTGCGTAGCGCTCTTTACAAGCACTCCCGTCCTCGCCGCGATACCTCTTCCAGCCATCGCTATTATCAGTCGTCGGACGGGTCAATGGGTCACGGTCCAACGCGAGAGGCAAACTCGGCTATGGCAAGGTCTCTGCCCACTGCCGGGATGGAACCCATAGTTACTCGCATCATCACCAAAGGACGTGCTCAGGCCATGGGGGAGTGGAGAGTTGGAGATAGTGGCACGAAGTTTCTAAATCAAAGAACCCGATAGCAGCGCGGCGGATTAGGCGCCAGGGCCTCGCGAAAGGCCGAACGATGAAACGGGTGCCATTTAAACGCCAGTGACTTGCGCGTGACGCAACCGCCCGATCCTGGGCTTGCCGCGCGTCTCACTTGTATGGATCATCCGTTCGACTCGCCAACGAAGACCCGACCAATGAGAGAAGCCGCCCCGTTATTCGCCGCAACCCTTGCGGTTCCGCTTGTACCAATAGCTACGCTTGCTCATGCCGACCAGCAATAGATAAAGCCCGAGATGGTCATACACTTTACACGCCGGCCGCCCTTGCTTGCCTCAGCCGCGATAACCTGCAGGAAATTTGTTAGCACGGCGCGAATGACGAGGCCACCAAAAATGCTAGCTATGACTGCTGGAGAACGGCGGCGACTGCATGATGCTGGACGCAAAGAAGAGGTTTCGTGTCCTTTCCGCCGAGAACAACGACCCTGATTTCGATCTAGGGCTTCTGGAGATTGTCGGAGAAGACGAGGTCAGTCTGAATGGGGCTTGAACTCTTTCAGTCGTTGCAGAAGAGGTCGCAAAGCCAGCGCCGAACAAGAAGACGGCTAACTACTTTGCGCGGGCTCGTGGCTGGGCTGCGATACAGCACCCTGCGAGGCGGTCGATCGCGGCCTGATAGGCGCTTCGGACTTGTGCAGCAGTCCGTGCCAGACGGCATGGATACAGTTAACCTTCGGGCCGACGCCGCGGCGAGCAATGTAGCGCTCGGCTCCGGCACACGGACCTTTATGTTTCTCAACCCCGCCCCCCGGGCTGGTGGTGACGAGCGGCGATGGTCGATTCGGTGACGGCGAACTCGGGAAGTGGTGGCGCCACGTTCATTGTCGGCACCGGTTCGCTCGATGTGATCGGCGGCTGGAATGCGATGTACATCGTCCATGCAGGTAGTGGCGACCTGACGGTAGAGGTTTCGGGGCCTCGCATGGCGACCGCATTGAGGCCGACGCCTCTTTGCTCGGTTCGTATAGGGCGAAGGGTGATGGTTTCGGGGGCACCATCATCACACTGGGCGGCAGCAAGATTTATCTGGTCGGCCAGCCGGCGTTGCCGTTCAATCAGATCGAGGTGTATCAGGAGACGCAGCAAGTGGCGGGAGGCGTTCCCAACAACGGGCGGTGACGGGAGAGTTTCGCCAGGACACTCGAAGACCACGAAATCCACTAATCTCGGCGGCTCGCAATTTGGAGCGACGGAGGTCGAATCCAATTTCCCATTTCGGATGGAACGTTGGCCGGCAGCAGACGAGGACAGCCCTTATGCTCGCACAACGCCAGGGTCTCGGCGAAAGCCTGACGTCGGCGCGTTTGCTCAAGGGGCTCATGTCGTCTGTCATGGACAATATCGAGCCACTCGCTCTGACTGGTTGATGATGCAAAACTCCGGGTTTCAGTCGCCTTCCCACGCCAACATCTTTCTGCAAGACCGGCTTCCGCCAATGCCGCTGTCGGCAATTCTCGATTATGCAGCGAGGGTCGGGGATCAGGAGATCAGCAGGGACATATTCCGGCTCGCGGCAATAATAGACAGCATCAGAAGTTCGGCGGGGCGGCGCGAAAGCGTGGAGACGACTCGCCAACTCGACAGCGCTGCGGCGATCGGAAAGGCCCTGGTGATGAGGTTCGAAGGCGAGATCACGCGTATAGTCGGCGAGTTGGAGCGGCAAGCAAAGCTGCTAAAATGAACATTACCCGCCAGCCTAGATTGAGCGGGGTTCCATCGGGGAATAGGCAAGGATGAAACACGTAGTTCTAGCGATGGTGCTGATCCTCCCGACGGCGTTCGCTGCTCACTCCGCCGACAATAGAAACCCGAGCGATGCTGGTCGCGCCGGTCAACCCTCCTCCCCATCCCGTGAGGAGGAGGAGGCGCGGGGCGAAGCCAGAAAGCCGATGAACAAATGTTATATGCCTGCTCGAAACTGCGACGCAGCTTATGGTCAGGGAAATTGGAGGTGACATCTTCCCTGGCCGGAGGTTGGTGAGCGGTGATGGTGCGTCGTTAGTGACGGCATGCAAGCCGACCAGCAACAGTAAGGTGCACGCGCCCGGAACCATAGGGGCTGTCGAGCTTGTGTTCATGCTGATCAGCGTTATCGGCTGGTCACACACTGACAGGCCGCACTCCCGGGCGGCGAGCGGCGTCAAGCCTCATGCACAGGAGACGGGTCGCCCCTGTCCTCAGGTGAACATCGATCTCTAGGGGACTCTGGAGTCTCCCAATTTGGAGCGACGCAAACGGCCATCGTGGCAGAGGATAATGAGGGGGCTATGAAAAATTCAGGACTAGACCTTGGAACAGTGGTCCAGACGACGACTGTACTTGTCTCTGCCATAGGCATCATAGCAACCATTATCTGGAACAAATCACCGCGCGCCGCCGAGCCACAATCGACCTAATTTTGGCAGCCGAAATAAACGAGACTATACTTAGGGCCAGGTACGGTTCTTCGACGCTATCGAGAGTGGAAACGTCAATCAGTTTAGAGTTCGAGATAAATGGCTGTCACCGCAAGCGCAGTTCCTGCGTACTACTCTTAATTTTTACGAGCTAATGGCGATCGAAATTGATGAAGGAATTATCGACGAACGTATAATCAAGAAATATAGGCGAACTTCATTTGTGAGCAGCTGGATCGACACGAAAGATGTAATCAAAGATCTGAGGCGCTCACCCAACCCGCGACTCTACACCGAGCTGGAGGACCGAGCGAGAAAGTGGGCGAACAATCAAGAGCGGCCTAGCGTTTGAGGTGGGATGATCCAGGGCCGTCATAGCGTCACATTATCCACAACTGTCAAGCATCCGCATATCAATTGCGGTGAAACCATGCACGTTTCCGTATCTCCTGCTCGCTGTCGGCTGCCCGGACGCTAGTGGATAGAATTCAGACGGAAGGGACCTACCCTTCGGCCTTTTGCTCCAGCCGAGCGGCGTTTCGGCGAGACTTTTTCGTCTGATTTTCACCGCTAGCGCCCCAGGTACGGCCCTCGGCCGCTATCAAAACCGCGTTCCGGTCCCATCCGCTGCTGCGTCTGCACGAACCGCTCGCTGACCGCCTGCGTGACGCCCCGCACCCGTTCAGCGACGCGGTGGATGTCCGTCCGCCGCAGCTCCACTGCTTGACCAGCCGCGAGCGGGCGCCTGACATGCCAAAGCGCTGCCGGCGTTCGGCCGGCGCCATCGCCATGCGCAGCTCCTGCACGGCTTCCTGCCGGCGTGCATGCGAACCTGATAGCAATTCAAGCGCGGGCTTCTCGCCCATGCGCGACAGGTTGCGCGCCACGTTCGCCCAGACGTCCTCCTGCGTCGGCAGGGTGAACACACCCGCGGCTGATTGGCTGCGATCTCACGCCGCTCGGCCGCGTCGTCGATCACCATCCACGTCGTATGGCGATGGCGGCTTTCGGCCACGTAGTTCTTGCGCCCGAGGAAGGTGTTGGATCCGCCGATCTGCACGTTGATGTGCTCGGTGATGTCATCCCCTGGCTGGTGTCCACGGTGAGCGCCGAGCCGTAAGCGAGATTGAGCGGCACGCCCTTCTTCCGGCCGGGAGCGAGGTTCTCCCACTTCACGAAACCTTCCGCGCCGGCCGCGTTGCGCAGCAGCACGCCCTCCTTGGACAGCTCGCGGACCTCCAGGGTGTTGCCGTTGCTAGCGAGCGGAGCCCGCCTGCCCTTCTGGCGGTCGTCGAACAGCCGGGTGAACACGCGCACCTGGTCGCCGACGGCGAGCGGCATCTCGGTGATTTCTCGGTGGCGCGGATCGATCCGCACCGTGACCGCGATCCGGTCGTCGCCGAGCGTCCCCATCTCGCGCTGTTGCCGTCGGATTGCCTCGCTGAGCAACCGGGCCCCGGCGTTGGTCGGTGCGCTCACCGTGAGGTGAACGAAGGGTCGTACTGGTTGGCCTCGATGCGGGCTCGCCAGAGCTTCGCGGTCTCCTCCGCCACCCTGGGCGAGCCGCCGGCCGCGAGCAGCGCCGTCCCGTCCTCCTTCTTGCGGGCGATCGCCTCGTCGGCCTTGCCTCGCGGAACAGCCGGGCGGAGTGCTGTTTGGTGGACGGTCCCGCGGCATCGCGTGCCAGAGTTGGGTAGTCATCTCTAACGGAGGGCCGTCCAAATGGAGCTTAAAGCGCATTGGCCTCGAGAACGATCAGGTTCGGTCACGTCTCGCCTCGGAACGTATCGTGCTGACCAGAACGCCTCCGACCAAGTCGAGGCGGAGGTGAAGCCCCGGTGAAGCCCCACTGGCGCCGTCTGGGACTGCCACGGCCTGCGCTTCTAGGCATAACTCGTTGACAATGCTTTGGTGAGCCCGGTGGGAATTGAACCCACGACCCCAAGATTAAAAGTCTCGTGCTCTACCGACTGAGCTACAGGCTCCCTTGCGCCTTCAACGCTAAGCCGACCCTCCGGTCAAGTTCGGTCGGCGCCAAACGCCCGAGCAAAGCCGCAAGAAGTCAGCGTCCTGGCTATCCCTTGTCCGACTGCAGCGTCATGTGGACGATGCGGTCCGGATTCTGCACCGTTCCGGACGATCCCGAACCCTTCTTGATTTCATCGACATACTCCATCCCCGAGACCACCTGGCCCCAGATCGTGTATTGGCCGTCGAGGTGCGGGGCCGGCGCGAACATGATGTAGAACTGACTATTGGCGCTATTGGGATCGGACGTGCGCGCGGCACCCACCGTGCCACGCAGGAAATGCCGCTTGTTGGTGAACTCGGCCGGAAGGTCGGGCAGCTTGCTGCCGCCGGTGCCAGTGCCGGTCGGGTCGCCGCCCTGCGCCATGAAGCCGGGAATAACGCGGTGGAACGGCGTCCCGTCGTAGAAATGCTGCCGGATGAGCTCCTTCACCCGGGCGACGTGCTTCGGCGCGATGTCGGGCAGCAGCTGGATGACGACCTTGTGGCCGTCCTTCAGTTCCATGATGACCGTGTTCTCCGGATCACCGGCGGGCTGCGACGAGGCGGTTTCGCTCATGAGGGCTCCAACGCAAAGGGTGAGAAGCAGGGAACGGCGGCGCATAAACGGTTCCAATCAGCCGCGAACGCGGCGGAGTGTCCGCTCCAGAGTGAGCGGAGGGACGAAGCTTGAGATATCGCCGCCGAAGTTGGCGATGTCCTTGACGAAACGCGACGAGATGAACTGGTGCCGCTCGCTCGCCATCAGGAAGGCCGTCTCGATGGTAGGGTCAAGGCGGTAGTTCATGCCAGCCATCTGGAACTCGTAGTCAAAGTCCGATACCGCGCGGAGGCCGCGGACGATCACGCCGGCGCCGTGCTTGCGGGCGAAATCGATCAGCAGGGTACTGTATGGCTGCACTTCGATGGCAGTGCCGTTCTGCCGGGCAATCGCCTCCACCTCGGCACGCACGAGTTCCACCCGCTCCTCGAGCGGAAACAGCGGCCCCTTCCCGATATTCACCGCGACACCGACCACCAACATGTCGAGCAAGCGGGCGGCCCGGCTGATGATGTCGATATGCCCATTGGTGACCGGATCGAAGGTGCCGGGGTAGACGCCCACCCGCCGCTTGCCGGCCGCCTCACTCATTCCCGTCTCTGGCCCGTCGTCCTCCGGCCCGTGGTCCTCCGGCCCGTGGTCCTCCGGTATCTCGCGCTCCGGCACGCCGCCCGGACCGGGCGGTCCCTCGTCCACCACGTCGTCGATCACCGGGAACACGCTGGTCACGCGCTCGCCGGCGTCCACCCGGAACAGGGTCACGCCCATGACCTGGCGGCCGGTGATCCGCACCTGATCGGCCGGTACCCTGATCAACCGCCCGGCGTCGGTCACGAGCATGACGTCGTCCCCTGGCCGAACCGGGAATGTAGCGACCACCGCCCTGCCATTTCGGCCGCCGAGCGTAATGTTGGCAATCCCCTGCCCGCCCCGGCCCGTCACGCGATATTCGTAGGCAGACGTGCGCTTGCCGAACCCGGCGTCGGTCACCGTGAGCAGCAGCTCCTCCGCCGCTTCGAGTTCGGCGATCCGATCCGCCCCGAGTGCGATGTCGGCCACCGGTTCCTCGCCTTCGAGGGCCGGCTCGGCTTCGTCCTCGGCACCGGTCCGCCGCTTCGCTGCGGCCTGCTTGAGGTAGGCGATCCGAACCTCGCTGCTCACCTCGACATGGCGCAGCACCGAAAGACTCATCACCTCGTCGCCACCGACGAGCCGGATGCCGCGCACCCCCGAGCTGTCACGGCCGGCGAACACGCGCAAGCTGTCGTCCGTGATCTGGAAGCGGATGCAGCGGCCCCGGCGCGTCGCGAGCAGCACGTCGTCGCCTTCCCGGCAGGTAGCCACCCCAATCAGGCGATCGCCCTCGTCCAGACGCATCGCGATCAACCCGGCCGCGCGGACGTTGCGGAAGTCCGATAGCCGGTTGCGACGCACGTTGCCGGAGGCGGTAGCGAACACGAGATGGAGGCTATCCCATAGGCCCTCGTCTTGCGGCAACGGCAACACGGTGGTGATCGCGTCCCCGCCGAGCTCGGGCAACAAATTCACCAGGGCGCGGCCCTTCGCTGCTGGACTTGCCTCAGGCAACCGCCAGACCTTCTCCCGGAACGCCTTGCCGCCGGAGCTGAAGAACAGCACCCACTGATGGGTGTGCGCGTTGAAGCTCCGCGTCACGATGTCGTCGCCGCGGGTGCCGGCGCCGGTGCGGCCTCGGCCGCCCCGGTTCTGCGCCCGATAAGTTTCGAGCGGCGTGCGCTTGATGAAGCCGTCGCGGGTAATTGTGACGACCATCTGGCCCGGTTCGACCAAGCTCTCGTCGTCCTGGTCGGCCACCGCGTCGACGATGGAGGTGAGGCGCGGCGTCGCCAGCGTCTTGCGCGCTTCGGCCAGTTCTCCGCGCATCACCTCCATGCGGCGAACATGCGAGCCGAGGATGTCCAGGAGGTCGCGGATGCGGGCTCCGACCTCCTCCATTTCGGTTTGGATTTTCTCGCGCTCGAGGCCGGTCAAACGCTGCAAGCGCAGCTCGAGGATGCCGCGGGCCTGCTCTTCCGTCAGCCGCACCGTGCCGCCCTCGGTGATGACGTTTCCGGGCTCGTCAATCAGCGCGAGCAGTGCACCGATGTCCGCAGCAGGCCAATCCCGGCCCATCAACCCGGCGCGCGCTTCGGCCGCGTCGGCGCTCCCACGGATCAGCCGGATCACCTCGTCGATGTTGGCGACTGCGATCGCCAACCCGACCAGGAGATGCGCCCGGTCCCGCGCCTTGGCGAGGTCGTGCCGGCTGCGGCGCAGGATCACCTCTTCGCGGAACGCGATGAAGGTGAGCAGCGCGTCCTTGAGCCGAGCAGCCGGGGCGTCCGGCATCGAGCGCCAGCATATTGACGCCGAAGCTCACTTGCATGTTGGTGAAGCGAAACAGCTGATTGAGCACCACCTCGGGCGTGGCTTCCCGCTTGAGCTCGATCACCATCCGCATGCCCGACCGGTCGCTCTCGTCGCGGAGGTCTGAGATGCCTTCGATCTGCTTGCCGCGCACCAGTTCGGCGATGCGCTCAAGCAGATTGGCCTTGTTCACCTGGAACGGCAGCTCTTGCACGATGATGGCCTGACGGTCCCGGCGGATCTCCTCGATCTCCGCGCGGGCACGGAGCACAAGCGACCCGCGCCCGGTCTCGAAGCTGGCGCGGATGCCGGACCGCCCGATGATGATCCCGCCGGTCGGGAAGTCCGGGCCGGGGACGATGCGCATCAGCTCGTCAAGCGAGGTTTCGGGGTTGTCGACCAGCAGCAGGGCTGCGTCGATGATCTCACCCGGGTTGTGCGTCGGGATGTTGGTCGCCATGCCGACCGCGATGCCGCTGCCGCCGTTGATCAGCAGGTTGGGATAGCTCGCCGGGAGCACCTTCGGCTCCTGCTCGCTTTCATCGTAGTTCGGCCCGAAGTCGGTCGTGTCCTTGTCGATATCGGCAAGCAACAAGCCGCTCGCCCGGGCCAGCCGCGCTTCCGTGTAGCGTTCGGCCGCCGGGGGTCGCCGTCCACCGAGCCGAAATTGCCTTGGCCGTCGATCAGCGGCACGCGCATGGAAAAGGTCTGCGCCATGCGCACCAGCGCATCGTAGATCGCGAGATTGCCATGTGGGTGATATTTGCCCATCACGTCGCCCACGATGCGCGCCGACTTGCGGTACGGTCGGTCGGCCGTGTAGCCGCCCTCCTGCATCGCGTAGAGGATCCGCCGGTGCACGGGCTTCAATCCGTCGCGGGCGTCGGGCAGCGCCCGCGCCACGATGACGGACATGGCATAGTCGAGGTAGGATCGCCGCATCTCCTCTTCGAGCGTTACCGGCTGGGTATCTCCGGTTGGAGCGGGCGGCGTCTGGTCAGGCGTGTCGCTCAAGTTGATCTCGCATCAATCAATTAGGCGTGTGGGACCGGGTTCCGGAAACCCGTGGCCGTCATATCGCGGCGGGCCGCATCGGCCTAGAATCCGCGCAAATCCCGCCCAAAATCCGCATTAGGACGTAGCACGGACGCACCGAGCTGAACACTCCGATCCCGTTCCCGAAGCATTTGTGACGTTGGCTGCAGGGCGGGTGGAGGGGGGCGCAATTGCTTAGGAACCGATTATATTGCGCATAGGCGCGGCGATGCCGGCCAACCATCCCAGGAGGCATACAGTTCGTTCCGCAAGCGTCCTGGCCCGCAATGTTCAGTTTTACGAGACGCCGATGAGTTATCCCGACCGCCGCTTCCGCGGCCACTCCCGCGACAACCAGGACGACGGAGGATCGCGCTTCAGGCAGCCGCGCCCCGACTTCGGTTTCCCCGACGAGAGCAGCGCTCTGCCGTCGCGAGCCACCGTGAAGTGGTTCAACCACGATAAAGGTTTTGGCTTCGTAACCCTTGACGACGGCTCCGATTGTTTCCTGCACGCGTCCGCGCTGACGCGTGCCGGTTTGACCGCCAACGAGGGCGACAGCGTGCTCGTCCGGGTCGGCCAGGGGCCGCGCGGGCGACAGGTTTCGGAGGTCATGGAGGTGCAGCCGGGCGCCGGCCCGCAGCGCCGGCCCTCAGCACCCTCGGCCGGGTATCCGGGAGGGCGTCCCCGGGCCGGTTCCCCGCGGTCCGGCGGTGGTGGCGGCCCGGCCGGCCCCACTGTGGAGACACACGGCACGGTCAAGTGGTGGAACGCCACGAAGGGCTTCGGCTTCATCACCCCGACCGACGGCAGCAAGGACATCTTCGTCCACGTCTCCACTCTCGCCCGCTGCGGCATCCAGCAGCTGACCGAAGGGCTGCCGGTGTCCATTCGGGTCAGCCAGGGTCCGAAGGGGCCGGAAGCGGTGAACGTCAGCCTCGATTGATCGCTTTCTCGGGATCGGCTTCAGGGTCTCAAGGTCGCAAGCTGCTGGTCCTGGATTGTCCCTCGGCGATGCGATGATGGCGACGAGAAGGCGTGGCGGTCCTGGGCGAGCCCGGTTAGGCGCGCGACGCCTCACGCCGCGGCCATGGTCAGGTCGGCCTCGGCTGTCTCCCCGTCGCTTTCGGCCTCCTGCTCCCCGCCGATCGCGCCGTCGATCGCCCGCCCGGTCGCCCGCTCGATGAGCTGTAGCAGTTGCTGCTGCCGGTTCCGCATGAAGCCCTGGAAATCGTCAGCCCGTAGCAGCGACGGTTCGATAAGATGGGACCGAAGATACGCGTCGAGATTCGCCGGCGAGATCGGCGGCGTCTGGGCGTCGCCCGCCTCTAGTCGGGCGATGTATGACGAGGGCGCCCCGCCCCCGATGATCCGGTTCGTGCGGTAGGAGAGCGGGGTCTTGTTGATGATCGAATCGAAGATCGCTGGCGGGATGCCGCGCGACTTCACACCAGACTCTCGGGAAGATATGGTGGATATCGACGCTCTCGCCGAAAAAGATCGCGTGGTCAAACTTTTGCCCGGAGCGGAAATCCTGGGCTCCCTCCTTCATTAGGAGCGCGTTGACGCCCTTGTACGCCGCCGAAAGGCGCATCCGCATTGTTTTGAGCCGATCCGCCCGAAAGGTGGCCTCGCCAATGGTGGACGGGGTTTCGCCGCCCTTCAGCCAATTTGGCACTTCCATGAAGTCCCGGGCGATGCGGCTTTCGACGGTCGGCTCCGTACAGCTCGCCGAAGACGCCGTTCCAGTACCATTGGACGAGCTTGCTGCGGTAACCTTCGTGCGACCAGCCCTCTCCCATATCGGCAAGGACCGCCGCCAGGGGCACAACCTGGGACTGGTACGGGAGGTCAAAAATGCGGTATATGTGAAGGGTGTGCAGAAACTTGGCCGCCTGAATGAAGCCGCGCTCGACCCGATCCTGGTGCTGCTTGTACGCGGCGAGAGGAAGGTTCAGCAGCGCCGCGCGATTGAACCGTGACGGCGGGCAGTTCCTTGCCCTGCCTGCCCTCGGCGGCGGCCGCTCGCCTCCGTTCACGCGTGTGGAACAGGGAGACGGCCTGGAGGAAATCAGTGTTCGACACCTCAGCGACGATCCCGGCATCCTGACCCGGCGGGCGCATCGCGGCGGCCAGGCGATTTTGCCGCCCGGTTTCTCCCTCCTTGCCATACCAGTCCCGGCGCAGTTCATGGCCGGCCGCTGCGTACATCGCCGTCACCAGTTCGAAGGCGTCCAGGGCTTTACCGCCCGGTGTTGACCTTCTCAAACACGACGCACACCGCCTCCTTCGAGGTGCTCAGATCCGAGCGCGATCACCGGGCACCTGGTACTTCGCGAAGTTATCGAGAACACCTTCCTTGAACGACGTAGATGACCCCCCACTTTTCGCTGAAGTCGCCCTTCTTCATCGAATGCTCGATGAAGCCGCTTCTGCCATTCGTCCCACTCGGAACACCATCGAGACCGGATACATCAGCTCTTCGATCTCCCGCTCGGCCGTCGTCAGATCGAGCATCGACCTCGCGCCCGAAATCCGTCGCGATGAGCTTGTTCTCTGGAACCGAGACGATGGCCTCCTCGCGGTCCAACGCACTCGTCCAGCGCCTTCGTGATGTCGATGTAGAACCACCGTTTCACCCGCTTCTTCTTTGGCGTGATCGTCTGCACGACCTTGCCCCGCAGGGCGACCTGGTAGAGCGAGGTCATCCGCTGCTGGCCGTCCAGAAGCAGCGCACTGCGGCTTCGTTTCTGACCGCGTCCTTCGGGCGCACCCTCGACCGTTCGGGGCTTGAAATCCACTTCGCCGCCCGTTTCGAGGGTCATCAGGGCGCCGATTGGGAACGCCCGCGACACGGAGGCAATTAGGCTTCTGATCCGGTCTTCGTCCCACACCCAGCTTCTCTGGAAATCCGGAAGCTGGAGAGCGCCGGTGCGGCAACTCGTCAGTAGCTCATACAGGTCGTATGGGTTGGTCTTGAAGGTGGAACCTGTCATCCGAGGGAACTCCGCAGTCGGCGAGGGATCGGTAAGCGCCCTTGTCCGAACGCTTCGCCAGTTCGCCATAGGGAGAGTGTTCGCTGCCGGGGTTTAAATCCGGCTAAGCTCGGTCGTGCCGTGCTTTAATCACCGAGCGTGGCCCAGCCCTCTTCCGCCCGCAATTCGGCTACGCCGTCGAACGGCGGTTTACAATGAACGAGGCGGGTCACGCCGTGCGATGACCGGACGGCTCATGGCCCAGGCTTGGGCAGGCCGACCGCCCCTTCCGCTTCGGAGCGAACCGCAACTCGCGCTAAAAAGGGATCTCGTCGTCGAGGTCGCCGCCCGGGGGAGCGTCCCAGCCTCCGCCGCCACTCCGACCGCCGCCGGAGCCGCCCCGTGAGGGCGCAGCGCCGCCCCGGCCCCCGCCGCCGAAGCCGCCACCTTCGCCGCCTTCGTCATTGCGGCCCCCGAGCAGCGTGAGGTCGCCCCGGAAGCGGTCGATCACCACCTCCGTCGTGTATTTTTCCTGCCCGGACTGATCGGTCCACTTCCGGGTCTGCAGCGAGCCCTCAACGTAGACCTTGTTGCCCTTGCGCAGGTAGCGCTCGGCGATGTCGCCGATCCGGTCGTTGAAGATCACCACCCGATGCCACTCGGTGCGCTCCTTGCGCTCACCGCTGGCCTTGTCGTTCCAGGTCTCGCTGGTGGCCAGGGTGAAGTTGACGATCTTCTGGCCGCCCTGCGTGTTGCGGATCTCGGGGTCCTTGCCGAGATTACCCACCAAAATCACCTTGTTGACGCTGCCCGCCATGCTTCAACCTCGAACTGCCCACCATGCGAATCAGGTAGGAACAGCGTAGCGTAGCACGTGGCTGCCCCTTCCCAGAACCTTCCCGTGCTGCCATATAGAAGTGAACAATCTGAGAACGTTTAGCATCTCCTCGACAGGATCGCACGGCATGGCCGGCTCCATCCAGGTTCGCGGCGCACGCGAGCACAACCTCAAGAACGTGGATGTTGCGATCCCGCGGGACAACCTGACGGTGATCACCGGCCTGTCCGGCTCGGGCAAGTCCTCGCTTGCCTTCGACACCATCTACGCCGAAGGCCAGCGGCGTTACGTCGAAAGCCTCTCGGCTTATGCCCGCCAGTTCCTCGAACTGATGGGCAAGCCGGACGTGGACAGCATCGACGGGCTATCGCCCGCCATCTCCATCGAGCAGAAGACCACCAGCCGCAACCCGCGCAGCACCGTCGGCACCGTGACCGAGATCCACGACTACATGCGGCTGCTTTGGGCGCGGGTGGGGGTGCCCTACTCGCCGGCCACCGGGCTGCCCATCGAGGCGCAGACTGTGTCGCAGATGGTGGACCGCGTTATGGCCTTGCCGGAGGGCACGCGGCTGCTGCTGCTTGCCCCCGTGGTGCGCGACCGCAAGGGCGAGTACCGCAAGGAGCTTGCCGAATTACAGCGGCGCGGCTTCACCCGCGTCAAGGTGGACGGCACCCTTTACGAGATCGGCGAGGTGCCCGCGCTCAACCGCAAGACCAAGCACGAGATCGAGGCCGTGGTGGACCGGGTGGTGGTGCGCGAAGGCGTCGCATCCCGGCTCGCCGACAGCTTCGAGGCGGCGCTCGCGTTGTCGGATGGCGTGGTCTACGCCGAGAACGCCGACAATGGCGAGCGCAGCGTGTTTTCCAGCCGCTTCGCCTGCCCGGTGAGCGGCTTCACGATCGAGGAGATCGAGCCTCGGTTGTTCAGCTTCAACAGCCCGCACGGCGCCTGCCCGGCCTGCGATGGGCTCGGCGCGGAAAGCTTCTTCGACCCGGCCCTGGTGGTGCCGGACGAGCGGGTTTGCCTGGCGGACGGGGCGGTGATGCCGTGGGCCGGTGCGTCCAGCCCGTACTACGACCAAACGCTGCAGAGCTTGGCACGCCACTTCAAGGTGACGACCCGGACGCCCTGGGAGGAGCTGCCCAAGCGGGTGCGCGACGCGATCCTGTTCGGCACGGGCGAGGAGCCGGTCGCCTTCACCTACAAGGACGGCGTGCGCGCCTACACCGTCACCAAGCCGTTCGAGGGCGTGATCCGTAACCTCGACCGCCGCAAGCAGGAAACCGACAGCGCCTGGGTGCGCGAGGAGCTGTCACGCTATCAAGCCGAGAAGCCGTGCGCGGTGTGCCAGGGGGCGCGCCTCAAGCCGGAGGCGCTGGCCGTGCGGGTTGCCGGACGCAACATCGCCGAGGCGTCGGATCAGTCGATCGACCGCGCGCTCGCCTGGTTCGGCGACGTGCTACCGAGCTTGACGCCGCAGCGGCAGGAGATCGCCCGGCGCATCCTGCGCGAGATCGTAGAGCGGCTGCAATTCCTCGATGACGTCGGTCTCGACTATCTCACCTTGGCGCGCGGGTCGGCCACTTTGTCCGGCGGCGAAAGCCAGCGCATCCGGCTGGCAAGCCAGATCGGTTCCGGGCTGACCGGGGTGTTGTACGTGCTGGACGAGCCTTCCATCGGGCTGCACCAGCGCGACAACGAGCGGCTGCTCGGCACCTTGCGGCGGCTGCGCGATCTCGGCAACACGGTGCTGGTGGTCGAGCACGACGAGGACGCGATCCGCGCCGCCGACCACCTGATCGACATGGGCCCGCTTGCCGGCGTCCACGGCGGCTACGTGGTGGCGCAGGGCACGCCGGCGGAGGTGGCGGCAAACCCCCGTTCGCTCACCGGGGACTACCTGTCGGGGCGCAAGCGGATTGAGGTGCCGGCGTTGCGCCGGCCGGTGCAGCCCGATCGGTCGATCAAGGTCATCGGTGCGCGCGCGAACAACCTCAAGAACGTGACGGCCGCGTTCCCGCTCGGCACCTTCACCTGCGTCACTGGGGTGTCGGGTGGCGGCAAATCGACGCTCGTGGTGGACACGCTCTACAAGGCGGCGTCGCGCCGGCTGATGGGGTCGGGCGAGGCCCCGGCGGCGCACGACCGGATCGAGGGGCTCGAGCAACTCGACAAGATCATCGACATCGACCAGTCGCCGATTGGCCGCACGCCGCGCTCCAACCCCGCCACCTACACCGACCTGTTCGCGCCGATCCGCGACTGGTTCGCCGAACTCCCGGAAAGCCGTGCGCGCGGCTACAAGCCGGGGCGGTTCAGCTTTAATGTGAAGGGAGGTCGCTGCGAGGCGTGCCAGGGCGACGGCGTCATCAAGATCGAGATGCACTTCCTGCCCGACGTGTTCGTCACCTGCGACGTGTGCAAGGGCCGCCGCTACAATCGCGAAACCCTGGAGATCAAGTTCCGCGACAAATCGGTAGCCGAGGTGCTCGACATGACGGTGGACGAGGCGGTGCCGTATTTCTCCGCCGTGAACCGCATCCACGACCGTCTGCGCATTCTCCAGCAGGTTGGGCTCGGCTACATCCGGCTCGGCCAGCAGGCGACCACGCTCTCGGGCGGCGAAGCGCAGCGGATCAAGCTGTCCAAGGAGCTGGCGCGGCGGGCGACCGGACGGACGCTGTACATTTTGGATGAGCCGACCACGGGGCTGCATTTCGAGGATGTGCGCAAGCTGCTCGAGGTGCTGCACGCGCTGGTAGACCAAGGCAACTCGGTGGTGGTGATCGAGCACAATCTCGAGGTGATCAAGACGGCCGATTGGATCCTCGACCTCGGGCCGGAGGGCGGCGACGGCGGCGGGCGGATCGTCGCCGCCGGCACGCCGGAGGAGATCGCGGCGACCCCGGAAAGCCACACCGGGCGGTTCCTGGGGCCGCTCCTCGCGCGGGAGAAGCCGGGGCGAGCGCGCAAAAGGGCGTAGCTGCCGCTGGATCGATCCCAGGCCGGAATTAACGCGCGTCGAGGCGCGTTTCCGGATACGCTATCCTGCTGAACCACGGGGCGACAGGAGGACTATCGGACATCGCCTCGGTACTGATGGGAGCCGAGAATGGGGAAGAGCGATCGAAAGGCTCGGAAGGCCGACAGAAAAGCGGCCGCGGTTGATCGGACGGGCGCAGTGAACGACGCTTCGGCGGTGCCGCCCAACGGGAAGCTTGCGCGCAAGGTCTACGAACGCGCGCTCTTCGAACTGCATGTCGAGTTGGTGAAGCTGCAGCGCTGGACCCAGGAAAGCGGCGCCAAGGTGTGCATCGTCTTCGAGGGCCGCGACGGGGCGGGCAAAGGCGGCACGATCAAGGCAATCACCGAGCGGGTCAGTCCGCGTGTGTTCCGCGTCGTCGCCTTGCCGACCCCGACCGAGCGCGAGAAGTCACAGATGTACATGCAGCGCTATGTCCGGCATCTGCCAGCGGCGGGCGAAATCGTGATCTTCGATCGCAGCTGGTACAACCGCGCCGGCGTCGAGCGGGTAATGGGCTTCTGCACCGAGGAGCAGGTAAGGCAATTCCTGGAAATGACGCCGACGGTGGAGCGGGCAATCGTCGATTCCGGCGTGATCCTCCTCAAGTATTGGCTCGAGGTTAGCCCCGAAGAACAGACGCGTCGGCTCCAGGACCGAATCGACGACGGGCGAAAGCAGTGGAAGCTGTCGCCCATGGATCTGAAATCGTACGGCAAATGGTACGAGTATTCTCGGGCGCGCGACGAGATGTTCAGGGCAACCGACACCGCTTGGGCTCCCTGGTACGTGGCGCACTCAGACGACAAGAGGCGCGCGCGCTTAAACGTCATTCGGCACATGCTGAGCCATGTTCCGCATGAAGATCGAAAACAGGACAAGGTGAAGCTGCCGCACCGAGAGCATGCGGGAAATTACCGCGAGCCTGATTACCCGTTCAAGTTCATTGCCGACACCGTGGAAAATCCGAAAGCCGAGCCGCGACCTGAGGCGGTACCTGCGGCCCGAGATTGCGGCCGCACTCTAAACCCTCGAGGAAACGGAGCCGGAAGGCGGAATCGGCTCGCCCTTTCGCCGCAAATTGACGGGCGCAAGGGCGAGCCGGCTAAAGCAGGCCTATTCGGCCGCTTGCAGCTGCTCCGCGGGAGCCTGCCAAGCCCGCGCAACGGGGAGCACTTCGGAAGCGAACAGGCGCATGCTGCGCTCGCTGACCTCGTATGGGCTGGCGCCGAAGCGGAAGGCGGATAGGCACCCGATGTCGCCTATGGCGGCGCGGTACGCTTCCAGCTTGCGGAGGATCTGGTCGGGCGTGCCCCATAGCTGCTGGTCAACATAGGCACGCACCATGTCGTCGAGCCCAGCCGCGCGCATCGCCTCGGCACCGACGCCATAATCCGAGTACCCCTTCGTCTTGGCGTAGTGCTCACCCATGAGCTCATAGTGGTGCATGACGGAATGGAAATAAGTTGCGCAGTAGCGCTCGGCGTTTTCCTTCGCGCGCGCGGCATCGCTGTCGCACACGGTCATCAGTGCCAGCAGCGGCGCCTTCGGGGGCGGGGTGCCGTGCGCACGCTGGAACGCCGCGCGGTAGGTCTTGAACTCGGCCTTGTGCACCTCGCTGGGCTTGTAAAGGAATGACATCATCTGCACGCCGAGCCGACCCGCGACCTCCACTGAATCGCTGCTCATGGCCACCTGTGCCGTGCGGTCGCGGAAGCTCTTGAACGGCTTCGGCCGCAGCACCGCACGCGGCTGGTCGAAGTGGCGGCCGTGGTGCTCCTCCATGACGCCGCTTTCCAGCGCTTCGAGGATCATCGGCGCCATTTCGTCGAAGCGGTCGCGCGACTCGTCCATCGCGATGCCGAATTGCCCGAACTCTCGACGCGACAAACCACGGCCGAGCCCGAGGATGAGCCGCCCGCCGGAGAGCGTGTCGAGCAGCGCGGCCTTTTCCGCAACCCGAAGCGGCTGGATGTTCCAGGGCAGGATCACTGCTCCCGTGGCGAGCCGGATGCGCTTGGTCCGCGCGGCGATGTGGGCGAGATACACGAAGTTATCGGGGCAGAACGAGTAGTCTTCGAAATGATGCTCGACCACCCAAACGTGATCAAAGTCGAGCTCGTCGGCAAGGACGGCCTGCCGCACCTCCTCGTCGTACACCTGCTGATCGGTGATTCCTTGCGAGCCGAAGCTCGCCATGATCTGAACCATTCCGACTTCCATGGACACCCTCCTGTTTGTTGCTTTCGTTTTGCGGGGCAGCGGGCCATCGACGGGGAGCAGCCCGCGTGAAGGAAGCCTAACACAGGCACGATTGCGTGCCAGATGTGCCGAGGCGGATGATTGGGTGTGGCTGAGCTTCTAGCAACTATATCGCACGAGGAACGAACGCCCGCAGACCGGGATCTTGGCTGACATCCGCGGCGGCGGAGGGCGATCGGCTACACGCGTCCGCGCAGACCGGCCAGAACCACTGCGAGGCGGTCGCCAAAGCTGCGCGGGGCCGGGTCTTGTGTCAGCCGAGCGAGGTCGCGGCGAGCCAGCACAACTGGCAGGATCGCTGGGATGGCCTGACGTGACGGGGAGAGGTGGTGGATTTCGGCCACCCAGGCCCGGACATTTTGCGCCAGCACGCAAACCACCGGGCCGAGTGCCGGGTCGGTCGGGGCGGAAGTAACCGCTTCGGGGGAAAGGCCGTGCTCGGCCAGCAGGTCGGCCGGCAAGAGGCAGCGCCCGCGACGAGCGAGCAGGCGCACGCTGCGCAATTGCCCTGCGGCCAGATAGGCGGCCCCGGCATCCCGCAGCCGCTCGGGCTCGGGTGCGCCCAGCGCGCGGCCGGCCGCGACTGAGAGCCCGCCGCCCGCGCCGAGCACATAGGTCCGCCACGCCTGCAAGCTGGGGAGCGCCGGTTCCGCCTCGGCCTCGCGCGCCTCGATCAGTGCCAGCAGGTCGGCCGGATCGAGCAGCCCAGCGTCAATCGCGGAACCGAGCGGCCCGGCCACTTCGTGCTTGCGCCGCGCGCCTTCGACCACTTCGCGCCACCACTGGAGGCGGATCAGGGCAAGCATCGGTTCGGAGGCGACCTCGCGCGCCCGCGCCAATTCGTGATTGAAGGCGTACAACGCAAGCAGCGCCTGCCGCTTGGCGAGTGGCGCGAACAGGGCGGTGAGGAACCGGTCGGGGTCGCGGCGGCGGACCAGGGCGACAAGCTCGTCAGTCATGGGACGAGGCTGAGGCCGGCGCTCCAGGGGGCGCAACCTTGACGCCCCCAGACAGGGGTCATAGCTAGCGGAGGCTCGTTCGGGACATCAAGCCGCTCAAAACCGGAGATCGCGCATGGCCTTCGAACTACCACCCCTGCCCTATTCCAAATCCGCGCTGGCCAGCAAAGGCATGTGCGAGGAAACCTTGGAGTTGCACCACGATAAGCACCATCAGGCGTACGTCACGGCGCTCAACGGGTTCGTCGACAAGGATCCGCAGCTACAGGGCAAGTCGCTCGAGGACATCATAAAGCTCTCGCACGGCAAGGAGAACATGGCGCCCGTGTTCAACAACGCCGGGCAGCACTGGAACCATATCGTGTTCTGGCAGGTGATGTCGCCCAATGGCGGCGGCATCCCCGGAGCGCTCGAGAAGAAGATCACCGAGGACCTGGGCGGCGTGCAGCAGTTCAAGGACGCTTTCAAGGCGGCTGGCGTCGGCCAGTTCGGTTCAGGCTGGGCGTGGCTCGTGCTCGCCCCGGATGGCAAGCTGAAAGTGACGAAGTCGCCCAACGGCTCCAACCCGCTCGCAACCGGCGAGGGCAAAGTCCTGCTCGGCGTCGATGTCTGGGAGCACAGCTACTATCTTGATTTCCGCAATCGTCGCCCGGACTACCTGCAGAACTGGATCGATAAGATCGCCAACTACGAATACGCCGAAGCACAACTCAAGGCGGCATAGAATTCGCTCGCCCGCCCTCTTCCCGAGAACAGGGGAGAGGGCGTTCGCGGACCCTCTCGGCGACTAGGAAGCCTTCCCCTTGATCGGCGCTGCGTCATTCGCGGCAACTGGGCGCAGCACGCTCGTGATGGTGTCCCGTAGCACCGTCACCCGGAGGTTGGGTGCGATCTCCACCTCGACCTCGCTCGCCGGCTTGCCGTCCTTGTCGGGCGGGACGCGCTGGACCGTGCCCAGAATGCCGCCCCCCGTGACCACGCGATCGCCGCGCTTTAGGGCGCTCAGCATGGCCTTGGTTTCCTTCTGGCGCTGCTGCTGAGGGCGGATGAGCAGGAAGTAGAACACGCCGAAGATCAACAGCAGCGGCAGGAACTGGGACGCCCCGCCCAGCATCCCGGCGACGTCCTGCGCATAGGCGGGCGTAATGAGCATCGGGGTCCTTTACCGGGGAAAGCCGGGTTGCCGTGATCCGGGCGGGACCATACTTTCCGCCCCCCTCACGTCAAGTTACGCGGAATGATCATGGACCAGGCCACGCAAACGCTGCTGGCGCGGATCGCCGATGCGCTCGACCGGCTCGCTCCCCCTCCTCCGCCGGCCGTCGATCTTGCCGCGTTCGACGCCTTTGTTTGGCAATCCCGGCCCGCCCATCTCCTCCCGGTCGAGCGCGTATCGCGCGTGGACATCAAGCTGCTGCAAGGGGTGGAGCGGCAGAAGGCGACCCTCGTCGAGAACACGATGCGGTTTGCCCGCGGACTCCCCGCCAACAACGCGATGCTGTGGGGCGCTCGCGGTATGGGCAAGTCCTCGCTCGTCAAAGCGGCGCACGCGGTCGCCAACGTTCGCCTGCCGGGTAGCCTGGCACTCATCGAGATCCACCGCGAGGACATCCGGACCCTGCCGGACCTGCTCAATCTGCTACGTGGGCAAGAACGGCGCTGCCTGATCCTGTGCGACGATTTGTCGTTCGAGCGCGAGGACACGGACTACAAGGCGCTGAAATCGGTGCTGGAAGGCGGGATCGAGGGCCGTCCCGAGAACGTCCTGTTCTACGCCACCTCCAACCGGCGGCACCTCATGCCGCGCGACATGATCGAGAACGAGCGCTCAACGGCCATCAATCCCTCAGAGGCGACGGAGGAGAAGGTCTCGCTGTCGGACCGCTTCGGACTGTGGATTGGCTTTCACAATTGCGATCAGGCCACCTACTTCGCGATGGTCGAGGCGTATGCGCGGGAGTTGGCGCTGCCCATCGAGACCGAGGCGCTGCGGGCGGAAGCGAACGAGTGGTCGGTGACCCGCGGCGCGCGATCAGGCCGCGTCGCGTGGCAGTTCATCCAGGATTTGACCGGTAAGCTCGGCGACAACGGCCGCGGAATCGCGACTGACGCCGCACCACACTCAGAGTAAACGGACGGTAAGGAACGAAAAGAGAACTAGCTGCTACCAAGTTTGTGGCCGGGTCAGGCCCGGTAACAACGACAGACGTTGAACCGGTCGGACGGCCTACCGCTTCCGGCCGCTCGGGAATACGTCAGCGCCCTTGGGAACAGTATAGACCAGCGGCCCGGTCGGCTTGTTGAGCGGGGTCGGCTTCGGTTCGACATTGCGCCGGTCGCTATGGTCCGTGGGCGTCGGTCGCCGGCGGTCGGGAGCTTTCGGGGCAACGCGCGCCGTCATCATCCCACCTTCACCAACAGGCCGAGTTTGTCGCTCACGAAGATAAGTGTGGTGGCGCCAAGCGCCCAAAGCAAGCTCCGCACAAGGTGGGAGGACGCCAGGGCGCGAAACATATATCGTCGTTGGTTCAGCAAACGATTTGCGGGCGTGACCATTTCGTATGACTCGAGCAGGAGTTGCCGCAGATCCTCGGAGGTTCGCGTGTCTATCTCCGCGTGATCCAGACCACGCGCTTCATAGTATGCGTGCAGCTGGGTGAGGCGTTCCCGAAACGCCGACTCCGGCCCGATCCGGCGATAGTTTCGCCGGGCGATGGCGCGGCCGAGCCAGAAAAGAACGGCACCCGCCTCGCATAGCGAAAGAACCAGGAGGCCGGCGGGTAACAGGAAGGGCCATTTCGACGCGGCTTGCTGCCATGGCGGCAGCCGGCCCGCGCCGTATGCGATCGCCCCGATCACCAGGCCGAGTGCGGTGCCGAAGAACGGCAAGGTGCGATGCACGTCCTCTTCCGCCCCGATCTCCTGCCGGTAGAAGTCCGCGTAGGTTGCGAGCAGCAGGTCCTGCGTGCGCCCCCAGAGCGCCGCGGCCTCGGTCGACCGGTCACTCATCCGGCCGCAGGGGCTGCGATCCGCTCGATACCGCCCATGTACGGCTGCAATCGCACCGGCAACAGGATGGAACCGTCCGCCTGCTGTCCGTTCTCCATCACCGCAATGAGCGCGCGGCCTACCGCGACGCCGGAGCCGTTCAGTGTATGGACGAACCCGACAGTCTTGCCTTCGGCACCGCGGAAACGGGCGTTCATCCGCCGTGCCTGGAAATCGCGGCAGTTGGAGCAGGAGCTGATCTCGCGCCAAGCCTGCTGGCCGGGTAACCAGACTTCCAAGTCGAAGGTGCGCGCCGAGGGGAAGCCGGTGTCCCCGGCGCACAGCGCGACGCGGCGGAAAGGTAGGTCCAGGGCCGCGAGCACGCGCTCGGCGCAGCTCGTCATTCGCTCGTGCTCGGCGGCACTCGCGTCCGGGTGGGTGATCGAGACCAGCTCCACCTTGCGGAACTGGTGCTGGCGCATCATGCCGCGGGTATCGCGCCCCGCGGCGCCGGCCTCACTGCGGAAGCAGTCGGTCAGCGCCGTGACGCGGATCGGCAGCTCGCGCTCGGGCAGGATTTCTCCCGCCACCGTGTTGGTGAGCGGCACCTCGGCGGTCGGAATGAGCCAGCGCCCATCCGTGGTTTGAAACAAGTCTTGCTCGAACTTGGGCAGATTGCCGGTGCCATACGCCGCGGAGCTGTTCACCAGCAGCGGCACGGAGGTTTCCACATAGCCGTGCTCGGCGGTGTGCAGGTCGATCATGAACTGCCCGAGCGCACGTTCGAGGCGCGCGAGCGGGCCGCGCAGCACCGTGAACCGCGCGCCCGACAGCTTGGCGGCAGTGGCGAAGTCCATGCCCCCCAGCGTCTCGCCCAACTCGAAATGCTGGCGCGGAGCGAACGGGAGGTCACGCGGTGCGCCGTGCTCGGCGAGGACGACGTTGGCGCTTTCATCCGTGCCGTCGGGCACGTCCGGATCGAGCAGGTTCGGCAACCCTTCCAGCAAGAGCTGCACCTCGCCGTCGAGAATGGCTGCGCGTCGCTCAAGCCGCTCCGTTTGAGCCCTTAAGGCGCTCGCTTCCGCTTCCAAGGCCGCTGTGTCGCGACCGGCACGCCGGCCCGCCGCGACTTCCTTGGAGAGCGCGTTCCGGCGCGCCTGTATTTCCTGCAGCGCCGTAAGCGCTGCCCGGCGCTCGGCGTCGCTGGCCATCAGGTCGGGTGTGACGGGAGGGAGACCCCGCCGCGCCATCCCCCGGTCGAACGCGGCGGGATCGGCGCGGATCGCGCGCATGTCATGCATTGTTCAGCTCTCGGCGGGCTTCGGCTCGACCCAACGCGAGCACAGGATCGAGATTTCGTAGAGCAGGATCAAGGGAACGGCGAGGCCGCACTGGGTGATGACGTCGGGCGGAGCGAGTACGGCCGCGACGATGAACATGCCCACATAGGCGTAGCGCCGATAGCGCTTGAGGCCCTTGGAGGTGATGATGCCTACCTTGGCAAGCAGGGTGAGCAGCACGGGCAGCTCGAAGGCGATGCCGAAGGCGAAAACGAGCTTCATCACAAGGTCGAGGTATTCGCTGACCTTGGCTTCGAGCTGGATGGGCAGCCCGCCCGCGCCGGTCGGTGTTTCGAAGCTGAGGAAGAACTTCCAGGCGACCGGGAAGACGAAATAGTAGGCGAGCGCTGCGCCGAGCACGAACAGGAACGGCGTCGCCACGAGGAACGGCAGCATCGCCCGCTTCTCGCTCCGGTACAGGCCAGGTGCGACGAACAGCCAGATCTGCGAGGCGATGATGGGAAACGAGATGAACGCGGCGCCGAACATGGCGACCTTGAGATAGGTGAAGAATGCCTCGGTAAGTGCGGTGAAGATCAGCCGGCGGTCGGTGCCGGTCTGGTGCTGGAGGATGTTGGCGAGCGGCTGCGCGAGGAAGGAGTAGATCTGCTTGGAGAAGTAGTAGCTGACGATGAAGGCGATGACGAACGTCCCCAGCGACCAGATCAGCCGAGTGCGCAGCTCCGTGAGGTGCTGCAGCAGCGGCATCGGCGGGTCGTTGATCGGGTCGTTCTCGTCGCGCGGCACAGTGGTCCTGTCGGTTGTCGGGTCACGCTCGTCATGGCGGGACTCGCTCCCGTCAGGCCGGGCCCCGGATCACGTCCGGGGTGGTCCGGGAGCCCGCGCGACCGGACGTTTTCGTGCGGTTGAGATAGATTGCCGGGTCAAGCCCGGCAATGACGCTCGTCGTAACCGGCAATCGCGTGCATGGTCAGATCGCACCAACGCGACCTAGCCTAGTGGCGGCCGCTTCGTGCCGGGAGGCACGAACCAGGGCGCGGGCTCCTTCGCCGCATATGCGGGCGGGATGAACCACGGCGCCGGCTCCGCCTCGCTCGCCCGCTCGGGCGCGGGCGTCTCGGGCGCGGGCGTCTCGACGCGAGCGTCTCGGGCGCGGGCGTCACGGGAGGGATGGGAGCGGGCCTCTCGAGTTCCGCGACTGGCGTGTCGGCCAGGATTGCGGACGTTTCGGGCGCGGGTGCCCGGATGACCGGATCGGGAGCGAGCGGGTTGGTCTTCAGGGTGGCGCGAAGCGAACCGTCTGGATCCACGGCGCGCTCGACGGTGCCTTTGAAGTCGAAATTGCGGATCTCGCTGATGGAGTTGCGCACTTCGTGCAGGTCGGCATCGCGCACCATGTCGTCGACATGGGTCTGGAACTCCGCCGCCATGCGGCGCGCCTTTTTGATGGCGTTGGTCACGGCCCTGATGGCGACCGGCATGTCTTTCGGGCCGATCGCGACCAGCGCGACCACGCCGATCAGGGCGATCTCGGTCCAGGCAAAATCGAACATCGCGTGCGGTTCACTCCGGCTGGCTCCCTAGCACGGCGCGCGTTCGCCGGAAACTCGGGGTCAAGCCGATGACGGGTCGGCGGGCGACGATGCCGTCGGCGCGATCGGCTCCACAAGCAGGTCCTCACGGCGCGGCAGTGCCTTTCGGTCGGGAAGTCCGAACTGCGCCAGGAAGGCGTCCGTCGTCTCCCAAAGCGTCGGCCGGCCTGGACTCTCCCGGCGACCGCAGGGTGCGATCAGCCCGGCCTCCAGCAAGCGCGTCCAAGGTCTGCTGCGACAGGCTGGCGCCGCGGATCTCCTCCACTTCCGGGCGCGTGACCGGCTGGTGGTAGGCGATCACCGCCAAGGTTTCCATGGCGGCGCGGGGCAGCCGGCGCGGGACCTCCACTACCTTGCGCAACACCGGCGCCAAGTCGGCTGCGGTGCGGAACTGTACGCCGCCACCCACTTCCGTGAGCTCGACGCCCCGCCCGGCGTAGCGCGCGCGCCAGTGCTGCGATGACCGCGGCCGCGTCCACCTCGGGAGGGAGCAGCTGCGACAGCGCGCGCGCGGTCACCGGGCCGTTGCTTGCGAACACCAGCGCCTCCGCGATGCGCAGGCTCGCCTCGTCGGGCGGTTCGGTGATTTCGGGACTGACGTGCTCCATCACCGGGCGCCCTCGCCGGCATCTGGCACCGGCCGCCCCAGCAGGATCGGGCCCCAGTCATGCTCCTGGCGAAGTCGAATGGCGCCGTGTCGCGCCATTTCGAGCCCGGCAAGCAACGTGCTCGCGAGGGCGGCTCGGCGCTGCAGGGCGGTTGCCAGCGCGTCCGGGAGAAAGCGATCGAGCGTGCTCCAGTCCGGGACGCGACCGACGAGCGCGGCGAGCCGCCGCAGCGCGTCCTGCACACTCCATAAGCTAAACGGCTCGGGGCGATAGCGTCGGCTGCGGCCCGCCCGGCGGCGGGCGGCAAGATACGCGCTCAGCAGCGCGGGCAATCCGAGCAGCAGGCGGGACCGGTCGATCTCCGTCAGCTCCTCGGGAGCACCGCGCGCGAACACGTCCTGGCCCAGCTGCGGCCGCTCCGCCAACCAGGCGGCGACGGCTCTTGCCGCCTCCAGGTCGCGCAGCCGTCCGGCCAGTGCTTCGGCGGCGGCCTCGCCCTCCAAAGCCCCGGCGTCCTCCGGTGGCAGCAGCAGGCGGGACTTCAACCAGGCAAGCCAGGCGGCCATCACCAGCCAATCCGCAGCGAGCTCGAGCCGAACTTGCCGGGCGCTTTCGAGCACGGCGAGATACTGCTCGACGAGCTGCAGAATGGAGATTGTGGCGAGATCGACCTTCTGCGCTCGGGCAAGCTCGAGCAAAAGATCCAGCGGCCCCTCAAAACCGTCGAGTTGCAGCGCAAGCCGGTCGGGCGCCACGCCCTCAGGCGGCAAAGCCATCGCCGCCACTATCGACATGATGGCCACCGGCCAGCAGCACCAGCCGCAGTGCCCAGGGCAGGACGGTGTTGAGCGCCTGGCCGAACGGGTCGAACTCGACGTCGAATTCGCGGAGCAGGCGCGGCAATAGGAAAACCAGCAGCACGACCACCAGGATGCCCGCCCGCTCCAGCCGCGCCCACACCGCGGCGGCACTCGCGGGAAGCAGCCCAACGAGGATGCGCCCTCCGTCCAAGGGGGGGATCGGGATGAGGTTGAACAACCCGAGCACCAGGTTGGTGAGGATGAAGTAGAACGCGAACGCGCCGGCCTCGGGGTGATCGGTCAGCAGCGTTTCGAAGAAGTCGACGGCGGAGGCCGCCCCGATATGCGGCAACAACGCCGCGGTCAGTGCAGCCAGGGCGAAGTTGGCCGCCGGCCCGGCGGCGGCGACCACCATCATCCCGCGCCGGGGGTCCCGGAAACGCCATGCCGACACCGGCAGCGGTTTGGCCCAACCGAACATGAAGGCGACCCGGCCGATGGTGAGCAGCTGGGTGACGATCAGCAAGCCCGGCACCAGGAGGGTGCCTACCCGATCCACGTGGCGCAGGGGGTTGAGCGACAGCCGCCCCGCCCGCCGCGCGGTGTCGTCACCCAACGCGAGCGCCGCGTAGCCGTGAGCGACCTCGTGCAGGATGATTGCAAGGATCGCCGCGACGGCGGCGGCGGCGATGGAACCGAGATCGGTCACGCGCCGGTTGTCCCGGCAAGCAGGGACTCCCGTTCGGTTGCGAGCCGGTCTGCGTCGAGATCGGTGCGCCGCGCGCGCGCGATCACTCTGGCGGCCGCGAGGCGCTCGCCGGCCGGGACCGAAATGGCGGGCACCTCCCGCAGCAGGGTGGCCGTGCCGGCGAGGTCGCCGGCGCAATAGAGGGCGAGGTCGCAGCCTGCGCCGAGCGCCGCCAGTGCCCGGTCCACGGGTTCGCCCGACAAAGCCTGCATCGCGAGATCGTCCGTCACCAGCACGCCTTGCATCCCCAACTGGCCGCGGATCACGTCGCGGATCACCGACCTCGACAACGTCGCCGGCCGCACGTCATCCCAACCTTTATAAAGGACGTGCGCGGTCATTACCCAAGGGAGATCGGCATTGCGGGTGAAGGGGATGAGATCATCCGCGAGGTCGGCCGCGTCGATCACGGGAAGGGCCAGATGGCTGTCTACCATGGCGCGCCCGTGGCCCGGGGCGTGCTTTGCGACCGGCTGCACGCCAGCCGCGAGCAATCCGTCCGCCATGGCCCGGCCCAGACGCGCCACCGCGAGCGGAGAAGCTGAGAACGCGCGGTCGCCAATCGCGGCGTCCGCTCCCGGCAAGCGCAGATCGAGCACGGGCGCGCAGGCCACGTCGAAACCCACGCGGGCACAGTCGAGCCCGATCAGCGCGCCAGTAATCCACGCGGCCCGAAGCGCCGCATCGGCCTGCTGCTCGAACATGGCGCCGAGCGCCGCCGCTGGCGGATGCGCTCTCCAGTGTGGCGGCCGGAGCCGGGCGACCCGGCCCCCCTCCTGATCAACCATGAGCACGGCGCAGGGCGACAGGATCGCGCGCAGGGCGCCGACCAGCTCCTGCAACTGCGAAGGCTCGACGATGTTGCGGGCGAACAGGATTACCCCGGCAGGAGGATGGGCGCACAGCAATGCAGCCTCCTCCTCGGTCAGGGCGGGGCCGGCGACGCCGACGATCGCGGCCCGCATCGCTCAGAAGCTGGCGACCGAACAGCCGGCGCCCTTCGACTTCACCCGCTCGCAGAACGCATTGGCCTGCGCCGCGTCGGAGAAACCGCCGGTGCGTAGGCGCCAAATCGTCTTTCCGTCGCGCTCGGCCTTCAGCACGGCCGGTTGGCGGCCGCCCAGGACGTCCGGCATCCGCCGCAACAGGCGCTGCCACTCGGCCGTCGCCAACTGCTCGCTTTCCATCGCGGCGAGTTGCACCTGCGTGGCGTTCGCCGTCGCCGGGGCGATCGATGCGGCCTTCGCGGGCGCTCGATGCTCCGGCGCAGCCGCCGTCGACGGCCGGGAGTTCGGAACCGGATCGGCGACGGCTGGCCCCGCGACGGCCGGCCCGGCGACGGGAGGCTCAGCGGTACCCGGTGCGGTCCGGGCATGGGCTGCGACCGCCGGCTCAGGGGGGGCTGGCGGCCGAAGCGCCTCCGGCATCGGTACCTCGGGCGGGGGCAACAGTTTGTCGGCTTCCGTTCCGGCGTCACCGGACATGATCTCGTCATTGGCCCCGGCGATCTGCATCCCGCCCGGGTTCTCAGGCTTGACCCGCAGGGGCCGGGTGTCCGCCTCGACGACTGGCACCGGCCGCTCCCCATGCCCCTTCAGGTTCGAAGCACCGAGAATCAGCAGAAGGACGCCGCCCAGGCCGGTGGCGATGATGGCCAGGCGCTTGGTCGTCGGGTCCATTCCCCGGCGCGGTACCCGATAAGCGGGAGCGGACTCGCGAACGGCTTCGGACACGGCAACTCCTGTCGCCGGCGGCCCGAACGCCGCTAGCGCATCTCTTCGACGGGCGCGACCCCCATCACGGCCAGCCCGGAGCGGATGACGATCGCGACCGACGCGACCAGGGCAAGCCGGGCCAACGTTCCCGCCTCGTGCTCGGCCCCCGCCTGGAGGAACCGCAGCGCCGCGTCATCCTTTCCCCGGTTCCACAGCATATGAAAGTCGGCTGCCAAGTCATAGAGGAAAAACGCGATTCGGTGCGGTTCACCGGCTGTCGCCGCGCTTGCGACAAGCCGGGGCCAAGCCATCATCCGGCGGACGACCGCCAACTCCTCATCAGCCGTCAGGCTGTCGAGGCCCACGTCGGCGAGGGCTGCCTCCGCAACGCGCCCTGCCCCGAACATCTCGGTCGCCGCGCGCAGCACCGATCGGCAGCGCGCGTGGGCGTATTGGACATAGAAGACCGGGTTGTCGCGGGTCTGCGCCACCGCCTGCTCCAGGTCGAACTCCATCTGCGCGTCCGGCTTGCGGGTCAGCATGGTGAACCGCACCGTGTCGGCGCCCACCTCGTCGATCAGATCACGCAGCGTGACGAAGGTGCCCGCGCGCTTCGACATGCGCACGGGCTGACCTCCGCGCACGACGTGAACGATCTGGCACAGCACCACGTCGAGCGACGCCGCGCCGCCCGAAACCGCCCTCACCGCCGCCTTCATGCGCGAAACGTAGCCGCCGTGATCGGCGCCCAGCACGTCGATCAGCCGGTCGAACCCGCGCCCGACCTTGTCGGCGTGGTAGGCGATGTCGTTGGCGAAATAGGTGTTGGAGCCGTCGCTCTTGCGCAACGGCCGGTCCACGTCGTCGCCGAACTGCGTGGAGCGGAACAGCAGTTGCTCGCGCGGCTCCCAATCGTCCGGCGTCTTGCCCTTCGGCGGCTCGAGAACGCCTGTGTAGACGAGGCCACGAGCGGCCAAACCGTCGATCGCAGCGTCGACCGCGCCCGCCCCCACCAACCCGCGCTCCGAGACGAACACGTCGTGCCGCACGCCGAGCAGCGCGAGATCCTCCCGGATGCTCTCCATCATCGCTTCCACGGCGAAGTTGCGCACCGTCTCGAGCCAGGTCTCGGGGGCCGCGATCCCGCCGTCGGGCAGAGCCAATGCCGTGCCATGCTCGGCCGCAAGGCGAAGCCCGACCGGGACGAGATATTCGCCCCGGTATTGCAGGCCGCCCGGCACCTGCTCCGCAAAGGCCTCCTCGCTCAACGGCGACCCGATCGCTTGGAGGTAGCGCCAATAGGCGGCCCAGGCGAGCGCCGTCACCTGCGCCCCGGCGTCGTTGACATAGTATTCCTTGGTGACCGGGTGGCCAGCCTTGCTCAGCAGGTTGGCCAGCGCGTCGCCCACCACGGCCCCCCGGCAATGGCCGACATGAATCGGCCCCGTCGGATTGGTCGAGACGTATTCGATGTTGACGGGCGGGCCGCCCGCCGCGCCGTCGCCGAAGGCTTCCCCGGCGCGAAGAATGACCGGTATCACCGCGCGCAGCGCCTCGCTTTGCAGACGCATGTTGATGAAGCCGGGCCCGGCGACCTCCGCGCCGCCCGGCACCTCCGGGTTCTCGTTCAACTGCGCGGCAATGGCGGCGGCGAGAGCCCGGGGCGATTGCCGCGCCGCCTTCGCAGCGACCAGCGCGGCGTTGGTCGCCATGTCACCATGCCCAGGCTCACGAGCCGGGGTAACCTCGATCTTCTCGGCCACCTCGGCCGGCAAATCGGGCACCAGGGCACGCACCGCCGCGAGCACCTGGGCGCGCATTCGAGCGAACAAATCCTCGGACATTGATCAGCCTCTCAGCCGGTGATCGAGAGGTCGGTCAGCCGGCGATGCTCGTCCATGGCAAACCGGTCGGTCATGCCAGCGACGTAGTCGCACACGGTGACCGCCGCCCGCGCGCTTCCAGGCGCCCCCGATCGGCTGCGCCAGTCGTCCGGCAAGAGCGACGGGTCGCCATGCAGCACGCGGAACAGCTCTTCCGTCACCATGCGAGCCTTGCGGCTCATCCGGTTCACCCGCCAATGCCGGTACATGTGGGCCATCAGGTAGTCCTTGATGGCGAGATGGGCGTCCGCCATTGCGGGGCTGAACGCGACGACGGGCTGGCGAGCACGCCGGATCGCGTCGGAGTTGGCGGGCTCGAGCACCTCGATGCGCCGCCGCGTTTCCGCCAACAGCTCCGTGACCATGGCGTCGATCACGCGCCGGATCGTTTCGTGGCGCAGGCGGGACGGCGGCATGTCAAGGCTCGCCATGCGCGCGGCGGCAAGCGCCTCGCCCACGACGGGCAGATGCGAAAGGTCTTCGAGCCTGAACAGCTGCGCCCGCAGCCCGTCGTCGAGATCGTGGCTGTGGTAGGCGATGTCGTCTGCCAGCGCCGCCACCTGTGCCTCCGCGCTCGCATGAGTGTGGAGGTCGAGCTTGTGGGTCTTGTCGTATTCGACGATGTAGGAAGGCGGCCGGTGCAAGGGGCCGTTGTGCTTGGCCAAGCCTTCCAGCGTTTCCCAGGTGAGATTGAGGCCGTCGAACGCGGCGTAGCGGCTCTCCAGCAGGGTGACCACGCGCAGACTTTGCGCATTGTGATTGAAGCCGCCGAACGGCTTGGTACCGACGTTGAGCGCTTCCTCTCCGGCATGGCCGAACGGCGGGTGTCCGAGATCGTGCGCGAGAGCCAGCGCCTCGGCCAGGTCTTCGTCGAGGGCCAGCGCGCGGGCGATGGAGCGGGCGATCTGGGCCACCTCGATGCTGTGGGTGAGGCGGGTGCGAAAGAAGTCGCCCTCGTGATTGACGAACACCTGGGTCTTGTATTGCAGCTTGCGGAAAGCGGAGCTGTGGATGACGCGGTCGCGGTCGCGCTGCCAGGGCGAGCGTGTGGGGCTCTCCGGCTCCGAGTGGAGCCGCCCGCGGGAGGTTTCCGGTCGCACGGCATAGGGCGCGCGGTTCATCGGCGGCGCTTACAACGGGCGCGTCGCGGCTTCAATGCACCGCTTCAAATCCCATCCGTGGCACTCTATGTTGGGTCCATGCAGAGCATGACGGAAGCTAGCTTCGGCGTCACCGAACGCGCTGCCGCGCGCATCGCCGAAATCGTGGCGGCGGAGGGCAAGGGCGGCGGCGCGCTACGCGTGCAGGTGCTGGCCGGCGGTTGCAGCGGTTTCCAATACAAGTTCGAACTCGACGAGGCGGAGCAGCCGGACGATCTCGTGATCGGGCGGGGCGCTGCCACGCGTGCTCGTGGATCCGGCGAGCCTCGACCTCCTCGGCGGCGGCGAGCTCGACTATGCGGACGAGCTGATGGGCAGCTATTTCGCCATCCGCAACCCGAACGCCAAGTCCGCCTGCGGCTGCGGGACCAGCTTCTCGATCGACTGACGGCGCCCGGTGCGCGTCGCCACCTGGAACGTCAACTCGATCCGGCAACGCGAACGCCACGTCCGCTCTTGGCTCGCCCGCGTGCAGCCCGACGTGCTGCTGCTGCAGGAGATCAAGTGCGAGGCGGCCGCGTTTCCGACCGGGCCATTCGCCGAGCTCGGCTATCAGGTGGAGGCGGTCGGCCAGAAATCCTACAATGGTGTTGCCGTACTCTCGCGGCATCCGTTCAAGGTGACCCTGCGCGCCCTGCCAGGTCTGCCGGACGATGATGGTCAGGCTCGCTACATCGAGGGCACCGTGGACGGCATGACCATCGCCGGGATCTATCTGCCGAACGGCAACTCGGGCGGCGAGGCGGGGCTGGCCTATAAGCTCGATTGGATGGACCGGCTGGCGGACCGGGCGGAGACGCTGCTGGCTGAGGATACCCCGCTGCTCGTCGCCGGAGACTACAATGTGTGCCCCACGGACGAGGATTTCGCGCCCGGCACCTTGCCCGCCACGGACGCGTTGGTGCGGCCCGAAAGCCGGGCGCGGTTCCGGCGGCTGATCTGGCTCGGGCTGACCGATGCGGTGCGCGCAATCCATCCGACCGGCCGCGTGTACACGTTCTGGGACTATCAGGCGGGCGCTTGGCGGCGGAACGCGGGACTGCGGATCGACCACGCCCTATTGTCGCCGACGCTCGCCGAGCGGCTAACGGCGGCTGAGCCCCACCGCGACCAGCGCGGCGAGGACCAACCTTCGGACCATGTGCCCCTGCTGATCGAGCTGGACTGACCCACTCGTCAGCCCCGGCACTCAGCTTGTGCTCAGCCCCAGTGCGCGGGCTCCCAGACCCAGCCACCCCGATGGGGCGCCCATCGCCAATGCCCGGGGACGTAGCGGCCGTAATAGGCTCGGCGCACAACGTAGTGGCCGTCGACCCACACGTAGCCCGCACCGTTCCAATGCCAGTGCCCCGGCTCCCAGACATAACCGCCATGGGGCGGTGGCGGCACGACCTCGGCGCGGGGCCCAGGGATGGGTGGATAAGGGAGTGGCGGCGGAGGCTGTGCATGGACGGCACCCGCCAGACCGACTCCCAAGGCCAGCGCCGCTACAAATCGCTTCATCGGTCTCCTCTCTGACGTGATCCGCCCAAGATGGGAACGCAGACGTGGCGGCGCGACGGCAACTCGCGCCGTCACGGCATCCTGCTACAGTTCTTTACGAGGACGCTCGGGGGAGGAAACACGATGGCTGACACGCAGCTCTACGCGGCCGCCTGGCACACGAAGGACGGCGGGATCGGCGGCCTGTATCGGAGGACGGCCGGCGATGGCAGGTGGGAGCATCTCGCGAATGGCCTGCCCCCTGTGGACGCTCAGGCCATCACCGTCGATCCGCACAACCCTCGCATCGTATACGCCGGGACCGCCGACGGCCCGTATCGCAGCACGGATGGCGGCGATCATTGGGAGCGGCTCGGCTTTCCCGATCGTGACATCGCGATCTGGTCCATCGCCCCGCATCCGACGGATCGCCGGACCTGGTTCGCCGGCGCCTCGCCAGTCGCCGTGTACCGCAGCGACGACGGCGGCGACAACTGGCGTCGGATGGTCGACCCGGCCCTTCCCGACCGGGTGAAGATGCCGTTCGCCTGCCGCGTGATGCGATTCGCGGCGCATCCGACGAACCCCGACGAAGTCTACGCGACCTTGGAGGTCAACGGCGTGATGCGCTCCCGCGACCGGGGCGAAACCTGGCAGGATTGCAGCGCGGACCTCGTGCGGCTGGCCGAACAGCCGCACCTCAAAAGCCGCATCGTGAGCGACAGCGAGACCGAAGGAATGCTGGACGGACATGCGCTGGCCATGACGCCGGCCGAGCCCGAGACCGTGTTCCTTGCGGTGCGCATGGGGCTGTTCCGTAGCGACGATCACGGCCGGAGCTGGCAGGACATGGAGGTCGGCCGGTTCTCGCCCGTGACGTACGGGCGGGACATCCGCGTCTCGCCACACGACCCGCAAGTGATGTACGCTGCACTCAGCGTGGCCGCCAACAGCAGCTTCGGCTCACTTTACCGCAGCCAGGACGTCGGCCGGAGCTGGAAGCGGATCGACGAGGGAACCGATCCGCAGAGCACGCTGATGGCCGTGGCACTGCACGGCCGCGACCCCGATCAGATCTATACGGCGGCACGGAACGGCCAAGTGTTCGGCACCAATGACGGCGGCGGCAACTGGGCCGCCATGCCGCTCCCGGAAACCTGCCGACAGGTCTACGCGCTAGCCTGCGGCTAGCTCACCCTCGCGGCACCGGCTTGCCCGGAGAGCTGGAACGTGGCCCTTTGGCGCCGGCGCGGCCGGGCGGAGTCGCGAGCCAAGCGGACCGAGGATCGGCTGGAGTGGACGGACAACCGGGATCCGAGCCGACGGAGGCTCTGTCATCGCAGGCGACGCCGCTGCTGTCGGTCGTCATTGCGGTCTACAACGAAGCGGAGAACGTCCGCTCCGTTTTGGCCGAACTCGAGGCCGCGCTGGCCTCGGCCGGCCCGTGCGAAATCCTGTTCGTCGATGACGGCAGCACGGACGACACGGCAGGGATGCTCGAAGCGGCGACCGGCGGACCGATCCGCGTACGGCTCCTGCGCCACGACCGGCGTTGCGGCAAGACGGCGGCGCTCGGTACGGGCATCGCGGCCGCGCACGGGGAGTGGATCGCCACCATGGACGGCGACGGGCAAAACGACCCGCGGGACGTCGTCCTCATGCTGCAGCTTGGGCGGGCGGCCGATGGCGCAGCGGCGCCGTTGGTAGCCGGCGTTCGCCTTCGGCGACATGACGGGCTGTCCCGGCGGTTCGCCACCCGGTTCGCGAACGGCTTCCGACAAGCGGTGCTTAAAGATCGCTGCCCGGACAGCGGCTGCGGCTTGAAGGCGTTCCGGCGAGACGACTTCCTGTTACTGCCGGCGTTCGAGGGAATGCACCGTTTCCTACCGGCCTTGTTCCAGCTTTACGGTCATCCGCTTGTCTGCCACCCGGTCACGCACCGGCCACGCCTGCGCGGTAGCTCGAAATACACCAACTGGGGCCGCGCCCTGGTCGGCATGGGCGACATGATGGGTGTGCTTTGGCTGCGGAGCCGGACGCATCGGCCGGGTCGGGTATTCGAGCGATAGTGCGGGGCCTCCGCCGCCTCGGCGCCCGTCACTACGTCATGCTAGCAGTGGCGGCGCTGATCCTGTTCCTGCCGGGGCGCGCTTCCCTTCCGCCCATCGATCGGGACGAGTTGCGATACATGGAAGCCACGTCGCAGATGCTGCGGACGGGCGATTTCATCGACGTGCGGTTCCAGGACAAGCCGCGTTACCTCCAGCCTGCCGGCATCTATTGGCTCGAGGCGACGGCGGTGTCCCTGTTCAGCTCGCCCGATGCGCGCGAACCCTGGGCATACCGCATCCCGTCGCTGCTCGGCGCGGTCGGGGCGGTGCTGCTGACCGGCTGGATCGGCGGCACGCTGTTCGGGCAAACCGCCGGCCTGATCGCTGGCCTGGTGCTCGGCTGCTCGCTGCTGCTCGGGGTCGAAGCCCGGATGGCGACAATCGACGCGACCCTGCTCGCGGTCATCCTTACCGCCCAGGCCGCGTTGCTGCGCGTCTATCTGGACCGCGACGGCCCCGCGCCGGCCCCGCGCGGGATCGCCGCCCTGTACCTGGGGCGCGCTCGGGGTCGGGCTGATGCTCAAAGGGCCCGTGATCCTCCTCGTGAGCTGGGGCACGATCGTCGGCCTGCTTATCGCCGAGCGCCGGGCGGCATGGCTGCGCCGGCTCCACCCCGGATGGGGCATACTTCTCATGCTGGCGGTGGTGGCACCCTGGGCCACGGCGATTGCGATCCGCAGCCACGGCGCGTTTTTCGCCGACTCGGTCGGCCAGAACTTCCTGGGCAAGGTTGCGCAAGGTCAACAGGCGCACGGCCTGCCGCCCGGCTATTATCTTATGGTGTTCACTGCGGCGATGTGGCCGGGGTCGCTGTTCGCGGTGCTCGCGCTGCCATTCATCTGGCGGCATCGCCGCGAGCCGGCCGTCCGGTTCCTCCTCGCCTGGATCGTGCCGACCTGGGCCGTTTTCGAGCTCGTGGTAACCAAGCTGCCGCATTACGTGCTGCCGACCTATCCCGCGATCGCCTGCTTGACGGGTGCCGCCGCCGTCGCACCCGAAGGCTGGCCCGACGGGCGGACGTGGCGCGCCATCCGGTTGGCATACGGGGCAATCTGGCTCGCAGTCGGGTGCGGCCTCGCGGTCGCTGGGCCGGCGTTGCTTTGGACACTGCAGGGCGTTGTTCGGCCGATCCCCGTGCTTGCGGGATTGGTCGTGATCGGGGCGGCAATTGCTGGTTTCCGCTATACGCTGCGGGGACGCGCGATGCCGGCCCTGGCGGCCTCCGGGGTGGCGGCAGTCGTCCTGTTCGCAAGCACCTACGCTGGGGTGCTACCGAATCTCCACGCGATCTGGCTCAGCCCGCGGATCGCGGCGGCCGTCGCGGCGGCGCGGCCCTGCCCCGACAGCGTGCTGGCGTCGAGCTCGTTCAGCGAGCCGAGCCTTGTGTTCTCGGTGGGCCAAGACACCAAGCTAGTGAACGCAGGGGAAGCAGCCGACTTCCTGCTCGCCAATCGAAAGTGTGGGCTGGCGCTGATCGGGAAACGTGACGCCGAGAGCTTTCCTCTCCCGAATGCGAGGCTGCCGGGGTAACGCCGGTGCAACACGCTGAGATCGCCGGGGTCGACTACTCGACTGGCCGCAGGCTCGACCTCACCCTGTACAGCGCCGGAAGCTAGCTATAGCGGTTTCTGCGCACGCTCCATGAGGCGCGAGAACAAGGTGTTCCTCTTGGCTTTGGGCGGTTCGGCGGCCTTCTGTCGCGCGCGAGCCTCGCTTTCCTGTTGCCGCTGCTTGCTGTCGAGCCATCGCTCCAGGCTCATGCCGGCTTTTGCGGCCCGCTTCGCCTCGTAGGCGCGCTGGCCTTCGGTGAGCGTCCGCGTGGATTTGCTGCTCAAGGTGACGCTCCCATCAGTTTGCACGGCGTTCTCGCATTCGTCAGGGCCGCATTCAAGCAGCTCGGACACGCCGGGGAGTGCATTCGCAATGGAAACGTGCGCCGCGGCTGCGCCACTTAGGCCGCTGAATACCAGGAGGCGCAGGAGTGCCGCTTATCGTAAGATTCCTTTACGTACCCTCGGGTTTCCAGGTCAGAGATCGCGGGCAAGGCGCTGAAGTTGTAGCGGATCGAGGGGTGGCCTAGGACTTGCGTGGTAAGCCCGACGCGGGGCAGCCCGGTCCAAATCGTCAAAACGGCGATTCAAATATGGAGGTCTAAAATGGCCAATGGACATTTTAAAGCGCTATGCGCCAGCGCGGCGCTGCTCAGTAACTTGGCGAGTTCTGGCGTGGTACATGCGCAAAACCTCGGCGCGTGGAGCTCTACGATCAGCCTTCCCAACATCCCCATTTCCGTCGCAGTGCTTCCGAACGGGAATGTCTATACATGGTCGTCGAGTGACTATGTAGATCCAGGAACGGATGTAGGAACTGCGCCAACCTCCACCTTGGTTTCAATCTACAGCCCTTGGTCCGGCGGTATCGCCGCCGCTCCCGACACAGGCATGCGCGCAGACATGTTCTGCTCGGGAATCGCGTATCTGGCGGATGGGCGACTGCTGGTGAACGGTGGGGGCAGCAGCAGTCATACCGGAATATACGATTTCACGACGAACAAATGGACGAGTGGTTCCCCTATGAACATAGCTAGGGGCTACAACAGCAGCGTCACGCTTTCTTCGGGAGCAGTGTTTACCATCGGCGGCTCATGGGGCGGCGATGCCGGCCCGAAGGATGGCGAACTCTGGACGCAAGCCAATGGATGGATGCGGACTGCGATTCCGGATGACGCGATTGTAGCAACGGACGATCTATTCGATCAACGCGTGGGAGAACTCGTCTCCGGAGACGACCACGCATGGCTGTTCGCCATGCCGAACGGGCGCGTCTTCCACGCCGGGCCGAGCCGGCAGATGAACTTTTTCGATCCCTTGAACGGCATCACAGTCCCGGCGGGGCTACGGGGCGACGACAACTACAGCATAAATGGTTTTGCCGTCATGTACTCGCCAGGGTGGATCTTGAAATCGGGAGGAGCGATCGCGTATTCGGGTGAACGCGATCCGGTATTCGAGCAGATCGACGCCAGCAGCGCCACTTACGTTATTGATCTCAGCGGGAACTACGCTAACCCGGCCGCAGCGCCTGTTGTGAGCCGGGTCGCATCGATCAATCATGCCCGGGCATTTGCAAACGCCGTCGTGTTGCCCGACGGGGAGGTGTTCATAGTCGGTGGCCAAAGCAAGCCGCACACCTTCGTCGATACGGATGCGGTCATGACCCCCGAAATCTGGAACCCGGCGACCGCGACTTCGACCGACGTCGCGCCCCTTGTCACTCCGAGAACGTATCATAGCACCGCGTTGTTGCTGCCGGATGGGCGCGTGTTCGTCGGTGGCGGCGGACAGTGTGGCGAGGGCTGCGAATTCAATCATTTCGATTTCGAGCTCTACTCGCCGCCCTACCTGTTCGCACCCGACGGTTCGAACGCTATCCGCCCGGCGATCGTCACCGCACCTGCCGGCCTGTTGCTAGGCCAATCGCTGACTGTAACGACGAGCGGCTCGGTTGCCTCATTTGCCCTAGTTAGAATGTCGGCCACTACCCACACCGTCAACACGGACCAGCGCCGTATTCCGCTGGCCGTTATGCAGTCGAGTACGACGGTCGATCCCGCCTCTCACGGCCAAGAGACCACGTCCACCTTATATGTGCCAAGTGATCCCGGCATCACCGTTCCAGGCTACTACATGCTCTTTGCCCTGAGTGCCGGCAACGTCCCAAGCGTTGCGAAAATCATCCAAGTGCAGGCGCAGTCATGAAGTGGGCCGCCGTCGTGGGCCTTCTCGCGACGGCATCTATCTTCCTCCTGTTCCCGCTGACTCCGATCTTGCTTGCGCCGATTTGTCGGGTGTTCGAAGCGCCTGTCCGTCCAGGGGACACGCATCTGACGGCTCGCGGCACGGTGATGTGCTCGACACCTGCCGCAATGAGCTATGTTGCGCGGGCGAAGTCGATGGTTGATCTTCCGCCATTCGTATTGATCAAGAGCGGCTGCTTTCCGGCTCCAAACAGGCTTGTGAAAGTGGTCGAAATCGATGGCGATCTTGCTGGAGTTCATCTACCGCGATCATCCGATCGTTCTCGGGAATGGTGGATAACTCTAGCGTCTCGCGAACCGTCGCGAGAGCATTGAGGCTCCGGCGAGACGATTGGCCGAGCCGATTCCGCCGGCATCGGTACCCGCGCCAATCGAGCCCGTTCGGACGCCCCCCGGCCAACCGAACCCGTTGACCTCGGTAAATGACCGGACACGTTTGCGCAGCAAGTCTAGATGCGCCGGCGCAGCGCGAATGTCGCAAGGGAACCCAGCCCGGCGTTGATGGCGACCCCGGCCAAGGCCAGCAACGCGAGGGCTGCGAACATGCGCGGCACCTGCAAGCGAAATCCCGGCTTCCTGGATGGTGTAGGCGAGCCCGGACGCGAACCCCCCGGAGCCTGCGACGAACTCGGCGACCACCGCACCGACCAGCGCGAGGCCGCCGGAGATCCGAAGGCCAGCCAGGAAATAGGGCAGCGCCGCAGGAAGGCGCAGCAGGCGCAGGGTCTGCCACCGACTGGCGCCATAAAGCCGAAACAGGTCGGCAAGCTCGGCCGGGGCCGAGTCAAGCCCTGCGGCCGTGTTGGCGAACACGGGGAAAAAGGCGACGATCGTGGCGCTGACGACGAGCACGGTAGCGGTCGCAAGTTGCGGCGAACTGACCATGTGACCGACCCAGATAATCACCAGCGGCACGATTGCGACGATCGGCGTGACCTGCAGCGCGACCGCCCACGGCTGGATCGCATCACGCGCGAGCCGGCTGGCCGACATAGCCAGCGCGAGCGCCGCCCCGAGCGCGGCGGCCGCCACCAGCGCCATCGCCGTGACCGACAGGGTCGAGCCGAGTGCCGCCAGCAACGATCCAGGCGAGGCCACAAACGCCCTCGCGATCGCAATCGGGCCGGGAAGGATGTAGGGCGGGGTGCCGGCGACCCGCACTGCGGCCTCCCAGGCGAGCAGCGCGGCCACGCCGAACAAGGCCGGAGCTGCCCTCAAGGCGCGAGCGCCGCTGCCAAGGCATTCGTCACGTCCGCAACCAACGCATGATAGGCAGGCGCGAGCCTGGTCTGCGGCGACCCGTCGAGGCCAGTTTCGATCTCGCGCGCGACGCGGCCGGGGCGCGGCGTCATCAGCACGATGCGCCGGGCGAGAAAGCAGGCCTCGTAGATGGAGTGCGTGACGAACACCACCGTGCAGCCGAGCTCGCGCCAAAGTGCCACCAGGTCGACCTGCAGCTTGTGCCGGGTGAATTCGTCGAGGGCGGCGAACGGTTCGTCCATCAATAGTAAGCGCGGGCGGGTCACGAGCGCGCGCGCAATGGACACGCGCATCCGCATGCCGCCCGAAAGCTCTCGAGGCCGAGCCCGCTCGAAGCCGCCGAGACCGACGCGGGCGAGCGCCTCACGAACCGCCGGCATCGCCCGGGGCGCCGGCATCCCGCGCAGGCGGAGTGGCAAAAAGACGTTCTGCTCCGCCGTGGCCCAAGGCAGAAGGGTGGGATCCTGGAACACGAACCCTGCCTCGCCCGGATGGAGCGGGCGATCCCAGGTGAGCGAGCCGGCGTCGGGTTGATCGAGCCCGGCAATCAGCCGCAGCAAAGTCGACTTGCCACAACCGGACGGGCCGAGCAGGGCCACGAATCCGCCAGCGTCGAGGCGCAAAGACACGTCCTCCAATGCCTGCACGCCTCCCGCAAAGCGGCGGCCGACCGCACGCAGGCTCAGCAGGGCCCGCTTCTCCCGCTCCTTCCGGTTACGGAATGGCGCAACGCGCTCAGGGATTCGCGTCCAGGCCGACACGCTTGTTGACGAACTGGGTCGTGTAGGCGCGCTGCACGTCGAGCCCGGGCGGATACAGCCCCGCGCCCGCCATCACACGATAGAACTCCTCCCAGCGCGCGGCCGTCATGGCGCCGATGCCGTCCTTGGCGGCGTCGCCTGATTGCAGAAGGCCGTGCTGCTTCATCGTGTCACGACCGTAAGCGAGGAGGGCGTCGGTCATCTCCGGGTTTGCCTGCTTGATGAGCGCGTTCGCCGGGCCGGGATCACCGTTCAGGTAGGAGTACCAGCCCTCGATGGACGCATCGACGAAACGTTGCACCAGATCGGGCTTGTTCTTGATGTTGGCATCGGACGTGCCGATCAGGCTGCCGTAGCCCGCGTACCCAGCATCGGCGATCAGCATGACAACCGGCTTCTCATGGCTCTCCTGCTCGATCGAAAAGGGCTCGGAGCCGAGGAAACCCTGCTGAATCGCATTCTTGTCGGTCAGAAACGGCTGCAGATTGAAAGTGTAGGGCCGCACCTGCGCGTCCGAGTAGCCGAACCGCGCCTTGAGGAAGTTCCACCAGCCGGCCCGTGTGTCGCCGCTGATCATGATCGGTTTGCCCTTGAGCGCCGCGAAGCTGTCGTTGCCCGCGCCGGGATGCGCGATCAGCACGGACGGGTCCTTCTGGAAGGTCGCCATCACCACCCGGTAGGGCACGTCCTGCTCCACCATGTTCAAGGCGAGCAGGCTGTTGGAGACGATCGCGAAGTCGAGCTGGCCGGCGACGAGAAGCTGCACGTGGTTGACCTGCGGGCCGCCCTGCTTGATCACCACGTCAAGCCCATGCTTGCGGTAAAGGCCGGTTGCTACCGCCTGATAGAAGCCGCCGTATTCGGCCTCCGCCGTCCAGTCGATGCCGAACCGGACATGGTCCTCCGCGCGGGCCGGACCGCCGACCGACAGCAGCAACAGACACAGCCCAAGGGCCAATCCCTTCATGGGGCAACTCCCGCGCGCAATCACGTCCACCAATAGCCCGGCGGCGAGTTCTCGGCTATACGCTCGCGCAACGAGAGGGAGCGGATGTTGAGCGGAGAGCGGTCATTCCCCGGCGACGTACGGTTTGGCTTGGCTGGCCGGCGAGCGGTCGTCACGGGGCATCGCGGCGGGATTGGCGGGGCGGTGGCGACGCTGTTCGAGGCTGAGGGCGCCGAGGTAATCGGGCTCGATCTCCCCGACGTCGATCTCGCCGACATCACCGCCCTGGAATTGCGCGCCGCGTCGTTCGACGCCGTCGACATCCTGGTGAACTGCGCGGGGACGACCGCGCTAGGGTCCATCCTCGAAACCACCCCGGCCGAAGTCGAGGCGCTGTTCCGGGTCAACTTCATCGCCCCTTACGCGCTGATGCGCTTGGTGCTTCCCGGGATGATCGCGCGGCGGCGCGGCGCGATCATCAATGTCGCGAGCGACCAGGCCCTCATCGGCAAACAAGTCAGCGCGGCCTATGGCGCAAGCAAGGGCGCGCTGGCCCAGCTCAGCCGCAGCGCCGCCCTCGATTGGGCGCCATACAATGTTCGGGTGAATGCGATCGCGCCCGGCAGCACGGACACCGCGATGCTGGGCCTCGTGATCCGCGAGCTCGCGGCCCGCTACCCCGACCGCTTCGCCGCCCAGTCGGACGAGGCGTACCGGAGCGCTGTGCCGCTCGGCCGTTTCGCCCAACCCGCCGAGATCGCGGCGGCGATCGCGTTTCTCGCCTCCGACGCGGCATCATTCATCACCGGCATCGTGTTGCCGGTTGATGGCGGGACCACGGCGGCATGAGTCTTGCCGTCGTGACCGGCGGCACGCGCGGCATCGGTCGCGCGATCGCGGCCCGGCTTGCGACCGACGGTTGGGACGTGGTGGCGGCGGCCCGGCATGCTCCCTCGGTGCCGCTTCCCGCCCGGGTGCAGTTCGCGCGCTGCGACGTGGCGGACGCCGCTTCGGTCAGCGCCTTGTTCTCGCCGCTCAAGCAGATCGAACTGCTGGTCAACAACGCCGGGCTCGCCGGCTCCAACTCTCTCGACGGCGACGACGCGCTCTGGCACGCGATCATCGCGAGCAATCTCCACGGGACCTATCACTGCTGCAAGGCGGTGCTGCCCCGCCTCCCGGACGGGGCCGGGCGAATCGTGAACATCGCCTCCGTGCTGGGCCTGCGCGGCGTGCCCGATCAGACGGCCTACTGCGCGGCCAAGCACGGCGTTGTCGGCCTCACCCGAGCCTTGGCGCTTGCCGTGGCGCCGCGGGGCATCACGGTCAACGCGATCTGCCCGGGCTGGGTCGCCACCGGGATGGCCGAACAACGCTATCTCGAGCTCGGGATGACTCCCGAGGACGCCGCCGCCGGCGTGCCGACCGGTCATGTGACCACACCCGACGAGGTCGCGGCGCTCGTCGCCTTCCTGGCCAGCGGCGACGCGGGCAACATCACCGGGCAAGCCCTGACCATCGACGGAGGCGCGCTCGCGGCGCCTTGATCGGCGCTGACCGCTCCATTCGACCTGATCGGCCGATGCGTCAGGCCGGCGGTTCGCGCGTCTGTCGGCTCACGATACACTCGGCGGCATGGAAACGACGCCGCGCGTGAAGGCTGGGCTGTTCGTCTCGATGGCGCTTCGCCTCGGCGACATGGAGGGACGGCCGGGCATGGTGCTGCGCAAGGGCGACCCGGACGCGGGCGGCATCCTCGTCGTTTTGCGCGGGATGGCTGGCGTGTCGGTGCTGTCGCAAGTGCGGGCCGCCGACGGAGCGGCCGCCTGGCTGCGGGGCACGGGGCCGGGCGTCGTCGACCAGGCAACCGCGGACGGCTACGTCGACCGCCAGGTGCGGTTCGACCCGGACCTTTGGGTGATCGAGTTCGACGCCCCGGACCTGCTGCCGCCGTTCGAGGCGCGCATCGTTTGAGAACGACGAGCCCCCTTCCCTCGCTCGACGCGGTGACGCGCTCGCCGGAAGGCGCGGTTCTGCTAGCCACGTTCGGCCGCACCGCCGCCGTCGATGCCCTGCGCGCCATCCTCGCCCGAAGGCGGGCGGAGCGGCGGTTCGGCGCCAGCGCCCAAGCCATCGCCGACGAGGCGGCGGACGCGCTGGCGCGGCATATGGCACCCGCACAGCGTCGCGTGTTCAACCTGACCGGAACGGTGCTGCACACCAATCTCGGCCGTGCTCCGCTTCCGCCGGAAGCCGCCGCCGCCGCCGCCCTCGCGCTCGAGCACCCGACCAACGTCGAGTTCGACCTGGCAACCGGCCGGCGCGGCGAGCGCGATGCACCCGTCGCCGCACTCCTGTGCCAACTCACCGGAGCCGAAGCGGCGACGGTGGTCAACAACAACGCGGCCGCCGTCATGCTGGCGCTGAACACGCTCGCCCTCGGACGGGAGGTGCCCGTATCGCGCGGCGAGTTGGTGGAGATCGGCGGTTCGTTTCGAGTGCCGGAAATCATCGCTCGCGCGGGCGCTCGGCTCGTCGAGGTGGGCACCACCAACCGCACCCACGCAGACGATTTCCGGACGGCTCTCGGGCCGAACACCGCGCTGCTGATGCGCGTCCACCCATCCAATTACGAGATAACGGGCTTTACCGCCGCGGTCGCGCCCGCCGCGCTTGCTCGGATCGCGCACGGGGCGGGGCTGTCGATGGTGGACGATCTCGGTAGCGGCAGCCTCGTCGATCTTGCCGACTGGGGACTGCCGCGTGAGCGTACGCCGGCCGAGGCGCTTGCGGACGGGGCCGATCTGGTCACGTTCTCCGCCGACAAGTTGCTGGGCGGTCCGCAGGCCGGTCTGGTCGTGGGGCGCGCCGACCTCGTGGCCGCACTCAACCGCAATCCGATGAAGCGCGCCCTCCGGCTCGACAAGGCGCGACTGGCGGCGCTCGAGGCGGTGCTGCGCCTGTATCTGCACCCGGAGCGCCTGCACGAGCGGCTGCCGACCCTGCGATTGCTGACGCGGACAAGCGAGGACATACGTGCCACGGCCGAGCGCGTCGCACCGTCGCTGCGCGGAGTGGCGGGAGAGCGCGCCGTGGCGATTGAGCCATGCCGAAGCCAGATCGGCTCCGGCGCCCTGCCCCTCGACCTGCTGGCTTCCTATGCGGTCACTCTGGGCGGCAACTCCCTTCAAGAGCTGGCCGCAAGATTGCGCGCATTGCCCACTCCGGTGATCGGCCGGATCGGTCAGGGCCGTCTGTGGCTCGACTGCCGGTGCCTGGAAGCCGGATGCGAAGCCGGCTTCACCAGCCAGCTCCGACCCCTGCTATGATGCCGACGGAAGAGAAGCGGCCCCGGTGGGCCGGCCGGTCTTCAAAACCGGTTGGGGCTGCCACGCGGTCCCGGGTAGGTTCAACTCCTGCTCTCTTCCGCCAGCTCGCGACGGGACCAGCCGAGCGGTTTTACGCGCCGATGACCTCCGGCGCTGCTGCGGCCTGAACGGAGATCGCGGCCCCGCCCTCGATGACCTCGCGCGGCACGGCGCGGCCGGACTGGTCGGCGTCGAGCTGGAATGTGAGCGGTCGGCGCTTGTTCCGCTCGCGTTTGAGCACGCCGCTTTTCGCCACACCCGCATACACTGCGGTCTTGGTCCAGAAGCTCAGGCCGTGCAGGTTCCGCGTCGGCTGGACTTTGAGTTTCTGCCGCAGGATGCCGTTCGCTCCGTTGAGCAACACGGCACGCCGGATGTCCTTGGTCGAATACTCGATCGTCATGGAAACGCTCAACGCGTCGGCGTTCTCAACTCGGTGCGGCGTATTGAGCGGCCATTGCGCCATCTCACCGGGACGGAGATCAATGCAGCTTGCGTAGTCCTCGTACCAGGGCTCGTACTTTATGCCCGTCTCGTTGTTGTAGAGGATCACCTTCTCGAGGCTTTCCGGTTCCAGGAACGGCGGCGCCGCCGGGTAGAGATATACGCGTTTCGAGCCCTGGATCTGCCACAAGGTTTGCCCGGACGTGTCGAAATGATAATAAACCTGCGCGCGCGGCGACGAAATCAGGATACCGTTGATCCGCTTGAATGTGGCGAAGCCGGGAACCCGCTCCTCGAGCTCGGCGAAAATCTGGTCGAGCAACGCCTGATAGCGGGAGTCGAATTCGTTGACGCGCAGCAGATTGAGCCAAAACCGCCCTTGCGCGATCGCTTCGATCACGGCACCTCCGGGCACCTTCCCGATTTGGCCTTCGCGCCAGAGCTTTTTCTGTCCCGGGCTTCCCGTCTCTACGAGCATGTAGTTGCTCGGCGGCGCCCGCTCGATCAGCTGCTCGAGCGCTGGTCGACTGAACAGTTCGTGCTGGTGAAGCCGATGCTCCAGTCGGAACGGGACGTTTCCCCAAAGCCGACCGTGCGTGGGTTGCCAGGAGGTTAAAATCGGTGAGTTCATCGCCAGCTCCAAACACATACGCCGATAAGCGCATCCGCGGGCAAAATACGGTTCTCTCGCATCCCGGTGATGCAGTGACTAATCTCGCCACATAGCATCGCTATTCCCTGGCTGCATTCCAGCTTCGGACGACAACCGGACGGATCAAGAAATCGAGAACAGAAACCGTGTAAACAGTTAACTTTATTGCAACGCATCGCGGTGCGTTCTGCCGCCAAAGCGGGGTAGCTCAGAAGTCAGCATCGCACCCAAGAGTAAGACACACCGGTGCGACCGAGGCCGTACTAGCAAGGAGATGTGAATAAAATTTGGACGAACGTGGTGCTTCCCAGGTAAAAAAATCCTCGGCGCGTTGTAGTCAGATGCGCGTTGAGCATTTAGTTACGGGGCTGGGTCCCGACCTTCGTCGGCTCGGGTCGCTGCACAGCTGCTCTCGCGCACAGATAGGCCAGCATGATTTCAAAGATCCTTCACTACGTCTGGGTGGGCGGGCCCTTGCCAGCCAGCAAGGCTCGCCTGATCGATGGCTGGGCCGATAAAAATCCCGACTACCGTCTCGTTCGGTGGAGCGAGGCGAACATCGACTTTTCCAATCCCGTGATCCAGCGGGCCTACAATGAAAAGCGTTGGTCCAAGGTCGCCGACATCGTCCGTCTCATGGCCGTCCGCGATCACGGCGGCATATACCTCGACACGGACATTCAGCTCCGCAAGCCCCTGGACTCCTTACTGCACTATCCCTGCTTCTGGCCTTTCCAATCGGAAAATCACCCCACAGATTGGGTATGCAATGGCGTGTTCGGTGCCGAACCTGGGCACTGGTTCGTCGCTGAGGCCGTGAACGAGGTACTCGCCATGCCACGGGTGCCGCTCGGTTTGGAACGTCCCACCGGCACGGGGCCAAAGCTCATCACGCGGTTGCTCCGTCGGCATGGGCTGCGCGAATACAATTCGGCTGGTGTCCGGGTGCGCGACATGTTCGTTCTGCCGTGGCCGGTGTTCTTCCCAGTTGGAATGGGTGAGGAGTTCCGCGAGGAGCTTATCAGGCCTGAAACGCTTGGGGTGCACCTTTGGGACAAGTCCTGGGCCAAGGATCTGCCCCGCATCATCCGCTGGGCGTCATACGCCAAGGCGCGCCTCAAGTTCGCCTGAAAAGCAGCTCCGGCGAACGCCCCGGCGGCGCGCCTTCCCAGGCTGAGGCAGCCGGAGGCCAAGCCGGTGCTTGGCACGAGCCTTGCTGATCCAACTCCAGACCTTGCAGCCTGGCCTGTTCACGGTCGTCGGACGCTTCGTATATCGGCGGCAAGCGGCACTGCGGCGCAGCCGCGAACCGATCGGGGGACGTGGTGTGACTGACCAAGGCCTGATGGCCCGCAAGCCGCTGGACGATATCATCCGAAGCGGTGAGGCCGACGGGCCGAAGCTGTCGAAGACGCTCGGAGCGTTCAGCATCACCGGAATGGGCATCGGTGCCATCATCGGCGCCGGTATATTCGTGCTGACCGGGACCGCGGCGGCGCAATACGCTGGCCCGAGTATCGTGCTCTCCTTCATCGTAGGCGGGATCGCGTGCGGCTTCGTCGGCCTCTGCTACTCTGAACTCGCCGCCATGTTGCCGATCAGTGGCAGCAGCTATACGTACACCTACGCGACCTTGGGCGAACTGTTCGCCTGGATGATCGGGTGGGACCTGATCCTTGAATACGCGATGGGCGCTGCGACGGTCGCGGTCGGCTGGTCGGGCTATGCCGTAAGCATGTGCGCAACCTCGGAATAGCCATCCCGCCGACCTTGGCGGCTGCGCCCGGAAGCGTACGTCACCTTGCCTGACGGGAGCACCACCGCGGCCCTCTTCAACCTCCCGGCCGCGCTCATCATCGCCGCGCTGACCACCTTGCTGGTGCTCGGCACCAGGGAATCGGCACGGCTAAACAATGTCATGGTAGTCGTGAAAGTAGCAGTGGTGCTGGCCTTCATCGGGGCGGGCGCGTTTTTCGTCTCGACCGCCAACTGGCACCCTTTCATACCCCGCCAATGACGGCCGGTTCGGCCATTTCGGCCTGAGCGGCATCCTGCGTGGCGCGGCCGTGGTGTTCTTCGCGTTCATCGGCTTCGATGCGGTTTCCACGGCGGCACAGGAAGCGCGAAGTCCGCAACGCGACATGCCGATCGGCATCCTGGGATCGCTCTGTATCTGCACCGTGCTGTATGTCGCGGTAGCCGCGGTGCTGACCGGCCTAGTCCCGTACAAGGACCTGAACGTCGCCGACCCGATCGCGCGCGGCGTGGACGTCCTGGGGCTGGTCTGGTTCGCAATCGTCGTCAAGATCGGCGCGTTGGCCGGACTAACGACCGTGATCCTGGTCCTGCTCTACGGTCAGAGCCGCATCTTCTTCACTATGTCGCGCGACGGGCTGCTGCCGCACATGTTCGCCCTGGTTCATCCACGACTGCAAACGCCCTACCGCAGCCAGATCCTGATCGGCGTGGTGGTCGCCGTCGTCGCCGCCCTGGTGCCCATCCACGTGCTCGGCGAAATGGTCAGCATAGGCACGCTGTTCGCCTTCGTTCTCGTTTGCGGCGCCGTGCTGTATCTCCGCCGCAGCGACGCCGAGGCGTTCCGTCCTTTCCGCGTTCCCGGCGTGCCCCTGATTCCGCTCTGCGGCATCGTGTGCTGCCTGCTGCTGATGAGCGGCCTGCCGCTCGCGACCTGGCTTCGCCTCGTCATCTGGCTTGTCCTGGGTCTGGCAGTCTATTTCCTCTACGGGCGGAGCCACTCCGTGCTGCGTCATCCCGAAACCGTAACAACGTGACGGAGATGCAGCTATGAACCGGCGGCAAGCCGGGCCAGGGTACCTTCGTCGCCCTGTCCGGCAAAGAACGCCCGAAGCGCGGCCTCGAACGCGCCTTCCCCCACCGAGCAGCGGGCGAAGAGCGTCATGCAGGACTGGAACTTGAGGTAGTCCGGATATCCGAAGATCGCCTCGACAGAGGAGCGTCCCTCGTGGCCCAGCACGAGCTTTGTGCACTCGACCAGCCGCGGGCCAAGCACATCATGCGCAAAATAGGCCGTCGCCTCTTGTCGTGACGCGAGAGCAAAGCGTCGCGCCGTCTCGCTTCGGCCCAATCCGGCGATCTGCGGAAACACAAACCACATCCAATGGCTCGTCTTTCGGCCGGCGCGCAACTCACGGCGCGCGTCGTCGATGACGGGCGCCTGCGCCTGGACAAAACGCTGCAAATCGAACGGATCGCTCATTGCCGCACACCCATCGTAAGGCCGCCTTCAAGCATCCGGCACCTGCCGGAAACCGGGCTCGGTCGGCGGGTCGACCAGATCCTCGTCGATGCTGTCGACCGTAGCCTGGCGCGGGCCGCGCCGGCACCGGCGGACCAACTCCTCGACAGCCGCCGGATCGCCGGCGAGCACCGCCTCCACGGTGCCGTCCGCGCGATTGCGCACCCAGCCGGAGACGCCCAACCGATCGGCTTGCTCCGCCATCCATTGGCGAAAGCCGACCCGCTGCACGCGCCCACCGATCACGATGCGCTTGGCACTCATCCCCGCGAGAGCCGCATAAAGCGATCCGCGGCCTCGATGTCGGCCGCCACTGAAGCGAGGCGCCGCTCCGCTTCCGGGTCGGTGCCCCAAAGCTCGGCCTGGAACAACTCCTCGAGTGCCGCGAGCGCATGGGCCGTTGCCGCCTCGAGCCGGCCGTCCGCTAAGGCGAGCCCGAGCACCAGGCTGCCAAGCGCCGGAACCGCGACGCCGAGACCAGCCAGAACCGCGGCATCCTTCAACTCCAATGCCCGGCGCAGCGCGCCAACAGCGGATGGTTCCTGTGGCACCCGGATGATCCCGCTCGTGACCTTGAGCGGCGCGTCATAGCTACGTGCAGCCCAATCGAGCCACGGCTGCCACGCACAGGTCTGGCGCTCGGCGAGCGCGGGAGGGTGTTCCGTGCGATAGCAGAGCAGATCGGCCTCGGCGTAGCGCGCCAGCGCCGCGACCGTCGGCCGGGGATCGGGGGCAATGCGCTCCTGGGCGGTGCCGGCGAGCCGCGTGAGCGGTGTGTCGGCGAACGACATCTCCCGGTCTTTGCCACGACCTGCCGTCTGCCACTCCGCCGCGATCGCGCGAGCGAGCGGTTCGCCCGCTACGTAGAGCGTCGCCCCGCCCGGCAGGTGCATGGGCCGGCCGTCCAGCAGAATCGCAAACCCGCCTTCGGTTTCGGCGACGGTCGCTTGGTCCCAGAACCGCTTCACGTGCGTTCCCCAGGGCAGATTAGCGCAGAAGCTGGCGAAGCAAATCGGCCGGTTTCGGCGGCTTGCTCGGCGCCGGGGCCGGCGCAGCCGTCGGCGCCGGGCCGGGCAAGCCGCCGCGCGCAATGGCCAGTTGGTGCCCGCAATCTTCCGCCCCACTCCCAGGAACCATATTGTCACCGCCCAGCGCGCCGATGATGACGCCCAGCTGCGGCGAGCGCGCGGCTTGGGCCGCGATCCCGGCGGCCTCGCCCGCGGCACCCGCCGCGTCCACCTCCACCTTGGGTGCGCGGAGGCCTCCGCTGAGGCGCAGCGGGACAATCACGCCGGTGCCGCCGAGCCGCGCCAGCGGGCGAAGCCGCATGGCCAGAGTTTCATCGGCAAGATTAATCGACCCGCTGCCCTCCAAGTAGAAGAGGCTGGTGTCCAGCAGCAACGCGCGTACGCTGGCTACACCGGTCTGCGCGTCCAACCGCACGGCGAAGCAGCGCACCGGCAAACTGCCAGGATGCGCCGTGATGTCTGGTAGGCGCGCATGTTGCAGCACCTGCCCGAGCGTCGCGGAAAGCAGCTGGTTGTCGATCTCGCCGTTGACCCCGGCAATCCCGAGATGCCCATCGGCGGAAGCCGCGAGCGCGTGCGGCGAGTTGCCGGTGCCGCGCAGGTCAGCGTCGATGTCTGCCGCGCCGCGTGCCCCAGCGGGCAGCTTGAGCAACGCAAGCAGCGGAGCGATCTGCAAGCCGGGGCCGCGCAGCGTCAGCGCGACGGCCGCGTCAGGCCCGGTGGCGTCCACAGCCACACGCCCATCAAGCCGGCCGGCAGGAAGCCGACCTCCGATCGGATCAACGTTCAGTCGCCCGTTCAACAGCACAAGGTGACCGGCGAGGTCGTGGTAGTCCTGGCCGCCGGAGCGGACGGTCGCGGCCGACAAGTGAAGATCGGCATCGGCCTCGCGCAGCAGCGCGAACGGGATCGGCCGGTCTGAGAACACGCGCTTGTTCCGCGTGGCGGCCGTCGGCGCGGCGGGTGCCGGCGAGCTCCCGGCTGCCGGTGGGCTCGCCGCCGGAGCGGGCGGCGGTGGCGGCCGCAGCGCCGCTTGCAGCGCGTCGCCGTCGAGACGCTGTGAAGTAAGGGTCGCATGAAGCGTGGGGCGGCCGCCCCAGCCCGCGGCGATCTCGCCCGCGATCGCGCCCGCGGGCGTCGTTAGGGCGAGGTCGCGCACCGTCGCGCCCGTTGCACCCTCGCGCGCCAGCGATCCGGACACAGTGAACGCCGCCTCCCGCAACGCGCCGCTCGCGGCGAAGCGAACCGGCTCGCCTTCGCGAGCCATGTCGGCCTGCAACGATTGCAGGCGGAGACCCGGGACGAACCGGGCGAGATCGGACGCACCCGCCCGCAGGGTCAAGCCGCTCACTGCCGGTGCCCCCCCGGCATCGGCCACCTCGCCCGAGAACCGGACGTCACGCAGCGGCGGCAAGGGCGTGGTCGGGGACAGCGCGGACAAAGCGGCGAGGTCGGGGACAACGCCGTCCAGCTTGAAACGAAAGCCGCGGCCCTCTTGGGGATGCGACAATGCGCCGTCCAGGTTCAGCGTGGAGTTCGCGGCCCCGAGCGACAACCGCACGGGCCAGGGCGTCGTCGCTTGGGGGTCACGGAACCGGGCAAGCGAGCCCGTTTCCCCCGTCAGTGTGAACGGCGCGCCAGCATAGGCGGCGTGCAGCGCTAAGTTGATCGGCCCGTCGGTCCCGTCCGCGCGCAGCGAAGCATCTGCGAGATCGACCGCGACGGTGCGCCCAGTCCGCCCGTCGTGCCATGTGAGCCTGCCTCCCTCCACCGTTACCTGCCGCACCGCGACGGCCAAGGGAGCGGCAGGGACGTGCGGCTCTGCCTGCGGCAAGGCCTCGCTCGGCACTTCGGGGCCGAAGCGCCAATTGGGCCGGCCTTGCGCGTCGGTCTCGAGCAGGATGTCGGGGTCGACCAGTACCAGCCGCTCGACCTCGATGGACCGATGCAGCAACGGCAACAGCGCGACCTGCGCCTCCAATCGCTGCAAAGTCACCATCTGAGGGCGCGAGCCGCCAGCCACGTTGGCCAGTGCCACGTCGCGCGCTTCCAATGTCGGCCAGAGAGACAGTTTGAGGCCGAGCGGCCCATTGAGCGCGAGATCGCGCCCCGTCGCGCGCTTGACCGCCTGCTCGATACGCGGCTTGACGCTGTCCGGGTCGAAGGTGAGCGCGAAGACCGCAAAGCCGATGAGCGGGACAGGAATGACGATCGCTAACGCGATCAACGCCCAACGCAGACCGCGCCCGCGCCGTCGCCCTTGCCTGTCCGACATTCGGCCCCCTTTGCGATCAGGCGCGCCGCTCACGAACCGGCGCGCGGGCCGCCGGAGCCTTGAAGCCCAGCAGCTTAAAGGTTTCGCGCATATGGGGCGGGAGGTCGGCCTCCACCATCACCGTTCCGCCCATGGGATGCGGCAACCGGATCGCCCGCGCGTGGAGGTGCAGCTTGTCGGACAAGCCCGCGATCAGCGCCGAAAAAGCATTGTTCTGGTCCGGCTCGTGGTATTTCGCATCGCCGAGGATGGGAGTGCGCAGGGCCGCGCAATGCACCCGCAGTTGATGCGTCCGGCCGGTGATCGGCCTGAGTTCCACCCAGGCGAGCTTGCGGGCCGCGCTGTCGAGCGTGCTGTAGTCGGTGATGGCCCGCGCTGCTTCGGGATCGTCGCGCTCGGCGGCGAGCGTGCGTTCGCCACGCGCGCTGCCCGCCCGCTTCAGCGGAAGATCGATGCGGCCCTGCTCGGGTTCCGGGCGGCCGGTGACGACAGCCCAATACAGCTTCTCCACGTCGCGGCCACGGAATGCCGCAGCGAGCTTGGCGGCGCTGCCGGGAGACCGGGCCAGCACCAGGACGCCGGACGTGTCGCGGTCGAGACGGTGCACCAGGCGCGGGCGATCGGCGCCGAAACGGAGGGCGTCGAGCATCGCGTCGAGATGGCGGGTGATCCCCGGCCCACCCTGAACGGGCAGCCCATGCGGCTTGTTCAGCACCAACATCGTATCGTCGCGGTACAGGACCAGCCGCTCGAGGTCGGCCCGCTCGCCGGCGTCGAGCGGCAGCGTCTGGCGCGGTGCAGGCGCCGCCACGTCGGGGAGCGGCGGCACCCGCACCGCTTGCCCGGGCGCAAGCCGGGTCGCCGCCTCCACCCGCTTTCCGTCGACCCGGACCTGCCCGGTCCGGCAAAGCTTCTGGATCGCGCCTTGCGTCACGGCGGGATAGTGGCGGCGGAACCAGCGATCGAGCCGGATGTCTTCCTCGTCGGCGCCGACGCTGCGCGTTTCGACGCTCACGTCGCGCGTTCGGCCCGCAGCCGCGCCCACGCGGTGAGGCGTTCCCCGATCTCCTGTTCGAAACCGCGCCCGACAGGGCGATAAAACTCCTGACGCTCCATTCCATCCGGGAAGTAATTTTGACCGGAGAAAGCGTCGTCGGTCGCGTGGTCGTAGGCATAGCCTGCGCCGTAGCCGAGCTGCTTCATCAGCTTGGTGGGTGCGTTGAGGATGTGCGCCGGCGGCATCAGGCTCCCGGTGGATTTGGCGGCTCCCCGCGCCGCGCCGTAGGCGGTGTAGAGCGCGTTCGATTTCGGCGCGGTGCCGAGGTAAACGACGGCTTGCGCGATCGCCAGTTCGCCTTCCGGGCTCCCGAGCCGCTCGTAGGCTTCCCACGCCGCGAGTGCCTGAGGCAATGCCTGAGGGTCGGCCATCCCGACATCCTCGGCGGCGAAGCGCACCAGTCGGCGGGCGATGTAGCGCGGGTCCTCGCCGCCGTTCAGCATCCGCGCGAACCAATAGAGGGCGGCGTCCGAGTCCGAGCCGCGCAGCGATTTATGCAGCGCGGAGATGAGATTGTAGTGCTCCTCGCGGTCCTTGTCGTAGAGCGCGGCCCGCCGCGCCAGCAAGGCGGTGAGCGCCTGCGGGTCAAGCGCCGGCGTGTCCGGCGGGAGCGCCAGGATCTGCTCGGCCATGTTGATGAGATAGCGCCCGTCACCGTCGGCCATGGCGCGCAATGCCGCTCGCGCGGCGTCGTCCACCGGCAGCACACCGGCCGCGGCCTCAATGCGCGCCAAGATCAGCTCCAGCGAGGTATCGTCGAGCCGCCGCAGCACGAGCACCTGGCAGCGCGATAGCAATGCGCCGTTGAGCGCGAACGACGGGTTCTCCGTTGTCGCGCCGACCAGGGTGACGGTGCCGTTCTCAACCACCGGAAGGAAGCCGTCCTGCTGGGCGCGGTTGAAGCGGTGGATTTCGTCGACGAACAGCAAGGTGCCCTGCCCTGCGCGACGCCGCTTCGCCGCTTCGTCGAACGCCCGCTTGAGATCGGCCACGCCGGAGAATACCGCGGAGAGCTGGGTGAAATGCAGCCCGGCGCGAGCAGCGAGTAGTCGGGCGATGGTCGTCTTGCCGACGCCCGGCGGCCCCCATAACACGAGTGACGCAAGCGAGCCGCGAGCCAGCATCCGCGTCAGCACGCCATCGGGGCCGAGCAGGTGGTCCTGACCAACCACCTCGTCGAGCGTTGCAGGACGCAAACGATCGGCGAGCGGGCGCCCGCTCGCCCCGGATTCCGTCGGGGCCGCCACCGCTGCCTCGGGGCCGAACAAGTCTTCCATCAGCCCGATATGATGCTAAATGTAGTGAAAGTCACTACCAGGCCCTGCATGGACAAGTCAGTTTCGGCCGTCGAGGCCAACCGGCACTTCTCACAAATCCTCCGCTCGGTGCGTGAGGGCGAGAGCTTTGTCGTAACCGCGCACGGACGGCCCGTGGCCCGCATCGTCCCGGTCCAGCCCGAGGACCGAGACAAAGCCGCCGCTTTCGACCGATTGATGGCACGGCTGCAATCACAGCCTGTCACCGACATCGGGCGCTGGACGCGAGACGAGCTGTACGACGAGTGAGGATAGCGCTCGACACGAACATCCTGGCCTACGCCGAGGGAGTTAACGGCGAACACCGGAGGGCCGAGACCCTCATGCTCCTGCGGAAGGTTCGACATCACGAAATCCTCCTTCCCGCCCAAGCCTTCGGCGAACTCTACAACGTCCTCGTGCGCAAGACGCACCGGCCTGCCGATGAAGCCAGAGCCGCCGTCCTTGCTTGGCGCGAAACTTTCCCGCTGATCGCGACATCGCCGGCCGTCATGGTTTCAGCAATAGACCTCGCGGCCAATCACGGCTTGAGCATCTGGGATGCCGTGGTGCTTGCAACGGCGGCAAGCTCAGGATGCATGGTACTGTTATCAGAGGACATGCAGGATGGCTTCGTGTGGGGCGGCGTGCAGATCGCCAATCCGTTCGCTCCAAGAGCTTCAGCTACACTCGCCCACGTTCTAGGAAGCAAGCCCCCCGTAGCCCGCAACCGGGTAAAAGAGCCCCCCTTGACAGCCGGGCTGGCCTTGCACACGGCGAGCCCGGCGCGATTCCAACGCCGATTTAAGGAATGCGGGGTCAGGGGCTACGCCTCAGCGCTAATCCTCGTCCTCGTCGCGCTCCTCGACCGGCCCGCTGTCCTGGCCCTTGGCGGCGGGGTCGCGGTCGACCAGCTCGATCACCGCCATGTCCGCCGCGTCACCATAGCGCACGCCCGCCTTCAGCACGCGCGTGTAGCCGCCGGCGCGGGCGCGATAACGCTCGGCCAAGGTGTCAAACAGCTTGGAGACGATGACGTCGTTGCGCAACTGCGCGTACGCCTGCCGCCGCGCGTGTAGCCCGCCGCGCTTGCCGAGCGTGATGAGTTTTTCCGTGACCGGGCGCAGCTCCTTCGCCTTCGGCAACGTGGTGGTGATCTGCTCGTGCTTGATGAGCGCCACCGCCATGTTGCGGAACATCGCCTGACGATGGCTGGACGTGACGCCGAGCTTCCGGCCGGCAACGCCGTGTCGCATGAAACTATCCTTACTTCCGACGCAGCATGGGAATGCAGCCGATAACTGCGATTAGAAAGGCTCTTCCAGCCGCTTGGCCAGATCCTCGATGTTTTCCGGCGGCCAGCCCGACACGGTCATACCCAAGGTAAGGCCCATGTTGGTGAGCACTTCCTTGATCTCGTTCAGGGACTTGCGGCCGAAGTTCGGCGTCCGCAGCATCTCCTGCTCCGACTTCTGCACCAGATCGCCGATGTACACGATGTTGTCGTTCTTGAGGCAGTTCGCACTCCGCACCGACAGCTCGAGCTCGTCGACCTTGCGCAGCAGGTTGCGATTGAACGGCAGGTCGTCGTGCACCTCCTCGGCGCGGATCTGCTGCGGCTCCTCGAAATTGATGAAGAGCTGCAATTGATCCTGCAGGATGCGCGCGGCAAGCGCCACCGAGTCCTCGGGCGTTACCGCGCCATTGGTCTCCACGGTGAGCAGCAGCTTGTCGTAGTCCGTCACCTGCCCGACGCGCGTCGGCTCCACCTTGTAGGACACACGGCGTACCGGCGAGTAGATCGCGTCCACGGGGATCAGCCCGATCGGCGCGTCCTCCGGCCGGTTCGCGCTGGACGGCACGTAGCCCTTGCCGAGGCTGACCGTGAACTCCATCCCGAGCCGCACGCCGTCGTCGAGCGTGCATAGCACGAGGTCCGGGTTCATGATGTCGATGTCGTGCCCGGCCTGGATCTGGCTCGCGCGCACCTCGCCGGGGCCGGTCGCGGTCAAGGTCATGCGCTTCGGGCCCTCGCCGTGCATCCGGAGTGCGAGCTGCTTGATGTTGAGCACGATGTCGGTGACGTCCTCGCGCACGCCGGCGATGCTGCTGAACTCATGCAGCACGCCGTCGATCTGCACGGCTGTCACTGCGGCGCCTTGCAAGGACGAAAGCAGGATGCGCCGGATCGCGTTGCCGAGCGTCATGCCGAAGCCGCGCTCGAGCGGCTCCGCGACGACCGTCGCGGTGCGCGCAGGGTCCGCCCCGGGCTCGACGTCGAGCTTCTCCGGCCGGATCAGAGATTCCCAGTTCCGTTGGATGATCGCTGTGTTTTTCATGATCAATGGGCATGGCCCGCCCAGCGCCGGAGCGCCAAGCGCGGGTGCTCGCCCGCTCCTTTCTGTCTAGACCCGCCGGCGCTTGCGCGGGCGACAACCATTGTGCGGTATCGGGGTCATGTCGCGAATCGCGGTAATCGCGAAGCCGACCGTCTGCAGCGCCCTCAGCGCACTTTCCCGCCCGGACCCGGGGCCGCTCACCTCGATCTCGAGCGTTTCCATCCCGTGCTCCCGCGCTTTCTTTCCAGCGTCCTCCGCCGCAACCTGCGCGGCATAGGGTGTCGACTTGCGGCTGCCCTTGAAACCCTGGCTGCCGGAAGACGACCAGGCGATCGCGTTGCCTTGCGCGTCCGTGATGGTGATTACCGTGTTGTTGAAGGTCGCGGCGACATGGGCGACGCCGGACGAGATGTTCTTGCGCTCCTTCTTTCGCGTGCGCGTCGTGGTGGCGGGTCTCGCCATGCTGAATGTCCTGTCTCGATCGAGGCCGCCCGAAGCCGGCCGGTTTTGCCGCCTGGAGTGCCGAAGCTACTTCGTCACCTTCTTCTTGCCGGCGATCGCCACCGCTTTGCCCTTCCGGGTGCGGGCGTTGGTATGGGTCCGCTGCCCACGGACCGGCAAACCGCGCCGGTGCCGAAGACCACGATAGCAGCCGAGGTCCATCAGCCGCTTGATATTCATGGCGACCTCGCGACGGAGGTCGCCCTCGACCCGATACTCCCGGTCGATCAGCTCACGGATCCGCAGCACCTCGTCGTCGCTGAGCTGATTGACCCGCCGCTCATCAGGAATCCTGAGCTGCGTGCAGATGCTCTGGGCCTTGGACGGGCCGATGCCGTAGATATAGCGCAGGCTCACCGCCACGCGCTTGTTGGTCGGGATGTTTACACCGGCGATGCGCGCCACACGCTCACTCCTGCCAATGGCGCGACACGCCCGGCGCGCCGGCCGGAGCCGCGACAATCCAGGCATGTGCGCGAAAATTTCCGTTCGGAAAACGGGCGAACGGGGCAACTACTCCGATCACATGTGCCTGTCAACGCCGTCCGAACAAATTTCGGTGATCGAAGGGCTTGACTTAGCCCCGCGTCTCGATGCCGTCCAGCACCGCCTCGATCTGGCGGGTAACGTCGTCGATGGGAGCCATCCCGTCTACGGTCCGAAGCACGCCGACGGCGCGGTAATGCGGCAGTAGCGGCGCGGTCTGCGAGTGATAGGCCTCGAGTTCGCGCGGCTACCGTCTCGCGCTTGTCGTCGGGGCGTCGGACGAACTCGGTCGATCCGCACACGTCGCAGATGCTCGGCACCCGCGGGCGCTTGAACACGTCGTGGTATCCCGTGCCGCATTTCGCGCAGGTGAACCGTCCGGCGATGCGCTCGACCAGCGTTGCCGTATCGACCTGCAATTCGATCACGGCGTCGAGCTTTGTGTGCTTGGCCGCGAGCATGATGTCGAGTGCCTCGGCCTGCGGCACGGTGCGCGGAAACCCATCCAGGATGAACCCCTGGCGGCAGTCAGGCTGCTCGATCCGAGAGGCCAGCATCCGCACCAGTATGTCGTCAGAGACGAGCGCGCCGCTTTCCATCACGGCCTTGGCTTCCTGCCCGATCGGGCTGCCCGCGGCGACCTCCGCACGGAGCATGTCGCCGGTCGAGATCTGTGCGATGCCGTAGCGATCCTCGAGGCGCTTTGCTTGCGTGCCCTTGCCTGCCCCTGGCGGGCCGAGAAGGATGAGCTTCACCCCTGCCCTCTCATCGGCGTCCCCTCACCTTGGCCTTGCGGATCAGCCCCTCGTATTGATGCGCGAGCAGGTGGGACTGGATTTGCGTCACAGTGTCCATGGTAACGGACACGATGATCAAGAGGCTGGTGCCGCCGAAGTAGAACGGCACGCCGTAGCGGCTGATCAGGATTTCCGGCAGCAGGCACACCGCCACAAGGTAGAGCGCGCCGACGGTGGTGAGCCGCGTCAGCACGTAGTCGAAGTAGTCGGCGGTGTTGCCGCCGGGACGGATGCCCGGGATGAAGCCGCCGTATTTCTTGAGATTGTCGGCGGTTTCCTGTGGGTTGAACACGACCGCCGTGTAGAAATACGAGAAGAAGATGATCATGGCGGCGTAGAGCGCCATATACAGCGGCTGGCCGTGCGCGAGCTGGCCGGCGATCGTCTGAAGCCATCCCGGACCGTTGGCCGAAAATCCCGATATCGTCGCCGGGATCAGCAGGATGGAGCTCGCGAAAATCGGCGGGATCACGCCCGACGTGTTGATCTTGAGCGGCATGTGGGTCGAGTCGCCGCCGAACATGCGCGTGCCGACCTGCCGTTTTGGGTACTGCACGACAATCCGCCGCTGCGCCCGTTCCATGAACACGATGAAGGCGACCACCGCCACAGCGATCACAATGAACAGCAGGATGAAGAACGTCGACAGCGCGCCGGTGCGCCCCATCTCGAGCAGGGTCGCAAGCGCATGCGGCAGGTTCGCCACGATGCCCGCCATGATGATCAGCGACGTGCCGTTGCCGATGCCGCGGGCGGTGATCTGCTCGCCCACCCACATCAGGAACATCGTCCCGCCCACCAAAGTCACCATGCAGGAGATGCGGAAGAACCAACCCGGGTCTATCACCGCCGAGCCGAACGAGCCGTGCATGCTCTCAAGGCCGACGGAGATGCCGTAGGACTGGAACATGGCGATCAGCACGGTGAGGTAGCGCGTGTACTGGTTGAGTTTCTTGCGCCCGGCCTCGCCCTCTTTCTTGAGGGTTTCCAGCGTCGGGATCGCCGCCGACATCAGCTGCACGATGATGCTGGCGCTGATGTAGGGCATGATGTTGAGCGCGAAAACCGTCATGCGCCCGAGTGCGCCGCCGGTGAACATGTCGAACATGCCGAGGATGCCGCCACCGTGCTGGCGCAGCATTTCGCCCATCACGGTCGCATCCACGCCGGGCACGGGGATGTAGGTGCCGAGCCGGAACACGACGAGCGCTCCGAGCGTAAACCAGATCCGCTTCTTGAGTTCGGTCGCCTTCGAGAAAACGCCGAGGTTGAGGTTCGCCGCGAGCTGTTCGGCCGCTGAGGCCATTGGGTTATTCCCGTCGAATTAGGCGCTCACCCGGCCCCGCTTCGCTACGGGTGCACTCCCTGCGGGAGGGCTGGGTGGGGCGCGTGTCGTGCCCCTCATTATCACGACCTGCGGCGCAGAGTCAGGCGCTCGCCTCCGGAGCCGAGCCTGGCGTCGACCCGGCCTTGGCCACCGTCGTGGTGACGCTGCCGCCAGCCTTTTCCACTGCCGCGATCGCCGAGGCGGACGCCCCGGACACGGTGATGGTGACCGCCCGCGTGATCCGTCCCTCGCCGAGCAGGCGCACGCCCGCCACCTTGCCGCCGCGCACCAGTCCTGCTGCGCGCAGGCCTGCCTCGTCGATCGGCTGCGCCGGGTCGATCCGCCCGGCCTCGATCGCACGTGCGAGCGCGCCGATGTTCAACGGGGCGTACTCCTTGCGGAAGATATTGACGAAGCCGCGTTTCGGCAGCCGCCGGTAGATCGGCAGCTGGCCGCCCTCGAAGCCGTTCAGCGCGACGCCTTCGCGGGCCTTCTGGCCCTTAACGCCCTTGCCCGAGGTCTTGCCCTTTCCGGAGCCGATGCCGCGCCCGAGGCGCTTCGACTTGAGTCGGGACCCCGGGTTGTCGCGCAATTCGTTGAGCTTCATCTCAGCCCCGCTCCTCTATCCGCACGAGATGCGCGACTTTGCGGATCATCCCGCGCACCGCGGGCGTATCCTCAAGTTCGCGCGTCCGGCGGATCTTGTTCAGCCCAAGACCGACGAGCGTCTCGCGCTGGCCGGGCTTGCGGCCGGCAGCGGATGCGATCTGCGTCACCCGCACCGTTTTGCGGTCAGACATCGGCCGGCGTCTCCGCAACCGGCACCGCAGGCCCCTCGCGGCGGCCGAGCAGGTCAGAGACCTTCTTGCCCCGCCGCGACGCAACCGCGCGCGGGCTCGCGCACTGCGACAGCCCGGCGAACGTCGCCTTGATCATGTTGTGCGGGTTGCGGCTGCCAAGACTCTTCGCCACCACGTCGCCGATGCCGAGCGTCTCGAACACGGCGCGGAGCGGGCCGCCGGCGATGATGCCGGTGCCGGCCGAGGCCGAGCGCAGGATCACCTCACCAGCCCCGAAACGGCCGCGCACATCGTGATGCAAGGTGCGCCCTTCCTTCATCGGCACCCGGATCATGGCGCGCTTGGCGCGCTCGGTCGCCTTGCGGATCGCCTCCGGCACCTCGCGCGCCTTCCCGGCACCATAGCCGACGCGGCCCTTCTGGTCGCCTACCACCACGAGCGCCGCAAAGGCGAACCGCCGCCCGCCCTTCACCACCTTCGCCACCCGGTTGATCGTGACCAGCTTGTCGATGATGTCGTCGCCGCCGTCGCGATCGCGATCGCGCCCGCCACGGCCGCCGTCTCTCGGCTCACGTGCCATAACCGATCCCCTAGAACGCCAGCCCGCCTTCGCGGGCGGCCTCGGCCAGCGCCTTGACGCGGCCGTGGTAAAGATAGGAACCCCGGTCGAAGACGACCTGGGTGACGCCCGCGGCCGAGGCTCGCTCGGCGATCAGCTTGCCGACCGCCGAAGCAGCGCCCTTGTCAGCCCCGGTCGGCAGCGAGTCGCGGAGCGCCTTCTCGATCGATGATGCCGCGGCCAGCGTGCGGCCGGCGCCGTCGTCGATCACCTGGGCGTAGATGTGCTTGCCCGACCGGAACACGGACAAGCGCGGCCGCCCGCCCGCCTTGCGACGCAGTTGGTAGCGCAGCCGCTTGCGCCGGCGTTCGCGCAGTTCGACGTTGCCGGCCATTATTTCTTCTTCCCTTCCTTGCGGCGGATCGTCTCATCGGTGTAGCGCACGCCCTTGCCCTTGTAGGGCTCGGGCGGGCGGAAGCCGCGGATCTCAGCCGCCACCTGCCCCACCAGACGCTTGTCCGTCCCTTCGACCTTGACCGCCGTCGGCCGCTCGCAGGTGATCTTGATGCCCTCCGGCACCGGATACACCACGTCGTGCGAGTAGCCGAGGTTCATCACCAGGTTCTTGCCTTGCACGGCGGCGCGGAACCCGGTGCCGGTGATCTCCATCGAACGCGAGAACCCGGCAGAGACGCCCTGCACCAGATTGGCAGCCAACGCCCGCGTCGTGCCCCACATCACCCGTGCTTCCGGCGCATCCCCACGCGGCGCTACGCTCAGTTGGTCGCCTTCGACCGCCGCCTGCACATGGGGGCTGAGCGGCATCGACAGCTCGCCCAACCGGCCTCTGGCCGTGAGCCGGCCATCAGCAACGGCAACCTGCACGCCGGCCGGAATGGCGACCGGATACTTACCTACCCGCGACATGACCCGCTCCCGTCAAAACACGCGGCATCAGAACACCCGACACAGGACCTCGCCGCCCACATTGGCGGCGCGAGCCTCGGCGTCGCTCATCACGCCACGCGGCGTGGAGATGATGGAAACGCCGAGCCCGGCGTAGACGCGCGGCAGCTCCTTGATCTTCGAGTAGACCCGCCGGCCGGGCTTGGAGACGCGGTTGATCTCCTTGATGACCGGCTCGCCCTCAGTGTACTTCGAGCTCAATGCGGAGCTGCGCGACGCCGGGCCGCAGCTCCTCGGCGGCGTAGCCGCGGATGAAGCCTTCCCGCTTCAGTACGTCGAGCACGTTGGCGCGCAGCCGCGACGCCGGTGCGACACAAATCGTATGGCGCGCCCGCTGCGCGTTGCGGATGCGGGTCAGCATGTCACCCAAAGGGTCGGAAAGAGACATTCGAATCCGCCTCCCCTACCAGCTCGCCTTGACCATGCCGGGAATCTGCCCCGAGCTCGCAAGCTCGCGCAGCGCGATGCGCGACAGCTTGAACTTGCGGTAGTTTGCCCGCGAGCGACCGGTGACCGCGCAGCGTAGGCGCACCCGCACCGCCGCACCGTTGCGCGGTAGTTGCGCGAGCTTGAGGGTCGCATCGAACCGGTCCTCGACCGGCAGCGTGCGATCCATCACAATCCCCTTGAGCGCGGCGCGCTTGCTTTTGTCCCGCGCCGTCATTCGCTCGCGCATCGCGTTCCGGTTAACCTGCGATGTCTTGGCCATGCTGTCTGCTACCTCCGGAACCTGTCCCGGGCATCGACGTGCGATCCCGGCGGTGTTCCAAACGCGTTGTCCTTTAGGCCGCGAACGGCAGGTCGAAGCTCTTCAGCAACGCCTTCGCCTCGGCATTCGTCTTGGCGGTCGTGACGAACACGATGTCCATGCCGCGCACCTGGTCGACCCGGTCGTAATTGATTTCCGGGAACACGATCTGCTCCTTCATGCCGAGCGCGAAGTTGCCGCGCCCGTCGAAACCCTTGTTCAGCGGGATGCCGCGGAAATCCCGCACCCGCGGCAGCGCCACCGTCACCAGGCGATCCAGGAACTCGTACATCCTGGTCTTGCGCAACGTCACCTTGCAGCCGATCGGCAAGCCTTCGCGGATTTTGAATGCGGCGATCGCCTTCTTCGCCGTGGTCTTGATCGGTTTCTGCCCGGCGATCAGCGCGAGATCCGCGACTGCCGCATCGAGCTTTTTCTGGTCGCCCGCCGCCTCGCCGACGCCCATGTTGATGACGATCTTTTCGAGCTTCGGCACCTGCATCTGGTTCGAGTAGCCGAACTCGCGCGCAAGTGCCGGGCGTACCTCCTCGAGATAGCGCCGCAATAACCGCGGCGGCTCGCGCCCGTCGGCAACAACTGCGTCTTCAGTGTCGCTCATCGCCTCAACCCTCGACCACCTGTCCGGTGGCGCGGGCGACCCGCACCTTCCGGCCGTCATCCAGCACGCGGAACCCGACCCGGGTCCGCTTGTCCGACACGCCATCCACCAGCATCAGGTTGGAAAGGTGGATCGGCGCCTCCTGCCGCACAATGCCGCCGGGCTGGCCCATCCCCTGCGGCTTCTGATGCTTGGTGGCGACGTTCACGCCCTGCACCACCGCCCGGTTCTCCTTGGGCAGCATCCGCATGATCTCCCCGCGCTTACCTTTGTCGGCGCCCGAGATCACCTCCACGCGGTCGCCTTTGCGCAATCGCGCCGCCATCAGATGACCTCCGGCGCCAAGGAAATGATTTTCATGAAACGGCGCCCGCGGAGCTCGCGTACCACCGGCCCGAAGATGCGGGTGCCGATCGGCTCCTGCTGCTTGTTGATCAGCACCGCAGCGTTGCGGTCGAACCGGATCGCACTGCCGTCCTGCCGGCGCACCGGAAACGATGTGCGCACGATCACCGCCTGATGCACGTCGCCCTTCTTCACCTTGCCGCGCGGGATCGCCTCCTTCACCGAGACCACGATCACGTCGCCAACCGAGGCGGTCTTGCGTTTGGAGCCGCCGAGCACCTTGATGCACTGCACCCGGCGCGCCCCGGAATTGTCCGCGACTTCCAGGTTGCTTTCGACCGAAATCATGCCACGCTCTCCTCAGCCGACGCCGGCTCGACGGCCTCGCCGGCGGCCGTCTCGCCCGAGATCGCCGAACCGGGATGCGCCGAATCTGGGAGCGCCGAATTTGGGAGCGCCGGAGACGCCGCAGCCTCAGCGGGATCAAGCTCGTCATCGAACAGCTTTGTGCCGTTGCGCTCGATCACCAGCCAGGACTTGCGCTTGCTGATCGGCGCGCATTCCTCGATACGGACCGTGTCGCCCTCCTTGCAAAGGTTGGCATCGTCGTGCGCCGCGTATTTCTTCGAGCGACGGATGAACTTCTTGTAGAGCGGATGCATGACCCGGCGCGCGACCAGGACCGTAACGGTCTTGTCCATCTTGTCGCTGGTCACCCGCCCGGTGAGGATGCGTCTTGGCATTCTCCCCTCCTTACGACTTGGTGGAACCGGAGGCGGCGCGCTGCTTCTCGCCGTTGATCGTCTTGATGCGGGCGATCTCGCGCCGCACCTCGCGCATCCGCGCCGTGCCCTCCATCTGCCCGGTGGCGCGCTGGAAGCGAAGGTTGAACTGCTCCTTGCGCAGATCAAGCAGCAGGCCGGAGAGCTCGTCGGGAGTCTTTGCCCGCACGTCACCCACCTTGTTGACAACCGACCGCGCCATCTCAGCCCTCCCCGATCCGCGTGACGAACTTGGTTCGGATCGGCAGCTTGGCGGCGCCAAGCGTCAGCGCTTCGCGCGCGAGATCAGGCGACACTCCGTCGATCTCGAACATGATGCGGCCCGGCTTCACCCGGCACACCCAGAACTCGGGGCTGCCTTTGCCCGATCCCATGCGCACCTCGGCCGGCTTCTTCGATACCGGCACGTCCGGAAAGATGCGGATCCACACGCGCCCGGCGCGCCGCATTGCGCGCGTGATCGCGCGGCGCGCACTTTCGATCTGGCGCGCGGTGACGCGCTCCGGCTCCAGCGCCTTGAGGCCGAACGCGCCGAAATTGAGCGCGGTGCCACCCTTGGCGTTGCCGTGGATGCGCCCCTTGTGCGCCTTGCGGTAAACGGTCCGCTTCGGTTGCAGCATGTCCCGTCGTTCCTATCGCTGCGGCGCCTGCTCGGCGGCGCGGCGGTCCTGCGCCATCGGGTCGTGCTGGAGGATCTCGCCCTTGAAGATCCACACCTTCACGCCACACGTGCCGTAGGTCGTCTTTGCCGTGGCAAGGCCGAAATCGACATCGGCGCGCAAGGTATGCAGCGGCACCCGGCCCTCGCGGTACCACTCGACCCGGGCGATCTCCGCACCTCCGAGCCGCCCGCCGCAATTGATCCTGATGCCCTGCGCGCCGAGCCGCATCGCCGATTGCACCGCGCGCTTCATCGCGCGGCGGAACGCGACCCGGCGCTCGAGTTGCTGGGCGATGTTTTCCGCTACCAGCTGTGCGTCGATCTCCGGCTTGCGGATTTCCACGATGTTGAGCGCGACGTCGGCCTTCGCCATCTTAGCGAGTTCGCGGCGCAGCACCTCGATGTCCTGCCCCTTCTTGCCGATTACCACGCCGGGGCGCGCCGCGTAGATCGTCACCCGCGGCTTCTTCGCGGGGCGCTCGATTACTACGCGGGACACCCCCGCCCCGTGCAGCTTGCGGCGCAAATGCCCGCGCAGCTGCAGATCCTCATGCAGCAGCTTGGAATAGTCGGCGCCGGCGAACCAGCGGCTGTCCCAGGTGCGGTTGACGCCGAGCCGGAGCCCGACCGGATTGACTTTGTGACCCATTTACGCCGCCTCCCGCTTGTCGTCCTGCTGCTGCTCGGCCACGACGATCTTCAGGTGGCTGAACCACTTCTCGACCCGCGCGGCGCGTCCCCGCCCGCGCGCGTGAAAGCGCCGCATCACGATCGATCGTCCGACCTCGGCGCGCGACACGACCAGGCGGTCTACGTCGAGCTGGTGGTTGTTCTCGGCATTGGCGATGGCGCTCTCCAGCGCCTTGCGCACCTGATGGGCAATGCGCCGCTTGCTGAATGTCAGGGTCGCCACGGCCTGCGAGGCCGGCAAATTGCGGATAAGCGCCGCGACCAGGTTCAGCTTGCGCGGACTGACGCGCAGATTGGACACGATCGCCTGGGCTTCGGTGTCCGCGAGCGTGCGGGGCCGCTTCGGTTTGCTCATGTCAGCCGCGCCTCGCCTTCTTGTCGGCCGCATGACTGGTGAAGGTGCGCGTCGGCGAGAACTCGCCGAACTTGTGGCCCACCATGTTTTCGTTCACCTGCACGGGCAGGAACTTGTGTCCGTTGTACACGCCGAACGTGAGGCCCACGAACTGCGGCAGGATCGTCGAACGGCGCGACCAGATCCTGATGATCTCGTTGCGGCCCGACGCGCGTGCCGCTTCGGCCTTGTTGAGCAGGTACCCGTCGATGAACGGGCCCTTCCAAACGGAACGAGCCATCGCTTACTTGCCCTTGCTGCGGCTGCGAATGATGAGCCGGTCGGTGCGCTTGTTGCCGCGCGTCTTGTAGCCCTTGGTCGGCTTGCCCCACGGCGTCACCGGGTGGCGCCCACCGGAGCTGCGCCCCTCGCCGCCGCCGAGCGGATGGTCCACGGGGTTCATCGCGACACCGCGGTTATGTGGCCGGCGACCCATCCAGCGCTTACGGCCCGCCTTGCCCAGGCTTTGGTTCATGTTGTCTGGGTTCGACACCGCGCCGACGGTCGCCATGCACTCCGCGCGCACCATGCGCAGCTCGCCGGACATCAGCTTGATCTGCGCGTAGCCGGCATCCTTGCCGACGAGCTGGGCGTAGTTGCCGGCAGCACGCGCGATCTTGCCGCCCGCCCCCGGCTTCATCTCGACGTTGTGGATGATGGTGCCCACCGGAATGGTGGCCATCGGCATCGCGTTGCCCGGCTTGATGTCGACCCGCTGGCCCGCGACGACCGCGTCACCCGCGCGCAACCGCTGCGGCGCGATGATGTAGGCAAGCTCGCCGTCCTGATACTTGATCAGCGCGATGAACGACGTGCGGTTCGGATCGTATTCCAGCCGCTCGACCGTCGCGGGCACGTCGAACTTCCGACGCTTGAAGTCGACGATTCGGTAGGACTGCTTGTGTCCGCCGCCACGGAAACGCGAGGTGATCCGGCCATGCGTGTTGCGTCCGCCGGTCTGCGGCTTGCCCTTGGTCAGCGTCTTGACCGGCTTGCCCTTCCACAGCTCGCGACGGTCGATCAGGACCGTGCCGCGCAGGCTCGCCGTTACGGGGTTGTATTGCTTCAGTGCCATCTAGGTCGGTCCCGCCTCACGCAAGCCCGGTGGTGAGGTCGATCGTCTGTCCCTCGGCCAGGGTCACGAACGCCTTCTTCACGTCGGACCGCACGCCGGGTCGGCCGCGGAACCGCTTGGTCTTGCCCTTCTGGATGAGTGTGTTCACGGCCAGCACCGTGACCCCGAACAGCCCTTCGACGGCCGCCTTGATCTCCGGCTTGGTCGCGTCCACGGCCACCTTGAACGCCACCTGGCCCTTCTCGGTGAGCGCCGTCGCCTTCTCGGTGATCAGCGGCGCGCGGATGACCTGATACATCGCCTCACGCGAGAGTTTTGGCGCGTGCTTCGACTGCTTCCGCCCGCTCATGCCAGTCGCTCCCGCAATCCCTCGACGCCCGCGGTGGTCACCACCAGCATGTCGTGCTTGAGGATATCGTAGACGTTGGCGCCGACCGTCGGCAGAACATCGATACGCGGAATGTTGCGGCTCGCGCGCAGGAATCCCTCATCGACCGTGCGGTCGACGATCAGCGCCGAAGACCACCCGAGCGCCCGAAGCTTGGCCGCGAGCTCCTTCGTCTTGGCGCTGCCGCTCGCGGCATCAAGCACGACGAGCTTGCCGTCCGCGTGCTTCTGCGACAGGGCCGAGATCAGGCCGAGCCGGCGCACCTTCTTCGGAAGATCATAGCCGTGATCGCGCACCACCGGGCCGTGCACCACGCCGCCGGTGCGAAACTGCGGTGCCCGCAAGCTGCCCTGGCGCGCGTTGCCGGTCCCCTTCTGCTTGTACGGCTTCTTGGTCGTGCCGGACACTTCCGACATCCCCTTCACCTTGTGGGTGCCGGATCGCCGCTTCGCGAGCTGCCAGTGGACCACGCGCGCCATGATGTCGGTACGCGGGGTCGCGGCGAAAATCGCGTCCGGCAACTCGGCGGTGCCGGCCTCCGTGTTGTCGAGCGTGGTAACCGCGACTTCCATCAAACTTCCCCCTCGCCGGACGCCGTCGCAGGAGGCGCCTCGTCCGGCGTCTCGGACGCGGGCGCGTTGTCCGGCGTCTCGGGAGCGGGCACGTCTTCCGGCGTCTCGGACGCGGGCGTCGGCGCCTCGTCGGCCGTCACGGCTGCGGCAGGTGCCGCAGGCTCCAGCAGCCCCGCCGGATACGGGGCCTCGGCGTGGCGCGCGCGCTTGATGGCGTCGCGCACCAGCACGAAGCCGCCCTTGGACCCGGGAACCGCGCCCTTGATCAGCAGCAAGCCCTTGTCGGCATCCACGCTAGCCACCTCCAGGTTGAGCGTGGTCACGCGCTCGACCCCGAGATGCCCGGCCATTTTTTTGTTCTTGAACGTCTTGCCCGGATCTTGCCGGTTGCCCGTCGAGCCCAGGCTACGATGACTGATGGACACGCCGTGGCTCGCCTCGAGCCCGCCGAAGTTCCATCGCTTCATGCCGCCGGCAAATCCTTTGCCCTTGGTCGTGCCGCACACGTCCACTTTCTGCCCCGGCACGAAATGCGCCGCACTCAAGGTCGCCCCGGCCTCCAGCACCGCATCGGCATCGACGCGGAACTCGGCCAGCTTCGTTTTCGGCTCCACTTTCGTCTTCGCGAAATGCCCGCGATTGGGCTTAGTGACGTGCTTCACCTTGGCCCGCCCCCAGCCCAGCTGCACCGCGTTGTAGCCGTCGGTCGCCTCCGTGCGCGCCGTCACCACCTGCACCTGGTCGAGGTGCAGCACCGTGACGGGCACGTGCGTGCCATCCGCCCGGAATATCCGAGTCATGCCGAGTTTCTTCGCCAACAATCCGGTGCGCATGGTGTCGTCCGAAGCTAGATCTTGATTTCGACGTCGACACCGGCGGCCAGGTCGAGCTTCATCAGCGCGTCCACCGTCTGCGGCGTCGGCTCCACGATGTCGAGCAGCCGGCGATGCGTGCGGATCTCGAACTGCTCGCGGCTCTTCTTGTCGACATGCGGCGAGCGGTTGACGGTGAAACGCTCGATGTGCGTCGGCAACGGGATCGGACCACGGATTTGAGCGCCGGTGCGCTTCGCCGTGTTCACGATCTCCTTCGTGCTGTTGTCCAACACCCGGTGATCGTACGCCTTCAGGCGAATGCGTATGTTCTGGTTATCCATAATTCCGTATCCGAGTTCCCCTGAATGACACCGGCGCCCGCTGGCCCTTTGGGGCCAACCGGGCGCCGGATGGCATCCTGTCCGCTAGGCCGAGATCGAGGCGACGACGCCGGCGCCGACCGTCCGGCCGCCCTCGCGAATGGCGAAGCGCAGCCCGTCATCCATCGCAATCGGCGCGATCAGCTCGACATCCATCGAAACGTTGTCGCCGGGCATCACCATCTCCGTGCCCTCCGGCAACTGCACCACCCCCGTCACATCCGTGGTGCGGAAGTAGAATTGCGGCCGATAGTTGGTGAAGAAAGGTGTGTGGCGACCACCCTCCTCCTTGGTGAGGATGTAGGCCTCGGCCTTGAACTTGGTGTGCGGCGTGATCGAGCCTGGCTTGGCCAGCACTTGGCCGCGCTCCACGTCCTCACGCTTGGTGCCGCGCAACAGCGCGCCGATGTTGTCGCCCGCCTCGCCCCGATCGAGCAGCTTGCGGAACATCTCCACACCCGTGACGATGGTCTTCTGCGTCGCCCGGATGCCGACGATCTCCACCTCGTCACCCACGTTCACCACGCCGCGCTCCACGCGCCCGGTCACCACCGTGCCGCGGCCGGAGATGGAGAACACGTCCTCAATCGGCATCAGGAACGGCCGGTCGGTGGCGCGCGCCGGCTGGGGAATGTACTTGTCCACCTCCGCCATCAACGCCAGCACCGACTGCTCACCCAGCTCCGGCTGCTTGTCCTCGAGCGCCATCAGCGCCGAGCCCTTGATGATCGGAATGTCGTCGCCCGGAAACTGATAGGAGGACAGCAACTCGCGGACCTCCATTTCCACGAGTTCGAGCAACTCGGGATCGTCCACCATGTCCACCTTGTTCATGTACACGACCAGCGCGGGGACGCCCACCTGACGGGCGAGCAGGATGTGCTCGCGGGTCTGTGGCATCGGGCCGTCGGCGGCGGACACGACCAGGATGGCGCCGTCCATCTGCGCCGCCCCGGTGATCATGTTCTTCACGTAGTCGGCGTGGCCCGGGCAGTCGACATGGGCGTAGTGGCGATTGGCGGTCTCATACTCGACATGCGCGGTCGAGATCGTGATGCCGCGTGCGCGCTCCTCGGGGGCCTTGTCGATCTGGTCGTACGCGGTGAACGTGGCCCCGCCCGACTTGGCCAGCACCTTGGTGATCGCGGCCGTCAGCGACGTCTTGCCGTGATCGACATGCCCAATCGTTCCAATGTTGCAATGCGGCTTGTTGCGTTCGAATTTCGCCTTGGCCATGTCGTGTCTCCGTGGAACCGCCTCGGTTCGTTGGGTGGGTATCCGTATCTACCAGCGATAGTGGCTGAAGGCCTTGTTGGCCTCCGCCATGCGATGCGTGTCTTCGCGCTTCTTCACCGCCGAACCGCGATTGTTCACGGCGTCCGACAGCTCGTTCGACAGGCGCTCTTCCATCGTGTGCTCGCCTCGCTTGCGGGCGGCATCGATCAGCCAGCGAATGGCCAGTGCCTGGCGCCGCTCGGTCCGCACCTCGACCGGCACCTGGTAGGTGGCACCGCCGACCCGACGCGAACGCACCTCAATCGCCGGCTTCACGTTGTCCAGCGCTTCGTGGAACAAGCGCACCGGATCGGCCGAATTGCCGCCCCGTCGCTTCATCACCTCGAGCGCGCCGTACACGATACCTTCGGCGGCAGACTTCTTGCCGTCGAACATGAGCGCATTCATGAACCGCGTAATGACGATGTCGCCGAACTTCGCGTCCGGCAGGATTTCGCGCTTGACCGCCCGGCGGCGCCTGCTCATCGACCCCGCTCCCTCACTTCGGCCGCTTCGCGCCGTATAGCGAACGGCGCTGACGGCGTTTGGCGATCCCCTGCGTGTCGAGCACGCCCCGCAGGATGTGGTAGCGCACGCCGGGCAAGTCCTTCACGCGACCGCCTCGGATCAGCACGACGCTGTGCTCCTGGAGGTTATGACCCTCGCCGGGGATGTAGCTCACCACCTCGTAGCCGTTGGTCAGCCGAACCTTGGCGACCTTGCGCAGCGCCGAGTTCGGCTTCTTCGGCGTCGTCGTGTAGACGCGCGTGCAGACGCCGCGCTTCTGCGGACAGCCCTGCAGCGCCGGCACCGTGTTTCGCGTGCTGCGCGGCTCGCGCCCCTTAGCAATCAGCTGGTTAATGGTCGGCATCAGCCCTTCCAGTCCCGCGCGACCCGCTCGCGCGCCTTCTTTGCATTGCCCGCCCGTTCATACGTCGCGGTCGCCGTTAACAGGCATCGCCCGCGGCGGCGGGGCATCCCACCTTGCGGGTCCGAACCGGCGAGCGGCCTGAGCACCGGCAAAACCGGAGCGGCGCCGAACGCGTGGTGCCTGCGAAACGGCCGTCCCGCCCGAATTGCCGGGGTAGGCCAGGGGCGACTACCTATGCGCGGCGGCAGGGCAAGTCAAGCGCCCGGAGCCATGTTCCGGGCGTGCATGACAGAGGGCGCGGCGCTATTCCCCCTGGTCGGGCGCGGCCGGCCCAACGACGATCCGCGCCACGTCACGCACGGATCGGCCGCCTCGCGCGTCGCCGGGAACGATGACCCGGAAATGGTCCGGCGCCAACGGCTGCCCGTCCATGCGCTCGGCAAGGATAACCTGCTTGCCTTCGAAGGCGGGTGACATCTCGCCTAAGGCCAGCACAGCCGTATAGCCGTCACGCCCCGTTATCGTCACGAACTGGCGCACCTGCTCCCGGGGCTTGCCGAGATCCAGCGCACGAGCGTGCTCGAGCAAGGTCCAGAGCAGCGGCCCCTCGAACGAGGCCTGGCGCTTTCCATGCTCAGTTTCAAAAGACACCGTGACGCCGACCGCCGGGAGCGCCGCGACGTCCTCGGCCGCCATGCTCGCCGGCTTGCCCGATCGACCAGCGACGATCAGCGGGTCGGCGGCTCCCGACGGCTGCGCCACCGCGAAGCCGACCAGGCACGCGACGGCCGCCGGGAGCAGGCCGTGACGCACTACTTCGCGACCATCACGTCGGACGCCTTGATTACCGCAGTCGCCTCGTCGCCCACCGAGAGGGACAGCTCATCGATCGCCTCGTTGGTGATGGAGGAGGTGACGACGACCCCATTGCCGATCTCGATCCGCACATGGCCCGTCGTCTGACCCTTTTGCACGCCGACGATCTTGCCCTTGAGCTGGTTGCGCGCGCTGAGCTTCATGTCGATTGTCCTTGCAAGCCGAACCGTGACAATACCCGTACGGACAAGCTTGGCACAGCCTACTCACCGCTTCCTGCGTGGGGCGTCAGCCGCTGCTGCACTCCGGGTGAAACGCAGCGACGCGTAAAGGGTCGGGCAAGCCCCCCTATGTTGCGCGTTTTTGCGTCTGCTCGCCGTATTTCATGCCCTCAAGTTTCAGCCCGTCCGGGTCGAGGAAGAACACGGCGTAGTAGTCTTCATAGTACTCGTCGGCAGCATCCACGATGGTGACGCCGTTTTCTTCGAGGTAGTTCTGAAGCGCGTCCACGTCCTCGCGACTGCGCAGTTCGAAGGCGTAGTGGTGGAAGCCGACATCGCCGGTACGGTACTTGCGCTTCCGGCCCTTCTCGTCTGCCTGCGCGATCCAGAACCGAGTTTTGCCGTTGGTCCAGCCAATCATTTCGGGATATTCGTCCGATACCTCAAACCCGAGGAATGTGAACAGGCTGGCGTAGAATGCCTTGGATTTTGCGTAGTCGCTGACGCGAATGACTAAATGGTCGATGCCGACCACTTCCACCATGTCACCCTCCACGCCGAGGTCCTCCCCACTCCCTCCCTTGGCGGAGGGAGTGGGGGCGAGATGCTACTCGGCTGCCTTGACCTCGGTCAGCGCCGCCTGCTGCTCCTGCTCGGCGCGCAGATTGCGCTGATCGCGACCGGCCGCAATCGCGCGCAGGCGGTTCATCACACTGCCCGTGCCCGCCGGAATAAGCCGTCCGACGATCACGTTTTCCTTCAGACCCATCAGGCTGTCCACCTTGCCGGCCGTAGCCGCCTCGGTGAGCACCCGCGTGGTTTCCTGGAAGGATGCCGCGCTGATGAAGCTGTGGGTCTGCAGGCTCGCCTTGGTGATGCCCTGGAGAACCGGCATTGCCGAGGCCGGCCGGTCGTCACGCGCGAGCTTGGCGTTGACTGCCTCGAACTCCATGCGATCAACCTGCTCGCCAGCGAGGAAGGTCGTGTCGCCCGGATCGAGCACCTCCACCTTCTGCAGCATCTGCCGGACGATCACCTCGATGTGCTTGTCGTTGATCTTCACGCCCTGCAGCCGGTAGACGTCCTGGATCTCGTTGACGAGATAGTCCGACAGCGCCTCGACGCCGAGCACCTTCAGGATGTCGTGCGGCACGCGCGGCCCGTCGACCAACGGATCGCCGCGCAGCACGAAGTCGCCCTCCTGCACCGATACGTGCTTGCCCTTCTGGATTAGGTACTCGGTCTCCTCGCCCGTCTCATCGTTCTTCACGATGACGCGGCGTTTGGCCTTGTAGTCCTTGCCGAACTCCACTCGCCCATCGGTCTCCGCGATCACGGCATGATCCTTTGGCCGACGCGCTTCGAACAGCTCGGCGACACGTGGCAGACCGCCGGTGATATCACGTGTCTTGCTGCCCTCACGCGGAATGCGCGCGAGCACGTCACCGGCCGCCACCGTCGCACCGTTGTCGACCGAAAGGATCGAGTCAGGGGCAAGGAAGTAGCGCGCGTCGGCGCCGTTCGGCAGCCGCAGCACCTCGCCCGCCTCGTCCTTCAGCTGCAGCCGCGGCCGCAAATCGACGCTCTTCGCACCCTGCTTGTAATCGACCACGACCTTGGAGGTGAGGCCGGTCACTTCGTCCATTCGCTCCACCAGGGTGGCACCATCGATCAGGTCGATATACTCGACCCGCCCCGCGCGCTCGGTGATGATCGGCAAGGTATACGGGTCCCACTCCGCGAGCTTCTGCAGCCGGGCGACCGCCTGGCCCTCCTCCGCCAGCAACCGGGCACCGTAAGGCACCCGGAAGCGCGCGCGCTCGCGCTCCTTGTCGTCCACCAGCACGATCTCGCAGTTGCGCGACATCACCACGTTCACGCCCTGGCTGTTCAGCACCACGTTGCGGTTCTTGATCGTAACGACGCCCTCATGGCTCGCCTCCACGCTCGACTGCTCGGCACCGCGCTGTGCCGCGCCGCCGATGTGGAAGGTGCGCATGGTGAGCTGCGTGCCGGGCTCGCCGATCGACTGTGCGGCGATCACGCCCACCGCCTCGCCGATGTTGACCGGCGTGCCGCGGGCGAGGTCGCGCCCGTAGCAGTGCCCGCAAACACCGACGCGACTGTCGCAGGTCAGCACGGAGCGGATCTTCACCGTCTCCACCCCGGCGCGCTCGATGACCTCGGCCGTGTCCTCCTCAATCAGCGAGTTGCCGGGCAGCAGCACCGCGTTATTGGTCGGATCGAGCACGTCCTCCGCCGTGGTGCGACCGAGAATGCGCTCGGAGAGGCTCGCGACCACCTCGCCGCCATCCATCACCGCGCGTACGGTCAGCCCGCGATCGGTGCCGCAATCCTCCTCGACGATGATGCAGTCCTGCGCGACATCGACCAGCCGGCGCGTGAGGTAGCCCGAGTTCGCCGTCTTGAGCGCGGTGTCGGCCAGCCCCTTGCGCGCGCCGTGCGTCGAGTTGAAGTACTCGAGAACCGACAAGCCCTCCTTGAAGTTGGCGATGATCGGCTGCTCGATGATCTCGCCCGAGGGTTTCGCCATCAGCCCGCGCATTCCCGCGAGCTGGCGCATCTGCGCCGGCGAGCCGCGCGCGCCGGAATGGCTCATCATCCATACCGCATTGGTCGGCCGACCTGCTTCCTGCTTGCTGATCTCCTTCATCATGGCGCCCGCCACCTCGTCCGTGCAGCGCGACCACGCGTCAACCACCTTGTTGTAGCGCTCGCCGGCGGTGATCAGCCCTTCCTGGTACTGTTGCTCGAACTCCTTCACCTCCGCTTGCGTCCGGCGGATCATCTCCTCCTTTGACGCGGGGATGATGAGGTCGTCCTTGCCGAAGGAAATGCCCGCCTTGGCGGCCTGACCGAAGCCGAGCCCCATCAGACGATCGGCAAAGATCACGCACTCCTTCTGGCCGCAATGGCGGTACACCGCGTCGATCACGTCCGACACGTTCTTCTTCGTGAGCTGCTTGTTGATGAGGGTGAACGGCACATTCGGATGCTTCGGCAGGATCTGCGCGATCAGCATCCGCCCGGGCGTGGTCACGACGATCTCGCGCACGGGATTGCCGTTCTGGTCCACCGTCTCGTAGCGCGCCTTGATCTTGTCATGCAGCCCGATCACGCGCGCATCGAGCGCGTGCTCGATCTCGCCGATCTGACCGAATGCCGGCGCGTCATTATCTTTGCGATCGCGGAACTCGGGCGTTTCCAGCGACAGGTAGTAGAGCCCGAGCACGATATCCTGGCTCGGCACGATGATCGGCTTGCCGTTCGCCGGGCTCAGGATGTTGTTGGTCGACATCATGAGCACGCGCGCCTCGAGCTGCGCTTCGAGCGACAGCGGCACGTGCACCGCCATCTGGTCGCCGTCGAAGTCGGCGTTGAACGCCGTGCAGACCAGCGGGTGGAGCTGGATCGCCTTGCCCTCGATCAACACCGGCTCGAACGCCTGGATGCCGAGGCGATGCAGCGTGGGCGCCCGGTTCAGCATGACCGGATGCTCGCGGATCACCTCTTCGAGGATGTCCCAAACCTCCGGCCGCTCCTTCTCCACCATCCGCTTGGCGGCCTTGATGGTGGTGGCGTGGCCATACTTCTCGAGCTTGGCGTAGATGAACGGCTTGAACAGCTCGAGTGCCATCTTCTTCGGCAACCCGCACTGGTACAGCTTCAGCTCCGGCCCGACTACGATCACCGAGCGGCCGGAGTAATCGACGCGCTTGCCGAGCAGGTTCTGGCGGAACCGGCCCTGCTTGCCTTTCAGCATGTCGGACAGCGACTTGAGCGGCCGCTTGTTGGCCCCGGTGATGGCACGGCCGCGGCGGCCGTTGTCGAACAGCGCATCCACGGATTCCTGCAACATGCGCTTCTCGTTGCGCACGATGATGTCGGGCGCGCGCAGCTCGATCAGCCGTTTGAGGCGGTTGTTGCGGTTGATGACGCGGCGGTACAAGTCGTTGAGATCCGAGGTCGCGAACCGGCCGCCGTCGAGCGGTACGAGCGGCCGGAGCTCGGGCGGGATCACAGGGACCACGTCCAGAATCATCCAGGATGGACGGGCCCCGCTCTCGCCGAACGCCTCGATCAGCTTCAGCCGCTTTACCAGCTTCTTGCGCTTCGCCTCGCTCGTGGTCTCCTTGAGGTCGGCGCGCAGTTGCACCTTCTCCTCGTCGAGATTGATAAGGTTGAGCACCTTCTTGATCGCCTCGGCGCCGATGCCGACCTCGAACTGGTCGTCACCGAACTCGTCCTGCTTGGCCATCAACTGATCTTCGGTCAGCAGCTGGTGCAGCTTCATGTCAGTGGTGCCGGGCTCCAGCACCACGTAGCTCTCGAAATACAGGATCTTCTCGAGCTCTTTGAGCGTGAGATCGACCATCAGGCCGATCCGGCTCGGTAACGACTTCAGGAACCAGATATGCGCGACCGGCGAGGCGAGCTCGATATGCCCCATGCGCTCGCGCCGCACCTTCGCCAGCGTCACCTCCACGCCGCACTTCTCGCAGATGATGCCGCGGAACTTCATCCGCTTGTACTTGCCGCACAAGCACTCGTAGTCCTTGATCGGACCGAAAATGCGGGCACAGAACAGCCCGTCCCGCTCCGGCTTGAAGGTGCGGTAGTTGATTGTCTCGGGCTTCTTGATCTCGCCGTACGACCAGGAGCGGATCTGCTCGGGCGAAGCCATCTGAATCTTGATCTGGTCGAAGGTCATGGCCGTGCCGGCCTGACCGAGGATCTTCATCAATTCGTTCATGCGTCTATTTCCCCATTCGGGCAGGCCGACTTACGCCGACCGCTCGGGAACCGATTAGCTCAGAGATTGTGGTCAAGTCGTTGCCGAGCCGAACATCATCACCGCGCCGTGCATTGCCAGCTCACCGGGAGCCGTCCCGGGACCAATTCCGGTCGGCCCGGCATCCGCGACAGCGAACCCGGGGTCCACGGTGGTGCTGGACCGCGCTGGCCGGGTCGCGCCCGGCCACGACGGCGACTGATTTACCGCCAATCACGCCGCCTTGCTGTCGAGATCCACGTTGAGGCCGAGCGACTTGAGCTCCTTGACCAGCACGTTGAAGCTTTCGGGCACGCCGGCCTCAAAGTTGTCCTGCTCGCGCACGATCGCCTCATAGACCTTGGTGCGGCCGGAGACGTCGTCCGATTTCACCGTCAGCATCTCCTGCAAGGTATAGGCCGCGCCATACGCTTCCAGCGCCCAGACCTCCATCTCGCCGAAGCGCTGGCCGCCGAACTGCGCCTTGCCGCCGAGCGGCTGCTGGGTAACCAGGCTGTACGGCCCGATGGAGCGGGCGTGGATTTTGTCATCCACCAAGTGATGCAGCTTCAGCATGTAGATGAAGCCGACCGTCACCTTCCGCTCGAACGCCTCGCCGGTGCGGCCATCCGTCAGCACGACCTGACCGGACGTCGCCAGCCCCGCCTTGTCGAGCATGCTCTCGATGTCCGACATGCGAGCGCCGTCGAACACCGGCGTCGCGATAGGAATGCCCTTGCGAAGGTTCTCGCAGAGCTCCACCAGCTGCTCGGTTTCGAGGTTGGCGATCTCCGCCGTGAACACCTCCTCCCCGTACATGTCGCGCAGCTGGTCGAGCAACTCCTGCCGGCGCGCGCCGGTGCGCCGATACTCCTCGACAAGCTCGCCGATCTGCCGCCCGAGTTGGGCGCAGGCCCAACCGAGATGGGTTTCGAGGATCTGCCCCACGTTCATCCGGCTCGGCACGCCGAGCGGATTGAGCACCAGGTCGACCGGTGTGCCGTCCTCGAGAAACGGCATGTCCTCGACCGGTGTCACACGCGAGACGACACCCTTGTTGCCGTGCCGGCCGGCCATCTTGTCCCCCGGCTGCAGCTTGCGCTTCACCGCGATGAACACCTTGACCATCTTCATCACGCCGGGCGGCAGCTCGTCGCCGCGTTGCAGCTTCTCGACCTTGCTGTCGAACCGCGCCTGCAGCCGGCCGACGGCAGCGTCGAACTCCCGCTTAAGGGTTTCGATCTCCGCCATCACCGCGTCGTCCTGCACGCCGATGTTGCGCCACGCGCCGCGCGGATGCTCCGCCAGCACCTCCTCGGTGATCGTCGTCCCCGCCTTGATGCCCTTGAACCCACCGGAAGCCTTGCGGCCGAGCAGCTTCTCGCGTAGCCGGTTGAGGAAGCTGCGCTCCTGGATCGCCTTCTCGTCGTCGCGGTCCTTCGCCAACCCCTCGATCTCCGCGCGCTCGATCGCCATGGCACGCTCGTCCTTGTCGACGCCGCGCCGGCTGAACACCCGCACATCAACCACCGTACCCGTGACGCCGGGCGGCAGCTTGAGGGACGTATCGCGCACGTCCGACGCCTTCTCGCCGAAGATCGCGCGAAGTAGCTTTTCCTCGGGCGTCATCGGGCTCTCGCCCTTCGGGGTCACTTTGCCCACCAGGATATCGCCCGGATTCACTTCGGCGCCGATATAGACGATGCCGGCCTCGTCCATGTTCTTCAGCGCTTCCTCGCCCACATTGGGGATGTCGCGCGTGATCTCCTCTTGGCCGAGCTTGGTGTCCCGCGCCATGACCTCGAACTCCTCGATGTGGATCGAGGTGAACACGTCATCGCGCGCGATGCGCTCGGAGATCAGGATCGAAGTCTTCGAAGTTGTAGCCGTTCCAAGGCATGAACGCGCACAGCACGTTGCGCCCCAGCGCCAGCTCCCCGAGTTCCGTCGACGGGCCGTCGGCGATGATGTCGCCCTCCAGCACGCGATCTCCCACCCTGACCAGTGGCCGCTGGTTAATGCAGGTGGATTGGTTGGACCGCATGAACTTGCGCAACCGGTAGATGTCGACGCCCTTGGTCGTGCCGTCCTCCTCGACGGTGGCGCGGACCACAATACGGGCGCCGTCGATCTGATCTACCACGCCCGGACGACGGGCCACGATCGTCGCGCCCGAGTTCGCGGGCGACGGCCGCCTCCATGCCAGTCCCCACCAGCGGCGCATCCGCCTGGATCAGCGGCACCGCCTGGCGCTGCATGTTGGAACCCATCAGCGCCCGGTTGGCATCGTCGTTCTCGAGGAACGGGATCAGCGCCGCCGCAACGGAAACGAGCTGCTTCGGCGACACGTCGATTGCGGTCACGTCCTCGGGCTTGACCAGCCGGAAGTCGCCCTGCCGACGCACGGAGACTAGCTCCTGGGTGAAACGGCCCTCGCTGTCCATCGGCGCGTCGGCCTGCGCGACGACCAGCTTCTCTTCCTCCATCGCGGAGAGATAGCGCGGACCGCCCTGCACCTGCCCGTCCTGCACCAGGAGATACGGCGTCTCGATGAAACCGTATTTGTTGACCTTGGCGTATGTGGCAAGCGAGTTGATAAGGCCGATGTTCGGCCCTTCCGGCGTCTCAATCGGGCAGATGCGGCCGTAGTGCGTCGGATGGACGTCGCGCACCTCGAAGCCGGCGCGCTCGCGTGTCAGACCCCCCGGCCCGAGCGCCGACAGGCGCCGCTTGTGCGTCACCTCGGATAACGGGTTGGTCTGGTCCATGAACTGCGACAACTGCGACGAGCCGAAGAACTCACGCACTGCCGCCGCCGCCGGCTTGGCGTTGATGAGGTCGTGCGGCATCACCGTGTCGATGTCGACGGAGCCCATCCGTTCGCGGATGGCACGCTCCATGCGGAGCAGGCCCACGCGGTACTGATTCTCCATCAGCTCGCCCACTGAGCGGACGCGCCGGTTGCCGAGGTTGTCGATGTCGTCGACCTGCCCGCGCCCGTCCTTGAGCTCGCACATGATCTTGACGGTGCGGAGAATGTCCGCCTTGCGCAGCACCCGCATCGTATCGGGCGCGTCCACGCCGAGGCGCATGTTCATCTTCACCCGGCCGACCGCCGATAGGTCGTAGCGATCAGGGTCGAAGAACAGGCCGCGGAACAAGGCCTCGGCCGTCTCCGGCGTCGGCGGCTCGCCCGGCCGCATGACGCGATAGATGTCGATCAGCGCATCATCGCGCGACGTATTCTTGTCGACCACCAGTGTGTTGCGGATCCAGGGGCCGTTCGCCTGGTCGATCGCGAGCGTGGGAAGCTCGGTGACGCCCAGCTCCTCAAGTGCCGCGAGCCGGGCCTCGGCCAACTCCTCGCCGGCCTCCGCGTGGATTTCGCCGGTGTTCTCGTTAACCAGGTCGACGGCCATGTAGCGGCCGAGCAGGTCGGCGCGGCCGACCAGGACTTCCTTGGTCGTTTCGGCGATCTTGCGCACCGTCCGCGCGGTCAGCTTGGTTTCCGAGTCGGCCACCACCTCGCCGGTGTCCGCATCGATCAGCGGCTCCAGCAGCTTGACGCCGCGGAACGCGTCGGGATCGAACGGGCGCCCCCAGCCCTTCGCGGTGCGGTTGAACACGACCTGGCCGTAGAAGAAGTTGAGGATCTCCTCCGCGTCCATGCCCTTGATCTCGCCGGGCTCAAGCGTTTCGCCCTGTGCCTCGCGTGCGGCCCGGAGCTGCGCCGTCGCCGCACTCTCCATGGCATACAGCAACGTCGTGACCGGCAGCTTCCGCTTGCGGTCGATGCGCACGTAGACCAGGTCCTTGGCATCGAACTCGAAGTCGAGCCACGAGCCACGATAGGGGATCACCCGGGCAGCGAACAAATACTTGCCCGAGGAATGTGTCTTGCCCTTGTCGTGGTCGAAGAATACGCCAGGGCTGCGATGCATCTGGCTGACGATGACGCGCTCGGTGCCGTTGATGATGAAGGTACCGTTGTCCGTCATCAGAGGCATGTCGCCCATGTAGACGGGCTGCTCCTTGATGTCGCGGATGGAGCGGGCGCCGGTGTCCTCGTCCACGTCCCAAACGATGAGGCGCAGAATCACCTTGAGCGGCGCGGCATAGGTCATGCCTCGCTGGATGCACTCCTCGACGTCATATTTCGGGTCTTCAAGTTCGTAGTAGACGAACTCGAGCCGACCCCGCCCGGCAAAGTCGTCGATCGGGAACACCGACCGGAACACTTCCTGCAGCCCTGCCTGGGCGCGGTTGTCGGAATGCACGTCACTTTGCAGGAATGCCTCGTAGCTCGCCCGCTGCACGTCGATCAGGTTCGGCATGGGGGCGACTTCGGGAATGCGGCCGAAGCTCTTGCGAATGCGCTTGCGACCGGTAAATGACTTGGTAATCGCGTTCATAGACCGTCCTGTGCCCTGCCTCTACGCCCGTCCGTCCGTCCCGGCCGCCTAGTCGCCCGGCCGCCGGTCCCGTCTCGCCTTGGCCCCCCCGCCTCGCCTTGACAAGCGAGAACGGGGTCGAGGGCGGGAACCGTATCCGATTCCCGCCCGCTTCATCCCTGGATACTGCCGGCCCGGCTCTGAGCCGGAACCCTATTGCGTCGTCGCGACTTACTTCACCTCGACCGCGGCGCCCTGATCCTCAAGCTGCTTGCGGATCTTGGCCGCCTCGTCCTTGTTTACGCCTTCCTTCACGGTCTTCGGCGCACCCTCCACCAAGTCCTTGGCTTCCTTGAGCCCGAGGCCGGTGATCGTGCGTATCTCCTTGATCACGTTGATCTTCTTGTCGCCGGTCTTGGCAAGGATGACCGTGAACTCGGTCTGCTCCTCGGCGGGCGCTGCGGCGGCAGCGCCGCCAGCCGGAGCCGCGGCGGCGACTGCCACAGGTGCGGCCGCGGAGACGCCCCACTTGTCCTCGAGCAGCTTCGAAAGCTCGGCCGCCTCAAGCACGGTGAGGGTGGACAACTCGTCCACCAGCTTTTGTAGATCAGCCATTTCTGTGTCTTCCTAACTTAGACCCTGATTGGTTCCATTCAAGCCGGTGTATGCCGGCCCGCTTTTTCGCGTGATAGGTCAGGCTGCCTCGTCGCGCTTGGCAAAGGCGCCGAAAACCCGCGCGAGCTGGCCGGCCGGGGCCTGCAGCACACCGGCGATCCGCGTGGCGGGGGTCGCGATCATCCCCACCAGCTTGGCCCGCAGCGCGTCCAGGCTCGGCAACTCGGCAAGCGCCCGCACACCCGAAACGTCCAGCGTCTGGGTGCCAAGCGCGCCGCCGATCAGCACAAGCTTGTCGTTGGTCCTGGCGAACTCGACGGCGGTCTTGGCCACAGCCACCGGGTCGTGCGACCACGCGAGCGCGGTCGGTCCCTTCAGCAGTGGCTTGATGCCGTCGAATCGGGTCCCTTCCAAGGCGAGATCGGCCAGCCGGTTCTTCGCGACCCTGAAGGTCGCCCCCGCCGCCCGCATCCGGCGCCGCAGATCGGTCACTTCGGCCACGGTCAACCCATGATTCTGGGTGACCACGACCATCGACGTCTCGGCAAACACCGCTGCAAGCGAGGAAACGAACTCCCGCTTCTCCGTCCGGTCCACTCCACTCTCCGTTGGCGGCCCGCCGCGTCGCAGGACGCGCCAGGCCAGGTTGCCCAAAGATCGCAGCACGCGCCGCGATCCGGTTCGCCTGTCCTTCAAGCCGGAACCACCAGGGAAACCCTGGGCCCCCGTCTCCCGTTCGCGGGCCGGCGGCCCATTAGATCCATCCCGTCGGATGGAAACGCGCGGTCTTGGACAGGATCGGAGGGTCGCCCCTCCTACGCCCCCTCGCCCGACCCCTTCCCGAACGGGAAAAGGCCGGAGTGAGGGGTCATTACGCGCTCAACGTGCTCGGATCGACGCGCACGCCGGGCCCCATGGTCGAACTCAGCGAGACCCGTTGGACGTAGGTGCCTTTCGCACCCGAAGGCTTGGCGCGGACGATCGCGTCGGCGAACGCGCGCGCGTTTTCGAGCAGTTGATTATCGCCGAAGCTCGCCTTGCCGATGCCGGCATGGACGATCCCCGCCTTCTCGGCGCGGAACTCGACTTGCCCGGCCTGGGCCGCGGCGATCGCGCCGCGCACGTCCATGGTCACGGTCCCGAGCCGCGGGTTCGGCATGAGCCCGCGCGGGCCAAGGATCTTACCAAGCCGACCGACCAGAGCCATCATGTCCGGGGTGGCAATGCAGCGGTCAAACTGGATCTCGCCCGCTTGCACCTTCTCGGCCAGATCCTCGGCCCCGACCACGTCGGCACCCGCCGTCCGCGCCTCCTCCGCCTTGGCGCCACGGGCGAACACGCCGATCCGAACCGTCTTGCCCGTTCCGTTTGGCAAACCGACAAGGCCGCGCACCATCTGGTCGGCATGACGGGGGTCGATGCCGAGATTCATCGACATCTCGATGGTTTCGTCGAACTTGGCCGTCGCGGTCGCCTTGACCGCCTTGATCGCCTCGGGAAGTGGGTAGGGTCGGGTCCGGTCAACCGTGGCCGCCGCAGCGGCGAGGCGCTTGCTGTCGCGCGCCACTCCTCAGCCCTCCACCACGGTGAGACCCATGGAGCGGGCGGAGCCCATCAGCATTCGCACCGCGCCGTCCACATCGTTGGCGTTCATGTCCACCATCTTCTGCTCGGCGATCTCGCGCAGCTGGTCCATGGTTACCCGGCCGACAGCAGCACCTTTGCCCGGCGACGTGGTGCCCTTAGCGATCCCCGCCGCCTTCTTCAGGAAATACGTGTTGGGCGGCGTCTTCATGATGAAAGAGAAGGTGCGGTCGGCGAATGCCGTGATGACCACGGGGACCGGCATCCCGGGCTCCATCTGCTGGCTCGCCGCGTTGAATTCCTTGACGAACTGCATGATGTTGAGCCCGCGTTGCCCGAGAGCCGGGCCGACGGGCGGCGAAGGGTTGGCCTTCCCCGCCGGGATCTGCAACTTGATGTAACCGACGACTTTTTTAGCCATCCCCGTCCTCCAAACTGGCCGGGACCGCGGTCCATGCGATGACGGCCGCCAAACGGCAGCCGTTTTCTCCCGCGTTCCTTGAGAGCGGGCGGGTCTAGCCGAGCGGGGCCGGTCTGTCCAGCCCTACATGCACCGTCCTACATCACGAGTTCGACGACAAACGGACCCTTGCGGCGGAACGAGTGGGCGAGCAGGTCAGCGAGCTGCTCGCAACTATCTGCCCGGGCCGCTTCCACACCCATCCCGGTGGCAAGTCGAACCCAATCGAGGTCGGGGTTGCCGAGGTCCAGCATGTCGAGCGCGGTGCGGCCCGGATTCGCCCCCACATTGGCGAGTTCTCCGAGCAGGATCGCGTATTTGCGGTTCGAGAATACGATGGTGGTTACATCCAATTGCTCCCTGGCCTGCGTCCACAGCCCTTGCAGCGTGTACATGCCGGACCCGTCCGCCTGCAGGCCAACGACGCGGCGGCCGGGGGCACCGAGGGCAGCGCCGGTCGCAAGCGGGATCCCTTCGCCGATCGCGCCGCCGCAGAGCTGGAGCCAGTCATGCGGGGCGGCACCCCGGGTCAGCGGAAAGAAGCCGCGCCCGGTGGTCACCGCCTCGTCCACGACGACGGCATCTTCCGGCAACAGCGCCGCCACGGTTTGCGCGATCGCTTCGGGGGTCGGAGCGCCTCGCGCCGGTCCTTCCGGTCGCGGCGCTTCGGGGATCGGGACGGTGGGCGCGCCGAGTTCGTCGGCGAGATGCGCGAGGGCGGCCGCGCCGTCCTGCTCGGGGCGTGACAACACATGCACGGCAGCGTCCGGAGGGGCGAGCCGGCCCGGCTTGTTGGGATAGGCGAAGAAGCCGACGGGATCGACCGCTCCGACGAGAATCAAATGCTTGATGCCGGCAAGCGCGGCGACCGCCTGATCGACCGGGTACGGCACGCGGTCGATCCCGACGCGGCCACGACCGCGCTCCATCCGCGCGTTGGATCCGGCCGCCATCAGCCTCGCCCCCGTCGCCGCGGCGATCCGGTGCGCGCTTTCGAGTCCCGCCGCCCGCAACGCCCGACCAGCAAGCAGCAGCAACGCCGGCTCCTGCGTGCGAAGCACTTGGGCAATCTGCTTGACAATGTTCGGGGCGGCCATGGGGGGCGATGGCACAGGCAGCGCCGGCGCCGGCTCGCCGCCCTCCGTCCAGGCGGTATCCGCGGGCAAGATGAGGGTGGCGATCTGGCCGGGCGCGGTGCGTGCGGCCTGCACCGCGACGGCGGCGTCGGACCCCACATGCCTGGCGTTGGTTGCGGTCCGCACCCAGGCCGAGACCGGCCTCGCCCAGCCCTCGGTGTCGGCCGTGAGTGGCGCATCGTACGGACGGTGATAAGTAGCTTGGTCGCCGACGATGTTCACGATGCCCGACTGGGCGCGGCGCGCGTTATGAAGGTTGGCCAACCCGTTGGCGAGGCCGGGGCCGCAGTGCAGCAAGGTGGCGGCCGGCTTCTCTGCCATCCGGTAGTAGCCATCCGCCGCACCCGTCACTACGCCCTCGAACAACCCAAGTACGCAGCGCATCCCGGGAATCCGGTCGAGGGCGGCCACGAAATGCATCTCGCTGGTGCCGGGATTGGAAAAGCAGGTGTCGACGCCACTCGCGAGCAGCGTGTGCACCAGGCTTTCGGCACCGTTCATTCGTCCTGCTCCCCGCTCGGCGGGCGCAGAGTGCGCACCCGCCGGGCGGTTGGCAACCGGGCGCGGCTAGTAGAAGGGGTAATAGCGGAGGCTGACAAACACCATGTTGTCGTCGGTACTCGGGCTCCCACCCACGCCCTGGAACGCCGATCGGCTAGTATAGGAGTACCTGCGCACCGAGCTGCAGGGCGCCGAAGCTGCCCTGGTAGGCGCGCCACCACGTGCCGATGGTGCCTTGCACCAGACCCGACGTGTTGCCCACGCAAGGCAAGGTGCTGAGCTCGATGTTGCAGCCGGCGTTGGAGTAGAGCGGGCTGCCGTAGCCATAGCCCTTGTTGCCGACGTTGAAAGATGTCCGGCTGGTTTGCTCGGTGCCTACATAGCCGTAGATGTCGACGCTTTTGTTGGGATGCCCGACCAGGCCGACGAGCGCCTCAACCTCGGGGATCGGGTCCGGGTTGCCGCTTCGGGACAGCGTCGCGTCGGGCAACTGGCCCGAACCGTAAGTCCCGATCCCGTTGCCGACGAGGACGTTACCCTGAAGATCGAGGTATTTCGGGATGACAGGAATAATCCCCCCGATCCCCCCGCCGCCGGCAAGCACCGTATTGTTCTGGCCCCTGCCAACCTCGCTTACGCGCGTTCGCAGGAAGCGGGCTACCCCGTATGCCTCATAATGCCCGAACCCTGGTTCCCACGCGGCCTTGACGATGAGGTCGGGCGCCGGTTCGAGGCTGTAGTTGACGTTCGGGGGCAGCAAGCCGATGCCGGGGTTCGAGGAGTTCACCGTCCCGACCAATGTGCCGGCGCCGTTCGGCCCGGTGTAGTACGTGGATTCCGGGTTTTCGACCGAGGCCGCGAGCCAGATCCTGCCGTCGTCCAAGTCCGTCGCCACGCGGAATTGCGGCGTCCGCTTCCAAGAGAAGCCGGGCACGTACTGTGCGTCGATCGTGAGCGGGATGTTCTCCTGGCGCGGCACGAGGCCCATCTTGTACGGCGTGATCAGGCTCCAGGCTTGGCCCCCTAGCACATGCAAATGCCAATCGGTGTTGTCATAAGTTGCGAACGCTTGCCGTAGCCGCAAACTGTAGCTGTTGCTTTCGTTCGAGTTGGAGGTCGGCCCGGTGCCGAGGAAGTCTGTCTCGTAGTAAGCGGTCAGCAACTGCTTCGGGTCAATTCTGCCCTGGACCAGTAGCGAAAGGCGGCTCTGCCGGGCGGAGAAACGAGTTTCGTTCTCGTGGTAAAGCGGGCTCTGGGCGAACGGAATTGCGTTATAGTTCGAGCCGACGTCCGACACGTCGTTGCGGCTTCGGAAGATGCCGGCGGCTTCGATAAACCCGCCGAGCTGAATGGTGACGCCGCCCACCCGGATCTCCCCGTGCTTGGTCGTAAAGGTGACGGGCGTCTCCCCATTTGCGGTCGCGGCGACAGCGGCGGGCGGCGGCGCTGCCGGCGCGGGGGCTGCGGGGGGCGGCGCACGCCGAGCCTCCTCGCGAGCCCGTGCGGCCTCCTCCTGCGCCGCCCGCGCCTGGGCGTTGCTTTTGTTCAGATCCCGCTTGAGCTGCTGGAGCTGGTTCTGCAGGGCCTTGATCTGCAACTCGATAGAGCCGATCCGTTCCCCGGCGTCCTGGGCCATGGCCGGCCATGGCGACAATGCGTAACCCGCAAGCACCGTTGTCGCCAGCAGCCACTTCGTCGTGGATTTCGGCATCCGCATCAACCGCTCTCCAATTCCGTCCGGTTTTCTCGGCGGGAGAGCTAGCGAGACGTGAATAGGTCGAGCGATGGCGTAACCGATACAATAGAGTTACACTGGAGTTACTGGGACCGATCGCGCCGCGGTATGGCAAGGTTACAACACTTTGCAGGTGGCTGGTTCGGTGCTCACCACACAACCCGCACCCGGTTGGCGCGCCCGCGCGTCAGTGCGGCGCGAACTCCGTCCGGATCGCGATGGAGTGCTCGCCGACAGCCGGCACGGAGCCCAGGGCGCGCGCACCCTCGCTGCCAAGGATCGGCGGGGCGGCGATGGCGACGGGGCCGGCCGGAGTTTCCACAAGGGCACGGCGGAGGGCGGGGTGGCGGGCGAACTCGGCCACCGTATTGACGAAGCCGTAAGCGGTGTTGGCCGCACGCAGCTTGGCCGCTGCCGCCTCGCGCGTTAGGCGGGCGAACGCCGTCCCGATATGGGCGTCAACTTCGGCCCGGTTGGCGACCCGGTTGACGTTCGTCTCGAAACCCGGACGCTTCGGCAGATCGGGCTCGTCCAGGAAGCGGGCGCAGAAATCGACCCATTCGCGCTCATTCTGGATCGCGACGAGCACGAGGTGGTCGTCCGCCGTCGCGAACGCGCCATAGGGGCAGATGGACGGGTGCGCGAGGCCGAGCCGCGCCGGCGCCCGGCCCGTCCCCTCATAGAATAGCAGCGGAACATTCATCCAGTCCGCCATGCCGTCGAACAGGCTGACCGCGATCCCCGTGCCGCGCCCAGTCCGCCCGCGCCCGATCAACGCTTCGAGCACGCCGGCATGGGCCGACATGCCGCATGCGATGTCGCAGGCGGACACCCCAACCCGGCCGGGGCCTTCCGGACGGCCGGTGACGCCCGCGAGACCGGATTCGGCCTGCACCAGCAGGTCGTACGCCTTCATGGTCGCGTAGTCGCCGGTATCGCCGTAACCGGAGATGTCCACCGTGATAAGGCGGGGATAACGCTCGCGCAGTGCCGCAGAGCCGAACCCTGCGCGCGCCGCCGCGCCGGGAGCCAAGTTCTGGATGAACACGTCGGCCCGCGCCAGCATCTGGTGCAGCAGCACCGCGTCGTCCGGCCGCTTGATGTCGGCCACCAGGCTTTGCTTGCCCCGGTTAAGCCACACGAAGTAGCTCGATTGACCCCGCGCCGCCGTGTCGTAGCCGCGCGCGAAATCTCCCTCGGGCCGCTCGATCTTGATCACTCGCGCGCCCGCGTCGGCAAGCCGCGAGCTGCAGTATGGAGCAGCGACGGCTTGCTCCAGTGCGACGACCAGCAAGCCCTCGAGCGGAAGGGCCATCGCCACCGCGACCTCGTTTCCCTCAGTAGCTGCGCGGCAACCCGAGCACGTGCTCGGCCACGTAGGACAGGATCAGGTTGGTGCTGATCGGCGCCACCTGATAGAGCCGCGTCTCACGGAACTTGCGCTCGACATCGTACTCCTCCGCGAACCCAAAACCGCCATGCGTCTGGATGCAGGCCTCGGCCGCCTCCCAGGAGGCGTCGGCGGCCGAGCATCTTGGCCATGTTGGCCTCCTCGCCGCACGGCACCCCGGCCTCGAACTAACTCGCACCCCGGCATCACATCAGCTCGGCCGCGCGCATCTGCGCGTACGCCCGCGCGATCGGGAACTGGACGCCCTGGTTCGCGCCGATCGGCCGGCCGAACACCCGCCGCTCGCTCGCGTAGTCGACGGATTTCTTGATGAACCATTTGCCGTCGCCGACGCTTCGGCCGCGATCAGCAGCGCTCGGCGTTCATTCCATCGAGGATGTAGCGGAAGCCTTGGCCCTCCTTGCCGATCAGGTTGTCGGCCGGCACCCCCATTTTCGAAAAACACCTCGGTTGAATTGTGGTTCATCATCGCGCGGATCGGGCGGATGTCAGGCCGTGGCCGACGGCCGCACGCATGTCGACGATGAAGACGCAAGCCCGTCGGTTTGCTTCTTCTCCTCGCCCTTCGGCGTGGTGCGCGCGAGCAGCAGCATCAGATCGGAGTGCAGCGCGCGGCTTATCCAGACCTTCTGGCCGTTGACGATGTATTGTCGCCTTCGCGTCTGGCGATGGTGCGGAGGCTCGTCGTGTCGGTGCCGCTGGTCGGCTCTGTGACCCCGAATGCCTGGAGCCGGAGTTCGCCGGTGGCGATCTTGGGCAGATACTGCCGCTTCTGCTCCTCCGAGCCGTGCCGGAGGATGGTGCCCATGATGTACATCTGCGCATGGCAGGCAGCCCCGTTGCAGCCTTCCTGCTGCACCGTTTCCAGGTGGCCGCCGCTGCCGAGAGCGGCAGGCCGGAGCCGCCATATTCCTCAGGGATCAACACTGGAGAGATAGCCTGCCTCGGTGAGCGCCTGGACGAACTCGGTTGGATACGCCCGCTCCGCATCGAGCTTGCGCCAATATTCACCCGGGAAGCGGGAGCATAGTTTGCGAACCTCCTCGCGGATCTCGGCGTGCGGATCATCGAGCAGGCTCGTGTCGGCCGGAACATGGTCCATCACGGTTCCTCCACACGTTGCCGCTGGATTACGTCCCGTTCGGCACGCGCGCAAGCTACGGCAAAACCGACCGGACGCTCGAAAGACGCGGAAGCGAGGGAACCCGTCGCGGAGCGGCCCTCGCCCAGCAGCTCCGCCGGCGAGGACCCCGGTTTCTGCCGCCAAGAGACGGGGATATCTCGCGACGCGCCCGCCGAGCGCTCGGGTTAGCGGGCGCCTGAGCCGGGGGACGGCACAACCCGCCCGAAGCCTCTGGCGCGCCGCAAGCGTTTGACCAACAATGCGCCAAGTGACGGATCTGTCACGCGGCGGCCAAGGCTGGCGAAAGAACCTCCGATGTAGCAGGGGAGAGAATGACATCTCCGGCGTGCCCGCCAATCGGCCGCCCCAGCCATAGGCAATCGGAAATGCAAGGTGAGCGGAGCTCGGGCGGGCCGCGGCGGCGCGCGCATCTAATTGCTGTAAGAGCGACAAGGGCGGCGACGGTCGCCCTAGGGCTGGCTGGGGCCGCCATCCGGAGCAGCGTGGCCCAGCCCGCACAGCCCGCCATACCGGTCACCATTGCCGCCGCGAGCCGCGCCGACGTCCCCGTTTATATGCGCGGGATCGGCACGGTCCAGGCGTTCAACGCGGTGACGGTGCGGGCGCGCGTTGACGGCACGCTGATGGAGGTGAAGGTCAGCGAAGGGCAGGAGGTCAAGAAGGGCGACCTCGTCGCCGTGGTGGACCCGCGCCCGTATCAGGCAGCCCTCGATGCGGCGATGGCCAAGAAGGCGCAGGACGAGGCGATGCTTTCCAACGCGCAGCGCGACCTCACTCGCTACTCATCGCTTGCCAAGCAGGATTTCGCCTCCCACCAACAGGTCGATACTCAGGAAGCCGCCGTCGCGCAGTCCACTGCCGGGATCAAGGGCGACGAGGCCGCGATCGCCACCGCTGAGCTCAATCTGAGCTTCTGCTACATTCTGTCCCCGATTGACGGTCGCGTCGGGCTGCGGCAGATCGACCCGGGCAACCTCGTTCACGCCAACGACCCGGGGGGCATCATCAACATTGCCCAGCTCCATCCGATTTCCTTGGTGTTCACTCTGCCGCAAGGCGACCTGCCCCGGATCCTGGATGCAATGGCAGCGCGCACGCTCCCCGTCGGCGCCTACACCGGCGACGACAAGACGGAGCTGAGCCAGGGCGAGTTGCTCACGCCCGACAACGCGATCGACACGACCACAGGCACCATCAAGCTCAAGGCAAGTTTCCGAAACACCGACAACCGGCTATGGCCGGGCCAGTTCGTCAATGCGCATCTTCTAGTTGACACCCGCCACGACGCGCTAACGGTTCCCTCGCCAGCGATCCAACACGGGCCGTCAGGGCTTTACGTGTATGTCGTCAAGCCGGACCAGACGGCGATGCGGCAGGACGTGGAGATCGAGCAGGACACGGGCACGGTAGCGGTCGTTTCCAAGGGGCTGAGCGACGGCGAGCGCGTGGTGGTCAGCGGCCAGTCCCGGCTTCAGAACGGCTCCCGCATTGCCGAGGCCTCGGCAGGAGCCGGACCACCATCACCGCCCCAATCCTCCGCGTCGACCACGACAGGCGGCACATGAGCATCTCCACTCCCTTCATCCAACGCCCGGTCGCGACATCCCTGCTGATGGCGGCCTTTATCCTGGTCGGCATCGCCGCCTATCCGTTTCTGCCCGTGGCACCGTTGCCGCGCGTCGATTTCCCAACCATCGTCGTCACGGCCAAGTTTCCTGGCGCCAGTCCGGAAACCATGGCGGCGACGGTCGCGCAGCCGCTCGAATACCAGATGGCGCAGATCCCGGGCGTGTCGCAGATGACATCCCTCAGCGTGATCGGTAATTCCCAGATCACCATTCAGTTTGACCTTGACCGCAACATCGACGCGGCGGCGGGCGATGTGCAGGCGGCCATCAACGGGGCCGGCGGTCAGCTGCCGAAGGATCTTCCCGCCCCGCCGACCTACCGCAAGGTCAACCCATCGGACAGCCCCGTGCTGATTATGTCGGTGTCCTCCGACGCCATGCCCATCATCAACGTGGACGATTATGCCGACAACATCCTAAGCCAGCAGATGTCGCAGGTCAGCGGCGTCTCGCAGGTGGTGATCGGTGGGGAGCAAAAGCGCGCGGTTCGCGTGCAGGTGGATCCTGCGAAACTCGCCAGCATGGGCATGACACTGGAGGACGTGAGAAACACGCTGGTGAACGCCACGGTGGACACCCCCAAGGGCAGCATCGATGGGCCGAACCGTTCGCTGACGGTCTACGACAACGATCAGCTCACCAGAGCCGCCGAATACGACAACGTCATTCTCGCCTACCGCAACGGCGCGGCAGTGCGGGTGCGCGACATCGGCAAGGCGATCGACAGCGCCGAAGATGTCAAGCATCAGGGCTGGCACAACGGCCGGCGCAGCATCTTGCTGCTGGTGTTCAAGCAGCCTGGCGCCAACGTCATCGATACCGTGGACCGGGTGAAGGCGGCGCTACCCCGGCTCGAGGCAGCGATTCCGCCCTCGGTCAAGGTGCAGATCATCTCCGACCGCACGCTGACCATCCGCGAGTTGGTTGCCGACGTGCAGTTCACATTGCTGCTTTCCATCGGCCTCGTGGTGATGGTGATTTTCCTGTTCCTGCGTAGCTTTTGGGCGACTGTCATCCCGAGCGTCACGGTGCCGGTCGCTCTGATCTGCACTTTTGCGGTGATGTACCTGCTCGACTACAGCCTCGATAATTTGTCGCTGATGGGGCTGACCATCGCCGTCGGCTTCGTTGTCGACGATGCCATCGTCATGCTCGAGAACATCCACCGCCATATCGAGGACGGGATGAAGCCGATGGAGGCGGCGCTCAAGGGTGCTGGCGAGATCGGCTTCACCATCGTCTCAATCAGCCTCTCGCTGATCGCCGTGTTCATCCCGTTGCTGCTGATGGGCGGTATCGTGGGGCGGCTGTTCCGCGAGTTTGCGATGACGGTGAGCATCGCCGTCGCGGTCTCGGCCGTTGTCTCGCTGACGCTCACGCCGATGATGTGCTCCCGCTTTCTGCGCCACGAGGGAGCGCACGGATGGCTGTATCGCACGGTCGAGCGTGGGTTCGAGCTGATCATCGGTTTCTATCGCCGTACACTGGACGTGGCGCTGCGCTTCCAGCGGATCACGTTGATTACATTCTTCGCCACCATGGCGCTTACCGTCTATCTCTACATTGAGATCCCCAAGGGCTTCTTCCCGATGCAGGACACTGGCATCGTCATCGGTCTCGCCGACGGACCCCAGGATGCGTCGTTCGACCACATGGTGCGGCTGCAGGAAGCGGTGGGCAGGGTGGTGGGCGCGGATCCCGACGTCGAGACCTTCGCCTCCTTCGCGGGCGCCATCCCCGGCCAGACTGGCAACAACAGCCGCACCTACGTGACGCTCAAGCCCTGGGGTGAGCGCACCGGCGGGAGTGCCACCGATTTCATCGACCGGATCCGCCCGAAGCTGGCGAAGCTTGAGGGCGTGAAAGTCTATTTCCAGGCTGCCCAGGACATTCGCATGGGTGGTCGCCTGTCGCGGACCCAGTACCGGTTCCACGCTCCAGGACTCCAACCTCGGCGAGCTCTACCAGTGGGCACCGCGGGTACTCGAGAAGCTGCGCAGCCTGCCCTCGCTGCGCGATGTCAGCCACCGATCAGCAGATGTCGGGGACGACCGCAACGCTGACCATCGACCGCGACGCGGCAGCACGATTTGGCATCCAACCACAGGTCATCAACGACACGCTCTACGACGCGTTCGGGCAGCGCCAGATCGCCCAGTATTTTTCCCAGGTGAACTCGTATCACCTGATCCTGGAAGTGCCGCCGGAAATGCAGGGCGACATCGCGACCTTGGAGAAGCTCTACGTCAAGGCGGCGAACGGCCAGGCGGTACCGCTCTCGGCATTCGTCAAATGGGATACGAAACCGGTTCAGCCGCTGTCGATCAGCCACCAGAGCCAGTTCCCGGCCGTGACGATCTCGTTCAACCTCGCTCCGGGAGTGGCGCTCGGGGAAGCCGTTGCGGCAATCCAGGCGGCGGTGGCGCAGATCGGCACGCCTCCTGCGCTGAATGGATCGTTCCAGGGCAATGCGCAGGCGTTTCAGTCGTCGCTGTCGAGTCAACCATACCTGATCGCGGCGGCGCTGGTGACCGTCTACATCATCCTCGGCATTCTGTATGAGAGCTACATCCTCCCGCTCACCATCCTCTCGACCTTGCCTTCGGCCGGCGTTGGCGCGCTGCTGATGCTGCTTGCAGTACACTACGACCTGTCGATCATCGCCCTGATTGGGGTGATCCTGCTGATCGGCATCGTCAAGAAGAACGGCATCATGATGGTGGATTTCGCGATCACCGCCGAACGGCGGGACGGGAACAAGCCGCTCGATGCGATCCGGCAGGCCTGCTTGCTGCGGTTCCGCCCGATCCTGATGACAACCATGGCCGCATTGCTGTCCGGCCTTCCCCTGATGCTCTCGTCCGGCGCCGGCTCGGAGTTCCGCAGGCCGCTCGGCTTCGCGATGGTGGGAGGCCTGATCTTCAGCCAGGCTCTTACCTTGTACACGACGCCGGTAGTTTACCTGTACCTCGACCGGCTGCAGCACTGGCTTTCGCCGCGGCGGCATCGGATGCCGGCGCTCGCGGAAAAGATGGGGGCAGCGGAATGACCACCGTCGGCGACGTCCTCGCTCACATGGCCGCCCTGCCGTTCGGCCGGCTCGACGACATTCTCGCGCCCGGCCCCGTTCTCGTGCTGGCGCCGCATCCCGACGACGAAACGCTCGGCTGCGGCGGCCTGATCGCTCAGGCCTGCGCCGAGGGCCGGGAGGTCCAGGTGCTGATCGTGACGGACGGCGCCGGCTCGCACCCGGGATCGCGCGCTTGGCCAGCTGCCCGGCTCAAGGCGCAGCGCGAACAGGAAGCGCGGACCGCCGTCGCCGAACTCGGTTTGCCCGCGGACAACGTGCACTTCGCCGGCCTGCCGGACGGCCAAGCGCCGCATGACGGTGCGGCATTTGACGCCGCGGTTCGGCAGATCGCGTCGCATCCCGCCGCGCGCGCGGCGCGCACCCTGATCGCGACCTGGCAGCATGATCCGCATCCCGACCACGTCGCGGTCAGCCGCGTGGCCCGCGCCATAGCGGCCGCGAACGAGGTGCGCCTGCTGTCGTATCCCGTCTGGGGCTGGACCTTGCCGCCCGAACAGCCGTTCGCGGAGCCGCCACCAAGCGGCTGGCGGCTCGACATTGCGCAGCATCTCCCGTCGAAGCGCCGGGCCATCGCCGCCCACCAATCGCAGACGACCAACTTGATCGACGACGATCCGGACGGCTTCCGTCTACAGGACGAGTTCGTCGCCCTGTTCACCCGTCCGTTCGAGGTCTACCTCGAGGCTTCGAGATAGCGATCGTCGCTTCCGCGATAGCGGGAATCCCGCACGCGGCTGCCATTGGGAACTCCGGCCTCCGCTGCGCCCGGCCGGAATGACGGCTTGATCAAGTAAGCTCGGAGCCCTCGATCAGGTTGCCGAAACGCTCCCAGGTCTTGCCGGTCCAACGCATGAGCTGCAGTTGACGCATCGGCCGGTAGTTGGTCGGGCTGGTGTTCAGCGTCATCCCCGGCAGCAGGATCGGACAACGCACCTCATGAAGGTTGAGCGCCTGCCGCATGATGTTCTCGCGCGAGAGATCGTTGCCGCACGCCTGCAGCACGTAGCACATCGTGAACGCGCAGCCGTAACCGAACACGTTGCCGGCGTCCGCAAGGTCGCCCTCCGGATAGTATCTGGCCATGAACAGACGCCAATCCTTCATCTCCGCGTCGTCCTGCCAAGACGGGTCCGTCGGGTCCTTGAGATAGTAGGAACTGATCGCGCCGATCGCGTGTTCCGGCCCGGCCGGCTCCATCACGGATGCGACGGATACGGCGGCATTGCTCGCGATAAGGGCCGCGGGCCACCCAAGTTCGGATTTCTTGCGAAACACCATGGCTGCAAACTTCGCTGTGCAGGCGCTCACGAATACCTCGACGCCGGCCTGCTGCAAGGACGCAAGCTGCAAGTCGATGGTCGGATCAGTGGTCTCGTAGGTGGTCTGCACCACGCGGGCGAACCGCTCACCCATGACGTCCTGCAGCCCGAGCAGATAGTCCTTGCCGAAATCGTCGTTCTGATACAGCAGGCCAACCTTGGAGTTGCCATAGTGCTTCAGAATGTACTTGCCGTAGACGCGCGCTTCGATCCGATAGCTTGGAGTCCAGAACAGCGTCCAGGGGTGTTCTTTGTAGTCGGCCCACTTGTCCGCACCGCTCGAGATGAACAGGTGCGGCACCTGCTTCTGGTTGACGTACTTGACGATGGCGGTGTTCGTCGCCGTACCGAGCGGGTTGAACAGGAACGCCACTCCGTCCTGCTCGATGAGCCGACGCGTCTGCTCGACCGTCTTGGGCGGGCTATAGGCATCGTCGTAGCTGATAAATTTGAGCTTACGGCCGTTGATGCCGCCATGGTCGTTCACCATCCGAAAATACGCCGCTTCCGCGCGGGCAATGGTCGCGTAGGCAGCGGCGGGGCCACTATAAGGGTACGTGTTGCCGAACTTGATCTCGGTATCGGTCACGCCGGGCGCCTGCTCGGCGCGAGCGTATCGAGCTCCGGTGGGCGCCCCCGCGAGGGCGCCGGCGGCACTGAGCAGGGTACGTCGGCGGATCATGGTCGCTCCTCCTTGCGCGACGCCCGGGGTCATTGCTCCTCACCCTGTCGACCGTAGAGATCAAGGTGATCGGGCGACATCCGGCTCGTGTGGTCCGGATGACGGGAAGCATGCTCCTTCGCGTTTGCAAGACCTGCTGGCTATCCCCGGCTCCCGGCTGCCCCGGCACTCAGGAGGAGACACCTTCAATGATGTCGCCGAACAGCTCCCACGTTTTCCCGGTCCATCGCATGAGCTGAAGTTGGCGGATCGGGTGGTAGTTGGTGGGGCTCGTGTTGATGCGGATACCTGGCAGCAGGGTCGGGTTGTCCAGATCGCGCAGGCTGGTCGCCTGCCGCATCATGTTCTCGCGCGAGAGATCGTTACCGCACGCCCTGAGCACGTGTGCGGTGGTCAGCGACAATCCAAAGCCCGCGACGTTGCCGCCGTCCTTGAGGTCGCCGTCGGGATAGTATTTCGCCATGAAGGCTCGCCACTCCTGCATGCCGGCATCGTTGTCCCAGCGCGGATCGGTCGGATCCTTCAGGTAGCCGGAACTGACAATGCCGATGCCGTTCTCCGCGCCGGCCGGCAGCATGACCGCACCCACCGAGACCGACACGCCGGAGAGGATGTGCAGCGGCTTCCAGCTCATGTTCGCCACCTTGCGGATCGACTGCGCGGCGAATTTCGGCGAGGCGATCGTCATCAGCACGTTCGTGCCCGCTGATTGCAAGCTGACTAATTGGCTGTCGATCGTCGCGTCCGTTACTTCGTACGACGTCGTCGTCACCAGGCTATCGAACCGGTCCTTCAGGACGTCTCTGACGCCTCGCAGGTAATCCTTACCAAAATCGTCGTTCTGGTAGAGGATGCCGATCTTCGCGTCTGGCCTCGTCTGCAGGATGTACTTGGCGTAGACTTGGCTTTCCGTGACGTAGCTTGGCTGCCAGCCGATCGTCCAGGGGTGCTCCTTATAGTCGCCCCACTTGTCCGCACCGGTAGCCAAGAAGAGGTGCGGCACTTTCTTCTGGTTCACATATTTCACGATGGCTGAGTTGGTCGGCGTCCCAAGCGTGCCGGAAAGGCAGGCAACCTTGTCCTCTTCGACCAGCCGGCGGATCTGTTCAACGGTTTTGGGCGGACTGTAGCCGTCGTCATACGAGATGAAATTCACCTTCCGTCCAGCGAAGCCACCAAGGTCATTTACCATGCGGAACGTGGCAGCGTCGGCCTTGCCGATCGTGCCGTAGGCCGAGGCCGGGCCGCTGTACGGGATGGTGTTGCCGACCCGAATTTCGGTGGCGGTGACGCCGATTGTCTCCTCGGCCCGCAGGATGGCGGGCGTGGCGGGGACGAACGTGGCTGCGGCGGCAGCCCTGAGCACGGTCCTCCGGCGGAGCATGGACATCTTCCCTTTCCCCTTAGCGACCCTGTTCCGGGTCTGGAAAGAGCCTACGCTAAATACCCGGAACAAGGCGACGGATTTTGTCCACCGCCCGGAACGGCAAACCGGTCAGGAGGAGGCGGACTCGATGACGTCACCGAACGGCTGCCACGTCTTGCCGTCCCAGCGCATGAGCTGCAGCGCCCGGATAGGGTGGAAGTTGGTGGGGCTGGTCTTCACCCGGATGCCGGGAAGCAGGATCGGGCACTCGAAGTCGAGGTTGGCCGCCTGCTTCATCATGTTTTCCCGTGATAGGTCGTTGCCGCACTGCTTGAGCACCTGCAGCATGGTCAGCGTGACGCCAAACCCGAAGGTGTTGCCCGCGTCCTTCACATCGCCGTCCGGATAGTATTTCGCCATGAAGGCGTGCCACTGCTTCATGCCGGGATCGTTGTCCCAGCGCGGGTCGGTCGGGTCCTTGCCGTAGGTGGAACTGATGATGCCGACGGCGTTACCAGGCCCGGCAGGCTCGATCACCGCGCCGACGGAAACTGACACGTTTGTCAGCAGGTGCATCGGCTTCCAGTTCATTTCCGCCACTTTGCGGATCGCCTGCGCCGCGAATTTCGGCGTCGCAATCGTCGCCAGCACATTCACGCCGGCATTCTGCAAACTGATAAGTTGGCTGTCGACGGTCGAATCGCTGGTCTCATACGATGAAAGCGTCACTTTGTCGAAACGGTCCTTTAGGATATCCTTGAAACCGGTCAGGTAGTCTTTCCCGAAATCGTCATTCTGATAAAGTATGCCGATCTTACCGTTGGGTTTCTCTGCAAGGATGTATTTGGCGTAGATCTGACTTTCGGTGACATAGCTCGGCTGCCAGCCCATCGTCCAAGGGCGTTCTTTGTAGTCGCCCCACTTGTCGGCACCGCTCGAGATAAAGAGGTCCGGCACTTTCTTTTGATTGGTATACTTCATCACGGCGGTATTGGGAGCGGTGCCGAGACAGTTGAATAAACACGCGACTTCGTCTTCCTCGATCAGCCGCCGCGTTTGTCCCACGGTCTTGGGGGGGCTGTACGCGTCGTCGTAGGAGATGAAGTTTACCTTGCGGCCCGCGAACCCGCCCATATCGTTGGCCATGCGGAACGCGGCGGCGTCCGCCTTACCGATGGTGCCGTAGGCAGACGCCGGGCCGCTATACGGCATCGTGTTGCCGATGCGGATCTCGGTGGCGGTAACCCCGGGCGTCTCGGCCGCCCGCAGAACCGCCGGCGCGGCAGGAACGAAGGCGGCACTGGTGGCCGCGAGGAGCGAGCGACGGCGGATCATGGTGGGTTCCCTCGTTGACGGCAGCTCGTGGGCGGCTTCCGCCGACGATCCTATGCGGGAAGCCGGGTGCGCGGAAGCGCTGCCTTGATCTCGGGCCTGGTTTGCTGCTTGCTTGGCTCAAGGACGTCCGAACCGGACGCGCGCTAGTGCCTCGGCTTGCGCACCCGCTTCGGGAGACCTGCTATGAAGCGACGAACTTTCCTCGCCCAAACGCTGTTGGGCGGCGCGACGGCCGCGCTCGTCATATCGTCCAAAGATGCTCGCGCCGCATCCGCACGCGTGCTGCGCTACGTGCCGCAGGCCGACCTCACCGTGATCGACCCGGTGATGACGACCGCCTACATCACCCGCCACCACGCGTTGATGGTATGGGACCAGCTTTACGGCATCGACAGCGCCTTGCAGCCGCAACCGCAAATGGTCGACGGCCATTTGCTGGAAGACGACGGAAAGTTGTGGACGTTCACCTTGCGACCGGGACTCGCGTTTCACGACGGGGAGCCAGTGCGCGGGCGCGACTGCATCGCCTCCATCAAGCGCTGGGCGGCGCGCGACCCGATGGGTCAGGCGCTGCTCGCCCGCACCGCCGAAATGAGCGCGCCAGATGACCGGCGCTTCACCATCCGCCTCACCCGCCCGTTCAGCCTGGTACTGAACTGCCTCGCCAAAAGCGGGCCGCCGGCGCTGGTTGTCATGCCCGAGCGGCTGGCGACGACCGACCCGTATCAGCCGATCAAGTCCATCGTCGGCAGCGGCCCGTTCCGCTTCCTCTCCGACGAGCGCGTGGTCGGCAGCCAGGCCGTTTACGCGCGCAACGACGCCTACAAGCCGCGCGAGGGCGGCGCGCCGGACTGGCTGGCCGGGCCCAAGGTCGTGCATTTCGACCGCGTGGAGTGGCATGTGATGCCGGACCCGGGCACCGCCGCGGCGGCGCTCGAGAACGGTGAGGTGGATTGGTGGGAGAACCCGCCGAACGACCTGCTGCCCACCTTGGAGCGCAGCCGTGTTATTCGCACGGAGGGCAACGGCCCGCTCGGTACGCTATCGACGTGCGTGCTCAACCATCTGCACCCGCCGTTCGACAAGCCGGGCGTCCGCCGGGTGCTGCTGGAGGCGACGTCGCAGGCAGATCTGATGACGGCGGCGGCCGGCGAGAGGCGCGAGATGTGGCGCGACGGCATCGGCATCTTCCCGCCCGGCACGCCGATGGCAAGCGACGCCGGCCTGGAGAAAATCACCGGCCCCAAGCGCGACCTCGCGACCTTGAAGCGGGCGCTGCGCGACGCCGGCTACGCGGGCGAGCGCATCGTGCTGATGGCGCCTTCCGATCAGGCGGCGCTGACCGCCCAGAGCGCGGTCGGGCTCGACCTGCTGCAGAAACTCGGGATGGACGTCGACTTCGCTGCGATGGATTGGGGAACGCTGGTGCAGCGCCGCGCCAGCAAGGAGCCGCCGAGCAAGGGCGGCTGGAACATGTTCTTCACCGGCTGGGGCGGCCTCGACATGGCCACCCCGGTGACCAACCAGTGCCTGCGCTCCAACGGCACCAAAGCCTGGTTCGGCTGGCCCGACCTGCCGCCCGTGCAGTCCTTGATCGACGGATGGCTGGAAACTCCCGATCTCGCCGAGCAAAAGCGCATTGCCGCTGACCTGCAGCGCGCGGCGCTCGACTGGGTGCCCTATATCCCAGGCGGCCAATTTTTCTATCGCACCGCCTGCCGGCAAGACGTTACGGGCATCATCCCGGGGCAATTCGTATTCTGGAACGTGAGGAAAAGTTGATGAGCAATCCGCTCGAGCACATCCGAAGCTACGCCCCCGAGCTCGACACGATCCGGCAGGACATCCACGCGCATCCGGAGCTCGGGCTCGCCGAGCACCGCACCGCGGAGCTGGTTGCCCGCAAACTCGAGGCATGGGGCTTGGAGGTGCATCGCGGCGTCGGCAAGACGGGGGTGGTCGGCGTGCTGCGGTCCGGCAACGGGCCGGGATCGGTGGGGCTCCGCGCCGACATGGACGCGCTGCCGATCACGGAGGCGAACGAAGTGCCGTATCGGAGCCGCACGGAAGGCGTCATGCACGCGTGCGGGCATGATGGGCACACCACCATGCTGCTCGGCGCGGCGCGCTATCTCGCCGAGACGCGTCGCTTCAGCGGCACGGTGAACTTCATTTTCCAGCCCGCCGAGGAGGGGATCGGCGGCGCACTCGCCATGCTGGACGAAGGGCTGCTCGAGCGCTTTCCGTGCGACAAGCTGTTCGCCATCCACAACCGGACCGGCACGCCGGTGGGCCGCTACGCCATCGCGCCGGGTCCGGCCGCAAGCGGCGGCGCGTTCTTCGACATCACGGTGCGCGGCCAAGGGGCGCACGGCGCGCACCCGCAAATGAGCGTCGATCCCGTGCTCGCCTCGGCGCAGATCGTCTCGGCGCTGCAATCGGTCGTCGCTCGCAACCTGCGCCCCTCCACGACGGCGGTGCTGAGCGTCACGCAAATCCATGCCGGGGACGCCTACAACGTCATCCCGCAGACCGCGCGCATCGCCGGGACGGCGCGAGCCTTCGAGAGCGAAACGATGCAACTGATCGAAGCGCGCATGCGGCGGGTCGCCGAGGGCGTCGCGGCCGGGCTTGGGGCGACGGTCGACGTCGATTTCCGGCTGATCTTCGCGCCTTTGATCAACGACGCCGCATGCGCCACGATGTTCGCCGACGCCGCGGCCGATCTCGTGGGGGAAGCCAGCGTGCGACGCGACAACCCGCCCTCGATGGGCTCGGAAGATTTCAGTTTCATGGCCGAGCGCGTGCCCGCGGCCTACATCCTGGTGGGCCAGGGCGACGAAAGCGGCCCGGCGCACAGCCCGACCTACAACTACAACGACGCAGCGACCCCGTATGGCGCGGCAGCCTACGCGCGGGCGGCCGAGCGCGCCTTGCCGCGCGAGCCGCTCTGACCGAGCGCTGAGCGCGGGCCGCGATTTTTCAAGGTTGTTTTGGTCGAGCAAGATTTCTGCCAGTCGGAAACGAAACTAAGCTCGTTTCCCCGCGTCTATTGATCGTTGCGCGGTATGGGAAATCGGCACGATGAGGCTAGTTCTTTCAACCGGCTGCGGCCTGTTGCTCTTGATGCACGGCATGGTAGCGCGCGCCCAGTCAGATCATCGAAAAGTAGATGAGACGGTTTCGATCGACACCAACAACGCACAGGTGCAGAAGCAAGCCCACGAACTGGCGCAAAAGCCCGCCGAGCCGCCGTCTCACGGGCGGCACATCGCGGAAGATCGTACAGGGCGCAAGCAGAAGGGCAAGGCCTCGGTGTACGCCTCGGATTTCCAGGGGCGGCGCATGGCGAACGGCCGACCATTCGACCAGCGCGCGAGCGCGGCCGCTAGCAAGACGCTGCCGCTCGGCACGGTTGCGAAGGTGACCAATCTTGAGAATGGCAAAACCGCCGTGGTGACGGTCGAGGACCACGGGCCCTACGTGGACGGCCGCACGATGGACGTTACGCGGTCGAGCGCCGCTGAACTCGGCATCAGCAAGAAGGAGGGGGTCGCCCCCGTAGTCGTGGCACCAGTCGCCGTTCCGCAGCCGGACGGCACGGTGAAGCCCGGGGCCGGAGCAATGCCCGGCCCCGCGACGGCGCAATGAGCCGCCCTACGCGCTGGCGCCCTCAATGATGTCGCCGAAAACTTCCCAGCTGGACCCGTTCCACTTCATCAGCTGCATCTGGCGGATCGGATGATAGTTGGTTGGGCTGGTGTTGATCTTGATGCCCGGAAGCAGGACCGGGTTCTCGAGATCCTTGAGGTTCGTCGCCTGCTTCATGAGGTTTTCGCGCGATAGATCGTTACCGCACGCCTGCAGCACGTGGATCATGGTGTGCGTCACGCCATAGCCGAACACGTAATTATTGTCGCTGAGATCGGCGTCCGGCATGTACTTGGCCATGAACGCGCGCCAGCCGTTCAGTCCCGCGTCGTCCTTCCAGCGCGGATCGAGCGGGTCCTTCGCATAGGCCGAACTGATGACGCCAACCGCGTTCTCGACGCCGGCGGGCCTGATGACGGCGCCGACCGAGGCCGAGACGTTGGTTATGAAGGTTTGCGGCTTCCATCCCATCTCCGCCACCTTGCGGATCGCCTGGGCGGCAAATTTTGGGGTCGCGGCCACCAGGAGAGTGTCCACACCGGCCCCCTGCAGGGTTACGGCCTGGCTGTCGATGGTGGCGTCCGTCGCCTCGAACGAGACCACGGTCGCCTTGTCGTAGGCGGCACCCAGCACGTCCTTCATGCCGGCAGTGTAGTCTTTACCGAAATCATCATTCTGGTAGAGGATGCCAATCTTGGCATTCGGCTTCGTCTTGGTGATGTATTTGCCGTAGATCTGCGCCTCGGTCCGGTAGCTCGGCTGCCAGCCAATCGTCCATGGGTGCTCCTTGTAGTCGCCCCATTTGTCGGCTCCGGTTGAGACGAACAACTGCGGCACCTTCTTGACATTGCAGTATTTCACGATCGCCGTGTTGGTCGGCGTGCCGAGCGTGTTGAACAGACAGGCAACCCCGTCCTGTTCGATTAGCCGCCGAACCTGTTCCACCGTCTTCGGCGGGCTGTACGAGTTCATCATAGGAGATGAAGTCGATCTTTCGGCCGTTGATGCCGCCCTGATCATTGATCATGCGGAAGGTGGCGGCATCGGCCTTGGCGACCGCGGCATATGCGGACTGATTGCCACTATAGGCGTCGGTGTTGCCGATCTTGATCGAGGTGGCTGTGACGCCGGGAGCGTCAGCCGCCCGGAGGACGGCGGGGGCGGCGGGCAGAAAACCAGCGGTGGCGGCGGCGGTCAGCAAGGAGCGGCGACGAATTATTGTTTTCCTGTCCTGGTTCGTCCCTGCAGGGGACCTGCGCATGTTTAGGCCGGGCAACCTCGCCGCGCGACGGATTTCCGGCGTCCTGATATCCGCCGTTTGGCGGGCTCGTCCGGTCATGCTATAGCGAATGCGCCCGCGCTGGGAGGTCTGGCGACGGGCTTGCGTCATTGGCCCTCGCCGGGGCCCTGCTGTGAGAGGAGAAGGCGGCCAAGTGCAGGTTCTCGTTCGGGATAACAACGTCGATCAGGCGCTGAAGGCGCTCAAAAAGAAGATGCAGCGAGAAGGCATCTTTCGGGAGATGAAGCTCCGCCGGCACTACGAGAAGCCGTCTGAGCGGCGCGCCCGCGAAGCGGCCGAGGCCGTCCGCCGGGCCCGTAAGCTCGAGCGCAAGCGGCTGGAGCGCGAAGGCTTCTAACCGGAAGGCGCCGCCCCTCAAGGGGCAGCGCGCCGATATCGGCCCACTCCGCGAGCGGCGCGCTCACCGGGCGCGCGCCCCCGACCCCTCAGGCCGCTTTGGCCGCGCTCCCGGCGATATGCCGTTCCGGCGATGTGCCGCTCTCCACCACGTGGAAGGTCTGCCGCCGGAGCAACTCGCGGTAAGGTCCATCGACCCGCTCCAGCGCCGCCGGAACCCCGTCCTGCACGATCCGCCCCTGCTCCATCACAAGGATGCGATCGAAATCGCGCAAGGTGGAGAGGCGATGCGCCACAGCGATGACGGTCCGCCCCGTCATCAGCTGGTCGAGCGCTCGTTGCACCGCGAACTCGCTTTCGCTGTCCAGCGCGGAGGTCGCCTCATCGAGCAGAAGGATCGGCGCATCCCGCAGGAATGCCCGGGCGATCGCCAGTCTTTGCCGCTGGCCTCCCGAAAGCTTCACCCCACGGTCACCCACGATCGTGTCGAAGCCTTCGGACAGCGCCGGAATGAAATCGCAACCGGCGGCGGCGGCGGCCGCCAGCACCTCCTCGTCGGTGGCGTCGGGCTTGCCGTAGCGGATGTTCTCGAGCACGGACCGGTGAAACAGCATGACGTCCTGCGGCACGACGGAGATCGCGTCCGCCAAGCTCTCCTGCCGCAGGGCCGTGATGTCCTTGCCGTCCAGGGTGATCAATCCGGATTGCACGTCGCGGGTGCGCTGGAGCAGGGCAAGAACGGTGCTCTTGCCCGAACCCGAGCGGCCTACCAAGCCGACGCGCTCGCCGGGCCGAATGCGCACAGACAAATCGCGCACAACCGGTTCCCGCCCGGGATAGGCGAACCGCACGCCGTCGAAAGCGACCTCGCCACGCGGGGAAAGCAACGAATGGGCGTGTTCGGCGTCGCGTAGTTCGTGCGGCACGAGCAGGGTTTGCAGCGCCTCGCTCAATCGCGCGACATGTTGCGTCATGTCAACCAGAGCCACGGCGAGATCGCGGGTTCCGTGCAGGATGGTGAAGCCCATCGTGGTGGCCAGCACGACATCGCCCGTGCTCGCCAAGCCGGCGCGCCAAAGCAGGATCGCCCAGGCCAGCAATCCGGTCGTCAGCACCGCCGTCGTCGTTGCGTGGAACAGGCGGAGCTTTTCGAGATAGCGCAGACTTGTCCCGCGCGACTGCATCTCGCGTCCGACGCGATCGGCGAAGCGCTCACGCTCGCGAACCGTCGCTCCGAAGGCGCGCACCAGGGGCATGTTGTTGATCACATCCACGAGCTCGCCATCCACCGAGGCGGCTTCCCGTGCATAAGCCTGGTGCCGGTCGCGGCCCGCCACAGCCATCCGAGCAATGATGGCACAGAGCACGGCGGCGATCGCGACCAGGGTCACGGCCATCAACGGGCTGATCGTGACGAGCATGAGGATCGCTCCGGCCACCGCGATGCAAGGCGGCAGCACGTTCCACGCCATCGCGCTCTCTATGGTAAACACCGCGTTGCCCGTGGCACTGATGCGGCTGGCCAATGTTCCGGGCGAGCGATCCGCGAAATACGAGGGCGCGTGTCCGGTCAGATGGAGGAACAGGTCCCGTCGGAGGGCGCCGCTCACGCGGACGAAGCTGTAGCTCGCCGTCCAGCCACCGACGCGCCAGGAGAGATTGTCGGCGGCGACCAAGCCCGCGAGTAGGCCGAACGCCGTCCACACCGGGCCGCTCGGACCGCGCGAGAGCACGTCGACCAAGAACTTCACTGCGTATTGGGAACCGATCGCGCAGCCCACCGCGGCCAGCACCGAGAGCAGAATGACCGCGTGACCGAGCGGCTGGCGGCGGACGTAGCGCCAGATGAACGCCACGGGCCGCTTGGGAATGTCGCTAGCCGCCGCGGCGGGTAAGGCAGCGCTCGTCATGCAGGAGTTCTCCGGCTGGTCGAAGGTCGTCGGGTCGGCAAGAATTACGCAAAGACGACTGTCGTCCTGTGGTTCCATGGCGCACCTAACAACTCGATAGCAGCGGTTGTACGGCGGCCCCGCCGCGATTCCGCCTTAATTGCCGGGTTCTACCTTCAGCAGTACGGAAGCAGGACGCCGCATGCGCATCGCCCAGATTGCCCCCTTGTACGAGGCGGTGCCGCCCAAGCTTTACGGGGGAACCGAGCGCGTGGTGTCGTTCCTCACCGATGAGCTTGTGAAGCTCGGCCACGAGGTCACCTTATTTGCCAGCGCTGACTTCAGTCACCGAGGCAGCCCTCGTGCCGGTTTGCGCGCGGGCGCTACGGCTCGACGATTCGGTGCGAGATACGGTGGCGCCCCACATGGTGATGATGGAGATGGTGTTCCGGCGCGCAGCCGAGTTCGACGTCCTGCACTTCCATCTTGATTATTGGCCGTTCTCGTTGTTCAACCGCCAGCCAACTCCGTTTGTCACGACGTTGCATGGGCGACTTGACCTGCCGGAACTGCAGCCGGTGTTCGATACGTTTGCCCGCGCGGCCGTCGTGTCGATTTCGGACGCCCAGCGTCAACCACTCAAGCAAGCGAATTTCGTTGGGACCGTGCTGCACGGACTTCCCGAGAATCTTTTGACGCCGCACCCGGTCGAGCCGAGTTATCTCGCCTTTCTCGGCCGCATCTGCCCGGAGAAATGCCCCGACCGGGCCATCCGCATCGCGCGCGCCGCGGGCATTCCGCTCAAGATCGCCGCCAAGGTGGATCGGGTCGACGAGGCATATTTCGAGGAAACCATCCGTCCCTTGCTGGACGGTCCCGGAATTGAACTCGTGGGGGAGATCAGCGACAGCGAAAAAGCGGCGTTCCTGAGCGGCGCCGTCGGCCTACTGCTACCGATCGATTGGCCCGAGCCGTTCGGCCTCGTGATGATCGAGGCGATGGCGTGCGGCACGCCGGTGATCGCCTACAGCAATGGTTCCGTCCCCGAGATCATCGAAGACGGGGTGACCGGGTTCATCGTGGAGGACGAGGCCGGCGCCGCCGAGGCGGTGAAACGGCTGGCCGAGCTCGACCGGGCGGGTGTTCGCGCTGCCTTCGACCGCCGCTTCACCGCCCAGCGCATGGCATCCGACTATCTCAACATCTACCGGATGCTGGGGGCGGAGAAACGGCCGCCGTTGCGCGCGATCGGGTGAGCCGCACCCGGCCGTTACGCGTGAAACGTTGGGGCGCGTAAGGCGCGGGGTCGATGGGCGGCGGCTTGCCGCTCAGCAGATCGGCGGCCAGCCGGCCGGTGACCGCGCCGGCTGCCAAGCCGATATGTCCATGCCCGTACGCGTGCACGATGTCGGGGCTGCCGGACGCCAACCCGATGCAAGGCAGGCCGTCGGGCGTCGAAGGGCGATGGCCCATCCAGTACTTGATCCGTTCGGCCGGAAGGTCGCGCGGAATGCCGGGCCAGGCGCGGAACGCATAGTCGCGGAGGATGTCGGCCCGCCGCCAATCCGGTGCCGCGTCCAGCCCGGCCAGTTCCACCTGCCCCGCGACGCGCAGCCCGTGCCGGGTCCAGGTCGTGGCCGTGTGCGTGTCGCTCGGCATGATCGGGTGGCGCGGGCCGGTGCCTGGATGGACAATGCTGACGTGATAGCCGCGCTCGGTTTCGAGGAACACGCGGTCGCCGGCGGCGCGCGCGAGTGGTTTTGATCGCGCGCCGGCGGAAATCACTGCCTTGTCGCAGGCGATGTCCCCGTGCTCCGTGCGCACCGCGGCCAAACGCTTGCCCTCGATGCGAAATCCGGTCGCGCGCTCCCGACGCAACACCGCGCCCGATGTACGGGCGTGCTGCACGAGGCCGGCCACGTACGCGCCGGGATCGGTGCAATGGCCGCCGTCTTCAACCATCACCGCAAACCGGTAGCGCCGGTCGAGCTCGGGCTCGCGCTGATGCAGTTCGTCTTCCGTGAGCTCAATCCAGCGCACGCCGTTGTCGGCGCGGAGCCGCCACGCGAGCGCCTCGGCTTGCCAGTCGCTGCGCGATGGATACACATAAAGCAGCCCCCGACGCTCGATCAGGTCGCCTATTCCCGCTTCCTCGGCCAGCCGCTTGTGTCGCTCCGGCGCGTCAGCGATCAACGGCCGCAACGCCCGCGCTGTCCGTTCCACCTTCGCAACCGACGAGCCGGCGCGAACGAAGCGGATCAGCCAGGGCAGCAGACGCGGCAAATACGACCACCGGATGGCCAGTGGACCGAGCGGGTCGCGCACGAAGCCCGGCACCTTGCGGGCAATCCCCGGCATCGACACGGGCACCACCGAGGCCGTGCTGAGCCACGCGCCGTTGCCGTAGCTTGCGGCCTGCTCGCCGCCGGGCTCGCCCGGTTCGAGGATCGTGACGCGATAGCCGTCGCGCAGCAGTTCGACCGCCGTTGCGGCCCCGGCGATGCCGGCGCCAATGACGACGGCGTGCAGCGTCATGGGTGGATTTCCTGTTTGCTCCGATGGGTGCTTAGCATGTCGAAAGGTCGCAACTGACAGGGAGGTAAATCATGACCGATGGATTCGTCGTCGCCAACTTCAAGCACGTCGCCGCCGGGACGCAGGAAGGCCAGTTCGGCATCGGTGAGCGCAAGCAAGCCCGCCACCTGAGCGACCTCGATCCGATTTACCGGCAACTGCTCGATCGGCCGATAACAGTCACACTCGGGCTGACCGGACCCGATGGTCGGGTGAGCCTGACGCCGATGTGGTTCGACTATGAGGGCGACCATGTGCTGGTCAATACGGCCTCGCACCGGCCGAAATGCGAGTGGATACGCAAGCGCCCGCAACTGACAGTTCTGCTCGTCAACCCCGATAATCCGTATCACTGGATGCAGATCAAGTGCACCGTCGAACGGGAATTGCGGGAATGGGAGCCGGGTGGCGAGCGGGTGACGCAGCAGATCGACCGCATCTGGAGCAAATATACCGGACAGCCCGGGCCGTACGGCTTGCGTGACCCGGTGATCGACGAGAAGCGCGTGCTGTTCGTCTGCCGCGTGGATCGCATCGCCACGTTCGGGGTGCCGTAGCCCTCACCCAGCCCTCTCCCTGGGCAGGGGAGAGGGCTTCTTCTCTTGCTCGGGCTAGCGCGCGGCCGCCTTGGCTACCGCGCGGCGCGCCATTACGCCAATGAGATGCGCCCGGTATTCGGGGCTAGCGTGGATGTCCCCGTTGAGGCCGTCCGCGGGGGTCTTGATATTGGCTATCGCGTCCGCCGAAAGGTTGGCAGCGAGCGCCGCTTCCATCTCCTTGTGCCGGAACACGCCGTTCTGCCCAGCACCTGTCACCGCGACGCGCACGCCAGAGGGGCCGGACGCGACGAAAACCCCGACGATGGCGTAGCGCGAGGCCGGATTGCGGAATTTCTCGTAGGCCGACTTGGCGACGAACGGAAAGTCGATCGCGGTGATGAGCTCGTCAGGCTCAAGGGCAGTGGTGAACATGCCCTGGAAGAAGTCGTCCGCCTTGATCGAGCGGCGGTCGGTCTTGATCGTTGCGTCGCAGGCGAGCACTGCCGCGGGATAGCAGGCGGATGGATCGTTGTTGGCGAGCGAGCCACCCATCGTGCCGCGATGCCGCACCTGCGTATCGCCGATCCAGGAGGCCATCTCCGCCAGCCCGGGGATTTTCGACTTGATGGTCGGATCATCCATGATCGCGTGGTGCGTCGTCATCGCGCCGATGGTGACGCCGTTGGGTCCCGGCGTGATGCCGCCGAGCCCAACTTTCGCAAGATCGACGACCGCCGAAGGCTTATTGAGCCGCTGTTTGAGGACCGGGATGAAGGTCATGCCGCCGGCCAGCGCCTTGGCTTCCGGATCTCCCTTCAGCGCGTTGACCGCATCACCGAGGCTGCCGGGCTTTTGATAGGCGAAATCATACATCGCATTCTCCTCAACTTCTATTCGGCCGCCATGCGGGGCCGGCCGGCCTCGATGAGCGACCAGATCTTCTGCGGGCTCGCCGGCATGTCGAGATGCCGCACGCCGTAGTCGCGCAGCGCGTCCACCACGGCGTTGATGACGGCCGGCGGCGAGCCGATGGCGCCCACCTCGCCGACGCCCTTGGCGCCGAGCGGGTTATGCGTGCAGAGAGTGGTCTCGCTGCCGACCTCGATGTTGGGAATCTGGTCGGCGTGAGGCACCACGTAGTCCATCATTGAGCCCGACACGAGCTGCCCGTCCTCGCTGTAGACTGCGCTCTCGTACAGCGCCTGGCCGATGCCTTGCGCGACGCCGCCCTGCACCTGGCCTTCGACGATCATCGGATTGATGATTCGGCCGATGTCGTCCACGGCGGTGAAGTTGACCACCTGCGTCACCCCGGTGTCGGCGTCGATCTCCACCTCGCAGATATGGCAGCCGCCGGGAAAGGTGAAGTTCTTCGGATCGTAGAACGCGGTCTCGTCGAGGCCCGGTTCCAGCTCCTCGATCGGGTAATTGTGCGGCACGTAGGCGGCGAGCGAGATTTCCGCCAGCGCCTTCGAGCGGTCGGTGCCGGCGACGGAGAACTTGCCGTCCTTGAACTCGATGTCGGCCGGTCGACGCCTCGAGCAGATGGGCGGCGATCTTCTTGCCCTTGGCGATGATCTTGTCCATCGCCTTGACCATAGCCGAGCCACCGACCGCCAAGCTGCGGCTGCCGTAGGTGCCCATGCCGAACGGGATCTTCGCCGTGTCGCCGTGCACCACCTCGACCTGCGACACCGGGATGCCGAGCTGGTCGCTCACCAGCTGCGCGAACGTGGTCTCGTGCCCCTGGCCGTGGCTATGGGTGCCGGTAAACACGGTGACGCTGCCGGTCGGATGCACGCGGATGTTGGCCACCTCGTAGAGCCCGGCGCGCGCGCCGAGCGACCCCACCACGGCCGAGGGCGCGATGCCGCACGCTTCCACGTAGGTGGAGATAGCCGAGCCCGCGCAGCTTCCCTCGCGCGGCTGCCGCCTTACGGCGGCCTCGAACCCGGCGACGTCGGCCGCCTTTTGCGCGGAATCCAGGGTGGAGAAGTAATCGCCGCTGTCGTACTGCAACGCCACCGGCGTCTGATACGGGAAGGCGCTGGTGGGGATGAAGTTGCGCCGGCGCAGTTCCACGCGGTCGTGCCCCGTATCGTGGGCGATCACGTCCATCAGGCGTTCGAGCAGGAACGTCGCCTCCGGCCGGCCCGCCCCGCGATAGGCGTCCACGGGAACGGTGTTGGTGAACACCGCCTTCACCTCGGCGTAGATCGCCGGCGTCTTGTAAACGCCGGCCAGCAAGGTGGCGTACAGATAGGTCGGCACGCTGGTCGCGAAGGTGGAAAGATAGGCGCCCATGTTGCAGAGCGTATTGACGCGCAAGGCGAGGAAGTTGCCTTCCTCGTCGAGCGCCATCTCGGCGGTGCTCACGTGGTCGCGGCCGTGCGCGTCCGTCATGAAGCTCTCGCCCCGCTCGGCCGTCCACTTCACGGGGCGCTTCACCTTGCCGGCGGCCCAGGTGACGATCGCCTCCTCGGCGTAGTGGAAGATCTTCGAGCCGAACCCGCCGCCCACGTCGGGTGCCACCACGCGGAGCTGATGCTCGGGGATGTGCAGCACGAAGGCGCCCATCAGCAGGCGGATCACGTGCGGGTTCTGGCTTGTGGTGAAGAGCGTGTAGTCGCCGCTCGATTTGGTCGAAGTCGCCGATCGCGGCGCGCGGCTCCATGGCGTTCGGGATCAGGCGGTTGTTGACCAGATCGAGCTTGACGACCTTGGCCGCGCGCGGCGAAGGCCGCGTCGGTCACCGCCTTGTCGCCGATATGCCAGTCGTAGCAGACGTTGCCCGGCACCTCGTCGTGCACCGGGCCGCGCCCGGCTTGACGGCATCGCGCACGGAGGCGACGGCCGGGCAGGTCCTCGTAGTCGATGTCCAGCGCTCGGCGGCATCCTTGGCCTGCTGGCGGGTTTCGGCGATCACCACGGCGACCGCGTCGCCGACATGGCGCACCTTGCCGACTGCGAGGACCGGATGCGTCGGCTCGGCCATCGGCGAGCCGTCCTTGTTGTGGATCTGCCAGCCGCAGGGATCCCGCCCAGCTGTCGGCCTGATGTCGGCACCGGTGATACGACCGCGACACCCCGGGGAGGCTGTCGCCGCGGCGGTGTCGATGCTGCCGATGCGCGCGTGCGGGCGGTCGGCGCGTTTGATGTAGGCGTAGAGCTGGCCGGGGCGGTTGATGTCGTCGGTGTAGTTGCCGCTGCCGCTAGGAACCGGTGGTCCTCCTTGCGCCGCACCGAGGCGCCGATCCCCTCGAAGCCCATCGAGTCATTCCCCTTGGCCCGTTTTCCGTCACGCCCGCCTGATCCGGCTCCATGTCGCGACCGGCCGGGGCCGACACGGTGGCCGGGTCAAGCCCGGCCATGAGCTTTATCTTTCGGATCGCTACTCCGCCGCTGCGCGGCGGCTGCTTGCCGTGCATCAGCGGCCAAGCCGCCGCGATCGCCTTGACGATGTTGTGGTAGCCGGTGCAGCGGCAGAGATTGCCCTCGAGCCCCTCGCGGATTTCGTGCCTCCGTCAACCCGTCGGGATGGAGGTTCACCAGGTCGATGGCGCTCATCACCATGCCCGGGGTGCAGAAGCCGCATTGCAGGGCGTGATGCTCGCGGAACATCTCCTGCATCGGGTGCAGCGTGCCGTCGGCTGCGCCAGGCCCTCGATGGTGGTCACGGCTGGCCGTCCGCCTGCAGCGCCAGGATGGTGCAGGATTTGATCGGACTTGCCGTCGACATGCACGACGCAGGCGCCGCACTGGCTGGTGTCGCAGCCGACATGGGTGCCGGTCAGGCCGAGTTTCTCGCGCAGCAGTTCGACGAGGAGCGTGCGGCCCTCGACCTCGACCGTGTGCTCTTGCCGTTCACCGTCAGGGTCACCTGAGGCATCGTTATCCCCCCTTGGCTAGCGCGGCAGTTTGGTCGCCGGGGCAGTAGGCAAGGCCAGGGGCGCTGCCCCTGGCGGAGTGGGGTCAGACCCAGACCCCCTTACTTGGTCAAGGGGTTTGGGGCCGCCGGCCCCAACGGGGTCCAGGGGCAGCGCCTGGCCTTCCGTCTTCATGCTGCGGCAGCAGCCTCTCGTCTCGACCGCGACCGAAGCATCGAGATGACAGGCCGAGACTGCCCCTCGCGCCGACGAGGCGCAGCAGCGGCTCCTCGGTGCGGCAGCGGTCGAACACGAACGGGCAGCGGGTGTGAAAGCGGCAGCCGGAGGGCGGGTTGATCGGGCTCGGCACGTCGCCCTGCAGGATGATGCGCTGGCGCTGCGCCAGCGGGTCCGGCACCGGCACCGCCGAGAGCAGCGCCCGGGTGTAGGGGTGGTGCGCGCGCGCGAACAGCGTGCGCCGGTCGGCGAGCTCGACGATCTTGCCGAGATACATCACCGCGACGCGGTGGGTCAGGTGCTCGACGATGGCGAGGTCGTGGCTGATGAACAGCAATGCGAGGCCAAGCTCGCGCCTGCAGATCGGACAGCAGGTTGACGATCTGCGCCTTGACCGACACGTCGAGCGCCGAGACCGCCTCGTCGCAGATGATCAGGTCCGCGCCCGGGCGCCAGCGCGCGGGCGATGCCGATGCGCTGGCGCTGGCCGCCCGAGAACTCGTGGGGAAAGCGGCGCACCGCGTCGCGCGGCAGCCGAACCGTGTCCATCAGCGCGCGCCACACGCTCGCTCCAGTCTCGGCGCGCGACTTCGCGCAAGCCCGAAATTGACGCATCGGCTCGGCGAGGATATCGAGCACGCGCATGCGCGGATTGAGGCTGCTGAACGGGTCCTGGAACACCACCTGCACGCGCCGGCGCAGCGGCCGCAGCTGGGCCGCCGGCATGTCGTCGATCCGCTGGCCGTCGAGCCACACCTTGCCCGCGGTCGGCTCGATCAGGCGGAGGATGCTCTTGCCCACCGTCGACTTGCCGCAGCCGGCTTTCGCCGACGAGCGACAGCGTTTCGCCCCGCGCGATCGATGAAGCTGACGCCGTCGACCGCATGGACCTTGCCGGTTGCGCCGCCGAACAGGCCCCGGCGGATCGCGAAGTGCTTCTTGAGCCCGACCACTTCGAGCAGCGGCGGCACGCTCCTCAGAGCGTTCATCCGCCGGCTCGGCGGGCAAGCGCTCTCGGCGTAGTGGCAGGCGGCGAGATGGCCCGGCGATTTCAGCTCGACCGCCGGCGCCACCGCGCGGCAAAGATCCGTCACCTGCGGGCAGCGCCCGGCGAAGGCGCAGCCGACGATCTGCGCGCGCAGGCTGGGCACCTGCCCGCGTGATCTCGGCGAGCCTGCGCTCGCCCGCCCTCGCGAGCGAGGAGCCGAGCTTGCGGCACCGCGCCGAGCAGGCCGCGCGTGTAGGGGTGCAGCGGGCGGGCGAATATCTCGCGCGACCGCCGCTTCCTCCACCTTGCGGCCGGCGTACATCACGACCACCCGCTCGGCCATCTCCGCGACCACGCCGAGATCGTGGGTGATCAGCATGATCGCCGAGCCGAGCCGGCGTCTTGAGGTCGCGCATCAGGTCGAGGATCTGCGCCTGGATCGTCACGTCGAGCGCCGTGGTCGGCTCGTCGGCGATCAGCAGCTTCGGGTTGCAGGCGAGCGCCATGGCGATCATCACCCGCTGGCGCATCCCGCCGGAAAGCTGGTGCGGATATTCGCGCACGCGCCGTTCGGGCGCCGGGATGCCGACCAGGTCGAGCACCTCGACCGCCTTCGGCGCTCCGCTTCCCGCGCCGACAGGCCCTGGTGCAGCCGCAGGGTCTCGCCGATCTGCCGGCCGACAGTGAGCACCGGGTTGAGGCTGGTCATCGGCTCCTGGAAGATCATGCTGATGTCGTTGCCGCGGAGGCGCGCATCTCAGGCTCGGATAGTCGCAGCAGGTCGCGCCCTCGAAGCGGATCGTGCCGGCGATCTGGCCGGCGGCTCGGGCAACAAGCGCAGGATCGACATGGAGGTGACCGACTTGCCGCAGCCGCACTCGCCGACGATGGCCACGGTCTCGCCCGCGTCGATCGCGAAGGAAAGACCCTCGACGGCGCGCACCACGCCGTCCGGCGTGCCGAAATGGGCCTGCAGGTTCTCGACTTGCAGCAGGGGCATCTAGCCGACGGTCGCTCAAATCCGCTTGGCCACCCGCGGATCGAGCGCGTCGCGCAGCCCGTCGCCGAGCAGGTTCACCGCGAGCACCGTCACCGACAGGAACACGGCCGGAAAGAACACGATGAACGGCTTGACCTGCCACAGCGCCCGGCCCTCCGCCATGATGTTGCCCCAGCTCGGGATGGTGGGCGGCGTGCCGGCGCCGATGAACGAGAGGATCGCCTCCGTGATCATCGCCGACGCGCAGATATAGGTGGCCTGCACCGTCAGCGGCGCGAGCGTGTTGGGCAGGATGTGGCGCAAGATGATCTTCGGCACCCGCGTGCCCGAGGCGATCGCCGCCTCCACATAGGGCTGCTCGCGCAACGACAGCACCACGCCGCGGACCAGCCGCGCCACCCGCGGCACCTCGGCCACGCTGATCGCGATGACCACGTTCTGCACCGAGCCGCGGGTCAGCGCCATCAGCGCGATCGCCAGCAGGATCGGCGGAATGGACATCAGCCCGTCCATGATCCGCATCACCACGCCGTCGAGCCAGCGCACGAAGCCTGCGACCAGCCCGATCAGCATGCCGACCGCGGACGCAACGATCGCGACCGCGAAGCCGACGATCAAAGATACTCGCGCGCCGTAAATGACGCGGGAATAGATGTCTCGCCCCAGCATGTCGGTGCCGAACCAATAAACCGCGGACGGTGGGCGGGTGCGCTTGGCGGGCGCGAGCGCGGTCGGATCGACGGTGCCGAGCCACGGCGCGAGCGACCGCGATGAACGCGATGGCGACGAGCAATGCTGCCGCCGATCGCGATGGTCGGATGGCGGTAGACGAAGGTGCCGACCCGCCCGCGCCGGCGCACCGGCGGCAGGATATCGAGCCAGCGGCGGCGCGGCGCCGCTCAATAGCGGATCCTCGGATCGAACACGGTGTACAGCAGATCGACGATGAGATTGACCAGCACGTAGACAAAGCTGAACAGCAGCACGACCCCCTGGATGACGGGGTAGTCCCGGCGCAGGATCGCGTCGACGGTCAGCCGGCCGAGCCCGGGGATCGCGAACACGCTTTCCGTCACCACGGCGCCGCCGATCAGGAGGGCCACCCCGAGCCCGACCACCGTCACGATCGGCACGGCGGCGTTCTTCAGCGCGTGGACGAACAGGACGGCGCGCTGCCCGACACCCTTGGCGCGCGCCGTACGGACGTAGTCCTGCGACAGCACCTCCAGCATCGTCGCGCGTGTGATGCGCGCGATCAGCGCGATATACACCCCGCCGAGCGCCAGAGTGGGCAGGATCAGGTTGCGCAGGAACGGCCAGAGTCCCTCGCGAGATCGGGGTGAAGCCCTGCACCGGCAGCCAGTTGAGCTGCGAGCGCGAACACCCAGGCAAGCAGATAGCCGACCACGAACACCGGAACCGAGAAGCCGAACACGGCCAGCACCATCACCGCGCGGTCAATCCATGAGCCGTGACTTCCACGCGGCCACGACGCCCATGGGCACCGCGCAAACCAGCGAAAACACCAAGGTCAGCAGCATCAGCGACAGCGTGGGCTCGATGCGTTGGCCGATCATCTTCGTCACCGGCAGGTTGGTGAAGATGGAAGTGCCAAGGTCCCCGCGCACGACGTGCCAAAGCCAGTCGCCGAAGCGGACGATGAACGGGCGATCAAGCCCGAGCGAGGCGCGAATGCGCGCCACGTCCTCCACCGTCGCCTGATCGCCCGCGATGATCGCGGCGGGGTCGCCGGGCGCGATGTAGAGCAGAGAAAAGACGAACAGCGCTACGACCAGCATGACCGGGATCGTCGCCAGGACCCGCCGGACCGCGTATGCGAGCATCAGGCCTTCTTCAGACCCCAGACCACGGGAAACGGCGCCTGCACCATGCCGTCCAGGTTCTTGCGCCAGGCCTGGTAGCCCTTGAAGAAGCCGGTGGGCAGGAAGGTGGCGAAGTCCATCTCGGCCTTGTTGAGCTGGCGCACGGCCGCCTTTTCGTCGTTGAGGCTGGTAGCCGCGAACCAAGCGTCGATATGGCCTTGCACCTCGTCGGATTTCGGCCAGCCGAACCAAGCCTTGTCGCCGCGTGGTGTAATAAGCGGGCTGCGCGCCCGGGTTCACGCAATCGACGCCGGCGTGCCAAGTGTGGAAGATGTTCCAGCCGCCTTTGTCGGGCGGCTCCTTGCTCGCCCGTCGCGCGCCAACCGTACCCCAATCGGTTGCCACGTAGTCTACCTTGAGGCCGATCTTGTCGAGCAGGTCGGCCGTCACATCGCTTTGCGCCTTGGTGATCTGCATGTCGGTGCCGACGATCATGACGACCTTGCTGCCCCCGTGGCCGAGTCTGGAGACGCAGCTTGCGCGCGGCATCGACGTTCTTCTGCTTGAGCACCTCGCCGCCGTAGTCGGACCAAAGTGGCGTGCCCGGTGTGAAGAAGCTTGCCGATTCCTGCCAAAGCGCGCGCTCGGAACCGACCAGCGTTTCCATGTAGTCGGCCTGGCTGGCAGCCATCATGACGGCGCGACGAACGCGCACATCGTCGAACGGCGGGTAAAGATGGTTGAAGCGGCAGTCGCCGATGTTGCCGAGCGGATCGGCGATGTCGAGCCGCACATCATGGTTGCCGCGCAAGGCGGGCACGAGATCGGTGACGGGGTTCTCCCACCAATCGACCTCGCCGTTCTGCAGCGCGGCCGCGGCAGTCGCGGGATCCGGGATGATGCGCCACTCGACGCGGTCGAAGAACACGCGCTTGCCGCCGGCCAGCCAGTCGCGGCTTCTCGTCGCGCGGGACGTAGCCGTCGAACCGCTCGAACACGGCCTGCGACCCCGGCACCCATTCGTCGCGCTTGAAGCGAAACGGGCCGGAGCCGACGTACTCGCTGATCTGCTTGAACGGGTCGGTGCGCGCCATGCGCTCCGGCATCATGAACGCGGTCGGCGTGCCGCCCTTGCCGAGGGCATACAGGAGCTTCGGGAAGGGCTGCTTGAGTGCGAGGCGGAAATTCGCGTCGCCCGTCGCCGCGATCTCGTTCAACCGCGCAGCGATCATGTGGCCCATGTTGTCCCGCGCCATCCAGCGCTGGAGGCTGGCCACGCAGTCGATGGCGCGCACCGGCTCGCCGTCATGCCATTTGAGCCCCGGGCGGAGCTTGAACGTATAGGTCAGGCCATCCGCCGAGACCTCGTGCCCTTCGGCCATTTGCGGTTGCGGCTCGAGCGCGCTGTTGACGCCGTAGAGCGTGTCGAAGAACAGCAGGCTGGCATTGCGGACGACGTATTGCGTGGTCCAGATCGGGTCGAGATTGGCGAGGTTGGCCTGCGGGATGAACCGCAGCACCCGCGCCCTCTCCCCTCGCGCGCCGGACGGCGCAACGGCAGCCGCGGCAGCGGTACCGAGGAATGTTCGCCGCCGCAGCGGAGGCCCACGCAGTTTGGTCATTTCGGCACGGACGATGGCAGGCGCAGAGCAGCCCTGCAAGCAGGTCGGATCGGGCCCGTTCATGGTTTGGTGATTGCTGGCTGGCGCAAGCTTCGCTAACGAGCTTGCGTGATTGCCCAGTTCCTCAAGTTCGGCGTCGTGGGCGTCGTCGGATTTCTGATCGATACCGCAACCGTGTACGCAACCCGCGGGCTCGTTGGGATCTACGCCGCGGGCGCGCTCGCGTACCTGGTCGCCGCCTCGGTGAACTGGGCGCTCAACCGGGTCTGGACGTTTCGCGGCCGTGGGCGGGTCGGTGCCAAGCGCGAGCAGTGGGTGCTGTTCATGCTCGCCAACAGTGCGGGCTTCGTGCTCAACCGAGGCGCCTTCGCCCTCCTCGTCACCTTTGTGCCGCTCTGCGCGCGCGAGCCGGTGCTTGCCGTCGCGGCCGGCGCGGTTGCCGGGATGCTGGTCAATTTCAGCATGAACCGCGCCATCGTGTTTCCGCCGGCCGTTTAACCGTTCCTTGTGCTTCCCGTTGCTAAACCGGGCCGCAGCAAGCGGCGACGGCTTTCGCTTGCGACGCACATTGAACACCAGAACGGCATTTCAGGAGGCGAGCACGATGAATGGAGCAAACGGCCTCGGGGCCGCCTGCTGGGCCTCGCCCGTGTCGGACCTGCCTGGTGCATACGCTACTGACGCCCGCTTTCGTTTTCTCACGGCCGGGCGTGGCCACAGCACGGATTGGATGGAGATGGCCAAGCGCGCCGAAGACCTCGTGTTCGCCGCGCTGGGCCTTTTGATCTTGGCATTGCCGATGCTGCTGATCGCGCTATTCGTGCGTTTGAGCAGCCCCGGGCCGGTGCTGTTCCGCCAGCAGCGCACGGGTCGCGGCGGCGCGCCGTTCTTCGTGCTCAAGTTTCGCACAATGTATTTCGAACCCGAACCGGATCACTCGTTGTCGCAAGCGATACGGAGGGACCCGAGGGTGACGTGGTTCGGGGCGCTGCTCAGGCGGACCTCGCTCGACGAGCTGCCGCAACTGTGCAACGTCCTCCGCGGCGAGATGTCTCTGGTCGGCCCTCGCCCGCACGCTCCTGCGACGCGCGCCGGCGGACGATTGTTCGACGAGGTCGTGCCTTCCTACGCGGCCCGCCACCGCATCCGCCCGGGCCTGACGGGCCTCGCCCAGGTCCGGGGCCTGCGCGGCGAAACCGACACGGAAGACAAGCTGGTGCGGCGCGTTCAGAGCGACCTTGAATACATCGAGAACTGGTCGGTGAGCCTCGATCTGCTCATCCTCTTCCGCACCGCCTTCGCCGTGCTCACCATGCGGAACGCATACTGAAACGAGCGGGCGGACATGCATCCGATGGGCGAGGCGCACCACGTCGCGGGCGCGATCGCGCCGCCGCGCGATCCTTATGATGCCGACATCATCATCCTGGCCCTCGATCGGCCCGATGAGACCTGTGCCGCGATCCGCTCGGCGTTGGAGCAAACCGGCATCAGCCGCCATTTGATCGTGGTGGACCAGGGCTCGCGGCCCGAGAACCTCCAGCGGATCGCGGCGACGGTACGGGGCCGGGCGGACTGCACGCTCGTCGCGCTCGACCGCAATCGTGGGGTGGCAGCTGGACGCAACGTGGCAACCGGCCTCGGCCATGGACGGGTGATCATCGCGCTCGACAACGACGCCGAGTTCGCCGCGCCGACAACGGCGGCGGCCGCGGTCGCCGCCCTGGACGCTGCGCCGAACCTGGGTGCGATCGGGTTCCGCATCCTGGCCTGGGGTGTGGGCGCGGACGACCATTCCTCCTGGGGCTACCCGCCGCGGCTTCGTGCGCGAGCGGGTGAGGTATTCGACGCCGCGACCTTCGTCGGCGCCGGCCACGCGATCCGCCGCACCGCTTGGGACGCGGCCGGCCCGTACGACGAAGCGCTGTTCTTCTGCTGGGAGGAATACGATTGGTGCCTGCGCGTGATCGCGCGCGGCTGGACGGTGCGCTACCGGGGCGACATCGCGGTGCTGCACAAGGTAAGCCAGCAGCGGCGCGTCACCTGGTCGAGCACACGGTGGTTCCATTACGTACGCAACCGGCTCTACATCCATCGCAAGCATGGCGGGAGCTGGCTCGGAATGACGCCCCGAATCGCGGGCTACGCCGTGCGCGGCCTCCGCAATGGGCTGCTACGGCAGACCGTGCGAGGCTTGGCGGCCGGGGTCCAACTCGCGCGCCGGACGGAAAGCGCCTCTCTCCCGCCGTCCGCCCGCGCGTATCTTCGATCCAACGATCGGGCGCATCGCAGCAATCTGCTCGGCCGCGTACGGGACGAGGTGCTGCCCACGCTGTCGGCGGCACCCATTCAGGCGCGCTGGGCCAGTCTTTCGCGCAGCAGCAGCCTGAATACCGGCGGATCTTCCACGAGATAGCGCCGGGCCAGCCGCTTCGGGTCCGACCCGAGGCGATGCAGCCACTCGAGCCCCGCGCCTTGCATCCAGCGGGGCGCGCGCGCCACGGCACCGGCCAGGAAATCGAGGCTGGCACCGATGCAGAGCCCGAGGCCCTTCGCCTCGCCCGTCGCGGCGATGGCGGCCGCGAGCCGTTCCTGCCGTGGCGAGCCGAGGGCAAGGAAGGTGAACCGCGCCGGGTGCGCGAGCACGAAAGCGATCGCAGCGGCGAACGCAGCTGGGTCGCGATCGAAGCCCATCGGCGGATCGTGATGGAACGGTTCGGCGATGCCGCAGCGGTCTATCAAGGGACGCAGAAACGCGGGGCGCAGGCCGATGATGGTCACGCGCTCCCCGGGCCGCAGATGGCTGCGGAGCAAGTGCGCGGTGACGTCGCTCCCCGGCGCGACACGCGGCGCCTCAAGGCCGAGCAATCGCCCGGCCCGGGCGACCACCCGCGAGTTGAGCAGGCGCAGATAGGCGTCCTCATAGATGCGCCGCATCTCCGGGTCGCGGCTGAGGCGAACGAAATTGTCGGCGTTCGGAGTGAGGACATAGCCGAACGGCTGGTCGGCCGGGCGCGCCGCGATCGCGGAGGCGGCTTCGGCCGCGTCGAGATCGGCCAACGGCACGCCGAGGCGTGAGACGTGTCGGGAAGCGATCACGCCACACCTGCCATCGGAGCGGCGAGGAAGCGGCGGCCTCGCAACAGAAGGGCGGCACCCGACCCGTAGATCGCGCACAGGCAACCAAGCCGCGCCGCCATCACCGCCCAAGGCGACCCGGGCTGCAGAGCACCGGCGACGCCAGCCGCGAGCAGGGTCGCGGTCACCGCCAGCGCCAGTGCCGGGAGGCCGGGCCGGTGCTGGCGCAACCAGCCCGCGCGCATCAGCCGCGCGGTGGTCCAGAGGAGGTATGGGCTTACCAGGACCTGGGCGGCGGCCCAGACGGCAACCGCACCGAGCGGGGTCGCCGGACGCAGGAGCAGGGTGCCGCCCAGCGTCGCCGCCGTTACGCCGAGCTGCGACAGCATCGAGTATCGCGCCCCGCCGCGCGCCACGGCCGCGACGCCCCCGGTGAAGCCGAGGAACAGCCAGACCATGAGCAGGAGCAGCGGGGCCGCCGCGACGGCTGAGGGCTCCCAAGCCGGGCCAAGCACCACCCGCACGAAGGGGCGGAGGACGAGCCCCAGCGCGCCAATCACCGGGAACAACACCAGGCCGACCAGGAAGGCGTGCCGGTCGACGTCCGCCTGCAACGCCGGAAGATCGCGTTGCCGCTCCGAAAATGCTGGAAGCAGGAGCCGCCACAGCGCGGTGAGCGCCAGATCCCGCACGGTGTCGGACAAGCGGAAGGCGAGATGGACGACACCGAGTGCGGCCGTCCCGGCCGTAGCCCCGATCAGCAACGCGAACACGCGATACCGGCTCTGTTGGACGAGCGTTGCGGCCGTCAGTGGCAGCCCCGTGCGCAGCAGGGCGAGGAGCGGCGCGCGGCGCAGCACAAGGCGGGGGCGCCACCGCGACCGCAGGACGAGCACGGTCGCGCCGAGGGCGGAGGTGACCGCTTGCTGCAGCACGGGCGCCCAGGCCCCTGCCCCGGCGAGAGCCGCGGCGATGCCGGCGACGGTCCCGAGCCCTTGCCCGATTACCGCCCGTCCTGCGAGCGCCTTGTAGGCGCGCCCGCGCGTGAGCATCCCCTGCATCACGCCGCCGGCACCCACCAGCGGCAGCGGCAAGGCAAGCAGCAGCGACATGCACGGGAGGCGGTGATCGCCCAACGCCGCGGCGAGCGGCCAGCCCGCAGCGGCCTCGAGGGCCGCGGCGGCGAACCCGACCGCGACCGACGCCCAGAACGCGCTCGATGCCGCTTCCTCGTCGAGTTCCGGCCGCTGCACGATCGCGTCGGCGAACAGCGCGTTGACCCCGACCCAAAGCAGCAGATGGACCGCGACGGCCGCGGCCCCCACCCCGAGCTCGGCGGGGCCCACCATGCGGGCCACGGCGAAGGCCGACAGAAACGACAGCGAAGCGGATGCGCCGGCCTCGAACGCCGACCAGAGAACGTTGCTGCGGCCGCGCCCCGAGGAGTTCACGCGGGCGACTCCTCTGGCCGCCGCCGGAACTCCGCTAACGAAACAAGTACGGCGACGGGGACTGCCGCCACTGCTAGCCAGATCAGTCGCGCCTGATACCGGTCGTGCGGCTGCGAGAGGCCGCCGGTGATCGCTGCGTTGCCGACCAACGCCAGCAACACGGCCGCGAGCAGCCCCGCCTTTACGCGACGGCGCGACAGGATCGGCGCGATGCAGAGCACCGCAACGCCGGCGATCGCCGCCCCGCGATGCAGCGCCTGCAACCACGGAGGCAGCAGCAATGATCCGGCCGACTGGCGCGATGCGTCGTAGGCGCGGAGCTCGCCCGCGGGAAACGCCCGCGCGATCACCGGCCTGACGGTGGCTGGCCAGGGCTCGAGCCCGTCACCGGTTGCGAACCGGCCGAGCTGTTCTTTGACATTTCCAAAGAAACTATTAAGGGCGTCGCTCGGCGCGTCGCGCAGCGCGGCCTCGATGATCGCGTCGGCCTCCAGCGACACCGTCTTGGGACCGCCGGCGAGCCACAACGGCGACCGCGGATCCCATAGGAAGTGATCGGAATCGGCCGGGAAGCGGCCGACATAGCGGCAGAGCCGCCAGTGCGCGGCCGGGCAGCGCCGGTCCAGCGCCGCCATCCCCGGCCCGTCGTACAGCTCCCGCGCGAGCAGAAACACGTTGCCGAACGGCGATACCGCGAAACGTCCGTGGCCGACCAGGTTGACCGCCATCAGGGCCGCGACGGCGACGGCCGGCAGGGCTGCGACCTGGGCGGTGCCTTTGAACCCAAGCCGCGCCTCGGCGCCGAGCCAGCGCCGCAGCGGCAGCAGTACCGCGATCATGCCAAGCGCGAGCAACAGGTGCGAGGTATGGACCGCGATCGCCGCCGCGCCGAGCGCCGCGAGGGCGCGCGCCTCGGCCGGGCCGAGACGCCCCGGGTAGAAGATCAGCAAGACGAGGACGATCACCAGCGGGGCGGTGAAGCAGTCCGGCAAAATCTGGCAAACGATCCAGGGCAGCGGGGTGGCCACGCTCAACACCGCCACCAGCGCGGGGAGCGCCCAGGCAGGCGCGCCGGGCAGCGCGCAGCGCAACAGAACCGAGATGGTCCAGATCGTCACGACGGCCTGCGCGACGATGATGGGCCAGAGAGTTCGTTGCCAATGCAACGGATAGATCAGCAGGCTGTAGAACACCGGCCGGTCCCAGCCGAGATAGCGGTCGATCGCCTGCGACAAGTACGTCCCGGTGTCGGCGAACACCAACGGATAGCCGTTCAGCAGCGCCGGCCACAGCAGGACTGCGGCAAGCAGCGCGATGGTGAGCGCGCGAAGGCGGGGGTCAGTCGCCATAGCCGCCCGGATGCGCTTCGCGCCACGCCCACGCGGTGCGCACGATGTCGTCGAGGCTCGCGAAGCGCGGCGCCCAGCGCGTTTCGCGCTGGATCAGCGCGGAGGAGGCAATCAGCACGGCCGGGTCGCCGGGCCGGCGCGGCGCCCATTCGTAGGGGACGCGGCGGCCGCCGATCCGTTCGACCGCGTCGATCACTTCCAGCACGGTATGGCCGCGCCCGTTGCCGAGATTGTAGACCACACTCCGCGAGGCGAGTTGCTCGAGGGCGAGGAGGTGCGCGTCCGCCAGATCCGTGACATGGACGTAGTCGCGCACGCAGGTGCCGTCCGCCGTCGGGTAGTCCCGGCCGAACACGGCGAGAGCCGGGCGGCGGCCGAGTGCGGCATCGATCACCAGCGGTATCAGGTGGGTCTCCGGCCGGTGGTCCTCGCCGAACCGGCCGGCCGGATCGGCCCCGGCGGCATTGAAGTAGCGCAGTCGGGCGGATCGCAGCCCGTGCAGCCGGTCCGCCCAGTGGAGCGCGCGCTCCAGCATCCACTTGCTTTCGCCGTAGGGCGAGCCGGGCTCGACGGGCGCGTCCTCCCCGATTGGGGCGTCGCCGTGAGCGCCGAACAGCGCGGCGGTGGACGACAGCACGAAGCGCCGCACGTCGTGGGCGACGCAGGCCTCGATCAGACGGACGCCGGCAAGACCGTTCTCCACGAGGTAGCGGTAGGGCTCGCGCATGCTCTCGCCGACCAGCGACAAGGAGGCGAAGTGCAGCACGCCGTCCCACGGTCCTTCGGCCAGCACCGCGTGGATCGCCGCCGTGTCGGCAAGGTCGGCGACCACCAGCCGCGCGCCGCCGGCCGCCTCCCGATGACCTTGCCGGAGGTTGTCGAGCACGACCACGTCGTCGCCGCGGTCGAGCAAGGCGGCGACGACGTGGCTCCCCACGAAACCCGCTCCGCCCGTGACAAGAAAACGTTTGCTCATCCCATCTACTCCCGGAAGTATCCGCCGTAGCGTGGGTGATATACTTCCGAGTCGGTGAAGCCCGCGCGCATGTGCTGCTTGGCGTCCACGCGCGTGAGCGCCACGCCCGCGATCTGCGCGCGCGCTTCGGCCAGCAGGTCGAGCGCGTTCTGCACGACAGCGTTCGGAGTACGGCGCCATCGCACGCAAAACAGGGTGGCATCCGCAAGCCGGGCCAGCAGCCGCGCATCAGTGATGGCAGCTGCCGGGGGCGCATCGAGTAGCACGAGGTCGTATTCCGCCTTGAGGCGCTCGAGCACCGCGGTCATCTCGGCGCTGGTGAACAACCCGGCGGCGTTCGCCTCCGCCGATCCCGCCGGGATGTAGGCGGCGCCGGTCAGCTCGTCGGTCCGGACGATCTCCTCGAGCGTCGCATGGCCGAGCAGGCAATCGCTCAAGCCCAACTTGTCGCCCGCCCCGAACAGATGGGCGAGCGCTGGGTACCGGATGTCGCAATCCACCACTACGACGTGCTCGCCGTTGACCGCAGCCGAGCGGGCGAGTGCGATCGCGGTGGTGGTCTTGCCCTCGGATGGGCGGGCCGCGGTGATCGCGATGACCTTCGGCTGCCGCGCGCGTAGCCACAAGCCGGCGCGAAGCGCCCGCAGTTGCTCGGCGAAGGGCGATAACGGCTTGTGCAGCGCGTACTCGTGGACCGGAGAGCCGCGCAAGTTCCGCCGTCCGAGTTCCGGCAGCAGCGCGAAACACGGCAAATCGAGCCGGGCGCGCACATCCTCGCCGCTGCGGAACGTCGTGTCGCCGAGCTCGAGCAGCCAGACCACAAGCAACCCGAACGCGATGCCGAACCCCACGGCCGCGCCCAGCATCAGCTTGACCTTCGGGAAGCTCGGCTCGCCGGCCGGCAGCGCGGGCGAGATCACCCGGGCGTCGGGCAGCTCGATCGCGGTCTGCTGGCCGGTCTGCTGGATGCGCTCGAGGACCGCTTGCAGCAATGTGCGGGAGGCTTCGGCGTCGCGCTCCATCGCACGCAGCGGGATTTCCGCCTGCGCGTCGCGGTCGAGGTGGCCTCGCCCTTCCTGCACCGCGCGTTCGAGGGCTGCGACGCGCGCGTGCCCCGCCCGTACCTCCGCCTCGCCAGCCGCGACCACGCGCGCGGTCTCGGCCACAACCGCCCGCCGGGTCGCCTCCAGCTGGTCGGTCAGCGCGACAACGTCGGGATGCACCGCGCCGCGGCGCGTGAGCAGCGCCTGTAACTGGGCGCTGAGTTGATCCTGCTGCGCACGCAACGCCACGACGCTCGGTGAGACCGCGGCCTGCGCCGAAGCGTTCCCCGACTTGCCTTGTGCCACGTCCAGCCGGCCCTGCGCTTGCACAAGCTCGCTCCGGGCCTGCAACAGGTCCGCGTTAAGCCGGCTGATCTGCTCGGTGCCGATCCCGGCCTGCACCCCCTGCACGAGCCCCTGCTCGGCGCGATAGGCGGCAATCTTGTCCTCGGCGGCCCGCACCTCGAGCCTGAGGTCGGCGACCCGGCCGCGCAGCCATTCGCTCGCGCGCCGGACGGCGTTGAACTTGCCGTCGAGCTGGTCCGAAATGTAGGTGTCCATCACAAAGTTGACGGCAGCCGCAGCGAGCGCCTGGTCCTCCGTGGTGAACGAGATCTCCAGCACTCGCGTCGACTTGATATTGCGAACGGTGATGGCGTTCTGCACGGATTGCGTGACCGCGTGCCGGAGCTCCTCGTCGCTGATCTCCCGCGCCGGAGCGGGCTCGCCCCCGAAGACAGCCCGCGCGGCCGCGCCCACTGCCTCCCGGATCCGACGCACGAGCGAGGGCGGGCGGAGCCGCCAATTGAACTCAGGGGATTTCGCGAGATCGAAGCGCTCGGCAACCCGTTCTGCGATCGGCAGGCTGCGGGTGATCTCCGCCTGGCTCGCCATCACCGCGTCCGTCGTCGGGTCGAGCCGGAGGATGCTTTGGAGCTCGCGCGCAGCGAACTCGCTCGGGTCGTAGATCAGGGTGCCGACCCCGGTGTAGCGTGGCGTCATCTGACGGAGAGCGACGAACGCCAGGGCAGGCGTAATCAGGATGGACAGGATGAGCACCCATCGGCGGCGACGGAGCACGGCGATGATCGGCGCAAGCCCCGGCCACGGGCGTTCGCCCTTGTTGCCGTCCGCGATGACGCCAATCGTTCGGTCGCGCGATGGAGGCGAAGGGCCGGCTTCGGCAGGTCGATCGAGCATTCTTGCCCCGTGAAAAGCCGCTGGACCACCCGCGCGGAGCAGGCAGGCGCAACCTCGATCGCCTGCGCCCGCCGATTTACGATCGGTTTGGTTAACAATTCCCCCTTTGCCGCTCTGCTCTTGCTCCTTCTTTCGGGGGCGGGCAGCGTCGAGGGTGCCGGCCCGGTCCGCATCATTGGCACCCATGACGCGGGTTGCATCGCCGGCGCCGTCCCGCTGCCGACCGACGGCGTCGGTTTTCAGGAAATCCGCATCGGCCGGAGCACGTTCTGGGGCCATCCGCGCACCGTCGCGAGCCTTGAGCTGCTCGGACGGGAAGCCCACGAAGCCGGCCTTCCGGACGTTTACATGAACGACGTCGCTGCCCCACGCGGCGGCCCGATCCCGGGCCATGGCGGCCACGAGATCGGCCTGGAGGCGGATGTGTGGCTCGACGTGACGCCGAAGCCGGCCCTTCCCCCTGCGCTCCGCGAGGATCTGGAGCCGCCTTCTGTGGTCCGCCCGGACGGACGCGGCGTCGATCCCACCGTTTGGCGGCCGGCGCACGCCACCTTGTTGCGCTTGGCGGCCGGGCTACCGAACGTGGAGCGCATCTTCGTCAATCCGGCGATCAAGCGGGAGCTCTGTGATACGGAGACGGGAGATCGGCGGTGGCTGCGGCTGATCCGGCCCTGGTACGGCCACGCTTCGCATTTCCACATCCGCTTTCGCTGCCCGCCGGATCAGCCGGATTGCGTCGGCGGGCCGCCGATCCCGCCGGGCGAAGGGTGCGATGCGACCCTGCAATGGTGGTTCGACCAGCTCGACCACCCGCCAGCTCCCGCTCCGGCGCGCCCGCCCAAGCCGATGCCCCTCGCCTGCCGGGAGATCCTGGGAACTTCGCCCCAGTGAAGCTTCGAGAGCGGAGCCCCGACAGTTGGGGCCTCGACAGCTGAGACCGCGAGGCCGGGCGGCGGGCCTTGCGGTCGCGGGCGCTGCCAACTTCCTCAACCTGTACTGGGTGCAAGCCCTGTTGCCGACGCTTGCTCGCGAGTTCCAGGCACCGCCGGCCACCACCGGCCTTACCGTGACCGCGACCCTGCTCGCGGTCGCGTCCGTCGCTCCGTTCGTCGGCTCAATCTCCGACATGCTGGGGCGCAAGCGCCTCATCGTCGGCGCGCTCGCAACGCTGGTGGCGCCGACGCTCGCCGCCGCCGGCGCGAGCAGTCTTCCAGCACTGATCGTCTGGCGCTTTGCCCAGGGACTCCTGATTCCCTTCGTTTTCACCGTCGCCGTCGCCTATATCGGGGATGAGGCGCAGGGAGCCGAAGGCGTCCGCCTGGCCGGCGTCTACTCGATCGGGACCATCGTCGGCGGGTTCGCGAGCCGGCTCGTGTCGGGCTACGCCACCGCTTGGTGGGGCTGGCGCACGTCGTTCGTTCTGCTCGGGGCGCTCACGCTGGCTGCGGCCGTCCTGGTCGCCATCTGGCTGCCGAAGGAAGCCAACTTCCGGCCCGTGCGTGGCTGGCGTTCCACCGTCGAGAGCTTCGCCGACCACCTGACTAATCGCCGTCTTCTCGCAGCGTGCGCGGTCGGCTTCGCCGTGCTGTTCTCCATCATCGCGGCGTTCACCTTCGCCAACTTCGTGCTGGCCGCCCCGCCCTACGGGCTCGGGCCGGCGGCGCTCGGCTCCATCTTCGTCGTGTACCTGTTCGGGGTGGTCTCGACCCCTGCGGCAACCGCGCTTGCGGCCCGGATCGGCCGGCTGCCGACACTCGCAGCCGGCGCTGTGCTCGCCGTCGCCGGGCTGCTGCTTGCCTTGCTGCCCTCGCTATGGGCGATCCTCGCCGGGCTCGGGATGCTGGCGGGCGCCGTGTTTGTCGAACAATCCTTGACGATCAGCTACATCGGGGTTGCCGCGCGGCGGGCGAAGTCCACGGCGGTCGGCCTCTACGTCACCTGCTACTATGTCGGTGGCAGCCTGGGTGGCGTTCTGCCGGCCGGCATCTGGCACCGCGCCGGCTGGCCAGGCTGTGTCGCCCTCTGCGTTGCGGTGCAGATCGCCATGCTGATCATCGCCGTGGCCTCGTGGGGACCTGAGCAGCGACGAGTTGACCGGCCCTGACGGGCGCGGCCGCTTGCCCTCCGGGGCGGCCGCCCCCATCCTTTTGGCTCCGGCCCTCCCATCGGGCCGCGCGCCCGCTTCGGGGCAACACACACATTCGGCTCGAAAGGAGCGTGCGGCACCATGAACGCACCCGTGGATGCTTTGAGCCTCGAGAAGTTCGCGATCGGCCAGCCGGTGCACCGCAAGGAGGACCCGACCCTGCTGCGGGGCGAAGGCCGCTACTCCGACGACCTCTCGCTGCCCGGCCAAGCCTACGCGGCGATGGTCCGGAGCCGGATCGCCCACGGCACCCTGGGCGCGATCGACACGGATGCGGCCAAGGCGATGCCGGGCGTACTCGGGGTTTATACCGGCGCCGACCTCGTCGCAGCCGGCCTAAAGCGGATGCCGATCGGCGGCGTGGTGTTCAAGAACCGCGACGGCTCGGCGATGCTCCAGCCGGCGCAGCACCCGCTCACCACCGACAAGGTGCGCTTTGTCGGCGACCCGATCGCCTTCGTGGTCGCCGAAACCGCCAAGCAGGCGAAGGACGCGGCGGAAGCAGTGTTCGCCGACATCGACCCCTGCCCCGCGGTCACGGATGCCCGCGAGGCGGCCCGATCGGGCGCGCCGTCGGTGCATGACGAAGTGCCGGGCAATCTCATGCTCGACTTCCATCATGGAGACTCGGCGGCGGTGGAGGCCGGCTTTGCCCGCGCCGCGCACGTCACCACGCTGACCTTGCGCAACAACCGCATCGTGGTCTCGCCGTTGGAGCCGCGCTCGGCGATCGCCGAATACGATCCCGACGATGGGCGCTACACGCTCCGCCTCGGCTGCCAAGGCGTGTTCGGCATGCGCAACCTGCTGAAAAACGTCCTGGGCGTGCCCGTGGACAAGGTGCGCGTGCTGACCGGCAATGTCGGCGGTTCGTTCGGCATGAAGGCGTCCTGCTATCCGGAGTACGTCTGTCTGCTGCATGCCGCGCGCACCCTCGGGCGCCCGGTGAAGTGGACGGACGAGCGCTCGGAAAGCTTTCTGTCAGACAGCCACGGCCGCGACCACGAGATGACCGCCTCGATCGCGCTCGACGCGGCCGGGCGCATCCTGGCGCTGCGCCTCGACGGCTACGGCAATCTCGGCGCCTATCAGAGCAACGCGACGGCGCAGCCGCCGACGATGAACGCGGTGCGCAACAGCATCGGCGTGTATCGCACGCCGGCGCAGGAGGTGATTTCCCGCGTGTTGTTCACCAACACGACGCCGGTGGGGCCGTATCGGGGCGCGGGGCGGCCGGAGGGAAACTATTACATCGAGCGGCTGCTCGACACGGCGGCGGCAGAGATGAGCATCGACCGTGTGGAAATCCGCCGGATCAACCACATCCGACCCGAGCAGATGCCGTTCAAGACCCCGGCCGGCACCGAGTACGACAGCGGCGATTTCCCGACCGTGCTCGACAAGGCGCTGGCGCTGGCGGACTGGGACAACTTCCCCGCCCGCCGCGCCGAAAGTCGCCGGCGCGGCAAGCTGCGCGGCCGCGGCATCGGCCAATACCTGGAAGTGACGGCGCCGTCGTCGAACGAGATGGGCGGCATCCGCTTCGATACGGACGGCGGTGTGACCATCATCACCGGCACCCTCGATTACGGGCAGGGCCACGCGTCGCCCTTCGCGCAGGTGCTTTCAAGCCGCCTCGGCATCCCGTTCGAGCGCATCCGGCTGCTGCAAGGCGATAGCGACGAGCTCCTTGCCGGAGGCGGAACAGGCGGGTCGAAGTCGATCATGACGAGCGGGGGCGCAATCATCGAGGCGAGCGAGAAGGTGATCGAAAACGGCCGGCAGATCGCCGCGCACGCGCTGGAAGCCGCCGTGGCCGACATCGAGTTTGAGCGCGGCCGGTTCGTCATCGCCGGCACCGACCGCGGCGTCGGGATCATGGAGCTTGCCGAGCAGCTCCGCGCCGGCGCGCTGCGCTTGCCGGAGGGCATCCCCGCCTCGCTAGACGCCCGGCTGGTCCACAAGGGGCCGCCCTCGGCGTTTCCGAACGGCTGCCATGTTTGCGAGGTGGAGGTGGACCCCGACACGGGCGAGACGGAGGTGGTGCGCTACACCATGGTCAACGACTTCGGCGTGGTCATCAACCCGCTGCTGGTGGAAGGCCAGGCGCATGGGGGCATCGTGCAGGGCATCGGCCAGGCGCTAATGGAGGCAACCCGCTACGACCCCGACGGGCAGCTGATGACCGGGTCCTACATGGATTACGCCCTGCCGCGCGCGTCCCATGCGCCGAGCTTCGCCCATGGCAGCCATCCGGTGCCGGCCAAGACCAACCTGCTCGGGGCAAAAGGCTGCGGCGAGGCGGGATGCGCCGGTGCGCTTCCCTCCGTTATGAACGCGCTGGTGGATGCGTTGTCCGAGTTCGGCATCCGCCACATCGACATGCCCGCGACGCCGTTGCGCGTTTGGGAGGCAATCGAGGGAGCGCGATCGCGGCAGGCGGCCTGAACGGAGGCAGTTGCGTTCCGGGGCCGGATGCCCCAAGTCTTTCGCGCCACACGCACGAGGCGTCTATGCCGCAGGCTCATCTGGTCCTTTGCCGCCCCGGCCGGGATTCCTCGCCGATCGTGCAGCTCGCGTGGTCCACGATCCGGCTGGAGGCGGTAGGCTTGGTGCGCCGTGAGCCGACGCTCAGCCGCATGATCGACCGGGCGATCCTCGCGCACGATTGCTTCGCCTCCGCCATAGGTAACCGGCTGGCCGAGAAGCTCGCCTCGTCTGACCTCGAGGTGAACGCCCTCATCGACGTGCTCGGCCACGCGTTCGACGCGGAGCCCGATATCGTGGAAGCGGCGGCGGACGATCTGACGGCGGTGCGTGACCGCGACCCCGCCTGCCCCGACCTCCTGACCCCGCTGCTGCACTTCAAGGGGTTCCAGGCGCTGCAGGCGCACCGCATCGCGCACTATCTCTGGACGCACAATCGGCCGCATCTGGCCAAGCACCTGCAAAGCCGGGTTTCGGAGGTGTTCGGCATCGACATCCATCCGGCCGCATTGATGGGCCGCCGCATCATGCTGGATCACGGCACCAGCATCGTGATCGGCGAGACGGCGGTGGTGGAGGACGACGTCTCCATGCTGCAGGAAGTGACGCTCGGCGGCACCGGCAAGGAGCATGGCGACCGTCACCCTAAGGTGCGGCGCGGCGTGCTGATCGGTGCCGGCGCCAAGGTGCTTGGCAGTCTGGAGATCGGCGAGGGGGCCAAGGTCGGCGCCGGCAGCATCGTCCTCAGCGACGTCGAGCCGTACACGACGGTGGTCGGTGTCCCTGCCCGCCCCGTCGCCCGGCATACGGGCATGGCGGCGCTGACGATGGATCAGACGATGGGTGGGTGGTCACCGGATTACGTTATCTGACATCGGGGTCGCTCAACGCGACCGTGCCTGCGACTACCGCATTGTCATAGCTGTGAGTTCAAAGGGAGGCGTCGCGCATCTCCTGCGCGAGCGCCCCCCTCGAGAAAGCGGCCGTCAGACCTTCTTGAAGGTGCCCTGCGTGAAGTAGGGCGAACGCCCGCTGCCGTCGTGGAAAACGTTAAAGTCTTCAACAATCAGGTGAACGCCGTCGAGGTGACCGGTCAGCATCGTGTTCTTGAATCCGAAGGCGTAGTTGGCTGAGAACGCGACCGTGGCACCTCCCGAGACGGAAGCGGCGTACGCCTGACCGGCCACGTCGCCCCAGTCACACGGAGTGGGCGAGCAGGCTCCGAAGGCGTGGACGTGCAGACTGCTGCCCTTCTCGCTCAGCACGACGCGTACGATATCCCGCGTGGCTGCGTTCACGTTCACCCAGGTGCCCAGGATGGACGTAATCAGGGGCAACGCGGCCGCCATAGGCGCCTTTAGTTGCTCGTTGGGTTTGTTGAATTTGACTGCGGTTAATGTGCTTGCCATTGATTTCCCTCCATCGCCTGCACCGATCATCATTGATCAACTGTGGAGGCGATGACGTCACCGATGACACGAACGATCGCGCCGCGGAGTGATCGGGATCACACCGGTGACATCTGATGAGGCTCGTTCCGTGCTCGGCACGGTCGCTGCCGAAGCTTGCGGCGCGGCTTTGGTTGAGGGTTCGCGGCGGCGGCCCGACGCCACTGGCCAAAGCTAGTGAGCGCGAGTCGCGAGCCGGCTCAAGCGGCCTGGAGGCGCTTCGCTCTCAGCATCACGACGCCTTCCCGAGGCTGTCGAACGCCTTCAATCGCGCGACCAGTGCCGCCATCTCGCGAAGCGGGATCATGTTCGGGCCGTCGCTCGGCGCGTGGTCCGGGTCGGGGTGGGTTTCGATGAACACCGCGGCGCACCCCACGGCCAAAGCGGCGCGGGCGAGCACGGGGGCGAAGCGGCGCTCGCCGCCCGACGACGCGCCCTGCCCGCCCGGCTGCTGCACCGAGTGCGTGGCGTCGAACACCACGGGGTAGCCGGTCTCCGCCATGATCGGCAGGGCGCGGAAATCCGTAACTAAAGTGTTGTAGCCGAAGCTGGCACCCCGTTCGCACAACAGAATGTTATGGTTTCCGGTGCCGGCGATCTTGGCGGCGACGTTGCGCATGTCCCAGGGAGCGAGGAACTGGCCCTTCTTGACGTTGATCGGACGGCCGGTTTCGCCCGCGGCAAGCAACAGGTCGGTTTGCCGGCAGAGGAATGCCGGGATCTGCAGCACGTCGACCGCCTCGGCCGTCGGCGCGCATTGGTCGGCGGCATGCACGTCGGTCAGCACGGGCAGTCCCGTCGCCTCCCGCACGCGGGCGAGGATGGCGAGGCCGCGCGCCATGCCGACGCCGCGCGCCGCCGCGGCACTGGTGCGGTTCGCCTTGTCGAAGCTGCTTTTGTAAATCACGGGAACGCCCGCGTTCCGGCCCAACTCGGCGAGTCGCGGCCGCCACTTCGAGCGCGTGCGCCTCGCTTTCGATCTGGCAGGGTCCCGCGATCAGCGCGAACGGGCGGTCATTGGCGATCGCGATATCGCGGACCATCACCGTGCGTGCGCTCATACCAGCCGCGCCTGCCGCACGGCGGCATCGATGAACCCGGCGAACAGCGGATGCGGCAGGAAGGGCTTGGACTTCAGCTCGGGGTGGAACTGCACGCCGACGAACCAGGGATGCTCCGGCAACTCGACGATTTCGGGCAACACGCCGTCCGGTGACATGCCCGAGAAACGCAGTCCAGTCGCCTCCAAGCGGTCCCGGTAGGCGACGTTCACCTCGTAGCGATGGCGGTGGCGTTCATGGATGCAGGCGACGCCGCCGTACAGCGCGCGCACCTGGCTACCCGCGCCGAGTACGGCGGGATACGCTCCTAGCCGCATGGTCCCGCCGAGTTCGCCACCTTCCAGCCGGCGCTCGACGTCGTTGCCCCGCGCCCATTCAGTCAACAGGCCAACAACGGGCGTCTCGCAGGGGCCGAACTCGGTGGACGAAGCATGCGGCAGCCCGGCCATGTTCCGCGCCGCCTCGATCACGGCCATCTGCATGCCGAAACAGATGCCGAAGAACGGAAGGCGCCGCTCGCGCGCAAACCGCACGGCGGCGATCTTGCCTTCCGTGCCGCGCTCGCCGAAGCCGCCGGGAACGAGGATACCGTGCACCTCCTCGAGGCGCGCGACGGTGCCGGGCTGCTCGAAGACTTCGGAGTCAACCCAATCGAGCTGCACCCGCACCCGGTTGGCGATGCCGCCATGCGCGAGCGCTTCCGCCAGCGACTTGTAGCTGTCGAGAAGGTTCGTGTACTTGCCCACCACGGCGATGCGCACGTCGCCTTCCGGCGCGCGCACCGTCCTGACGATGCGCTGCCAACGGTCGAGATCGGGCTGCGCCTCATGCGGCAGGCCGAAATGCCGCAGTACCTCCCGGTCCATGCCCTCGGCATGATAGCGGATCGGCACCGCGTAGATCGTGTCCACATCGAGCGCCGCGATCACCGCCTCGGGGCGTACGTTGCAGAACAGCGCGATCTTGCGCCGCTCACTGTCCGGGATGGGGCGGTCGCAGCGGCAAAGCAGCATGTGCGGCTGAATGCCGACGTTCAGCAGCTCTTTCACCGAGTGCTGTGTCGGCTTGGTCTTCAGCTCGCCGGCCGAGGGAATGAACGGTACCAGCGTCAGATGCACGAACATGGAGCGGGCCGGCCCGAGCTCGTTGCCGAGCTGGCGGATGGCTTCAAGAAACGGCAGGCTTTCGATGTCGCCAACGGTCCCGCCGATCTCGATCAGCACGAAGTCGACTTCGGCGGTGCCGCGGAGCACCACCTCCTTGATCGCGTCCGTGATGTGCGGAATGACCTGCACGGTGGCGCCGAGGAAGTCACCCCGGCGCTCCTTGGCGATCACCTCGGCGTAGATGCGGCCGGTGGTGGCATTGTCGGCCTGGGTGGCGGACACGCCCGTGAACCGCTCGTAGTGCCCGAGGTCGAGGTCGGTCTCCGCCCCGTCATCGGTGACGAATACCTCGCCATGCTGATAGGGGCTCATCGTCCCCGGATCGACGTTGAGGTACGGGTCGAGCTTGCGTAGCCGGACGGAAAACCCGCGCGCTTGCAGGAGCGCGCCGAGTGCTGCCGAAGCGATGCCTTTTCCAAGCGAGGAAACCACGCCGCCGGTGATGAACACGAACCGGGTCATGGACGCCCTGTATAGCTGCGCCCCCGAGTCCCCGAAACCCTCCGTTCCCGCAAAGCAGGAACCCGCGCCCCAGCCTTGCGAGGCGATTTACTCGTTGGTCGGGACGGCCGGGGCGGCGGGGGCAGCCGGGGCGGGCTGCGCCGGAGCAGGCTGGGCTCGGTGAGGCGGGTTGGCCCGAGGAGGGCTGGGTCGAGGCGGGCGGCGGCGGGATATCGAGGATCGATCGGCCGACGGAAGTGCCGCGGTTCAGCAACGCGAGGCTCAGGGACAGCAACATGAACAGTGCCGCGAGGACGCCGGTGGCGCGGGTCAGCAGATTGGCCGTGCCACGCCCAGACATGAACGCGCCCATGCCCTGCGAGCTGCCGATGCCCAGCCCGCCGCCCTCGCTTCGCTGGATCAGCACGACGCCAATCAGCGCCAGGGTGACGAGCAGATGCACGATCAGCAGCACGGTGGTCATGCGCGCGCCTTCTAGCCCCCCAGGCAAAGCGTGGGAAGCGTCGCCTTCAAGCGGCTCACTTCGCCGCGCGAGCGATCGCGAGGAACTCCGCCGCGTTCAAGCTCGCCCCGCCTACCAGGGCGCCGCCGACCTCCGGCACCGCGAGCAGGGTGGCGGCGCCGGCCGGCCGCACGGAGCCGCCGTACAGGATGCGCACCGCGTGTCCAGGCTCACCGAACTGACGCACCATTTCCTCGCGGATGAAGGCGTGCATGGTCGACACGTCGGCGTCGGCACAGCTCCGCCCGGTGCCGATCGCCCAGACGGGCTCATAGGCGATTACGCCCTCGAACGGCTTGGGCAGGCTGCCCTCGAGCTGCCAGCCGACCGCCTCGGTCTCGCGCCCAGCCTGCCGCTGCTCGTCGGTCTCGCCCACGCACACGATGGGCGTCAGCCCGGCCGCCGTTGCCGCGAGCACCTTCCGGCGGATCAGTTCGTCGGTTTCGCCGTGGTTCTGTCGCCGTTCCGAATGGCCGAGGATGACCCAGCGCGCTCCGGCATCAACCAACATGGCGGCCGATATGTCGCCGGTGTGAGCGCCGGCGGTTTCGGTGTGGCAATTCTGCCCGCCGACCGCGATGCCCGAGCCCGCCAGGATGCCGGCGACCGGCTCGATTCGGGTGAACGGCGGGCAAACGAGCAGCTCGCAGCCAAGACCCGCAACCCCATCGCGCAACGCTTTCGCCAATGCCGTGGACTGAGCCGCTAGGCCGTTCATCTTCCAATTGCCCGCAATCAACTGCCGCATTTCGTCCAAGTATCCTGTACCTTCCCGCACTGGCCGCCACGCCATGAAAGCCTGGCCATGGAAGCCGGGCCATCTGGCAAACGCCATGGCGCGCACCTATGGTGCGGCCGCTGACAGGGTCAACTCATGATACGCACTTTCCGCGCCTACCTTAGCACGTGGGTGGTCCGCCTGCTGTTCATCGTGCTGGTGGTCGCGTTCGCGTCCTGGGGCGTGGGCGACGTGCTGCGGATGGCCGGCCGCGGTGATACCACCGTCGCGCGGGTGGGCAGCATCAAGATTGAGCCCCGCGAAGCCCAGGAAGCGTTCCAGCGGCAGCTTGCGCAGGTGACGCGGATGCTCGGCGGCAAACTCGAGCCGACGCCCGAAATCCGCCGTTCGGTTGCAGCGCAGGCGCTCGACCGGCTGATCGGCCAAGCATTGCTGGAACAGGCGGCGCGCGACCTCCATCTCGCTGTCCCGGACGCGGCCGTGGTGCAAGCGGTCTATCAGGTGCCGGCGTTCCAAGGGACCAATGGACAGTTCGACCGGAGCCGCTTCGAGCAATTGCTGCGCACGAATGGCTTGACGGAGCCGCGATTCCTCGACCTGGTGCGCGCAGATCTGCGGCAGCGCCAGTTGCTGGAAGCCGTGCGCGCCGGCAGCGGACCCTCCGACACCTTGACGCGCGCGGTGTTCGACTTTCAGAACGAAAAGCGAGCCGCCGATATTGTCAGCCTGCCGTTCTCCGCCGCGAAGCCGCCGCCCGCGCCCGACGAGGAGGCGCTTCGGCGGTGGTGGGAGAACCATCCGGACGCCTATCGCAGGCCAGAATTTCGCCGGGTGAAGGTCGTGATCCTTACCCCGGAAACCGTAGCCAAGGACATGACCGTTTCGGACGACGAACTCCGCGCGTCGTTCGACAGCAGAAAAGCCGATTTCGCCACGCCGGGGAAGCGGTCGGCCGAGGTGGTCTCCGTTGCCGACGAGGCCAAGGCGAAGGCAATCGCGGCAAGTTGGGCGAGCGGCGCCGATTGGGCCCACGTCCAGCAGGAAGCGCAGGCGGCAGGCGGGGCCGCGATCGAGCTCGACGAGGCCACGCAACCGGAATGGCCCACCGCCGAGCTCGGGAAGGCGGTGTTCGATGCCAAGCTCGACAGCGTTTCCGGCCCGGTCCGTATTCCGACCGGCTGGGCCGTCGTCCGGGTCACCAAGGATGTGCCTAGGACGGAACGCTCGTTCGATCAGGTCAAGGATGAACTGCGTCAGCGGGCGCTGGCCGAGAAGGCCGCCGACCTCATCTACGACCGCGCCAACAAGCTCGACACCCTCCTCGGCGGGGGCACGAGCCTCGACCAGTTGCCAACCAACCTGGGGCTTGCGGCGGTGACGGGCACGCTCAACGCGGAGGGCAAGACGAGTTCCGGAGAACCTGCACCGATCCCTGGCCCGGCCGAGCTGCGCGACGCCGTGATCACCGCCGCCTTCGCGGCCCATAAAGGCGACCCACCGCATCTGACCGAGGTTCCCACCCCGTCGACGGGGGGATCGTCCTACTACGCGCTCGAGCTCGAGGACACGACACCCGCAGCGCTCAAGCCGTTCAGCGAGGTGCAGGATCAGGTTCGCGCGGACTGGACGGCGGATGCGATCCACAAGGAGCAGGAAACCGCGGCCGCCGCATTGCTTGCTGCGGTGAAGGGAGGCGAGACGCTCTCGGACGCCGCGGCGCGGAGCGGCTTGACCACGACCCGCTCGCCGCTGACCGGACGGGCGGAGCCGACACCGGGCGTCCCCGGCGAGCTGTTGCCGTCGCTGTTCGCGACGAAGCCGGGCGAGCCCACTATGGTTCGCACGCCGGACGGCTTCGTGGTCGCGGTTCCGGCGGTGGTGGAGCGTCCGGACCCCAAGGCCGATCCGATCGGCTTCGGGCGGGTGCGCGAGGCGCTTTCACGCGCAATGGGCAACGATGTCGAACTCACTTACGTGCGCGCCCTGCGGGAGCGGGTGCGGCCTACCGTGAACCAGCAAATGCTCGACACCATCGCGCAGCCATGAAGGATCAGTGCGCAAGGCTCCGGCGGCGACCAGGATGCGACAACCGGCGCCGCTATCGATGAACGCGCCTTGCTCGCCCGGCTTCGCGGCGTTCCGCGCCGATTACGACGACGGACGGGGCACGCTGATTTGGCAGCGGGCGGTGGCGGACCTTGAGACGCCGGTCGCGGCATTCCTTAAGCTCGCCGAGGGCAAGCACAACGCGTTCTTGCTGGAAAGCGTGGAGGGCGGCGCCGCACGCGGACGGTATTCGGTGATCGGGATGGCGCCCGACCTCGTTTGGCGCTGTCGGGGTGGCCGGGCCGAGGTGAACCGCCACGCCCTGACCGCGCCCGAAGCGTTCGTCGTGGACGATCGGCCCGCGCTTGACAGCCTCCGCGCGCTGATCGGCGAAATCCGGCTTCCTGTGCCCGACGGCCTGCCGCCGATGTCGGGCGGCCTCGTCGGCTATCTCGGGTACGACATGGTCCGGCTGATGGAACGATTGCCGGACAAGAACACCGACGCACTCGACATGCCGGAAGCCTTGCTGCTCCGGCCGACCTTGTTCGTGATCTTCGATAACGTGAAAGACGAGCTCACCCTCGTCGCGCCCATCTACCCGCGCCCCGAAGTCGGGGCGGAGGCGGCATGGGACGCGGCGAACGCCGCGCTCGCGGCGGCGCAGGACGCGCTCGATCGCCCGCTGCACCACACGGCCCCTGGCCACGCGCCAGCCGCCCTGCCCGAGCCTTCGTCGAATTTTACCAGGGCCGAGTACGTGGCGGCGGTGTTGCGCGGCAAGGAGTACGTGGCCGCCGGCGATGTGTTCCAGGTCGTGCCGGCGCAACGCTTCTCGGTGCCGTTCGCCCTGCCGCCGTTCGCACTCTACCGGGCGCTGCGCCGGATCAATCCCGCGCCGTTCCTGTTTTTCCTCGATTTCGGCGGCTTTGCCGTGGTGGGCAGCAGCCCGGAGATCCTGGTTCGGCTCAGGGACAATATCGTGACCATTCGGCCGCTGGCCGGGACGCGCCGTCGCGGCGATACGCATGATGAGGATCAAGCTCTGGAGCGCGAGCTGCTCGCCGACCCCAAGGAACGGGCCGAACACCTGATGCTGCTCGATCTCGGCCGTAACGACGTCGGCCGGGTTGCCGCGATCGGAACCGTTGAGGTCACCGAAAGCTTCGCGATCGAGCGGTTCAGCCACGTCATGCACATCAGCTCGACCGTGCAGGGCAGGATCCGCGACGGCCTCGACGCGGTGGACGCGCTGATCGCGGGCTTCCCGGCCGGGACGCTGACCGGCGCACCCAAGGTCCGCGCCATGGAAATCATCGAGGAGCTGGAGCCCACCCGACGCAACATCTACGCCGGGTGTATCGGCTACTTCGCAGCCAACGGGACGATGGACACCTGCATCGGGCTGCGCACGGCGCTCGTCAAGGACGGCACCATGCACGTTCAGGCGGGCGCGGGTGTCGTGGCCGATTCCGATCCGCAAGCCGAGTGGGAGGAAACTCGCCAGAAGGCGCGCGCCCTGTTCCGCGCGGCGGAGGAGGCAGTACGCTTCGCCGCAGGCAAGACCGGCCCCGGCTGAGCATTTCCCGGCGGCTTCGGCTAGCGGGAACGCGGCCCCGGCGCCGTCGGCTCGGCCGTATGCTGGCCGCCTCGGCGGCGCTACACGCCCTTGTCCTGCTTGCGCTTCTCATAACCCTGCCGCGTCAAAAGCCGCTCGAAGAGCCGCTCCCGCCTCCGGCGGTCGCCGTGATCTTCCAGGGTGGGGCACCCGAAGCGCCGAGCCAGCCTAACCCCACTCCCAACCGGAGCGACAACGCCAAGCCTGCGCCCGCGCCTACTCCGGAGCAGCCCCCCGCTCCGGATGCCCCTCCGGCCACGAGCAGCCCACCCCCAGAGGCGTCGCCGGCGCCGACCCCGCAAGTGACGACACCGCCGCCCGAGGAGGCCCCGCAGGCCGAAGCATCGCCTCCACTCCAGACACAGCCGCCACCGCCGCAGGCCCAGGCGGCACCGGAGCAGCCCCCACCGTCAGCACCTGAGCCGGCGAGGCAGTCGGAGGCGCTGTTGCAGCCGCAAGCGCCCCCGCCGTCGCTCGAGCCGCAGCCCGAACCGCCCCCGCCGCCGCCACCGCCGAAGGTGCCGCCACGGGTCGAGCTCCATCTGCCACGCCCGCCCGTCGAACCGCCCTCCCTGGAGGTGCCCGAGCCCCTGCCGCCGCCTTCGCCCCGGCCGGCGCCGCAGCGCCCTCGCCCGCAGCCTCGGAACGAATTCACCCCGACCTTCCGCCAGTGGGCGCTCGGCCGCCCGCCGCCGCCGCAAACGGGCGGGTTCGGGCCGCCGGTCCAAGGGCCATCACGGGAAGCGCCGCAGATCCGCGGGGCCGAGCGGCTCGGCGCCGATTGGGCCAACGAGCTCAGCGCCTGGGTCGAGGCACACAAATACTATCCGCAGCAAGCAATCCTTAACGGGGAGGACGGTAGTCCGGAGGTCGACGTCACGGTACGACGGGATGGCACAGTTCTCGCGGTCGATCTCGACGCGCGCTCCGGCTCGCAATGGCTCGATCTCGCGCTGCAAGCATTGTTCCGGGGCGCCCATCTTCCCCCGTTCCCGGATGGGGCGGGCACCCAGCAACTGACATTTCATTTCACCATGCACTATATCCTGGTCCGGCGATGAACGACTGCTCCGCGCTCCGCATCGCCGTGCTGATCCCATGCCACAACGAGGCGGTGGCGATCCCGACGGTCGTGCGCGACTTCGCGACCCATCTGCCCGGCGCCACAATTTACGTGTACGACAACAATTCCACCGACGAGACAGCGACCGCGGCGCGGACTGCCGGAGCGCGGGTGCGGCACGAGCCGTTGCAGGGGAAAGGGCACGTGGTACGGCGGATGTTCGCCGACGTTGAAGCCGACATCTACCTGCTGGTGGACGGAGACGACACCTACGACGCCTCGGCCGCGCCCCGGATGATCCAACTCCTCCTGCGCGAGCACCTCGACATGGTGACGGGCACCCGCGTGACCGACCTGCCGGAGGCTTACCGGCGAGGCCATCGCATGGGCAACGCCATCCTGACCGGCGTCGTGCGAAGTGTGTTCGGCGCGCGAATCAGCGACATGCTTTCGGGATACCGGGCCTTCAGCCGCCGGTTCGTCAAATCTTTCCCGGCGCTCGCCGCCGGATTCGAGACGGAAACCGAGTTCACCGTCCACGCGCTCGAACTCAGGATGCCGGTGGGCGAGCTCCCCATCGCCTACCGCCTTCGGCCGCCCGGCTCGGCCTCCAAGCTTCGGACCTACTCCGACGGCCTGCGCATTCTGCGCACCATCCTCATCCTGGTGAAGGAGGAACGGCCGCTGCAGTTCTTTTCGCTCTGCGGCCTAGGCCTCGTCCTGCTCGGCGTCGCGCTCGGCGTCCCGGTGGTGCTGGAGTTTCTGCGGACGGGGCTGGTGCCGCGCCTGCCGACGGCGGTGCTGGCTATGGGTCTCGTGCTGCTGTCGTTTCTTTCCCTGGCTTGCGGGCTCATTCTCGATTCGGTGGCGCGAGGGCGGAAGGAGTTCAAACGCCTCACCTATCTGGCGATCCCCGGAGTGGGGCAGTTAGACCCCGTGAATGTTGCCGAGCGACAGGATGTGCGTCCGATCCCTCCGGTGCTGGAAGAGGTAGGGCGGGCTCGTTGACCCTGGCGTGACCGCGCCGCAGGATGCGGCAATGATTCTGCTGATCGACAACTACGATAGCTTCACTTTCAATCTGGTCCACTTCCTGGGCGATCTTGGCGCGACGTGTGATGTTCGCCGCAACGACGCGCTGACCGCCGCCGAAGCGCTCGCGACCCGCCCGGAGGCGATCGTGCTCTCGCCCGGTCCATGCACGCCGAACGAGGCCGGCATCTGCCTCGACCTTGTGGCCGCTGCGGCCCCAAGCGTGCCGATCCTCGGCGTCTGCCTGGGACATCAGGCGATCGGGCAGGCATTCGGCGGAGCGGTGGTGCGCGCGCCCGTGCCGATGCACGGCAAGCTGAGCGCCATCTCGCACGCCAACAGCGACGTGTTCGCGGGCCTCCCCTCGCCGTTTCAGGCAACACGGTATCACAGCCTGGTGGTGGACCGCGCGACCATGCCGGAGACGCTGGTCGCGACCGCGTGGACCGACGACGGGCTGGTAATGGGCCTGCGCCACCGCACGCTGCCCGTGTTCGGCGTGCAATTCCATCCGGAAAGCATCGCGAGCCAGCACGGCCACGACCTCCTCGCGAACTTCCTCGCGATCGCGCGGGGCGCCGACCGCCCGGCGCGCGCCGCCTAACGGCGAGCGCGTGGCCACCAGCCTCAAGCCGGTGCTTGACGCGCTCGCACGAGGCCAAACCCTATCCGAAGACACCGCCGAGGAAGCGTTCGGCGTGATCATGCAGGGCGAGGCGACGCCGGCGCAGATCGCCGGCATGCTGATGGCGATGCGCGTGCGCGGAGAAACCGTGGCCGAGCTCACCGGTGCGGTGCGCGCGCTGCGGTCGCGGATGACGCGGGTGGAGGCGCCGCCCGACGCGATGGATGTGTGCGGCACCGGCGGCGACGGCGCCGGCACGCTCAATGTATCCACCGCCGTTACCTTTGTTCTTGCGGGCTGCGGCGTGCCGGTCGCCAAGCACGGCAACCGCGCGCTCAGTTCGCGCACAGGCGGCGCCGACGTGCTGGCAGCACTTGGCGTCAACGTGGACGTTTCGCTGGAACGCCTGCCGGCCATTCTAGCGGCAGCGAATTGCGTATTCCTGTTTGCACCCCGCCATCACGCGGCGCTACGCCACGCAGCCGGGCCGCGCGTGGAGCTCGGCACCCGCACGATTTTCAACCTGCTCGGCCCGTTGGCCAACCCGGCCGACGTCCGGCGTCAGCTAACGGGTGTATTCGACCCAGGCTGGGCGCGGCCGATGGCGGAGGCCTTGGGGCGGCTCGGCACCACCCATGCTTGGCTCGTGCACGGCGCCGGACTAGACGAGCTCACCCTGGCGGGGGAGAACCAGGTGGTCGCGTTGCGCGAGGGCGAGGTGGAGGCGTTCGTCGTAAGCCCGGAGGATGCTGGGCTCCGGCGTGCGCCGGTCTCTGCCATCCGGGGCGGCGACCCGGTCGTGAACGCGACCGCACTGATGGCGTTGTTGCGAGGAGCCGAGGGCGAATACCGGGAAACCGTCCTGCTAAACGCCGCGGCCGCGTTGATTGTGGCCGGGCGGGCGGGCGACCTCCGCGACGGCGTACGCCAGTCGACAGCGGCGCTCGACGGCGGTGCCGCGCTGTCGGCGCTTGAGGCGTTGCGGCGCGAGACATGCGCGGACCCGCTCTCGGGCGAGTGAACCGCGCCTGATGCAGGGAGACCAGATGGACCAGGTGCCCCTATCTACCCAGCCAACCGATCATGTCGCGCCGGACCATGTCGTGCCGGATGTGCTCGAGCACATCTGCGCCGAAACCAGGGCGGAGGTGCAGCGACGCAAGGCGCTGACCAGCATCGACGCGCTGCGCAGCAGGATTGCGGGCAAGCCGCCGACCCGCGGCTTCGGACGGTGTCTGATGGAGGCAACCGCGCGCGGCAGCTTCGGCTTAGTGGCCGAGATCAAGAAGGCGTCGCCCTCCGGCGGCCTTATCCGGTCCGATTTTGACCCGGCCGCCCTGGCACGGGCGTATCGTGACGGCGGGGCGACTTGCTTGTCCGTGCTGACCGACGAGCCGTTCTTCGGCGGCAGCGTCGACCACTTCAAGGCCGCTCGCGCCGCCGTCGACCTCCCCGTGCTGCGCAAGGACTTCATTCTGGAGCCCTGGCAGGTGTACGAGAGCCGAGCCATGGGGGCGGACTGCATCCTCCTCATCATGGCGGCGCTTAGCGACGACCAGGCGCGCGATCTTGAGGCCCTCGCCCGAGCGCTCGACATGGACGTGCTGGCCGAGGTGCACGACCGAGCCGAGCTCGACCGTTCGCTTGGATTGCAAACGCCGCTAATCGGCATCAATAACAGAAATCTCAAGACCTTGCAGACTGACATCGCGACCACGGAGCAACTCGCCCCGGAGGTGCCCCCGGAGCGGTTCCTGGTGGCGGAAAGCGGCATCCGGAGTTACGCCGACCTTCGCCGATTGTCGAAGGTCTGCGTGAACTGCTTCCTGGTGGGCGAGCATCTGATGCGTCAGCCGGACGTTGAGGGAGCGACGCGGGCGCTGCTCGGACGGCTCCGATGCGCCGGACGCGCTGCGTTGACGGGCACCCTCACCCACTTTGACGCCAGCGGCAGCGCCGCGATGGTCGACGTCACGGACAAGCCCGTGACGGACCGGACGGCGACGGCGCGCGGCCGCGTGGTCATGCGACCCGAAACGCTTCGACTGATCGAGCAGGGCGACGCGAAAAAGGGCGATGTGCTCGGGGTCGCCCGTTTGGCGGGCATCATGGCTGCCAAGCGCACGGCCGAGCTGATCCCGCTGTGTCATCCGCTGCCGATCTCCTCGGTCACTGTCGATCTTGAACCCGACCGCGCCGCAAGCGCCGTCGAAATCACCGCGACGGTGCGCACGACGGGACGAACCGGAGTCGAGATGGAGGCGCTGACCGCGGCGAGCGTGGCGGCCCTCACCGTCTATGACATGTGCAAGGCGGTGGACCGGGGAATGCGGGTCGAGGCTCTGCGCGTAGTGCACAAGGACGGCGGCAAGTCGGGCGCCTTCGCGCAGGACTAGCCCGCACGGTTTCGGGGGTCGGCGATGATCAGCGTGGAAGAAGCGCGGGCGCGGATCGTCGCCAAGCTCCGGCCGACGCCGGTCGAGGTGGTGGCGCTCGCGGACGCCTGGGATCGGGTGACGGCGCAACCCGTGCTGGCCCGGCTCACCCAGCCGCCGGCCGACGTCTCGGCGATGGACGGCTACGCGCTCCGAGCCAGCGACGGCACGCTCGGGGCGCGCCTGTGCGTGATCGGAAGCGCCCCCGCGGGTCATCCGTTCGCTGGGGCGGTCGGTTCTGGGGAGGCGGTCCGGTTGTACACCGGCAGCTTGGTGCCGGAGGGCGCCGACGCCATCCTTCTGCAGGAGGATGCGACCGCCGACGGCTCGCTGATCACCGTGAACGAGGCGGTGCTGGGGGGCCGGCATATCCGGCGCAAAGGGCAGGATTTCACGGCAGGCGACGCGGTGATCCCGCAAGGGCGGCGTCTCACCGCAAGAGACATTGGCCTGGCAGCGGCGGCCAACCATCCATGGCTCGCCGTGCATCGCCGCCCGCGCATCGCCATACTCGCGACCGGCGACGAGATCGCTCTCCCCGGCGAGCCAATTCCGCTCGGCGGCATCGTCAGCTCGAACTCCCACGCCCTGGCCGCCTTTGTTCGCGCAGCAGGCGGCGAGCCGATGGTGCTGCCCATCGCCCGGGACAGCTCCGAGGCGATCGCCGCGGCCGCGGATGCGGCCGATGGTGCGGACATGCTCGTCACCACGGGAGGCGCCAGTGTGGGCGACCATGATCTCGTGGTGGACGGCCTCAAGAAGCGCGGGCTTGAAGTGGATTTCTGGAAGATCGCCATGCGGCCCGGCAAGCCCTTGATGCATGGACACCTCGGGGCGACGCCCGTGGTCGGCCTGCCGGGGAACCCTGTCTCCGCGCTGGTTTGTGCCGTGGTGTTCCTAGTTGCCGCCATCGACCGGCTGGCCGGCGGCATGGGACGGCCGGCTCAACCGGTTTCCGCCGTGCTTGGCGGCGCACTCGGAGCCAACGATCACAGGGCCGATCACCTTCGGGCGACGCTGACGCCCAGCACCGATGGCCGCCCCATCGTGACCGCGTTCGATCGGCAAGATTCTGCCATGTTGCGGCGACTCGCACTGGCGGACGCGATCATTCTTCGCCCGCCGCACGCCCCGGCTCTCGAGGCAGGCGCCACGGTGGAAGCAATCCTCCTGCAATTTCTCAGAATTTGACGATCACCCGTTCGCGAGGCTTGACGGCGACGACGCGAACCTATTTAGAACGCGGTTGTGGTTGCCGGTTTGTTCTTAGGTGCACCGGCGGGCAGCCCTCAACCGTCACGGGACTTCAACCATGTTGACGCGCAAACAATATGAGCTCCTGGTTTTTATCGATCGTCATCTCAAGCGCACTGGTTTCTCGCCAAGCTTTGAGGAAATGAAGGAAGCGCTGCAGCTCAAGTCGAAATCCGGCATCCATCGATTGATATCAGCCCTTGAGGAGCGCGGGTTCCTCCACCGGCGGCATCATCGGGCACGCGCCCTGGAGGTGGTCCGACTGCCGGACGACATGGTGGCGCGCACCCATGAAGCTGAGGACCTGTCTCGCCCCGCGTCGGTGGAAGCGCAGAGCTTCGCGCCCAACGTGATCCAGGGCGACTTCAGCGGGCGCCTGCCGGGTGTCCGCGCGGCCAACGATGCGGGCGCCGTGGAGCTGCCGCTGTACGGCCGCATCGCGGCTGGATTGCCGATCGAGGCGCTGCGGGATGACGGGGCGCAGATTGCCGTGCCGATGGCGTTGCTCGGCAACGGCGAACACTACGCGCTCGAGGTGTCGGGCGATTCGATGATCGACGCTGGCATCCTCGACGGCGACACGGTGATCATCAGGAAGGGCGAAACGTCCGAGAACGGGCAAATCGTGGTGGCCGTCGTGGACGAGAACGAGGTCACGCTGAAGCGGCTTCGCCGGCGCGGCAATTCGATCGCGCTCGAACCGGCCAACGCCCGCCATGAGACGCGCATCTTCCCGGGCGACCGGGTGAAGGTGCAGGGCAAGCTGGTAGGGCTGTTGCGACGCTATTGAGGCTCGCACGCGCAAACGGCGAAGCATCGGGCGAACGGGGCCGTGCCGGGCGTGAGGCCGCCCGCCATCAGGCGTGCCCGGCGATCACGGGCCCTGGTGACTAGGCGCGTCCGGCGAACACCTCCTTCTTCAGGATAGCGTGCACTCCCCAGTTTCCGTCGACCACTTGCGTGATGCCGAAATCCACTGCCACCGACATCAGGGAGATCGCCTCGTCCTCCGTCAGCCCCTTGGCGTGCATCAGGAACTGCCGGGTTTTGCGGAACGCGTCGCGCATCGCGAGATCGATCGACGATTTCGCGTAGATCTCGGCCTGGGCCTGCGGACCCAGCTCCTGCAGGTAGTTCGCGTAGCTGAACCCTTGCAGCACCCAGTCGTCCCTGGTCTCGATCATCGGGAAATCGAGCCCCTCGAGAGCGGTGCCGGGAAGATCGGTTGCCTTGTGCAGGACAAACTGGAACGTGCCGGTAAGCGAGCACTCGATTGCCGTCCCGCATAGCTCGGAGTCGCCCTGGCTCGCGTGGGGATCGCCGACCGAGAACAAGGCGCCACCGACGGACACGGGGTAGAACATCGTCGCACCCCTGCCGATGCGCCAATTGTCGATGTTGCCGCCGGTGTAGCTCGGCGGAATCGACGTGACGTAGTCGGCTTCCTTTGGCGCGAGGCCCATGGTGCCGAAATGCGGCCGGATCGGTACGCGGATACCTTTGAGCACGTCCCAGTTCCGCTCGGTCGTGCTGTGGTCGACTGGCAGCCCCGGGTAGTCGATGATTTTGTGCACGACGCCGGATGGATCGGTGATGGTGGGCCAGCGGAAGTTGTAAAGTGCGTGCGCCCAGTTCCGCTCGCCGGTGGCATCAATCTCGTAGATCGTCACCACCTCGCGCGGCCGTTCCCCGGTCAGCAGGTCCTTATACTGAAATCCCCAGTTGGCGGCGGCGTTGCTGCCGAACGCCGCACCTTTGAATTTGGGGTCAGCCGACGGGCGCGGCTTGACGTCGAGGATCCGGACCTCGAGCACATCGCCAAGCTCCGCCCCCGTGATCGCAACCGGCCCGGTGAGTATGTGAACCCCTAATCCGCCGCCGGCCCCGACCGGCGCGTCCATCGACCCGGCTCCGCGGCGGTTCACCCCCTTCTTGTCCTTGGTCCACAGATACACGCTCTCGGCACCCGGGTCGCCGGCGATCATGCGCTCGGCGTCGTCGCTCGCCTGGTGGGTCAAGGTCTCGATGGTGACATAGTCGCCCGACTGTATCTCGAGCTGCGGCTTCAGGAGCTTGCTGAAGTAGCCCCAGTGCACCGTCTCGGCGTTGGCCGGCAGCATGTGATGACCCAGCGGCCCGAACTGCCGCTGCGCCGTGGCTTGGGCGAGAGCGGGAGGGACCAGGGAGATGCCTCCGCCCGCCATCGCCGCCGCCGCTCCGGTCGCCACGAAGCTGCTCTTGAGGAACGCACGGCGTTCGCGGCCGAGATCGCCCATAAGGGCGGCCCGATGCTGCTCGAATTCCACGCAGTTGGGGTCGTCACCTTGGCACATGGTCGCTCCCTCAAGGGGGTGAGCGACGGTTGCAGCAAAGCGCGGGCCAAGTGCCGCGCCATCGAAATTTCACATGCAGCGAATCTCGTCGGGTCCGGTCCGTCTGGCACATTCGAGCCGCCCTCCTCTTTCGCACGCGACCGAAAGGAGTTCGTTGCACCTTGTTGTTCGCTAATCTCCGGCTATCGCCCCCTGACTATGAGCACCCGGTCCAAGCGGGCCGCACCGGAGGTCATTCGTTGATCGGCTCATGCGGCAGGGGTTCAGGCACCTCCTTCCGCTTGGGGTAGACGAGAGGCGGCACCCAGGGGCGATTGCCCCGCCATTCCCGGTCGGACAGCAGTTGCGCGCCACCACGGGTGAGCCAGATGGCTTCGGCTCCTTGTCGCCAAACCGTGAAGCGGTCCACCAACCGCGCCCCGCCGCGCGGGCAGACGCCCTTGGCAGGCTCGGACGCGAGCAGCACCACGGCGTCGTCGCAGCGCGCGGGACCGACCGCGCCGGGACGCAGCAACAACGCGGGCGGCGCGTCCGGGCGCGAGCGAAGCAGGCAGTCGCGCGCGGTGCAGTCGATCAAACCGTCCGCGGCCGCTCCACTCGCGGGAAAAGGCGTGAACGCGGCTTCGGCCCAATACTGCTCCCAAGCCTCGCGGGTAAACTTGGAGCCTCCCGAAACATGCTGGAGATAGGCGCCCGAGGGCGTCCGGAGTGCAATCAGCTTGGCATCATCGGATACGAGGATGTCCGGCAATTGCACGAATGCCGGCGACAGGAGGGCGACGACGATCGGCACGATGCCTGCAAGCCGGATCGGGCTTCGCCACAAGCCCAGCCATGCGATGCCGAGCGCCATGACCGCCAGGCCCCAGGGCGGCGCGTGCGGCACGCGAAGCGTCGCTTGCGGCAAAGCCGCCGTCGCCCGCGCGATCTCAAGGATCGCGTTGGCCCCCCAGCCCATCGGCGTCAACGTCAGCAATTTCGAGCCCGAACGGCATCAGCGCAAGCGAAATGAGGCCCGCCGGCATCACCCACATGGCCGTCAGCGGCACCGCGACCATGTTGGACAGTACGAAGTAGAGCTGCACCCGCCCGAAATGAAAGGCGGCGAACGGCGCCGAAGCGCTGCCCGCCAGCGCGCTGGTCAGCGCGAGCGTCACGACGTGGTGCCCGAACCGCCGGTGCCAGGCACCCGTGCCATGTATCCGGCGCAGCCAGGGGCGCAACGCCTCGTAGCCCGCGATCAGCGCCAGCACCGCTGAAAAGCTCATCTGAAAGCTCACGCCCACTACTTCCTGCGGCGAAACGAGCATCAGCGCCGTCGCCGCCAGCGCCAGACCGCGGACCGACACCCCGCGCCTTCCGGCGACGACCGCGAGAGTGAACACGCAGGCCATGGCGAAGCTGCGCACGATCGGCACGTGCATCCCGGTCAACACCATGTAGGCCCCGCCGGCGGCGAGTGCGGCCAGCGCCGCGATCTGCCGGCAGGGCCAGCGCAGCGACGCCTGCTCGGACAACGCGAGCGCGGTGCGGGTCAGGCCAAGCGCAAACCCCATGACGATGCCGACATGCAGGCCGGCGACGGCCAGCAAGTGCGCCAACCCCGAAATCGCGGAAAGCGGCGCGATCGGCTTCGGGGATGCCGGAGGTGAGGCCGGTGAGCAGGGTGGCGGACACCGCCCCTGCCGGACCGGGGATCGCCGCGATCACGCGCGCCTCGATCGTGTCGCGCACCCACTGCACCCAACGCCCTGCGGTGGCGGGCGGCGCCTGCTCGAGGCGCTCGGCATAGCCCAGCGCGAACCCGGAGCCGGCCAACCCATTGTAGAAAGCATCGCGCTGCAGGTCCCAGGCACCGGGATACGCAGGTGGCGACATGGCGCGGACCAGCGCGCGCACCTGCGCCGTATCGCCGGTCTGGAGCTCGGCCGCGTCGGCATCCCGCAACCGGACGCGCAGCCGGCGAGCGAGGGGTGGCGCATCGTTCAGGCTCGCCGCCTCAAAGGTGACGCGCCGCCCGGCAGGCAGCAACTCGACACCGCGCACCCGCCCGACGATCACCACCGATTTCTTAGGCAGCGTCTCGAGCGGCAGGGCTCTCGCCGTTGCCCATTGCGCCGAGGCGAAGCCGAGCGAGGCGGCCGCGAGGGGCAACAGAAGCGAGCGCAGTCCCGACCGGGCGAGCCAAGCCGCGCACGCGGACGGCGCGAGCACCGCAACACCCGCCCACCAGGGCGGCTCCGAGCCCAAGCTGAAGTAGAACACAACGCCGGCGCCCATGAACACGGGCAGCCACAGAGCGAACCTGCCGCGCTCGGCCGCCAGGAACCAGCGCCATGCCCCGAGATGCGCTTCCCAGCTCCCACGGGCCGCGGCAAGTACCTGGTCCATTTTGCAACCTCCGGTAGAAGCATACCGGGGGACGGCTCAACACGCCATCTTGGAGGTGCTAGGAGCCGAGCGATGTCCGTCCGCACCCGCTTCGCACCGAGCCCGACCGGCACCCTGCATATCGGCGGGGTGCGCACCGCTCTTTTCAACTACCTGTTCAGTCGGCATCACGGCGGCCGATACCTGCTCCGGATCGAGGACACCGACCGCGAGCGCAGCACGGCGGAAGCGACCCGGACCATTCTCGAAAGCCTCGAATGGCTCGGGCTCGACCCCGACGAGCCGCCCGTCTTCCAGTCCACCCGGGCCGCGCGCCACGCCGCCGTCGCGCACGAGCTGCTGGAACAGGGGCACGCCTATCGCTGCTTCTGCACGCCACAGGAGCTCAAGGCGATGCGCGAGCGGGCGATCGCGGAGGGCCGGCCGCCACGCTACGACGGACGCTGGCGCGACCGCGATCCCGCCGAAGCCCCGCCCGGCATTTCGCCCGCGATCCGCTTGCGGGCGCCGCGCGAGGGCGAGACCGTGGTGGACGACCTAGTGCAGGGTACGGTGCGCGTCGCCAACGCCGAGCTCGATGACATGATCATCCTCCGCAGCGACGGCACGCCCACCTATCTTCATGCGGTGGTAGTGGACGATCACGACATGGCCATCACTCACGTGATCCGGGGCGACGACCACCTCACCAACACGTTCCGGCAGGTGCAGGTCTATGAGGCGATGGGGTGGGCCGTCCCGCGCTTCGCCCACCTCCCGCTGATCCACGGCGCGGACGGGGCCAAGCTTTCGAAGCGCCATGGCGCCGTGAGCGCGCTTGAGTTCCGCGAGCAAGGCTACTTGCCGGAGGCACTGTGCAACTACCTGCTCCGGCTCGGCTGGGGCCACGGCAATCTGGAAGTCGTCGGCCGCGAGGAAGCGATCCGGTTGTTCGACATCGCCGATGTCGGGCGCGCGGCGAGCCGGATGGATTACGCCAAGCTCACCCACCTTAACGGCATCTACATCCGTGCGGCCGACGACGATCGACTGACCCGTGACGTGCTGCAACGGCTTGGCGTCCCGCCCGGGCTTGTCCCTCGGCAGCGTCGCGGCCGCTCGGGTCCGCGCGTTGATGCCGGATCTGAAGGAGCGCGCCAGGACGCTGGTCGAGTTGGCGGACAACGCCGCGTTTCTGGCCGCCGTCCGGCCGCTGACGTTCGAGCCGAAAGCGGCGGCCTTGCTCTCATCCGATGCGAAGCTGATGCTGCGGGAAATCGCGCCCGTGCTGGCCGCTACCGACTTCTCACGCGAATCGCTCGACTTGGCGCTGCGCGGTTTCGCGGAGCGGTCGGGAAGGAAACTCGGCCAGGTCGCGCAGCCGCTACGTGCAGCATTGACGGGCAGCACGACGAGCCCGGGGATCGACGTCACCTTGGCGGCGCTAGGGCGACACGAGGCTTTGGCTCGGATCGACGCGGCTTCGGCGTAACACGCTCGCCCGACCCTCCCCCGAACTGGGGAGAGGACTCCTAGTCTCCCTCCCCGGCTCGCCGGGAGGGTCGGGCCGAGGGCTGCTAAGTCGATTTCTGCAATGAAAGCGGCGTCGTGCACGTGTTTCTGATAACCTGCCCGGTGAACGTGTTGCCCTCGATCTTGCCGGTCAGGTCCGCACCCGGCATCGCACCTCCGCGCCGGTACTTGTGATGCTGCACCCCTGACGCCGGCGTGCCGGGGAGCGTGGCAGACAGCGAGCCATCATCAGCGACAGGACCTGAGAAGGTCGTCGACTTGTTCCACATCAGGGTAAACTGCTTGTTCTCCACGCTGAGAGACGCGGTGCTCGGGGCGGGGCAGCCTTTGGTGGGGGTTACGGTGCCCGAATAGGTTCCGCTATAATCGGGCGCTGGCGGCGCGGCCGGCGCAGCAACCGGCTGGGGCGGCGGCGTGGAAGAGCAGGCCTGCAACATGAAGGCCGCTCCCGCCAGGGTAAATAGCAGCCCACGCTTTCCTGTCATAAGAAACTTCTCCCGTTGGTTGCTCGCGAGCGCCGACCAAATCGCGGAAGCGCAACGACCGAGGCATAGACCGGATAGGACGACGTATCAACCTGAACGCGTCCCGCTCGCGTCCGAAAGGCGCCGGGCGGCGGCATTGACGGGTTGCGACCCTTCCTGCATCGAAGACGCGTGGCCTACCCCCATAAGCACCTGCTCGCGATCGAGGGAATGCATCCGCCGGAGATCGGGCAACTGCTCGATCTCGCAGAAAGCTACGTGCTGCTAAATCGGTCAGGCAAGACAGGCCGTGACCTTCTCCGCGGGCAAACGCTGATCAACTTGTTTTTCGAGGACAGCACCCGCACTCGCACCAGCTTTGAGCTCGCCGGCAAGCGGCTCGGGGCCGACGTCATCAACATGGCGGTCGCTACGTCGTCGGTGAAGAAGGGTGAAACTCTGCTCGACACGGCGGCGACGCTCAACGCCATGCAGTGCGACCTGCTCGTGGTACGGCACGACCAATCCGGGGCACCGAGCCTGCTTGCGCAGAAAGTCGACGCCGCCGTCATCAACGCCGGCGACGGCACCCATGAGCATCCGACCCAGGCACTGCTCGACGCCTTGACCATCCGGCGGCACAAGGGGCGGCTGGAGGGCCTCGCCGTGGCGATCTGCGGCGACATCCTCCATTCGCGGGTGGCGCGCTCCAACATCCATTTGCTTACCACCATGGGAAGCCGGGTGCGGGTGGTCGGGCCGCCCACCTTGATGCCAGCGGAGGTGGCGGCGCTTGGCGTGGACGTGTTTCATGACATGCGAGCGGGGCTCGCCGGCACCGATATCGTCATGATGCTGCGCTTGCAGCGGGAGCGCACGACGGGCGGCCTCGTGCCGAGCGCCCGCGAGTATTTCCGCTTCTACGGGCTCGACGCCGCCAAGCTCGCGCGGGCGCGGCCCGACGCGCTGTGATGCATCCCGGGCCGATGAACCGCGGGGTGGAGATCGACAGCGCGGTGGCCGACGATCCGGCCCGCAGCGTAATCCGCGAACAGGTCGAGATGGGCGTTGCCGTCCGGATGGCGGTGCTCGACACCTTGGCGCGGCGCGGCCGCAATGCCTGACGCAACGCTGCTGTTCCGCGACGTCCGGCTGGTCGATGCCGCCATGGATGCGCGAGGCGACCTCCTGGTGTGTGACGGGATCATCGCTGATCTCGGCCCCGGCCTCGGAATGCCGGAAGGGACGTGCGTCATCGAGGAACCCGGAACGGTCCTCTGCCCGGGCCTCGTCGATATGCGCGCCGCGTTGGGCGAGCCGGGCTACGAGTATCGCGAGACCATCGCCTCCGCCGCGGCTGCCGCGGCGGCGGGCGGCGTGACGGCGCTCGCGGCGCTGCCCGATACGTCCCCGCCGATCGACGATCCGGCCCTGGTCGGCCTGCTGCGGGCGCGCGGGGGGGAGACCGGCAGCCTGACCATCCTGCCCTACGCCGCCGTGACGCGGGGCTGCCGGGGCGAAGAGCTTGCCGAGATCGGGCTGCTGCGCGAGGCCGGCGCGGTGGCGTTCACCGACGGCGCGCGGGCACTCGGCTCGGCGCGGCTGATGCGTCAGGCGCTTTCCTACGCGAGCGGGTTCGACGCGCGCATCGTGCAGCATCCCGAGGAGCCGTCGCTGACCGAAGGCGCGGTCGCGACCGAGGGGGCGCAATCGACGAGGCTGGGCCTCGCCGGCGCGCCGGCGGCGGCCGAGGCGATCCTGGTCGCCCGCGACATACGCCTAGTCCGGTTGACTGGCGGAGCCATCCACTTCGCGCACGTCTCGACCGCCGAGGCGCTCGCGTTGATTCGCTGCGCCAAGGCGGACGGGCTCGCTGTCACCTGCGACACCGCCCCGCCCTATTTCGATCTCAACGAGACGGCCATCGGCGACTTTCGCACCTATGCCAAGCTGTCGCCCCCGTTGCGCTCGGAGGCCGACCGCCTCGCCGTGGCCGCTGCCCTGGTGGATGGGACCATCGATGCCATCGCGTCCGACCACCAGCCGCGCGACGCCGATGACAAGCGGCTGCCATTCGCTCAGGCGGCACCGGGCGGCACCGGGCTCGCGACCTTGCTCGGCGTCACCTTGGCGCAGGTGCATGGCGGCGCCTTGGGGCTCCGGCGCGCGGTCGCGTTGCTGACGGCCGAACCCGCCCGCCTGCTCGGCTACGCGGGTGGCCGATTGGTCAAGGGAGCGGCAGCCGACCTTTGTTTGTTCCACCCCGAGCGGGCCTGGCGGGTCGAGGCCGGCACGCTGCCCGGCAAGGCGCAGAACACGCCCTTCGACGGGCGGGCTCTGGAAGGCCGGGTCATCGGCACATGGAAGGCGGGGAAGCGGGTGTTCGGATGATACCTCCGATCGACTACGCCCTGCTTGGCTACGCTCTGGGATCGATCCCGTTCGGATTGCTGGTCACGCGAGGCGCCGGGCTCGGCGACATTCGCTCGATCGGCTCGGGCAACATCGGCGCGACCAATGTGCTCCGGACCGGGCGGCGCTGGCTGGCCGCCGCCACCTTGCTGTTGGACGGCGGGAAGGGCGCGGCCGGCGTGCTGTTGGCGGATTGGCACGGCGGCCATGCCGCAGCCCTATGGGCCGGCGTCGGCGCGGTGATCGGGCACCTGTTCCCGTTCTGGCTCGGCTTCCAGGGCGGCAAGGGGGTCGCGACCGGGTTGGGCGTGCTGCTCGCCACCACGTGGCCCGTCGGCGTGCTCGCCTGCATGATCTGGGTCGGCTGCGCTGCCTTGCTGCGAATTTCATCGGCCGCCGCGCTCCTCGCCTTCGCGCTCGCCCCGGCGCTCGCAAGCCTGCTTTCCGGCCGGGACACCGCGGTGATGGCGCTCGCGATCACGGTGCTGGTATTCGTCCGCCACCAAGCCAACATCCGCCGCTTGCTCGACGGCACGGAGCCGCGAATCGGGAGGAAGCCGTAGCGGCATGGCGCGGGGTTAACTGCAAATTAGCGGCGCCGGCCGCTCATTCTGCCTCGGTTCATTCCGGCCGTTCGTCAAAAGGAACCTCGAGCAGTGACCCCGTCCGAGACGGTCGACCATCTGCGCCTGGCCCGCACCGAGGGCGTAGGCCCCGTGACCTACCGTCGCTTGCTGCAGCTTTATCGGTCGCCCGCGGCGGCGATCGCGGCGTTGCCCGAGCTTGCCCGCGCCGGCGGCAGGCGAGCCCCGCCGGCCGTGCCGAGCCCTGGCCGGGCGCAAGGCGAACTCGCGGCGCTGGACCGGATCGGCGGCCGCTTGCTGGTGCTGTCCGGCCCGGACTACCCCAAGCTGCTCGCGCTGTCAGAGGACGCTCCGCCGGTGATCGCAGTCCTCGGTTCCGTCGAGGCGTTCTCGGCTCCGTCCGTCGCCATCGTGGGCGCGCGCAACGCTTCGGCCAACGGCCGGCGCGTGGCCGAGGTTCTGGCCAGCGAGCTCGCCGCCGCCGGCTTTGTCGTGGTCTCGGGCATGGCGCGTGGCGTGGACGCCGCGGCCCATCGCGGCGCGCTGGCTGCCGGCCGGACCGTGGCGGCCGTCGCCGGCGGCCTCGACCATCCCTACCCGACCGAGCATGCATCGCTGCAGGCCGAGATCGCGGCGGGCGGGGCTGTCGTCGCAGAGGCACCGCTCGGTCACCGCACCCCAGGCCCGGCACTTTCCCCGCCGCAACCGAGTGATCGCAGGCCTTGCACTCGGGGTTGTGGTGGTCGAGGCGGCACCCCGTTCCGGCAGCCTCATTACCGCGCGCATGGCGCAGGATTACGGCCGTGAGCTGTTCGCGGTGCCCGGCTCGCCCCTCGACCCGCGCTGCCGGGGCTCGAACGACCTGATCCGGCAGGGCGCCCAGCTCACCGAAACGTCCGCCGACGTGATCGACAACCTTCCCGACCACCCGCTTCGGGAGGGGCTGGCACGTGCGCCGCTGTTCGCCCGCGGCGCCGCGCCGCACCTCGCCGAGCCCGCCCCAACCCTCGAGGCATGGTCCGAGATGCCGGGGGACATGCCGGCGATCCGACGCCAAGTGATTGAACTACTTGGACCTTCCCCGACGTCGGTTGACGATTTGATCCGTGACTGCCAGTTCTCTCCCGCCGCCGTGATGGCGACCTTGTTGGAACTCGAACTCGCCGGACGTGTCGAGACCCTTCCCGGAAATCGCGCGATGGCCTTGACCGGACGCGACGGGCCGTAAAGCCGAAGGATGCTATGCCGGACGTCGTCGTCGTCGAATCGCCCGCCAAAGCCAAGACCATCAACAAATACCTGGGCGGCGGCTACACCGTGCTCGCGAGTTTCGGGCATGTCAGGGACCTTCCCCCGAAAGACGGTTCGGTCCGTCCGGACCAGGATTTCGCTATGGACTGGGAAGCCGACGAGCGCGGCACCCGGCAGGTTGCCGCCATCGCCAAGGCGCTGAAAGGCGCGCGCACCCTTTACCTCGCAACCGACCCAGACCGTGAAGGCGAGGCGATCTCCTGGCACGTGCGGGCCATGCTTGAGGATCAGCGCGCGCTGAAGGGTGTGAGGGTGGAGCGCATCACCTTCAACGAGATCACCCGCTCGGCGATCCGCGCTGCCATGGCGCACCCCCGCGCGCTCGATCAGCCGCTGATCGAGGCCTATCTCGCGCGCCGGGCGCTCGACTATCTGGTCGGTTTCACGCTCTCGCCCGTGCTGTGGCGCAAGCTCCCCGGCAGTCGGAGCGCCGGGCGCGTGCAGTCCGTGGCACTTCGTCTGATCTCCGAGCGCGAGGCCGAGATCGAAGCGTTCCGGCCGCGCGAGTACTGGACGGTCGAAGCGCTGTTCACGACGCTCGCCGGAGCCCCGTTCACCGCACGCCTGACCTACCTCGACGGCCGCCGGCTCGACCAGTTCGACCTCAACACCGAAGCGCTGGCGACACGGGCGAAGGCGGCCGTTGAAGCCGGCACGTTCACGGTCGGCTCGGTGGAACGGAAGCGGGTCAAGCGTAACCCCCCGCCCCCCTTCACCACCTCCACCTTGCAGCAGGAGAGCTCGCGCAAGCTCGGCTTTGGCGCGCAGGCGACGATGCGCCTCGCCCAGCAGCTCTACGAGGGCGTCGAGCTCGACGGCGACACGGTGGGCCTGATCACCTACATGCGGACGGACGGCGTGCAGATGGCGCGCGAGGCCGTCACCGCCATCCGCGAGCATGTGGACGGCACATACGGCCGCGACTACCTGCCCGCCGCGCCGCGCGAATACACGAGCCGGGCGAAGAACGCGCAGGAAGCCCACGAGGCAGTCCGGCCTACGGACGTCGAACGCACCCCGGACCAGGTGGCGCAGGCGCTCAACCCCGACCAGCGGCGGCTTTATGAGCTGATCTGGAAGCGCGCGGTCGCGTCCCAGATGCAGTCGGCCGAGCTTGATCAGGTCAGTGTCGACGTGACGGACGGGCGCGGCCTCAAGCTGCGCGCGACCGGCTCCATCGTGGCATTCGACGGCTTCCTCAAGCTGTATCGCGAGGGCACGGACGACGCGGAAGGCGCGGACGCCGACGACGGGCGGGTGCTGCCGCCGATGGCGGAGCGCGATCCGCTGGAGCGGGGCGACGTGGCCGCCAACCAGCACTGGACGCAGCCGCCGCCGCGCTACTCGGAGGCGAGCCTGGTGAAAAAGATGGAGGAACTCGGCATCGGCCGGCCTTCCACCTATGCGTCGATCCTGTCTGTGCTGCAGGACCGCAACTACGTCCGGCTGGACAAAAAGCGGTTCATCCCGGAGGACCGCGGCCGCTTGGTGACCGCATTCCTCACGAGCTTTTTCGAGCGATACGTCGATACCGGCTTTACGGCGAGCCTGGAGGAAAAGCTCGACGACATCTCGGATGGGCGGGCCGACTGGCGCGCCGTCATGCATGCGTTCTGGGAAGAGTTCTCCCGCGCCGTCGACCAGACCCGCGACCTCAAGATCTCCGACGTGATCAGCGCGCTCGACCAAGACCTGGGCGAGCATTTCTTCCCGCCCCGCGAGGACGGCAGCGACCCGCGCACCTGCCCCGCCTGCCATGCCGGACGGCTCGGGCTAAAGCTCGGCCGGTTCGGCAGCTTCATCGGCTGCTCGAACTATCCGGCGTGTCAGTACACGCGCCGTCTCGCGATCGAAGGTGGCGAGGAAAGCGGCGAAACGCTGAAGGAAGGGATGCGCTCGCTCGGCTCGCACCCCGACACCGGCGAGGAGATCACGGTCCGGCGCGGTCCATACGGGCTGTACGTCCAGCAGGGCGAACCGGGCGAGGACAAGAAGCAGAAGCCGCGGCGCACGTCCTTGCCGCGGGGCATGACGGGCGAGACGATCACCCTGGAGCAGGCGCTCGCCTTGCTATCCTTGCCGCGCGAGATCGGCTTGCACCCGGAAACGCGCGAGCCGATCGAGGCGGGGATCGGCCGGTTCGGCCCCTATGTGCGGATGGGTGCGGTGTTCGGCTCGCTCGACCGCGACGACGACATCCTCGCCATCGGCATCAACCGTGCGGTGGATGTTCTTGCCCGGAAGCTGGCGAGCGTCCGCTCGCTCGGCCCGCATCCCAAGGACGGCGAGCCGGTGTCCGTGCGCAAGGGCCGCTTCGGGCCCTACGTGCAGCACGCCAAAACCGTCGCCAACCTGCCCCGCGGGGCGGCGATGGAGGATTTTACCCTGCCCGACGCGGTGGCGCTGCTCGCGGAAAAGGGCAAGCCGCTGAAGGTGAAAGGGGCCGGCAAGCGGAAGGCAGCGTCCGGCGCGACGAAGGCTTCCGCGCCGAAGCCCACGCCTGCCGCCAAGCCCGCGCCGAAGCGCGAGCCCGTCAAGAAACCGGCGAAGAAGGCGGCGGGGAAGAAGCGGGCCAAGAAGGTGCAAGCAAAACGCCGCGTCGCCGCAGAGTAGCCGGATCGCTTCGCCCGACCTGAGGCGTCATTTCTTACGGCGACGGCCGCGTGAGGCCGTCGCCGTATTTTCCTCGCCAGAGTTCTAGTTCTTCGTCTGGCTCGGTCGCGGGCTGAAGTCGGCCGGGATCGCGTTCGGGATCCCGAGGCGGCGGTCCTCCGTCGTGATGCCGAGCGCTTGGCAGCCTTGGCCGTTGTAGTGGGGCAACGAGTTCACGGTCTCGTCCGGGATGGTCGCTAGCGAGGCTGGGAGCGGCGGCGCCTGGCCGGCAAGGCGCGCCGGATCGAAAGCCGACAGAAGGCTGCCGGTGCCCGGCGTCAACGCGTCGTGCGGCCCAAGGTTGGTTTGCGGCGCGCCGTCCGGCCGGTTGAAGGCCGGGTTGGTCGAAGCCGAGATGCGCGCAAGCAGTTCGTCAGGCAGTCGAGCGAGCGGAGTGAGGCCGAATACGTTGTTGATCAGCGCGATCACAGATGCGTGGTCGCCCTCCTCGTGCGCCACCACGCCGGCGCGGGCGAAGGGCGAGATCACGATGAGCGGGATGCGCGGCCCGCAACTCAGCGGCAGCCCGGCCGGATCGAAGCTCAGGATGCGCGGCGGTACATGATCGTAGTCGCCTTCAAACTCGTCGTATGTGATGACGATGGCGCTCTGGCCCCAGTACGGGCTCGACGCAATCGCATTGATCTCGCGCGCCAGCAGCGCCTCACTGATTTCGCTATCCGAATAGGCGGGATGGTCGTCGTCGCCCAGGAAGTTGCCCTGAACGTAGTTCGCGTCCGGGCTGCCGTCGTTATAGGCGGGGACGAGACCCGCAATGTTGTCATAACCACCACGCACATAAAAGACGCCGCCTTCCTGGGGTAAGCTCTGGGCGGCCATGTCGTCGAAGAACTGGCCCAGCCCGTGCAGGTGGGCCGCTTCGTTTGAATTGTTGACGACGTAACCAAAATACTGCGGGCCGTTGTGATGGCCGATATAGCTCGCGTGCGGAACCGTGTCGATGCCGTTAGCGCTGGGCAGATTGGGCTCGCTCGCGCTGTAGCCGTTCTGGTACCAGCCCCAGTTGATCGGTTTGCGACCTTGATTGCTGAGCGCCAAGATGTCGAGCTTGACGTCACCGAGATCCGCCGCCGGATTGCTGTCGCTGCCGGCGAGCGTCGCCGCGTTCTGACCAGTGAACGAGAGCGGCAAGGAAGCGAAGGTGAGGGCCGGCGCGACGTTCGAGGGTGCGCCGCCCTCGTTTTTGCGCTGCGGCGCGGGAAGCGGTTCCGGGCTGGTCGGGGTCGGAGTGGTGTTGGTGGGATCGCTCGGATTGCCGGAATAGGCTGAGGTGGAGCCCGGCAACCCGGGGATCGGGTCATTCACCACAGGGACTCCGGTCGAAGTGAATGAGCCCGCGTCGCCGGTGTTGGTGAACGTGATCGCGAGGTCCGGGTGCTTCACCCACTGGGTCTCGCCAGACTGGCCGGCGATCATGGCGATCGCGTTGGGTGTCGATGGGCCAACGGTGGTTTGGAAGATGTTGTCGAACAACGCGAAGTTGTGCGCCCACTGCCACATGAACGGAACGGTGTCGCAGTCGACGTAGGCCATTGCTAACTCGCCGAATTGCTTGGCCTCGTTCGTGGGTGCATTAGCGGCCTTGTCCGGCAGCGTCGGGATGCTGTTGTACGTGCTGCGCGAGTAGCCGAGGCCGCCCGTGACGTATTTCAACTCCTCGGCCACGGCGAAGCGGTCCATGTTGGGCACCGCCGTCGACGGGTCGAGATTCATCTTGCTCGCCATCCTCGGGTGCCCATGATCGACGTCGTCAAGGTCCGCGGCATGCTGCTGCTGGCCGATCCGGAACGGCGAGATGGTGCCGAGCGAGCCATCCGTGTTGTAGAGCGGCTGCACGAAGCCCGGCGTGGCGGCTGGATCTCGTGCTGTTCCGTCCGGGTCTGAGAACAATCCGTTGGCGCCCGGAAACGTGCCAAAATAGTGGTCGAACGACCGGTTCTCCTGGAACAGCACGAACACGTATTTGACCCGCTGGCGCAGCAGCTTGACCAGTTGCTCCGTGGTGAGCGGCGGGTCGCTGTCCGGGTCATGCTGCCAGCCGGCGAGCGGCGCGCTGGCGGGCTGCAACGTCATGGTGGACGCGCCGGCGACCGCCAACGCCGGTTGCAGGATCAGGGACAAGGCCGTCCACGCCGAACACGCCTGGAGGAGCGAACGTTTCATCGGTAATCACCTTGCGGTTGAACAGGAACTTGGGGCCGGAGCCGCTTATTCGACGAAGGGCGGGCACATCAGGCCGCCCGCGTCGCAGAGGGCATTCACCCCCCGCGGCAGGTCGAGCCGCGAGTCGGCGCCGAGATTGCGGCGGTAGATGTCGAGGTAGTCACCAGTGGCGGCGACGACGGCCGCCTGCCAGCCCTCGGATAACCCGAGCGCTCCTCCACTCAGGGGCAGTGCGCGAGCATTCGCGGGATCGCCGGCGCGCGTCTCCGCGGCAAGCAATGTCATGACCGTCCAGTTCACGATGCGCGCCCAATCCGCATCGCCGGTCGGCGTGGTGGCGAGCACCGGTGTGACGGCGAGCGGGTCCGGCAGGATGCGGCTCGGATGGCCGGCCGCATCGGCTTCGCGCTTCAGCGCCGCGAGCGTCGTCATCTCGCCCGCGATCGCCGGACAGCGCCCGACGCTGTAGGCGTCCACCATCTCCTCGCTTTCCTGCCACATGGAAAATCGGAACGGGAGGTGTTTCGCCGCAAAGTAGGCGTGCAGGCTGCGCTCAGGGCCGGTGCCGGGCTCGGCGCAGATCATGCTGCCTTCGAGCTCCGGAAGGCGCGTCGGGTGCGCGTCCGCGTGCACCATCACCCCGTGCGTCTCGTAGAAAACCGGCGGCCCCGGCAGCACGGCCCCCGTCAGATGGTCGGTCACGATTTCGGAAGCGGTGAGGAACGAGACGTCATCGTTGCCCCCGCTCACCCGCCGCATGTCGCTTTCCGCAACCTCGGGCCGGAACTCGGCACGACCGTTCGCGCCGAGCACGGCCACCGCAACGGCGCGGCATACATCTACCTCCAGCCCCTCCCAGGCTCCGCCGTACCCCGGAGCGGAGAGACCGGGACGCGACACCCCGCCGCAGCGCACGACCCTCGCCTCCCGCACGCGATCGAGAATGGAGCCGGCCCAGGCCGGTGCGACAGATCCCAGTAGGACGGCGGCGATCGTCAGCGCCCGCAACCAGCGTCTGGACATGACATTCCCTTAACTTCGCTGAGGAGTAGCCGGGGAGGACGTTGGTGAATGTGAAAAAAGCAAGATGATTCAACCGCGGGAGCCGTGGAGGCAGCCACTCGCGCGAGGAAAGTTCTCGTTTCTCGCCTTTACGTTGCGGGACGCAGTTCCTCGCGAGCGCTGCGTCACGCGGCAACGTGCGCGCGGCCGGATGTACGCCCGCCAGCCCGAGCAAACTCGCTACTTACTTAAGGGCAGAAGCCCAAAAAACCTCCCCGTGATGACCTCGCAAGTAATCGCGTGGAGGCGCGAAACCGACGAATGATGGGGCTCCACGAACGAACAGAGGGCTTCCACCAATGACCAAGCAATATGAAGAACCCACGGGCGATCACAGTGTCCTGTGGAACGAAACGGCCTCTGAGCAGCTTTCCGACCTTGTCACCTTCGCAGCTCCGACGCCACGCGCGGCATACCTCGACCTGCTCGTGCGGCGGGAGGAGTGGGGCTACATGGTGAGGCAAGGTCTGATCGCCGCCGTAGCGATGTTAGCGTGCTCTTCGGGCGATGCGCGAGCCGCCGGCGGTGGCATTCCTCAGGCCATCTACGAGAATAGTCAGGCGCAGCCACAATGGTCGCAGGCCGAACGAGTTGTCGCCGGCGATCCGGTGTCTTGGGCGGCGGAGCGACTGTTCGTGAGCGGTAGACAGCAACAGGCGAACCGGCGGCCAAGTCAGTCCACCGCCGGAACTGCCGTTCGCCTCAAGTGAGCGCCGCCTGGAGCGTGGCCTGATCGAGAGCGTGGTGGCGCGGCGCAGCGTCGCCGCCTCTCGCTGCTGGCGCTATTTCGAGAAACCAGGCCTACCAGCCGGCGATCGATCGGCTGATGGGTTCGGTTATAGGCGGCGGCGGCGCGCCCCATCACATGGGCGAACCTGCCGAGGTTTGGCACGGCTTCGCCTCGCCGTTGCCGCCGCCGCTACCTTGCTTACCGCAGACTGCACATTACCGCTCGGACAGGTTGTGGTGAACGCACGCCGCTACGAGAGCGAGACAACGATTTCGTTATCAACCTACAATCACAGGCGTCGTAGACCCTTATCTTCCCGGCGCCGCAATGTCGCCGCACTTACGCCATGGGCGGACAGGAGAAAAGAGTAAGCACATCGGAAATGCCGGTACGACAGGGCTCCATCCGGGATTAAGTCAGCTTCCGACTTGTTCAATTCGCGGAGCCGTGCCGAGGCCAGTATGGGGCAGGAACGGCGTACCCTAGCGCCTGTAATTCATCATCAACAGGGAGGCATCAAAATGAAGTTCGGTCTGAATTTGGTGGCCGCTGGCTTGTTGCTGGCCGGTGCCTTGCTGCCGAGCAAGAGTTTTGCGTGGTATGGTCGATACGGCTACTGGCATAGGCCGCATACTCTATACTACTATGGGCCACATCATTACTACCATCATTATGGATATTACCACCATCCTTATTACCGTCACTATGGTTACTACCGGCCATATCATCGCTATTACGGTTACTGAGGACCACGACCGGCAGCTTTCGCCTCACTCTGGTCGTGCTCGCGCGTTGGGCTACGTGAATGGCCTGACTTCACTCAGACATCGATGCATCAGCGTTGTCTACCTGCCCGCTGCCGGGATGAGGGCGTTCAATTCCGGTTCGCGGCTAGGATGGCTACCCGATACGCGTAATGCAGCGCCTTTCCAGCGCGTTGCACCTCAATACCCATGCTGTCCCTCTCTGTTTGCGCCGCGAACAGCGCCGCAATTTTCTCGGCATCCCCTGGCAGGGGAAACGACCGGGCGAGCAAGGCGTCCACTTCGCCGCGCAGTTCGTAAAATGTTTGTTCCGGCTTCGGCAGTCCGACTGCGAGAAACAACCCGGTCAGCTCCGTCAAGCTCAGGGCGCGGACATGCGATGGATCGCGCAATCTCTCCAACCGGTTCCACTCCGCCGCCTTCGCGGTGTCCTCGGAGGCATACATGTCCACCACGACGACCCGCCCGCCAGCACGGCAAGCCCGCGTCATTTCGCCCAGCGCGCTCAGCGGGTCGTGGAAGTGGTGAAAAGAGAAACGAGTGACGACGATGCTGAAGCTGGCGTCGGGCCAAGGCAGCGCGCGAACGTCGCCCTGTTGCCACGTGACGTTGCATAGCCCCTTCTCGGCGGACAGCGCACGGGCGCGATCCAGCATTGCCGGTGTCAGATCGAGACCTGTGGCATGACGCACATGCGGGGCGAAGGCGCACGCGATCAGGCCACCTCCGCACGCGAGATCGAGAACAGTGTCGTCCGGGCCGGGCCGGGCCGCCTCCACGATCATGGCGAGTGCACGCTCATCAGAGATCCCGGCCGCCGCGTTGAACGGGATCGCCTGACGAGTGAACTGGTCACGGATCAGATCGTCGTGCGTCGCGGAATGCATGCCTTGCTCCTCGGCCAAGCAGGGGAATCAGTCCCGTGACAACTCAACCCCCCGGGGCATTGATGCGATCCGCCAGCGGGCAATGCGTCACGTAGGTCGGCGAGTGACGCCGCGTGACCAGGCGAAACCGACCACAGCGCCTTTGACGAACGGCAAGAGGAGGACCGTCGCGACCAGGAATATTGGGAGTGCTATCGCCGCCTCGGTCCACACCGACATGTCCCAGGTCCTGTCCGCCGCGACCAAAATAGGCACCATCAGGTGCAGCACGATAAAGATCGTGACGTAAGGCGCGAAGTCGTCCGACGGATATTGCTCGTTGTCGTTGCCGCAAGCCGGACAGGTTGGGCGGATGGCGAGAAAGCCGCAGAACAGGTCGCCCTCGCCGCAAGCGGGGCATTTGCGAGCAATTCCGCGTCGAACACCCAGCAGCAGACTGGGTTGAGAGCGCCCTAGGGCGCCTGGCTCCGGCGGCATGGCTGCTCTCCGAGGTTTCGATGCCCAACCCGGGCCGGGCAGTTTCGTTCCCAGTTCCTGTCATTGCGTCTTCGAGGTCAGGCCGGCCATGGCGTGGCCGCAGCGGTCGCGCCAAGGTGCTCTGTTAGCAAAGCTGCTGCACGACCTAACGTGCCACGTAGCCAGAGGAGCGATGGATCGACGCTCATTCGTCGGCTCCACGCCATCTGTACCGGAAACGTCCGAATGGGAATTGGCGATGGGACGGTTCCCAGGCCGAAACTCTTTGCGTGGCGCTCGGCCAACCGGCGTGGCAGCGTAGCGATTAGGTCGGTCTGTGCGACCGTCGCCAAGGCCGCCAAAAAATAGGGCACCGCCATTACGACACGGCGGGTTTCGCCTGTGCCCGCGAGGGCTTTGTCTACGATCCCGCTGAGCGACGCGCCCGGCGAGACTAGAATATGCCCAAACGCCGCGTAACGTGCGAGGTCGAGCGCCGCTCCGAGCGCCGGATGGCCGCGCCGCGCGACTACGACGTAGTCCTCGTGGAACAGCGTTACGGAGTCGCAGGCACGCGCCCTGTCCCAGGTGAAACCGAGCAGGAGATCGATATCGCCTGCTTGCAACGCGTCGATCGCCTCGCGCCGGATCAGGGTGCGGAAGATGAAGCGCGGCGCCGGGGCGGCGGTGTCCAACAGCAGGGGCGCGAACAGCGCCGTCTCGTAGTCGGAGGCGGCGACGCGGAACACGCGCTCGTCGCGCGCCGGGTCGAAGCTCGCGGGGCGCACCGCGCCGCCGATCAGCCGTAGCGCCTCCCCGATCGGCGCGCGCAGCGCGAGCGCGCGCGGCGTTGGCTGGACACCGTGCGGCGTGCGGATGAACAGCTGGTCGTCGAACACGTCGCGTAGCCGCCGGACGGCGTGGCTGATGGCCGACTGGGTGAGGCCAAGCCGCCTGGCGGCCGCCGACAGCTTGCCGCTGGCCATCGCCTCTTCGAACACCAGGAGCAGCGTGACGTCGAGCCGGCGCAGTTGAGTGTCGTCGAAGTTGCTCATGCAGCGAATTCAATCCTGCGACCTGAAAGCCGGTCATATCATGCCGCGGCGCTTGCGGTTTGTGGAAATGTGGAGGTCCAGGGTGAAGGTCGCGATCATCGGCACCGGCAATGTGGGAGGCGCACTCGCCCAGGCGCTCGGCCGGGCCGGGCACCAGATTGTCTTCGGGACGCGCACGCCGCAGCCCGGGCGCTCAGATACGCGTCGCCATCGCCGAGGCCGCGAGCGGGGCGGACGCGACGATCCTGGCAACGCCGTTCGGCGCGGCGGGCGACGTGATCGCCGCCGCTGCGGGATTCGTCGGGAAGGTGCTGATCGACGCGACGAACCCGCTCGGGATGGTCGCCGGCCGCCTCGGGCTGACGATGGGCTACGATATCTCGGGCGCCGAGCGGATCGCCGCGCTCGCGCCGCAGGCGCACGTCTTCAAGACGTTCAACCAGACCGGCTTCGAGAACATGGCGGACGCGCGGCCCTATGCGGCGCGGCCCGCGATGTTCGTCGCGGGCGACGACCCCGACGGCAAAGAGACGGTGCTCGCGCTCGTCGCCGACGCGGAATTCGAGGCCCTCGACATCGGCGGACTGCGCGCGTCCCGGTTGCTGGAGCCGCTGGCGATGCTTTGGATCGAGCTCGCCCGCAACCAGGGCCTCGGCCCGGATTTCGTGTTCTCGCTGCAGCGGAAGGGCTGACGCCGGTGAGCCTGAAGGATCCGAACCCCGTCGCGGCCAAACGCCCGAAGCGCGTCGCCATCGTGATTTCAAACCTCGCCGTCTCAACCACGACCGGCTGGCCGGTCCCTTTTGCGCGGTGACCGAGCGCGGCTACCGCACCGTGCTCGCCGCCGCTTGCAAAGGCCCCGTGTAGCTGTTGACGACTGCAGCTCGCGAAACCCCGCCCAGGGACCAGCCGACTCTCCAGGTGGTATTCACGATGGTGACGTCGAATTCGACCACGGCGTAGCCGAGGGTGGCCGAAGTCGCCGAACTTCCAGCTCTCGCTCTTCTTCGCCATGATATCGGCAGCGTCGGAGAGTTTTATGGAACACCAAGGATCCTGTCATTGCGGTAACATTCGTCTCCGGCTGTCGCTGACCAAGCCACCGGCTGATATGCTTGTGCGCTCTTGCACCTGCTCTTTCTGCTGTGCGCATGGCACTCGCACCGTGTCTGACCCTGCAGGACGGACCGAGTTATGGGCTGCCGATTGGTCGCTTGTTCAAAGATATCGCTTCGGGTCGCGCACCGCAGACTACCTGCTGTGCCGTCAATGTGGCGTCTACGTCGGAGCGATCTGCTCAACTTCGGCGAAAAGCTACGCGGTGATCAACACTCTTTGCCTCAGTGACCGAGCTGCTTTTACGCAACCGGCGACGTATCCGGAGTACGGTCAGGAAACGCTTGAGGCGCGCCTCGCCCGTCGCGCTCGCAACTGGACGCCGGTAGTAATCCACAATGGATAGCGCCGGGGAGCGTACCTGGAGCGGCGGCCTGACCACCGATCTCCACGCCGCTGCACTATCGGGCACGTCCGCGCTCCCGCGGTCCGTCCTACGCGGCCAGTCCCGCCATCTTGGGTTCCCTGTGGCCGAGAAGCTAATCGGCAGATCCCAGGTGAACGCGGCGCCGTCTACGTCCGAGACTGGCTATATGTTACATAGAGAGAAAGGTCGAGGAAGCTAACACGCCGGTAGCTTTGGCGTCCCGTACGGGAATCGAACCCGTGTTACCGCCGTGAAAGGGCGGTGTCCTGGACCGCTAGACGAACGGGACCGGCGCAGGGGGTTAGCGGAGCCCCCTTGCCGGGTCAAGCAGCCGGGGCGGCATCCGAGATGACAAAACCGGCGCTCAGCGTGCCGTTCCAGTTCTCCGCCCGCAGGTGCCCCGCAAGGTGCAGCGGCATGCGGGTGCTGCCGAGCAGTGCGTCGGCGAGCGCCCCGTCTCGCGCCCGGAACAGCATCGCTTTCAGCCGCACCCCTCCCCCTTCGCCCTCGAGGAAAGCCCGGATCGCGGTCCCCTCGGCACCCACCCGGTCGGCTCGGACGACGTGGGCGCGCCCCAGCACGAACACGGGCTCCTCGTTGCCGTTGCCGAACGGGGCAAGGCGGGCAACTTGGTGGGCGAGTTCGGTGGTTGCTCCAGGAACCGCGAGCGCCCCTTCCACGGCGAGGTCCGCCGCTTCGGGCAAAGCCGACGCGGCGGCGAGCCGCTCGTCCAGAAAAGCATGAAACGCCCCGAGCCGGGCCGGGTCGAGCGAGAAGCCGGCCGCCATCCCGTGGCCGCCGCCCGTCGCGAGGATGCCCGCCTGGCGAGCCGCGATCACGGCAGCGCCTAGATCGAGGCCGGGCACGGAGCGGCCGGAGCCGCGCGCCAAGCCATCGGCGATGCCGGCAACGCAGGCCGGCCGGTTGAAACGCTCCTTGATGCGACCGGCGACGATGCCGACCACGCCCGGGTGCCAGTCCGCATGCGCGACCAGGAGCGCCGCATGACCGGCCGCCGCCTGACTGGCTGCCGCCTGCATCGCGTCGGCCAGCATGGCGCCTTCCACCTCCTGACGCTCCCGGTTCACCGCATCGAGCGTGAGTGCGAGCGCACGGGCTTCCACAGGATCATCGCAAAGCAGCAGCCGGAGCCCGAGATCGGCTTCGCTGATCCGCCCCGCCGCATTGATCCGTGGGCCAAGCCCGTAACCGCAGGTCCAAGCCGTCGGGTGGTCGCGGGTTTGCGCCACCTCGAGCAACGCGGAAAGCCCCGGTCGATGGCGCCGCGCCATCACCTTCAGGCCTTGTCGGACAAAGGCGCGGTTGAGGCCGGTCAGCGGCATCACGTCGCACACCGTTGCCAGCGCCACCAGGTCGAGCAACGCGAGCAAGTCGGGCTCGGGACGGGCCCGGAAGAAGCCCTGACGACGCAAGGCACGCACGGTGGCGACGGCGGTGAGAAACGCCACGGCCGCGGCGCAAAGCATGGTCATTCCCGAGCCGCAGTCGAGCCGGTTCGGGTTCACGGTCGCGATGATCGGCGGCGGCGGGCCCTCCGCCTTGTGGTGGTCGAGCACCACGACGTCCGCATGGCCGTCGATGGCGGTCAGGGCAGCACCGGCAGCGGTGCCGCAATCGACGCACACCACCAAGCGGGCGCCGCGCCGCGCCAGCGACAGCAGCGCCGGGCCGTTCGGGCCGTAGCCCTCGGTGATCCGATCCGGCACGTGGTAGAGCACCGGGCAGCCCAGCGCGCGCAACAGGACCAGCATCACGGCGGCGCTGCACGCCCCGTCCACGTCATAGTCGCCGAACACCGCCACCGTTTCGCCCCGGGTTGCGGCGAAGGCGATCCGCTCGGCCGCGACATCCATGTCGGCGAGCAAAGAGGGATCGGGCAGCAGCGCACGCAACGTGGGCTCCAGGAAGTGCGTCGCGTCCTCCAAGCCGATCCCGCGCGCGGCAAGCAAACGGCCGACGATCTCAGGGACGTCATGGCGCTGGGCGATACCGAGCCCGATGCGCCCCTCCGCTTCACGCCACACCCAGCGCCGGCCGCTAAGGCTGCGCGCAACACCAAGCACCGGTTCAACGACGCCGCTCATGGGGCCGCGTCGCGCCTATTGCATTTCCGCCAACACCGGATCGCCGCCCCGATCGTCATGCCCGGACTTGGCTCGAGTAATCCGCGCCAAAAATCCAATCCATGGCCGACACCGGTTGCCTTGTCAGCCGGGCAAGATCCGGAAGGGAGACGATCAGCGGAAGTCTGCGGCTAGCCTGGAACCGCGCCACGGCGGGAATGGATGCGACTCGGGACACACCCAAGTCTACGACGAAGGCGACCAAGTCTTGCGGTCGAAATTGTGGTGCGCCTCGACGTAGCGCACGGTGCCTGACTTGCTGCGCATCACCATCGAATGGGTGACCGCGCCGTGCCCCGACCGGCGCACGCCGTTGAAAATCGAGCCCGCAGTAACGCCGGTCGCGGCGAACATCACGTCGCCGCGCGCCATCTCCTCAACCGTGTACTTGCGCCGCGGATCACTGATCCCCATGCCGCGCGCCCGCTCGACCTGCGCGTCGTCCTCATACAGCAACCGGCCCTGCATCTGCCCGCCGGTGCAGCGCAGCGCGGCCGCCGCGAGCACGCCCTCCGGGGCACCGCCCGAGCCCATGTAGATGTCGACGCCACTCTGCGGCATGGCGGTCGCGATCACGCCGGCGACGTCGCCGTCGCCGATCAGCATGATGCGGGCACCGGCCTCCCGGCATTTGGCGATCATCTCCTGGTGCCGGTCGCGCTCGAGGATGCAGACCACCAGGTCGGAGACGTCGCACTTCTTGGCTTGCGCGAGATTGCGCAGGTTGAGCCCCGGCGAGGCGTCGAGGTCCACCGTGTCGTCCGGCAGTCCTCCGCCGACCGCGATCTTGTCCATGTAGATGTCGGGCGCGTGGAGGAAGTTGCCCCGCTCGGCCAGCGCCACCGTCGCGAGTGCGTTGGGGCCGCCCTTGGCGGTGATGGTGGTGCCCTCGAGCGGATCCACGGCGATATCCATCGGCGGGCCGCCCTGCCCCACCTTCTCGCCGATGAACAGCATCGGCGCCTCGTCCATCTCGCCCTCGCCGATCACCACCGTCCCGTCGATCGCGACCTGGTCGAACGCCTTGCGCATTGCTTCCACGGCCGCGCCGTCCGCTTCGTTCTTGTTGCCGCGGCCGATCCAGCGCGATGCGGCGATCGCCGCCGCCTCCGTCACGCGCACAAGCTCAAGTGCGAGGTTGCGGTCGGTATGGACGTCGCCGAGGGTGCGCCGCTGCGTGTCGGACATTTGGGTATTCCCCGTTTGCCTAAGCCGGCTCGATGCGGATCATCGTGGGCGCTTCCATCACCGTCGGCAGCACGGCGATCCGGTCGAGCGCGGCCCGCATTGCCGCCTCCTCGGTTTCATGCGTGACGAGAACCACCGGCACCGCCTCGCCCGGGCTCCGGCCACGCTGCAGCATCGACTTCAGCGAGATGCCGCAATCCCGCAGCACCGCCGTCACGTCGGCGATAACGCCCGGCCGGTCCACCACCATCAGGCGCAGGTAGTAGCAGCCGACATGGGCGGACATGGGCAACGACGGCGCGTCGGACAGCGCCGCCGAACCCGCACCCCACACCGGCGTCGCCCGGCCGCGCGCGATGTCGATCAGGTCGGCGACCACGGCGGAAGCCGTCGGCCCCTCGCCCGCCCCGCGCCCTTCCAGCATCACGCGGCCGACGAAGTCGCCCTCGGCGACCACTGCATTGAACACGCCGTCCACACGGGCGATAGGCGCGGCTTCCGGCACCATGCAGGGATGCACGCGCGCCTCCACCCCGCCTGGTGTCTGCCGGGCAATGCCGAGCAGCTTGATGCGGTAGCCGAGCTCGCCCGCAAACGCGATGTCGAGTGCAGAGATGCCGCGGATGCCTTCGATATGCACCGCCTCGAAGGCGACAGGGCGACCGAAGGCGAGGGCGGCGAGGATTGCGAGCTTGTGCGCGGCGTCGACGCCGTCCACGTCGAAGGACGGGTCGGCTTCCGCGTAGCCGAGTTTTTGGGCGTCGGCGAGCACATCGGCGAACTCGCGCCCGCGCTCGCGCATTGCCGTCAGTATGTAGTTGCAGGTGCCATTAAGGATGCCGGCGACGCGCGAGATCCGGTTGGCCGCCAGCCCCTCGCGGACCGCCTTGATCGCCGGGATACCCCCCGCCACGGCGGCCTCGAAAGCGAGCACCACGCCGGCTTGCTCGGCCAATGCGGCGAGCTCCGCGCCGTGCACTGCGAGCAACGCCTTGTTCGCGGTAACCACCGGCTTCCGCGCTTCGAGTGCTGCCGCCACCGCGGCGCGCGCGACACCTTCGGAACCGCCCACCAGTTCCACGAACACGTCGATCGCGGGGTCGCTCGCGAGCGCCACGGGATCGTCGTACCAGCGCAGGCCGCCTACGGGCACCGGGCGCTCGCGCGTGCGATCGCGGGCGGAAATGGCGGTGACGGCAACCGGCCGGCCGGCCCGCGCGGCGACGATGCCTGCGTTGTCACGGAGCAGCCGGAGCACGCCCGCGCCGACTGTCCCGAGGCCGGCCAGGCCGACGGAAAGCGGCCGGTTCATGCCGGAACGGCGGTGAGCGCCGGCTTCGCTGGCGGGCCGTTGTCCACTGCGAGGAAGGTGCGGATCGACCGCACCGCCTGGCGCAGCCGGTGCGTGTTCTCGACCAGGGCGATGCGAACGTGCCCGTCACCGTGTTCGCCAAACCCGATGCCGGGGGCCACCGCCACCTTGGCGCGGGCGAGCAGCAGCTTGCTGAACGCAAGACTGCCGAGATCGGCGAAGCGCGGCGGGATCGGCGCCCACGCGAACATGGAGCCTTCGGGGCTGGGGACGTCCCAGCCGGCCGCTTGCAGCCCGCGGATCAGCACGTCCCGTCGCTCGCGATACATCTCGCGCGCCTGCTGCACGCAGTCCTGCGGGCCATTTAGTGCAGCGACCGCGGCGACCTGGATCGGGGTGAACGCGCCGTAGTCGAGATAGGATTTCATCCGGGTGAGCGCCGTGATGAGCCGGGGGTTCCCGGCCGCGAACCCCATACGCCAGCCCGGCATCGAGTAGGTCTTGGACAGGCTGGTGAACTCCACCGCGACGTCCTTCGCCCCTGGCACCTGAAGGATGGAAGGCGGCGGCCGGCCACCGAAGTAGATCTCCGCGTAGGCGAGGTCGGACAGCACCCACAGTTCGTGCCGGCGGGCGAACGCGACGATCTCACGGTAGAAGTCGAGATCGGCGAGAAAGGCGGTGGGGTTGGAAGGGAAGTTGACGATCAAGGCGGTCGGCTTCGGCACCGAGTGCCGCACGGCGCGGTCGAGCGAGCGCAGCATTTCCTCGTCCGGATAGGCGGGCACGCTGCGGACGGAGGCGCCAGCGATGATGAAGCCGAACTGGTGAATGGGATAGGACGGATTGGGCACCAGGATCGTATCTCCCGGGCTGGTGATCGCCGCCGCCAGGTTGGCAAGGCCCTCCTTGGAGCCGAGAGTCGCGATCACCTCAGTTTCCGGGTCCAACTGCACGTCGAAGCGGCGGGCGTAGTAGCCGGCGAGCGCGCGGCGCAGGCCCGGGATACCCTTGCTTGTGGAATAGCGGTGGGTGCGGCCGTCCTGCACGGCTTCCACCAACTTGGCGACGATATGTGGCGGCGTCGGGCTGTCGGGATTGCCCATGCCGAGGTCGATGACATCCTCGCCGGCCGCGCGCGCGCCAGCCTTGGCCGCGTTGACCTCGGCAAACACGTAGGGCGGCAGGCGGCGGATCCGGTGGAAGTCGTCAGACATGCGGGTTCCCGGCACTAAGCGAAGTCGGAAGGCAGGAACCTTCATTCTACCAGACGCGCCGCCCCTCCGCGACCGCTCGCTTCGGCCGCGACGCGAATGAAGTAGCCCGGGACGCCGGCGTGCGTGAGCGCCGCGGCCATCACCTGCGCGCGGGCAAACGCCAGCGTGAGCGCTGCCGACTGGGCCGCCGGGCCGACCGCGGCGGCTTCCCCAAAGCCGGTGACCCAGACGATTGCGTTCTGCCGCTTGTGCGCGAGGGACCGGAGCGCATCCCGCGAGACGGAGGGGAGGACCGCCGAGCCGCGCTCGAACGCGATCGGCACGGTCGCTCCCACCTGCTTAGGCCCCGCTGATCCGGCAGGCGGCTTGGGCATCACGGGAGGTGCTGCCGACCCGATCGCAGCCGCCGCCATGGGCGCCCCGGTGATCGAAGGTGGAGGCGGGGGTTCCAGGGCAAAGCCGGGCGGATTGGGATCGGCGGCGACCGGCCCCGGAACATCGGCCTCGGGGGGCGGGGCGAGCGCTGCCGGCGCCTGCCCCGCCGCAGTCCGCCCCGCCGACGCGGACGCGCCGCCCGGTACGCCTGCGCTCGGAGCCGCCGGGAGTGGCGGCAGCACCGGCGGCGCGACCGGGGGTGCCGGCGGCGCGGTGGCAGCCGCCAGGGACGCGCCGGCCACATCGGACGACGGCGCGGGCGGTGGAGCTGAGCCGCCCGCGGGCACGGCACCTCCGGGCGACGGGGGGGCGGGCGGGGAGGCGTTCGCCAGCGGCGCCTGGGCAGCGGCGTACTGCGCCTGGGCGCGGGCCGCGGCCAAGTTGTCGGCGATCTGCTGATGCATCTTGAGGTCGGGCGACGCTGGCTTGGCGGGCACGCTCGCGAGGTTGGGATAGGCCTGGTCCGCTCCCGGCGGTGGCGGCCGCTGCTCGGCGATGGCGCCTCCCTGCAGCCCGTGCCACCACTCCACCGGGTTGATCCGGTCGGGTACCTGCGAACAGCCGCCAAGCAGGGAGAGCATGGCGCCCAGCATTGAAACTCTCGGCGACATTGCCCTCTTTAGGGCCGGGAGGATGACGTGGCGTTCGCTCCGGAATTGGGCTCCAGTCCCAGGAAGCGTCGCCCCGATTCCGCTTGGCATTGATTGAACTCGCCCCACGCTTGACGGACTTCTAGCGGGCGCGGTGGCGTGCGGGAAGGATACCATGGCTGATCTCGAGAAGACGGACGGACCCGCCTTCAAACTTCCGGATGCCGAGGTGATCACGCGCAACATGGCGGACGTGGCCGAGCGGTCACAGCGCATCGTTGCCGACTGGCTGAAGCGGCAGGGGGAAGCCCAGTCGAGCCCGGACCCGCTCAATTTCGGCAGCGCTTTCTTGGAGATGACCACGCGTCTGATGGCAAATCCGGCCCAGGTGATGCAGGCGCAGATCGGTTTCTGGCAAGACTACCTCACCCTTTGGCAGAACACGGCGCACCGGGTAATGGGGATGGAAGGCAAGCCGGTCATCAGCCCTCCCCCAGGCGACCGACGCTTCAAGGACGACGCCTGGCGCGAAAGCGAGGTGTTCGACTTCATCAAACAGTCCTACCTGCTTTCCGCGCGCTACGTGCAGGACGTGGTGACGCACGTCGACGGGCTCGACCCGAAGACGGCGCAGAAGGTCGATTTCTATTCGCGTCAGTTCATGGACGCGATGAGCCCGAGCAACTTCCTGTTCACCAACCCCGAAGTGCTGCGCAAGACGGCCGAGACCGGGGGTGAGAACCTGCTGAAGGGTCTCAACAACCTGCTTGGCGACCTGGAGCGCGGCCGCGGCCAGTTGCGCATCAAGATGACCGACATGGATGCGTTCAAGCTTGGTGAGAATATTGCGGTCACACCGGGCAAGGTCGTCTACGAGAACGACCTCATGCAGCTGATCCAATACGATCCCGCAACGGAAACCGTGACTGAAGCGCCCGCTGCTGATCGGCCCGCCGTGGATCAACAAGTTCTACATCCTCGATCTTCGAGCACGGAACAGCTTCGTGCGCTGGGCCGTGTCGCAAGGCCACACGGTGTTCGTCATCAGCTGGGTCAACCCCGACGAGCGGCTCGCCGACAAGAGCTTCGACAACTACATGACGGAAGGCTATCTTGCGGCGCTCGACGCGATCGAGAAGGCGACCGGTGAGCGGGAGGTCAACACCATCGGCTACTGCCTGGGCGGCACCCTACTCGCCAGCACCCTCGCCTGGATGGCCGCTAAGGGTGACGACCGGATTAAGTCGGCCACTTTCTTCGTCACCATGACGGACTTCCAGGAGGCCGGCGAGCTGGGCGTGTTCATCGACGAGGAGCAACTGCATGCGCTCGAAGATAAGATGAACAAGCGCGGCTATCTCGAAGGCAGCGAGATGGCCACCACGTTCAACATGCTGCGCGCCAACGACCTGATCTGGTCGTTCGTGGTGAACAACTACCTGCTCGGCAACGAGCCGTTCCCGTTCGACCTGCTGTATTGGAACAGCGACGCGACGCGAATGCCGGCCGACATGCACAGTTTTTATCTGCGCAAGATGTATCAGCAGAACCTATTGGCGCAGCCAGGCGGCATCAGCTTGGCCGGCGAGCCGATCGACCTCGGCAAGGTGAAGGTTCCGGCATACTTTCATTTCGACCCGCGAGGATCACATAGCGCCCTGGAAATCCACCTATAAGGGAACCCAGCTTCTCGGCAGCGCCCAGAAGCGCTTCGTGCTGGCCGCCTCGGGGCACATCGCCGGCATCGTCAATCCGCCGGATGGCGGCAAGTACAATCACTGGATCAACGACGAGCTACCGCCCACGCCCGAAGCCTGGTTCGAAGGTGCAACGGAGATGGCTGGCTCCTGGTGGCCCGATTGGCAGCGCTGGGTCAGCTCGCTCGACGCCACGCAGGTGCCGGCCCGCCGGCCGGGCGACGGTCGACTTAATCCGATCGAGGATGCCCCGGGCCGCTATGTCGCGGTCAAGCTGAGCTGATGCTGACTACCACTCGAAATGCCGTTGGACCGACTAACAAACTGCTGACGCGACTGAATGTACGTGACGGCGTCGGGCTTGAGATTGGCGCACTCTACAGCCCGACACTCCGTCGGCCGGAAGCCAGGAACCGCGCTGACGCCTGCCGCTTGGCCTGATCGCTTTGTCGCTCCGCGCCGCGCGTTGACGCGCACAGAGTTTCACGATTCCGGAGAGGAACTCCCGGCAGTTGTGCTCGCGAGCCAATCTACGACCGCCGCAAGCGCTTCGCTTGGGCGGCGCGTTTGATTGCGAGCCTTCTCGAAGATCGCGAGCTGGTGGTCGGCGCTCGTCCCGGCCCGCGCAATTTCACGCGCGCGCTCGACTTCGGGCCTGCACCCCAGTGCATCCGCGTCCTCGGCAATGCGGTCAAGAATGGCCTCGAGATGCGCCCCGAACGGCAATGCCGCCGCGGTGGCCTCCTCGATGAAGTGGGCGTGAACTCCATCGCGCTGCGCGCGCCATAAATTCTCGGCAACGAGGGCGCGCGAAGCGCCGGTGAGATCGCGGTTGAGCTGAGGCGTACGCACGGCCAGTCGCACCAGGCAGCGATACAGTGCCGCGATGGCAAGTGCGTCCTCCAGCCGCGTGCAGCTATCCGCTACTCGCATCTCCAAGGTAGGGAAGTGGGTCGACGGCCGGATCGTCCACCAAAGGAAGCTCGCATCCTGGATCGCGCCGCAACGCACCATAGTCTCCACGAAGCGCTCGTACTCCGCGTTGTCCGCGAACAAATCAGGCAAGCCCGTGCGTGGCATTTCACCCCACACCGACAGGCGGTAGGCCGCAAGCCCGGTGTTCATCCCTTGCCAGAACGGCGAGGAGGCCGACAGCGCCAGTAACACCGGCAAGTAGGGTAGTAGCCGCTTCATGAGATCGACCCGGTCCTCGGGCTGCGGCACTTCGACATGGACATGCATTCCGCACACCACGTCGCGCCGGGCCAGCATCTGGACCGCGTTCTTGATTGATTTGTAGCGCCGCTTTTCGGTGTAGCTTTGGCGTGTCCAGCGGGCAATCGGCTGGGTACCCGCTGCCATGACCATGATCCCGTGCTCGCGTCCGATATTGTTCAACATCGTTCGCAGTCCCGCCAATTCGACGCGAGCGTCGGCGAAGCTGGAGGTGGGAGAGGATGCGATCTCCAGCTGTGCTTGAAGCAGTTCGCGATCGACCTTCGGCAGCTTCTTGTGGACGTCGCCATGGAATGATTTCGAGTGCCTTGCCGGGCGTTCCCCGGGTGACCGCGTCGACCAGAAAAAACTCTTCTTCGATGCCGAACCGGTAGCTGGTGTCCATGGGGCTGTTTACCTTCCGGAGTGACCGCGCCTCAAGCGTCGGCTCATCGGCGCTCCCGGGCAGGATCGGCTTCAATGCGGCATTGTGGCACGTCTCTCGCTTGCGTCTATGATGGGCCGACCTGATGGTACATCGAGGAGGATCGCTGATGCATTCCGGGACCGCCCTGCCGCTACTCGACCTCGGCCCGTTTCTCGCTGGCGAATCCGGCGCGCTCGAGCGGTCCGCAGCCGAACTGCGGCGGATCAACGAGACGGTCGGCTTCCTCTACATTGCCAATCATGGCGTGCCCTGGTCGCTCGTCGAGGAGACGTTCGCAGTTGCGGCGCGTTTTCACGCCCTGCCGCTCGAACGCAAGATGGCGGTGAAACTTGATGACGGAATGCAGGGATACTTGCCCTACAAGAGCAGCACCACCCGCGCAAACGGGCTGGTCGCCGTCCGCAAGCCGAACGAAAACGAGGCGTTCTTCGTCAAGCCGGAGCGGGACGGAGTGTCCGCGAATTGCTGGCCCGAGGACGTTCCGGAGTTCGCCAACGTGACGCTGCGCTATTATGCGGCGCTCGACGAACTCGCGCACCGGATGCTGCCGCTTTACGACCGGGCGCTCGACTTGCCGGAGGGCTATTTCGGCCGACTTTGCGACCGCTCCTTCAGCACGCTGCGCCTCACGCATTATCCGCCGACGAGCTACGGCGCGGACGAATACGGCATCGCCCCGCACACCGACTCCACGTTCATGACGCTGCTCGCGCAAAATCCGGTGCCCGGGCTGCAGATCCGCACGCAAGCCGGCGAGTGGATCGACGCGCCCGTTATCCCGGAAACATTCGTCGTCAACACGGGCGACGTCCTGAACCGCTGGACGAACGGGCGATTCCTGTCCACGCCACACCGCGCATTCAACACCGCGAACTCGCCGCGCTACGCCATCCCGTTCTTCTTCCACCCGAATGAGGAAACCGTGGTGGAGTGCCTACCGAGTTGCACTGCTGCCGGAAACCCGCCCCGTTTCCCGACGCAAACGGTGGGGGAGTACATGGCTTGGTTTCGCGGGCAGAACTACGATCACTTCCGACAGAAGGGAGCGGCGACCGCGGCCTGAGGGCGCGCGACGGTATCGGGTGTAGGACCGCGCGGGCGCAACACCCGCCCGAGACAAGAAACCCTGAATGCCCGCCTACGCCGAAGCCGCCGCGGTGTAGGGCCGCAGCGCGTCGGGGATGCGGAAGTCCTTCGGCACGGTGAAATCCTTGCGCGCAACACCCCTGCTCTCGTCGACGCCCTTTGGCCAGCCGGTCCGCCTGCTGTAGTCGCGCATCGGCCCCCGCGACTGTGCCTGGCCGCGCTCGGCGCTGAGGGCGGTGGCGCAGATGACGTCAAGCACCGTAACACCCACGACGGCGAACAAGCCGGCCAGCAGGCGGGTCTTGTCGGCGCGCCGGTTGGATAGTCCGGCGCCGAGTGTGCCGATGTCGAGCACGTCGCCGCCGACACGGCCCCAGATCCAGGGCGTCGGGTCGTCGGATAACAGGATCCCAAGCCCTGTCGCGATCTCGCGCACGCCGTACCCGGCGAGCAGGCTCTCGCTGCGGCGAAGCCCCGTCGCGCGGGAAACCGAGCGGGGTGCGAAAAGCTCGGCGACGCCAAGCCCGACGCTGAACCAACCGAGGCCGCGCGCCAAGGTCATCGCGGCGCCATTTCTGTGACGAGCGCTCATGGCTTCAACACCACCTTGATGCAGCCATCCTGCTTGTCGCGGAATGTCTTGTACATGGCCGGCCCCTGCTCAAGCGGAACCTTGTGCGTGATGACGAAAGACGGGTCGATTTGCTTTTCCAGCACGCGGCGCAACAGGTCGTCGGTCCAGCGATTTACATGAGTCTGACCGGTACGGAGCGTCAGGCCCTTGTTCATGAGCGCGCCAAACGGAACTTTGTCGATCAGCCCGCCATACACGCCTGGCACCGAGAGCACTCCAGCCGGGCGGCATACGTAAATCATCTCTCTCAATACGTGGGGCCGATCGGTTTCCAGCATCATCGCCTGCTTTACCCGGTCGTACATGGAGTTCGATGGACCGCGTTGCGTGCGCTTCGAGGCCGACCGCGTCGATACACTTATCCGGGCCTTTGCCGTGCGTGATCTCCTGCAGCCGCTCAATCACGCTCTCGTCGTCGAAGTTGATGGTGGTCGCACCGCCGGCCTTAGCCATGGCGAGCCGCTCGGGAACATTGTCGATGCAGACAACCTCCTTCGCGTCGAGCAAGATCGCGCTGCGGATAGCGAACTGTCCGACCGGACCCGCGCCCCAAATCGCGACGATGTCGGTGGGCTCGATGTCGCACTGAACGGCGGCTTGCCAGCCGGTCGGAAAGATGTCGCTGAGGAACAACAACTCCTCATCGGGCAGGCCATCGGGAACCTTGATATGCGTCTTGTCGGCGAACGGCACTCGCAAATACTCGGCCTGCCCGCCCGGAAAACCTCCGGTCAGGTGCGTGTAGCCGAACAGCCCGGCCGTTGTGTGGCCGAACACCTTGTCCGCCACGTCCTTGTTCGGATTGCTGCGCTCGCAAACGGAGAAGTTGCCGCGCTTACATTGGTCGCATTCGCCGCAGATGATCGTGAAGGGAACGACGATGCGGTCACCAACCTTGAGCGCCTTGTTGTCGCGGCCAACCTCCACGACCTCGCCCATCGTCTCGTGGCCCATGACGTCGCCGCTCTTCATCCCCGGCATGAACCCGTCGTACAGGTGCAGGTCCGATCCGCAGATGGCGCATGCAGTCACTTTGATGATGGCGTCGCGCCCGTCCTCGATCTTGGGATCGGGGACGGTGTCGCAACGGATGTCTTGCTTCCCGTGCCAAGCCAGTGCCCGCATTGCAACTCCCTCCGAGGCGCGATCGCCGCGCCTTGCGCGAACAACGGAGTTCAGCGGGTTCGGTTCTTAATTATCGGACCTGGGAAGGGCGCGCCCTCGCCACTGTGATGCGGCTTCGCGGTGCAGCCTCCATCGCACAAAGCGCAGATGGCTGGAGCGACCCGCGCGCGGTCGCCGCCGCCGGCGCCGCGTAACGGCCATTCTGGTTAGTGACCGCCCGAGCCCCCTTCCCCAGAGGGAAAGGGTTCGGGTGACGGCTAGCCCTTAGTTCGCCGTCGCGGTGTGCAGCGCCATCCGACGCTCTGCGATCTGCGCCTTCATGGCCTTTTGCAGCTTCTCGAAAGCGCGCACCTCAATCTGCCGCACGCGCTCGCGGGAGATTCCGTATTGCTGCGACAATTCCTCGAGCGTCGTCGGGTTGTCCTTGAGCCGCCGCTCGATCAGGATGTGCCGCTCGCGCTCGTTCAGCGACTTGAGTGCGCCGTTCAGCAACGCCTTGCGCCCGGTCATCTCCTCGCGCTCGGCGATCGAGCTTTCCTGGCTTTCGCTCTCGTCCACCAGCCAGTCCTGCCACTCTCCCTCGCTGTCCATGCGGACCGGCGCGTTCAAGCTGTGGTCGGGCGCCGCGAGGCGACGATTCATGCTGACCACGTCCTGCTCGGGCACGCCGAGGGTGGTCGCGATCTTGCTGACCTGCTCGGGCTGCAGATCGCCGTCCTCAATCGCCTGCATCTGCCCCTTGAGGCGGCGGAGATTGAAGAACAGCTTCTTCTGCGCGGCGGTGGTGCCCATTTTCACCAAGGACCAGCTATGCAGGATGTATTCCTGGATCGCGGCCCTGATCCACCACATCGCGTAGGTCGCCAGGCGGAAGCCCCGGTCAGGGTCGAAGCGCTTGACGGCCTGCATCATGCCGACATTGCCCTCGCTGATCAGCTCACCCACCGGCAAGCCATAGCCGCGGTAGCCCATCGCAATTTTTGCGACGAGACGCAGATGGGACGTGACAAGCTTATGCGCAGCTTCCATATCCTCGTGGTCGCGCCACCGGTGGGACAGGTCGAGTTCTTCTTCCGGCGTGAGCATCGGAAACTTGCGTATCTCCTGGAGATAGCGCGAGAGATTGCCCTCGGGGGCGACATTGATAACGGCTGCGGCCAAGGAACTGCTCCTTTCGCCTGTGCGGCTCTGACCCTCCCCATACGGCGCAGGGTTCGCGAGGTTTCACACAGTGACCAATCCAGATGCGGAAGGGGATTTGCGACGTCCCGGAAAACCCGCCCCTTTCTGGCAACGACGTAGTCCGGACGAACCCATCGCGCGGGGCATCTGCCCGCATCGATGGCGGGTTTGATACAGGACCCCGCAGGTCCTGTCAAGATTGTGGCGATTAAAAGCGGTTCATGCGTTCGCCGCGGCATCCAGCACAGCGATGAGCCGGGCCATGTCAGCGGGCATCGGGGACTCGAAGGACAGCGCCTCCCCGGTACGGGGATGCACGAAGCCGAGCACCTTCGCGTGCAGGGCTTGTCGCGGGAAGTCGAGCAGTGCCGTCCTGGCCGGCTCCGCGATTGCCCGCGCGGCGGCGGGAACCCGGCGCAGGTACAGAGGATCGCCCACGACGGGATGGCCCCGTTGCGCCAGGTGGACCCGGATCTGGTGGGTCCGCCCGGTGGCGAGCCGGCACTCGAGCAAGCTGGCGCCGGCGCCCCAAGCCGTTTTCACCCGGTAGCGAGTGAGAGCGTGTTTGCCGCCCCGTGCCACGACGGCCATGCGCTTGCGGTCGCGCGGGTCCCGACCAATCGCTCCCTCAATCTCGCCCGCCACAGGAGCCGGTAGACCCCAGCACAGCGCGAGGTAGGCACGATCGAGCGCACGCTCGGCGAAAGCGGCGGACAGCCTGGCCAGCGCCGTTTCGCTCTTGGCCACCACCATGACGCCCGACGTATCCTTATCGAGGCGGTGCACGATCCCCGGACGTCGCTCTCCCCCGATGCCAGGAAGTGCCTCCCCACAATGGGCGAGAAGGGCGTTGACCAGGGTGCCGTCCTCGTTCCCGGGCGCCGGATGGACAACCAGGCCGGCCGGTTTGTCGAGCACCAGGAGGTCGGGATCCTCGAACAGGATAGTAAGCGGGAACGACTGGGGTTGCGGACGGGCCGGCACCGGCGCCGGCACCTCGACGGTGTAGCAGGCACCTGACCGCACCGGCTCCGCCGGGTCACTCAGGGGCGAGCCATCGCGCCGGGCGTGTCCCTCCAGCATGAGCGACTTGATGCGCGACCGGGAAACCCCGCCGATCGCATCGGCCAGGAAACGGTCAGCCCGCTGTCCGGCAACGTCGGCACCGGCGACTACGCAGAACCGACCACGAGGATTTGCCGCATCCGCCATCGACCAGCGATAACGTGGGCGCAATCGCGGAGAAAGCGGAAGGTGCCGATCGGAGCCCTCAAGGTGGCCGTGGTAGTGATGGGCGTACTGCTTGTGGCCGGAACCGCCACGCTCGGCGTGCTGATCGCGCGCCGGGTCGCGCCCCTCGCCGGTGGAGGCCGCGGGGCGGCCGCGCCGTTCGACACGGTGCTGAACGAGCCGGCCGATACGCGCATTGCCGGCATCGCCGCCGTGCAGGATCGGCTCGCCCTTCACCTGCAGGGCGGCGGCGCCGACCGGATCGTGCTGGTCGACCCCCGCACGGGTGCCCGGAGCGGCGCCATCACGCTGGCGCGTTGATCGGCGTTCGCTATCGTGGGCGCATGATCCAGCGGGCGGACGTGATCTGGTTAGGGGTGGCGGCCGGCGTCGGAGGCGGGCTGCTAGGCGGGCTCATGCTCGGCATCGGGATGGACCTGATCGTCAATCAGCAGCCGCTCGGGTGGCTGATCATGCTGCCGGGGGCGCCCGCGTCCGCCTTGCCGGGATGGCTGATGGCACGGCGGCTTGCGGCCCAGCTTCGCTAGAACCGTTCACAACTTGCGGCCGGTTGACGAATGCCGCGCGAGCCGTGCTCCATTCAGAACAATACTGGCACGAGGAAACGGCGCATGTGGATCATCTGGGCGGTAATTATTGGCGCGATCGTAGGCTTCATTGCCCGCTTGATCTCGCCGTCGCCGAACAACCCTCAAGGTTTCCTGCTAACCGCGGTGCTCGGCATCGTGGGCGCGGAAGTCGCGACATTCATCGGCCGAGCCGTCCATTGGTACCGACCCGGGCAGAGCGCCGGGCTGATCGCCTCGGTGATCGGCGCGATCATCGTGCTCTGGATTTGGCACATGGTAACCCGCAACCGGGCCAGCGTTTAGCGCGGGTCGAAATCACTCAAAGCCGAACGGGCAGGCCGCGACGAGGTCGAGGCTGGCCGTCCCGAGCCCCTCGAAGCTCGCCGACACCGTGACGCCGGGTTTGACGAACAGCAGGCCGGTGCAGCTTCCGGTCGTCACAATCTCGCCCGCGCGGAGATGCATACCCAGAGACGGCAGCCGGTTGGCGAGCCAAACCACCGGAAGCAGCGGATCACCGGACGGATTGCCGCCCACCCCGTCCACCTGCACGTCGTCCCCGAATCTCAGGGTCACCCGGAGGCGGGATAGGTCGAGCGTCGGCCAGTCGGTCACCGCATCTCCGAGGACCAGGCCGAAATTGGATATGCTGTCCGCCAGGCTGACAGGCTCAGGGACCGATTGCCTGTCGACATAGCGGCTCTGCACCAACTCGAGCACCGGGAGAGCGCCCGCCACGGCCGCAACGATGTCGTCCCGCGTGTAGGGCTCCCCGTCGGCGCGGCCGGGGAGGTCGGCGCCAAGCCGGAATGCAATCTCGGCCTCGATGCCCATCGCTCGATCGGCGCGGAACTTCAATTGGCCCGGGCTCTGAATGAACCCCGCGCGGCCGAGACAAGCGCCAGAAGGCGCCCGACCCGGAGGTGTGGCGCACTTCCAGCCGGCGACGCTGTCGCCGACCAAATCCAGCACAAGTTGCTGGATTGCGAAGGCGTCCGCGTCATCGCGGGGCGCCGCTTCGGGAGGTAACCCCTCAACCAATTCGCCACTCTGCCGCGCATAGGCGAGGATGCGCGCGCAGCGGACGAAGTTCTCCTGGCCGGGCATGCCGTACCCCTCTCAAGCCAAATCTGGCACCGAGACTATGGCCAGGCCGGTGGGGACGCCAATCGGTCACTGTGCGGTCGCGAGATTTCGGGTTGTAATGCCAGGAGCGTCTGGCAAAAAGTTTCGCGTTAAGGTTGCAATTTCCGCTTGCAGGTAACATGAAAGTGAGCGACACGTTACATACCAGACAGATTGTCGAGCTTTGCGTCGCCTGCCCTCGCCTCGGAGTTGCCGCCCCGCATCGGAGTGCCGCCATGTCGAACGAAGTCCGACCGGATCATTCGAGGAAGTGGAAGCGTTATTCCTGGCGAAGTGAGGAAGCGCGTCAACGACCGGTTTGGACGGCCGAAGCGCCCGACGAGGAACTAAGCATCCGCGAACACGCCGAAGCTATCGCACTTGTCGAAGAATTGCGGCCGTACTGCACGCGGTGGTCGGTTGAACTGCTGAGGCCCGACATCGCCCGGGAGATCGGCCTCATCTCGGGTGGCCCGGATGCCAATCCGATCTGGGCGATCTATCGGGACGCCAACCGAGTGCTGCATTTCGAAGACCTTGCGGCGGGTGCTTCCTACACGTTCGGCACGATGTCCGCGGGCCTTCGGTTCATCCGCGCGGTGCTGGAAGCGGCCGCTGCGACTGAGGAGGAGTTCGCCGCCGCCGGGAACTGGTGGGAACGGCTCCCGCAGTGGCTCGTCGCAGACGGTTCCTTGCAGTCTGAGGGCTGAGCAACAACTTCAAAGCCTTACGCAAGCCGGTTTCCGAGGAAGACACGGGCGTTTGTTCGGCCGAAAGCGCGTGATAGACAGGTGTATCGACCCCGGAGCTACACCCGCGCATGAACGAGCAGTCTCCTAAGGCCAGCCTGGACCGGTTCTTCGCGGCGTCGCTCGACGAGACCGACCCTGAACTGGCCGCAGCGATCAGCCACGAGTTGCACCGTCAACAGGACGGGATTGAGCTGATCGCCAGCGAGAATATCGTTTCCCGCGCCGTGCTTGAAGCGCAAGGGAGCGTACTCACCAACAAATACGCCGAGGGCTATCCCGGCCGCCGCTATTACGGTGGCTGCGCTTACGTCGACGTCGCGGAAACCCTGGCGATCGACCGGGCGCGCCGGTTGTTTGGCTGCGCTTTCGCCAACGTCCAGCCGCATTCGGGCGCGCAGGCCAATCAGGCGGTGTTTCTGGCCCTGCTGCGGCCGGGGGACACGTTCCTCGGTATGAGCCTCGACGCGGGCGGCCATCTCACCCACGGCGCGGCGGCCAACCTGTCCGGCAAGTGGTTCCGCCCGCTGCACTACGGCGTCCGGGCCGACGACGGTCTGCTCGACTACGAGGCGCTCGAAGCCACGGCGCGGGCCGAGCGGCCCAAGCTCATCATCGCCGGCGGATCGGCCTATTCGCGCGTGATCGATTTCGCTCGCATCCGCCGCGTGGCCGACGAGATCGGCGCGTTTTTCATGGTCGACATGGCGCATTTTGCCGGGTTGGTTGCCGCCGACGTCTATCCGAGCCCGTTGCCGCACGCGCACGTCGTCACGACCACCACCCACAAGACGCTGCGCGGGCCACGCGGCGGGATGATCCTGTCCAACGACCCCGAACTCGGAAAGAAGCTAAACTCAGCCGTGTTCCCGGGGCTGCAGGGCGGCCCTTTGATGCACGTGATCGCGGGCAAGGCCGCCGCGTTCGGGGAAGCGTTGCGGCCCGAGTTCCGCGCCTACCAAAAAGCCATCCTTGATAACGCGCGTGCGCTGGCCGAAACACTGATCGACGAGGGCCTTGCGATCGTCAGTGGCGGGACGGACAGCCATCTGATGCTGGTGGATCTTCGCCCCAAGCACGCCACCGGCAAGGCGGCCGAAGCAAGCCTCGAGCGCGCACTCATCACCGCGAACAAGAACGCGATCCCGTTCGACCCGGAAAAGCCGGCCATCACGTCCGGCATACGTCTCGGCAGCCCAGCGGCGACGACGCGCGGGTTCGGTGTCGGCGAGTTTCAGACCGTCGGGCGATTGATCGGCGCCGTGCTCGATGGTCTCGCTCGGTCGAACGACGGCACGAATGCGGCGGCCGAGGCGGCGGTCGCCGAACAAGTCAGAGCGCTCTGCGCGCGGTTCCCGATCTACGCGCAATAGGCTTGCGCCATGCGCTGTCCGTTTTGCGGGCACGATGACACGCAGGTGAAGGACAGCCGTCCCGCCGAGGACGGTTCGGCGATCCGGCGGCGCAGATTCTGCGGCAATTGCGGCCAGCGTTTCACGACCGTCGAGCGCGTGCAGCTTCGCGAACTCATAGTGGTGAAGGCGGACGGCCGACGCGTTGCGTTTGACCGTGACAAGCTCTCCCGCTCCATCCGGACCGCACTCCGCAAGCGGCCGATCGAGGAGGAGCGTGTCGAGCGGATCGTGAACGGCATCGTCCGCCAGCTCGAGGCCAGCGGCGAGAGTGAGGTCCCAAGCAAGCAGGTGGGCGAATTGGTGATGGACACGCTGCGCGAGCTGGACAGCGTCGCCTATGTCCGGTTCGCCAGCGTCTACCGCAATTTCCGCGAAGCCAAGGACTTCGAGGACTTCGTGGGTACGCTGGGCGAGGCGCCGTGACGCTTGGCGCCGATGACGCGGCGCACATGCGGGCGGCCATCGCCCTGGCCCAGCGAGGCGTCGGCAACACCGGGCCGAACCCGGCCGTGGGCTGCGTCATCGTCCGGGACGGTCGGGTGGTCGGGCGCGCAGTGACCGCGCCCGGCGGTCGGCCGCACGCCGAAACGCAGGCTCTCGCGATGGCCGGTGAAGCCGCGCGCAACGCCGTCGTCTACGTCACCCTGGAGCCGTGTGCCCATTGGGGCCAGACCCCACCTTGCGCCGACGCACTGATCGAGGCGGCGGTCTCACGGGTAGTAGTCGGCGCGAGCGACCCTGATCCGCGGGTGAACGGGGCCGGGAGCGCTCGGCTGCGCGCGGCGGGGATCGTCGTCGAGGAGGGCTTGCTCGCCGGCGAAGCCGCCGAGCCGCTGGCCGGGTTTCTCTCTCGCGTCCGGCGCGGCCGGCCGATTGTGACCTTGAAGCTCGCGTCCACGCTGGACGGCCGCATCGCCTCCCGCACGGGGGAGAGCCAGTGGATCACCGCCGAGCCCGCCCGCAAGGCGGCGCACGCGCTGCGTGGCCGGCATGACGCCGTGATGGTCGGCGTCGGCACCGTGCTGGCCGACGACCCCGAGCTCACTTGCCGCATTCCCGGCTATCGGCCCAATCCCGTGATCCGGGTGGTCGCCGACAGCCACCTGCGCACGCCGTTGACTGCGCGCCTGGTCGCGACGGCCCGCGATACGCCGACTTGGTTCCTGCATCGCCCCGACGCGGATGCCGCGCGGCGCCGGGCGCTCCTCGACATCGGCGTGAGGTCGATCGCGGTGCCGGGCGGCTCGCTGGGGGTGAACCTCGTGCACGGCTTGGCTGCCCTCGGCGCGGCTGAGATCAACGGATTGATGGTGGAGGGCGGCGGACAGCTTGCGGCCGCACTGCTTCGGGGTGATCTTGTGGATCGGATCGCGTGGTTTCACGCACCGGCGGTGATGGGCGGAGACGGTTGGCCGGCGGCGCAGGCGTTCGGGGTGGAAGCCCTCGCCGACATGCCGCGGTTCGTCCGCCGATCGGTCCGGCCGGTCGGCGCCGACGTGCTCACGTTGCTGGACAGGGCTTCCTGAATGTTCACCGGGATCATCACCGCGCTCGGCACGGTCCGCGAAATCGTCCCGTTGGGGGGCGGGCGCGACATGCGGCTGGTGATCGCCGCGCCGTGGCTCGATACGGCTTCCATCGCCATCGGCGCGTCGATTGCCTGCTCCGGCTGCTGCCTGACAGCCGTCGAGATCGGCCCCGACTGGTTCGCCGTCGACGCCTCCGCGGAGACGCTGTCGCGGACCAAGCTTGGGCAGTGGACGGTCGGCTCCCGGGTCAACCTCGAACGCTCGCTGCGCCTCGGCGACGAGCTCGGCGGCCATCTGGTGTCGGGCCATGTGGACGGCCTCGGTGAGGCCGTCTCGTCAGTGGCGGAGAACGCCTCCACCCGCTGGCGCTTCCGTGTACCGGACCAGCTGGCGCGCTTCATTGCGGCGAAGGGCAGCGTTGCGGTGGATGGCGTTTCGCTCACGGTCAATGACGTGCAGGGTCCCACGTTCGGCGTGAATGTCATCCCACACACGGCATCCGTCACCACCTTCGGGACGCTGGCACCCGGCGATGGGGTGAACATCGAGATCGACACGCTGGCCCGCTACGTTGCACGGTTGTCGGAGTACGCATGAGCACGAGCGTAAAGACCGCCAACCTTGCGGACTATCTCTCGAGTGCTGCCGACCTGGTCGAGGAAGCCCGCAACGGGCGCATGTTCATTCTGGTCGATGACGAGGACCGGGAGAACGAAGGCGACCTCGTGATCCCGGCACAGTTCGCGACTCCCGACGCGATCAACTTCATGGCCCGCCATGCGCGCGGGCTGATCTGCCTCGCCCTGACCCAGCAGCGGGTCGAGCAGCTCGGCCTCACGCTGATGAGCCGCTCGAACGGCACGCGCCACCAGACGGCGTTCACTGTTTCGATCGAGGCGCGGGAAGGTGTCACGACCGGCATCTCGGCCGCCGACCGCGCGCACACGGTCGCTGTCGCGATCAATCCGGGACGCGGGCGGGACGACATCGTGACACCGGGGCACATCTTCCCGCTTGTGGCGCGCGAGGGCGGGACGTTGATCCGCGCGGGGCACACGGAGGCGGCGGTGGACATCGCCCGCCTTGCCGGGCTCGTGCCCGCCGGCGTGATCTGCGAGATCATGAACGACGACGGGACGATGGCGCGGCTGCCCGACCTGGTCGCCTTCGCCCAGCACCACAACCTCAAGCTAGGCACCATCGCCGACCTGATCGCCCATCGCCGCCGCACCGAGCGCCTGGTGCGCCGCGTCGAGGAAGGCGTGATGGAACACGTGGCGGGAGGCGAATGGCGCGTCCTCGTCTATGCGAACACTGTCGAGTACCAGGAGCATGTCGCCCTGGTGAAGGGCGACGTCGCCGACGGCACGCCGCCGCTGGTCCGGATGCATGCGATCGATCTGCTCGACGACATGACGGGTGGGCCGCACTGGATTTCGCTGCACGGCTCCATGCGGCTCATCGCGCAGGAAGGCCGGGGCGTCGTTGTCCTGATCCGCGAGCACCGGCCGACGGCGCTGTCTGAGCGCGTCCGCAATCTTGCGGGCGCATTGCGGCCGCAGCGTCAGCTCCGCGATTATGGCATCGGCGCGCAGATCCTGCTCGATCTTGGCATCAAGGACATGGTGTTACTGTCCAACAGCCCGCGGCGCGTCCTCGTCGGGATCGAGGGCCACGGGCTCAACATCGTCGGGCAACGCCCCATCATGGACCCGGACCGCGACGGGACGCACGAATGAGCACGGAGGACGCGCCGCTCCCGAAAGCGCCGGCCGTTCCAGGTTCGCCGCCGCACATGCTCGTGGTCCAAGCGCCGTACTACCGGGAAATCGGCGAGGGCCTGCTTTGGGGCGCCCGGCGGATTCTTGATGAGGCGGCGGCCACCTGCTCGGTGGTGGAGGTGGCAGGCGCCTTCGAGCTGCCCCAGGCAATCCGCCTCGCGACGCGCGGCAACGAGCGGTTCGACGGATTCGTGGCGCTCGGCTGCGTCGTACGGGGCGAGACGGACCATTACGACTTCATCTGCCAGGCGACCATGCAAGGCCTGATGCAGGTGGCGTTGCAATTCGGCCTGGCACTCGGCTCCGGTCTCCTCACGGTGGACAGCCTTGACCAGGCAGTAGCCCGGTCGCGGTTGGACGGGTTCAACAAGGGCGGCGAGGCGGCCGCCGCGGCGCTACTGCAAGTCGCGGCCGCACGCCGGCTCGGCGCGGCCTGATGGGCCGTCGACCAACGTCGCAGGGCCGACCCCGCACCGCCTCGCGGGTCGCCGCGGTGCAGGCCTTGTTCCAAAGCGAGCAGGCGCAGGACAACCCGGAAAAGGTTATCGATCAGTTCGTCCGACACCGCCTGGGCGAGTTGCCGGGGACAGGCGGCTTCGAGGAGGGCCGCGTGCCGGACGCGGAGGTGAAGCTGTTTGCCAGGATCGTCCGCGCCGCCATTGCGCAGCAGGACACGACCGACCGGATGCTGGCCGAATCCTTGCCGGCGGACTGGCCGCTCGCCCGGATCGATCCGGTGCTGCGCGCCGTCATGCGGGCTGGGGCCGCCGAGCTTGGGATGTCCGACGGGCCGCCGGCGAAGGTCGTCATCAACGAGTATCTCGATGTCGCGCACGGCTTCTTCACCGGCGAGGAACCGCGCATGGCAAACGGCGTGCTGGACCGCCTGGCGCGGCTGCTACGGCCGAGCGAATTCGTGCAATAGGCGTCCGCTAGTCCTCGGATGCCGCGCTCAAGCCCCGGCCTTGGTCCGCCTCCTGGCACAAGCCCGTCAGGAAGCGATGCGGCAATCCATGCCTCACCCACCTCGGGAAAGGACCAGGGCGAGGGAGCGCTGCCCGAGGAGTTCGGGCGAATCGCGCGGCACTTCCGTCCCCTGGCTGGTCCGGCGGGCCTCAACCTCGCCGACGACGCTGCCCTCCTCGCCCCTCCGCCCGGGCGTGAACTCGTGCTCACCGCCGACGCTATGGTCGCCGGCATCCACTTCCTGCCGGACGATCCGCCTGCCCTTGTAAGCCGCAAGCTGCTTCGCGTGAACCTGTCCGACCTCGCCGCGAAAGGGGCCGCACCGCTCGGTTATCTGCTCACCGTCGCGGTGCCCCGAGATACGCCTGACACATGGTTCGCCGGGTTCGCCGAAGGGCTCGCAGACGACCAGGCGAGGTTCGGCATATCCCTGATCGGCGGCGACACGACCTCGACGCCGGGGCCGGTGACGCTTTCACTGACCGCGATCGGTCATGCCGCCCCCGGTGCCATGGTGCGGCGGCGCGGCGCGCGGCCGGGCGACGGCGTTTGGGTCACGGGTACAATCGGCGACGGCGCATTGGGGTTGGCCGTGGCGCAAGGCCGGCTGGCCGATCCGTCCGGCTTCCTGCTCGGCCGCTATCAACTCCCCGAACCACGGCTCGGGCTGCCGCTCAGCGGCATCGCTTCCGCAGGCATGGACGTGTCCGACGGGCTCGTCCAGGACCTCGGGCATCTATGCCGCGCGGGCGCGCTCGGAGCCGAGATCGAGGCCGACCTCGTCCCGCTTTCGACCGCGGCGCGCGCCGCCGGACCGGACTGGCGCCCGGCTTGCCTTACGGGCGGTGACGACTACGAGTTGCTGCTCGCCGTTCCGGCCGACCGTGCGGCCACACTGCGCGCGGCGGCCGGGCGGGCCGGCATACCAGTGACCCGCATCGGCCGCTTCCATGCGGGTCCGCCTCGCGTCGTTGTACGCGATGCCGTCGGGACGGAGCTGACATTCCTCGCCGGCGGCTGGAGCCATTTCTGACGCATACGCGCGACTCAGAGTTGACCGCCGGTACGCGGGCCCGATGGCGGTGCGGCGCCGCTCGGAGCGCTTCCGGAGCTTCCGAGCGCGCCCGCCGCTGCACCGAGCCCGCCCGGGTTGAATCGGCCGACATTGCCGAGAAGCTGCTGCAGCACGGATGCTTCGCTCCCAGGGGACGGCGTCGCCCGCGCGACGACGTCGACCGGCAGTGCATCGTTCTGGTTCAGTCGTTTGACGCTCTGCAGAACGCCCTGCCCGTTGAACGTCACCAGCGTGACATCCTGGCTGATCACGCCTTGTGTCCGGCCGACCTCCGGGCGCGTCAGAGCGCCGATATAGATCCATTGGTTATCGTCGAACGTCCCCTTGGTGGTGGGCGAGCCGAGGAGCGAACTGACGTCGGCCCGGGTCGACGTGCCGGGGGTCAGTTCCTTCAGCATGTCCGCTTCCACACGGTTTCCGCGCACCTGCGGCGGCATCTCAAAGACGCTGCACGCCGCCAAAAGCGTCAGCGCGGATGCCGCCGGGAGCGCGAGCCGTATCGTGCCGGCGAGCGGGCGAAGACGACCTGCCATTGAGCGCGAGATCACCCGAAACTCTCCTCCGGTCTTTGCTGGACTCGGGCGTTGAACCGCCGTTACCGCAATGCCATTTCATGGCCCGGTGTCACGGCGGCTGGCGCGTGTCAACGATCGCTGGCTCGTAAGATCCACTGGGAGCAGGGCGCCGCATGGGTTTCTTCGGGCTTTTCGGCCGCCGGTTGCACGACCGGGCTGGCTTTGGCCTGTATGGCGAAGCCGTCTCCGCCGCGCGCGACCCATTCTTTTATGAGCGGCTCGAAATCCCCGACACGCTGGACGGGCGGTTCGATCTGGTCGGCCTGCACGCGGCGCTGCTGATCCGGCGGCTTCGCTTTCTCCCGTCGCCAGGGCCGGAACTCGCCCAGGCTGTGTTCGATGCCATGTTCAGCGACATGGATGTCAATCTGCGAGAGATGGGCGTGGGCGACTTGTCCGTCGGCAAACGAGTGCGAGCGATGTGGGAGGCCTTTCACGGCCGCGCTCAGGCGTACGAGGCGGCCCTGTCCTCCGATGATGGCACCGCGCTCACCGAAGCCCTCGTGCGCAATGTTTGGCGGGGCGGCAAGGCGCCGGCCGGCGCCGCCGAGGCATTGGCCCGGCTGGTCCTGAAGCAGGATCGGCACCTCGCGACGCAGCCGCTCGATCGGTTCACCACGGGCCGCGCCGATTTCCTGCCTGCCGCGACGGCAGCCGCATGACGCCGGAGTTCTACCGCCCGGTCCCGCTGGAGCGGATCGGCTCGTCCGGCCTCACGCTCACCTTGGAAGCGAAGGCGGCCGAGTGCCGGGCGCTCGCCGCCCGCCTGGCGATTCCGGCTGTTGGAGGTCTGGCGTGCTCCTTCGCGCTGCGCCGGATAGCGCCCGGCATCGTCGAAGCGGACGGGAGGCTTGAGGCCCGCGTGACCCGGACCTGCGTGGTGAGCCTGGAGGATTTCGAAACGGACGTGCTGGAGGAGTTTACCGTCCGCTTCGTCCCGGCCGGAAGCGAGAGCGACGACCCGGACCCCGAATCGCTGGACGAGATCCCGTACGAGGCTGATGCCATCGATCTCGGCGAAGTTGCGGCCGAGCAGCTCGCGCTGGCGCTCGACCCTTTTCCCCGTGCCCCGGGTGCCGCGCTGCCCGAGGCCGCCGCCAGCACCGAGACAGCCACGCAGTCTGGCCCGTTTGCCGCGCTTGCCGCGCGCCGCACACAGCACTGATCATGGCGACGAGGTCGCCTGCTTGCGCTCCCGCTCACTTGCGGGTCGGCGAGGCCTCTGCTAGACGCCCCCGCTCATCTTGTTGCCAGATTGTGACTGCCCCCGTTCCGCGTTCGCGACGCCCCGCCTCGCGTTCCTCACGTCAGGGTGTCACGCCAATCGGAGGGGCGCAGTCCCATGGCCGTTCCCAAGAGGAAAACGTCACCGTCCCGACGGGGTATGCGGCGCAGCCATCACGCGCTCCCCACCGAGGCGCATGCCGAGTGCCCGAATTGTGGCGAGCTACGCCGGCCGCATCACGTTTGCAGTCATTGTGGTCACTACAACGGCCGGGAGATCGCTCCCGCCGGCAAGCCGCTGAAGGGCGTCGTCCGGGTCTGAGATCGGGGGTGCGCGCCCCGGTTGGTTACAGGTGAAAGAGCCTTTCACGTTAGCTGTTGACGCCATGGGAGGCGACCGCGCGCCCGGGATGGTGGTTGAGGGCATGGCGATCGCGGCCGAGCGTCACCCGGGGGCACGCTTCCTGCTGGTGGGCGACCAAGCACGCATCGAGCCTCTGCTGCGCAAGCACAAGCGCGCGGTCAGCGCGTGCACGGTGCGGCACGCGCCGGACGTGATTGGCGACGCCATGAAGCCGACCGCGGCACTCAGGATGCGGAACGCCTCGATGCGGGTGGCGATCGACGCCGTTGCCGCCGGAGAGGCCGCCGGTATCGTTTCGGCCGGCAACACGGGGGCGCTGCTCGCGCTTTCGAAGATTGTGCTGAAGACGCTCCCGGGCATTGATCGGCCGGCGATGGCCGCGATCGGCCCGTCCGCGCGGGGCGACGTCGTGATGCTCGATCTCGGCGCGAACGTCTATTGCGACGCCCGCAATCTGGTCGAGTTCGCTGTGATGGGCGACATGTTCGCCCGCACCGTGCTCGGCTTGACCGCGCCCAGCATCGGCCTTTTGAACGTGGGCTCCGAGGAGCTGAAGGGGGACGACCGCGTGCGTCAGGCGGCGGACTTCCTTCGAGACAGTCACATCGCCCCGCAATTCTTCGGTTTCGTTGAGGGGCACGATATCGCGGCCGGCACGACGGACGTGGTGGTCGCCGATGGCTTCTCGGGCAACGTCGCCATCAAGACGGCCGAGGGCGCGCTCAAACTGATCGGCGAGTTGCTACGACAGGTTTTCACCAGCAGCTGGGCCGCCCGCATCGCCTATCTTCTCGCGCGCCCCGGGCTCGACCGGCTCCGCGAATGGTTGGACCCGCGCCGCTACAACGGGGCGGTGATGCTGGGGCTGAACGGCGTCGTGGTGAAGTCGCACGGCGGCACGGACTCGCAGGGCTTTGCCCACGCGATCGACGTCGCGATGGACATGGTGGTTCACCGTTTCAACGATCGGATCAGCGAGGGATTGGGCCGGCTCGCGAATGTCGGCGGCAGCGCCCCGGTCCCCGCCGTTCGGATCGCGGACGACGACAGCGCGCGCCTGGCCACGGCGCGGTAGCATGTCGGCTCGCAGCATCCTGGCCGGCGTCGGCGCTTATCTGCCGCAGCGTGTGGTCGAGAACGAAGAGTTCGCACGGCGGCTCGAAACCAGCGATGCCTGGATCCGCGAGCGGACCGGCATCCGCCGACGTCATTTCGCAGCCGAGCATGAAACCTGCGGCTTCATGGGTGCCGAGGCTGCGCGCGGCGCGCTCAACGACGCGGGCGCCAGCCCAGCCGACGTGGACGCCATCATTCTCGCGACCGCGACACCGGACCAGGCCTTCCCCGCAACCGCGCTCCATGTGCAAGCGGCGCTCGGAATAGGCCGCGGGTTCGGCTTCGACCTGTCTGCGGCCTGCGCCGGCTTCATCTACGCACTGTCGGTGGCCGATGGTTTGATCCGCACCGGGCAGGCCACAGGCGTGCTCGTGATCGGTAGCGAGGTGTATTCAAGGATCCTGAATTGGCAGGACCGTGGCACCTGCGTTCTGTTCGGCGACGGCGCGGGGGCGGTGTTCTTGCGCCCCGCCTCCTCCGCCGAGGCCGAGGATCGAGGCATCCTTTCGACCCACCTCCATGCTCAAGGCAGCCTGGGTGGCATCCTCTATGTCGATGGTTCTGTGGGACAGCCGAACCGGCCCGGTCACCTCGTGATGAATGGCCGCGAGGTTTTCCGTCATGCCGTCACCCGGCTGACCGGTGCGGTGGAGGAAGCCCTGGCCGCCCACGGGCTGACCGGCGCCGACGTCGATTGGCTGGTGCCGCATCAAGCCAACCTCCGCATCATCGACGCGGTCGGCCGCAAGCTCGGCCTGCCGCCCGAGCGCGTGGTGGTGACGGTGGACCAGCACGCCAATACCTCCGCTGCCTCCGTCCCGCTGGCGCTGGCCTGCGCGCGGGCCGATGGCCGCATACGTCGCGGCGACCTCGTACTCATGGAAGCGCTTGGTGGCGGGCTGACCTGGGGTTCCGCCCTAGTGCGCATGTAAACGCCGAACCGTTTGATCCTCCGACAAAATCGCTTCGCGGATTGCTTGACGTGGGGCAGATCGTCCGCCTAGCGTGGAGCGATGAACACCGTCACGCGCGCGCACCTGGCGGAAACGATCTATACGCAGGTTGGCCTGTCGCGGAATGATTCGGCCGACCTCCTGGAAACGGTCCTCGAACGGATGAGTTCGGCGCTGGAAGCCGGCGAGCCCGTCAAGATCAGCGGATTCGGGACCTTTTCCGTGCGCCAGAAGGGGCGGCGGACTGGCCGCAACCCGAAAACCGGACAGGAAGTGCCGATTTTGCCGCGGCGTGTTCTCGTGTTCCGCCCCAGCCACGTACTCAAGGCACATGTCAACGGCGTCTCGCCTTCCCAAGGCGACGATGAATGAGCGAGCGGGTCGAAGTCGCGGAGGAAGGTTCGGACGAGCGACGGCCGCTCAAGTCCGTCATCATCGGCAGTAAATCGCGCAAAGCCCCACACGCCTTTCGCACGATCAGCGAGGTAGCGGACGAACTTCATATCCCCCAGCATGTGCTGCGCTTCTGGGAGACCAAGTTCCCGCAGGTCAAGCCACTGAAGCGGGGCGGGGGGCGACGCTACTACCGGCCGGACGACATTGCCCTCCTCCGGCGCGTGTCCGACTTGCTCTACATCCAAGGCTACACCATCAAGGGTGTGCAAAGGCTGCTCCGGGAAGGCGGGGGAATGCTGGCTGACGATATCCCGCCCCCGCCGGCCGACGAGGATGCGGCGCATGGGCCGGCACTTGCGCCGGAGGCCGAGCAAGTTCCTGAACTCTTGGTCCCCGAGGTCCCGCCGGTGCGGCCGACCGCGCGTGCGAGCGACCTCACCGAGGCGGAACGGCTGAGGGCGCTGCTGCTCGAAGCCTTGCACGAACTGGAAAGTCTGCGGGCACTGCTCCGCTAATTGCGGCGTTTGTGGGCGCCTGCTACAGGACCGTGCGGTCGGAGCGTAGCGCAGCCTGGTAGCGCATCAGTCTGGGGGACTGGGGGTCGTGGGTTCGAATCCCGCCGCTCCGACCAGCCCGAACCCCGATCCTTGGCACTCTCCCGATCGGTCGTGGTCCGCGCGGCGTCCATCGCTCGCACGACAAGAACAGGAGTCTTCGCATGACGGTTGGCCGCTTCCCCAGCACCCGCATGCGGCGCAACCGTCACGACGCCTGGAACCGCCGGCTGGTGGCGGAGCACAGGCTGGCAATCGATGACCTGATCTGGCCGGTGTTCGTGATCGAGGGGCGCGGCGTCATCACCGATGTCGGGTCCATGCCGGGGGTGCAGCGGGTCACGCTCGACCGGCTGGCCGCTCACGTCGCCCCGCAAGCCCGGCTCGGCATTCCGGCCGTTGCCCTGTTTCCCGCGACCCCGTCCGAGAAAAAGGATGCCGAGGGGACGGAAGCGACCAATCCAGAGAACCTGATCTGCCGCGCCGCCCGATTGCTCAAGGCGGAATTCCCCGGCCTGGGGCTCATCGGCGATGTGGCACTCGATCCCTACACCGATCACGGCCATGACGGCGTGATCCGCGAGGGCTACGTGGCGAATGACGAGACGCTTGCCGTCATCACCCGCCAAGCGGTCAACCAGGCCGGTGCAGGGATCGACGTGATCGCCCCATCCGACATGATGGACGGCCGCGTCGGCGCGATCCGCGCGGCGTTGGACGCCGACGGTCAGATCCATACCCGGATCATGAGCTACGCGGCGAAATACGCGTCCGCGTTCTACGGCCCGTTCCGCGACGCCCTGGGATCGGCCAAATCGCTGAAGGGCGATAAGATGACCTACCAGATGGATCCGGCGAACACCGACGAGGCCCTCCGCGAAGTTGAGCTCGACCTTCAGGAGGGCGCCGACATGGTCATGGTGAAGCCTGGGATGCCTTATCTCGACATCATCCGCCGGGTGCGCGAGCGGTTCGGAGTCCCAACCTTCGCCTACCAAGTCTCCGGCGAATACGCGATGATGATGGCCGCCATCAACAATGGCTGGCTCGAGCACGATCGGGTGGTCATCGAGGCATTGACGGCATTCAAGCGCGCCGGCTGCAACGGCATCCTGACCTATTTCGCCCCGGCCGCCGCTCGCCTGATCCATCGACGCGACGCGACGGGTTAGCTCCCCGCGAACGAGGCCGCCAGCGAGATATCGGCCAAAACCGCAGGCTTGACAGCCGCCGCCGCGCCTCCAAATTCGGAGCGCGGTGTAGACGAGGCTACGTTATGTTGAAGCGGCTTAGCAGGGCGAGGGCTTGGCGATAGTGAGCGAGGCCGTGGCTCCGAGACAATCTTTGTCGGATCGCACGGTGCTGGCCGGCCAGGAGGCGCTGTCCGGCCGCCAGCGCGGGCTGCGCGGGCTGCTGCCGTTCGCCGGACCGGCCGTGATCGCCTCGATCGCCTACATGGACCCTGGCAACTTCGCGACTAACATTCAGGGCGGGGCGCAGTTCGGCTATCTCCTGCTCTGGGTGGTCGTGGTCGCGAACGTCGTCGCCATGCTGTTCCAGGCGCTTTCGGCCCGGCTCGGTATCGTCACCGGACGCAGTCTCGCGACACTCTGCCGCGAACATTTCCCGCTGCCGCTCGTCTATGCGATGTGGGTGGCCAGCGAGATCGCGGCGATGGCGACCGATCTCGGGGAGACGCTGGGCGCCGCGGTAGGGCTGTCGCTTCTGCTCGGCTGGCCGCTGCTGGCTAGTCTGCTGGTCGTTTCCGTTGCAACCTACGCCATGCTGATGCTGCAGCGCCGGGGTTTCCGGCCGATGGAGCTACTGATCGGCGGCTTCGTCGCTTTGATCGGGCTGAGCTATGTCGCGGAATTGGTGATCGCGCCGCCCGATTGGGGTGCTGTCCTCCACCATTCGCTCCTGCCGCAGTTCGCAGGGCCGGGCAGCATCACGTTGGCGGTCGGCATTGTCGGGGCCACCGTGATGCCGCACGCCATCTATCTCCATTCCAGCCTGATGCAGGATCGAATGCCGGCGCGGAACGACGCCGAGCGCCGGCGCATTCTTACATTTTCCAATTGGGAGGTTCTGATCGCACTTGGCGTCGCCGGCCTCGTCAACATGGCGATGTTGGCGATGGCGGCGGAGATGTTCCACCGGTCCGGGCACCCGGAGGTCGCCAGCATCGAGACCGCCTACCATACGCTGGTTCCCCTCATGGGCTACGGCGCGGCGGGCTTGTTCATGCTTTCCCTTCTGGCGTCGGGGCTGTCGAGCTCCGTGGTGGGGACGATGGCGGGACAGACCATCATGCAGGATTTCGTGACCTTCCGCATTCCGCTTTGGCTCCGGCGTGTTCTGACAATGTTGCCCGCCCTGATCGTGGTGGCCCTCGGCGTCGGCGCGACCGAAGCGCTGGTCCTGAGCCAGGTCGTGCTGAGCCTGATGCTCCCCGTGCCGATGATCGCGCTGCTGCGACTGACGGCCGACCGGAGCGTGATGGGGCGTTTTACGCCCCGTCGCCTGACGCGGTGGGCGGCCGCGGTCGCGGCCATTCTGGTTTTGAGCCTTAACCTTTTGTTGCTGGCCCAGACGATCGGGCTGCACGTGCCATTCCTGGGGGAGGTCCCGGCGTGATGGAAGCGGGCGATCGCGCCAAAGTCCGGCGAGGGCACGAGCAAGCAGCCCGCGTGGCACTCCCCTCAAAGCGTGCGCGCGTGGCCATCCCACCCCTGCCCGCCGAGCCCACTCAGGCCGAACGGTTCGGCAAGGCGCGCTCTGCACAATCGACCGCGCTGCTCGAGGACTATGTCGAGCTGATTTCCGACTTGCTGAGCTCCGACGGCGAGGCACGACCGACCGATATCGCCCGTCGCCTCGGCGTCTCGCACGCGACCGCGATAAAGTCGATCGGCCGGCTGAAACGGGAAGGCTTGGCGGAAGCCAAGCCCTATCGCGGGGTGTTTCTCACCGACGCCGGGGAGCGGCTGGCCGAGCGGGTTCGGGCGCGGCACCGCGTGGTCGTGGACCTGCTGCTTGCCGTGGGCGTCCCGCACGACGCGGCGGAGCAAGACGCCGAAGGGATGGAGCACCACGTTTCCGAAGCCACGCTCCGAGCCTTCGGTCGTTTCCTACATCGGCTCGCTTAGCGGCGCTTCATCCAATCGGATGACTATTCCCTCGAGTTCCGGGCTCGGCGGGCGGTAGCGCCGCATCACCGCCGGATCATGGCCCGGCACGATATGCGCCGGCGTCGGCGCCGCCGCGCGCAGCTTGTCGAAGCCCTCCAACATGCCGCCGATATGGAACGCGGTGGTGAAGGGCCGCCCGGTTTCCATATTCTCGTAGTAATGCGTCACGTCGGACGCCAGGACTACCCAGCCTCGGGCTGTGTGTACCCGGACGAATTGCAGCCCCGCCGAGTGGCCATAAGCGGCGTGCAATGTGATGCCGGGCGCGAGCTCCGCGTCTCCAAGATGAAAACGGACGCGCTTGCCGAAGTTGAGGCGGACAAGCCCAACGACGTCCTCCACCTCGAAGGAGTGCGCAAGCTGGTCATAACGCATGTAACGGCCGGTCGCGTAATGCATTTCCGGTTCTTGCAGGTGAAACTCCGCGACCGGGAAGCGGACGAAGTTGCCGACGTGGTCGTAATGCATGTGGGTGAGAACGACATCCCGCACCGCATCGGCATCGACGCCGACCAGCCTCAGGCTGTCGATCGGGCATCGCAGGAAGGTTCGCTTGCGCTTGGCGGCGACCGCGGCGGTAAAGCCAATGTCGATCACGACGGTTCGCTCGGCGCCGACCGCGACCCACACGAAGTAGTCCATCGGCATCGGGCCGTCATGCGGATCACCGCCGATGAAGTGGTCCGCCCGGCGCGCGTCGCGGGTCGCGTAGCGGATCGCGTAAAGCGCGTATCGCGGCAGATGTTCCGTCATTTGGTTCCCCCCTGCACTAAGGCGTGAGTGTAGAGGTCATGTCGGAACCTGATCCAGTCGGATACGGAATGATGGACCCTTGGACTCACCATTCCGTGATTTTGGGCATTCGCTTCCGCAGCCACGCCGGCTCTGCTTCACTGCCACCGAAGAACAGGGGACGACCAATGGACGAAGCTTGTGGCCGCTTTGAGGTCTTGCGCCCAGGACGTTTGAACGCGGTGGTCGCATGAGCACGTTCGAGCTGACCCGCCATCTGGTCCCCGGGCTCCCCGCGCCCGCACCGCGCTGGACCGGCTTCCCACGCTACAATTTCGTGGGCGGGCACAACGACCCGGAACGCGTCCCGGTCGATGCGCTGGCGGACGCGGCAGCTACCGTGCTGCGTCGCGAGGGCGCGAGCCTGGCCATGTACAACCTCGCGCAAGGACCGCAGGGTTATCCCGGGCTGCGGCGGTTCCTCAGCGACAAGTTGCGACGGCATCGCGGCATCGAGGGCACGCCGGATGATGTGTTGATCACGTCCGGCTCGGGCCAGGGCATCGACCTAGTCAGCCGGTTGCTGGTGGCGCCCGGCGACACCGTGATCGCGGAGGAATACTGCTATGCCGGCGCACTCAACCGGTTCCGGGCGCTCGGTGCGACGATTGTGGGCGCGAAGCTCGATGCGGATGGCATCGATGTCGACGCGCTCGGCGGTCAACTCGATTCGCTCGCGCGCCAGGGCGCGCTACCCAAGCTGATCTACACGATCCCGACGATCCAGAATCCAACCGGCTCCATTCTGCCGGTTGAACGGCGTCGAGCACTGCTCGCCCTTGCGCGCAAGCACAACGTCCCTGTCTTCGAGGATGAGTGCTACGCCGACCTGCTTTGGTCACGCGACGACGCGCCGCCCTCGCTCTACGCCCTTGACCCGGAAGCCGTCATCCACATCGGCTCGTTCTCTAAGTCGCTCGCCCCCGCGCTGCGGGTCGGCTACGCGGTCGCTGCCTGGCCGGTGCTGTCCCGGATGATCGCCTGCAAGAACGACGGTGGAACGGCCGCGATCGAGCAGATGGTCATTGCGGAATACTTCTCGACGCATTTCGAGGATCACGTCCGCGGGCTGTCCGACACGCTTCGCGGCAAGCTCGACACGATGATCGAGGCAGTGGAGCGCGAGTTCGGCACCGCGGTAGAGCTTTGGCGCCCGAAGGGTGGCATCTTTCTGTGGATCAAGCTTCCCGAAGCGGTGGATGTGCGTACCCTGGTCAAGCCCGCGGCGGATGCCGGGGTTGCGTTCAATCCCGGGCCGGAGTGGGCGTGCGACGCCGAAGCATCGCGATCGCACATGCGGCTATGCTTCGCACTCGCGACCAAGCGGGAAATTGAGGAAGGGGTGGCGGCCCTCGCCCGCGTCTGCTTCGAGCAAACCGGCATCCCGGCGCGCAGCGACAACGTCATCAACGCCCGGCGTTGAGGCCTCCCGCTCAGGCCTGCGGGGCGGTCGAGCGCCCGTCGTCCAGCAGCCGGCGCGCGATCGCCAGGAGATTGGATGGCGCGAACGGCTTCGGCATGAAGACCTCCTTGTCGCGAAGTTGGCCGACCGCACTCAAGGCGTCGGGACGCCCCGTGGTGTAGATGATCGGCACGCTTGGATGGCGCGTGCGCATCAAACGGCCGAGACCCACGCCATTCAGCTGCCCGGGCATGTGAATGTCGGTGATCAGCAACGTGAAGGTCTGCTCGGCTCGCTCGATGATGAGAGCCGCCGCATCACCGCTCTCGGCTTCGCACACCTCGAACCCGGCGTCGGCCAGCTCTTCGGCAACGATCAGCCGGATCAGGTACTCATCTTCGACAACCAGGATGCACACAGCTTATCGGGCGAGGTACGTCACGAGCCTGTCTCCTTCCGGCAAACCTAACCCCCGTCGAGCCACTTCGTTCTGCCACAGCTGATGCCGTATAGCAGAAAGATGAGCCGAAAGGTCAGCCGTGACCCAACTCCTCTCCCGCCAGCCGCTCGGAGAGCCGGGCAAGCTCGGTGTGGTCAGCATTCGACCCCAGCATAGCGAGCGCGCTCGCGACCATCTCGCGGCAAAGCGCGGCAAAGGGCGTCGGCGTCGCGGTCTCCCGCCCGATGTTGAGCGCAATCGAAAGATCCTTGGCCAGTAGGCCCATGGAAAATCCCGCGTCGAACCGGCGGGACAGCACGAACTGCTTGAACTTCTTCTGAGTTGAGTTGTTGGCGCCGGTGGCGGCGTTCAGCACATCGGTCATCGTGGCGGGGTCGAGCCCGAAACGCTGGCCGATCAGCAGCGCCTCGATCCCGATCAGGAAACCGCCGGCGCTCACCAAGTTGTTCAAAGCCTTCATCGCCTGGCCGGAGCCGACCGCGCCCGTGCGCAGTACCGATGTTCCCATGGTTTGTAGCAGGGGATGCACGCGCTCCACGGTGGCATCGTCGCCGCCCGCCATGATGGCGAGCTCGCCCGTTCGGGCGCGCGGCACGCCACCCGAGACCGGCGCGTCGATCATGTGCCCGCCGAGCGCATTGACCTTCTCGGCAAGTTCCTGGGTGACGGTCGGCTCGCCCGAGCTCATCTCGATAACCACTGTGCCGGGCCGCATCCCGGCCAGCAGCGTATCCTCCCCGGTCGCCAGCACGTGGCGCACGACGGCGCTGGTGGGCAGCATGGTGATCAGCACGTCCGATCGCTCGGCCAGCTCACGCAGGCTGTCGGGGGCGAAGCCGCCGACCTGCTGGACGAAGTTGTCCGCCACCTCGCGGCGGCTATCGCGGACCAGCAGGGGGAAACCGCCGCCATGTACGCGGGCCGCCATCGGCCAGCCCATGTTGCCGATGCCGACGAACCCGACGGCGGGCTTGTCCGCCACGCTATTCGGCCGCCTTGGGCGCGGCGTCGATCTCCTTGAACACCTCGGCCGTGGTCTTGAACGCATCGAGGCAGGCCGGAATGCCGCAATAGATCCCGGTCTGGAGCAGGATCTCCTTGATCTCGTCGCGGCTGACGCCATTGGTGAGCGCCCCCCGGACGTGCAGCCGGAGCTCGGCCGAGCGGTTGAGGGCCGTAAGCATCGCAAGGTTCAACATGCTGCGCGTCTTGCGGTCGAGACCGGGCCGGGTCCAGATTTCGCCCCAGGCGTACTCGGTCGTGAGCTTCTGGAACGCCGCCATGAAGTCATCGGCGCGGGCGAGCGAGCCATCGACATAGTCGGCACCCAGCACGGCGCGGCGCGTTTCGAGCCCCTTCTTGAAGAGCTCGGATTGATACTCCGGACGCTCGGCCATCTCGGTTCCTCCGCGGGTGGGGCGGGACCGTACCGATTGCGCTCGGGGCCGGCAAGCGGTTGACTGACGCCGACCAGAGGAGGCGACATGAGCGCAGGGTCCAGCCCGATCTACGAGGTGCTCGCGTTGCGCTACGGCATTCTCGCACCCCGCATCCAGGCGCAGAACCTCCTCATGCCGGACGACCATATGGCGCCCGAGCCGCTCGACTTCCTCGTGTTCGCCATCCGAGGCGAAGGCCGCACCATTGTGATGGACACCGGCTTTACGCCGGCCTCGGCCGCTCGGCGCGGGCGCGAACTGCTGTGCACGCCCGCCGAGGCGCTGCGCAACGCCGGGATCGAACCCGCCCGCGTGCCGGACGTGGTGATCACCCATATGCACTGGGACCACGCCGGAGGCATGGAGTACTTCACCGACGCCACCTTCCACCTTCAAGAGGCGGAGATGGAGTTCTGCACCGGGGCCTGCATGTGCATGCCCCATCTCCGCCGCCCGTTCGATGTGGAGGATGTCGTGAGCGCGGTGCGGGCGCTGTACGCCGACCGCCTGCGGTTCCACGCCGGCACCGCCGAGATCGCGCCAGGCATCACCCTGCACCATATCGGCGGCCACACGCGCGGCATCATGTGCCTGCGCGTGCCGACCGCGCGCGGGTCGGTCGTGCTGGCGGGCGACACCACCCACCTCTGGGCCAATATCCGCAAGCGCAACCCGTTCCCGGTGGTGGTAGACGTGCCGGCCATGCTCCGGGGCTACGAAACTTTGGAAAGCCTGGCAGACGGCCCGGACCACATCATCCCCGGACACGATCCCTTGATCCTCAAGCGCTTTCCCCCTTTGGGCGACAACAGGGAAATCGTGCAGCTGCACGAGCCACCCATCGGATAGCAGGACCGACTACCGGACGAGCATCCGCATGCCCCGCGCGCTGCGCCTCATCCGCCGCGTCCTCGCCGGCATCGGCGTTCTTCTGTTGCTCGGGATGGTCGCCGCCGTGGGGCTGCTCTGGCTCAGCACCCCTCCCCGCCACCAGCAACTCGCGATCGGCGGCCTCACTGCGCCAGTCGAGGTGACATTCGACGGGGATGGCGTCCCCCGCATCCATGCGGCGAGCGCGCGCGACGGAGCAACGGCGCTCGGCTTCATCCACGCCCGGGATCGCATGTTCCAGATGGAGCTGATGCGTCGCGCGGCATCGGGCCGGTTGTCGGAGCTCGCCGGCAGGGCCACCTTGCCGATCGACCGGCAGATGCGCGTGCTCGGGCTACGCACACGGGCACTAGCCGATCTCGAGGGATTGGACGCCGAGACGCGCGCCATGCTCGAAGCCTACGCCCGGGGCGTGAATGCCTGGATTGCGGCGCGCGGACGGCTCAGTGCCCCGGAATTCCTGTTCTTCGGCACGCCCGAGCCTTGGTCGCCGGTGGACAGCCTGCTCTGGGCCAAGACGATGGGGCTCTGGCTTTCGAGTAATTGGCGGACGGAACTCGCACGCCTGTCGGCCTCCGGTAAGCTCACGCCGCAACAGATCGACGAACTCTGGCCCCCGGAGAGGCAGGACGGGCAGCCGGACGCCGCTCATGCCGCCGCAGACCCGCGCGCGGCCGAAGCGGCGACCGAACTGGCTGCCCTGCTGCCGGCATTCCCGGCACCGTTCACGATGCCGGGCAGCGCTTCCAATGCCTGGGCCGTTGATGCCAGCCACACCGCCACTGGCGCGCCGTTGCTGGCGGGCGACCCGCACCTGCAATTTGGCCTACCGGGCATCTGGTATCTGGCTCGCTTGGACACCCCGGACGGCGTGCTGGCCGGGGCGACCGCACCCGGGGTTCCCTTTCTGGTGCTCGGCCATAACGGCCGGGTGGCCTGGAGCTTCACCACCACAGGCGCGGACACGCAGGACGTGTTCATCGAAACGCCGGTAGGCGACGGCCAGTACGCGACCCCTGACGGGCCCCGCCCGTTCGTGATCCGCGAGGAGCGCATCCGGGTGCGTGGGCGCCCCGACGAAGTGTTGCGCGTGCGCGAAACGCGCCACGGTCCGGTTATCAGCGATCTCCGCGCCGGCAACGGGCCCGTGCTGGCGGTCGCCATGGCAAACCTCCAAGCCGGCGACACCGCGGCCGCGGGCCTGTTTGCTTTGAACCGGGCCAAGGACGTGACCGAGGCCGGTGCTGCGGCGGCGCAGATCAGCGCGCCGGTGCAAAACCTCGTGGTGGCGGACCGGCAGCGCATCGCCTTGTTCGTGACCGGCCGAGTTCCGCTCCGCCGGGCCGGTGACGGCACCGCTCCGGTTCCGGGCGGCGATGGCGCGCATGACTGGACCGGGTGGGCGAGCGGAGCCGCGCTGCCCCACTTCGTGGCGCCCGCGAGCGGCGTCCTCGCGAACGCCAATGAGCGGGTGGCCCCGGCAGACTTTCCGGTGTTCCTGGGCCACGACTGGTTCGGCGACTGGCGGCTTCGCCGGATTCGCGCGATGCTGGCGACGACCGACCGGCACACGCCCGCGGATTTCGCGCACATGCAGGCAGACGTCGAGAGCGCGTTTGCCCAGCAGATCCTGCCGGCGATGCGCACCGTCGCGCCGCCGGCGGGCGTCGCCGCGCGCGCTAGCGCGGTCCTCGCCAATTGGGATGGCTCGATGGCCGCCGACCGACCGCAGCCGCTCATTTTCAACGCCTGGCTCCGGCGGTTTTACCGCCTGGTGCTCGACCGGGCGAAGGTGACGCAGGACGGGCTCGCGCCGATGCTTGAATTTGTGGCCTATGTACTATCGCCCGCGGGCGCGCACTGGTGCGGGGGCGATTGCGGGCCGCTGCTGGGCCAAGCCCTCGGGGAAAGCACGGCCGACCTCGCCGCACGCTACGGCGACGATCCCGCCGCCTGGCGCTGGGGCGAAGTGCACGAAGCCGTTTTCGCCCACCCGATGTTCCGCGCCCTCCCCTTGCTGGGTCCCCTCACCACCGTCCGCATTCCGAGCGGGGGTGACGACAGCACGGTTGATCGGGGCAGCCCGGACAAGGACTTCAACAACGTGCACGGTGCCTCGTTCCGCGGCGTCTACGACCTGGCCGACCTCGACCGGAGCTTGTTCATGGTGGCCCCCGGTCAGTCAGGGTTCCCGTTCGGACGCAGAGCGCGCAATTTCGTCACGCGCTGGCGCGACGGCGACACCATATTGCTTGCGCCGCAGCCCGGCGCCGTCACAGCAACCCTCAGGCTGACACCATGAGCCTCCATCAGTCCTCTTCCGGCCTGGCCGATCTATCGAGCCCCTGGCTGACCGCCGGCGTACTGCCTCGCCGCTGCGTCGCTTGGCTCGTCGACCTGTGCCTGATCGCATTCCTGGTGACGATCGCCTGGAGCGTGCTGTTCGCTTTCGGATTGATGACGCTCGGGCTCGGGATGCCGCTGCTCGGCTTCCTGCCCATCATCCCGTTCGGTTATCATTTTCTGTTCCTGGCCGGGATGGCGGCCACCCCAGGGCAGGCGCTCTGCGGCGTGCGCGTTCTGCGTGAAGAGGATCTCGGACGGCCGACCCCACTGCAGGCCCTGCTCTTCACGTTGTTCTACTATCTCACGCTTGCGACAAGCGGGCTGTTGCTGCTAGTGGCGCTCGTTCACTCCGCGCCATCGAACGTTGCACGACATGCTGAGCGGGCTGCTTGCGGTCCGCGCCCGCGCCCTGACGGCGCCGCCGGCGTCGTGGAACATGCCTTCGCCCGCATGACCTACCGGCCGCTCCGTCGCCCGCAATTCTTCTACACCACCGCTCCGCTGCCCTGCCCTTACGTGCCGGGACGGACGGAGCGCAAAGTCGTGACCGAGATCACCGGGCCCGACGCCGAAGGGCTGCACGATCAGCTATCGCGCGCCGGGTTCCGCCGCAGCCACAACATTGCCTATGCCCCCGTTTGCCCGAGTTGCCAGGCCTGCGTGCCGATCCGCATCCCCGCCGCGACTTTCCAGCCAGGCCGGACCTTGCGCCGCATCGCGCGGATGAACGCTCAGCTGGAGGGCTTCGACGTCCCACCCCGCGCGACGGCGGAGCAGTTCCAGCTCTTCCAGCGCTACCAGCAGGCCCGCCACGGGCAAGGCGACATGGCCAGCATGAGCTTCTACGATTACCGAGCGATGATCGAGGACACGCCGATCGAGACGTTCGTGGTGGAGTTCCGCGACCCGGACGATCGCCTCGTGGGCGCCTGCCTCACCGACAAGCTGGGAGACGGATTATCCGCCGTATACAGCTTCTTCGCACCGGGTCTCGAGCGCCGCTCGCTCGGAACGTATGCGATCCTTTGGCTGATTGAGCGCGCCCGGCTCCTGGGCCTGCCTTATGTGTATCTCGGCTATTGGGTGCCTGGCAGCCGCAAAATGGCCTACAAGGCGAGGTTCCGGCCCAGCGAGGTCCTGGCCGGCGGTGCATGGCGAGTTCTGACCGAAGCGGATGCCGAGCCACTTGCGGCCGCCGATCTGGTCCCCGAAACGACCAGCTAAGATACGACGCGAAGGGCCACGAGCTACCGGTTGTTTCAGCGGCCATTCGTCATTCCCAAATCGGAGGCAGGGTGATAGGAGCGACCTAAGCCGTCGTCGTGATCGGATGTATCCGACATCGCATCGACAGGCTCGGGGACGATCGATTTAGGAGCTTCAATGCGCCGCACTCTCAATAGTCTGGCCGTTGCCGGCCTCCTCCTGTCACCTTGCGCGCAGGCGCAGCAATGCTCCTCTCCCTCCGACCAGAATGTGTTTGATCTTCAGGCCCTGAAGAGCTCGCTGATGGTACTCGCCACGGGGTGCCCGAACTCGGACAGCGCTTACAACGAGTTTGTCACCAAGTACAAGCCGGAACTCGGCGCCAATGACCGGGCGCTGGCGGCCTACTTCAAGCGGGCCTACGGGCGCAGCGCGCAACGCGAGCAGGACGCCTATGTGACCAACCTCGCGAACGCCCAGTCGGAGACCGGCGTGCATCAGGGCACCGACTTCTGCCCGCGCACCAGCGCGCTATTCGGCGAAGTGATGGCGCTCCGGAGCGGAAACGATCTGCCCGACTACGCGGCCGGCAAGGATCTTATTCCGTCCCAGCTTGGTTCCTGCGCTGCGGCCCCTCCGCCGGCCGCCGCACGTGTGAGGACGGCGTCCACCCACTCGACCAAGAAGCGGCGGTAAATCAGCGTTGTCGGCGCCCTGTGCACGAGCAACGTGGGGTGGCGGCAGCGAGGCCCCGGATTAGCCGGATTTGGTGACCGAGACGTTGACCCGGATCAAACCTTCGCCGGGGAGCAATCGAACGGTGAAGCTGTCGTCCCCGGCGTAGCCCCGGTTGGGCGTATAGTCAATTCGGGTCGCGTCTCCCACCGGATGATAGAACACGCGGCCGTGCGCCGGACGCGCCGTGAGCAGTTCGGCGGCGTAGGGGTGGCCGCCGTCGGCGACGGTGATTGCACACCAGCCGCCGTCATTGCCGACCGTCATGGTTGCCGTGGTGTCCTTGCCCGGAGCCGGAGGCGTTACGGGCGAGACGGTGCAACTCTTGGCCCCGCCAGCCTGATCCTCCGCATAAAGCCGCGTCGTGCTCCCCGGCTGCTGCGGCGGCGGCTGACAGGCTTGCAGCAACGCCGCCGACCCGGCCAGCATCAGGCACTTCAACCCGTTTGATCGTATCAAGCTCACGTCACCTCCTTTGTTGGGCGAAAGCCTACCCGACCCGCTCGCCTCGCGACGAACGCGCTGCTTGTTCGCCCATTTTCTGGTGTTTCTGCAACTCAAGCGAGCAGGAAGCCAATAAAGCCGGCTAGCCGAACCGGTTGGCCTTCGGGAACCCCGCGGGCGGCAGCTTTCCGGACTGGGCGCGCTCACCCACCCAGTTGCGCAGATCGATCTCGGTCCGTTGCTTTTCCCCCAGGCGCCAGGTCAGCCCGTCCGCGAGGTTGAACACCTTGGCGTCGGCCACACCGCCATCCCGATAGCGCTGAAGGATCACCCCTGCCCCGCGCGCCATTTCCGGAACTTGGGCCAGCGGAAAGACGAGCAGCCGGCGGTTTTCACCCACGATCGCCACGTGATCCCCGGCGGCCGGCACACAAAGCGACGCCTCCTCGCCCGGGCGGAGATTTAGCACCTGTTTTCCCGTCCGTTTCTCGGCCAGAAGGTCCCCGCCGCTCACGACAAAGCCGCGCCCCACCGAGGATACGACGAGATAGCGCGCATCCTCGCGCGGGACGAACATGCCGAGCACGTCGTCCTCGTTGGTCATCTCCGCCAGAAGCCGCATCGGCTGCCCGTCACCGCGGCCGCGCGGCAGGTCGGCCGCCTTGATCGTGTAGGCACGGCCGTTTGTGCCGAACAAGCACAGCCGATCGGTCGTTTCGCAAGGCAAAGCGAGCTTGAGCCGGTCGCCTTCCTTGAAGCGCAATCCGTCGCCCTCGGCGAGATGGCCCTTCACGGCCCTGATCCATCCTTTGTCGGACAACACGGCAGTGATCGCCTCACGCTCGACATAGGCGTGCGCCGCCACATCCAGCACCGCGGGCGCCGCGCCGATTACCGTACGGCGGGCGCCGAGTTTGCCGTCGCCGAACGTCCGCCGCGTTTCCTCGATCTCCCCGGCGATGCGAGCCCAGCGCAGGCGCTCGTCGGACAGCAGTGCCTGGATATCCCGGCGCTCCTTGCCCAGCGCCTTGTGCTCCTTCTTGATCTCCATCTCCTCCAGCCGCCGCAGCGAGCGAAGCCGCATGTTGAGGATCGCTTCCGCTTGCAGTTCCGACAACGAGAACGCCGCCATAAGCTCCCGCTTGGGTTCATTCTCCTCGCGAATGATACGAATCACCTCGTCGAGATTGAGGTAGACCGCCAGGTAGCCGTCGAGCACCTCCAAGCGCCGGTCGATCGCCGCCAGGCGATGGCGCGAGCGGCGCAGGAACACGTCTTGCCGGTGGTCGAGCCAGGCCTGGAGCACATCCCGCAGCGGCATCACGCGCGGCGTGCGCGCCGCGTCCAGCACGTTCATGTTGAGCGGAAAGCGCGCTTCGAGCGCGGTTGCGCGAAACAGCGTTTCCATCAGCATTTCGGGTTCCAATCCGCGCGACTTCGGCTCGAGCACGAGCCGGACGATGTCGGTGCTCTCGTCGCGGACGTCGCCGAGCAGAGGCAGCTTGCGTTCCTCCATCAAGGCAGCGATCTGCTCGATCAGCCGCGCTTTTTGCACCTGAAACGGAATTTCGCTGACGACGATCAGCCAGGTACCGTGCTTGCCCCGCTCTACCTCCCACTTGGCGCGCACCCGAAAGCCCCCGCGTCCGGTTTCATACGCGGCCAGCAGGGAAGCGGGATCCTCCACCAGTGTGCCGCCGGTCGGAAAGTCCGGCCCCGGCATATGCTGGAGGAGCTCGGCAGTTGTCGCCTCGGGATGCGCGATCAGGTGGACGGCCGCGGCGCAGACCTCGCCCGCGTTGTGCGGCGGGATGGAGGTGGCCATGCCGACCGCGATCCCGGCCGCACCATTCGCCAACAGGTTAGGGAACGCTCCCGGGAGCACGACGGGCTCGCTTTCCTCGCCATCGTAGGTGGGCCGGAAATCGACCGCGTCCTCGTCGATGCCAGCCAGCAGCGCGCGCGCGACGGCCGTAAGCCGCGCCTCGGTGTAGCGCATCGCCGCCGCGTTATCGCCGTCGATGTTGCCGAAATTGCCCTGGCCTTCCACGAGCGGGTAGCGCACCGCGAAATCCTGGGCGAGGCGCACCAGCGCCTCGTAGACCGCCACGTCGCCATGCGGATGAAACTTGCCGATCACGTCGCCCACGACGCGGGCGCATTTCTTAAAGCCGGCGGTCGGATCGAGCCGCAGCTGGTGCATGGCGAAGATCAGCCGCCGGTGAACCGGCTTGAGCCCGTCCCGCACGTCGGGCAGCGAGCGCGACATGATGGTGGACAAGGCGTACGCGAGATAGCGCTCGCTCAGCGCGTCGGAGAGGCGCGCGTCCTCGATATGGCCGGCCAAGTCGTCTGGCATCGCCGCTCCGGTTGTCAGGCCGACGAAGCGGCCAGCGTTTCCACGCGGTCGTACAGCATCCGGCGCGCCGCCGGTAGCGGACGGTGCGTGTGTCCGAAAGCATCGCGAAGTCAGGAAATGCCCAGTGAGGCGCAGCCCATCCCGCCACCCGGCCGGCGTTGCAGGACCGTCACCCACGAGGAACGCGGGCAGCGGCAGCAGGCGGGCACGCCACGCCCCCGCCGCCGCATCGCTCACCGCGCGCCCGGTACGCGGCGAGACCCATGCGAGCCCAACGGTTGCGCCGGAAACCGCACACCGCGACAGGTCGAGGCCGTAACCGAGCTCCGCCAGCAGCACCGCTTCCCAGCGCACCAGCTCCGGCAGCAGTATCGCGCCTTCCGGCGCACGCAACAGCAAGTGGACCACGCCATCGAACACGCGCGGGTGCGGCTCGCGCTCCGGCAACGCGCCCGCCGCCACGGCGCAAACGGAGGACAGCATCGCGAGCGCCACCGGCTCATCCATGGCCCGCGCGGCGCCCGGATGCACCAACTCGACCGTCACGGTGCCGAGCTGGTCCGCCAGGCGGGCCACCCAGCGCGCCTGCACGAGATTGCCCGCCTGCCAGATGGCTGCCCTTCCCCGCCCGGCCCCGCCGCGCGCGAGGCCGCGATAGACGCCGTGCTCGCGGGTCGCCACGGTCGCGACCAGGTCGCCTTCGCCGTACGGCCGCGCCTCTAGCACGACCGCGGGCGCTTCCCACTCCAAGCTCAAGCCCTCAGCAGCTCCCGACCAAACCCGGCAGCCAAGGTCAGATAGCCTATTCCGGAACCACCTCGCCGGAGCCGCCGAACTCCGCCGGGAAATCCTTCATCTTTGGCAGCCCATCCTGATGGGCAGCACGGTCTCGGCGTAGTTGACGTGCACTTGCGGCGCGAACGTCACTCCCGGAATGGTCGCGGCGAATACGTCGATCATCTGCAGCGGCGGGTGCGCCGTCATCAGGTGGCCGCCGCACAACCGGCAATACTGCCGATGGCTCAGGTCCGTCTTATGGTAGGTCGCAATGTTCTCCGCACCCTTGGTTACCTCCACGGCATCCGTGGGCCATAGCGTGAAGGCGTTCACCGGGCCCCCCGACCAGGACCGGCATGACCGGCAATGGCAGTAGCCCATCGCGTTGGGCTGACCGTTGACCCTGATCTCGACCGCGCCGCAGAAGCAGGCGCCCGTGTTCGAACCGCTCATATCTTCCCCTTGATGTTCGTTCTTGCCCGCAGTGTCGCGCAAATCCGGCAGGAAACAAACCCGATCCGGGCAAATCGGCCGGCCACGGGCCGCCCGATGCGACCAGCCGACGGAAGGCGCGTTGCACCATTGCGTAATGAACGGGAGCAAACCAGATGAGTGACACGCCCACCCCCGGCGGCGCGGGACCCGCGCTTGCGGCCCACAGCAAGGATGCGGCCACGGAACCTGCACCAGGGCAGATGGCGTCTGCCTCGGCGACCGGCAACAAGGCCGGCGCGCCCACGGAAAGTTCGGAGAGCGCCAAAAGCGCAACCGCGGGGGTTTCCGACTTCGCGAGCAAGGTTTCCGGTCAGGCCCGGGAAGCGGCCGGACGCGCGGCCGAGTTGGTCTCGCAAATGACGGGGGGCGCGACCCAGCACATTGCGCGGCAAGGTGCGGGAGCGGTCGATCAGGCAATGCATTTCGTGCGCGAACAGCCGCTCGTGGCCGTCCTGACTACCGGAGCGATTTGCTTCGCCCTCGGAATCTTGCTGGGCCGTCGCTGACCGGCGATCCCGGATTTAGGGCGGGGACAGATCCCCGCCCGTCTCAGCCCGGATCGTCCAGGCCGATTGCAAGCAGCCGAGCCCGTTCCTCGTCCCACCGCGCGCGTTCCTTCACGTTCAGGAACAGATGCACCGGGCGCTCCAGCAATCGCGCGAGGTCGGCGCGCGCGCGAGCGCCGATCGCTTTGATGCGGGCGCCTTTCTCGCCGATCAGGATGGCCTTGTGGCCGGCTCGGGCGACATAGATCGTAGCCTCGATCCGCACCGAGCCATCCTTACGCTCCTGCCAGTTCTCGGTCTCCACGGTGGCACCGTACGGCACCTCCTCATGGGTCTGCAGGAACACCTGCTCGCGCACAATCTCGGCCGCGAGCAGTCGATCGGGCAGGTCGGTCAGGTCGTCGTCCGGATAAAGATGCGGCCCTTCCGGCATCGCCGCGGCCAGCGCGTCCTGCAGCCGGTCCAACCCATCCCCGGTCGCGGCACTCACCATGAAGGTTGCCTCGAACGGCGCCTGTGCCGCGAGCGCCGCGGTCAGTGGCAGCAGTCGCGGCGGAGCCACTAGATCTACCTTGTTGAGCCCAAGCCATACCCGGCGGCCGGCTTCGGCCAGCCTACCGACGATCGCGCGCACCTCCTCCGTCGCCCCGGCCTTCGCATCGACCAGCAGCAGAACGAGATCCGCATCCTGCGCCCCTGTCCAGGCGGCGGCGACCATTGCGCGGTCGAGCTTCCGCCGCGGGCGGAAGATGCCGGGCGTGTCGACCAGCAGGATCTGACTTTCGCCCCGCTGGAGGATGCCGAGCACGCGAAAACGGGTGGTCTGCGCCTTCGGCGAAACAATGGACAGTTTGGCGCCGGTCAGCCGATTGAGCAGCGTGGACTTACCCGCATTCGGCGCCCCCACGATCGCGACGAAGCCGCAGCGACTGGTCACGCAGTCAGCGCCGCAAGAAGGTCGGCGGCAGCGGCCTGCTCGGCTGACCGCTTGCTTCCGGCCTCGCCCCGTCCTGTCATCCCGGCCAGGCTGACGGTGATCAAGAAGCGAGGCTCGTGCGGAGGCCCGCATCGCTCTGCCAGTTCGTATCTCGGCAACGGCAGCCCGCGCGCGAGCGCCCACTCCTGCAGATCGGATTTGGCGTTGGTCGGAGGCTTCGGCTGGCCGGTGACGGCATCGTTCCACGCGCTCCGGACAAAGCCGCGCGCCGCATCGAGGCCGCCGTCGAAATAGAGCGCGCCGATCGTCGCCTCCAACGCGTCGGCCAGCACCGTCGCGCGCCGCTTCACCCCCGCCCGCGCTTCTCCTTCGCCCGCCGAGATGGCTGTTCCAAGCCCGACCGCTTCGGCGATCGTCGCAAGGACCGGCTGGGAGACGAGATGGGCGAGCCGGGGGCCGAGTTGACCTTCATGCTCGCCCGGAAAGCGCTCGGCGAGCCACTCGGCGATGACGAGCCCGAGCACCCGATCACCGATGAACTCCAACCTTTCGTTGGAAACGCCGCGGCCCCTCCGCGCCTGTAACGCCGAGCGGTGGGTGAGTGCCTCGCTCAAGAGTTCGGGTCGCGCGAAACGGTGGCCGAGCACGGCCTCGAGGCCGCCCGTCTGCGTTCCCTCTGGGCTCAATGAATAGCCGTGAACAGCCGATCCCAGCGCACCTCGACCGGCCAGGCCCACACCGCCCACCAAGGCTGCTCGGCATCGATGGAGAAGAAGATGAATTCGGCGCGGCCGACTAGATTTTCGAGCGGCACGTAGCCCACTCCATTCATGAAACGGCTATCGAGACTGTTGTCCCGATTGTCGCCCATGGCGAAGATGCGGTCGGGCGGCACGAGGAACTCCTGCGTATTGTTTGCCTCGCCCTCGTCGGTCGCCTTGCAGATATAGTGCTTCACCCCGTTTGGCAGTGTTTCGAGGTAGCGGGGCTGGACCACGCGCACGCCGCTATCATCAGCGACGCAATCACCGGCGGGCTCCCGCGGCACCTCCTTGCCGTTGATGTAAAGCTGGCCTGCCCGCACCTGAACCCGATCCCCCGGCAGTCCGATGATGCGCTTGATGTAATCGGTGCTGGTGTCGCGCGGGAGCTTGAACACCGCCACGTCGCCGCGATCCGGCAACCGGCCGAAGATGCGCCCCGTGAACAACGGCGGCGAGAACGGCAGTGAGAACCGAGAATATCCATAGCTATACTTGGCGACGAACAGGTAATCGCCGACGAGCAACGTGGGGATCATGCTGCCCGAAGGAATATTGAACGGCTCGAACAGAACTGTGCGTATGCCGACCGCGATCAGCCCGGCATAGACGATGGTCTTTACGTTCTCGAGCAGTCCGCCCGACCGCTTGACCGCGCCTTTCCTCGGAGGACTCGAAGACGTCGCGGGCCGCGAGTTGCGGCGGTTCAACCTCATTCACGCTCCTGTCAGGCGCCGGCCACCACTCAAGCGAGCCCAGGCGAGATGGGCACAGCCGAGATGATCACGTGGGCGTAGGCGTAGGGGTATTCGTCCGTCATCGTCAAGGCGACCGCGGCCTGCATCCCGGACGGCGTGAGGGCCGCGAGCCGGGCCGCGGCACCCCCGGTCATGCGCAAGGTCGGCTGACCGCTGGGCAGATTGACGACGCCGAGATCGGAGAAGAACACACCCTGCCTGAACCCAGTGCCGAGCGCCTTGGCGGCCGCTTCCTTGGCCGCGAACCGCTTGGCTAAGGTGGCCGCCTGCAAGCTGGCAACGCGGCCTTCGGCCTTCGCCCGTTCGGTCGTCGTGAAGATGCGTTCCACGAACCTCGCGCCGTGCCGATCGATCACCCGCTCGATCCGCCGGACGTCACAGATGTCGGAGCCGATCCCGAGGATCAACGGTCAACCGCGCGCGCGATCGACCTGGCTGACCCCAGTGGCCCCGCGCAAGCCGGCGATTACGTTGGACAGGTGCTTTAGGTCGCGTACGTCCACATCCACCAGCACTTCGAAGAAGTCCTGCTGGCGGTTGACGATCTTGAGATTGTTGATCGCCCCCTCGTGCTTGGATATCGCGTTGGTGACGCTCGCGAGCGCGCCTAGTTCGTTGGCCGCGATCACGCTGATCCGGCCGGTGTAGCCGCCCTTTGCCCCGCCCCTTTTGTCGGCCAGCACGTCCAGATCCCAGTCAACGTCGATGAATCGCTCCGGCGTGCCCGCGAAACTCGCGAGCGTCTGGCAGTCCCGGGTGTGGATGGTGACGCCCTTGCCAGTGGTGACAATGCCGACAATCGGATCGCCGGGGATCGGATGGCAACAGCCCGCATAATGCACCGACATGCCGGCCACCAGGCCGGTGATCGGCATCGCCTCGCGCGCTCCCGACGGGAGCGTGTTCGGCCGCGGCGGCAAGGTCGGCACCATGCGGGGCGCGCGCGGCGCTTGCCGCAACTCGGGGTAAACGGCGTGCACGACCTCCCTCGGCCCGATGTTGCCGTTGCCGACCGCGAGGTAAAGGTCGTCGAGCGAGGCCTGCTTGAGCGCCTTCAGCGCCGGCGCCAAAACCTTCTCCGTGCCGTCCACGCCTTCCTGGCGGAACGCTTTGGTCAGTTCGGCGTGGCCGGCGTCGACGATATTGCTGGCGTTGACGCTGATGGATGAAGCGCCGGATGCGCGCCCTCGCCTTGCCGGTGACGACGAAGCGTTCCCATTGCGGCGACGGCGTACCGCCGCGTGCCGTCATGATCTCGACCTGATCGCCGTTCTGGAGAACGTGGCGGAGCGGGACGAGCCGCCCGTTCACCTTGGCGCCGACGCAGCAATCGCCCACCTGGCTGTGCACGGCATAGGCGAAGTCCACCGGCGTCGCCCCGCGCGGCAAGGCGATAAGCTGCCCCTTCGGCGTGAAGCAGAAGACCTGATCCTGGTACAGCTCGAGCTTCGTATTCTCGAGGAAGTCGTCCGGCTCCGACGAGTTCTCGACGATTTCCAGAAGATCCTGCACCCAGCGGAATCGCTGGATGTCCGTCACATCCGCCTCATCCTGCTTGTAGCCCCAATGGGCGGCGACACCGTTCTCCGCGAGATGGTGCATGTCCGCGGTGCGGATCTGAATCTCGATCTTCTGGTTGCGCGGCCCACGCAAGGTCACGCCGGTGTGCAGGCTTTGGTAGTCGTTCGACTTCGGCGTCGAGATGTAGTCCTTGAAACGCCCGGCGATGACCGGATAGGCCGAATGCACGGCGCCAAGCGCCGCATAGCACGCTTCCTTGTGTCGGCACCACAACGCGGAACGCCATGATGTCCGACAGCTGCTCGAACGCCACGTTTCGACGCTGCATCTTCCGCCAGATAGAATACAGCGACTTTTCGCGCCCGGTGACCTCCAGCACGTGGACGCCCGCTTCCTCGCAGACGCGCGTCAGCTCGGCGCCGACCTCATCGATCACGTCCAACCCCTGCCCGCGCAGGAAGTTGAGGCGCGCCTGGATCATGTCGCGCGCTTCGGGATCGAGCTGCGCGAAGGCGAGGTTCTGCAGCTCGACCTTTACCGCTTCCATGCCGATGCGCTCGGAAAGCGGGGCATAGATCTCCATCGTTTCGCGGGCAATTCGTTTGCGCCGCTCGGGATCCTGCACGTAAGTGCAGGGTTCGCATGTTGTGCAGCCGGTCGGCCAGCTTGACCAGCAGTACCGAATATCCTTGCTGATCGCGAGGACAAGCTTGCGGAAGTTCTCCGCCTGCTTCGTGCGATCGGATTGCAGCTCGAGCCGGGTGAGCTTCGTCACGCCATCGACCAGGCCCGCCACCTGTGCGGCCGAAGCGGCGTTCGATCTCGGGAAGCTTGACCGGCGTATCCTCGATCACATCGTGCAGCAGGCCGGTGGCGATGCTCGCGGCGTCCAGGCGGTAGCCGGCCAGGATGTCCGCGACCGCGAGAGGATGCGTGATGTAGGGGTCGCCGTTGTCCCGCTTCTGCGTCTCGTGGGCCGTGCGGGCCAGCGAATACGCACCATCGATCAGCGCGACGTCAGCCTTGGGGTCGTAGCGCCGCACCGCCCGCGCGAGATCGCTCGGCGCGGCCATTTCCGCTGAGGCGGGGGATGCCGCCCCGGAACCATCCGGCGCGGTGGCGGGCGCCGGAACCGATCGTTCCCGCGCGCCCTGGCTCATTGCCCGCTAGCGCCGCGGCCGGCCGCCGAGTTCCGCCTCGATGGCCGCCTCCAGGTCTTCGGGCGACATATCCTCGCCCTCGACGGGCAAACCGGCGGCTTCTTCCTCGGCGGTGACGTCTTGCAGCCCGAAAATGTTCTGGTCCGTCGGGATAAGATCGAGAACCTCCTCGTCGGCGGGCTCGGGCTCCGGCGCGCGCGCCAAGGACTTGACCAGGTCCTGCTCCAGCGCGGGCAGCTCGACTGTCTCCTCGGCGATCTCCCGCAAGGCGACCACCGGGTTCTTGTCGTCATCCCGGTCGATGGTGAGTTCCTCACCGCGGCTGATGTTACGCGCCCGCTGGGCAGCGAGCAGCACCAACTCGAACCGGTTCGGAACTTTTTGGACGCAATCTTCGACCGTGACGCGCGCCATGCGCTTCCGCCTCCAGACTTAGCTCTCAGGCAAGCCCCGGATTTAGGCAACCGAGCCGGGCAATGCAAGTTGCTTCGCCGTCAAGCGAGCCGAATGGGGCTTGGCGGGAGCCCGGCAAGCAGCTCTTCGACCGAGCGGCCGAGAACCGGATGGACCCAGCCGGGTGCGACGTCGGCGAGCGGCATCAGTACAAAGCGGCGCAGATGCGCCCGCGGGTGGGGCAGGATGGGGTCGGGCGCGGGGCGCAGAAGGTCGCCCATTGCGATGATGTCGAGATCAAGCGGGCGGGCCGCATCCGGTTCGGCGCGTTTGCGCCCGGACCGGGCCTCAAGCGCCTGCAGATGGGCGAGCAGGACATCTGGCATGGCCTCGCCAGCCATCCGGGCGACCCCGTTGACATAGTCCGGCTGGTCGCTGGGTGGGTCGGGGGCAGTGACAAACCAGCGCGATATGGCGGTCAGCGTGAGCCCTGGGATGGCGGAAAGCGACGCGGGGGCGTAACGGCATGTCTCCAATGGCGTCCGCCCTTCCGCGTCGGGCAGGTTCGCCCCAATGGCGATCAGGATCATCACCCGTTGACTTTCGCTCGATTCACTTTTGTGTAACGCTGTGAACCTGGTTGATGCTAATTCGTATCGACACGGGGCGTTTGCCCGGGCGAACGAGGTCGGAAAGACGCTTCGCCCCGGTCTTTTGAAAGGTTAGAGCTCGATGCATTTCCTGCCCAATGAAAGGGTGGCCCTGTTTATCGACGGAGCGAACCTCTACTCCGCATCACGCAATCTTGGATTCGATGTGGATTATCGCAACTTACTGGATTTTTTTAGGCGCAAGTCGCACGTGGTGCGTGCGTACTATTACTCGGCCGTGCTCGAAACCGAAGAGTATTCGCCGTTGAAGCCGTTGACCGACTGGCTTGCCTATAACGGCTACACGCTCGTCACGAAGCCCGCAAAAGAGTTCACCGACTCGGCCGGACGTCGCCGCGTCAAGGGAAACATGGACATCGAGGTCGCGGTCGACATGTTGGAGCTCGCGCCGCGCATCGACCATGCCGTGCTGTTCAGCGGCGACTTCAGACTTCCGCCGCCTGGTCGATGCCGTGCAGCGCAAAGGTGTGCGAGTTTCGGTGGTTTCTTCCATTCGGACCAATCCGCCGATGGTGGCCGACGAGCTCCGTCGGCAGGCCGACCAGTTCGTGGAGCTTGCCGATATCGCGCCCGAGTTCACCCGACGGCAAACGGAGCCGCGCACTCGTGCGCCGACGCTGCGGCAGACGCCCTCTGACGCCTTCTCGGATTCGCACGACGCTGCATGACCTCGGCCGTGCTGCCGCACGCCCTGTCGCCGGACGCCCCGGCGCGGGACTGCCCGCTTTGCCCGCGCCTTGTTGCCTACCGGCACGCTAACCGTGCCGACAACCCGGACTGGTTCAATGCACCGGTTCCGAGCTTCGGACCACTGACGGCGCGACTGTTGATCGTCGGGCTGGCCCCCGGTGTCCGGGGCGCCAATCGCACCGGCCGGCCGTTTACCGGCGATCACGCCGGACTCCTGCTATACGCAACGTTGCTGCGCTTCGGGCTTGCTTGCGGCGAGTATCGGGCCGATCCCGCGGACGGCCTGACGCTCCTCGATTGCCGGATCGTCAACGCGGTGCGCTGCGTCCCGCCGGCCAACTTGCCCGAGCCATTGGAAGTCAGGACCTGCAACCGGTTCCTCGCCTCCGAGCTCCGCGAGATGCGGCAGTTGCGAGCGGTGCTGGCCCTCGGGGTGCTGGCCCACGCGGCCGTGCTGAGGGCGCGCGGGATCCCGCCCGCCCGCATCCGCTTCCGCCACGGCGAGCAGCATATGCTTCCCGACGGCCTGTTGCTGGCCGACAGCTACCATGTGTCACGCTATAACACGAACACCGGCAAGCTAACGGAAGCCATGTTCCAGAGCGTCGTCGGAGCCATCATGGAGCGGCTGGCGTAACGGCTTAGCAGCAGCCCGCGCCGCCGCTGGCGCGTCTGTCAGCGGTACCGCTGTTCCGTCCAGGGGTCGGCGTTGTTGTGATAACCCCTGACTTCCCAGAAGCCCGGCCGGTCGGAAATGGTGAACTGGATGCGCCGCACCCATTTGGCGGATTTCCAGAAGTAAAGACCCGGGACCACGACGCGAAGCGGGCCGCCATGCTGCCGACTAAGCGGCTTGCCTTCCCATCCATGCACGAGAAGCACGTCCGGCTGATCGAATTGATCCAGCCGGATGTTGGTCGTGTAGCCGTCGTGAGCGTGGAATACGAGGTGCTTAGCGTCCGGCATAGGCCGCACTCGCTCGAGCAAGGCGCGCGCGGGAATGCCTGTCCAGCGATTGTCATAGCGCGACCATTGGGTCACGCAATGGATGTCCGACAAACTTTCCGCTTGCGGCATTGCCATAAGCTCGGCGAGCGAAAGGCTGACCCGATTTTCGACTGCGCCGTCGATGTCGAGGCGAAACGTCGCCGCAGCGACGTTCGGCTGAATGCCGAGGTCGAGCACCGGCCAGTCCCGAACAAGGGTCTGACCCGGCGGCAACCGGTCACGCGCCGGATCGGCCGTGTTGCCGGTGAGCAGCCGGCCCCGGCGCGCCCACGCTTGCTTCGCTTCAACCAGCTTCTCGTTCAGCCGTCCTTCCTCGCCGCCGCGATACTTGCCGTCGCGATTGCCCATGTGGCTCCTTTACAAAGGCAGCGGACCGCCGCCTGATTGGTGTGCTTGTCGAGCGCCGGGTTGGTCCGGCCGGGAGGAACCATGCCGTACATGCCGTTTGACCTGACAGGCAAGGTTGCGCTGATCACCGGCGGCAACAGCGGCATCGGGCTGGGGATCGCCCGTGCGGTCGCGGAGGCGGGCGCCGACGTCGCGATCTGGGGCACCAACGCAGACAAGAACGAGGCCGCCGCGCTCCGAGCTCGCCGGCACCGGCCGTAAGGTGCTCGCTCTTTCCTGCGACGTGGGTGACGAAGGGGCGGTCCAGGCGGCGTTCGCCCGAACCGTCTCCGAACTAGGCCGGGTCGACGGATGCTTCGCCAACGCGGGGGTCAGCGGCCGCGGCCTGAAAAGCTTCCTCGACATGACCTCGGAGGAGTGGAACCGGGTGATGCGGGTCAACCTCGATGGCGCGTTCTACACCTTCCGCACGGCGGCCAAGCACATGGTCGAGCGCGGCGGCGGCGGCGTCCTGGTGGGCACGGCGTCGCTCGCTGCCATCGAGGCGGCCCCGCGCAGCGAGCACTACGCGGCGACGAAGGGCGGGGTGATCTCCATGTGTCGCGCGATGGCGGTCGAGTTCGCCCGCTACGGCGTCCGAGCGCACGCCATCCTCCCCGGCTGGATCGAGACCAACATGACGGCCAACGCCGTCGCAAACCCGAAATTCGCCGGCAACGTGATGCCCCGCATCCCGATGCGCCGCTGGGGCGAGGGCGACGATTTCGGCGGCATCGCCGTCTATCTCATGAGCAGCGCGTCCAAGTACCACACCGGCGACACCTTCGTGATCGACGGCGGGTATTCGCTGTTCTGAGTGGCGCTCGCGCCTGCTGAAAGATTACACCTGAACCTTGGAGCCGAGGTCGTCCGATGCTCAGTGAAGCATCGGTGCTGCAACTGCCAAGCGCTCCGCAACGGCGTGCAATCGCTTGTCGCGGGTCCAAAGCGAGGCATGCGGGGTCAGCCTCGTCGAGGCCACCAGATGGGCGTCGACGTAGCCGATGCCGGAACCCGACAAGACGTTCCGTTCAATCAGCGCAAAAACCTCTTCGTCACTGGCCCGGGTCGCGCGAGGTAGTCGCCCAAGTGATTTAAGGACAATAACCCGCTGTTGTAGATTGCCGAGTGCAATCTCGCCGAGAACGAACGGATGGATCAGGAGCCGCTCGTCATTCAGGAGAGCGTTGAGCCTCGGGTCTGCGTCTCGGAAGTGGTGGACCCAGACGGACGTGTCGACCAGAATCACTCGGGATCGAAGCGGCGGCGCGGCGGTTCGACTAGGTCGGGTTCGGTTCCGCCGAGCAGTGCGAGGCGACGCGCAGCCTCGCGCTCAACGAAGGATTTCAGCGCCGTCCGGATGATCGCAGATTTCTCGGTCAAGCCCGTGTATTCGCCCGCTGCAGCTACGAGATCGTCGTCAAGAGTGACGGTCGTTCGCATCGGAGGCCTCCAGATCAGGCACGAAAAATAGCATCAAACGATGCGGACCTCAATGCCTACCCCTTCGCCCGCATTAGCCGCGCCTTGTCACGCTGCCAGTCCCGGTCGGCGATGGCGCGGCGCTTGTCGGCCTTCTGCCGACCTTCCCCGAGGCCCAGCAGCACCTTGGCGCGGCCCCGTTCGTTGAAGTGGATATCGAGCGGCACCAAGGAGAAACCCGCCCGCGTGATGGAGCCGGTCAGCTCGCGAATCTGCTTTTGCTTGAGCAGCAGCTTGCGCGGGGCGCGCGGCTCGAAACGGCTGAGCACCCCACCTTGGTATTCAGGAATATGGGCGTTGAACAGCCACATCTCGCCGTCGCGCTCGCCCGCCCAGGCCTCGCTGAGGGTTGCGCGGCCGTGACGCAGCGATTTCACCTCGGGGCCTTTTAGCACCAAGCCCGCCTCGACCGTCTGTTTGATCGTGTAGTCGAACCGCGCCTTGCGGTTCTGCGCCGCTATGCCGTGCGAAATCAGGCCCTTCTTCGGGCGTCGCTGCTCTGCCATGACGCGCCGATGTGCGCGCCGGCGGTCAGTTCAGCAAGCCCGCTTCCATCATCGCGTCCCGCACCCGTCCCCGCGTCGCCTCCGAGACCGGCGCGAGCGGCAACCGGCACTTGTCCGTGCTGCGGCCAAGCAGGCTTGCCGCGTATTTCACGGGTCCCGGGCTGGTTTCCGAGAACAAGGCATCATGCAGGGGCACCAGCCGGTCTTGCAGGGTAATGGCGTCGTTCACCCGGCCTTCCTGCCAGGCGCTGTGCATGTCGCTGCAAACCCGGGGTGCCACGTTGGCGGTCACGCTGATGCAGCCGTCCCCACCCGAGGCTAGGAACGCCACTGCCGTGTGGTCCTCGCCCGAAAGCTGGCAGAAGCCTGCCCCGCAACTCCGCCGCGTGTGCAATGGGCGGGCCAGGTTGGCCGTCGCATCTTTTACGCCCACCACGTTCGAGTGCCGCGCCAAGCGCGCCATGGTCTCGACCGACATGTCGACCACGCTGCGGGAAGGGATGTTGTAGATCAACATCGGGATATCCACCGCGTCGGCGATGGCAGTGAAATGCAGAAACAACCCTTCCTGGGTCGGCTTGTTGTAGTACGGCGTCACCACAAGCGTCGCGTCCGCGCCGGCGGCCTTGGCGTGGCGGGCGAGATCGATCGCCTCCTCCGTGGAATTCGAACCGGCCCCTGCAATGACAGGGACCCGGCCGCGCGCCACCTCGACCGCGATCTCCACGACCCGCTTGTGTTCCTCATGGCTCAACGTCGGGGACTTGCCCGTGGTCCCGACAGGGACCAGGCCGTTGGTTCCCTCGTTGATCTGCCAGTCGATGAACGCCGCGTACGCGCGCTCGTCGACCGATCCGTCCGCCCGCATGGGCGTGATGGTCGCGACGAGCGATCCCTTGAACATGGCGGCTTCTCCGCTCCTCACCTTTACTAACAACGCTAAGCGTCCAATTGCTGCGCCGCAAGCCAGGTTGGGCTACAGAGCGCCATGCGCTGTTGGTCGGCCCCGTTGCTCGTGGCCTGGCTCGCCGCGGGCTGCGCGGCAAGCCCGATGGGAGCGGTGCGCGCCGACCGGTGGCGGGACGCTGAGACCGCTGCTGGCGAAAGTGCCGACCCGGTGGCCGTCAAGCTGATCACCTACTTGCGGCTGATCTCTCCGAATAGCGGCGCGTCGGCGGGGGAAATCGCGTCCTGGGCCGCCGCCAATCCGACATGGCCAAACCAGTCCCAGCTCGAGCAACGGCGGGAGGAGGCGCTTGCCAACGAAGCCGAGCAGTCGGCTGCGTTCGAGCAGTGCCAGCACGGGCCGTTGCGGGTGACGGGCGCCTTGCTCCGCTGCGCCGAGGCCTACACGGCGGCAGGCCGGGCGGACGAAGCGGCCCGTCTTGTCCGGCAAGCATGGGTAACCGGCATCGCCGACCCCAACGCGGAAGCGTCGTTCCTGAAGCGTTGGGGCGCCATCATCTTGGCGTCGGATCAGTGGGCACGCTTCCAGGCACTGGCCTGGAGCCACCCGGAAGCGGCTGCGCGGCAAATCGCAAGACTGGATCGCGGAACACAGGTCGTGGCGGAAGCGCGCCTCGCGTTCCGGCGGGACGATCCGGCCGCCGAAACAAAACTCGCCAGCAACCCCGCGCTGAGCGGCAATCCGGGGCTGCTGCTCGACCGTCTGGCGTGGCTGCGCCGTCGGGACCGGCTGGACGAGGCGCGTGATCTCTGGCTCCTGCACGGGGCCGACCTGGAACGCGACGCTCCTGCCGAGCGACTTGCCGCGTGCTGGTCCGAGCGCAACCAGCTCGCCCGTCGGCTGCTGCGCGCGGGCGAGGACCGGGCCGCCTACACCCTCGTCGATCGGCATGGGGCCGTGGCGCCCGAACAGCTCCTGGACGCCGAGTTCCTTGCCGGGTTCATCGCGCTGCGACGCCTGCACGACCCGGCTGCGGCGATCCCGCATTTTCAGGCGATGGGTGCGGCTTCCGCCGCGGCGCTGACGCAGAGCAGGTCGCATTATTGGCTTGGGCGCGCCGAGGCCGAGGCGGGGCGCAGCCCTGAAGCAGAGTATCGGCTCGCTGCCCCGTGGCTGACGACCTACTACGGCCAGCTCGCGGCTCTGGCGCTCGATCCGGATCTGTCCGCACTCCAGCGGCGCATCCGCTCCGCGCGCGACCAGGCGGCAACGCGCGAGGAGGCGCTCGACGTCGCGGGAGACGAAATCGCCAGGGCCGCCGAGCGACTGGTCGCCTGGGGCGAGCCACGGCGGTCGCACGCCTTTCTGCTCCGGCTCGACGAGCAGACCTCGTCTCCCGAGCGGCGCGCCCTCATAGCGCATCTCGGCAACGCGCTTGGGATGCCGGACGTGGCCGTGGCTATCGCTCGCCGCATGGGCCGAGATGGGCTCATGCTGCCCCAGGGCGGTTGGCCGACGCCATGGACGCCCCCGCCGACCGGCCCGGATCCCGCGATTGTGCTCGCGCTCATGCGCCAGGAAAGCAGCTTCGACCCGGAGGCGGTGAGCCCATCCGGCGCGCGAGGGCTCATGCAGCTGATGCCGGCGACGGCCGAGGCAGTGTCGCGCCGCACCGGCCAGCCGAGCACGCTCGCCGCGCTCACGGAAGATCCGCCGACCAACATGCGCCTCGGCACCGCCTATCTCTCGGAACTGGTCGCCGAGTTCAGGTCCTTGCCGCTGGCCCTGGCCGCTTACAATGCCGGGCCCCACAGGGTACGAGAATGGCTCGACGCGAACGGGGACCCACGCTCGGGCGGCGACATGCTCGATTGGATCGAGCTGATCCCCTTCAACGAGACGCGAAATTACGTGCAGCGGGTGCTCGAGAACGCCGTCATCTACCGAGCGCGGGCCGGCGACACGACGCCTGTAGTGCTGGCCACTTCGTCCGCGCGATGACGGCCTCGCGTGTGGCGGGGACCATCGCGGGCGGCTTCGGCGTGGGCCGCGCACCGCTCGCGCCGGGCACCGTCGGCTCGCTGGTGGCGGTCGCGCTCGGTTACGGCCTCATGCAACTGCCGCCGATCGCACTCACCTGCGCCATCCTTTTGGCGAGCTTCGGCGGCCTCTGGGCTGTGCAGGCCGCCCGCGTGAGCGGCGACCCGGGCTGGGTCGTCATCGACGAAGTGGCCGGGCAATGGATAGCGCTGCTCGGCCTGGCCCAACCCACGCTCGTGGGCTTGGGAGCCGCATTTCTGGTATTTCGCCTGCTCGACATCGCCAAACCGGGGCCGGTCGGCTGGGCGGACCGTCAGGCCGGTGCGGCCGGCATCATGGCCGACGACCTCATCGCCGGAGCGCTTGCGGCCGGCATTCTGTGGGCCGCGCGGTCGCGATGGCCGGGGCTGTTCGGCTGATGCCATTGCATCGTTGCACGCACGCTGACCGTTGCGTAATGATCGCCTTGGTTGATGGATGATGCCGGCCGGGAGTTCACGATGAAGCTCGTGTCCGTCACGGCCGACAACCCGCTCCCCTTTGCCGAGCGGCGTCGGGTCGGTCGGGAGTTGCGCCAGCGGGTGCCCAGACGGGCGCACGCGGTCTGGTCGCCGGCGCCCAGCCGCGCCGACCCGGTCCGAACCATCATCGACCGAGAGCGCCTGCTGATCCGGAAATTGCTGCCAATCCGTTACTCCCGGATGCGCCCGAACGCCTTCGCCTTCCTGCGCGGGGCCGCGGCGATCATGGCGGCCGACCTAGCCATGACACCGGCCAGCGGCTTGCTAGTCCAGGCGTGCGGAGACTGTCATCTCAGCAACTTCGGCACCTTCTCCTCTCCCGAGGGGACCCCGGTATTCGACATCAACGATTTCGACGAGACCCTTCGCGCGCCCTTCGAGTGGGACCTCAAACGACTGGCTACAAGCTTCGTGGTGGCGGCGCGCAGCCGCCGAGTGTCCGACCGACGCGCCGGCGCATTGGCCACCGCCGCTTGTCGGGCCTATCGCGAGCGTCTGGCGGTGTTCGCCCGACTGGACCCGCTGCGGGTTTGGCGCGCGCGGATCGATGTCGCGGAAGCCCTGACCACGATCGGGAACGCTACCTTGCGCGAGCGCGAGGCGAAGCGGCTCCGCGCTGTGGCCGAAGCGCATCGCGGCGGCTACTCGAGGCTAATTGAGCGCCGCGGCAAGGACTGGCGCATCAAATTGGCACTTCCCTACACTTTTCCGCTGACGGACCCACACGACGAAACCCTGGACCTTGCCGCGCGGGCCGCGTTCCGGTCTTACGCCGGAACACTGGAAGAAGAGCAACAATTGCTGTTGGAGCGCTATCGGCTCACCGACATCGCTTTCAAGGTTGCCGGCGTCGGCAGCGTCGGCACGTTCTGCGCCATCGGGCTGTTCACCACGGCGGACGGTGACACGTTGCTGCTGCAACTCAAGGAAGCGCAACGATCGGTTCTTGCCGCCTTCGCCGGCCCAAGCCGGTTCGTCAATCAGGGCAAACGCGTCGTCGTTGGTCAGCGGATCATGCAGGCCACCGTTGATCCGTTTCTCGGCTGGACCGACGACCACGGCGACGACCGTCCTTGCTATGTGCGTCAATTGAAGGATTCGCGGATGGCGATGATCGGCGAGGCGTTCGCCGACTCAGCACTCGAGGCCCACGCGGTCCTGTGTGGGCAGGCGCTCGCGCGAGCCCACGCGCGCTCGCAAGATGCCGCCTGCCTTTCCGGCTATATTGGCAGCAGCGACGCGCTCGACGCTGCCATAACGGAGTTCGCCATGGCCTATGCCGACCAAACCGAAAGCGACTATCGATTGTTTGTCGACGCGCTCGAATTCCGGGCTCTTGCAGGCCGCTCCCTCGTGACGACGCAGGAATTGCTGGCTCCCGACCTGCTGGGAGCCGCCGAAGCCCTTCTCTCCGCTTGCAGGGCACGAGGTGCGTTGCTCGCCACGGCCGAGAGTTGCACCGGAGGGCTGATCGCCGCTGCGCTCACCGCCATCGCGGGCTCCTCGGACGTCGTTGATCGCGGGTTCGTCACCTATTCGAACCAGGCGAAGACCGAGATGCTGGACGTCCAGCCCGCGCTGATCGACACCGTGGGCGCGGTCAGCGGGGAGGTGGCGGCAGCGATGGCCGCGGGTGCGATCCGGCACTCGCGGGCGACCATCGCGGTCTCCGTAACCGGCGTCGCCGGCCCCGGCGGAGGGACCGAAACGAAGCCGGTCGGCCTGGTCTATTTCGGGCTTGCCCGACGGGACGGCGCGACGACAACGGAACGGCATGTCTTCGAGGGTGACCGCACAGCCGTCCGACTGGCCACCGTCGCGCACGCCTTGGGGCTGATCCGCACCGCGCTGTGACGGGTTGTTCTCCCGCCTAGGCGCTGGCAGGAGAGCAACGCGATGGATAGAGCGCCCGCCAGTTCGACCCCTGCCCCCGACCGGTGCGAGCCGCCTCGCCCGATAGCGGCGGACCATTGGCCTCGGAGACTGCAGCATACCGCGACGGGCGCCGCGCTCCTGACGCCCTTGTTCCTGATGCACGGCCACGGCATCGCCGAGGGGACGATCGGGCTGACCGATGGCTGCTTTCTCGTGGCAAGCCTGCTCCTCAGGGATTGGCGCTGGCTCCGGACCCGTTGGGTGCCATGGGCCTTCGCATGGTGGGGATGGACGGTGGCCTGCTCGCTCATCGCCCACAGCGGAATAGTACCCGGCCTGCTGCAGGTCCGCTTTTTCGTCTTCGTCGCGGCACTTGAGAGCTTCGCGCTCCGAGACGCTGCCGCCCGGCGATGGATGTTTCGCGTGATCGCCGCCTGCGCCGTCTGGATCGCGAGCCAGTGCATGCTGCAGCTCGTTGCCGGCCGCAACCTGTTCGGCTGGCCGCGCGGCCCTGCCGGCGAGCTGACCGGCCCCTTCGGCAAGCCGCGCGCCGGGCCGCCTCTGTCGCGCATCGCGCTCCCCGTCCTCCTGCCGCCGATCGCTGCGCTGTTGACGAGGCGCCGGCTGTTGCCTTCGGTCGTGGCCGGCGCGTTGCTGCTCGGGATCGTGTGTCTGATGGTTCTCATCAGCCAGCGCATGCCCCTCATCCTGGTGCTGCTCGGGCTATTGATCGCCGCGGTGCTGCTGGAACGCATGCGGACGTTGGTGGCGCTGGCGGTCCTCACGGGCGGCGCGCTGCTCGCCGCTTCCGTGGTGATCGCGCCCACGAGTTATCAGCGATTGGTCGTCCGTTTCTCGCAGCAGGTCGGCGATTTTCCCGCCAGCCACTACGGTCTCCTCTATGCGCGCGCGAGCGAGATCGGCCGGCAGCACCCGTGGACCGGGCTTGGCTTCGATGGCTTCCGCTACGGCTGCGAACAGCCCCGGTATTTTCGCCCGTCGATCGGCGGCGCGATCGGGGATGGCGGCGGCGCCGTTATCTGCACCCAGCACCCACATAACTTTTACGCGGAGGCGTTGGATAACGGCGGGTTTCCCGGCCTTGCCTTGTTCACCGCCGTTGCGGTGACCTGGCTAGCGTCGCTTGCAAGAGGGCTTTGGCGCGACCCGGCCGCCCTGCGCGTAGGGCTATTCGCCGCCGTGCTGATCCAGCTGTGGCCAATCGCGTCCACCAGCGGGTTCAATGCCCTGCCGATGGGCGGCTGGTTGTTCCTATTGCTCGGCTGGGGGCTGGCCGAGGCGCGGGCCGCCAACACGCCCTCCCCCGCTGGCGGGGGAGGGCACGGATAGACGAGAAAATTACGACGGCGACGCTGTGTGATGCGCCCCGGCATGGTGTGAAGCACGCCGCTGGGCCATGTAGGCGTGAATGTCCTCCGTCGTGACGTAGCCCTTCTTGTCCTTGTCGATGGCGTCGAAATGCTTCGCCACCATCGGCATTCCGGCCTTCGCCTGGTCGAGCGTCAGGTGACCGTCATGCGAGGTATTCGCCTGCTCGAACCGCTCCTGCATCGTCATGTGGGAGTGAGAGCGATGCGTGGCGCTCGGGGCGGTGGTGTCGGCGGGCGCCGGGGTTGTGGTAGCCGGCGAGGTCGCGGCGGGCGTCGAGGGAGCCGGAGTCGTCGTCGAGGAGGTCTGCGCCTGCGCCTGCAAGGCGAAAAGCGAGACCGCAATGGCCGGAAAAATGTAACGCATGGTTCTGTTCCACGTTGGAGACTGCCGCACCATACCGTTATGCGCGGATGTTTCTCGTGTCATTCTTGTCATAGTTGTAGAGCCGCGAGTTCGTGTCGCATCACGGCAACAGCCATCTCGACGCCGGCGTGATCGACGTCGAGATGCGTGCAGGCCCGCGCCCGCCATTTGCTGGTGACCGAGATCAGCAGCCCTTCGCGTCGCACCCGGACCGCAAGCTGCTCGGCCGTGATCCCGGCACGCGAGGTGTCGAAGAACACGAGGTTGGTTTCGGGTTCCTCCACTACGACCCCGTTGATCTGCGCCAGTCCCCGGGCCAGAAGGCGCGCGTTCTCATGATCGACGGCAAGTCGGTCGATGTTGTGCTCAAGCGCGTAGAGACACGCGGCCGCGCACAACCCGGCCTGCCGCATGGAGCCGCCGAGGCGCTGTTTCCACCGCCAAGCCGCGTCGATGAAATCCGCCGAGCCACACAGCACCGCGCCGAGCGGGGCGCCGAGACCCTTTGTGAAGTCGAGCCAAACGCTGTCCATGCCGATCACCATGTCGGCGGCCGGGACGCCGGCCGCCACCGCGGCGTTCATCAGCCTCGCGCCGTCCATGTGCGTCGGAATACCTGCCTCATGGGCGACGCCGGCGACCGCGTCCAGCTTGGCAACCGGCCAGACCGACCCGCTCCCCTGGTTATGGGTCTGTTCGAACTCCACCAAGGTTTGCGGCGGCGAGTAGCGTGAACGGGACCGGAACGACGATTGTAGGGTAGGCACGTCGAATTGCCCGCGCTCGCCCGGCAGTCCCGTTACCATCACGCCGGCGAGCGCGCCGGGGCCGCCGCCCTCGCTGGTAATAATGTGCGCCGACTGATGCGCGAGCACTTCGTCGCCCGGCCGGCAATGGGTTAGGATGGCGATCTGGTTGCACATCGTGCCGCTCGGCAAGAACATCGCCGCCTCCTTGCCAAGCAATGCCGCCATCCGATCGTTCAGCGCGTGAACGGTCGGGTCCGTGCCGTACTGCTCGTCGCCGACCTCGGCCCGCATCATCGCCTCCTTCATGCCGGCGGACGGCTTGGTTTGCGTGTCCGAAAACAGGTTGACCCGGACCGGCGGCAGCGAAGGGTCGTGACGCAAAGGGGCGAACATTGGACTGGCTCTCCGGCGGCTGGTCAGTGGGGGTTGGAGCGTTGTTCGACGATGATGCCGCGATGGTGGCACAGGTCGAGCCCACCCAGCCGCTCTTCGGCTCCGCCGTCCGCGAACACCACGTGGAGTGCGAAGTCGCACGTCGCGGCGATGGGGCGCAAGACGTCGATATCCGCGCCATCCGGTAGCACTTCGCTGCCGAGGCGGTCGGCACCCTCCTCCGCCGCCTGGTCGGGAAACAGGTGAAGGCGTGACATCGTGCGGCCCGACCGGTTGAGCACCGGAACCAGCGCGGGCGGGGTCTCGCCGGCCGCATCGTCGGCGGTGGTCCAACCCGGCCGGATGCCGACGAAGCGAAGCTTGCAGATGTCGAGGTCCCGCCTCTCCTCCGCGCCACCATTATCGAACACGACGCGAAGGTCGGCCCGGCACGCGCCGCCGTAGGATAATCGGACGTCGTCGCCGGTCGGGACCGACCGACCTTCCAGCCGATTGATCCCCCAATCCTGGGACGTCGCCGGCGAGAGGTAGATTTCTCGCAACGGTCGCGGCGCCCAGTTCGCGATCACCACCGGGCTTGGTGCAGCGCGGGCGATCGTTGCGGAATTGGCGGACGGTGACACAAGAAGGAGCGCTAACAGCGGAACGGCCGCACGCCCCATGTGGCTGCCGATCAGCCTTTCGCCGGCTCTCGCGAAGGGGTCACCACAGCGACGGTGCCGGCCGGCGGCCCGTACCTATCGCGCGCGCGCTTGAGGAAAGCGTTCACCATGCGCCGTACGGCTTCGTTGAACACGACGCCAATCGCCGCCTTTAGGATGCGGCTCCGGAACTCGAAATCGACGAAGAAGTTGACTTGGCATCCCTGCGGGTGCGGCTTGAAGTCCCACTGATTGTTCAGATAACGAAACGGGCCGTCCTCGTAGCGCACCCTTACCCGGGATGGCCGATCGAGTGCTACGCGGCTGGTGAAGCTTTCGCGAAACGGCCCGAAGCCAATGGTCAGGTCGGCGACAAGCTCATGTTCCGTGCGGGTGTGCACGCGCGCTGCGACGCACCAGGGAAGAAACTCGGGATAATGCCCGACATCTGCTACCAGATCGAAAAGCTGTTCCGGGCGATACGGGACAATTTTGTGCTCGGCATGCGTGGGCATCTCAGCGGGACGCGAGCCGGGTCGTGCGGGCGGCCTGTAGCTGGGCGAAATCGGCGTCTGCGTGATACGAGCTGCGCGTCAGCGGCGAGGCGGACACCATGAGGAACCCTTTCGCGCGAGCCAACGATGCGTAATCCCGGAAAGCGTCGGGGGTTATGAACGACGCCACGGCGGCATGTTTGATGGTGGGCTGCAGATATTGCCCTAGCGTTAGGAAGTCCACGTCCGCCACGCGGAGGTCGTCCATGACCTGCGCAACTTCGGCACGCTCCTCACCTAGCCCGACCATCATGCCGGATTTGGTGAACACGGACGGAGCGAGCCGCTTCACCTGATCCAGCAGCCGAAGCGATTGGAAGTAGCGCGCGCCCGGCCGGATGCTCGGGTAGAGGCGGGGCACGGTCTCCAGATTGTGGTTGAACACGTCGGGCCCAGCCTCGGCGACGATCTCGGCGCCTCCGGGCTTGCGGAGGAAATCGGGCGTCAGCACTTCGATGCTGGTCCCGGGAGATGCCGCGCGGATGGCGCCGATCACCGCCGCGAAGTGCGCGGCGCCGCCGTCCGGCAGATCATCCCGATCGACCGAGGTTACGACCACGTGTCGCAGTCCGAGTTTCGCTACCGCGTCGGCTACCCGCGCTGGCTCGCCCACATCAAGAGCCTGCGGCTGACCGGTGCGGACGTTGCAGAAGCTGCACGCCCGCGTGCAGGTGTCGCCCATGATCATCATCGTCGCGTGCCGCTGCGACCAGCACTCGCCGATGTTGGGACAAGCCGCTTCCTCGCAAACCGTCACCAGTCGGTTCTCGCGCATCAGCGCGCGGGTTTCGTGGTAGATCGGGTGCGTCGGCGCCTTGACCCGTATCCATTCGGGCTTGCGCCCGACCGGATTGTCCGGCCGATGCGCCTTCTCCGGGTGACGCAGAACCTGCGCACTCCCGGCGCGATGATCGATCAGCACGCGGGTTGACATCGAACTCCGGCCACTTGCGGTTTGGCTTAGACGCAGAAGTGGATGGGGTCCGGGCAGGCGTCAAGCCAGCCCGCTCGCCCCTGATCAGATGTGGATGGCCCGCCCGTAGGCAGCCAGCACCGCCTCGTGCATGGTTTCGCTGACCGTCGGATGCGGAAAGACCGTGTGCATCAGTTCCGCTTCGGTGCTCTCGAGGGTCCGGGCGATGGTATAGCCCTGGATCATTTCGGTGACCTCGGCTCCCACCATGTGCGCCCCGAGCAGCTCGCCGGTCCGGGCGTCGAACACCGTCTTCACCATTCCCTCCGGCTCGCCCATCGCGATCGCCTTGCCGTTGCCGATGAAGGGAAAGCGGCCGACCTTCACGTCGTGACCGGCGGCCTTGGCGCGCGCTTCCGTCAGCCCAACGGACGCAACCTGCGGCCGGCAGTAGGTGCAACCGGGGATGTTGCCGACATCGAGCGGGTGGACATCGTTGAGCCCGGCGATCTTCTCGACGCAGATGACGCCCTCGTGACTCGCCTTGTGCGCGAGCCAGGGCGGCCCGGTCAGATCGCCGATCGCGTAAACGCCGGGCACGCCGGTCTGGCCGTACCCGTCCGTCACGACATGGCGTGCGCTCCACCTTGACGCCGTGCTCCTCAAGCCCGAGGCCCTCGACGTTGCCGACGATCCCGACGGCCGAGATCACGCGCTCGACCGTGATCGCCTCCGTCTTGCCGGCCACTTCGATCGTGACGGTCACGCCGTCGGCGTTCTTCTTCGCCGACTTCACGGTGGCGCCGGTCAGGATCTTCATGCCCTGCTTCTCGAACGCCTTGCGCGCGAAGCCGCTGATCTCCTCGTCCTCCACGGGGAGCACGCGGTCGACCACCTCCACGACGGTAACCTCGGCTCCCATGTTGAGATAGAAGCTCGCGAACTCGATGCCGATGGCCCCGGACCCGACCACGAGGAGCGATTTGGGCATCGCCGGCGGCACCATCGCCTCCTTGTAGGTCCAGATCAGCTTGCCGTCCGACTCGAGCCCGGGAAGCTGCCGCGCGCGGGCGCCGGTGGCGAGAATGATGTGCGGCGCGGCGAGCGTGCCCACCGGCTTGCTATCCTTGGTGACCGCGAGCGCGTTCTTCCCATCAAGCGCGCCCTGCCCGTCGACCACGGTGACCTTGTTCTTGCGCAGCAGATGCGCGACGCCGGACGAGAGCTGCTTGGCGACCGCCCGCGAGCGCTTGACCACCTTATCCATCTCGAATTGGGCCTCGACCGGCGCGAAGCCGAACTGCGGCAACTCGTGCAGCAGGTGGTTGATCTCGGACGTGCGCAGCAGCGCCTTGGTCGGGATGCAGCCCCAGTTGAGGCAGATGCCGCCCAGATGCTCGCGTTCCACCACCGCGGTTTTCATGCCGAGCTGCGCCGCGCGGATCGCCGCGACATACCCGCCCGGCCCGCCACCGAGCACGATCAGGTCGAAAGTTTGGTCAGGCATTTGGCCTCACGGGCAAGACGAGGACGCTCCCGACACTCTTTTCGTCATGCCCGGACTTGATCCGGGCATCCGTGCCGCATCGGAGCGAGTGGAGAATATGGGATGGCCGAATCAAGTCCGGCCATGACGGCTGAGCATAGGCGATCATTGCTCAGCTAGAGCCGCCAGCGCGCGGCCGCTGAGCTGCCGGGCAACCCATGTCACGCCGGGCGGCTTCGCGCCGAGCCGCTCGTAGAAGCGCAACGCGAGTTCGTTCCAGTCGAGCACGTGCCAGTCCATCCGTGCGCAGCCCTGCGCCAACGCCTCGCGCGCCAAGCGGCGGAACAGCGCATAGCCGACACCGGTGCCCCGCTCCGCCGCCGTGACGAAGATGTCTTCGACGAACAGAACGCGCTGGCAGCGGAAAGTTTGGAACGAGTATGTCCAGACCGCGAAGCCGATCGCCCGGCCCTCGGCCTCGGCAATCACCGCCCAGATCAGCGGCACTTCGGCAAACAGCGCGCTCGCCAGGGTGGTCTCGGTGGCGGTGAACCGGTCGCAACAGCCGCTCGTACTCGGCCATCTCGCGCAACAACGCGAGCAGTGTGGAAGCATCTTGAGGCCGGACCGGGCGGATGCTGCAGGGCCGGCTCACAGCAGCCTGCTCACAGCATCAGGCTCAGCGGCTCCTCGACCACGGCCTTGAACGCGGCCAGCCATTCCGCGCCCAGCGCGCCGTCCACCACGCGGTGATCCACGCTGAGCGTGCAGGTCATCATCGTGGCGATCGCGAGCGCGCCGTTCTTGACCACCGGGCGTTGCTGGGCGGCCGCGACGGCAAGGATCGCCGCCTGCGGCGGGTTGATGATCGCGGCGAACTCGGACACGCCGTACATGCCCATGTTTGAGATCGAGAACCCGCCTCCCTGAAACTCATCGGGCTTCAGCTTCCCCGCCCGCGCCCGCTCGATCAAGCCCTTCATCTCGTTGCTGATCGCGGCCAGCCCCTTCTGGTCGGCCCGTCGCAGGATCGGCGTGATGAGGCCGTCGGGGATGGACACGGCGACACTGATGTCCACGTCCTCGGACTGCACGATCGCGTCGTCGGTCCAGGAAGCGTTCACCCTCGGCACGCGGCGCAAGGTGATCGCGGCGGCCTTGATCAGCAGGTCGTTCACCGACAGGCGGAACGTGCCGGCGCCCTCCTTCGGGGACTTCGCGTTGAGTTCGCCCCGCAACTGCATAAGGGCGTCGAGTTCGATATCGATGGAAACGTAGAAATGCGGGATCGACTGTTTGGCCTCGCTCAGACGCCGCGCGATCACCTTACGCATGGAGCTGTTGGGCAGCAGCGTGTGCGGTGCCGCGATCGGCAGGCCGGGCCGAGCCGCGGGGGCGGGTGCGGCCGGCGCGCGAGCGGTGGTGGCCGGGGTTGGCGCGGCCGGCTGAGGCGCCGGCTGTGGCTGTGCGGCGGGGGCGCCCTTCTGCGCCGCCTCGATGTCGGCCTTGACGATGCGGCCGTTCGGTCCGGTGCCTTTGAGGCGTCGAAAGCTCGATGCCCGCCTGTTGGGCCATCCGCCGCGCCAGCGGTGACGCGAAGATGCGCTCATCGCCGGCGGCGTGTCCGTTGCCTGAGGATGCCTGCGCGGGCGCGGGCTTCCCCTCGCCGCGGCGCGGCCGCCGACGAGGGCGCCGGCACCGGTGACGGCGTTTCCGCTTCCGCCTGCACGGGTGCGGGCGGCGGCTTGGCCCCGGTCGGCGCGGGGCCGGCGGGCACCGCCTCGCCCTGGTCGACCAGGATCGCGATCGGGTCGTTGACCTTGACACCTTCGGTGCCGTCGCCGACCAGGATCTTGCCGAGTACGCCCTCGTCGACCGCCTCCACCTCCATGGTGGCCTTGTCCGTCTCGATCTCGGCGATCACGTCGCCCGAGCGGATGGTCTCGCCTTCCTTCTTCAGCCAGCGCGAAAGCGTGCCTTCCGTCATGGTGGGCGAAAGGGCCGGCATCAGGATGTTGGTCGCCATGCTGCGCCCCTCCGTCAGACGATCTTCTTGACCGCTTCGACCACCCACTCGGGCTGCGGCAGGGCGAGCTTCTCGAGGTTGGCGGCGTAGGGCAGCGGCACGTCCACCCCGTGCACCCGCACCGGTGGAGCGTCCAGCCAGTCAAAGCAGTTCTCCACCACCTGCATCGCGACCTCGGCGCCGATGCCGGCGAACGGCCAGCCTTCCTCGACGGACACGACGCGGTTGGTCTTCTTCACACTCTCGACGATGGTCGCCGTATCGAGCGGCCGGAGCGACCGGAGGTTGATGACTTCGGCGCTGATGCCCTGTTCGGCCAACTGCTCCGCCGCTTTCATTGCGACACCGACCATGATGCTGAACGCGACGATGGTGACGTGCTCGCCCGCGCGCTCGATCTTGGCGCGGCCGATCGGGACGATGAAATCCTCATCCGTCGGGCACTCGAAATGCTGGCCGTAGAGGATCTCGTTCTCGAGCACGATCACCGGGTTGGGGTCGCGGATTGCGGCGCGCAACAGGCCCTTGGCGTCCGCCGCCGACCAGGGCGCGACCACTTTGAGGCCAGGGCAATGCGCGTACCATGACGCGTAGCACTGGCTGTGCTGTGCGGCGACACGCGACGCGGCGCCGTTCGGCCCCCGGAACACGATGGGGCAGCCCATCTGGCCACCTGACATGTAGAGCGTCTTGGAGGCCGAATTGATGATCTGATCGATCGCCTGCATGGCGAAATTGAAGGTCATGTACTCCACGATGGGCCGCAGCCCCGTCATCGCCGCGCCGACCGCCAGGCCGGTGAAGCCGTGCTCGGTGATCGGCGTGTCGATGATCCGCTTCGGCCCGAACTCGTCGAGCATCCCTTGGCTAATCTTATAGGCGCCCTGATACTGCGCGACCTCCTCGCCGAGGAGGAACACGTTCTCGTCGCGCCGCATTTCGATCGCCATGGCGTCGCGCAGCGCTTCGCGCACGGTGACGGATTTGGTGGGTCCCCAATCCTTCTCCGGGGTGTCGTCGACCGCTGCCTGAGCCGCGTAGAGCGGCGCGCTCCGCTCGGCGATTGCGTTGACGTCCCCACCCTCGGCCGCCACCTTCGGCATCGCCGCCGCTTCCGCCCGCGGCGGCGGTGCCTCGCTCACGTCCTCGCCGTTCTCGCTCAACACCGCGATCGGCGTGTTGACCGCGACGCCTTCGGTTCCCTCGTCGATCAGAATGCGGGCGAGCTTGCCGTCGTCCACCGCCTCCACTTCCATCGTCGCCTTGTCCGTCTCGATCTCGGCGATGACGTCGCCGGCGTGAACCTCGTCGCCGACCTGCTTCAGCCACTTGGCGAGCTTGCCCTCCGTCATGGTGGGCGAAAGGGCCGGCATGAGGATCTGCGTCGACATTCCCTCAGCCCTCCAGCAGCACGTCGGTGTAGAGTTCGGCCGGTTCCGGCTCCGGGCTCGACTGCGCGAAATCCGCGGCGTCCTGGATCACGCGCTTAGCCTCGTCATCAACCGCCTTCAGCTCGTCCTCCTCCACGCCCGCGTCGATCAAACGCAGCCGCACGGTTTCGATGCAGTCGCGCTCCGTCCGCATCTTCTGCACCTCCTCGCGGGTGCGATACTTGGCCGGGTCCGACATGGAGTGGCCACGATACCGATACGTCGCGACCTCCAGCAGGTACGGCCCCTTGCCTTCCCGGCAATGCGCGATAGCGACGGTCGCCGCGTCGCGCACGGCGGTCACGTCCATTCCGTCCACCTTGGCGCCCGGTATGCCCCACGGCGCGCCGTTCTGCGACAGGTCGTGCGACGCGGATGCGCGGTCGACGCTGGTGCCCATGCCGTACCTGTTGTTCTCGATGACATAGACGACCGGGAGCTTCATCAGCGCGGCCAGGTTGAAGCTTTCGTAGACCTGCCCCTGGTTCGACGCGCCTTCCCCGAAATAGGTGACGCTCACCCGGTCCGAGCCGCGATACCAGTTCGCGAAGCCCAGCCCGGTGCCGAGGCTGACCTGCGCTCCCACGATCCCGTGGCCGCCGTAGAAGTGCTTCTCCTTGCTGAACATGTGCATGGAGCCGCCCTTGCCGTGCGAGTAGCCGGTCGCCCTCCCGGTCAATTCGGCCATCACTCCGCGGGGATCCATGCCGGTCGCCAGCATGTGCCCGTGGTCGCGGTAGGAGGTGATCACCTCGTCACCCTCCGACAGCGCCGACTGCACCCCGACGACGACCGCCTCCTGCCCGATGTACAGGTGGCAGAACCCACCGATCAGGCCCATCCCGTAGAGCTGGCCGGCGCGTTCCTCGAAGCGCCGGATCAGCACCATGTCGTGATAGGCCTTGCGCAGCCATTCGCTGTCGGCCGGTGCCACGACCGCGCTCTTGCCCCGCCCCCGGGTCGTCCTCTGGGCCATCCGCTCCCCCGCTGACTACCGCTCAGGAGAGACTTAGCGGCGCCCTCCTCGGACAGCAAGGAAGCGACTTTGGCCTAGAACAAGCGCTCCCGGGGGCCGTAGGACACCACGATATCGCTCGGGTCGGCCATGTTCCGCATCGCGCGGGCGCGCTCATCGAGCGTGTCGCGGTCGACATGCTGGCTGCGCAATCCCGCAACCCGCCGTTCCCAGCCGTCGCGTTCCCGCTCGGCCTTGGTCAGCTCGCCTTGTGCCTGGCGCAAGAGATCAAGCCGCTGAGCGTAGGATCGCAGGCCCCGATTACCTTGCGTCACGTTCCAGGCGAAGTAGCCGAACAGCCCGAGAAACACCGCTGGTGCGGCCAGCAACTTCGCCTTACGCCTCACGGCGCGCTGCAGCGACATGGGCGACTCCCCGTTCACACAACAGAACCCGCGCATACCACATCGCTCGCGCTGCTGTGAACGTCTTGCCACGATGACGCCCCCTTCGCGGCGTTCGATCATGATGAGGTTTCGAAGGCCGGAGGAGTTGCTGCATGAGGGTTCGAACAACAGTCGTCGCCGCCGCGGTCGGCCTGCTGGGGTTAGCCTGCGTGGCCGGCCCGGCGTTCGCCCAACCGTATGACTGGCACCGGCAGGAAGCGTGGCGGGCGCACGAATGGCGCGAGCATGAGTGGCGGGAGCGCCAAGCCTATCTCTACCGCACCCCGCCCGCCTACTATGCGCCCCGGCCGTTCTATTACGCGCCGCCGCTCACCTACTCCGCGCCACCTCCGGTGTACTATTACGGCCGTCCACCCTATTAGCCGGACCGGCAATCAGCTCCGCAGAATGGTGCGGCCCGCGTAGCGCGCGGCCGCGCCGAGTTCGGCCTCAATCCGGACGAGCTGATTGTACTTCGCCGTCCGATCGCTGCGGGCCAAGCTGCCGGTCTTGATCTGCCCGCAATTCGTGGCGACGGCGAGGTCCGCGATGGTCGAATCCTCGGTCTCACCCGAACGATGGCTCATCACGCAGCGATAGCCGGCGCGATGCGCGATCTCCATTGTCTCGAGGGTCTCGCTCAATGTGCCGATCTGGTTGACCTTGACGAGCACGGCGTTGGCGGTCCCGGCAGCGATGCCCCGGCGCAGGCGTTCGGGGTTCGTCACGAACAGGTCGTCGCCCACCAGGTTGATCTTGTCGCCCAGCGCGTCGGTCAGCAGCTTCCAGCCGTCCCAGTCGTCCTCCGCGCAACCATCCTCGATGGAAGCAATCGGATATCGGCCGACCAGCTCCTGCAGATAGCGCACCATCCCGGCGGGATCGAGACTCTTGCCCTCGCCCGCGAGCTCGTACCGGCCGCCGCTGAAAAACTCGGTCGCCGCGCAGTCGAGCGCGAACGTGACGTCCTCGCCGGGACGATACCCGGCCTTCTCGCAAGCACGCGAGATGAAGGCGAGCGCGTCATCGGCCGAGCTGAGGTTGGGCGCGAACCCGCCCTCGTCGCCCACATTGGTGTTGTGGCCCGCCTCGTGCAGCCCCTGCTTCAGCGTGGCAAAGATCTCGGCACCCATCCGCACCGCATCCGCAAGCGTGGGCGCCGCGACTGGCTGGATCATGAACTCCTGGACATCGATCGGATTGTCGGCGTGCTTGCCGCCGTTGACGATATTCATCATCGGCACCGGTAGGGTGCGGGCGTACACCCCACCCACATACCGGTAGAGCGGGATGCCGAGATCGGCCGCCGCCGCCTTCGCCACCGCGAGCGACACGCCCAGGATGGCGTTGGCGCCGAGCCTGCTCTTGTTCGGCGTGCCGTCGAGATCGATCAACACATCATCGATCTTGATCTGATCGCGTGGGTCCATGCCGCTGATCGCGTCGAAGATCTCGCCCTCGACGTTGTCGATGGCCGCGCGGACGCCCTTGCCGCCGAACCGGGCCCGATCCCCGTCCCGGAGCTCGACGGCCTCGTGCGCGCCGGTGGAAGCGCCCGAGGGCACGGCCGCCCGGCCCAGCGCCCCGCCCTCCAGCACGACATCCACCTCGATCGTGGGGTTGCCGCGGCTGTCCAGGATCTCGCGGCCGATGATATCGGCAATTGCGCTCATGGCCGATCCGTCAGGCGTTGACGGCGGTATCGAACGCCGGCCGCAGCCGGTTCACGGCCGCAAGCACCGCGTCCGTCTGCTCGAGCGTCACCATGTGGCCCGCGTCGGGCACGCTGACGAGCTCGGCCCCGGCGATCGCGGCCTTCCAGGCTTGCGCGTACGGTGCCGGGAACACCCGGTCGCTGTCGCCCCAGACCAGCACGGTGCGCGCCGTGATGCGGTGGATGCGATCCTTGAGCCCGCGCTCGGGGATCGGAAACAGGAGCTTTCCCGCCATGCCGAGCTGCCGCGCATTGGTCACCAGGAACGGGATCAGGAACTTCGGGTCCTTGATATCGACGTTGGAGGTGATGAGCGAGGCGCCTAGTTCGGCGTCGTGGAACAAGGTTGGCGGGAAATCCTTCGGCAGCATCGCAAAGATGTCGGGTGCGGGATAAGCGTCCAGCCAAAGCCCAGCCGGCGCGATGAGGCAGAGGCGCTCCACTTCGCGCGGGCAGACCGCAGCCATTTCGGCCGCGATCATGCCGCCGAGCGAGTGCCCCACCAGCAAAGGCCTGGAGACACCGAGCGCGTCCAGCACCTCGAACGTCAAGAGCGTCACGTCCAGCATATCGCGGATTTCGCCGCTCTCAGGGCTATCGCCATAACCCGGAAGCAGCGGGGCAAGCACCCGGTAGCGCTCGGCAAGTTTCAGCAGGAACGGATCGTCCGGCTTGAGGCCGCCCGCGCTGTGCAGAAACACGAGGTCGGGACCGCTGCCGCCCTCCAGCACGTGAACCTCGGCCCGCTTGGTCGGAACGCTGCGGACGGTGATCACTTCGCGGGCTCCAGCTGCGGCGCGGGCGCCCGGACCGGCAGCGGCGCAGGCTCCGCCCGTTGTGCCAGCGGCTTGCACCAGAACCGGCCGTCATTGTTGTAATCCGGCCAGATGTTACGAAGGTGTGGCAGCACCTTCTCCGCAAACAGCTTCGTCGAGTACATGCACTTCTCCTTGGGCATGTTGCCGACGTGTAGCAGGAGGAAGATGTTGCCGACGCGGAGGCTCTTGATCAGGTGCTCCATCCGCTGACGCACCGTTTCCGGCGAGCCCGCAACGATGTAGCCACCGTCCACGAGATCCTTCCACGTGAGTTCAGTGTACTCGGTGCGAGAGTACTGGTTCACCGCGCCGACTTGCAGCGTCTTAATCGTCCGATAGCCCGGCGCATCGGCGAAGCCCGGGAACACGTGGAGGCAACGATTATAAAAGTAATGCGCATGCTCCGCGTACATCGCCTCGGCCTGCGCATCCGTGTCGGCGACGAACACCGTTTGCGCGAAGCCGGCGCGATACGGACTGTCGTCGGGCGCGCCCCGCTCGCGCACGCGCGCCCAGTAGCCGTCCATCAGCGCTTGCGCGCGCAGATAGCCATTGAAGCTGAGGTATGAGTAAGAGTACGTGTTGTCGATGCAGAAATCGTAAGTTTCGACCGAGCCGCCACCCGGTATGTGCAGCGGCGGATGCGGCTTCTGGATCGGCTTCGGCCAGAGATTGACGTAACGCAGCTTGTTGTAGCGGCCGTTGAAGGCGAAGATCTCTTCCTCCTTCCAGGCCCGGATGATGAGATCGTGCGCCTCGGCGTATTTCTCGCGCGTGAGTGCGGGGATGGTTCCGTAGCAGTAGTTGGTGTCCATGGACGTGCCGACCGGAAAGCCGGCGACGAGGCGCCCCCCCGAGATCACGTCCAGCATCGCGAACTCCTCCGCGACCCGGATCGGCGGATTATAGAGCGCGATGGAGTTGCCGAGCACCACAAGTGCGGCCTCCGAGGTCCGGCGCGCCAGGCCGGCCGCGATGATGTTGGGCGACGGCATCAGCCCATAGCCGTTCTGGTGATGCTCGTTGACGCCGATGCCATCGAAGCCGAGGCCGTCGGCGTATTCGAGCAGGTCCATATACTCGTTATAGAGCACGTGGCCTTTCACCGGATCGAACAGCCGGTTGTCGATATCCACCCAGACCGAGCGGTGCTGTTCGCGGAAATCGTCCGGCAGCCAGCGCCAGGGCATCAGGTTGAACCAAGTGAAGCGCATGTTCCCGCCGCCTCTGAAGTGGATCCAGCCTCGGTAGGCTACCCTCCGGTAGTCCGGTGGTCCAGCGGGCCACGTAGTGGAACCGGTCCCGGCACTTTGCTGGCCTCCGCCGTCGCGCGGTAAGGTCGGTCCCAACGGGGCCGCCCGCCCCATCGCACATGGAATCAAATCTGATGACGGAGCGACGCCAATTGCGGCTCGGCGCCTTCATGCGCCCGGTCAGCATCCATACCGCGGCTTGGCGCTATCCCGGCGCCTACCCGGACGCCAACTTCAACTGGGCGCATCTCAAGCGCTTCGCCCAAACGCTCGAGCGCGGCAAGTTCGATGCCTTCTTCATGGCCGACCACCTCGCCGTGCTCAACATGCCGATGGCGGCGCTGATGCGGAGCGCCACCGTCACCTCCTTCGACCCGCCGACCCTGCTCCCCGCACTTGCGGTGGTGACCGAGCGCCTCGGGCTGATCGCGACCGCATCCACCACGTTCGACGAGCCGTACCACGTCGCACGCCGCTTCGCCTCGCTCGACCATCTCAGCGGCGGCCGGGCCGGCTGGAACGTCGTCACCACCTCCAATCCTGACGCCGCGCTCAATTTCGGCCTCGAGGAGCACGTCGAGCACGACGAGCGCTATCGCCGTGGGCGCGAGTTCTTCGACGTGGTGACCGGGCTGTGGGATAGCTGGGCGGACGACGCCTTCATCCGCGACGTGGAAAGCGGCATCTACCTCGATCCCGAGCGGATGCACGTGCTGAACCACAAGGGACAGTACTTCTCCGTGCGCGGGCCGCTCAACGTCGCCCGCCCGGTCCAGGGCTGGCCGGTGATCGTTCAGGCGGGCGCCTCGGACGCCGGCCGGCAGGTTGCCGCCGAGATTGCCGAGATGATCTTCGCTTCCGCCCGCACCATCGAGGAGGGTCGCGCCTACTGCGACGACATCCGCAGCCGGATGCGCGCGGCGGGGCGCAATCCGGACCACATGAAAATTCTTCCCGGCTGCCTCGTGGTGGTGGGCGACACCGTGGAGGAGGCGCGGGCCAAGCGCGCGCACCTCGACAGCCTAGTGCATCCGGATAGTGGGCTCGCGTCGCTTTCGATAGCACTCGGCCATGACGTATCCGGCTTCGACCTGGAAGGCCCGCTCCCCGAGCTGCCTCCGACCAACCAAAGCCAGGGCGGCAGCGAGCGGATCAAGGCGCTGGCCAAGCGGGACAATCTCACGATCCGCCAGCTGGCGCAGATGATGGGCGGCTATGGCGGGCTTTCCATGGTGGGCACGCCGCAAACCATCGCCGACACGATGGAGGAATGGCTGGAGACCGGCGCCAGCGACGGCTTCAACATCATGTTTCCCTATCTGCCGATGGGGCTCGACGATTTCGTCGATCGCGTGGTGCCGGAATTGCAGCGCCGGGGCATTTTCCGCCGCGAGTACGAGGGTCGCACATTGCGCGAGAATCTGGGCCTGCCCTGGATTCCGAACCGCTTCTTCCCGCAGCCGCGGCGATGAACCGCACGCCGTTCATCGACCATCTCCGTGTGGCGATGACGGCGTTGGTCGTGTTCCACCACGCCGCGATCACCTATGGCGCGTCCGGCGGGTGGTATCTCTACGAGGCGCCGAGGGGATCGAGCCCCTCCCTCACCTTATTCACGGCCGCGAACCAGGCGTTCTTCATGGGCTTTTTCTTTCTCATCGCCGGTTACTTCACGCCCGGATCGTTGGACCGCAAGGGGCCGGCGCGGTTCGCCGCCGACCGGCTGCTCCGGCTCGGGGTGCCGCTGCTCGTCTTCGGCTTCTTGCTCGATCCTTTCACGGTTGCCCTGGCACACGCGCACAATCCACCTGCTCTCCTGTCCTATTGGACTTGGCTGATTGCGCACGGCCGGTTCTCGAGCGGACCGCTGTGGTTCGCCGAAGCGCTGCTGATCTTCGCAGCCCTCTACATGCTGTTCAGCGCTCTGCAACGGCCATCGGTAGCGGCTGAGCCCTGTCCCCGGCTGCCGGGCCATCCTGCAATCCTGTTCTCGGCCGTCGCCGTGGGCGGGGCGGCGTTCGCGCTGCGGCTGTTCTTCCCAGTCGGCATCAGCATCTCCAACCTGCAGATCGGCTATTTCGCGTCCTATGCGTTCCTGTTCGCGATCGGGATCGTCGCGGCGCGTGGGCGCTGGCTGGAGCGGGTCACTTGGCGGCTCGCGGCACCCTGGCTGCTGGTTTCCGCGCTCGCCTTCGGCACTCTGGTCGGTTTCGCGCACTTTGCGGGCAAGACGGGTTACGCCGGCGGTTGGTCGGTGGAAGCGCTGTTTTACGCGTTCTTCGAACCGTTCTTCGCCTGGGGCGTGATCCTTGGGCTGCTCTGGCTGTTCCGCGCCCGGGTCAATCATTCGACGGGGTTCACCCGGTTTCTTTCAGCGAGAGCCTACACCGTTTACGTGATCCACCCCCCTCTGCTCGTCGGGATCGCGCTCGCGCTCGACAAATGGGATGTGCCCGGACCTGTCATGGCCGCAGGGGTCGGCACCTTGGCCTGCTGCGCCTCTGTCCTGGCCGCGAGCGTGGTCTTGTTGCTGCCGGGCGCGCGCCGGGTGCTATAAGCCCGCCCGGCTCAGGCGCGATGATCGAGCCCGATGTCGAGCACGGTCGCGCTGTGGGTCAGCCAGCCGATCGACATCAGATCGACGCCACTGGCCGCGATTGCGGGAGCCGTCATGGCGGAAATGCGGCCGGAGGCTTCCGTGATGGCGCGGCCGGCCACCATCGCCACCGCCTCGCGCAGCATGTCCGGCCCCATGTTGTCGAGCAGCACCGCGTCGACGCCGAAGCCCAGCGCCTCGTCCAGTTGCGCCAGCGTGTCCACCTCGATCTCCACCTTGACGAGATGCCCCACGGCGCCGCGCACCCGTTCGAGCGCGGGGCGGATGCCGCCCGCGATGGCGACGTGGTTGTCCTTGATCAGTACCGCGTCGTCGAGGCCGAAGCGGTGATTGCTGCCGCCGCCGACGCGGAGCGCGTGTTTCTGCAGAGCGCGCAATCCCGGCATCGTCTTGCGGGTGCAGCAGACCCGCGCCTTGTGCGGCCGGATGGCGGCGACAATGCCCGCCGTCGCCGTGGCGACACCGCTTAGGTGGCAAAGGAAGTTGAGCGCCACGCGCTCGGCCGTCAGCACGCCCCGCGCCGAGCCGCGCACCACGGCGATCACGTCCCCGGGTTCCACCGCGCTTCCGTCGCCACGCTCGACGGCGACCTCGATCGCCGGATCGATCAGCCGAAACGCCAGGGAAGCGGCGTCGAGGCCGGCGATGACCCCGGCCTGGCGGGCCGCTAGCACCGTTGTGGTGCGCAGGCCGGAAGGCACGATCGCGTCCGTGGTGATATCGCCGGCACGGCCGAGATCCTCGAGCAGTGCCGCCCGTACCACGGGTTCCACCATGATTTGCGGCAGACCGGCTAAAGCCATGTTCAGGCCCTCCTGGCGAACGGGACGGTCGCCTCGCACGCCCGCGCGAAAGCGAGCGCGTCGTCCAGCCGCCAGACAACCCGGCGCGCCCACGCCCCCTCCTCTTGGGGCGCGTCGTTGCGGAAATGCGCGCCGCGGCTTTCACGGCGATGCAGGGCCGCGACGGCCAGCATGAGGCCGACCGCCGCCGGGTCCGCCTCGGGCCCGCTTCCCGTCGCCAACGGGCAGAGTTCGGCCAGGGCGGCCCGGAGCGTCGCTTCGTCGCGCAGCAGCCCCAGGCCACGCGACACGACGGCGCGGACCGCGGTGGGGTCCGCCCTCGGCGGCACCACGAAGGCGCGAACCGTCCGACTGGACGAAGGCGATCGGCCCGCCACATCGTCGGCCACGCCGCGAGCGCATACAACCGCTTCCAGAAGCGAGTTGCTGGCCAGCCGGTTGGCGCCATGCAGCCCGGTGCAGGCGGCCTCGCCCGCGGCCCACAGGCCCGGGACGCTGCTGCGTCCGGCCGCGTCCACGGCGATGCCCCCCATGTGGTAGTGCGCAGCGGGCACGACCGGGATCGGCTCCGCCCCCGGGTCGATGCCCGCTTCGGCACACCGCGCCGCGATGGAGGGAAAACGCTGCGCGAACCGCGGCCCGAGCGCTTGGCGCGCATCCAGGAACACGGCGTGGCCGTCGGCCCGATGCCGCCACACGGCGCGTGCGACCACGTCCCGTGGTGCGAGTTCCGCGCCGGGCGTTCCGGCCATAAATCGTTCGCCCCGCTCATCGACCAGCACGGCTCCTTCGCCGCGCACCGCCTCGCTGATCAAGGCGAGCGGGTCGGCCTCGGTCGCGAGCGCGGTCGGATGGAACTGGACGAACTCGAGATCGACCAAGTCCGCACCGGCCCGGGCCGCCAGTGCGAGGCCCTGGCCAAAGGAACCGGCGGGATTGGTGGTATGCAGAAACAGCCCGCCGGCGCCGCCCGTGGCGATCACGACCCGGTCGGTCTGCAACAGCGTCGCCTCGCTGCCGTTAACGGCGACCACGCCCGCCACAGAGCCATCCTGCATCAGGAGCCGACGCGCCTCGCAGCCCCCCAACACCGTGATGGACGGGGTCGCGAGCGCAGCCGCCACCAAGGCCCGCATCATTTCGCGGCCGGTGGCGTCCCCGCCCGCATGGACGATGCGATTGCGGCCATGTGCGGCTTCGCGCCCGAGCAGCAGCGAGCCGTCCGGCTTCGTGTCGAACCGCACTCCGAAACGACGCAGATCCTCGATCGCAGCTGGAGCGGCCTCCACGATCCGACGCGCAACATCCGCGTCGACGAGACCGTTGCCCGCAGCCAATGTGTCCGCAAGATGCAGTGCGGGGCTGTCGTCGGGGCCGACCGCCGCGGCCACCCCGCCCTGCGCCCAGCCGCTCGACGATTCCGCACCAAGCGGGGCCTTGCTGAGCAGGATCACCGGCTGCGGTGCCATGTGGAGTGCGACCAGCAGCCCGGCGACGCCGCCGCCGATGATCACCGGCCGCCCAGGTTCCATCTCAGATCTCCAGCATCCGCTCGACCGCGCGGCGCGCCCGCGTCGCGATGCCCGGCTCGACCTTGACCTCGTGCTGCATCGTCTCCAGCGCCACGCGGATATTGCCGAGCGTGATGCGCTTCATATGCGGACAGAGATTGCACGGCCGCACGAAGGAGACGTCCGGGTGCAGCACAGCCACGTTGTCGCTCATCGAGCACTCGGTCAGCAGCAGCACGCGGGGCGGCTTGCGCTGCCCCACGTAGTCGGCCATCGCCGCGGTCGAACCGGCGAAGTCCGCTTCGGCGACCACCTCCGGCGGGCATTCCGGGTGGGCGAGAACGATGAGCCCGGGGTTCTCCGCGCGCAGTTGGCGCACCTCGCGCGCGGTGAACCGCTCATGCACTTCGCAATGCCCAGTCCAGGTGATGATCTTGACGCCGGTTTCGGCTGCGATGTTCCGCGCCAGGTACTCGTCCGGCAGCATGATGACGCGCTCGGCGCCGAGCGATTCCACCACCTTGCGCGCGTTGCCCGACGTGCAGCAGATGTCGCTTTCCGCTTTCACCGCAGCCGAGGTGTTCACGTAGGTGACGACCGGTACGCCCGGATAGCGCGAACGCAGCAGCCGCACGTCATCCGCAGTAATCGATTCCGCGAGGGAGCAACCCGCGCGCGTGTCCGGGATCAGCACGGTTTTCGACGGGTTCAACAGCTTCGCGGTTTCCGCCATGAAGTGCACGCCCGCCAGCACGATCACCTCCGCGTCGACCCGCATCGCCTGGCGGGCCAGCGCCAGACTGTCGCCCACGATATCCGCGACGCAGTGGAAGATTTCGGGCGTCTGATAGTTGTGCGCCAGCACCACCGCGTTGCGCGCCCGCTTCAACTCCAGGATGGCCTCTACGTCCTCCGCAAACGCCGGCCACTCGATGGGCGGGATGACGCTCCGGACCCGCTGATACAGATGATCGGTGCGCGCCACGGCTTCCGACAGCATCGGAACCTCCTTATACTCTGTTTGAGTATTTGGCTGAGCCAGAAAGAGGGCGGCTGCCCGCCCTGCTATATGCTATGAGTGAGCATAACCCTGGCCATTGTCAAGTGGCGCGGCTGACCGGCAGCTTGGTACCGATGAGCGCTCGTTCCTGCTGCACCTCCCGGCGGAAGCGGAACAGTTTGGCCGGCCGACCCCCCGTCTCGGTGGTGATCCGCCCGGTTTCCTCCACGAGATCCTGCTGTTCGATCAGACGTCGGAAGTTCTGCTTGTGCAGCCTCTGTCCGGCCAGCGCTTCGACGCATTGCTGCAATTGCAGCAGCGTGAAGCTCGGCGGCATCAGCTCGAAGACGACCGGCCGGTATTTGATTTTGGCCCGCAGCCGGGCGATGCCGGTGGCGAGGATGCGCCGGTGGTCGTGCAGCATCGGCTGGCCCGGAACCATGGCCGTGCACGGTTCGCTGGCCTGACGGGCCGCCTCCGGCACAACCCCCGCCTCGTACAGCAGCTCGTAGCGTTGCAGCACCAGCTCTTCATTCCAGCCATGTCGGTCGAAGCCGAAGTTCATCGCTACGCGCTGCCGGCGCTCCCGCCGGGCTCTGGGGGTCGTCGCCGCCTTGACCCACATGTCCAACAGCGACTCAATCGGCTGAGCGGCGGCCGGCGCGCCCGCCCGGTGATCCTCCCAGGGGAAGTAGCGGTACCAGCCCTGCCAGCTTGCGTCGCCCTCGGACGCCCATACCTGCCGGGTCAAGGCGAGATAGCTGATCGAGATCACGCGGTCGCCCGCCTCCGTCCGGTCGCGGTCCGCGAAGGTGTAGAGCTGCTCGACGTATCCCAGCGGATGATGCGTTTGCCGCTCCACCCACGCCCGGAGCCCCGCTTGCAGCGAGCGGTGACCTGATTCGAAGGCGCCCGAGGGCAGCGCCCGGCCTTCGGCAACCGTGAGCACGCCCGGCTCGCCTCCGGTGACGGCCACCAAGACGGCGATCAGATCGGCGGCTACCGACAGTTCGTTCACGATCAGGTCACGCCGCCCTGTGCTCAATCTCCAGCCCCCGACGCGGACCCGGTTCGGTGATGCCACAAACGGGCCGCCGCTTGCTATGCTGAGCTTGCTAGGTCCGATGGCCAGCCACGCCGTTCTTGCAGTTTATGGCGGCGGGCCGTTATGACCGTGCTCCCCGATCAACGAGACGATGGACTTTTTGAAAGGCGCCCTTGTGGACCTGCAAACAGAGTCCGGTCAGACGAATGCAGCGGATGCGAATTCGGCAGCCGCGGGCCGGAAGGACGATGTCGCCTCATTACGGGCGAGCATCCTCGATAAACTGACCTATCAGATGGGCAAGGCGCGCGTCGTCGCGACCGAGCGGGACTGGTTCATCGCCACCGCGCTCGCCGCACGCGACCGGGTCGTGGATCGATGGATGGCCAGCACCGACCAAGCCAACCAGGTCGGGGCGAAACGCGTGTACTACTTGTCGCTCGAGTTCCTGATCGGCCGACAACTGTTCGACGTCCTTAACAATCTGAGCCTGACGGAAACGGTCCGCCTGGCGCTCGCGTCGCTTGATGTCGACCTCGACACGCTCCGCCGGCTCGAGCCGGATGCTGCCCTCGGAAACGGCGGCCTGGGTCGGCTTGCGGCCTGCTTCATGGAAAGCATGGCGACCCTCGACGTGCCGGCGCACGGCTACGGCATCCGTTATGACCACGGCTTATTCCAGCAAGTGATCAAGGGCGGCTGGCAGCACGAATACCCCGAAGAGTGGCTGTCATTCGGCAACCCGTGGCAGTTCGAGCGACCGGAGCTCTACTACGACATCGGTTTCGGCGGCACCGTCGAGGAGGTACGAGGTATTGACGGCGTGACCCGTCACGTCTGGAGGCCGGCCGAAATCGTCGAGGCGGTCGCCTTTGACACGCCCGTGGTCGGCTGGCGTGGCCGCCGGGTCAACACGCTGCGGCTCTGGTCCGCAAGGCCGCCGGACCCGTTGCGGCTGGACGCTTTCAACCTTGGCGACCATGTCGGCGCCTTGGCCGAACGGGTGCGGGCCGAAGCGATCACCAAGGTGCTCTACCCGGGCGACGCGACAGCCGCCGGCCGGGAGTTGCGGCTCCGGCAGGAATTCTTCTTCGCCTCGGCCTCGCTGCAAGACCTGATCCGCCGCCACTTGCGACTGTTCAGCGATATCAGCGAACTGCCGAACAAGGCGGCGATCCAGCTTAACGACACGCACCCGGCGATCGGTGTTGCCGAGATGATGCGCATCCTCGTCGACCAGCATCATATCGGCTGGGACGAAGCATGGCGCATCACGCAAGGCACGTTCTGCTACACCAACCACACGCTGCTGCCGGAAGCCTTGGAGCGTTGGCCGGTGTCGCTGATGGACCGGCTCCTCCCTCGCCACATGCAGATCATCTATCTCATCAACGCGCGCCACCTCGCCCAAGTGCAAGCGCAGGTCCGAGACGACGACGCGCTGCTTTCCAGCGTTTCGCTGATCGACGAGCAGCACGGTCGCAGCGTGCGTATGGGGCATCTCGCTTTCATCGGATCGCATGGCGTCAACGGCGTTTCGGCGCTGCACACCGGGCTGATGCGGGAGACGGTGTTCCGCGACCTGCACCGGTTGTTCCCCGACAGGATCGTCAACAAGACCAACGGCATCACGTTCCGCCGCTGGCTACATCAGGCGAATCCCGCACTGACCAACTTGCTGGTGGAAGCGGTCGGTTCGCGCGTGCTGGACGACGAAACAGCGCTCGAGGGATTGGAGCCGCTGGCAAATGATAAGGCATTTCAGGAGCGTTTCGCAGCGGTGAAGCTCGCCAACAAGCGAGTGCTCGCCAAACTCATCAGCGATGAACTCGACATCGAGGTCGATGCTGGCGCCTTGTTCGACGTGCAGATCAAGCGGGTCCACGAATACAAGCGGCAGCTGCTCAACATCCTCGAAACGATCGCGCTTTACGACGAGATCCGATCGTATCCGATGCGTGAGTGGATCCCGCGCGTCAAGGTGTTCGGCGGCAAGGCGGCAGCCGGTTATCATCAGGCCAAGCTCATTATCAAGCTCGCCCACGACGTCGCGCGCGTCATCAACTCCGACCCCACCGTCGGCGACCGGCTCAAGGTCGCGTTCCTCCCGAACTATGGCGTAAGCTTGGCCGAGTTGATCATTCCGGCCGCAGACCTTTCGGAACAGATCTCGACGGCCGGGATGGAGGCGTCGGGCACCGGTAACATGAAGCTTGCCCTGAACGGGGCGCTGACGATCGGCACCCTGGACGGCGCCAACATCGAAATTCGGGACCACGTCGGGGCCGACAACATATTCATCTTCGGCCTGCACGCAGCCGAGGTCGCGGCGCGGCGGGCCAACGGGGCCGATGCAAGTGACTGCGTGGCGGCCAACGGCGCCCTCGGCGAGGCTTTGCTGGCTCTCGAGGCGGGCGTGTTTTCCCCTGACGAGCGAGGACGATATCACGGGCTCGCGCACACGCTTCGCCATGATGATCACTTCCTGGTGTGCGCTGATTTCGGCTCCTACTTCGATGCGCAGCGCAAGGTCGACCTGCTGTGGCGTGACGCAGTTGCTTGGCGGCGTTCGGCCATCCTCAACACCGCGCGAGTGGGCTGGTTCTCGTCAGACCGCGCAATCCGTGATTATGCTCGGGAGTTGTGGCACGTGCCCACCTGGCCGCCGGCGTGACGGCTGCCGGACATCGAACACGGGGCGGGCGCGGCAAAACGGGAGAGAAACCGCAGCATGTCCCCGAAACACACGGTCAGCGCGCCGTTCGCCCGCTCCTCAATGGCATATGTGCTGGCCGGCGGCCGCGGCACCCGGCTCGAGGAGCTCACTGACAGGCGCGCCAAGCCGGCCGTCTACTTCGGCGGCAAGTCCCGCATCATCGACTTTGCACTGTCCAACGCACTGAACTCCGGCATTCGCCGGATCGGTGTCGCGACCCAGTACAAGGCGCACAGCCTGATCCGGCATCTACAGCGCGGATGGAACTTCTTCCGGCCGGAACGCAACGAAACCTTCGACATCCTTCCCGCCAGCCAGCGCGTCGACGGCGCCGACTGGTACGCCGGCACCGCCGACGCCGTTTATCAGAACATTGACATCATCGAGGGTTACGACCCCGAGTACATCGTCGTGCTGGCCGGCGATCACGTCTACAAGATGGACTACGAGCAGATGCTGCAGCAGCACGTCGATCAGCGCGCGGACGTCACCGTGGGCTGCATCGAGGTGCCGCGCATGGACGCGGTAGCCTTCGGGGTAATGCATGTCGACAGCACCGACCGGATCATTGCGTTTGTGGAAAAGCCGGCCGATCCGCCCCCCATGCCGGACCGCCCCGACATGGCGCTCGCCAGCATGGGGATCTACGTTTTCGCCACGCGCTTTCTGATCGAGGAGCTTCGGCGTGATGCTGCCGATCCCAACTCGGCAAAGGATTTTGGCAAGGACATCATCCCGCATCTGGTCAAGCACGGCAAAGCCGTCGCCCATCGCTTCTCAAGCTCCTGCGTCCGCTCGCGTGCCGAACACAACTCCTACTGGCGCGACGTTGGCACGGTCGATGCCTACTGGGAGGCGAACATCGATTTGACGGACATCCTTCCTCCCCTCGATCTCTACGATCGCGACTGGCCGATCTGGACCTATGCGGAGATCAACCCGCCGGCCAAGTTCGTCCATGACGAGGACAACCGGCGCGGGTCCGCCGTCTCCTCCCTGGTATCAGGCGGGTGCATTGTTTCCGGTGCGACGATCAGCCGGTCGCTGCTGTTCACCGGAGTGCGCGCCCACTGGTCCTCGCGCCTGGAGAACGCGGTAATACTGCCGGACGTCCAAATCGGCCGATCAGCACGCCTAACCAACGTCGTGGTGGACAAGGGCGTGCACATTCCGCAAGGCCTGGTTGTCGGCGAGGACGCCGAGATCGACGCCAAGCGGTTCCGGCGAACCGGCAAGGGCATCTGCCTCATCACGCAACCGATGATCGACAGGCTTGACGCCTGAACGGTGCAGGGTCCTCGCCGTCACGTCCGAGATAGACCCGCTACTCGGGGCGCACGTGGAGACTCGCCTCACGGCGATGGCGGGTCAGCCGCGCGGCCAGGTTGGCCGCGTGATCGGCTGCCACGCGACCTTGGCGCGCTTTGCCGCCCTGGACCGGCAATTGCCGGAAGCCCGCGCGTGACCGGCGGCGACGGTTTCCCGGAGCCGCTCGGCGTTACGGCGGATGCGAACGGGATCAACGTCGCGGTCTGGTCGGACCACGCGGACGGGATTGAGTTCTGCTTGTTTGATGAGCAGGGAGAACGCGAGATCGATCGGCTGGCTTTGCCCGCACGAACCGGCGGCGTGTTTCACGGGCGTGTGGACGGCGTGCGCCCCGGCGCACGCTACGGGCTGCGTGCGTACGGTCCCTGGGACCCGGCGAACGGCCACCGTTTCAACGGGGCGAAGCTTTTGCTCGACCCGCTCGCGACCGCGATCGACCGCCCGTTCGCGCTGCATCCCGACCTGTTCGACGGCACAGCGCCCAACCCCGCCGACAGCGCGCACGCGATGCCGAAAGCGCTGGTCGGCCACCCCGCGCCGCAATCCGTGGAGCGCCCGGCGTTCAGCTACGACGGCCAGGTGATCTACGAGCTGCATGTGCGCGGTTTCACCCGAAGCCATCCGGGGATCCCGGACGCCATCCGCGGCACGTTCGCCGGCCTCGGACATCCGGCGGCAATCGCGTACCTGCAGGGTCTAGGCGTGACCGCGGTGGAGCTGATGCCGTGCGCGGCCGTGGTCGACGAACGGCACCTGCCGCCGCTCGGGCTGTCGAACTACTGGGGCTACAACGCGGTCGGGTTCCTGGCTCCCGATCCGCGGCTGGCCCCGGGTGGCTGGCCGGAGATCCGCCGCACCGTGGGCGCCTTGCAGGAGGCGGGGATCGCGGTCCTGCTCGATGTCGTGCTCAATCACACCGGCGAGGGCGACGAAGGCGGACCCACCCTGTCATTACGCGGGCTTGATAACGCCGGCTACTACCGGCTGCGGCCGGACGACCCGTCGCGCTATGTGAACGACACGGGGTGTGGCCACACCCTCGCCCTTGATCGGCCCCACTTGGTGCGGCTCGCCATGGATGCGCTGCGCAGCTGGGTCTGTCGCGCGGGCGTGGACGGCTTCCGCTTCGACCTGGCTCCCGTGCTCGGCCGACGTGCGGACGGGTTCGATCCTGCCGCACCCTTGCTGGCCGCGATCGGTCAGGACCCGCTGTTGCGCGAGCGCGCGCTGATCGCCGAACCCTGGGACATCGGGTCGTACGGCTACCGACTGGGCGCGTTTCCGGACTTCTGGGGCGAATGGAACGATCGCTTTCGTGACACGGCCCGACGCTTCTGGCGCGGCGACCCAGGGACGCTCGGCGAGATGGCGACGCGGTTCGCGGGCTCGGCTGACATCTTCGGCACGCGGCATCGCCCGCTGTCGCGCTCCATCAACTTCGTCAGCATCCACGACGGCTTCACCCTGGCCGACGTCGTCGCCTATGAACGCAAGCACAACGAGGCAAACGGCGAGGAAAACCGCGACGGCACCGACGACAACCATTCCTGGAACAACGGGGTCGAGGGGCCGACGGAGGACGCAGCGGCGCAGGAACGCCGCCGCTTGGATGTGCGCGCCCTGCTGGCGACCGTGCTGCTCGCCCGAGGGACGCCAATGCTCGGGATGGGCGACGAGTGCGGGCGCAGCCAAGGCGGCAACAACAACGGGTACGCGCAGGACAACGCGATCTCCTGGTTCGATTGGGCAGGGTTGGACACCGACTTGCTGCACTTCACCACGCGGCTGATCGCGGCGCGGCGCGCCTCGCCCGTGCTGACCGCGACCGGCGCGCTCACGGGCAAGCCGGCGGCCCCCGACGCCTTGCCGGACGTGGCGTGGCTGTCGGCGGCCGGCGAGCCGATGTCGGAGGCGGACTGGGCGAGCCCGAGCAGCCGAACGATGGCGCTCGCGCTGCACCAGGAGGGAAGCCGGGCGGTCGTGGTCCTGAACGCAGCCGCCAACAGCTGGCAATTCCCGTTGCCGAAGCCCACCCCTGGCCGGCCGTGGCGCATCGTCATCGACAGCAGCGCGCCTGATCGGGAAGAGGCGGTCGGCACGCTACTCAGCGTGGCGGAGCGCTCGGTTGTGCTGCTGCTCGACGGTTGACCGGCGCGCTAGCGCTTGCGAGTTCTGGAGCGTCAGCGCGGAGCGAACACGTGGCAGCTAACTCCATCGGCAACATTCTCGACCGCGCGGACGCCAATTTCGACGGCTCGCTCGCGGCCTTGTTCGAGCTGTTGCGCATCCCGAGCGTGAGCGCGCAGCCGCAGCATGCGCCCGACTGCCGCCGCGCGGCTGAGTGGGTGCGGGACCGGCTCGCGGCGCTCGGCTTTTCCGCCACACTCGAGGCGACGCCGGGACAGCCGATCGTGCTCGCCCATCATCCCGGGCCGAATGGCTACGCCGGCCCGCATATCCTGTTCTACGGCCATTACGACGTGCAACCGCCCGATCCGCTCGCGTTGTGGGCCAGCCCGCCGTTCGAGCCGCATCTAGTCGATGGGCCCCGCGGCAAGCGCATCGTCGCGCGCGGGGCGGTGGACGACAAAGGCCAGACCATGATGTTCCTCGAAGCCCTCCGCGCCTGGCAGGAGACAGGACGGGGCGTCCCCGCGCGGATCACGGCGGTGATCGAGGGCGAGGAGGAAGTCGGCAGCGTCAACCTCGACCCGTTCCTGCAAGCGCATCGCGAGGCCCTCAGCGCGGACATCGCGGTGATCAGCGACACCAACATGTGGGACATCGACACCCCCGCCATCACCACTCGGCTGCGCGGCCTCGTCTACACGCAGATCACCTTGTCCGGGCCGACCCGTGATCTGCATTCGGGGCTGTTTGGCGGCTCGGCCCTCAACCCGATCAACGCCCTGACCCGGATCTTGGGCGATCTGCACGACGCCGAGGGACAGGTGCAGATTCCCGGATTCTATGACGACGTGGACGAACCGGCTCCCGAACTCGCCCGCCAATGGGACGCGCTCGGCTTTAATGAAGGGGCATTCCTTGGCTCGGTCGGGCTCTCCGATCCCGCCGGGGAGTTAGGCCGACCGGCTCTGCAGCGGCTTTGGGCGCGGCCGACGGCCGACATCAACGGGATCTGGGGCGGCTACACCGGCCCGGGTTCCAAGACGGTGATCGCCTCGGAAGCATCAGCCAAGCTTTCGTTCCGGTTGGTGCCGGGTCAGGTGCCGGACGCGGTGATCGCCGGCCTGAAGCGGTTCCTTGCCGAGCGCGCCCCCTCCGGCGCACGGATCAAGGTTGAGGTGTTCGGCGCTTCGCCCGGCATCGCCGTTCCGGCCGGGTCGCCCTGGGTGCGCGCGGCGGAGGCGGCGCTTGCCGAGGAATACGGCAGACCGGCGGTGCTGATCGGCAGCGGAGGCTCGATCCCGGTCGTGGAGTCGCTCAAGCGGTTGCTCGGCCTCGACAGCCTGTTGATGGGCTTCGGCCTCGACGACGATCAGATCCACAGCCCGAACGAGAAGTTCGAGCTCCGCTGCTTCCATCACGGCATCCGCTCGCACGCGCGCCTGCTCGGCAAACTCAGCAGCGCGTGACCGCCCGGCTGCGCATCGCCGGGCTTCGCAGCAGCATCGCCGGACCGTTCGATCTTGAGGTGGCGCGCGGCGAATGCGTCGCGATCATGGGCCCCTCCGGGTCAGGCAAGAGCCTGCTTCTGCGCATGATCGCCGATCTCGACCCGAATGACGGCGAGGCTTGGCTCGACGGCGAACCGCGTGCCCGCTTCGCCGGTCCGGCATGGCGGCGCCAAGTGTTGTACAACGCGGCTGAGCCCGGCTGGTGGGCCGAGCGCCCCAGCGACCATTTCCCGCCCGATACGACAGCGCGTGTGCGAGGGCTCGCAGCCCGGTTCGACATCGGTCTAGAGCGGCTGGACGACGCCGTGGAGCGGCTTTCCACAGGCGAGCGACAGCGGTCGGCGCTGATCCGCGCGCTGCTGTTGAATTCGCCCGTACTGCTGCTGGACGAGCCGACCGGCGCGCTGGACCACAAAACCACCGCGCGCGTGGAGGCCGTCCTGCAGGAGCAAATGGCGGCTGGCACCGCGTTGCTCCTAGTCACGCACAACGCCGAGCAGGCGGCGCGCCTCGGCAACCGCTCGCTCCGGATGGAGCAACGCCGCCTGTTCGTCTCGTGAACGCCCGGCGCGCGCCGCCGTGACACCCATCGTTCTAACCATCCCCGATCTGCTCGCGGCGGCGACGCTGATCCTGATCGACGGCGCGCTGTCGGTCGCATTGCGCCTCGACCTCCACCGGGCACTGGCCGTCGCCGTGGTTCGGTTGGTGGCCCAGCTCGCGCTGGTCGGGCTCGTTCTTCGCTTCGTGTTCGCGCAAGCTTCGCCATGGCTGACCCTGGCGGTCGTGCTCGTTATGATCGCGGTCGCGGCGCGCGAGGTTGCGGCCCGGCCCAAGCAGCGGCTCGTGCGGCTCGGCAACCTGAGCATCGGCGCGACGGCGGTGGCCGTCGGCCACTCTGCTGACGGCGACCCTGGCGCTCACGACGGCCATCCGACCGCACCCTTGGTACGATCCGCGCTACGCTATCCCGCTGGCCGGCATCGTGCTCGGCAGCGTGCTGAACGGGGCGAGCCTCGCGCTCGACACGCTGCTCGACGGCGTGGTGCGCGAGCGGTCCGCGATCGAGGCCCGCCTGGCCCTTGGCGGCACCATCGCGCTCGCCATGCGCCCCTTGGTCCGGCGTGCGATCCGCAATGCGCTGCTGCCGATCATCAATCAGATGTCGGCGGCCGGCATCGTGACGCTCCCCGGGATCATGACCGGCCAGATCCTCGCCGGCATGGACCCGATGGAGGCAGTCAAATACCAAATACTCCTGATGTTCCTGCTCGCGGGCGGCAGCGGGCTCGCCGCGGTTACTGCCGTCTATCTGGCGCTGCGCCGGCTGACCGATGCGCGCCAGCGGCTCCGTCTCGATCGCCTGCTGCCCCGACGAACCGGGGCATAAGTTTCACACCGGTTCGGGACGGTTCAGCACAGCGTTGAACACCACGGAGGGGACGCGCAGCCGGTCATCGCTGGCATACAGCGCGACCGCCTCCCCTGTCGCGGCGGAGGAGCCAGTCGCCGCCGCGATGCGATCGAACAGCACGTATTGCTCGGCGGTCATCGCTGTCTCGGGGCCGGGCGCCGGACCCCAACAATCCCACGGGAGCATCTCCATCCGGTTGAGCGCGGCAAGATCGCGCTGGAGATTGCCGGCGACGAACCAAAGCCCCCGCATGTCGAAGATGCCGAACTGCGACGGATCGGAGCCGCCGGCTCGGCAGGCCGCCCAGGCATCTCCGGCGACGATGAAGCGATCATGCGGAACGTCCATGGGATCGAAATCGGGTTGCAGCATGGCGCGCCAGGTATCGTCGAGCTGCGCGTCGACCCGCACCCAGCGCGAGGCTTCGGCGGACCAATACTCCGCGACCCAGTGATCCTCGAACGAGCCTGAATGGAAGTAGCTACCGAACCCGCAGCGCGCGCGGGCCGGGATGCCGACATGCCGCAGTATCCCGACCAGCATGACGGTGTAGTGGCGACAGACGCCTGCGAGACGACGCTCGGGCGGCCGCGCTACGGCGAGCGGCCGACTGTCGAGGGCAAGCAGCCGGTCGAACATCCGTTCCAGCGGCCGAATGTGCTTTTCGGCCGTACGCTCCTCGGGGATGGCCACGCCATAAGCTCCCGCCGCGTATTCGTGCAGCATCAATCCCTGCACCAGACGGGCCAGATCCGGCACTGAAGCATCAAACGACGCAAGCAGCGCCGCGTGACGGCCTGGCGAAGTCATGGGTGACTGCCGCCGATACGCGGACAGCAGAGCCGGCTCGTTGCCACGAGACACGGGGCCGCCCGCTCGGTCCGTCTCGATCGTTTGGTGCTCCATCGCGCTTTGCTGCTCCATCACGTCATTCCGCATTTAACCGTGTGGATAACTATGGGCCGCCGTCGCGGACGCGGTCAACTCTATTCCCGTTTCTCCGGGGCTGGCGGCTAGCGGCGCACGGTCATACAAGGCGGCGAACGCAGCGACCGGGGATGCAACACAATGGACACCATCGAAGTCGGCGGCGGATTGAGGATCGCGCCGGTCTTGCACGATTTCGTCGTGAACGAGGCGATCCCCGGCACCGGCGTCCAGGCCGAGGCGTTCTGGCGCGGGCTCGGCGCGCTGATCCATGATCTCGCCCCGCGCAACCGCGCCCTGCTGGATAGGCGCGACGCGCTGCAGTCCGAGATCGATGCCTGGCACAAGGAGCATCGCGGACAGCCGTGGAACCAGGAAGCGTACCAGTCATTCCTGCGCGACATTGGCTACCTGCTGCCGCCCCCGCCTGCCTTCACCGTCAGCACCGCGAACGTCGATCCCGAGATCGCCAGCATCGCCGGCCCTCAGCTCGTGGTGCCGGTGACCAATGCGCGCTACGCGCTGAACGCCGCCAACGCGCGCTGGGGCAGCCTCTACGACGCGCTCTATGGCACGGACGTCATTTCGGAGGACGGCGGGGCGACCCGTGGCGGCGGTTACAACAAGGTGCGCGGCAGCAGGGTGATCGCCCGCGCGCGGGCGGTGCTCGACGGCGCGGCGCCGCTCGCGGAAGGAAGCCACGCGGACGCCACGGGCTACGCGCTCGCGGACGGCGCGCTGTCCGTCGGACTGTCGGGCGGCCGCAGGACGGGCCTCGCCGATCCTGGGCAGTTTGTCGGCTATCGTGGCGACGAGACGGGCCTGAAAGCCGTTCTGCTGCGGCATAACGGGCTGCACATCGAACTCGTCATCGACCGCGCGCATGCGATCGGCAAAGACGATCCGGCGGGGCTCGCCGACGTGGTTATGGAAGCCGCCGTCACTACCATCCAGGACTGCGAGGACTCCGTGGCGTGCGTGGACGCCGCCGACAAGGTGCTCGCCTATCGGAACTGGCTCGGGCTGATGCGCGGCACGCTGGCCGACACGTTCGAGAAAGGCGGCCAGCAAGTGACGCGCCGCTTGCACACCGACCGTCGATACAACGCCCCGAAGGGCGGCTCGCTGACCTTGCCCGGTCGCAGCCTGATGCTGGTGCGCAATGTCGGCCACCATATGTACACGGACGCGGTGCGTGACCGCAACGGCGCGGAAGTGCCGGAAGGCATGCTGGATGCCGCGATCACGTCGTTGATCGCGCTGCACGACATCCGCAGCGGCGGCCCGATCCACAACAGCCGCACGGGGTCCGTCTATATCGTCAAGCCGAAGATGCACGGACCGGACGAGGTCGCGTTCGCTGATGAGATCCTCGGCCGCGTCGAGGGAATACTCGGCGTCGCGCGCAATACGCTGAAGATCGGCATCATGGACGAGGAGCGGCGCACCTCCGCAAACCTCGCCGCGTGCATTCATGCGGTGCGGGAGCGCGTGGTGTTCATCAATACGGGCTTCCTCGACCGCACCGGCGACGAAATCCACACTTCGATGGAAGCCGGCGCCATGATCCGCAAGAACGAAATGCGCAACACGGCATGGATCAAGGCCTACGAGGATCAGAACGTCGATGTCGGGCTCGCTGCCGGACTTCGCGGACGGGCGCAGATCGGCAAGGGCATGTGGGCCGCGCCCGACCGCATGGGCGAGATGCTCGAGCAGAAGATCGGCCACCCGCGAGCGGGCGCCAACACCGCGTGGGTCCCCTCGCCTACCGCCGCGACCTTGCACGCGCTGCACTATCACGAGGTCGATGTCGCCCGACGCCAGGAGGAGCTGGCGCGCGGTGGGGCGCGCGCGACGCTTGGACAGCTGCTGACGATCCCGGTCGCCGACCGGCCGAACTGGGCGCCCGACGACGTGGCACAGGAGCTAGACAACAATTGTCAGGGGATCCTCGGCTACGTGGTGCGCTGGATCGATCAAGGGGTCGGCTGCTCCAAGGTGCCGGACATCCACGACGTCGGTTTGATGGAAGACCGCGCGACCTTGCGCATCTCGAGCCAGCACATCGCCAACTGGTTGCACCAGGGCGTCGTCACCCGCGAGCAGGTCATGAGCACTCTGAAGCGCATGGCGGCCGTGGTCGATCGCCAGAACGCGACAGATCCGCACTATAAGCCGATGGCGCCCGATTTCGACGGCCCGGCCTTCGCCGCCGCCGCCGATCTGATCTTCCAGGGCCGCGCACAGCCGAACGGCTACACGGAGTTCATTCTCCACGCCCGGCGGCGGGAAGCGAAAGCGGGATAGCGCCCCTCATACCAGTGTTCGCGGACGGACGCCTCATCCGGAGCGCTCCGCGCGAGATCGAGCGGCCGGATGACCGCTATCGGCTACCCCGAGATCAGGTCGCCGAACATGTCCCAGTTGCGCCCGTTGAAGCGGATCGGCTGCATCTGCTTGACGGGACGGTAGTCGGTCGGGCTGGTGTTGATCGCGATGCCGGGCAGCAGCAACGGCAATTCTAGATCATGCAAGTTGGCTGCTTCGTGCATGATGTTCTCACGCGAGAGATTGTTGCCGCATTGCTTGAGCACCTGCACCAGGGTCTGCGCGATCAGGTAACCGTAAATGTTCGCGCCATCGCTTCGGTCGCCGTCCGGATAGTACTTGTCCATCCAGGCGCGCCATCCCTTCATGCCGGGATCGTCGTCCCAGCGCGGGTCGTTGGGGTCCTTGAGGAACCCCACGGAGACGATACCGACCGACCGGTCGAGCCCCGCTGGCTTCAGCGTTCCACCGACGGACGACGACACGAGCGTCAAGACATGCAAGGGCCTCCAGTTCATGTCCCACATCCGGCGGATCGCCTGGGCAGCAAACTTCGGGACGGAAATGTCGAAGAACGTGTCCGCCCCTGCGGCTTGCAGCAGAGCCAGCTGCAAGTTGATGGTCGAATCAGTCGCTTGATAGGTCAGCTCCTTCACGACCATCGTGTTGAACTTGTCGCCGAGGGCGTCCGCTAGTCCAGCCATGTAGTCCTTGCCGCCGAGCGAATCCTGCACGAGCACGCCGATCTTTGCGTCCGGCTTGTATTGCAAAATATATTCGCCATCGATGCGGCCCTCGACCCGGTATGACGGCTGCCAAGCCATCGTCCAGGGAAAGTGCTTGGGGTCGTCCCACCTGCTGCTGCCATCCGCAAGAAAGAGCTGCGGAATCCCGCGCTCGTTCAGGTACCGCTGAACCGAGGCGTTCGTTACGTCACCTAGACTCTGGAAGATGAAGGCAACCTGGTCCTCTTCCACCAGCTTGCGGATCTGCTCGACGGTTTTGGGCGGGCTATAGGCGTCGTCGCGGCTGATGAGGTTGAGCTTGCGGCCGTTGATGCCGCCCTGATCGTTGATCATCTTAAAATACGCAAGTCTCGGCCCGGCCGATCGTGCTGTAGCCGGAGATCGGGCCGCTGTAGGGCATGGTTTGCCCCATCTTGATCTCGGTATCGGTGACGCCGGGCGCATTCTTCTGCGGCTCGCGCTGCTGCGCGGCGGTAGGGAGGGTGCAACCGAGCGCGAATAGTATCGGCAAGAACCATTTCAGCGTCATTATTGTCCTCCCGTGGGCCGACTTTCTTGGGTCGGCCACTCCAGGACCGATCTTGCTACTGTATCGTCCTGTTCCGAGAAAGCAACTATCATCGGTCATTCCGACGAAAGCCGGAATCCAGTGCGCGCGGCGCCTGGATCCCGGGTCTGCGCTCCGCTCCGGCGGGGATGACGATCATCCCCGAGATCACCGAACAATCCCCGTTAGAACGCTGCTTACGCCACCTTGATCAGCAGCTTGCCGAAATTCTGCCCGGACAGCAGGCCGCCGAGCGCGCGCGGCGCGTTCTCGAGGCCTTCGTAGACGTCCTCCCGATAGCGTAGGCTTCCCTCCTTGACCCACGGGCTTGCCAGCGCCCGCCACTCGGCGAAACGCTCTGGCTTGTCGCTCACGATCAGGCCCTCGATGCGGACGCGCTTGCCGATGACAAAGCCCAGATTGGGTCCGGGCGGTAGTTCGGCCTCGTTGTATTGGCTGACCATGCCGCACATCACCACCCGCGCGTGCGGGTTGAGGAGATCGAAGGCCGCCGCCTGCACCCCCCCGCCCACGTTCTCGAAGTAGACATCGATCCCGTTCGGGCACGCCCCGGCAAGTTCCGTCCTCAGATTTCCCGCGCGGTGATCCACGCAATCATCAAATCCAAGACTTTCCTGCACGAAAAGGCATTTGTCCGGTCCCCCGGCGACGCCCACGGCGCGCGCGCCGGCGCGCTTGGCGAGCTGTCCAGCGACGGAGCCGACCGCGCCAGAGGCGGCGGAGATCGCGACTGTTTCGCCCGCCTTTGGCTGGCCGATGTCCTTCATCCCGGAATACGCCGTCGTGCCCGGCATCCCGAGCACGCCGAGATAGGTCGACAGTGGCGCTCCGTCGCGCGGCAGTTTCGTCAAGCCGGCGGCCGGGGTCACGGAATGCGTCTGCCAGCCGCGCGAGCCAAGCACCACATCACCGGGCGCGAAATCCGGCGATCGCGACTGAACAACCTCCCCGATGCTTTCGCCCGTCATCACCTCGCCGATCTGCACCGGCGGCGCGTATGACTTCCTGTCCCAGAGTCGCCCGCGCATGTAGGGGTCGATCGACAGCCAGAGGGTCCGGGTGACCACTTGGCCAGGCTCCGGGTCGGGGATGCGATCCTCGACGACGTCGAAATCCGATGGTTGCGGGCTGCCGGACGGACGCCGCTTGAGCACCACGGACCGACGGATGGCTTGGCTCATGAACAGCTCTTTCGGTTAGGCGGCGGCGGCACGGAGCACGACGCGACCCTGCACCTTGCCGTCGCGCAATCGCATGAGGGCGTCGTTGGCCTCCGACTGAGAAACGGTGCTCACGGGCAGCGCCTCGAGCGTGCCTTCCTGCGCGAGTTGAACCAGTTCACGCAGCTCCTTCGGGTCGCCTACGTAACTTCCCTGGATGGTGAGCGCCCGCATCGGGATCAGCGGCAACGGCAAGGTGAGTTCGCCGCCGAACAGGCCGACCTGGATCAGCTTGCCGCCCTTGGCGAGAGCCGCGAAAGCGAAGCGCGCGGTCGCCGTGCCGTTCACGAGGTCGATCACCGCGGGCACCGGGCCGCCCGCGGCGTCCATGATGCGCTTGGCGACATCGTCGCCAGTGCCGTCCACGGCCTTGCTCGCCCCCGCCTTCAGCGCGCCCTCGCGCTTCTCGGCGCTGACATCGACCACGATGATGTTGCGGTGCTTCAGCGCCTTCAGCACGGCGATGGCGTTCAAGCCGAGCCCGCCCGCGCCAACCAGCACGATCGGCGCATCGGGGGCGAGCGGCATCGCCTTCTTGATCGCCGAATAGACGGTGATGCCGGAACAAGCGTAGGTCGCGGCGACCGCCGGATCGACGGTCCCGGGATCGATGAGGTGGCGCGGGTGCGGCGCGATCACATGAGTGCCGTAGCCGCCGTTCTGGAATACGCCGAGGCTTCGCGCTGCCACCGCGCACATGTTGTCTTCCTCGGCCAGGCACCGTTCGCACTTGCCGCAGCCAATCCAGGGATACACGATGCGGAGGTCGCCGACGGCGACACCGGTTGCCTCCGGGCCGAGCTTGACCACCCGCCCAACGATCTCGTGGCCCATCGCCAGCGGCAGGACGACCCCGCGATCGGCGAGCGACATCTTCTTGCCGCCGCCGATGTCGTAGTAGCCTTCCCAGATATGCAGGTCGGAGTGGCACACCCCGCAATGGGTGACTTCCACCAGCACTTCCGTGCCTTTCGGCTCGGGCGTCGGCAGCTCGATTTCCCGGAGCGGCGCTCCGTTCTCGACCACGGCCCAGGCGCGCATGAAAAGCCTCCTCCGAGCAAGGCGTTGTTGACGTGGAATGGACACCGCGGGCCGGGCCGGGTCAAGCGCGCGAGGGCGCCTGCAATCGTCGATCGCTTCCCTCCCATGTCCGTTTCGACCAATGTCTCTCGAGACGTGCAACGGGATTGGGGAGGCCTATGCCGAAGATCACGCGCCGCGCCGTGTTGGGCGGGGTCGCCGCCTCACCCCTCGCACACCCTGCCATCGTGCGGGCGCAGAGCACCTCCCGGCCGGTGCGGATCGGACTGCTCAGCGACATGAGCGGGGTCTATCGGGATGTCGGCGGTCCCGGCAACCATGTCGCGACCGAGCTTGCCATCGCCGATTTCGGCGGCTCCGTACTCGACCGGCCGATCGAGATCCTGCAAGCCGACGACCAGGACAAGCCCGACGTGGCGGCCGGGCTCGCGCGCGAGTGGGTGGACAACCAGGGCGTGGACGTGCTCGCCGACGGCGCGGCCAGCTCCTCGGGGCTCGCGGTGCAGCAGGTCGCGCGCGAGAAGAAGCGCGTCTATCTCGTGACCGGGCCGGCGAGCTCGGATTTCACCGGCAAGCAGTGCTCGCCCTACGGCATCCATTGGAGCTACGACACCTACGCGCTGGCGCACGGCACCGGCAACGCGCTGACCCGGGCGGGCGGCAATACCTGGTTCTTCATCACCGCCGACTACGCGTTCGGCTACGCGCTGGAGCGGGACACGATTGCGGCGGTGCAAGCCGCGGGCGGCAAGGTGCTGGGGACGGTGCGGGCGCCGCTCGGCACGGCGGATTACTCTAGCTTCCTGATCCAGGCGCAAGCCTCGGGTGCCAAGGTGATCGGCTTCGCCAACGCGGGAACCGATCTCCAGAACTGCATCAAGCAGGCCGCCGAATTCGGTTTGCGCGGCAACGGCATCCGTGTGGCGACCTTGCTGATGCAGATCACGGACGTGAACTCGCTCGGCCAGAAAGCCTGCGCCGGGCTCGTCTATACCGACTCGTTCTATTGGGACATGAGCGACAGCACCCGCGCTTGGTCGAAGCGCTACATGGCGCGGATGACGACACCGCCCGGCATCCTCCATGCCGGAAGCTATGCCGCGGCGCTCCACTGGCTGAAGGCGGTGAAGGCTGCCGGAACCACCGACGCGGACGCTGTCGTCGCCCAGATGAAGGCGATCCCGGTGAACGACATGTACAACAGCAATGTCCGCATCCGCGAGGACGGGCGGGTAATGCACGTGATGTATCTGTGGCAGGTCAAGCCGCCGTCGGAGGCCAAACACCCGTACGATTTCTGTGACGCGCTGGCGACCATCCCGCCTGACGAAGCGTGGCGACCACTGCGCGAGGGCGGCTGTCCGCTGGTGAAAGCCTGAAGCCCAGGCGACGTCCGAGGGCTAAGCGCCGTGGACCTGCCGGGATCACCCGCGTCGCCGAATTGGCGGCTCGTTATCGCGCCCCTGTCCGAGCCGTCCCTACACCCGCCAGCAATCCGCCGCGAGCAGCAACTCTGTCAGATGGTGGTAGCGCTGGCCGTCAAGGCCCGTCAGATCAAGGATCCGCTCAAGTCGCGTATAGACCGTGTTGGGATGCTTGCCGAGAAGGCGGCCGGCTTTCTGGATATTCATATTGGCCTCGGCAACCGCGCGCAGCGTCTGCACGAGGGCGCCGCCCGCTCTTGCATCGGCTTTGGCGAGGGCGTCCGCCCAGACCGGTGGGGCGGCCCGCAGGTGGGTGATGCCGCTCTGCACCAGCAGGTCGCGTACTGACAGCTGAGAAAACCTGACGACACGCCGCGCGACACTGGCGAAATCGAGCGCGATCCTTGCTTCAAGCAGCGCCTTCGGAATGAACGATGTCGAGGGATGATCTGCGCTCACGCCGACGAGCACGGCCGGCCCCATGACGAGGAGCGGCGACTCCAGGCGGTCGGCGAGATTGGCCTGCGGGGCCGTCCAGCCCGACTGCCGGCGCCGGTCCGAAAACACGACCGTAGCGAGATTGTTGCAGACCCCTCCCAGCGTCCGAAACGGCATCGCGGCCACCGCGTCTGATATCGCGCTGAGGACCCGCTGCGCCCGCGCGTGGTTCTCCATTTCCGAGGCGTTGTTGGATCGAGCGACCACGACACAATAGCTCAGTCGCTGCTCAAGATATCCCGTTTGTCGCAATAGCCGCGCGACGCGACCGTCCAACTCGTCGTAGCCGCTCAGCAGGATGTTCAACAGCTCGGTGCGAAGATCGCCCTCCGCCGCTGCGAGCAAGCGCGTGTGGGCGACGTATTCCGCCGTCACGATCGTGCTGATGGTGTTCGTGTATTCTATCGCGAAGTCGGCGACGGCTGACACGGTCTTATTGAGACTTTTGGGGGCAGACAAAACCGCAGCCTCCCGCAGCCAGTGCGAGCACGATTCGATGGCCGCACCGATAGGCGTGCAGCGTCGTTTCAAGGGGAAATCGCTGCTCCGCGCGAAGCCGGGCATGCGCCCTGACAAATTCGAAATCGCCGACTTCGCCGCCGCCGAAGAGCCGACGGATTTCCTGCATGTGTTCGCGAGTATGTGCTTTGAGCCCAGGCAATATCTCCGGATTTCCGGACGCGGCAAAGGCGGGAACCTCCGCGAGCACGGCGTCACGCAAGAGAGCGCCGGTCTCTTGCAGCGAAGCGTCGAGAGCCCTGGCCACCTGCGGGACGACGCCGGTCTCGGTGAGCAGCCTCAGGACCTGGCGGAGAGGCCCGTCGCTGAGACTCGTTTGCTGGAATTGTAGAGTCTTCACAGCGAGGGGCTGATTACTCCGGGTAAAACCACCATGGCAAGCCGAATCGTGTGGTGATACTCGCCATATCGAGGCTCAGCAAGAAAAGGAGGCGACAATGGCCAAGTATGTTTTTGCGTATCACGGGGGCGGTCGTCCGCAAAACCCTGAGGAGGTCAAGAAGGTGATGGACGCCTGGGGGGCCTGGTTCGGGTCTCTGGGTGCGGCCGTCATCGACGGCGGCAACGCGGTCGGCAAATCAAGCACCGTCAAGCAGGATGGATCACTCGTCGATGGCGGCGGCGCCAATCCGATTACCGGATACAGCCTGATCGAGGCATCCAGTCTTGAAGACGCACACAGGAAGGCGAAGGGGTGTCCGCTGCTGAAAGCGGGCGGCACGATCGAGGTCGCCGAAGCGATGGATATGTAGTCGGCAACGAAAGCAGGACGAGGAGCAGCCGTTTGCTCCTCGTTCCATCACCTCAAGCTTCCCGGCAGTCGCGGACATGGACGTCATGATCACGGGCGCGCGCCTGCGAATGGTTCTTGTCGGAACGACGCGGAGACCGCAATGACGACTGACCTCACCTATCTCGCACTCACGGCCATGCTGACAGCTGCACTATGGATCCCCTACGTAGTCTCTCAGGTGGTGACCAATGGTTTCTTGAGACCGAGCAACTATACGGATCCAACACCGCGGCCATTGCCTCTTTGGGGAAAACGGGCCGATCGAGCTTACTTGAACGCGGTCGAGGTCTTTGCGCCCTTCGCCGCCCTCGTGCTGATCGCGCACCTGGCTGGCAGGGCAAACAGTACGACGGCCTTCTGGGCCAGCTTCTTCTTTTGGGTGAGATTGGCGCATGCCGTCGTCTATCTGTCCGGCATCCCATACATACGGACAATGGTGTTCACACTGGGCTTCGTGGCGATCGTCGGGCTATTCTGGGAGGTAATTGGTTTATAGAGGTGCGTTCCCCGCAGCGCGGCGATCTCGACGAGATCGACCGAGAACGGGGCGGCCTTTAGGTTCGGCTATCTCAGCTACGTCTCGATGTCCTGCCGATGGTCGACGACGCGACCGCGCACAACCGCCCGGGCAGTGCGTGGTGGAAGGCGGAGGTGCTGCGGCACCTCCGCTGAGGCAGCTGGCTGGGGGTTCAGCCGCCGCCGATCGCGCGGATCACCTTACCCGTGCCGCCGCAGGTGGGACACTGCCCGGCGCTCACCTTGCCGCTGCCGTGGCATTCGGGGCAAACGTCCTCGCCCGTGCCCTCGGTGCCAGGGGCAGCCTCGTCGCCCGGGTTCATCGCGTCGTTCGGCTCGGCCATGGCGTGCTCCCTCGGTTTGCAAATACCAACGCATGGCGGGCAAACCGGTTGACGTCAGGCGGCCATGAGCCGAATCGGCCGGCCATCCAGGAACGCGAGCGCGTTCTCGATGCTTTCCTGGTAGAACTCGGCCATGATCTCCTTCACGACGTAGCCGACATGCGGCGTCAGCACGCAGTTAGGCGCCGTGCGGAGCGGATGATCCGGCGGCAGCGGCTCGCGGTCGTAAACGTCGAGGCCCGCGATAAGACGCCCCGCGCGTAGCGCCTCGATTAACGCGCTCTCGTCGACCAGCGGCCCGCGCGATGTATTGATCAGCACCGCCCCCGGCTTCATGCGGGCCAGCTCGGCGGCCCCGAGAATGCCGCGCGAGCGGCGCGACAGGAGCAAGTGGAGGCTTACTACGTCGGCCCGCTCCAGCAGTTCGTCCTTGCTGACGAGGCTCGCCCCCGCCTCACGCGCGCGCTCGGCCGTAAGATTCTCGACTCCAGGCGATCACGTCCATCCCGAGCGCCTGGCCGTAGCGGGCCATGGTGCCGCCGATTCGCCCCAGGCCAATCAGCCCGAGCGTGCGGCCGGCCAGGATGAACCCCTGCGGCACGTTGCGCTGGAAACGCCCTGCCCGAATCTCGGCGTCGCCGGTGGGGATGCGGCGCACTGCCGCGATGATCAGCCCGAGTGTCAGCTCCGCCGTGGCCGTTGAGCCGGAAGGCTTGCCCGGCTCGGCATAGCTCGTGGTGCAAACGACCACCCCTTTCGCCATGAGAGCGGCATGGTCGATCGACGCGGCGCGGGTGCCGGTGATACCCAGCATCCTGAGCCGCGGCAGCCGCTCGACGAGGCTCGCGCCGATTGCCGAGCGCTCGCGCATGGTGAGCACGATGTCGAAAGGCGCCAGCTGGCGCGCGGCGTCCTCCTCGTCGTCGAAGGCTTCGGTGAAAAACACGAGCTCCGCGCGAGCACTCAAAGCCGACCAGTCGGCGAGCGTGCGCGCCTGGTCCTGCCAATCGTCGAGCACGGCGATGCGGGTCATTCCCCTCTCCCTCGGCTTGTGCGATCAGGCTGCGGCCATGGTGGCGAGCGCGCAAGTCGCCGCTCCGCACGAGAAGCGAGGAGGGAGGGATGACGGAGGTCGCAGTCATCGGCGCAGGCCTGATCGGCCGATCCTGGGCGATCGTATTCGCGCGGGCGGGGTTCGGGGTGCGCATGTGGGATCCGGTTCCGCAAGCCGTGCCGGCGGCCCTGCGCTACGTATCCGACCGGCTTCCCGAGTTGGCCGAGATGCAGCTTCTCGCCGAGCCGCCGCCAGCCGTGCTCGAGCGCATCCGGCCCGCCCCGACGCTCGCCGACGCCGTGCGGGACGCCGAGCACGTGCAGGAGAACGGGCCGGAGCGCGTCCCCGAAAAGCAGGCGCTGTTTGCCGAACTCGACCGGGCGGCCTCTCCCGAGACGGTGCTCGCGAGCTCGTCCTCCGGCATTCCCGCGAGCGCGTTCACCGAAAGCCTGACCGGCCGGGCGCGCTGCCTCATCGCCCACCCCGTCAACCCGCCCTATCTCGTCCCGGTGGTCGAGCTGTGCCCCGCCCCCTGGACCGACCCCGAGGCGGTAACCCGCACGCGCGCGCTGATGGAACGGGCAGGCCAGGTGCCGGCGACGGTCCACAAGGAGGTGCAGGGATTTGCGCTCAACCGGCTGCAGGGCGCCTTGTTGGCCGAAGCGGTGCGGCTGGTCGCCGACGGCGTGATCTCGCCCGCCGACCTCGACGCCACCGTCAAGCACGGGCTCGGACTGCGCTGGGCGTTCATGGGGCCATTCGAAACGATCGACCTCAACGCGCCAGGCGGCCTGACGGACTACTGCGAGCGCTACGGCCCGCTGTACGCCGACATGCAGAAGCAGATGAAGCCGCGCAAATGGACCCCGCAAATCATCGCGGCCCTGGAGGCGGCGCGGCGCGACGAGCTGCCCCGCAACCTGCATAGCGTGCGGCAGGAATGGCGTGACCGGCGGCTCATGGCGCTGCTCGCGCACAAGGCGGCGCAGCCGGAGTAACGTCAGGCGGCTGCCAGCGACACCAGGTTCACCGTCCCTGCCGGCAGGGCCTCGGCAAGGGCAGCGACGTGGGGATGGTGGGTGAGCGCAATGACCTGAACGTGCTCGCTTAAATCGCGCAATGCCCCGAGTGCCGCGATCGTCCGCGTGTCGTCGAAGGTTTGCAGCACGTCGTCGGCGATGAAGGGCAGTGGCGGCGCGAGTGCGGCATAGTCCTCCAGCGCGGCGATACGCAGCGCCAGATAGAGCTGATCGCGCGTGCCCTCGCTGAGCTGGTCGAGCGGCTTGCGGCTGCTGCCGTCGGCCCCCAGGGCCACCATCGCCTGCCCCGCCCCGTCCGCCTCGATCGCGACCCCGGCGTGCGCACCGGCCGTGATCGTCCGGAAGGCGGCGCCGATGCGGGCCAGCAACGGCTGGTCGGCGGCGGCGGCCTGGCGCTCCAGCGCCGCCGCAAGCAGGGTCGCCGCGGCGTGCAGCACCAACGCTTCCTCCGTGTTGCGCGCGAGTGCGGCCTGCGCCCCGGCCCGGCGAGTGGCGGCGTCGGCCGCCTCGATCGACCCCGCCGCCCGATCGCGCGCTTCCAATGCACGGTCCCGCTCGGTGACAGCGGCCTCGATTTGCGGCGCAAGTTCGTTTTGCAGCACTTCCAGTCGGTCTATCGCGAGGGCCTCGTCATCCGGCCCCATCGCGGCCGTCAACTCCGCGAGCGTCGAGTTGTCGCGGCCGCCCCCCAAGGTGGCCAGTTGCGTTTCCGCTTCGGCAAGCCGCACCCCGGCTTCGGCGACCTCGCGGGCGCGGACAAGTTGCCGTTCCGCTGCTTCGTCATCGGCGGCCAGCAGTGCCGCACGACAGGCAGCGAGCGCTGCGTCGGCGTTGGCTTGCGCCGCTGCCGCGCGCTCGGCCGCCTCCGCCGCGGCTAGAGCCTGCGCTTCGAGCGCGCGCTTGCGGGAGGCGGACGCTGCCTCCGCGCGGCTTTGTCGTTCGAGCCCGGCCATCGCCTCCATCGGCGCGAGCCCGGTCAGCTCCGGCGCCAAGCGCGCGGCCAGCGCGGAGACTTCCGCACCGAATGCCGCGGTGAGTGCTTCGAGATCGGACACGCGACGGGCTGCATCGTCGCGCTTCGCTTCCGCCGTCCGCAGCGTCCCGATCAGGCCCAGCGCGTGCTCGGCCACGTCCGGCGGCTCGTCCGGCGGCCGCGACACGCCCACCGCCGCGCTGGCCCAGGCCTCGGACCACGCGGCCAGCGCCGCGCCGGCCCGTTCGGCGGCTTCCATCCGCCTGGCGCGGAGCTCCACGCCCTCGCGGAGTTCCGCCGCGAGCCGTTCCCGTAGCGCCGCCGCGGCATGTCCCGCCTCGACGCGCCGATCGGCTTCCGCAAGCAGCGGTGCCAGCGCCTCCACCGGGGCAGGCGGCATCCCAAGCGCGGCCGCCAGCCGGGCCGCCAAGCCGTCCAGCTGCGCTCGGGTTTCCGCGGCCTCGGCGATCGCAAGGTCCCGAGCCGTGCGACACTCGGACGCGCGAAGCCGCGCGCGGAGAAAGCTTCGCAACACGGAGGGCGTGGCGTCAGCGGCGGCCCCGGCGGTGGCGGCGATGCGGGCGAGGACGCCGCGCGCAGCCGCCAGACCCGCTTCGGCAGCCGCGGCAACCTCCTCGGCCCGCGCCCGCTTCTCCTGCAGTTCGGTTAGCCGCTCCCGTAGCTCCGCCGCGCGCGCGGCCTCGGTGCTGTGCGCGAGGAGCGTGTCCGCGATCGCATCCGCTTCCCGCAACGAGCGCTCGAAGGCCAGCGGCCAGCCGGGATCGGACGGACCGCCCCGCAGGGCTGGCTCCAAGTTCGCCCAGAGGGCATCCCGGCGCTCCCGCGCTTCCAGCAGAGCGTGGGGTTCGGGCAGTGCCGAGTTGCGCGTCAGGGCCGACAACTGGCTCTCGGCGTTTGCGGTTTCACCGCTGAGCCGGCCCAACTGGGTCCGCGCCGCCGCGATCTCCGCTTCCGCGTCCGCCAAGGCGTTGCAGGCCGCCTCCATCGCCGCCTCTGATGGCGGCGCGGTTCCGCTGAGCATGGCCTCGGTCAAAGCGCGGTCGGGTATCGCGACAAGGGCAGCATGGAACGCGGCTTCAGCGGCGCGGAGCTGACGCCGGGCGGCTTCCATGCGCGCGACGGGCTCGCCGCCGAGCCCGGAGTGCGGCGACAAGATCGGCAAGTGCGGTCACGTCGGCCTTCGGCGGCAGATCGGCCATCGCTGCGCGCGTGCGCTCCAGCCGACGCCGGGCCTCGTCGGCATCTCGCGCGGCGGCTTCTGATGCTGCTTCGAGTGCGGGCCGCGCCCGCAAGTGCTGCAAAGCGGCCTGGACGGCCGGGGCGGGCGCGATTGGCACACCCGCGTCCCACCCGAGATCACGACGCAGCCTTTCAGCCGCCGCCACCGCGGCCGCCCGCTCTTGCCGCAAGCCCGGAAGATCCGCGAGAGCGCCTTGCGCCCGCCCGCGCAGGACGCCGAGTGCATTGATCTCGGGTTCAGCCGCGAGCCAGTCCTCGTCCACAACGATCGCCTGATGCGCGACCTGCGTCGCCTCGAGTGCCGCCCGCGTGGCCTGCGCGACCCCCAGCGCCTCCACGCTCGATGCCCGTGCTTCACGCCACCGGCGCTCGAACCCGACGTCGATCCGGGGCACATCCGACGCCGCCTCCAGCACTCGTCGTGCGGCAGCATGGCGGGCGACCCAGGGCCGTATCGCCTGGACCATGCGGAGTTGCCGCAGCCTGGTTGCCGCGGTGGCTTGTTCCTCGCGCAATCGGGCGAGTGCCGCTTCCGCGGCCTCCGCTGCGCGTTCGAGTGCCCGCCAGCCATCGGGGCGAAGGGCCGCCCGGTTCAGCGCCGCCTGGGCTTGCTCGAAGTCGTTGAGCGCCGCCCAAAGCGGGCGCGATTTGTGCCGCCGGAGGGCCGAGCCGAACTCGTCGCGTCGCTCCCGGAGCCGTTCGAGCAGCGCCCTTACCCGCCCCATCCCTCCGCTCGCCGCGAACAGCACCTGGCCGAGCCGGCCCTGGCTGCCGAGCAGCGCGTCCGCCCCTTCGCGGAGCAGCGCGGTGTCGAGCCCGAACAACTGCCGGAACAGCGTCTCGTCCGCGCCACCAAACAGCCGGCGCGCCTCATCCGCCGGCACAGGCGCGCCATCCGCCTCGGCAAGCGTATTGCCGCGACCCTTGCGCCGCACCAGCGAGCGCACCTGGCTTCCAGCGGCGACCTCGCCCGCCAGGCGCATCCGCTCCGTCCCATGCAGGAACGACATGGCCGAGCGTTCCGGGATGCCGAACAGGAAGTCGCCGATCGCCTGCCGCACGACGGATTTTCCCCAGCCGTTCGGAGCGACAAGCAGGTTGACCCGCCCTGGCGCGGCGTCGAGCGGCACCGTCAGCCGATCGAACGGCCCATAGCGCTCGAGGGTGAGGGAGGCGAGCCGCATCAGCCTTCAGGATCGGCCAGCGCCGTTTCCAGGAGGTCGCGCGCCCGCGCCAGCACGGCGTCGCCCCTTCCCGCGGCGCAGTCGTGCAGCAGGTGATCGGAAGGCAACCCGTCCCGCAGCTTGTCCAGCAACGACTCCGCCCAAGTCCCGAGTAGGCCGGCAGGCGGTGCTGCGGCGAGCCCGTCGATTTCGGACAGAAGCCGGCCGAGCGCGTCGGGTCGGCCATGCCAGCCGTTCGTTTCGCGTACCGGGGTGGTGCGCAGCCGCACCGTCTCGATCCAAAGCCGATAAGCTCCGGCAAGCGCGTTTGCTTCGTTCAACACCTTCTCCCGCAAGCCGCCTGCGGCCAGCGCCGCATGGGCGGGAGTGGCCCCGAGCAGGGTCACGCGCGACGGCGAGATGGCGCGGGCCGGCGTCGCGGAGCGCCGCGCCGAGCCGGTCCTGCGCGCGCTCCATCGCGGCCGACTTGTCTGGCGCGCCCTCCAAGTCGATCTCCAGATGCACCCAGCGAAGGTCGTCGAGGTCCCGGTGCTCCACCTGGACGATCCGGCCGTCCTCAACCGTCACGACGCTTGCCCCTTTGGCGCCGGTTTCGCCGATATGGCGGCCCTGCAAATTGCCGGGGAACACGATCCAGCACGGGTCACGCGCCAGTTCCTCGCGCTCGTGGATGTGGCCGAGCGCCCAGTAATGGTAGCCGTGCGCGATCAGCCCCGCCCGCTCGCACGGGGCGTAGTGGGCGTGCGCCGCGTAGCCCTCGGCTGAGGTATGCAACACCCCGATGTTGAGCATCCCGGCGACCGGCGGCGGATAGTCGCGGGCGAGGTTGGCCGACACGTGCTGGTCGGCGAAGCTTTGGCCGTGGATGGCGACGCCCAGCGCGTCCAGGGTGTGGGTGTGTGGCCGGTCGGCGTCGAACAGCGTCACGTGCGGCATCCGGAGCGAGCGGGTCATGCGGTTCTGTGCATCGTGATTGCCGCGCACCACAAACACCTGCCGCCCCGTGTCGGTAAGCCGTCGCATCTGGTGGGCGAAAAAAAGGCCGGTGCCGTAGTCCGGCCAATCCCCGTCATAGACGTCGCCGGCGATCACGAGAAACGCGGCGTCTTCCGCGATCGCAAGGTCAACCAGACGCCCGAGCGCGCGCCGAGTCGCGCCCCGGATCAACTCGGCGGGCGCTCCTGGATCGGCTTCGAGCCCGCGCAAAGGACTGTCGAGATGGATGTCGGCGGCATGAACGAATTGGAATTGGCCATGCCTTCGTGATGCCATCGCGCCGTTACCTTGTCATGAACGGGTGCGTGACGATCGTATCTTTCCTTCGCCGAAGGCCCCGGTAGAGTTCGTCTTCAAATGAAATCCTCCGCCCCGGTGTCCACCGACATCGTCCTGCTTGGCGCCGGGCACGCCCATGTCGAAGTGCTGCGTCGCTTTGCCATGCGGCCGCAGCCCGGCACCCGCCTGACCATAATCGGCCGCGAGCCGCAGACGCCCTACTCGGGAATGCTGCCTGGCCTGTTGCGCGGCGACTATGCGTTCGACGCCGCACACATCGATCTCGCCCCGCTTGCCGCCGCGGCCGGGGCACGGCTGGTGATGGCGAGCGCGACCGGCATCGACCTCGAGGAGCGCACGGTCACCGTCGCCGATCGGCCTCCCGTCGCCTTCGACCTGCTTTCTGTCGACATCGGCGGCGAGCCCGCGATTCCGCGCGAGGGCGACGGCCAGGGCGTTCCCGTGAAACCGATCGGGCGTTTCCTCGACCGACTGGCTGAGCTTGAGGAGTTGCTCCTCGACGGAGCGCGCATCACGGTCGCCGGGGCTGGCCCCGCCGGGACGGAGTTGGCGCTGGCACTCGCCTACCGCTACCGCGGCCGTTTCCGCCTGACCTTGGTGAGCGATGCGCCGGACCCGCTCCCGACCGCCCCCGACCGTGCCCGGCGCATCGCAAGGACCGCACTCGGCGAAGCCGGCGTGGAATTGGTCTGCGGCGTGCGCGCCGGAGTGTTCGCGCTTGGCAACTTGGCGCTCTCGGATGGGAGCTTCCTCCGGAGTGAGGCCGTGCTCTGGGCGACAGGCGTTGTCGCGTCCCCGTTCCTTGCTGCATCGGGGCTGGCTTGCGACGAGGCGGGCTGCATCGTCGTCAGCCCCACCTTGCGCAGCATCAGCCACCCCGTCGTGTTCGCGGCCGGCGACTGCGCCAGCGTCGCCGACGCGCCACGCCCTAAGGCGGGAGTTTGGGGCGGTGCGCGCCGGCGCCTGAACTCTGCGGCCAATCTTCGCCGTGCCGCACGCGGAGGAGGCTTGCGGCGTTGGCGGCCGCAGCGGGAGGCGCTCGTCATTCTCGGCCTGGGGGGCGGAGATGCCCTCGCCTGGCGCAATGGGTTCGCAATGCAGGCGCGGCTTGCCTGGCGCTGGAAAGACCGCATCGACCGGCGATGGATGAGCATGTACGCGCGGATGCGGCCGATGCCGGACCGGACGGCCGACCCGATGCGTTGCGGCGGCTGCGGCGCCAAGCTGGGCGCCGCGGTGCTGAGCGGAGCGCTCGCGGACATCAAGCCCGCGCCGGGACGCGACATCCTGCTCGCCCTGGAGCGGCCCGATGACGCCGCGGTCGCGCTCCCGCCGCCCGGAATGGCGCTGGTGCAGAGCGTGGACCATTTCCGCGCCTTCATCGACGACCCGTTCGTGTTCGGCCAGATCGCGGCCGCGCACGCGCTGTCGGACCTGCATGCGATGGGTGCGAAGCCATGGACGGCGCTGGCCATCGCGGGTCTGCCGCACGCACCAGGCGCCAAGCTCCAGGCCGATCTCTCGGCGCATGCTCCAAGGTGCCATCTCCGTGCTGGAGGCCGACGGCTGCACCCTGGTCGGCGGCCACACGGCGGAAGCCCAAGAAACCTCCCTGGGCTTCGCCGTGACGGGGTTGGCGCACCCGGCGCGACTGCTCCGCAAATCGGGGCTGCGCGCGGGCGACGCGCTGATCCTCACCAAGCGGCTCGGCACCGGCATCGTGCTCGCGGCCCACATGCGCGGTCTCGCCCAAACACGCTGGCTACAAGCGGCCATCGAGCAGATGCGCGACAGCAACGCTCGCGCCGGCCGCATCCTGCAGGCACAACGGGTCACTGGCTGCACGGATGTGAGCGGCTTCGGCCTCGCAGGGCATCTGCTCGAAATGCTGGAAGCATCGGCTCTCTCGGCCACCGTTCACCTCGCGGCGCTGCCGGGATTGCCCGGCGCCCTCGAACTTGCCAAGCGCGGCATCGAGAGCACGCTGGCGCCCGCCAATTTTCGTAGCTTGCGCAACGCTTCCGTCATCCCGCCCGACATCCGCGTCGGCTTGCTCGTCGATCCGCAGACCTCCGGCGGGCTGCTCGCCGGCATACCGCCGGCGCGCGCGGCGGATTGCCTGCGCAAGCTCGACCAAGCAGGTGTACCGGCTGCGGTCGTTGGGGTTGTGGAAAGGAGGGAGGGCGACCGCATCCGCATCGTCGACGACGTTCTCGCTGAGCCCTGCTTCGGCGAAAGCGGTCTTTCCTCTGCTTTCTCCCTTTCAGGGAGCGGGATCGGGTAAGGGGTTGCGCGCCGTGACCGCGATTTATGTGGACGCCGATGCCTGCCCGGTGCGCGAAGAGATTTATCGCGTCGCGCAGCGACTGGGTCTCGATGTGTTCGTGGTCTCGAACGGCTCACGCCCGATCCGGCCGCCCGGCTTGCCCCGTGTGCAGATGATCACGGTACCGGAGGGCGCGGACGCCGCGGACGACTGGATCGCCGAGCGCATTACACGGGCAGACGTGTGTGTCACCGCCGACATCCCGCTCGCTTCGCGCTGCCTTCTCAAAGAAGCCCGCGCCGTGTCCTTCGCGGGCAAGCACTGGACGGGCGACAACATTGGCGGCGCGCTAGCCGGCCGAGAGGTAGCCCGCCATCGGCGCGAGATCGGCCTTGGAGGCGGGGGCCCGGCGCCGCTGACGAAAGCCGATCGCTCGCGCTTCCTGTCGGCGCTGGACACGGCAGTGCGTGCAGCATTGCGCGTCTAGCATCAACTCCCGCGGGCCGTGCGCTTGACAGTGTGCCACTCGCGCGGCAAAGTTTCGGTCAAGAAAGAACACGCTCAAACTTCAATAACCGTGAGGGGCCTGTCCGCCCTCTGACCGGACAAGCCCCCGCGAAACGCCGTGAGCGCGGTAAGTCTCTGGGGGGAACACATGGGAAGCTTTCTAAGCGCGCGTGAGCTTGCGCACCTGTCGCCGGCCGAAGAAGCGGCGTTCTCCTCGCCGGTGCCGACGCAGATGATCTCCAACGGTGAGTTCAACCCCCTGCCCCAGACCGCGGATCAGCGCAAGGTAGAAGCGCGGCTCAAGGAGCTCGCCGACCAGACCGGACGGCGGCTCGGCATGGATCGGCGGCGATTCCTGCGCTCGGCTTGCGGCATGGCCGCCGCATTCGTCGCGATGAATGATGTGTTCGGCCCCGTATTCAAGGTCGACGCTGCCGAAGCGAAGGAGCCGGACGCCGCGAAGGCGCGGACCGACGCGCTTGCCAACCAGTTTATCTTCGACGACCAGCTCCATTTCGTGCGTGACGATTACGACTTCAAAGGCATCATGGGGCTCGCCGAATATGCCGCGGCGAACTGGAACCCCAACATGCGCGAAGAGGCGGTCGGAATGGGGCTCGATCGCTACAAGTTCGCCAATTTCCTAAAGGAAATCTACTTCGACAGCGATACCAAGATTGGCCTGCTCAGCGGCGCGCCATTCGACGACCCCTCGCACTGGTTCCTGACGAACGACCAGATCAAGCAAGCCAGCGAGACCGTCAACAGCATCGCAGGCTCCCGCCGTCTGTTGTTCCACTCGCTGATCACGCCGAAACAGCCGGGCTGGATGGAGGAGGTCGATCGCGTCATCGAGACCGTCCGGCCGACCAGCTGGAAAGGCTACACGATCGGCGACCCGCTCTCGCCCGCGAGCACGAAGTATCCCTGGCGGCTCGACGATGAGCAGGTGATGTATCCATTCTACGAGAAAGCGGTGAAGGCCGGCATCACCAACATCTGCATTCACAAGGGATTGCTGCCGAAAGACTACGAGACGTCGATCCCCGGGGGCGCGTGGCGCTACGCCAACGTGGACGATCTGCCCAAAGCGGCAAAGGAGTGGCCGCAAATCAATTTCATCATCTATCATTCGGCCTTGCGCGCGTTCCTCGAGAACCCCCAGGACGATCTGGCCGAGTTCGAGCGGACCGGCTACATCCGCTGGGTGTCGGATCTCGCGTCGATCCCCGACAAGCACGGCGTCAGCAATGTGTTCGCCGATACCGGCACCAGTTTCGCGATCTCGGCGGTGACCAACCCGCGCTTCTGCGCTGCCATGATGGGCACGCTCATCAAGGGCCTCGGACACGATCACGTGTTTTGGGGCACCGACTCCGTCTGGTACGGTTCCCCGCAATGGCAGATCGAGGCGTTCAGGCGGCTCGAGATCCCGGAGGACATGCAGAAGAAGCACGGCTTCGCCGCGCTCGGCCCAGCCGAGGGTCCTGTGAAGAGCGCCATCCTCGGCTACAACGGCGCGATGCATTACAAACTCGACCTTCACGCGGCCGCGACCGATTTGGAGGGGGATGGGATCGCGCGGCGCAAGGCAGCCTATCTGGGCGATGGCCAGGGGCCCAGCAACGCGGCCTATGGCTACGTGGTGAAGCCTGGCTGAGCCGTACGGCGGGCGAAGGAGCGGCCCGCCCTTCCCCTGAGATAACGAAAACGGTGGTTGAGGCCCGCGCCGAGCCGGGACAGGATGCCCCGACGTCAAGGGGGGCACGGCCGTGGGACAGGTTTCGGGCAAGGTCGCGATCGTTACCGGCGGAGCCTCGGGCATTGGCGAAGCCAGCGCCGAGACCTTGGCGCGCGAGGGAGCCAAGGTCGTCGTCACCGACATCGACCAGGGGCGCGGTGAGGCTGTCGTCCGGCGCATCGCCGAGGCAGGCGGCGAGGCGGTGTTCCTTCAGCAGGACGTGACGGACGAAGCACGTTGGCAGGCCGTGGTGGCGGAGACGGAGAAGCGGTTCGGCCGGCTCGACGTCCTGTTCTCCAATGCCGGCATCGGCATCGCCTGCTCGATCTTCGACATGTCGCTCGCCGACTGGCGGCGGCAGACCGCGATCAACCTGGACGGCGTTTTCCTGTCGGTGAAGCACGCCGTGCCGGCCATGCGGCGCGCTGGCGGCGGCTCCATCATCATCACGTCCTCGCTCGCCGGCCTGCGCGGTTCCGGCGGCCTAGCCGGTTACTGCGCGACGAAGGGCGGGGTGCGGCTATTCGCCAAGGCGGTCGCGATGGAGTGCGCCGCCGCCAACGACCACATCCGCGTCAACACCATCCATCCCGGGATCATCGACACGCCAATCTGGTCCAAGCTGCCGAATGGCGGAATGTTTAGCGGTTCCAACGCCGCCGCCGACCCCAACCAGCTCGCGGCGCTCAGCGTGCCGATCGGCACGGCCGGGACCGCGCAGGACATCGCCAATAGCGTGCTGTTCCTTGCCTCGGATGCCTCGAGCTACATGACCGCCTCGGAAATCGTCATCGATGGCGGCATCTTCGGTGGCGGGATGCCCCGGCGCGGCACGACGTCGCGCGCCGGCGAGGGCTGAACCCATGGTGCTCAGCCACGTGGCACCTCGCCCAGCCGCGACCGTGATGTTGTTGCGCGACGGCGCGGACGGGCTCGAGGTGTTCATGCAGGTCCGCCACGACGCGATCGATTTCGCGTCGGGCGCCCTGGTGTTTCCCGGCGGCCGCATCGACACCGGCGACCACGAGATCGCCGAGCGGCCGGAACTTTGCCCCGGCCCCGAAGGGCTGGATGCGATGGCGATGGCGTTCCGCGTCGCAGCGATCCGGGAAACCTTCGAGGAGTGCGGCATCCTGCTGGCTCGCCCCCGCGGCGACGACGCGTTGATCGCCCCGGCAAGGCTGCAAGAGATTGAGGCCGGACAGCGGGCCGAACTCTGCCACGGCGACGTCCGCTTCGCCGACATCCTCGACAGCGAGGGCCTCGTGCTCGCCACCGATCTCCTGGTGCCGTTCGCTCACTGGATCACGCCGGCCAATCAGGCCAAGCGCTACGATACGCGGTTTTTTCTCGCCGCCGCCCCCGCTGACCAAGTCGGCGCACACGACGGACTGGAGGCGGTCGACTTGGTTTGGCTCAACCCGAGGCGGGGCCGCGAAGCAGTCGAGCGGGGCGAATACAAGATGGTTTTTCCGACCCACATGAACCTCAAGAAGCTCGGGCGCAGCAACACGCTCGCCGACGCGATGGAGGCGGCACGCGCGGCAGCGATCGTCACCGTCGAGCCGGTGCTCGTGAAGCACGAGAACGGGATCCGCCAGCTGCGCATCCCGCCGGAAGCGGATTACGGCGGTGAGGTGTTCGACGTCACCCTGCCCGCGGCGATGCCGACACGGGATGTAGCCGAATAGCCGATTGACGTCCGAAGCTCGGGAAGGGTACGCCCGAGGGACCGTGACCGACGATTCGTCCACCCTTCCCCGGCTCAGGCTCCGCGGCCGCTCCTTCATCGCGGTGGCGCTGGTGCCCGAGCCTCCCGTGATGGAGTGGCTCGCACGGCTTGACACCGAGCTCGAACGTGCGCCGTCGTTCTTTGCCCGCCGCTCCGTGGTGCTCGACCTTTCCGTGGCCAATCTCCACGAACCCGGCATCCGCGCCCTGCTCGCCGAACTCGGTGCACGCGACATCCGCGTGCTCGGGATAGAGGGCGCGCCCGAAGACGTGCAGGCGCTCGATGTGCCCGGTTGGCCACCCATGCTCAATGGGGGCCGGGCCGCCGGCGCGATCGAGGTGATCGACGAACCGGCAGCCCCGTCGCCCAACGCCGAGCCCGAGCCGTGCTCGCTCATGGTGCGGGAGCCGGTCCGCTCGGGGCAGTCGATCGTGTTCCCGCGCGGCGACGTGACCGTGCTCGGCTCGCGTCAGCTCGGGTGCGGAGGTCATGGCGGGCGGGTCCGTTCACATCTACGGCACGCTGCGCGGCCGAGCGATCGCGGGCATGCTCGGCAACCCCGGCGCCCGCATCTTCTGCCGCCGCATGGAAGCGGAGCTGCTGGCAATCGACGGCTTGTATCGCACGGCCGAGGACATGGACGAGGCGCTGCGCGGGCGGGCGGTGCAAGCCTGGCTGGATCGCGACTCGATCGTCATGGCAGGACTCGACTGACGCACCACGAGGAGGGTTGATCCGAATGGCCAAGGTGATGGTCGTGACGTCCGGAAAGGGCGGCGTCGGCAAGACGACGTCGACGGCGGCACTCGGCGCGGCGCTTGCGCAAGCCGGCGACCGTGTCGTCGTGGTGGATTTCGACGTCGGGTTGCGCAACCTCGACCTCGTGATGGGGGCCGAGCGCCGCGTGGTGTTCGACTTCATCAACGTGGTGCAGGGCGACGCCAAGCTGTCCCAAGCGCTGATCCGCGACAAGCGGGTGGAAACCCTATCGCTGCTGCCGGCCTCGCAGACCCGCGATAAGGATGCGCTCAGCCCCGAGGGGGTCACGCGCGTAATGGACGAGTTGCGCGACCGGTTCGACTGGGTGGTCTGCGACAGCCCGGCCGGCATCGAGAAGGGCGCGACGCTGGCGATGTATCACGCCGACATGGCGGTGGTCGTCACCAACCCGGAGGTATCCTCCGTGCGCGATTCGGATCGCATCATCGGCCTCCTGGACAGCAAGACGCGCAAGGCTGAGCGCGGCGAGAAGATGGAAAAGCACTTGCTGCTCACCCGGTTCGACCGGGCACGCGCCGCGCGGGGCGAGATGCTGAAGACCGACGACGTTCTCGAAATCCTGTCGATCCCGCTGCTCGGCATCATTCCGGAAAGCGAGGAAGTGCTCCGCGCCTCCAACACCGGCACGCCGGTGACGCTCAGCAATCCCTCAAGCGCCCCGGCCCGCGCCTACTTCGATGCCGTGAAGCGGCTGCGCGGGGAGGATCTGCCGGTGATCGTGCCGGCGCCGGCTAAGCGCAGCCTGATGGGCAAGCTGTTCGGCCGGAGGGCAATGGCATGAGCTTGTTGGGCGGCATTTTCGCGCGCAGCCGCAACACGGCGCCGGTGGCACGCGAGCGCCTGCAAATCCTGCTGTCTCACGAGCGCTCGCTCGAGGGCAAGAGCGACCTCGCCGCCGTGCTGCACGAGGAGATCCTGGCGGTGATCGCCAAGCACATGTCGATCGAGCGCGACAAGGTGCAGGTCAAGCTCGACCGCGGCAAGGCGGTGTCCACGTTAGAGATCGACATCGAGATGCCCGGGATGATCGGCGCCGTCGCCAACGCCGCCTGACTTGCGCCGTTCGGAGCGCGAGCCCTCGCGTTCGTCTCCGATCCGGAAAAACCCGACAAGGCGGGCCGACACCGGTTGCAGGGTCTTTCGGAATGTTACTCCGGCAGAGGCCGCCTTATAATTAGCTGAACTCATCAGCATTGGGATCGGCGTGAAGGCAGCCGATTGCTCTCTCGGCATCGCGCCCTCGACTGCGCGGACGCATCTCCGCCGCACGCTCTAGAAGCCAGTACCGGCAGGCAAGCGAAGCTGGCCAAGCTCGTCGGACCTGGCCCGGTTGTCCGGCTGATAACGTCCATCAGTTTCAGCTGAGAACCGGCGGAAACTTCGAGCGTCGCCTCCGGGCGCTTCCTCGGTAACGTACTGCCGCGACCGTAACGCGCCCCGCTTGGACGACCAACGACGGGCCGATGCAGCCTGGGCAACAACCCGCAAATCGTTCCTCGTGTGAACTGGCTCACAGCACACCGGGAGTCATCGAGGGAGAATGCAACGGTTATCCAAGCCGGGCCGGCGACATTGGTCACCGGGCAGCCCGGTCAAAATGGAGGAATCTCACTTGGATCCGCAGAAATACAGCTTCGCAGTCGACTCATTTGTTATCCACAATACGCGATCACGGCACGAGGACACCGACTACATCTCCGCGAGTGTCGCGATCGCTGGAAAACCCACATTGAAAGCAAGCCAGAAACTCGGTGATCTCAACAACGGCACGTTCCGCACAGCGATGGACTTCAAAAATGTCCAGGTCGCGGATAGCGAGACGGTGGTTTTCAGCTACGCCATCGTCAACAGCGGCCACACCGACCCAACCACCGCCGAGAAAACACTTGAACAGGCGGTTTCGACCTTGGCCGAAAAAGGCGCTGCGGCCGCCGCGACGGCCGCCGGCGGGGCAGTCGGCGCAGCATTGGGCGCTTCGATCGGGACGGCCGTTGTGCCACTTCTCGGCACCGCGCTCGGCGCGCTCGCGGGTTGGGTGGTCTCTTCAGCGGGCAAACTGATCTTCGCCAACTGCGACGGTGCGGTTGCCGCCGCGGTGCACACGTTCACCGGCTCGCAGCTTCGTTCCACCACCGGCCAAGGTCGAGCTCTCGCGACCGTAGACCACCACCCGGGAACCGATTCCGCGCACGGCTGCGGCAGCAACTCGAACTACGACGTCTCTTGGTCGGTTCATGCGATGGCCTGATGCAGTCTAGCCGAAAAACCGCCTGAACTCGTGTAGCGTCGCGGTCGGGGCTTCCTCGGCAATATAATGGCCGGCCTCGACCGCGCCTCCGGTCACCTCGGCTGCGCAATATTCTCGCCAAATCGCCAGCGCGTCATACCATTGGGCGATCCGGCCCTTCGCACCCCACAAGGCAAGCATCGGGCAACGGACCTTCTCGCCTGCGGCACGGCTCGCCCGATCGTGCACGAGGTCGATGCTGGCGGCCGCGCGATAATCCTCGCACATCCCACGGATGTTCTCGGGACGGCGCGCGGCGGCAAGATAGTCCGCGAGCGCGTCGGGTTCGAACAGCTCGGACGCGGACCGTCCGGTGTGAGCCAAGAACCAGGCGTCCGGCGCGGCGTCGATCAGCACCTCCGGGAACGGATGCGGCTGGGCGAACCAGAACCAGTGATAATAGCCGAGCGCGAACTCCATATTCGCGCGCTCGAAGTGCTCGATGGTCGGGATGATGTCCAGCACCGCGAGCTTTTCCACGCGGTCGGGGAAGTCGAGCGCCAGCCGGTGCGCCACGCGCCCGCCCCGGTCATGCCCGGCAAGGAAGAACCGCTGGTGGCCGAAATGGTCCATGACGTCGATCATGTCGCGGGCCATCTCGCGCTTGGCGTACGGCGCATGATCCGCCGTCGCGGGAGGCATGAAGGACTCGCCATAGCCGCGCAGATCCGGGCAGATGACGGTGAACTGCTCGGCGAGCGCGGGCGCCACCCGGTTCCACATGCAGTGCGACTGCGGATTACCGTGCAGCATCAAGAGCGGCGGGCCCGAGCCGCCGTATCGGAGACGCACGTGGCCACCTGCGACTTCCAGCTTCGTCAGCGTGAACCCGTCGAAGAACATGACCTCGTCGCTCCAGGTTCAGCCGTTGTAGCGGAGCGGCAGGCCTGGCTCCGGCCAGGGCATCGCCGCGAGCTGACCGGCCGCCGACAGGGTGATGAATGCGGTGCGCCGGTCGTTGCCACCGAAACAGATGTTGGTCGGGAACACGTCCGGCACCTTCACTTGCCGGAGCACCTGCCCGTCGGGCGAAATCACCGTGATCGCGCCGGTGACGAGCGTCGCGACGCAGATGTTGCCGTTCGCCTCCACCGCCAGGCTGTCGAAGCGCTGATAGCCGTCGAGTCCGGCCACCAGCCGCCCGCCATGCGGCGAGGGGAACGGCGCGCGCCGGACCACGCCCGGCGCTTCGAGGTCGAACGCCCACAGCCGCGCCGCTTCGGTATCGGCGACATAGACGACGGCGCCGTCCGGCGATAGGCCGACACCGTTCGCGGAAACGATCGGGTAAGCGACCTCCGTGATGCGCGACCCGTCCGGCAGGGCGTAGTATAGGCCGCCGTGGTCCCGGTCGCGCACCCGCCGCTTGCCGAGGTCGGTAAAGTAGAATCCACCCCCGGCGTCAAACACGATGTCGTTCGGCGCGGACAGCCGGTGGCGGCCGCAATGCGTGTACAGCGTGCGCGCCTCACCGGTGCGCGGCTCGATCCGCTGGATGAAGCCGCCCTGGTAGTCCGACGATGGGCCGGTGGAAAGGAAACCGCCATGCGCATAGGCGTTGCCGCCGTTGTTGCAGCGGTACAGCGCGCCATCCGGCCCGATCGCGAGCCCGTTGGGTCCGCCGCCCGCCGCGCAGAAGCGATCCACCGCGCCGTCCGGCCCAACGCGAGTGACAGTGCCGCCCTGGATCTCAGTGAGGATCACGGAGCCGTCCGCCATCGCGACGGGGCCTTCCGGAAACTTCAGGTCATGCGCCAGAATGCGCAGCTCCGACATCGCGCGCTCCCCCTCATCTGCCCGTAACGGCCTACAAAAACCCGATCGACAGCCAGGGCACCGCCGCCACCACCGCCAGTGCGACCGCGAGTGCGGCGAGGTACGGCCAGATGCGGGTGATGGCCTCGTCGGGGTCAACGCGGCCGATCGCGCACGCGCTGAAGAAGCCGACACCGAACGGTGGCGCGAACAGCCCGATCCCCATGCCGAGGATGACGATGATGGCATAGTGCACCTCGTGCACCCCCATCGCCCGGGCAACCGGGAACAGCAGCGGGCCGAACAGCACGATCGCGGGGATGCCCTCGAGCACGCTGCCCAGGATGACGAACGTCACGCAGGAGATCGCGAGAAAGCCGGCGCGGCCGCCCGGCACGTGCGCCATCGCCGTTACCAGCCACTGCGAGAAGCCGGATTGCGTCAGCGCCCACGCCATGCCGGTCGCCGTGCCAATGATCAGCATGACCGCGCCGGTGAGCGACACGGTATCCACCAGAATCGGGTAGAGCCGCCGCCAATCGAACTCGCGATAGACCAGCAAGCCGAGCAGCGCCGTGTAAACCACGCCCACGGTGGAAACCTCGGTCGCCGTGGCGATCCCCTTCACCACGGCGTAGCGGATCACGAACGGCAAGGTTAGTCCCGGGATCGCGATCAACAAGGTCCGGCCGACCTGCCCGGCCGACGCGCGTGGCGCCGTGCTCGCCTGAGGGCCCCGGCGGGTACGGAGAAAAACGACGGCGGTAAGCGCCAGCGCGGCGATTGCGGCCGGCAGCAGCCCGCCCGTAAACAGTGCCGCGATAGAGACGTTGGTGACGGAGCCGATGGTGATGAGCACCAGGCTCGGCGGAATGGTTTCCGACATGGCCGAGGAGCTCGCCAGCAGGGACGCGAGTTCGCCCCCATTGGTGCCGCGCTTGCGCATCTCGGGAAACAGCACGGGCGCGATCGCCGCCATGTCGGCCGCCTTCGAGCCCGAGATGCCGGACACGAGATACATCGCCCCGAGCAGCACGTAGGACAGTCCTCCCCGCACGTGCCCGAGCAGTGCCGCGAGAAAGTTCGACCATCACCCGGGCGATGCCGGCCATCTCCATCAGCAGGCCGAGGAACACGAACAACGGCACGGACAGCAGCAACAGGTTGCTCATGCCGTCGTCCATCCGGTTCACCACCACGGTGAGCGGCAGGTCCGTGGTGAGGCCAAGATAGGAGAACGTGGCGATGCCGAAGGCGAACGAAATCGGCACGCCGACGAACACGCAGGCCGCGAGCAGCACGATGAAGAATAGAATCAGGTTGCCGAAGCCCATTGACACCAGCGCGGGCTGCGCCAGCCACAGCCCGGCGGCGATGGCCGCGACGGTGCCGACCGCGGCGGCGAGGCTTCGCAGCGTGGCGATTTCCAGCAAGCGCAACAGGGCGATGACGGCTGAGAGCACCACGCCCACCAGCAGGGCGAGCACGCGCCAGCCGTCGGTGAGCGGCAAGCTGGTCAGTTCGACGTCGGCCTGCCCGCTGTAATACTGCATCGCGGGCATGATGATCTCGAGCACGAACACCACGACTACGAGCGAGGCGACGGCACTCCAGAAAGCTTGCCCGCCCGGCCCCGCGCGGGCGACCAAGGTTGTCAGTCGCATGTGATCGCCGCGCCGCAGTGCGACCACCGCGCCCAGCATGGCAAGCCAGAGGAACAGAAAGGCGGCAAGCTCGTCGGTCCAGAAGATCGGCGAGCCGAAGCCGTAGCGCGACACGACGCCGGCGAACAGAATGACAATCTCGGCAATCACCAGCGCCGCCCCGACCGCTTCCGTCACCCACCCGATCGAGCGGTCGATCAGGAAGGCCGAGCGGCGGACCGCACCCCAAGCCGGACCGCTCGCCGCCGGATGGCCGGCGAGTTGCGGACTGCCCAAGCTCATGTCAGCGGACCGGAGTATTTCTCGAGCAGCTTCCACACCTCGTCGCCCATCCGCTGCCGCATCTCGGGGTAGAAGCCGCTCTTGCGCAGCGTGGTCTGGAACGGCGCCATTTCGGGCGAGTTGAACACCATCCCGTTGGCCTCCAGGTGCTTTGTCACCGTCTTGTTGCGCTCGATCCAGTCGGCGCGCTCGAGCGTCGCCGCTTCCGTGATGCGGCGGCCTACGATGTCCTGCAAGTCGGGCGGCAGCTTCTTCCAAGCGGCGTTGTTGACGGCGAAGTGCGGCCCGACCCAGACGTGGCTGGTCAGGCTGACATATTTCTGCACCTCGTAGAACTTGGCCGTGTCGCTCATGATCAGCGGGTTCTCCTGCCCGTCGACGATGCCCGTCTGCAGCGCGCTGTACACCTCGCCGAAGTTGATTGCGGTCGGTGATGCGCCGAGGTGCTTGAACAAGGAGATGAGGGTGGGCGCCACGGGAAGCCGCATCTTGAAACCGCGGAGATCGTCCGGCGCGCTGATCGGCTTGGTGCGCGTGGTGATCTGGCGATAGCCGTGGTCGAACGCCTTTGCGATGCAGAACATTCCGGCCTTTTCAGCGAGACCCCGGTAATAGAGCCCGAGATCGCCGTCCATCGCCGCCCAGGCTTGCTCGTAGGTCGGCAGCGCAAAGCCCACGGACATCACCCCGGCGGCCGGGTTGCGCGGCGCCAGGATGTCGCCAGTGAGAGAATACATTTGCAGGGCGCCGGAGATCGTTTGCGCAATCATGGCGGTGTCGCCGCCCAGCGCGCTGTTGGGATAGCAGCCGATCTCGAGGCGGCCGCCGCTGTCATCCTTGATCTTCCCCGCCGCTTCCGCGACCCGCAGGCTCATCGGGTGGTCGGGAGGCAAGACGCTGCCGTATTTGTAGTTGAACTCCGCGGCCTCAGCCGGCCAATGCAGGATCGCGGGAGCAGCACAGCGCGCCCGCTCCGGCCAGGACTGCTCGGCGGCGTGACAGCACCTTAACCATTATCCCCCCAATGATCGCGCCGCCCTTGCCGGACGTCTCCGATCTAAAAACAGCGGAGCCTCACGGCCCGAGCGACGCCGTGATCGTCTCACCCCCGAAAGGCAAGTCAAGCGGCAACCGAAACGCCGAACGGAGGTCTCCGCCCGCGACCGTCAGACCGCAACGAATGTTCCGTCCGGCTGCAACATGGCAAGCTCGCCCGAGTGGATCGCGAACCAGGCGCCGTGCAGCGCCAAAGCGCCCGACGATATGCGCTCGGCGATCCACGGGAAGGTCAGGAGATTGTCGAGCGAAAGCTTGACCACCTCGTGCTCGCAGCAGCGTTGCCGCAGTTCGGGGGAATCGCAGGCGAGCGCGCGCCGCCGCGCCGGCTCGGCCATCGCGATCCATGGCGCGACGAAGTCTCGAGCGGCTTCCGGCGCGCCGCCCAGCAGTGCCTGAACGCCACCGCACTGGCCGTGCCCGAGCACGACGATATTCGGCACGCCAAGCACGCGAACGCCAAACTCGAGCGCGGCGCTCGTGCCGTGATAGGCCGTGTCGGGCGCGTAGGGCGGCACGAGATTGGCGACATTGCGCACGATCAGGAGCTCGCCCGGCCCTGCGTCGAAGATCATCGCGGGATCGACCCGGCTGTCGACGCACCCAATCACCAGCGCCCGCGGATGTTGCCCGTCCGCCGCCAGGGTCTCGAAGATCGCGCGGCGTTCGGGCCAGCCCACGGCGCGAAAGCGCCGGTAGCCCGCGAGCAGCCGCTCGGACCCGCTCAACGTCGCAGCTCCGCCAGGCTTGCCCGAGCAGTGCCGTCAGGCGCGAAGTTGGAGGGGTCCAGCCAGCGCAGCATCGCATCGCGACAGCGCGGCCACTCGTCTTGCAGGATGCTGTAGTACGCGGAATCCCGTTGTCGTTCCTTGACGACGGTGTGCGCGCGGAGCGTGCCCTCGTAGGTGAAGCCAAGACGGTCGGCGGCGCGCCGTGACGGCCCGTTGAGTGCATTGCACTTCCACGTTAGCCGACGGTAGCCGAGTTCGTCCGCTGCGAGCCGCAGTAGGAGGAACATGGCCTCCGTAGCGGCACGCGTGCGCTGCAATGCGGGGGCGAACCAGATATTGCCGAGTTCGATCGCAGCGTTTTTCGGTTGCATGTCCATCAGGGTCAGCCAGCCGGAAGCCATGCCGGTGCTCACCGGACGCACCGCCCACGCCATCGGATCGTGCTGGGACGCCATCTCCTCGACATGCCTCAGCATCGCTGTCTCCGACACGAAAGGGCCGTAGCCGAGGTAGGCCCAGCTGTCGTCTGCCGCTCGCCCGGCATGCCACAACTCGGGGGTGTGCCGCCGATGTAGCGGTTCCAGGACAGCGTACTGCCCGCGCAACGGCACGCGCGCGGGCAAAGGGCGCGGGGTGGCATCTACTTTGGGGCCGATCGGCGGCAACGTCATGCCCAGCATCATGGCCGATCGCGAGCGACGCGCCAGAGGCGGTTTTCAAGCAGGCATCATTCGATTAGAGCAATACCCGCATTGCGGGAAACAACAGCTCAGCTTAAAACCAAACGGCAGAACCTCGGGGGCCAACCATGATCATGGTTGCAATTTCTGGCGAATAGAGCCTGCATGGTTGAGAATGTTCGGCTTTCGAGCCTGTCATCACTTATCGATGCGGGAGCCGCCTCGCGTGACCTGCACGGAATAGCCCAAATCGACCCGGTCGTTCCCGCGGGGCAATACAGGCGCCGCCCGCCCGTTATCGTCGACACCGCCGCCCTGATGCCGAACGAGGAGATCTTCCACGAATACGTAAGTTCCCTGGTCGCAGAGCTTCGGCCCGATCGAGCGCTTCGTCCTCCGGGACGCGCGCGTTACCGACCAGGGGGCGGTCGTCACGCGCGGCGGCGCGCTGATCGAGGAAAGCTGCTGGGAGTTCCTGGCGCACGGCGGTGTGCCTGAAGGGCTCGTGCGCGAGGGCGCGCAAATGTTTCGCGCAGTCGCCCAACCTGACCACGAACTCGGCGATCCGACCCTGCTCCTCAAGAGACCTTGGTGGCGAAACTACGGCCACTGGCTGGTGGACGCGGCGGCGTTGACCGCACTGCTCGTCAACCGCCGCACGGGTGGCTTCGCACAACTCGCGATCGGGGCAGCGGAGGATGCCAAGGTCCGGGAAATCATGCGGGAGACCGTCTCGCTCGTCGTTCCCGACATTCCAGCAATCGAACATCCCGACACCGCGATGTGGGCGTTTGCGGAACTGCACTATGTGACTCCCGTGCGTCGCTCGCCCTTGTGCGCCCTTCCGCAGGCGATCGAGGCGCTGCGATGCGCGGTGCTCCGCCACGCGCCGGCGAAGCCCGGCGACCGACGATTGTTCGTCTCGCGCCGAAACTACGGGCGACGTCGATTGGCCAACGAAGCGGAGATCATCGAGGTCTGCGCTCGGCATGGGTTCGAGGTGGTTTTCCCGGAACTTGGAACCTTGAGCGAGCAGGCCGCGCTGTTCCGGTCCGCTTCCGCGATCGTGGGCGTCAAGGGGGCGGCGCTGGCCAACCTTGTGTTCTCGCCGCCCGAAACGGTCGTGGTCGTGCTCTCGCCGGGAGACTTCGCGGACCCGTTCTTCTGGGATCTCGCGGGCGCCCGCGGCCTTTCCTACAGCGAAATCTTCGGGCCGCTCACGGCCACCGAACACGGGCAGGCGCAGAACCCGTTTGAGATCGACGCCGATCGGCTGGACAGCATGTTACAGGCCGTGCTGCCGCCGCCTCGATACCGTTGGATGTTCGTCCCGCCGCTCGGCGTGACGATCGCTTCGGAAGACACGAACTCCGACTGCCCGGACGACCCTTTGGCAGCGCCTGGCGAAAACCCGTGCGTCGCCTGCCTCCCGGAGGTCCAGGATAGCACGGAGCCGCGCGCTTGCCTCGAGCGGCCCTCGCCCTCCGATGACGCGGCTTCCATCACCTGCGAAGGCCCGCAATTCGACCACGCCGCGCCGTCAAACCCACCTGCAAGGAAGGCTCCAAACGTGGATATGGAACCGGCACTCGACCCAGACCTGCATCCGGATTTGACCGGCGAAGACTACACCGAAGTCCTGCGTCGATTTCACACCTTGCTGCGGCCGAAAAGCTATCTGGAGATCGGCAGCCGACACGGCTTGTCGCTGTCCCTCGCCGGATGTCCCTCCATCGCGATCGACCCGGTGTTCGACCTTCGGGGCGACTTCATCGGCTCAAAGCCTTTCTGCCTGTTATATCGGATGCGGAGCGACGAGTTTTTCGACACGCACGACCCGAAGGAGCTGCTTGGTCGAACGATCGACCTCGCGTTCCTGGATGGCATGCATTTGGCCGAGGTGCTGCTGCGGGACTTCATGAACACGGAGCGCCACTGCAGCAGCAACTCCGTTATCGCGCTGCATGACTGCATTCCCGTGGAAGCCGGTATCGCCCGCCGCAAGGAGGTCGATCCCGCAATCAGCTCCGCGACCAAGCATCCACACTGGTGGACCGGGGACGTCTGGAAGGTGGTGGTAATCCTGAAGAAGTTCCGGCCCGATTTGACGCTCTACGCGCTCGACGCACAGCCGACCGGGCTGATCATGATCAGCAACCTCGATCCGAAGTCGACCGTGCTCGCCGACAATCGCGACGTCATCTCGGCCTCCTTCCGTTCGCTCGATCTCGGTAAGATGGGCGTGCGGAACTACATAAATTCCCTGCGTATGTTGCCGACCCGAAGCTTCGCTTCGTTCGACGACATAAGCGCGCACTTTGGTTTGTGATAAGGCGTCTAGCAGCGATGTTGAGTGTTCCGCGCCGGTGGTTGCTCCGGGGATCGGCCGCTGTCGGCGTCGGCAGGCTCGCCGCGTTTTTCGGCGCTCGCTGGCCAAGTCCGATCCGGCCGAGCGCGTTCGGCGACGACGAGATTGTTCCGCCCGATGTCCGGCCCGCGCCCCCCAATGAACGCCATGTCGGGGTCGACTACACGCTGTGGCACTACAAGGCGGATTGGCCGTCCTGGGTCACGGTCTGGGGAAAGCCCGAACTCGGCTACTATGCGTCAGCCGACCGCGCCGTCATCCGCAAGCACGCCGCGTGGCTGACAGATGCGGGCGCCGATTTTATCTTGCTCGACTGGTCCAATCAGCTCGGAGCCGACGACCGGACCCGCGCGGGCGTGCCCTGGCAGCTTTACATCGAGGATGCAACGCGCACGCTGTTCGAAGAATACGGCAAGCTGCCGCAACACCCGAAAATCGCGTTTCTCCTCGGCAATCCGCGCGCGCCGGAGGCTGTTACCGATGGACGGCTGCAAGCGAAGGCCGATCAGGTGCATGCGGAGTTTGTTGAGAACGCAGCGTTCCGGCCGATCCTGCAAGACTATCTCGGAAAGCCATTGGTCGTCGTTTATGTCGATACGCCGTCGCCCTACCAGAACGGCCCGCCGCCTTGGTCCGATCCTCGTTTCACCGTGCGCTTCATGACAAGCTTTCTGAGCCAGCAGCCGAAGCTGCTCGGACCCGGCCGGGTCAGCCGATTCGGATACTGGTCGTGGGAGGATCGCGGGCCGCCGACTTTCGCGATTCGAGACAACCATCCTGAGGCCATGACGATCGTTGCAGCCTGGAGGGCCGAAAAGCCAAAGATCCCGCCAGGCGGCCGGCGCGGGGGGGAGACGTTCCGCGAAGAGTGGGCGCTCGCACGCCGGCTCGGCCCGCGTTTCGTGCTCGTCGCCACCTTCAACGAATGGCGCAAGGGCGAGCAACCCAGCCCCGAGGTCAGCAAAGACATCGAGCCCTCCGAAGATTTCGGACATCTCTATCTCGACATCCTCAAGCGCGAGGCGGCTCTGTTCAAGGAGGGGCGGTGAATGCCAGACGGCCACATGAGCGCCGCCGAGCCGGTCGGCGCCAAGTTCCTGAGCTTACAATCACCTGCCTTCGCGGCGGAGTACCCGAAGCTTCAAGGCAAGCAGTTGATGCCGGATCATGTGGTGCGTTTGCTGGAGCCGACCTGGAACACCGGATTGTTTCCCCCGAGCGCGGTCAGCTTCTACCGATACTACAAAGTTTTCGTCGCATCCGACGGGCTGGTGTTCGACAGGGACCTCAATGTTCACGATCGGAGCGTCGCCGGGCATGATCCGGACGAGATAGCGATGGCCCGGCGATCGATCAGGGACCGGATGGCGAACGGCTCGCTGCCGGTTCATCTCCGTCCGGCCGTGCTTTGCAAGAAGCGCGGCTCGTTCAACTACGGGCATTTCCTGGTGGAGATGTTGTCGAAAGCGTTTCTAGCACGGCGTCACTTGTCTCAAGCCAACCTCACCTACGTTGTTGGAGCCGAACGTGGTGCGCTCGGCGCCGTGATGAGCGATGCGCTTTCCATGATCGACATCGACGAAGAGGCGGTCGTGCGCTGCGATCGGCAACCCGCCTTCTTCAGCGAGCTGATCGTGATCGATGGCTTGACCAACCACGGTCGGTTCATGTCTCCCTTGGTCATGGAGTCCTTCGACCGCTTGGCGATGCCGGTGAGCGCCCGTGGAAGCGAGCGCATCTATGTAACACGAGCCAGTGCGTTGCACCGGAAGTTGCTGAACGAGGGACAATTGGCCTCGCTACTCGACGAGCACGGCTACGCGATCGTTGATCCGGGAGCCATGCCCCTCGCGGAGCAGATAGCGGCGTTCAAGGCGGCACGCCGGATCATCGGCGTCACCGGGGCCGCGCTGACCAACGTGGCCTTCGCTCGCCCCGGCGCTTCCGTCACGTGTCTCACCCCTGCGTCGATGCCGGATACGTTTTTCTGGTTTCTCTCAAGACTGAAGAATCACCGGTTTTTGGATGTGAGGCTCGAGGAGTTGGGAGGCGAACCCGCTGGCCTTCCATCCTGGGCAGGCAACGTGTCCATCGAGGCCGACGTCCTTCGCGAGCTTCTTAGCGACCCATAGAGCGATAGCTTCAAAGCTGCTGGCAATCCTCCCGGCCGACGACCGCATTCCTGGACGCCCGCTCAGCAATCATCTTTGCTAGCACGCTCCCACACATCGTCTTGTCGCGTTCGATTCCTCCGAGGACATCCGCGTTGACCAGCCGAGAAACACCATCACGACATGCCAATCCCCCAGGCGTCCTCAACCCAGCTTCCGACGCTACACACAACTCCTCGGTACTCAGCGCAACCGACCAGCGCGCAAATTCTGCGCACACAGGCCTGCATATCATCAGGGATACTCACCAGCGAGGAGTCGAATCTTCTCACGGATATCGAAGTAGCACTGGGGATGATAGTCGGACAGAGCCATGCTGCGTCGGTTTGCCGCGTTGTGGATCAGCCTGGTCGCAACCTCCGCCTGCAAGCCAACTCTCGCACGGATCTCCTGATCGATTGCCCTGATATCGTTTCTGTTCCCCACGTCCGGCGTGTCCAGAATGCCAGCCTTTTTCCATAAGTTGTAGACAGCGCCGCCCGTCGGATACTGATCGAGCTTATCCAGCCCGACATCGACCGACATGATTGGCACGTGTTTGGCTGCGACCGCCCTTGCGTAATCAAAGTAAAAGTTCCGGCGTAGGTTGAAGTTCGTCGAGCCTAAGACATCAGTCGCTTCAGACACCTTGCCAATCGTGGCACTCACAAATCCCAAAGCGCCGAGAGGGAACTGGCCGCTGCCGCTTCCGGACGGGCCGGTCGTGTCGGTCACACTGGAGTTTATTACGAAGATGAACGCAGCATCCCCCGACCTCATGCGAACCTTCTTCATCTCTTCTTCGGGAACATCCGAACGCTTTTCGCCCAAAGCCAATTCCGTCAGGATATGGTAGATCTCGACGATCCCCTGATTGTCATTGGTCCCGCCGTCCATAAGCTTGATTCGATCATCGTCCCCCTTGCCACGACAGAAATCCCTGAGTTCCGGCTCATCGATCAAGACCGGAAATGCGGCCGAGGCCGCAACGGCTTGGGAAACAGGAAATCTGCCAAGATCGGACCGAAGCAGGTTGAAGTACACGTCCGTGTAGGAAAAATGGTAGAACTCGTCTGGGGTACGGCGCCGTAGCCAACCCCGCAGCGCATTCTGATCATCATCGACGCAGGCCAGCTTGTCCCCAGAGCCCCCGAGCCCGCCGCGATTTGCGCTCACAATCGTGGAGTTCACCGCGAGGTAAGGACGGCGCGGATTGATATCCTTGAATAAGAGTGGATGCCCACCATCGAAGGAATGTCGGAAGAAGTGGGCTATCGATGTAGCTTGCGAAGTGGTCTGCGCTGATAGTGCCTCTCACAAATGGAAGAGGCACCAGCAAGCGGGCAATTTGCTCCCGTTCGAGCTGCCCGTAACCTTGCCCAACCGTTTTAAGCACGTCATCATGGCGCCAAACCAGGTCTGTATAATCCTGCTCGAGGCGGCTTTTGCAGGTCTCATTCTTTGTGTCTGCAGGATCGCAGGACAGCGCGTATAGGCCTGCGGTAAAGCTGCCCCCTGAAACGGACGATATGACATCGGCCTGGTGCAACAATCCCAGCGCTTGGAGATAAAACATCGACTCGGCCGAAAAAATGGCCGCCTTGACGCCCCCGCCACTCAACGCCAGCGCTATGAAATCTTGCTTGACATAGTCGCCATTGCCACACTCGACGGCAAGTGCATCTCTGGTCGTACCCGGAGAAACTTTCGCCGTTTCCATGCAGCCCGGATCAACCCTCCATCGGATCGGCTTGGATACCAGCTTCGGCGCCCTCTGGTTGGGAGGACTGAGCGGCGCACAGTTGGTCAGTAGGAGAGCTAGCAGAAACACAACCACTCGAAACATCGCTGTCCTCCCTCATTTGAGCCATCGTCTCTAACGGAGTTGCGATTCCTGTGCGTGCCGCTCAAACTCCCTTGCCCAAACTTCCTGCGTGTTTCCTAGCGCATCTCTTTGCAGGCCTGCAACGAGAATGACTTTGATTGCGTCGCTCCTGATCGCGGGCGCCGCTCGCCCGACACGAGGCAATACCTTTTGGGGTGGGAGCCGCGCGTGCGCCGGACGCACGGACCCAGCTGGAATGAAAGAACGTTGTGCCGTCCCCAGGTCTCGTTGCTGCGCGCCAAGCGCGCCGATTGCGCGGACGGATGGTTCAGCCGGGTTGCTTGGCTACAGAAGAGGCAAGTCGTCCATTGCCGGACGCCCGGTCCGATGGCGCCAGTGGTGCCACAGCAGACGGGCCGCCAGCCCGCGCGCCGGCTCCCATGCCGCCGCCAGCGTCCGGAGCGCCCGCGGGTCCGGCCGAGCGGGGAGGCGCTTGAGGTCCGCGGCTGCCGCGGCCAGGGCAAGATCGCCGGCCGGGAACACGTTCGGTCGGCCAAGGGCGAACAGGAGGTAGACTTCCGCGGTCCAATGCCCCATGCCGCGCACGGCGGCGATGGCCGCCACCGCCGCCCCGTCGTCCATCGCCGCGATCGCGTCCGCGTCGAGCCGGCCATCCACGAAGGCCGCGGCAAGGGCGCGCGCATGGGCCACCTTGGGACGAGAGAGACCGGCACCGCGCAACGCCTCCTCCGGGAGACGCTCCAACCCGGCTGGCTCGAGCGCGCCCGGGAGCGCGCGCAACCGGCCCCAGATAGCTGCGGCGGCCTGGTTGCTGATCTGCTGGCCGACGATCGCCTGCAGCAAGCCCGGAAAGCCGGCCGGGCGCTGGCGCCAGGGCAGTGGTCCCGCATCACCCTCGATCCGCGCGAGATCGGGGTCGGCCGCGACCAGCAAATCGAGGGCGGCGCGGGCGGCGGCCGGTGGATGGGGGAAGCTCACAGCGGCGCTTCTAGGCCGTCGGCGGCCGGATGTCCCCGTCGCAATGCAACTAAGTGAAACGCACCCTGCCCGCCGGTATCGTCCCTCACTATTGTGATGCTGCATGGAACCGTTGCCGCACATTCTGGTGGTGGATGACGACCGCGAGATCCGCGACCTCCTCGCGCGCTTTCTCGAGCGCCACCGCTTCCGCGTCACGGCCGCTCGGGACGCGCGCGAAACTCGGCGGGTCTGGCCGCACGGCCATTACCAGCTGGTGGTGCTCGACCTCATGCTGCCCGGCGAAGGGGGGCTCGAGCTCGCGCGCTGGATGCGGACGCAATCGACGGTGCCGATCATCATGCTGACCGCCATGGCCGAGGAAACCGATCGCATCATCGGCCTCGAGCTCGGCGCCGACGACTACCTTGCCAAGCCGTTCAACCCCCGCGAACTGCTGGCCCGGATGCGTGCCGTGCTCCGCCGGGCGGGCGAGATGTCGGGGCCAAAGGGCGATGCGGGCGCCCGGCCGATGCGGTTCGCGGGGTGGACGCTGGAGCCGGCCCGGCGGCGGCTGTTGAACCCCGAAGGGGTCGAAGTGACGCTGACCGGCGGCGAATACGATCTGCTTGTGGCCCTGCTCGAGCGCGCCAACCGGGTGCTGACCCGGGACATGCTGCTCGACTTGCTGCGGGGGCGCCAAGCCGGTCCGTTTGACCGGGCGATCGACGTCGCGGTCAGCCGGTTGCGGCGCAAGCTCGACGATGACGGGCGGCGCGCGCAGCTCGTCAAGACGGTGCGCGGGGGCGGCTACGTGCTCGCCGCCACCGTCGAGCGCGGGTGAGGGTGCAGATCTGGCCTCGGAGCCTAGCGGCCCGAACCGCGGTTGCCCTGCTCGGCAGCCTGGCTTTGGTACAAATCGCCGGCTTGACGATCCATGCCTTAGACCGGCTGGATCTCCAAAGATTGGCGCTGGCACGTGATATCGGGACGCGCACGATCGAGATCTATCGCGCCGTGGTCACGGCGCCCCCGTCCGAGCGGGATGCGTTGCTGCGGCGGTTGGCGCCCACGCCGGGCCTGGAACCGACGCTCAGCGCGGAGCCACCGGCGGAATTGCCGGAACGGGCACGGCCGATTTGGCAGCGGCTTATTCGGGATAGCCTGAACGTCATCCCGCTGCATGGCATCGTTCGCCCCCACGAGGTGATGGTGCGCGGCGGCCCGGCAGAGGGCCGAGTGGTGATCGGGATGCGATTGCCGGACGGCGTCTGGCTGACGGTGCCGAGCTTCGCACCCCGGCCGCGGCCTTGGCACTCGCAGACGTTTCTGATCGCGTTCCTCCTGATGACGGCAGCAGCAGCCCTGTTGACGATCTGGGCGGTGCGGCGGCTGACGGCCCCCGTGCGCACCCTGGCGGCAGCGGCCGAGGCGCTCGGACGGGACGTCAACGCGCCGTTCCTGCTGCCGGAGGATGGGCCGAGCGAGGTCGCGACCGCGGCCAGGGCGTTCAACACAATGGCCGCCCGCATCCGCCGCTTCGTGCAGGATCGCACCGAGATGCTGACCGCGATCGGGCACGACCTGCGCACCCCGATCACCCGGCTCAAGCTGCGGGCCGAGTTCATGGAAGATGACGAGCAACGGCGCAAGATGCTGGCCGACCTCGAAGAGATGGAGGCGATGGTGGCGGCCACGATCGCGTTCGGGCGCGATTCCACCGCCAACGAACCGCTCGCCGCGCTCGATCTGCCGGAGCTGCTTCGCACGGTGCTCGACGAGGCGGGGGACGCGCGGCCGGAGAACGGCGGCAAGCTCGGCTACGAGGGGCCGCCCAAGCTGACGGTCCGCGCCCGCCCGCTAGCGCTCAAGCGCGCTTTCGCAAACCTGGTTGCCAATGCAGTGAACTACGGCGGATCGGCGCGGGTGCGATTGCTACCGCCGCAGCGAGCGTTCCTGACGATCGAGGTCGAGGACGATGGGCCAGGCATCCCGCCCCACGAGCTGGACCGGGTGTTCGAGCCGTTCCATCGCCTGGAGGGCAGCCGCAGCCGCGAGACGGGCGGCGTCGGCCTTGGCTTACCGATTGCACGCAACATCCTCCGAGCGCATGGCGGAGACGTGACCCTGGCCAATCGCCCCACAGGCGGCGCACGGGCGACGGTGCTGCTGCCCGCCTGACCCAAGGCGCGCGCGCCCGCTGCAACATCATCGGGGCTGGGAGGACTGGCTGGCCGTGTTAAGGAATGCGAGCACGAAGCCCCTACTCGGTCGGCGATCGTGGTCGAGAAAAGGGCAAGGGTGTCGATGGATCAGATCGTGCAGGCCGCCGGGGACGACGCCGGCGCAACAGATGTTGTGCATGATCTCCGGAGGGTCGGAGCGCATCCCAATCACTGGTATCCGCTCGCCTGGTCATCGGAGCTGAAAGCCGGCCGCACGCTCGCTGCCCAGTTCGCGGGCGACCCGATCGTGCTGGTGCGTCCCAAGCAAGGCCCGGTGTTCGCGCTCGCCGATCGGTGCGCGCATCGACAGGTCCCGCTCAGCAATGGGCTGGTAGAAGGCTCCGCCGTTCGTTGCGGCTATCACGGCTGGGCCTACGACGCATCCGGCCGCTGCACGGAGGTCCCGTACCTCGGCAAAGGCAAGCTGCCGAACGGGGTGCGGTCGTATCCGTGCCGCGAAGTGGAAGGATTGATCCTGGTGTTTCCGGGCGACTCCGCGTTGAGCGACGCCGTCCCCCTGCCCGCTCTCGGCTCGGTGGCGGACGAGCGCTACAAGACGCGACGGTTCGGCCGGACCGTCGCCTGCCACTATAGCTTCATGCACGAGAACCTGATGGACATGAACCATCAGTTCCTGCACCGGCGTCAGATGGGCCGGATCAGGCCCCGCTTCCTCGGCCAGGGCAGCGGCGTCGACTGGGTGGAGGCGCGCTACAGCTTTGCCCGGACCCGAGGGCAAGCAGCCCTGGGCGGAAGCCGCCATCTTCGGCCAGCGCAGAGGCGCAAGCGAAGCGCACGCGGAGCGCGACGTCATGACCATTCGCACTGAATACCCGTATCAGACCGTGCGCATCCGCACCGATGGCGCGCTGCCGGTGATGGATCTCTGGATCGTCCACGTGCCGCTCGATTACGGCCAGCGGCGATGCCGGACATTCGGCCTGCTATCGGTCAAGCGGCCCAAGGTGCCCGGACTGCTGGAAGCGGCGTGGCCGCTCCTGGTGTTGTTCACCGAGCGCATTTTCAAGGAAGACCGCGAGATCGTCGAAGCCGAGCAGGCAGCGCACGACGCGCAGGGGGCGGACTGGAACCAGGAGGTGTTTCCGGTGATCCGCAAGCTGCGTGCGCTACTGCGGCAGTGCGGCACCGCGGAGGTTTCACCGTGATTGCGAGTTCACCATGCCGGGCGTGGCAGCCGGTTCAGGCAAGCTCGGTGGCCAGCGTGTCCCACTCGGCGTCCAGGCTGCCCTCGACAGGGGCGCGGCCGGCGCGATTGTACCAGTAGCGGGCGTTCGACAGATCGCCCTCCTTGCGGTGGAGGTAGGCGTGCACCGCTGCCCCGTCCGCGGTCTCGTCGGCCATCGCGCAACGGTGCGCCCGGTCCCAGTCGCCTTTCGCATCCCACCAGAGCGTCTGGCGCGCGAGGCTTAGGCCGTCAGGTGGCTCGGCCCCGCCGAGCGTGGCCCTGAGATCGGAGGCGGTCATGCGTTTCTCCCGTTGCGTCGGCGCCAGGCGCTAATCTGCTCGGTCGAGCTCTGCACGTGCACGACGACCGGCCGGTCCCGCACCGAAAAGGCGTCAGCAATCGCGTCCTCGACGGCCGCCTCCTCGCGGATCGTGATGCCTTCCGCGCCGAACGAGCGCGCCCACGCCGCGAAGTCGGGGTTGGTGAGCTGCGTCGCCGCGTCGGACGCACGACCGGGATACCGCATGTCGTGATGCATGGTGATGGTGCCGTAGCGACTGTTGTCCGAGATGATGAGAATGGGGTTGACGCCGTACTGCCGCGCGGTGGCGAGTTCGTTGCCCGTCATCAGCGCGCCGCCGTCGCCGGCAAAGGCGACCACCTGCTTGCCGGGCCGACGTAGTCCCGCTGCGACCGCCATCGGCATCGCCGCCCCCATCGCGCCGACCACGGAGGCAAGAAACATCTGGCCGGGGTGGAACCGGATGTGGCGGTGGATGAAGCTTGAGAAATTGCCCGCGTCCGAGTGACGGCGGCATCCGGTGCCAGGTGCCGGGCGACGGCGCTGGTAACGGCGGAAAAGTTCACCCCGTCGGTCGCACGGTCCCAGACGGCCTCCGTCAGCCGATCGTGGATTGCATGGAGTTCGCTAACCCAGGCGCGTCGCCGGTCGGCCCCGCCCGGCACAGGGCGAGCAAGCAGGGCGTCGATCACGGCACCCGGATCGCAGGCCATGCCGAGATCGGGCCGAAATACACGGCCGACCTCGACCGGGTCCGGCCAGATATGGACGAGGGGAAGCTGCGGGCGCGGGGCGGTCGGAAAGCTATAGGACTGGCTGACCGAATCCGTGAGCCTCTCGCCCAATGACACCAGGATATCAGCCCGCTGCATGACCTCCAGCAGCTCGCGCGGCACCCGGGTTCCCATGTAGCCCCCGTAGTTGGGGTGGTCGGCGTCGAACAGCTGCGGACGGCGATGCGTGGGACATACGGGCAAAATCCAGCTCTCGGCCAGACGGACGAGGGGAGCGATCGCGGCTTCGCGCAGCGCGCCACCAACCCATAGGAGCGGGCGCTCAGCGCCTTCCAGCATCGTTGCGAGCCGGTCGAGGTCGGCGGGGCGCGGCCCAGCGAGTGCGGACGGGCGCGGCAAGTCGAGCGGAGCATCCGTGTGCTCCTCGAACAGATCCTCGGGCAAGATGACCGCGACCGGGCCGGGGGTGCCGCTCTCGGCAACGTGGAATGCGCGCGCGATGGCCTCGCTCGCCACGTCGGGCTCATTCACCTCGATGACAAGCTTCGTGACGTCGGCCAGGAGCCGGGAATAGTTCTGCTCCTGCAGCGCGAGCCGCCCGAAATCGCGGCGCTCGACCTGGCCGATCAGCATCACGAGGGGCGTCGCGTCGTGATACGCGGTGTGCAGGCCGATCAAGCCGTTGGACAGACCCGGGCCACGAGACACCACGCAGACGCCGGCACGGCCCTCGCGCATCCGCCCATCGGCCGCGGCCATGAACGCCGCCCCGCCCTCGTGGCGGCAAACGATCAGACGGATGCGGTTGTTGTCGACCAGCGCGTTGGTCAAGCCGAGATAGCTCTCGCCTGGCACGCAGTAGATCAGGTCGATGTCATGGGCCTGGAGGCTTTCCACCAACAGTCGGGCGACCGTCTGGCTCATGGCTGGTGTTTCCTCCGCGGAATGTCAGCGGCTCGGGCAACGTAACGAGCGGGTTGGGGAAGTCGCCACAGCCGGGAAAAGTGATCTCGTTCTCGGACTTGCGCTGCACGGTGAGCGTGTCCGGGTCGCCGCATCCGAACCCCGCGCCGGATGCGGGGCCCAGCGCCCCGGTCCCGCCGGGTACCGCGGCGAAGCGGAACTGCGTCCCGCCGCCGCTGGTCAGCGCGGTTTCGATCAAGCGCTGCGTGTAGAACTGATCGATGAGTGAGGCGCGCAACACGAGGTCGCGCGTAAAGATCACCACTGGCTGCGATTGGCATGCCTCGGCGCTGACGTTGCTCGGCGCAGGAAACAAGCCGCCCGTCCAGCTACCGAACAGCCAGGCATGGGGCGGTTGGCCGGGGTCGGCGGCCCTGATGCGCAACCGCTGGCGTCGAGTGATGCGCCGGCTTCTCGGCGCCGACGGATGGAGGGAGCATCGCCGCCATATAGGCGACGGCGGAGCAAGCGAGGACGGCACGGCGCATGGACAGCCTCTTGGCGGATGGCCGAAAAGGATAGGGCTGGGGCCGGCGTCAGGCCAGCGGCCGCCTCCGGCGCGGCGCGGCATTTCCTTTGACCCTTGTTTCGCACCGCCATAAGCTCGCGACCATAACGAAAACCGAGCGGGGCACGGAGCCGGAAGAACGGCGCCGCGCCATGCCGCCAGGGAAGGGGAACGGCCATGGAATGCATGAGCCGACGTTCGGTGTTGGGCGCCACCGCGGCGTTGACCGCCGCCGCCCTACCAATGCCCCACATCGCGCGCGCGGAGGCGACCACCGCGACGCTCTGGCAAACTCAGGGCTTCGTGCCGCAGGAGGATGCGGCGTTCCGCAAGGTGATCGCCGACTACGAGAAGGCCAGCGGCAATAAGATCGATTACAGCATCTCGCCGTTCATGGCGCTGATGCAGAAGACGGTCGCGGCGTTGACCAGCGGTGAGGTGCCCGATGTCGTGTCCATGGATGCGCCCGACACGCTGCTGTCGCAGAATGCCTGGGACGACCGGCTGATCGATGTCAGCGACGTAGTCGAAACTCAGAAAGCGGCGATCAGTGAAGCCTCGCTGCTTTACTCGCTACGTTTACAACAACACTACCAAGAAGCGCGCCTACTACTTCGTTCCCTACAAGCAGGCCGGTGTTCCGTTCCATGTCTGGGGCAGCCTGGTCGAGAAAGCCGGGCTACAATCTTTCCGACGCGCCGAAGACCTGGGATGCGTTCTGGGACTTCTTCAAGCCGATGCAGGCAAAGCTGCGCGCGAAGGGGATGCGTCGGCATCTACGCCCTTGGGATGCAGCTGACGACGGTGGGGCCGAACGACGGCAACGGCGTGTTCTATGGTTTCCTGATCGCCAACGGCGGCAAGGACATCGTGACGCCGAACGGCAAGCTGAATGTCGCCGATCCGAAGGTCCGCGAAGCGGCGATCAAGTCCGTCGCCTATATGACCGCCGCATACAAGGACGGCTACGTGCCGCTAGAATCCTTGAGCTGGAGCGACGCGGACGACAACAACGCGTTCCATGAGAAGCTCCTGCTCATGGATTTCGACGGCACGATTTCGACCGAGCTCGCGCTTTTCGACAAGAAGGAGCTTTACAAGGAAATGGTCACGCTAGGGCTGCCGCTCGGCAATGACGGGCAGCCGATTCCGGCGCAGGTCGGTGCGAGCGGCGGCTTCATCCCGAAAGGTGCGAAGAACGTCGCCGTCGCCAAGGATTTCCTCCGTTACATCGTGCAGCCGAAGGTCGCCAACGAGTATCTGAAAAACGGCCTCGGCCGATGGCTGCCGGCGGTCCCGGCGATGGTCAAGGAAGACCCGTGGTGGCTCGACCCCTCCGACCCGCATCGGCGGCCCGTACGTCCGGGAGTGCCTGCTCGGGCCGACGATGCCGGTCTTCAACGCATTCAATCCGGCTTGGGGGCGCGTGGCCGCCGAACAGCTCTGGGGCCAAGCGTTCGCCGCGGTGGTCAAGGACGGCGCCACACCTGAGGTGGCGGTCGACAAGGCGTTCAAGCGCGCCGAAGCCATCTTCGCGCAGTATCCGATCAACGTGAGCTGACGAGGCCGGCATGAGTGCAACGCAACCCGTCCTCGCCGTCGGGCCACCAGGAACAGCCCGGCGATTGGCCCGGCCGCGGCTGGCATCGCGGCATCCACGGCGCCGATTTCGCCTGGGCGATCGCCTTTGCCCTGCCCTACGTGGCGGTGTTCCTCGCCTTCGTGGTCTATCCCGTCGCCTACGGGCTCTGGCTTGGCAGCAATCCCGCGCTCTACCGCGAACTGTTTTCGGACCCGATCTATTTTCGCACCGTGGTCAACACCGCGCTCTATCGTCGGGCTTCGGCGTGAACATGAAGATGTTGCTCGCCTTTCTGCTCTCGGGCTTCTTCATGCGCCGGAGCTGGTGGATCAAGAGCCTGCTGCGTGATCTTCATCCTGCCTTGGGCGACGCCGGCGCTTGCCCGCTTTCATTTCGATCCATTGGCTGCTGAACGGCCAGTGGGGTCTGCTCAACAACACGCTCTACGCGCTGTTCGGCATCGACGGGCCGATCTGGCTGAACTCGCGCTGGCTCGGGCTCGGGTCGAACATCGTCGCGTATATCTGGAAATGGATGCCGTTCTGGACGGTGATCTTCCTCGCCGGGCGCATGGCCATCCCGCACGAGCTCTACGAAGCGGCCGACGTGGACGGCGCCACCGGCTTTCGCCGCTTCACGCACGTCACCTTCCCGCTGCTCGCGAACCTCTATCTCGTCTGCACCCTGCTCTCGACGATCTGGACCCTGGGCGATTTCAGCACCGTCTATTTCGTTTCCGGCGGCGGCCCGGCGATGTCGACGGAAGTGCTGGCGACGCTCGGCATCCGCGACGCCTTCGTGCTCGCCCAGCCGCGGCTCGGCGTGGCGGCGGTGATGTCGGCGCTGCCGCTGCTGATCCCGATCGTCATGCTGCTGATGCATAAGCTGCGCACCTCGGAGGTGCAGCTGTGAGCGCTGTCGCGGCTCCGGCGCGGCGACGGCCGCGCTACCGGCTGCGGCGGACGGTGGGCGAGGCGGCCGCTTGCGGGCTCGCGTCTGCGTGCTCGTGGTCTGGTCGCTGGCGCCGATCTACAACATGGTAATGGTCGCGCTCGACGAGCACGGCGACGTGTTCAGCGACGCGATCTGGCCGCGGCGCCGACGCTGGAAAGCTTCCGCGTGGTCTGCACCGAGGGCTACTGGTACCTCGAGCATTTCTGGCGCCAGTTCGGCAACAGCCTCTATGTCGGCGCTGCGACCATGGTGCTGACGTTGCTGATCGGCTCGCTGGCGAGCTTCACGGTCGGCCGGATGCGGGTGCGCAACGGCTGGCTGCTGACCAACGCCGCGCTGCTCACCTACGTGATCCCGGCCTCGTTCCTGGCCATCCCGTTCTACCGGATCATGCAGAACTACGGGCTTGCCAATAATCTCCTGGTCGGTGATCGCCGCCGAAGTCACGTTCGCCACCCCGTACGCGATCTTCATCTTCCAGCAGTATGGCAAGTCGATCCCGCTCGAGCTCGACGAGTCGGCGCGGATCGACGGCGCCTCGCCGCTGCAGGTTTATCTCCGCATCTATCTGCCGCTGATGGCGCCGGCGCTGGTCGCCGTCGGCACCTATGCGCTGCTGCTGGCGTGGAACGAGTATCTGTATCAGTTCCTGCTGCTGTCCTCGCCGAGCAGCATGACCGTGCCGGTATCGCTGGCGCAGTTCCTCAACAGCGACGAGGCGCCGTGGAACTACATGATGGCAACCGCCATCATCTACGCGCTGCCGCCCATCGCGATCTATTACGGCTTCCGCCGCCACATGGCCGCTGGCCTCACCATGGGCGGGGTGAAGGGCTAACTGCCGTGCACAGGCAGCCAGCGATCCGAAACGTCGGCGTCAACACGACTTAGGGGAGGGCAATATGGCTGAAACGATCCATCCATCCGTCGATCACGGACTGAAGCCGGCGGCCGCAGATTTCGCCGGCGGCACGCTGGCGTGCCATTGCACCGAGGCGCCGGTGACGGTCGCGGTTAGGGGGCAAGTCGCCTACGATCATGTCTGCGGTTGCACGAAGTGCTGGAAGCCCGCCGGAGCGATCTTCTCGCTGATCGCCGCCGTACCGAGCGACAATGTCAGTGTGACGGCGAACGGCGACAAGCTCGCGGTCGTGGACCCGGCCGCGGTGCTCCAGCGCCACGCCTGCAAGGGTTGTGGGGTCCACATGTACGCCCGCGTCGAGACCACCAAGCACCCGTTCCACGGGCTCGATTTCGTGCATCCCGAGCTCTTCCAGGAGAGCGGCTGGGCACCGGCGGGATTCGCCGCTTTCGTCTCGTCTGTGATCGAATCGGGTGTCGAACCGCAACGGATGGACGCGATCCGGGGGCGCTTGAAGGAGTTGGGGCTGGAGCCCTACGACTGCCTGTCGCCGCCGCTGATGGACGCGATCTCAACGTTCGTCGCCAAGGCGTCCGGCGCGCTGCCGGGCTGAATTTGCGGCGAGGGCCCGCCCGACCCTGGCAGTTTCGGATCGAGTGCCACCAACAGTAGATTGTGCGAGTGCGAACGGCAGCTTACTGCAGATCGTGGTTCGAAATCTGCCATTGGGTCGAAAGCGGCTATCCGGCCCCGGTAAACTCAAATTTGGGCACTACCGCCCAAGGCGCGACCAATCTCGTCGAGCACCGCCGGGTCCTCAATCGTCGGCGGCACCGCGTCACTGCTCGCCATCCGCGATGCGGCGAATGGTGCCGCGCAGGATCTTGCCGGAGCGCGTCTTCGGCAGCCGGGCGACCACGCGGGCGTCGCGGAAGGAGGCTACCGGGCCGATCCGCTCGCGCACCAACGCCACGAGCTCCCGCGCCACGTCCGCCTCTTCGCGGTTCGCACCGGCCTTCAGCACCACGAGCCCGACCGGGGCCTGTCCCTTAAGCTCGTCCCGCGCGCCGATTACCGCGCACTCGGCGACGTCGGGGTGGGCGGCCAGCACCTCCTCCATCGCACCGGTGGAGAGCCGGTGCCCGGCCACGTTGATGATGTCGTCGGTGCGGCCCATCACCCACACGTCGCCGTCAGCGTCGATGCTGCCCGCGTCTCCCGTGCGATACCATCCAGGAAAGTCCGCGAGGTAGGCCGCCCGATAGCCGGCGTCGTCGCCCCAAAGCGTCGGCGCACAGCCCGGGCGGCAGCGGCAGCCTGAGGGCGAGGTTGCCAGTCTCTCCCGCCGGAAGCGTGGCCCCGTTCTCATCCAGGGCTTCCAGGTCGTAGCCAGGGCTCGGCCGCCCGCCTGAACCCGGCTTGAACGAGAACAGCCCCCACTCGCGGAAGCCCGCGGTGATCGGCCATCCGGTCTCGGTCTGCCACCAATGGTCGACCACCGGTTTGCCCAGCAGATCGGCCGCCCAGGTTGCCGTCGGCGGATCGCAGCGCTCACCCGCAAGGTAGAGCGCCTCGAGCCGCGACAGGTCGTGCGCGCGCAAGAGCTTGCCCTCGGGGTCTTGCTGCTTGATGGCCCGAAGTGCCGTAGGCGCCGTGAACAGCACGCGCACCCCGTGCGTGGCGCACACGCGCCAGAACGCCCCGGCATCCGGCGTGCCTACGGGCTTGCCCTCGTACATGATGGAGGTGCAGCCGCGCAGCAATGGCGCGTAGACGATGTAGCTGTGGCCGACCACCCAGCCGACGTCGGAGGCGGTCCAGAACACGTCACCTTGGTCGAGCCCATAGATCATCGGCATCGAGCGGTGCAGCGCCACCGCGTGCCCGCCATTGTCGCGCACCACACCCTTGGGCCGCCCGGTCGTACCGGAGGTGTACAGTATATACAGCGGGTCGGTCGCGGCGACCGACACCGGCGGATGCGGCGCACTGGCCGCTTCGATAGCGAGGAAGTCATGGTCGCGGCCCGGCGTCGGCTCCACCAGCAGCGCGGTCCGTTGCAAGACGACGCAGGCTCGCGGCTGGTGGGGCGACAGCGCGAGTGCCGCGTCGAGCAGCGGTTTGTATTGCACCGTCCGGCCGGGCTCGAGGCCGCAGGACGCATACACGATCACCTCGGGCCGCGCGTCGGCGATCCGCGCGGCCAGCTCCGCCGCCGCGAAACCGCCGAACACGACGGAGTGCACCGCTCCGAGCCTCGCGCAGGCCAGCATGGCGATCGCTGCCTCGGGCACCATCGGCATGTAGATCACCACCCGATCCCCGGGCTCCACGCCTAGCTGAGCAAGCGCGCCCGCGAACCGCGCCACGCGCTCCAGCAGTCGCGCGTAGGTGAACGTTTCCACCCGGCCTTCCATGGCGCTGTCCCAGATCAGCGCGGGCTGGCCGCCTCGGCCCGCAGCCACGTGGCGGTCGAGGCAATTGAAGCACGTGTTCAGCATTCCACCGGAGAACCAGCGGCCGTACGGGCCGGACCCGGCGTCGAACACGCGATCCCAGCGCCGGTCCCAATCGATCCCTTCGGCGGCCGCCTCCCACCAGGAGCCCGGGTTCTCGCGCCAGCTTCGGTAGGCTTCGGGGTAGCGGCTGGTGGTGGCGCCGCCGATCATGGCCGTTCTCTCCCAGTCCGTTTACCGCCAAACACTCAGAGTGCCGCGCCTCCTGGCGGAGCGGCAAGAGCGGGGGTCCACCGTCCGAAATTTCTTGCGCGCACGTTGAACGAAGTGCATTGATAATCAACGAAAAATATCGCTGAGGGACGGATGAGCGACCAAGAAGTCCTGCGCATACGGGACAATCCGCGATTCATAGCGCTGGAGCGCAGCCGGGCGAGGTTCGCCTGGACGCTCAGTTTGATCATGTTGGCGATCTACTATGGTTTCATTTTTCTGGTGGCGTTCGCGCCAGGGATGATGGCGGAGAACGTCGGCGATCAAATCACTTTGGGTTTCCCGCTCGGACTGTTCGTCATTCTGAGCGCGATCGTGCTCACCGGGGTCTATGTCTGGCGCGCGAACGGATCATTCGACCGCACGACGCGGGAGATCCTGGCGGAGTGCGGCGCATGAGGCCGGTCCGCATCCTCGCCCTCCCCTTGGTTGCGTCCGTGCTCTTTTTCACGGCGCGGGCGACGGCCTTCGCGGCCGGAGCACTCGAGGGCGCCGTCGAGCAGCAAGGGCGCAACTACACCGCCATCATCATGTTCGTCGCCTTCGTGCTGCTCACGCTCGGCATCACCTAGTGGGCCGCCCGGCGCACCCGCACCGCCAACGACTTCTACGCGGCCGGCGGCGGCGATCACCGGCTTCCAGAACGGCCTCGCGATCGCCGGCGACTACATGTCAGCGGCATCGTTCCTCGGCATCTCGGCGCTGGTGTACACGAGCGGCTATGACGGGCTGATCTATTCGATCGGCTTCCTCGTCGGCTGGCCCATCATCATGTTCCTGATGGCCGAGCGGCTGCGCAACCTCGGCCGCTTCACCTTCGCCGACGTCGCCTCCTACCGGCTCGCGACCAGCGCCGATGCGCGCCATGGCCGCGACTGCGGCACGCTGGTCATGGTCGCCTTTTACCTGATCGCGCAGATGGTCGGCGCAGGACAGCTCATCCGACTGCTGTTCGGGCTGCCGTATCACTGGTCGCCGTGATCATCGTCGGCGTGCTGATGATCCTGTACGTCACCTTCGGCGGCATGATCGCGACCACCTGGGTGCAGATCATCAAGGCCGTGCTGCTGCTGTGCGGCGCGACGCTGATCGCCTTCCTCGTGCTGGCCAGCATTCGGCTTCAACTTCGACGCCTTGTTCGCCAAGGCGGTTGAGGTGCACCCGAAGCACGCCGCGATCCTGCGCCCGGGCGCGCTGGTGGCCGACCCGATCTCGGCGATCTCCCTCGGCATCGCGCTGATGTTCGGCACGGCGGGGCTGCCGCACATCCTCATGCGCTTCTTCACCGTCGGCGACGCCAAGGAGGCCCGCAAGTCGGTGTTCTGGGCGACCACCTTCATCGGCTATTTCTACATCCTCACCTTCATCATCGGCTTCGGCGCGATCGTGCTGGTCGGGACCAACCCGGCCTATCACTCGGCGCGACATAGGAAGGCACTGTTCGGCGGCGGCAACATGGCCGGCGGTCCATCTCGCCCACGCCGTCGGCGGCGATCTGATGAAGGGCTTCATCTCGGCGGTCGCCTTCGCCACCATTCTCGCCGTGGTGTCCGGCCTGACCCTGTCGGGCGCGAGCGCCGTCAGCCATGACCTCTACGCCAGCGTGTTCAGGCGCGGGCAGGCCGACGAACGGTCGGAGATCCGCGTCTCGCGCATCACCACAGTCGTGCTCGGCATCGTCGCGATCTTGCTCGGCATCGCGTTCGAGAAGATCAACGTCGCGTTCATGGTGGGGCTGGCCTTCGCGATCGCCGCCAGCGCCAACTTCCCGGTGCTGCTGTTGTCGATGCTGTTGGCGCGGTCTAACGACCTGGGGCGCCGTGATCGGCGGCTTCGCCGGGCTCCTCTCCGCCCTGACGCTAACCGTCTCAGCCCGGCGATCTGGGAGCGGTGCTCGGCTGTTTCCGAAAGGGTCGGCGCCGTTCCCCTACAACATCGCCGGCGATCTTCACGATGCCGCTTGGCGTTCCTGTGCTGTTGGCTGTTTTCCGTGTCGGACCGGAGCCGGTCGGCGCGGGAGGAGGTAGGGCGGTTCGAGGCCCAATACATCCGATCGCAGACCGGCATCGGGGCGGCCGGCGCGTCCAGCCATTAACGACGGAAGCCAGCCCTGCGCCGGGCGGGGCTGGCGGGGCAGACTGGCGCACCCATCTCCGCTTGACCCATGGTCCGCCCGACCCGATACCCACGCGGCGGTCGGTCTACGGCCTGGTCCCGGCTTGGTCCGGCGCGCCGGCCTGTGCAGTTTGGTCGAGAGATGCCTGAATGGAAGGTTCTGTGCTCCCCGCGGCTCCCGGCCTCGGCTTCGATTTCGCGGAGTTCGCCTCCCGTGAAGGGCTGATCCGGCTCGACCGGGCTTTTCTCGACCGGCTAGCTGCCGAGGACAGCTCGCTGCATGCACGCCTGCTCGCGGCCCGCGCCGATCCCGACGCCCTCGCGGCCAAGGAGGAGGGCGAGCTTATCGTCGCGCTCGGCCGCTATCTAGATGCGTTCCTGGCCGCCCTGTTCGGCATCGAGGCGGAAACCGAGGCCGTGCTTGCGCAAACCCGGGCGCTTGACCCGATTCATGCCTGCAAGCGTCTGTTTGTGCAGCGTCAGGCCGTCAAAAAATATCCGGACCCATCCGGCTTCGACGCGGCCGCGCTGCGGGCGGCGATCGAGGCGCGGATCGGTGATGCCCTGACCGAGCGCGGCTTCGCCGACGCGGTCGCCGCCTGGGAAGCGGGGAGCGACGCCGGGGCGCTCGATGACGCAATGCGCTACGCGGCGTGGGCCACGCTGACGCCCGAGGGCGTGGCCGCCCACCCGGGCAACACGCTGTTCCGGGTGCCGCACCGTCTCGATTTCCAGCATCTCGTTCCGGTCGAAACGGTCGAGCGCGACGGGGTGACGATGCTCCGCCTCCCCGAGCAGGATTGGCGTCCGCGCGACGGCTTCGCACTAACCGATCAGGGGATGACGGAGCAGCAGGCGCTCGACCAGATGAACTACTGCATCTGGTGCCACACGCAGGGCAAGGACAGCTGCAGCAAGGGCTTGCGCGACCGCAAGACCGGCACATTCCAGAAATCGCCGTTTGGCGTGACCCTGGCGGGCTGTCCGCTCGACGAGAAGATCAGCGAGATGCACGTCCTGCGCGCCGGCGGGCACCTGCTTGGCGCGTTCGCGACGATTGCCGTCGACAATCCGATGATGGCAGCAACGGGGCACCGCATCTGCAACGACTGCATGAAGTCGTGCATCTATCAGAAGCAGGAGCCGGTCGACATCCCCCAGGCCGAGACCTCCATCCTTCGCGACGTGCTGGCGTTGCCGTGGGGGTTCGAGATCTATTCGCTGCTGACGCGCTGGAACCCGCTCGACATTCGCCGGCCGCTACCGCGTCCTCCGAGTGGGCGGAACGTGCTGATCGTCGGACTAGGCCCGGCCGGGTTCACGCTTGCGCACCATCTCATGAACGACGGCCACACCGTCGTTGCCATCGACGGGCTGAAGATCGAGCCGCTGGGCCTCGACCCGGCCGAGCCGGTGCGGGACGCTGGCGCCTTGTTCGAGAACCTCGACGATCGCGTGCTGGCGGGGTTCGGCGGCGTGGCCGAGTACGGCATCACCGTCCGCTGGAACAAGAACTATCTCAAGCTGGTGCGCCTGCTGCTCGAACGGCGGGACGCGTTTGCGATGTTCGGCGGCATCCGCTTCGGCGGCGGCGGCACCCTCTCGATGGATGATGCCTGGGCGATGGGGTTCGACCACGTCGCACTCTGCATGGGTGCGGGGCGGCCGACCGTGATCGACATTCCGAACGGCCTCGCGCGCGGCGTACGACAGGCGTCTGACTTCCTGATGGCGCTGCAGCTCACGGGGGCCGCGAAGCGCTCCTCCATCGCCAACCTGCAGGTTCGGCTGCCCGTGGTGGTGATCGGCGGCGGCCTGACCGCAGTCGACACCGCGACCGAAAGCCTCGCCTACTATGTGCGACAGGTGGAGAAGTTCGCGGCGCGCTACCGCGTCCTTGTCTCCGAACGCGGCGAGCGCGCGGTCTGCGCGGGCTGGAGCGAGGAAGAGGCGGAGATCGCCGCCGAGTTCCTCGCCCACGCCGAGGCGATCGGTGCCGAACGCGAGGCAGCGGCCCGGGACGGCCGAGCGCCATTGTTCACACCGCTGCTGGAACGCTGGGGCGGCGCCACCATCGCCTATCGCCGCAAGCTGACCGACGCGCCCTCTTACACGCTGAACCACGAGGAGGTGGCAAAGGCGATGGAGGAAGGCGTGCGCTTCGCCGAGGGCCTGGCACCTTTGGCGGTGGAGGTGGACCGGTTCGGCCATGCCTCCGGCCTGCGCCTGTCGCGCGCGGAGGGCTCGGAAGTGGTTCTGCCCGCCCGTGCCATCATTGTCGCGGCCGGCACCCAGCCGAACACGGTCCTGGCGCGCGAGGACCGCCGCGTCCGGCTCGACGGCCGCTACTTCCAGGCGGTGGACGAGGGCGGGCACCCGGTCACGCCCGAGCGCTCGCTATCCAAGCCGGACCATGCCCATGTCCTGATGCACCGCGCCGAGAACGGCCGGTTCGTCAGTTTCTTCGGCGACCTGCACCCGAGCTTCTTCGGCAACGTGGTCAAGGCGATGGGTAGCGCCAAGCGCGGTTACCCAGTGATCTCCCGCGCGCTCGCAGCGGCGCCGGCTTCTGCCGCGCCGGGGCCAGAACTGGTCGCGCGCTGCCGGGACGAGCTGACCGCGCGCGTGCATGCCGTGCACCGGCTGACGCCGACGATCATCGAGGTGGTATTGCGCGCCCCCGCCGCAGCGCGGGCGTTCCGGCCCGGCCAGTTCTATCGCCTGCAGAACTACGAGATGCACGCTGCCCGGGTGAGCGAGCCCGGGGGTGAGACAGTGCTGGCAATGGAGGGGCTGGCGATGACCGGGGCGTGGACCGACCCCGACCGTGGCCTTGTTTCTGTGATCGCCCTGGAGATGGGCGGCAGCTCGGACCTGTGCGCCACTTTGCAGCCGGGCGAGCCCGTGGTGTTGATGGGTCCGACCGGGACGCCGACCGAGATCCACGCCAACACCACCGTCGCGCTGGTCGGGGGCGGCCTCGGCAATGCCGTGCTGTTCAGCATCGGCGCGGCGCTGCGGGCAGCCGGCTCGCGCGTGCTCTACTTCGCCGGCTATAAGGCGATGCACGATCGCTACAAGGTAGAGGAAATCGAACGAGCCGCCGACGCGATCGTGTGGTGCAGCGACGAGGCGCCCGGCTTCACACCGACCCGCCCACAGGACCGCGCCTTTGTCGGCAACATCGTGCAAGGCATGGCTGCCTACGGGGCCGGCCGGCTCGGGGAGCAACCCGTGCCGCTGCGGGACGCCGAGCACATCATTGCAATCGGCTCACATCGCATGATGCAGGCGGTGGGCGCGGCGAGGCATGGCGTACTCGCGCCCTATCTCAAGCCGGGGCACAGCGCGATCGGCTCCATCAACTCGCCGATGCAGTGCATGATGAAGGAGGTGTGTGCCCAGTGCCTCCAGCCGCAGGTCGATCCGGCGACGGGCGAGCGCACCGTCGTGTTCTCCTGCTTCAACCAGGACCAGGCGCTCGATCGGGTGGATTTCGACACGCTGCACGAGCGACTGCAGCAGAACGGCGTGCAGGAGCGGCTCAGCGCGCAGTGGATCGACCGCGCACTACGCCGGCTCGAAGCACGCCCGGCGATCGCGGCGGAGTAGCGTGGCGAACTGCATCTGCCCTGCAATCGCGTAGGGCGACGCGTAGCCGATTTCCCGGAAAGCTTGCATCCGCGCTCCGAGCACGTCACCGTTACGTACGGTATCACTGAAGGAGCACCTACATGCGAATCCTTGTTTCTGTGACGTTTGCGCTCAGCATCGCCATCTCGCTTGCCAGCAGTCCGGCCCGTGCGGCAACGTGTCAGACCGACAGCATGACCTGCCCCACCACGATGCCGGCGGGCGGCTACTGCGAGTGCAAATCCCGCGGCACCACGCAGCAGGGTACGGTGGTTGAGAAAGCCGGATCCCAAAAGCGGGGGAACGGAACCGCGGGCGGATGCGGAGCGAACCCCGACGCAGCAGGCTGCCGCTGAGACGCGAGCGAAACCGGAGGCTATTTATGGTCAAAGCCGTCCGGCGGCCTAGCGCTCGCGCGTGTGGCAGACTGCTTCCAGGTTGTGCCCGTTCGGGTCGATGACGAAGGCTGCGTAGTAGTTGGGGTCGTATTCAATCCTGAGGCCGGGAGCGCCGTTGTCCTGCGCTCCGGCCTTCAGGGCCGTCGCATGGAACGCCCGGACCTGCGCATGCTTGGCGGCGGTGAACGCGAGGTGAATGCGGCCGGGGGGCGTGCCGATGCTGCCGAACCAGAACTGCCCGCGGCCGTCCCGCCCCATCAGAGCCCAATCCTCACCTTCTCGGACCACAGTGATGCCGATGGGCGCCAGAACGGTTGTGTAAAAGGCCCGGCTCTTGGGGAAATCGGTTACCGCGAAGCCGATATGGTCGATCATGGCTTATCCTTTTGCGACTGGACAGAACCACGCCCGGCTCGGCCACGGCTTGGCGGGCCTCGCTCTAGCCCGAGGAGGCGTTGGGCTGGCTAACTTTTCTTCACCAAGGGGCACTCGCTTTCCGCGAGCGGGCGGAACGCCGCGTCTCCCGGCGTCGTTGCCAACACCTTATAGTAATCGCTCGCGTGGGCGGACTCCGCAGGTGTTTTAACCTGCATCAGATACATCTTTGACAGCACGCGCCCGTCCTGCCTTATACCGACATTCTCGTTGTACATGTCGTTCACTGGCATCGCGCGCATCGCCGCAGCCACCTGTTTCCCGTCAGTCGTGCCGGCCGCCTGCGCCGCGCGCAGGAAGTGCCGCACGGAGCAATACGCGGCCGCCTGGTCCATGGTCGGCGGGGCGTCCTTGCGGGCCCGGAAGCGTTTCGTCCAGGTCCGGGTCGCGTCGTTGAGGTCCCAGTAAAAGGCATTGGACAGCACGAGCCCCTGCGCAGCCGGCAATCCCAGCGCCGCCACGTCAGTGATGAACGTGAGCAGCCCTGCCAGTCGCTGGCCGCCCTCTGCGATGCCGAACTCCCCGGCTTGCTTGATCGCGTTCTGCGTGTCGGCACCGGCGTTAGCGAAAGCGATTACCTTGGCGCCGGACGCCCGCGCTTCGGCCAGGAAGCTCGCGAAATCGGCGGTGCCAAGAGGATGACGCACGGATCCCAGCACCTTTCCACCGGCCGCTTCGATGAAGTGGCGCGCATCCCGTTCCAGCGCGTGGCCAAAAGCGTAGTCCACCGTGACGAAAAACCAGCTGTCGCCACCGAGCCGCGTCAGAGTGAGGCCGGTACTCCTCGCCAAAGCGTATGTGTCGCAGTTGAAATGAAAGCCGAACGGGGAGCAGGCCTTGCCGGTCAGGTCGGACGAGCCGGCGACAGTGATCAGGAAGATGCGCTCCTTCTCCCGCATGACCTGCTGCAAAGCGAGCGCGGCACCCGACGTGGAGCACTCAACGACCGCCACCACGTCGTCCCGGTCGATCCAGGCGCGCGCCATCGAGGAGGCGATGTCCGGCTTGTTCTGATGATCGCCCGAGAGGATCTCCACCGGCCGGCCGAGTACGCCGTCGGAAAACTCCTGCGCGGCGAGTTGTGCCGCGATCACCGAGCCACGGCCGCTGAAATCCGCATACGGGCCATTCTGGTCGCCGAGGACCCCGATCCTGATCGGCTTTGACTGCGCCCGCACCCCAGTTCGCGGCAGAGAGGCGGCCGCAGCTGCGGAGCCCATCAGAGTGCGACGCGAGATGCCCATAGGCTCCGCTCCTGAATCGAAATTCAGGTATACTCGACACCCTGCGTCAGCGGTAGCGCAACAAGTCGGTCAGCTTGGACGTCGGTTGCGCACCGGCTGCTTCGCAACCACCGCAGGAGACGCGCCCTGTCCAGGCGGCGGTTGCGGCGTCTGCTGGCCATCGATCGCAACCTTGCTGCCGGCGCGAAGATCAGCGGGAGGGCTCAGGACCAGCTGCTCGCCCCCGGCGAGGCCGCCGCGCAGTTCGACCGTGGTTCCGAAGTCGCGGTAGATCGAGACCGTGCGCATCTCGATCGTGTCGTCCGGCCGCACAACCGCGACCTGCATGCCCTCCGCGTTAAACACCAGCGCCTCTTCCGGTACCACAACACCCGGAGCCTCCCGTGGAACGGCGAAGCTGACATCCGCGTAAAGGCCGGGACGAAGCACGTGGCGGCTGTTATCCACATCGACCTCTGCTAGCAGCGTGCGGGATGCCGGATTGAGGGCGACCGAGCTGCGGGCCACGCGCCCTTTGAAGGCGTCGCTTGGCAGCTCCGGCACGCGCACCGTCGCTTCGAGCCCGTCATGCAGCGACACCGCCCCGCTCTGCGGAACCTGCACGGCCACGCGCAGAACATCGTCGCGCTGTATCGTAAGCAAAGGGTTGCCGCCCGCCGCGTCGGCGGTGACGAGATCGCCCGTGTCGACGTTGCGCGCCGTCACCACGCCATCAAACGGTGCCACGATGCGTTCGAAGCCGGTCAGCTCTTGCAATCGCTGCACCGTCGCGATCTGCGCCTTCAGGTTCGCCTTGGCGACGGAGATGCCCGCCGTAGCGGCGGCAACGCTCGCCACCGAAGTATTCACATTGGCTCGCGTGTTGTCCGCGTTCTGCTTGGTGTCCCAACCCTCGCCAGCAAGCGTACTGGTCCGCTGATTGGTGACGTTGGCGAGCTTCGCGTTCGCCTGTGCTTGCTGCAGCTGCGCTTCGGCCTGTTGTTCCGCCGCCTCTAGCTGGGCGACCTGTGCGAGCGCCTGGGTGAGCTGCGCGTCGAGGTCCGGAGCCGACACGCGCAGCATCAGGTCGCCCTCGTGCACGCGCGTCCCGATGTCGACACGCCGCTCCGCGATATAGCCCGTCGCCCGCGCGTAGACCGAGGCCGAGTCGAACGGCTCGGTCTGGCCGGGCAAGGTCAGTGTCACGGGGGCGTCGACCCGCTGGGCGGTCGCCACGCGCACGGTCGGCACGAAATTGTTGGTCTGCTGCTGCGTTTCCTCCGCATCCGCCGCCTGCTGCCAATGGCCGTACGCACCCCAGGCAATCAAGAGCGCAAGCACCACGGCAACCGGGACGAACAGCCGTGCACGCGGCGCGCGCGGCTGCTCACCTCGCTTCGGTGGGGCGGGATCCTCGGTCATATGTAGTCCTCCAGCTTCTTCGCGTCGCCGGCACGCAGCACCGAGTATAGGAACGGCACGAACAGCAAGGTCGAGCAGGTGCCGACGGCCACGCCGCCAAGCACCGCGCGTGCTAGCGCCGCGTTCTGCTCGCTGCCCTGGCCGATGCCGATCGCCATCGGAATGAGCCCCACGAACATCGCACCTGCCGTCATCAACACGGGCCGGAGTCGTTCCCGCCCGGCCTCGATCGCCGCTTCCATGGCACTCGCCCCGGTCTGCTCCCGATGCTCACGCGCGAACGTCACCAGCAGGATCGAGTTCGCCGAAGCGACGCCTACGCTCATGATCGCCCCCATCAGGGAGGGGATCGAGAAGGTCGTCTGGGTCGCGAAAAGGCTGATCACAATACCGCAGAAAGCCAGCGGCAGCGCGGCCAGCACGACCAGGGGATCGCCCCAAGTCTGGTAGTTCACGACCATCAACAGGTAGACGGCGCACATGGCGATCAGCAGGCCGATGCCGATCCGATTGAAAGCCAAATTCATGCTCTGGATCTGGCCGCGCACGTGGATCGTGTCCGGCGGGGCGAGTTGCTTCTGTTCGTCCTGCACGATGCGAGTAAGGTCGGCCTTGATGCCGCCAAGATCTCGGTCCTGCACGTTGGCGAAAACGTGAAACGTCGGTGCGGTGTTGACGTGCGTCGCTACGGCTCGCTCGGCCTGTCGCTCCATGGTTGCCACATTGGAGAGCAGGTCCACCGTGCCGCTCCCGGCCGACGCCAGTAGCAGAGGCGTGTTCTTAAGCGCCGTCAGAGAGTTGTTGCGGTATTCCGGCGTCTGCACCCAGACCTGATACGGAACCCCGGTCTTCGGATCGCTCCAGAAGTTTGGCGTGACCTGGAAGCTTCCGCTCAACGACACGTCGAGGTTCGACGCGACCTGCTGCTCGGTCAACCCAAGCTCCGAGGCCCGTTGCCGGTCCACCTTTACCATGTACTCGGGCGCGTAGTTGATTTCGTGGAGGTGAACATCGACGAGCCCGGGCACACCGCGCATCCGGCGCACGATTTCATGCGCGACCTGCACGTCCTTTTCGCGGTTGCGACCGGAGATCTCGACGTCAATCGGCGATATGACGCCGAAATCCAGGATTTGCGTGATCATGTCAGCGGGCTGGAAGTAGAACGTCGCGTCGGGATATTTCTGCCGCAAAATCGGCCGCAACTTCTTCTGGTAGCTGAGCGCGGATTGGGCCCCTGGTTTGAGTGGGACCAGGATCTGTCCATCGTAGTAGGCGACGAACGAGCCGTCGTTGAAGGAGAGATTGTAGGTGATAGGGGGCAGACCGATGTTGTCGATGATGGTGCCGAGCTCCCGCTTCGGCACCACTTGCCGGATCGTATCCTCCACACTCTGGAACAGCTGCTCGGCCCGCTCGATCCGCGTGCCGGGCCGGGCGCGCACATGCAAGGTCATCTGCCCCGCATCAACCTGCGGGAAGTAGTCCTGCCCGACGAAGAAATAAAGGCCAGCGCCCAGCGCCAGCACGCCGCCTGCGACCAGCAGCGTGACCAGACGATGCGTCAGAGCCGCGGTGAGCAGGCCGATGTAACCGTCGCGAAAACGGGTGAAGCCGTGTTCGAAGCGCGCGTGGAAACGGCCGAAGAAACCTGGCTTGCGCTGCTCGGCGGCGTCGTCCCGCTTGCCATGGCGCCGGTCGTATTCCCGCTTCACCAGCGTGTCGATCAGGATCGGCACCAAGGTCCGCGACAGGACGTAGGAGGCGAGCATCGCAAACACCACGGCGAGCGCCTGCGGGGTAAAGATGTATTTGGGCGCGTCGCTCAGGAACAGCACGGAAACGAACGCGGAGCAGATCGCAAGGGTCGAGATCAGCGCGGGCTTGGCGATCCCCGCGGCCCCTTCCGCAACCGCCCGACGGAACTCGGCACCGCTCTCCATGAGGCGGTAGGTGTTTTCGATCGCGACTGTGGCGTCGTCGACCAGAATGCCGACCGCGAGCGCAAGACCGCCCAGGGTCATGATGTTGATTGATTTGCCGAGCGCCGCCAGGACCGCGAGCGAGGTCAGGATGGACAGCGGGATGGAGACCAGCACCACCAGGGTCGAGCGCCACGAGCCGAGGAACAGCAGGATCATCAGGCCGGTCAAACCGGCCGCGATGACAGCCTCGCGCACCACGTCGAAGATCGCGCCCGACACGAACACCGACTGGTCGAACACCGGGGTGATCTGCATGTCCTTGGGCGCCGCAGCCCGGAGCTGCCCGAGCATGGCTTTGACGTTGTTCACGACCGAAAGCGTGGACGAGTTGCCGTTCTTGAGAATGGTCAGCAGCACGGACCGATTGCCGTTGGCGCGCACGATGTTCTGTTGCGGCGGGCCGCCGTCGCGGACGTAGGCCACATCCCGCACTAGGATCGGGCTGCCGTTCACCACCTTGACCGGCATTTCGTTGATGCTGGCGACCGCCTCCGGCACCGAGTTTAGCCGGATCGTGTATTGCGTGCCGCCAATCTTCGCGAGACCGGAAGGAACGGTGACGTTCTGCGCCGAAACCGCCGCAGTCACGTCATCCGGCGTCAGCCCATGCGCCTGCAGCGCATGGAGGTCGAGGTCGACCATGATCTGCCGCGGCGTGCCGCCGTACGGCGGCGGCATCGTGGCACCCGGATTGGTCGAGAGCGTCTGGCGGATGCGGTATTGCGTGTAGTCGTATAGCTGTTGCTGTGTTTCCTTGTTGGACGACATTACGAGCTGGATCACCGGCACGGACGACGCCGTGAAGCGCATCACAACAGGCGGCTGAATGCCGGCGGGCATGACCGCTCGCACCGCGTTGGTGGCGGCCACGATCTGCGAGATCGCCAGATCGATGCTGACGTCGGGCTGGAAATAGATTCGCTGGATCGTGATACCCTGCAGCGTGGTACTTTCCATGTCGCGGATGCCGCTGACGTTGTTGCTGACCGAAACCTCCGCGTACGTGGTAACCCGCGACTCCATCTCCGGCGTGTCGAGGCCGGTATAGGTCCACACCACCGTGACGACCGGGATGTTCACCTCCGGCAGCACGTCTTTTGGCATGACGATGACCGCGCCCGTGCCGGCAAGCAAAATCAGGATCGCCAGCACGTAGAAGCTATTGCGGAACTTCAGGGCGGTACTTGACGAGCAGCATCCCAGGGAGCCTGTCAGTGAGGGGAAGCCGCGCTACGGCGCAGCAGGATGGCGGAGTTGGGGCGGCAGCAGAGTTGCCCGGCAGCGATGTAGGGCGATCGAGACGCAAAGCAAGCGGGAGGAGCGGAGCCGCACAGCCGCTATGCGTTGCGTCTCGGCAACGTTGCGATGTAGTCGAGGCAGCTCCGCAAATCCAGAACGTCCGCGTAGCGCCGCCCGATGTCGCGAAGGTTGGCCGCGTGCGGCTCCTCCTCCACGTCGCCGACGCAATCTTCGGGCACCATCACGCGAAAGCCGTAGCTGAACGCGTCGATGACGCTGGCCCGGACACAGCCTGATGTGGTGCAGCCCGTGACGATGATGGTATCCACGTTCTGCCGCACGAAGAACGGCGCCGCCGCGGTCTGGAAGAAGATCGACGGCGCGCTCTTGCACATCACCACGTCGTAAGAGGGATCGTGGATGCGCGGATCAAGTCGCACGGCTTCCGACCCGTGACGCAGTGTTTCCAGGACCGGGGGCACCTTCCAATGCGGCGCATCGTCCACGCCGTGATACGACGTGAAGCACGAGGCGACCGGGAGCCCTGCTGCTCGGGCGGCGTGCAGCAGAATGGCGGTGTTCTCAACCGCCCGGTCGGTCAGCTCGGCCCCGCCAAGCGGGAAACGCGCGTCCGTGAACCCGAGCTGGAAGTCCACTACCGCGATACCCAGACGCTGGCCGAAGCCCACCAAAGTTCCGCCGTAGCCCCGCCGCGCGTAATCGTCCATCGCCCATCTCCCAGCCACTCAGGCAGGTCTCCTCCAAGTGGAGAGCAACTTACGTGCCGTCCGCACTTTGTTTTGCGCTCCGGTCGGGAGAGCCAAGGTCGGCAGCCGTCGATCTGGGCAGGAACGCGCCGTAGGCATCGGAAGATTACATGGCAAAATGTAACGTGAGGACGACGACGCTCCGGTCGAAGTCGGAGCCGCGCGATCCCCCGGGAAGGCTTGCCTTGGGGGGCGCCAGATTTGAGCCGGCGGCGGCCCCGCTTTGGGCGATGAAGGAGTAGTCGAGGCCGAGCCGCATGCGCCGGTTCAACAGCCAGTGAATGCCTGCCCCGAAGCTAACGTTCTGCTGCCTTCCGCCACCTTGCAGATAGTCGGCAATCTCGAAGCCGGCATGGGCCTGCAGCAGCACGTCGCGCCACCACTCGTGGTCGACCACAAGCCGGCCGCGCGTGTAGGTATAGCCGCCCGTGCCGGCCGCGGCCGGATCCTCGATAGTGCGGGACAGTGTCGCGCTGACCGTGGTCATCCCGGTCGGGAGCCAGACCACGTTCGCCGCCACGATGGGCGCCGTATGGGAACCGTATTGTGGGGCGTCGAAGTCGCGGGCTTCCACGCCGAGAAGTAGGCGATAACGCCACAACCCGTCCTCCCCGTAGTCGAGGCCGCCCAGGGCCAGGATGCTTTTCGAACTGTTGGTCGGCTGACCGGCGGGCTCTTCAATGTAGCTCGAGTTGATGCCTTCCACTACGAACACGAGGCTGGTGCGGTCAGTCAGCGCGTATCGCGTTTCGAGCCCCGCGTTCACCACGACCCGGTTCTCGCTTGCCTGGCTGACCGGAACCCCTGCCAACGTGGCCGCGCCGAAGCGGTATAGCTGAACGTCGACGCGGGGCGTCAGCGACACCCTGCCCCGGTCGAACGTGTAAGAGGCGCGCAAGTCCTCCACCTGATACGGGATCGGCGTGCTCGAAAGCACCGAGCCGATCTGTGTCGCATCCTCGTGCAAGGAAAGATGCGTGTAGCTGACCTGCAGCTCCTTGCGGCCGAGGGTGTAGCCGCCGCCGAGGGACGCGGTCCAGTCCGTGTAGTCCTGTCGGGGGGTGGATAAAAAATGCGTGTCGTCGGCGGTCAGAGCGAGGCCAACCCGGTTCCGCGACCAATCCGAGTTTATTACCAGCGAGCCGTTGGTCCGGCCAAACCAGCTTCCCGGGGATTGGCCGAGCCCGGCAACGTCGGAGTTGTAGCCGACCGCTTCCGTCAGGTCCGAGTGCAGGACGAAATCGCCGAGCCGGACACCAAGCGGCTGATACAGTGGGCGTAGCCGGGACCCGACCGTTACCCCGGGCTCTTGCTGGTAGCCTGACACAGGCCCCGGCAGATACGTGCCAATAAGTTGCGCTCGGGGAAAGCTTGGCCCTCCAGCGGCAAACCCAAGCAGTAGCAAGCCGGCGCACCAACGCCCCTTCCGGGATTTGCTCGGCCGGAGGCCCCCACCCGCTTGCACGGCCGATCGCGGCCGACGCTAGGCCCGGGAAGCTAGAAGTTCCGTTCGTAGATCTTCAGCACGTCGCCCGGCTGAAGCACGGTCGCACCCTGTGGCGAGCCCGGTGATCGGCTTGCCACGGACAGTGCGCACGACCGCAGCGCGATCCTCGACGGCCCGGTAGGTGAACCCACCAGCCACGGCGACGGCGGTCAGCACGGTCATGTTCGGTTGATAGGGAAACTCCCCGGGCTTGCTGACCTCCCCCAACACGAAAATCGGTCGATACTCGACCACCTCGACGACCACGCTCGGGTCCTTGAACAGGTTGCGGCGTTGCAACTCGGCGCCGATGCCTTCCGCAAGCTGCCGGGAGGTCAGGCCCGATGCCTTCGCCGTGCCGATCAGCGGCACGGCGATCGTTCCGTTGTCGCTCACCCGGAACTCACCGGTCAGCTGCTGCTCGCCGAAGGTGATAACCCGAACCCGGTCGCCCGGCCCAAGCCGATAGGCGGCATCCGACGTCGGGGGCAACGGTGCAAGACCGCGGCCGGGCGCACAGGCCGCCAGCATCGCAAGGCCGCCGAGCAAGGGGGCGCGCACGCCCGGGTTGCGCGCGAAGGCGAGGCCGCTGAGCTTGAATGTCATGTCCCGAATGTCTCCTCGGGCGCCGACGGTCCATACTACGGCCCTCCGCACGCGCCCTAAAAACCAATAAGATGAAATGCATTCGGCAATCCACAACTTTCAAACCGAGACCGAGTGCATTCGGGAATTGGGACGACATTGCCCTCCTGCGCTCCCGTGCCGTCGAAGACTAGGTGGCGCGCGACGACTGGGGGCTGAGCTCCGCCGAGGTGATCGGCCTTGGGCGGATCAGCAAAAGGTAAGCTAGCGCGGACGCTAACCCGATCGCCCCACTGACTTCGAGCGCAGGCACGAAACTACCGGTGGACTGAACCGTGAAACCCGTAATCGTCGGGGCCAACGCGCCCCCGAGATAGCCGCCAAAATTCTGGATGGAGCCGAGCGAGGCCGTGCTGTTGGCCGGCGCCGCCACGCTCGAAAGCGCCCACGACATTCCGCTCGCGCACGCCCCGAACATCAGGGCTGCGGCGATGCAGCCGACCGCCACCACATCGTTCGTCACCTGTGCGGCCGCCACGGTGAACCCCGCCATGCCCACCAAGCCGACAATGACCGGCAGCTTGCGGCTGTTGACCGGAGAGAACCCGACCCGCATGAGACGGTCGGCGATCCAGCCGCCGCCGACACTGCCGAGCACCCCGAAGCCGAACGGGATAGCGGCTACTAGCCCAGTCTTCGGGATCGACATATGACGCTGGAGCTCCAGGTATCCGGGGAGCCAGGCCAAATACAACCAACTCATGTAGACAATGCCGAAGAAGCCAAGCACCAGGCCCCAGGTGGTGCGGAAGCGGAACAGCCCGGCCCACTCTCCCAATGTAATCCGGTGATGGGCCGTGACTTCCTCGTCTTGCGTCAGATATTGCCGTTCCTCGACGGAGAAGTGCGTTTCGCGGGCATCCCGGTACAACAACAGCCAAACCGCCGCGACAGCGAGCCCGACCGCGCCCATGACGACGAACATCCAGCGCCAATCGAGCGCGAGCATCAGGCCGGTAAAAATCGGCGGGGCGATGGCCGGACCGAGCGAGGAACTACAGTTCCAGATCCCGGTCGGAAGCCCGCGGTCGCGTACCTTGTACCAGTCACGCACCACGCGCACGGCGGAGGAAAACATCGGGGCCTCTCCGAGGCCCAGCAACACCCTTGCCGCGGAGAACTGCCAGAAACCGCCGACGAGCCCCGCCGCGGCCTGCGCCAACGACCAGACGGCGAGCCCCCCGCCCAGAAGACGGTGCGGGCCGATCCTGTCCACCAGCGCGCCCCCCGGGAGTTGTGCAAAGGCATATGCCCAAAGGAAGGCGGACAAGAGCAAGCCCATATCGGCGATGGAGAGACCGAGTTCCTGCCGAATCAGCGGGTTAGCAATCGAAAGTGTCGACCGGTCGAGATAATTGAGCGTGCCCGCTACCACCAACATGGTTAGCGCGGATCGCTGCGCCCGCCGCACCCGGGGCGGCGCTACGGTCGAGCCCATCATGTTCCTCCCAGCGGTTGAGTGCGAAATCGACAGGATTGTGGCGCCATGCAACGCGCGCCCGGCCGGGCAGTTTGGTCTGTGAGGGCCGGGCCTTGACGACCAACGCTTAATACTAAACAGCCAAGGCAGTGATGAGGGCCCGCAGCCGCCGCACCGACATCCTCCGCAGGCTGCACTGCGTCGGATCAACAGCAAACAACCGCCTGGTTTCGCTCAGATCGAGTTCACCAACGTAGCGCAGAACTAGAGACCGAGATTGGGATGATACTTGGTCGTCCGAAGGACTGTCATTCAGAGTGTGCCGAGAGGGCTTGAGCAATCAAATTACATTTGAGTTCCCTGATCAGTTTTGCTGGGCTGGTAAATAGGTAGGGCACAACCTCGTGGTCATTGCAAATGACCGTTGATCGTCAGCGCCTCCATTGATAAGCTTGGGATCGTGATCTTGAATGCAGGGACCCACATGAGAACCTTCACACTTGCTGCCACTCTTGGGCTGTCGATGGTCATCGGCCTGCCACTGCTGGCGCATGCTGAAGGGTCATCATGCGCTGCCACCGTCAGCGACAAAAAGCTCGCAGGCGCGGCGAAGACCAGTTTCATGAAGAAGTGTGAGACGGACGCCAAAGCCAGCTGCGATGCGGCTGCCGCGGACAAAAAGCTGGCCGGTGCCGCCAAGATCAGCTTCACGAAGAAGTGCGTCTCTGACGCTGTCGGTTCATGATTCCGCGGGCGACAACCGCCGCTCGGCTTGCACCGCGGATCGACTTTGTCGAACCGGGCAACGCACAGAAAGACTAGCTGCACAATCCCGTTTGATCGCAACGGCGATGCGACAAAGTCGCCTGTCAGTTCAGCCGGATAATCGACGCAAGCCATAGCCGTTTTGCACAAAAAGCTCTTGCGAATAGCTGAAGTTGTGCGCCAATGGCCTCGCGCGAGGCGAGTCAGACGCATCTGGCTCCCAGCGCATCAAACCACTACGTGCGAAGGTCCATGCATACCCTGCCGCTTGGGATCTCACGCAAGATCCTCATCATGGGCCTGCCCGGCGCCGGCAAGACAACGCTCGCTCGAGCGCTATTGCGACGTATGAATGCCGTTCACTTCAACGCCGACGCGGTCCGCCGCGAAGTCAGTGCCGATCTCGGCTTTTCCGTGCAGGACCGGATCGAACACGCACGGCGCATGGGCTGGCTCTGCGACCGTGTAACCGAAGCCGGCGGCTATGCCGTCGCCGACTTCATTTGCCCGACCGCCGACACTCGCGCCGCCTTCCAACTCCACGGTAAAGCCTTCGTCGTCTGGGTCGACCGCATCGAGGTAGGCCGCTTCGAGGACACCAACCGTTTGTTTGAACCGCCCGAGCAATTCGATATACGCGTGACCGTGGACGGCAGCCCGGAGTACCGGGCGGAGCAAGTGGCTGTTCAGCTACGTCCCCTGTTCGATCCGAAGCGGCCCACCGCGCTGTTTATCGGCCGGTATCAGCCGTTCCACGAGGGCCACCGTACGTTGATTGAAGAAGGCTTACACCGGGTCGGCCAAGCCTGCATTGCGGTCCGTGACACAACTGGGACCGATGGCAAAAACCCGTTCTCTTTCGAGTATGTTCGCGCACGCATTGAGTATGGCCTGCGCGGTCACGAGGGTCGGTTTACCGTCATGCCGATACCGAATGTCACCCACGTCTTCTATGGCCGCGACGTCGGCTACCATATTGAGCGCATCGATCTGGACGCTGGGCTCCAAGCTATTTCCGCTACGCAGCAGCGCCATCTCTTGACGCAACGCGGCCTGGAGAGCAGCTGACGCGCAACGGAATGATTGCAAAGCTGCTTATCCCCGTACGCCGGCGCTCTGATCGCTTGCAATAAACCCTAACTTTCTGGATTGATCCCGAAGAAGGCCATGTAGTCGGCAAACTTCCTGCGTTCAGCAGCAAAATCGAGGCCATAGTCCACGAGATTGTAGTGATTTGAACCATAGCCTCCAGATGGCTGCTTCTTCGTGGACTGCCTGATTTCGTCCGCCGTTCGCCCGCTGAAATTGAGGCCAAAGCGCTCGTAGAGACTTTCGATCGTCCCTAACGGATCGGCAATTAAATCGAGATACCGGACGTGCGCCGTTGAATGCTCCGCCCCTTGTGCTTCCGAAGCGCGCATCATCCGCCTAGTGCCTTCCAGCCAGCGCTCGCTGTCCAGCCGGCCGATTTCTGCTCGGTCGATCCGCCGAGTAAAGGGCCTCCGAAGAACTTCGGTTAAACGCGTGACCGAGGATAAGACCTTGACAGGATCGCGATGCACAAACACTAGCCGCGCATCAGGGTAAACCTCGTGAATGGCATCGAGTGCAAAGACGTGGTCGGGACACTTCAGGACCCACCGATCACCACCGGATTTGCCCTGAAGGTGCTGTAGGAACCGCTTGTGGAAGCCATATGCGTCGAGATGCCCAACCTGGTCGAGCCAACGCCTGTACTTCGGGACACGATACGTCGTGTCGAAGCGCAAGCTGGCAAACACGTGTGCCGTGATCTCGCTGCATTCCTGAGGCGACGTAGCATCGATTGGATGCATGCTACGAAAGTCCGGGGCCAAACGCTCGAAGGCGCGCAGCTGCCGGTCAACCTTTCGGATCGACGAATCTCGGCCCTTTCTGCCTAATCGGCCTGCTAGATAGGGATAGATCGTCTGCCAAACGCGCGGGGCCTGATTGGCCTCGTCAAGTGTCAAGAGCTTGTGCAGAAAGGTGGTGCCGCTCCGCGGCAGGCCGGTGATGAACAGCGGTTGGCGTATTTGCCGGTCGGAGATGTCGGGACTTATGTGCTCTGCCTGCCGGAGACGCAGCAGATTGACAAGCAGTCGGGTGGTATCCCAGCGGATTGTTGCCCGGCCGACCACACTCAGGGCCGCCTCCGTGGCACAGGCCTCGAGCAAGACCCCAAGACCTTCGCGAAATGCCTCACTTCCGAAGTCGGAGAGCCCTGTTTGCACACGCGCCGAGGCGATCAAGCGCTCCGCGGCAAATGGTTTATCCAGAAAACCGAGCACCTGCGCAGTCGCGTTTGCTCCCCGAAGTAACGCAGACTGCACTTCGGCCGCGCTAAGCTTGATCATTTTTCCTGCCCATGAAACGAAGGGCAAAACGGGTCAGACTAGGCATTGTGGTCGGTCGCAGCAATCGCATGTCGTAGCCGGCGAAACGGCGTTCGTTCTCAGCAAGACACAACTCCAGCAGCCCGCGCGCACCGATATCTATGTCGCTAACGGACTTGGTGCCGGTGACCGTGAAGTTGTTGTCCGGCGCCTTGTCCTCCTGGCCTTCGCCCCCGTTCATCCCACGGGCAAGCCCTAGGCGCTCCCAACCGAGAAATATCCAGGCTGCTCCGACCCGCAGTTCGAACCAGGGTCGACGCCACCAGGCCGTGGAGCGTCGATGCCACGCTAGCCAATTGGCAAACAGCAGAATGTGACGACACTCTTCCTGCATCACCGGTTCGAACGTGTCCACGAGTTCGGGCGGGAAGAAGCCGGATCGTTGGGCGACCGCAAAGAGACCGAAGGCGAAGAAGCTATCGATGCACTCGCTAAATCCCGTGACCAGATACGCCCACTCCGTATGGCGGGGCGCCGGGTATGCGGCTCGGGTTGAATGGTGATGCCATAGGCAGCCACGAGGTTGGACAGCACCGCCTTGTGCCGCCCCTCCTCCCATCCGTTGAGCTCGATGGCGCCGCGCCAATCAGGATTACGCAGGTTCGCCGCGTAGGCCAGCATTCGGATCCGTGCTTTTCCCTCCGTCTGCACGGCGATGTCCCAGATTGGCAGGTTGACCAACCGATCCCGCGCCTCGGTGCTCAGCTTCGGCCAGTCGATGATCCTTGGCTTGTACGGATTAAACGTCTCGCGAAACATCCGGACCGCGGCCCGCGTATGAGCCTCGGTGCCGGGTCTGAGGGGACCTGGCTCGTCGCTTAGCCAATGCCGTGCCGCATGTTCGGCAACCGCGATCGACGCGGCTACGCCCCCGCTGATGGGGGGGAGCGCCGTGTAGTCCGGTGGTCCTCCCAAATCGGACCCAGTCAGGGCGACCCCGGCACGCTCCGCCTCCTGTATTTCTGATCACGATGGGAATATGGGTTTTGCCCGATTTTTCGTCAACGTCACGCTCTTTGCAGCTTTTGCGCTCGTCCGTGGGCTGTGATCCGAAGGTCGTTCGGCCTGGCTGTTGCGGCTGAGCAGAGTGGTCTCTCTCCGGAGACGATAAAGCTTGCAAGCCACTTTTGATTTGGGCTGTCCTCTCACACTCGATCGACGAAGCACGCATTTGGGGCCGTCACACCGCGCCCTCGGCGCCGTCAGTGAGTGAAGCCAAAACTCGGCCGTCCGCTCCAATACTGCGCTTCGTCCGACAACATCGGTAATGGGGCTAACACATGCGTTCCAAACTCCGTTTCGCCGCCCTCGTAGCAACGGCGTTGGCGTTCGGTTTGACGGGCAGCTGGTCCTGCGATGCGCAACAGCTAAACTCATATTCAATCCGATCGGACCGTATTTACGTCGCTGGCATCTCCTCGGGAGGGTTTATGGCGGCCCAGATGCATGTCGCCTATTCCGCCCTGTTCCGGGGGGCAGCGATTTACGCCGGCGGACCAGACGGCTGCGCGTTGGGCTCGGTCGCTACGGCGCTGAGTTCATGCTCATACGGCATGCCGCCCATCGACGTCGCGGGTTTGGAGTCAACGGTTCAAGACTGGGCAGCGCGAGGCCTGATCGATCCGCTGCAAAATCTGCGCGGTCAGCCTGTCTATCTCTGGGCCGGGCAGAACGATAGCGAGGTACTTCCAGCAGTGACGGATGCGCTTCAAGCGTTTTACGCGCATTTTGGCGTCGACGTATTCCGTTACGACAGTCAGTTTGCGGCGGAGCATGGCTGGGAGTCGCCCGACGGGCCGGTAAAATGCGACGTCAAGGCCAGCCCCTACGTGATAGCGTGCGGCGCTTCCGACCTGGCGCATCAACCGGGCAGCAGGGCGGGAGACGAACGAGCATCGGGCACCGGCGCATACGATTCCGAAGAGGTCTGGCTGACGCGCTGGTTCGGCCCGCTCAACCCCAGAAACAACGGCCATTTGCGGGGCAAATTGATGCGCTTTGATCAGGGGCCGTTCGCGCCGCGCGGTGACGCCGCGGCGATCAGCTTGGCTTCCCACGGCTACGCGTTCATCCCCGAAAACTGCGCGGGTGGGAGCGCCTGTGGGCTGGTTCTCGCACTGCACGGCTGTCTGCAGTCCTATGACGCGGTCGGCGCGGCTTTCATTGAGAGAGCGGGGATCAACGAATGGGCGGATAGCAACAGCATCGTTGTGGTTTATCCGCAGACCACAGCGTATCCTCCGTCATTCACCGACCCTGGGAACCCGCTGGGTTGCTGGAACTGGTGGGGATATCTGAACGACCACGACTATGACGTGAAGAGCGGCCCGCAGATGCGGGCGTTGTTTGGCATGGTCGCGCAAGCTGCCGGCCTTCACAGCCACAACCCGGCCGGCAACCTGCCACAACGCCAGTCACCCACCTTACGGTGACCCCATCAAGGTGGGCTCGGGCGTCTCAGCTCCCCCGAAGCGCTGCGCGTTGACTACCGAACCACCGACACTTGGCTCAGCTGACACGCTTGCTGGTGTCGTGCGCGGCCTTGCCAGGCCAGCAACCGATCGTCCTGATAAGGAGGCACCAGGGCGGTTGCGCGCTGGACGGCCCCACCTCGCCGAGCCACGTGCCCGGGCCGCCCACGTTGCACTGTAGAACGAGTTGCATCGGTACCTTGAGGGAGTTCGGCGTGGGCCACCGTCCCTTCTCGGAGCCGTCAAAATACACGACGGTATAATCGTCCTGGATGTCGATTGCGTATTTGTGCCAGCTCTGCACACTGGGCACGTAGTAGCCGACGGTCTCGCTGCCGATGATGTCGGGGCCGTGCAGGGTCTGCATGACATAGTTCTGGATATTCTCGTTGATGTCGGCTTCGCCCTGGTCCCCTGTGTTCGTGGCATTGAGGAACATGGCCCCCATGAAGCCACCCGTTTGAAGTCATACTCGCTTCGACTTCCCAGAAGCCGAACGTGCTGGAGAAGACTGTTGAGCAGAACGCCCCCGTGTAGGGCAGGCCACCCGACAACGCGAGGTCGCGGGAACGGTCGCTGATCAACGCCATCGCGCCGTCGCGGCGCTCGATGACTGGGATATCCGGGTGCAGCAGGGGGTTGATGTAGGCGCAAGCCTCGCGTGCCCACACGGGCTGGTCGGCTTCGCTGGCAACGGAGTTAATCCAGTCGGGCGCGCTGCCTTTGATGCCGTGATACCAATCCTCGGCAAAGTTGATCGGGGTGTCGCTGTAGTCCCGCCAAAAGTAGGCGCTGGCGTCGTACGTCATAGGATGACCTCCCTGATCAGAGCGCAGCGACACCGTATCAGCACCGAGCGTCAGGTTTGTGTGCGCCAGGTCACAGCACGTGCGGCAATGGCGGTCCGCATCGCGCGGGCCAGGGGCCAATCAGTACGGGTCCGCAAGGCAGAACGCCAGCGAGAGGCCGCCGACCGATAGAAGGCCTACGGCCCAGATCGCATCCAGATTGAACCAACTCTGCGAAACGAACCTCAATCCGAGATAGCGGTAAACCAGCCACGCTGATGCTCCACCAGCCATGATCATCGCAATTGAGTGGACAAGGGCGACCTGGACGGCCATTCCGAGATCAGCTCCGACGAGCGCCCCGGCGGCCTGATGGCCCCGGTCGAGACCGGTGGTGCGGCAGAGCCCGAGATAAATCGGCACGAGCATCAATCCCGCGCCATGCGCGATTGCCACGGCAAAGGACCAGAGGCCAAGCTGCGTCGGCCGTACCCGCGCCAACGCTCGCGGATGGCGCCGGTTGATGAGCCGCAAGATGCCGAACCCGATAACCAGGAGACTTGCGCCAATCTGGATTTGCCGCTGCCAGGAGACGAGCGCGACCAGCAACGAGAAAGGAAGGATCACCAAGAGCATCGCGAGCAGGTGGCCGGCCGTCAGCGGCCAAAGCGTCGTCAGGAGGGCGCGCGAGCTTTTTTCCATGAGCCCAGCCGAGACGGCGAGCGGCCAGCCCATCCCGGGATTCACCCCGTGATAGAGGCCGCTCGCGATGACCGCCAGCCAGAGCCCAGCCGTTGCCCAGCCTGCTCCGCCCGCGCTCAAGCCGATGGATAGCAAAACGAATCCGTCGAGCAGTCGCCACCATCGAGGCGGATCTGGTGCGCCCGGTATCCTTCGGGAAACTTCACCCAATAATCCCTCGCGAGCTCCAGGCCTCCGCCCGGGCTGGCAATGGCCATGACCTCGGCTGCCGGCACACCACCGGGATAGAGCTGGTCGTCCCATGTGGAATACAGCGAGTTGGTCCAGTAGACCCGCTTGCCGTCGCGGCTGATCTCGACCATCTGCGGGCCGCCCGCAAATTGGTTGCCATTCGGATGGGTTGTGCGGCGAACGATGCCGCCGAGGCGGACAGAGTCCGCGAGCTTCGGCTTCCTCGGGTCGGTTACGTCGTACTGACGCATCTCGCCGGTACCCCAGCAGGCAACATAGAGGAAGCGGTCATCCATGGAGAGGTCGATATCGGTCACCAGGGGTGGCACTGCGCCAAATCCCTGCAGCAGCGGCGGCAGCTGGTCCTTGGGCGCCGGCTCGGCGGGGATCGTCGCCGTCTTCTCGATCTGGAACTTGCCACCTTCGCGCCACCAAGTCCAAATCGAGCCTTCGAGGTTCGTCGTGTCAACCACGACGCCTAGAAAGCCGTACTCCCGCACAGGATCATGCGCCGGCCGTACCTCCAGCGCCATCTGGTGATTCGCGCCAAGATCGATCGTCTGGACGTTACGCCGGGCCCGAAGGTCCCAGAAGTGAACGTGATGTCCGTACTTGTTCGAGAGTAGATCTCCCGGAACGATCCCGTGCTCGAACTGCGGCGGCAGTCCCCACTCGCTCGACACCATGTAGTCACGTGGCAAGTTCCACCAGAAATCGTAGTGCAAGTTCTGGGCTCCGCGGTCGATTTCCCATCGCCCGAGGATTTCGAACGTCTCGCAGTCCATGATGAAGACGCCTGGGGGCCCTTCGGTGCCGTCCGCGCCGGCGCCACCGAGCGTGCTGACGTAGATACCTTCCGGGCCGCAGTGAACGGTATGGGGCCGTGAGTAGCCGGTCTTCCTGAATAGCTCCTCCGGCTCGATGATCTTATGGATCCTTGCCTGGGCAGGATGGGGCTTCGTGTCCACCACATAGATACGCGATGAGCGGATGCCGGGGATGATCAGGTAGCGCCGCTCGACGAAGGCGTGGCCGGTGAGCGGCGACAGCGACGAAGAGCAAGCATTCCAACCGAAATGGTGAAACTCGTCGCCCTTGTACGGCATCGTGACCGTGTGGACGACCTGGCTATATGTGGGCGAGCCGGGCTTCACGTCGATTACCGCTAGCGCGTCGGGCTTCGAGAAATCCGCGCTGAGGAGCAAGGTATAGGCGAAGTCCTCGGGTGGAGCTTCCATCGCCAGCCTTGGCGATGCGTGAAAGGTCGGATCGGGCCTCATCGTCATCGGGATACATACCTTCCTGATTGTGTCGAGGCCGCCCTCGACGGCGAGCCTACCTCGTATACGCGGATACTTAGCGAGCCCGCTGCGGCTTTCCACTCGCGGCGCTCTGACCGGCGAGAGCGCCGCGATTCACGTCGTCACTTCTGAACCAGGGCGGACACCCTGGGTAATCGCGGGCACAAAAGGTCGGCGAGGTCCGGCGTTGCCAGTGCTCGCGTCCTCCTTTCTTGACCGCCTCCTAGATCAGAGTTGATATTCGATTCCGGAGCGGCAAGGATTGCCGCTCGCCTGCAATGATCTAGCACTCGGCTTTCTCCCAGAACACGCGGATCCAACAACCAGGAGGGAACATGCGATCCACATTACTGGTGGCTGCGGCGATGTGCGCGGTATCGGTGCACGCCGCGATTGCGGCACAGGACGACACAGCCCAGGAATGCGCGCTAGGTTCAAGTATTACGGGCACTCTACAAGGCGCTCTCAATCAAGTCGTCCAGATGAACAACGGAGGGCTGTTCTCCCCGAACCTCATGTGGGCTGCGATCGTTGACCGACACGGCGTCCTCTGCGGGGTGGCCAAGACCGGCGACGCATGGCCCTATAGCCGACAGATCGCGATAGCGAAGGCTGGAACTGCGAATGGGCTCTCGAACAACCAGCTCGCCCTGTCCACTGCAAACCTCTATTCGCCCACGCAGCCGGGCGGCTCGCTATATGGACTTAACGAGTCAAACCCATACAACGCCTTCTTTAACAACGAAACCACCGGAAGCGGACCTGGCAGCGGCGTCGGACATACGCCTGGTGGCATAATCACGTTCGGCGGTGGGGTCGCCCTCTATGCAAACGGCGCCGTCATCGGCGGCCTCGGTGTCAGCGGGGATACCTCATGCGCCGACCATGCGATCGCCTACCGGATGCGCCAGCTGCTGGGATTATCCGCGATTCCCGGCGGAGTCGGCCTCAATGACACGGACAACATCGTATATCTGGCCTCCGGAGAGATCCCGAATGGCTTCAAGCACCCGCACTGCTTAGGCGAAAACACGGATGTGACACCCTAATTGCCACTCGTCTCGCGGGTGTTCTCTCCTCGGCCGTCAGATTGGCAGGCGCGAGACCAAGGACTTCCGCGAGACGATCCTGCAGGACCATCCCGTTTGCGATCTTCTCGCTCAAAACCGCTCACGTTTCGCACGGGCGCTCGTTGCGCAACTGGCCTTTTGTTTCCGAGCTGGACCCACGCGCGTTGCTGCTAACCCGCGCGAGAGGACAAGCAGGGACTGCGCCGCGCGAACGGCTGAAGAGCCGGCAGCAGCCGGCTCACATCATCACCCGCCGAGAGCTCCGCACGACCGTTGGCCGACAGAGTCGCCGGGCGAATCGTGGGAGATGCGAACGAGCCGCTGACGCGGACGGGCACGTCGAGCGCGAATAGGCTGGTCGTCCGAGCCTCGCTTGCAATTGTAACATCGATCTGATGGCGGTAGATGTCGAAGGTGCCCCGCCCGGTGATGGTGCCGTCCGCGCTGCGGATGCGCAGGGGCGAGACGGTTCCTCGACCGTTTCGAATGTCGACCACCCCGACAAGACATGAAATCGGACTCATCCCAGTCGCATGGCGAAAGATTGTTCGCGCATCGGTGGAAGCAAGCTCGATGATCTGGCGCGAGATGCTGCCACCGTTCATGGCGAATACGGCCGACAGCCGCGCCTCTCGCGCCGCTTGATTGAGCGTGGCCCCTGTCGCCTCCACCAAAACCTCGGCGTCCATTCCCCCGAGGAGTGGCAGGTTCCCTGCATCGAGCAGCTTTCGAAGTGCCTGAACGTCCATGCGCTGCATGTCGACACTCGCCGTCACGCGACCCCTGCCTTTGTCGCCGGGGCCGGGCACCGCCTCGATCTGCCCGCTCGCGCGGAACGGTGCCCCGAGATAGCCGAGCGAGAGCAGGTCGACCGTGACCCTGCCGGGTTTCAGGGACCCGGAGAGGGTCACGTCTGATGCCCTCACTTCGTTGTAGTCAAGTTTGCGCGCACTCACCTTGACGGTAACCAGAGTGTCCGGTGCGCGGGCAATCGTGAGCGGCACGTCGGCTTCTGAACCCGATCCCTTCTTGCCGGCCGCCAACAGGACGTTCGCGTTCAGCTGGTCGAAGGCGAGATCGACGGCGACGTCGTCCGGTTTGCCGTAGGAGCCCTCGACGAGTTTTACGTCCGCCGCCGTTATGGTGTCGTCGTTCAGCGTGCCGGACGCTTGGGTTAGATGCCAGAGTGAGCCGTCATGCTCAATCGAACCAAGGAGCCGGAGCGACGCGTCGAACGCACCGGACGCACCCGCGACCTGCAAGATCGCAGCGGAATTAGGCGCCAGGAGCTCGAGCTTGCCCTTTGCGCCATCCACATCCAGCGGCTCGGTCATCGCTCCCTGGAAATGCAGTGTGGTAGCGCCGGAGGTGACGTGAATGTCCGTGGCGTACGCGGTGCCGGTGTCCCGGAGCGCGTCGAGCGAGGCGAGGTCGGCCTCGACCGTGATGGGAGCGCCGTTGTAGGACCCGCTGCCGTCAAGCCGCACGGGCTTGTCCGGGCCTTGCGTGCGTAGCTGGAGCTGGTCCAGGTGTGTGTCGAGGCTATGGCCGCTTGCGGTTCGGAACACCACATCGCCCGTTACCGACGCATCCAGCAGAGTGGGAAAGCTGGTCCGGTCGGACCTTTTCGAGGCAGCGGTCTGAGCCGCCGTATCCGACTTCCAGTTCTTCTTGCCGTCCGAGGTGTGTTCCAGCAGTAGGTGAATGCCTGTCACCGAGAGCCGGCGCGCCATCACGGGTCCATGGAGAAGCGACAGAGCGTCGATCTCGGCGCTCGCACTTGTTACCGTCGCCATGAGGGGCTGACTGCCGTTGGGGAGATTTTCGAGCTGAAAATCGCGCAGCTCGACATACAGCCAGCGTCCCGGGGCTACACGCAGCGAGCCGATTGTGACCCTGCGCCCGAGCGAGGCCGTAAGGTGCCTGGCCGCCAGCGAGGCAAGGTCGAAGCGATCGGCCAGTGCAAGAAACCCGGCGGCCGCAATCACCAGGGCGACGAGGACCAACCCGATCCTAAGCGCCCACCGCAGCAGACGCCGCCGCACGGTCGCACGCCCCTGCGGCTTGGCGGCTCGGATCCCTACCTGGCGCATAGCACCTCGGTTCTCCAGCCCCCGGATGTCCGGCGTTAGTTGTGGACCAGGGACTTGGAAACAGGCAATTCAATTGTCAGATCTAGTCTGGAAAATAGGACCGGCGAAGCGATCTCACGCCTTGGCCGAAACTTCGGTTGCCGTGACCAGCACGACTTCCCCGTCGAGGATGGGCTTGGCGATACCGAAGAAGCGGGCGACGGCCCCCGAGCCGTTGTGGATATCCATCGCCGCCTGATCGGTGAAGCGCTCGAAGGTGGTAAAGACGCACGGGTCACTCTTAGCCTGTGAGATGAAGAAATCCACGGTGTCCGGCTCATTCGCGCGGACGTTCTCGGCCACATCGAGAAGCGCTTTGAGTAGATCGTTCTCGCTGCCTTGCTTGGCTCGGATCACGGCGGTGATGGTGAGCATGGGTTCGGTCCAGTGCTTTGGAGGGTCTTAGGCCGATGTGCAACGAAGATGGTCGATCGAACAGGGGCCACGACGACCGCGTGGCGTACCTTCAGCGGTCGCTAACCTTTTTGGGCTATTCCCCGGAGCGGGCTGGTAGCTCAGCGGCAGAGCACACGCTTGATAAGCGTGAGGGCGGCGGTTCAAATCCTCCCCGGCCCACCGACCGTCGGCCATCTCGGGCATGCCAGCTCGCAGCCCGGTTCGGTGCCCTCGGGCTCGTCGGCATCGCGGTCTGGGCGATCTCGTCGCATCCAGCTCTCGCGGGAAGGGGCGGCGGCTACATCCCTCCGGCTGTTTACGAAAGCATGCAACCGAACCCGCAATGGTCCCCGGCCGAGCGAGCTGCCGCGTCAGATCCCTTGACCCGGCTGCTGCGCCTGTTCGGAGCCAACAACAAGCAACCGGGAAGTAGACCGCCGGGCCATGTTGTGACCGGAACCGAAGCCCGCACGCAGTGAGGCGGCCGGTCCGGGCCTGAGCCGGCGAACTCGTTTCAGGCCGCTATCCGTTTTTCTGCGACGCGCGCGCGCCTTGGCGGGGGTTCGACATCCGTCCATCGCTGCAGTCGAATGAACCGGCCCTCAGCTTCCGTGCAGACGAGGCAATAGACCTCGTCGTCCGTTGCCAGATGGCCGAGCTCCTGGTGGCCGAAGCCGCATTCGGCACAATGAAAGCTCCAAACGCGAACCTCGATATGGGCGGCGGTCGCCATGATGCCTGTCTCCCCGATCCAGAGGCGCACGAATCTGACAGGCTGCGCCGAGTCGCGTCGCCCTGCGCCATTCCGCCGGGGGTTCTACGCCGCTCGGCGGTTCACGCACCCGTCATTTCGTCATCAAAGTTGCGGCTGGCACAGGCTTGCCTCCAGCCGCGATCGGGGCAATCGCCAGCTAGCGCGCCGCCCACGCCTTGTAGCGCGCCTGATTCTCGGCATTAGGCGGGTAGAGGCCGGGCAGCGCAGCACCGCCCTCGACCTCGCCCATGATCCATTCCTCGAGCCGCTCCTGCGCCGGAGCCAAGGCAAGCATGTCGGCGAGCAGCGCCTGCGGGATCACCACCGCACCGTCCTCGTCGGCCACGACCACATCCTCAGGGAATACGGCGACGCCGCCACACGCGATCGGCTCGCCCCAGCCGACGAAGGTGAGGCCAGCGACCGAAGGCGGGGCGGCGCCGCCCTGGCACCAAATCGGCAGGCCCGTTCCCCGCACCCCGGCCACGTCCCGCACTACCCCGTCGGTCACCAGTGCCGCGACCTCGCGCTTGGCCATGCGCGCGCACAGGATATCGCCGAAGATGCCGGCTTCCGTCACGCCCATCGCGTCAACAACGGCAATGCAGCCGGGCGGCATCGCCTCGATGGCCGCGCGCGTGCTGGTCGGAGACGACCAGCTCTCGGGTGTGGCCAGGTCCTCGCGCGCCGGAACGAACCGCAAGGTGAACGCGGGCCCGACCAGCCGGGGCTGACCGGGATTGAGCGGCCGCGTGCCGCGCATCCATACGTTGCGCAACCCCTTCTTGAGCAACACAGTCGTCAAGGTGGCCGTGGACACAGCGGACAACGCGGCCATCGTCTCGGGATCAAGTCGCATCGCTTGCTCCGGCACCAGGTAGGTAAGCGTGATGAAACCCCCATCCGCGCCCGTCGCGCAACCTGGACGAAACCGGCGGGTCGCTGGTCGGGCGGTAACCCGTGTGGCAGAACCGCAGCATGACCGACCGACCACAACGCTGATGCGCAGCCGGGCGCGCGGCGTGCCGTTGCGGCGCCTCCCGCCGCGCCGCCTGCGCGCGGCGATCGACGCCACTCTCCTTCCCTCCGGCGACACGCCGCGCGTTGCGGAAGCGGGCGCAATCGCCTGGGTACGCGCCCCCGGCTGGCTGGGAGGCCAGCGCGTCTACGCCGTGGGCGACATCCACGGCTGCGCGGACCAACTTGCCGACCTGCACGGCCTCATCGAAGCGGACGCGGCGCGGCGGCCGATCGGTGCCGCACTGCTGATCCATCTCGGCGATTACATCGACATCGGCGCGCACAGCGCGTCGGTGCTCGACCGTCTCGCCGGTGGCTCGCCGGCCAGCCTTCGAACGATCAACCTTGCGGGCGATCACGAGCAGATGCTGCTGGATGCGCTGGACGGCGATCGGGCCGCCGGGACGGATTGGCTCGAAGCGGGCGGCGCAAGCACGCTCCAGAGTTGGGGGCTCGATCCCGACACACCTCGCGAGCGATGGGCGGCATCGATCCCGCCGGCGCATCTCGCCTTCCTCCGGTCTCTCGTGGCGCGCCATCGCGCCGGAAGCTACATGTTCGTCCACGCGGGGATCCGGCCCGGCGTGCCGATCGGGCGGCAATCGCGCGACGACCTGCAGCGCATCCGCCAGCCGTTCCTGTCGAGCCAGCGGGATTTCGGCTGCGTCGTGGTGCATGGGCACAGCTCGAGCGTCGGGCCCGTGGTCACGCCCAATCGGATCGGCATCGACACGGGTGCCGGTATCGGCGGCAAGCTCACCTGCGCCGTATTGGAGGAGGACCGGCTCGGCTTCCTGCAAGCGTGAGCCGGCGCTAGCATGTCCCGACCGGGTGGGAGAGCGCCATGAGCACGACGACGACAACGGCCCCGACCTTCTTGCCGGTCCGCCCCGAGTGGCTGGACCGCCGAACCGAGCCGCCACTGGAACCGGCGCTGCCGATCGTCGATCCGCACCATCACCTGTGGGACAGGCCTGACTGGGTCTACATGCTTGCCCGACCTGCTGGCCGACATGGCGACCGGCCACAACGTGGTGGCCACCGTATTTGTTCAGGCGCGCGCGTTCCATCGGGCAGGCGGGCCGGAGGAGTTCCGCCCCGTGGGCGAGACCGAGTTCGTCAACGGCGTCGCCGCGATGAGTGCCAGCGGACGCTACGGGTCGGCACAAATCTGCGCCGGCATCGTGGGGCACGCTGACCTGTCGCTCGGCGCGCGCGTGCAAGACGTGCTGGAAGCGCATCTGCGAGCGGGCGGCGGGCGGTTCCGCGGCATCCGCCACATCAATGCCTGGGACGCGGACCCGTCCTTGGTGAGCACGGCCTATGCTCCGCCCCCGGGGCTGCTCGGCCAGCCGCGGTTCCGTGAGGGTTTCGCGCGGCTCGCGCCGCTCGGCCTGTCATTCGACGCTTGGCTGTATCACCCGCAGATCGACGAGCTCACCGATCTCGCCCTCGCCTCCCCCGATACGCGCATCGTGCTGGATCACGTGGGCGGCCCGCTGGCTATCGGCGCTTACGCCGGCAAGCGCGATGCGATCTTCCCCGACTGGGCGGCCTCGATCCGCAAGCTCGCTCAATGCCCGAATGTCTATGTCAAGCTTGGCGGGCTCGGGATGAAGATCAACGGCTACGATTTCCACGAGCGGGCCGACCCGCCCTCGTCGGAAACCCTCGCCGCCGCATGGAAGCCGTACATCGAAACCTGCATTGAGGCGTTCACGCCCGCGCGCTGCATGTTTGAAAGCAACTTCCCGGTCGACAAGGGCTCATACAGCTACGGCGTATTCTGGAATGCCTGCAAGCGCCTCGCGAGCGGCGCGAGCGCGAGCGAAAAAGCAGACCTGTTCGCTCGCGCGGCGGCGCGCTTCTATCGCTTGGATTTGCCGGTCTAGTGTATCCGCCTAGCGGGCCAGGAGGGTACAACGGGCGAGGAGTGCACACGTGCAACAAATCCAGATCGGTGACGCCACAATCACCAGCATTATCGAGCGCGACGGCCCGTGGCGGCGGCCGCAAGATTTCTTCCCGAGCTACGACAAGGAGATCGCTTACCGCCATCTAGCCGAGATGCCGGACTTCGTGTTCGACAAGGCAACCGACCGCATGGTGATCACGTATCAAACGTTCGTAGTGCGGACGACGCATCACACCGTGCTGGTTGACACCTGCACCGGCGAGGACAAAGGGCATCCGCCGCCGTTCGACTTTCCCAAGCAACGCTGGCTCGACGAGTTCAACGCTGCCGGGTTGCGCTTCGAAGACATCGACTTCGTGTTCTGCACGCACCTGCACATCGACCATTGCGGCTGGAACACTCGCCTGGTGGACGGTCGTTGGGTGCCCACATTCCCAAAGGCGAAATACATCTTCCACAAGCGCGAGTACGCCGCCTGGGAGCAGGCCACGGCAGGAAGGCAAGGACCCGCCCGGCAACGTCTGGCGCTTCAATTGCGAGCCTGTGATGCAAGCGGGCCAAGGCTTGCTGGTCGACGACGACTACGCGCTCGACGACCTGATCACGCTGACACCGACGCCCGGCCACTCGCCTTGCCATTGCTGCGTGAACATCGTGAGCAAAGGCCAACGCGCCTCGGTGGTTGGCGACCTGATGCATCACGCGCTCCAGGTACGCGAGCCGGGGTGGTCGGCCGGTGTCGATTGGGACCAGGCGCAATCCGCCGCGTCGCGCCGGCGGTTCTTTGGCGAGGTTGCTGGCACCGACACGTTGGTGCTGCCCGTGCACTTCCCATCGCCCACCGCCGGCCGCATCGAGGGCGGGTCCGATGGCTTCCGTTACCGTTTCAACGACCGATAGGGACGCGCACATGCCGGACGTCAGCATCACCATTCGCAAGAATGGCCCGTACATCGTAACCGGCTCGGTCGAGCTAAAGGACGCAGACGGCAACGTTTATCCAGCCAAAGAGAGCATGGCGCTGTGCCGGTGCGGGGCTTCGACCAAGAAGCCGTTCTGCGACGGCACGCACTCCAAGATGGGCTTCGAGGCGGCCGAGCGCGCCGTCCCCGGGTCGGCCGAGGGAGCGGCAGCGCCTGACCGGCCTATATGACCCCGGCTTCCCGGAGCGCCGCGATCTCGTTCGCGCTGAGCCCGAGCCAGCCGCCGTAGATCGCATCATTATGCTCGCCGAGACGCGGTGACGGCCGGATGGGCGGCTCTGCCGCGCCGTGGAGTCGGATCGGGCTGTTCGGCACCACGACCGGGCCGAGTTCGGGGTGCTCGATCCGATGCAACATGCCACGGCCGTGCATGTGCGCATCGTTCATGACCTCCCGGACGTCGCGCACTGGCGCGCAGGGGATGCGATATCGGCGCGTGATGGCGAACACCTCCATCTTGCCGAGTGTGCGCGTCCAAGCTGCAACGATTGCGTCGGTTTCGTCCACGTTCGCCATACGCGCGGCATTGGTCGCGAAGCGCGGGTCTCCCGCGAGGTCCTCGCGGCCCATGGCGCGGCACAGATTGCGCCAGTGCTCCTCTGTGACCGTCTGCATCGATACCCAGCCATCGTTCGTCGGATAGGTGTTGTAGGGCGCGCCGGAGCGGCCCGACTGGCGATTGCCAGGACGCGGCGGGACCTCGCCCGTGCGGTGGAGGTAGTCGAACGATGCGGCCATGGACGTGTACACCGCCTCCTGCATCGCGACCTCGACCAGCCGCCCGCTTCCGGTGCGGTGGCGCTGATAAAGAGCCGTCACGATGCCGCCGTAAAGCGCAGTGCCACCCATGATGTCGACCAGCGTCGGGCCCGCCTTGGTCGGCGGCCCGTCGGGAAAGCCCGTTACGCTTGCGATCCCCGAGGCCGCTTGCACCGTCATGTCCATGGCGAGGTTGTCGGCGTCCGGCCCGCTGATGCCGAACCCGGTTCCGGTAGCGTAGATCAGGCGAGGATTGACCGCGCGCAACGCTTCCCAACCAACGCCGAGCCTGTCCATCACACCTGGGGCGAAATTCTCCAGCAGCACGTCGGCTCGCGTCACGAGCGCGCGCAACAGCGCGCGGCCGCGCTCTGATTTCAGGTTGAGCGTGATGGCGCGCTTGTTGCTGTTCATCATGGCCAGCGAAAGCGTCGCACCGCCGGTACCGATCGACCGGCGGCGTAGCGGCTCCCCTATCCCGGGCGGCTCGATCTTCACCACATCCGCGCCCGCCCGCGCCATCAGCATGGTCGCATACGGGCCCTGGAACACTTGGCCGAAATCCAGCACGGTTGTTCCCGTGAGCGGCATGTCGGCGTCGGCTGCCCGTTGATCGCTCATCCCACTCCTCGGTTATGACTCGAGGAAGTCTGACGCGCGCCGCACTCCCCAGCAATCGGGTAAGACGCCGCAACAGCTGCGCGGCTGCGCTAGGGCCGCCATAACGACCCCAGTTCAGGCGCAGCTTGCAGCGTCTGACACAGAGCGGCTACAGCTCGATCAAGCCGCGCCGCAAACCCTTTGCCACGGCTTCCGCGCGCGTCGTGACTTCCAGCTTGGCGAACACCGCTTCCAGATGGAACTTGACGGTGTGGGCGGAGATGCCAAGGCGGCGCGCCACGGCCTTGTTGCTGAGCCCGTCGCCGACCGCCGCGAGAATTTGCAACTCGCGAGGAGTAAGCAAGGTAGGCGGGTCATCTTGCGCCGCGGCGAAGCCGAGCGGCTCGCTCCGCCGCTCCCGCACCTGTAAGCCCGCCGCCACCGCTTGCAGCGCCGCATGGACCGCCGGCGCCGGCGCCGCGCGCCGCAGCACCCCGGCGTTGGCCGGGTCCGCCGCGATCGCGGGCTGGTCCGTGAGGATCAGTGCTGGCGGCACGCCGGCCACCGCGGCGACCGCGCTCGATGCGAGATCGATCAGGCGCACGTCAGCCTGCTGCCCGTCGCGAACGAACACGTGCTCGTCATCCGCGAGCAGGCCGGCAAGCCGCTCCCGCCGCTCGGGATCGCCAGCTTCCAATACGATGCGGAGTGGTTGCGTCACCGTGCAGGGCGGGCCGCCACAGTCAGCCGCACGGACTGGACCGCCCCGGCGCGCATCAGGCGAATGTCGATGGCCTGCCCGACCCGGTCGGACCCGAGCCGGGCGCGAATGGCACGCAGCCGCAGGGCAGGCTCACCATCGACCGTCAGCAGAATGTCGCCCGGCAGCATCCCGGCCTGCTCGGCCGGCCCGGACGGGGCCAGGCTCACCACCATCAGTCCGCTGTCCTGCCCCGCCGCTTCCCGCAGCGCGGCGGGGACCGAAACCGGCTGCAGCCCGACCCCGAGCCAGCCACCCCGCACAGTGCCATGGGTCAGGATGCGCCCAACCGCCCGCTCGATCGTTGCGTGTGGAATGACGAGCGCGCGGCCACGCGGGCCGGCGGTCGCCATGCCGATCAGCCCGCCGCGCGCGTCGATCACCGGCCCGCCTTCCTCCTCTCGGCTCGCACGCAGGTCGAGGCGGATCAGCTGGTCGATTTCGCCCCCTGCCATGCTGCGCCAAGCCGGCCCGACCGACCGCACCAGGCCGAGACGCACCGTCGGCTCCGTCCAGCGCCGGGCGCCGAGCGCCAGCGCCAGCGCTCCGAGACGGGCCGAACCGGCAGAAGCCGGGCGGCGGGCTCGCCCGAGCCCCCTTCCCCCACGCGCAGCAGCGCCACGTTGGTGCCGGGGTCGCGCCCGACCAGCGTGGCCGACGCGCCACTGCCCACACCCCGCTCGACCACGAAGGCGTCGGCGTCGGGGAGTGCCTGGTCGGAGGTGACCACGAGATCGCCGCGCCACGCGATGCCGCTCAGCCCTCGATCACCGATGCGAACGGCCGCGATCAGGGCGGCGGCCGCCGCGACGCGCCCGGCAAGCGCGTCGGAAAGTTCGGGCAGCAGATTGGTTAGTTGCTCACTCATTGGGGGCTCCTTCTGCCCCATAGATGCGCGTCCGCCGGCGGCGCTTGTATCGGCCGGATGACCGGGAGCGCACCCGGCCAGTCATCCAGGCTGAACCGCTCTTACGCGAAACCATCTCAGCACGTCTGAGAGGGCCAAGCCATGCCGCTCGACGCAGCACCGATCGATCCCGCCGACATCCTCGACCCCTACTCCGCGCAGATCGTGGGCGCGTTCGAGCGCGCCGGTCCAGCCGTCGTGCACATCACCGGCCACCGCGCCGACGGCCGGCCGCTCGGTCAGGGATCCGGCGTCGTCTATACCCCGGACGGCTACACGCTGACCAATAGCCACGTGGTCGGCGGCGCGGGCTCGCTCAAGGTCTCGCTCACGGACGGGCGGGTGGTCGACGCGGCGCTGGTCGGCGACGACCCGGACACCGACATTGCCGTGCTCCGTCTGGGCGGGTCGGGCCACGCGCATGCCGAACTCGGCCGCTCCGCAGCACTCCGCGTAGGCCAACTCGTGCTCGCGATTGGCAATCCGTTCGGCTTTCAATGCAGCATCACCGCCGGCATCGTCAGCGCGCTCGGCCGCAGCCTGCGCGCCCGGTCCGGCCGGCTGATCGAGAGTGTGATCCAGACCGACGCGCCGCTCAATCCGGGCAACTCTGGCGGTCCGTTGGTGGACGGCCACGGCCGGGTGGTCGGCATCAATACGGCCATTATCGCACCCGCGCAGGGCATCTGCTTTGCGATCGGCATCGACACCGCGATCGACGTCGCGCAACGCTTGATGCGCGATGGCCGCGTCCGTCGCAGCCGGATCGGCTTATCCGCGCAGACTGTGCCGATCGACCCGCGCGTGGTGCGCCACAATGGCCTCCCGATGCGCTCGGGCGCGATGGTAACGGGCCTGGAGCCCGATGGGCCCGCCGCACGCGCCGGATTGCGCGAGGGTGACGTCATCGTTGCGTTCGGCGACAAGCCGGTCTCCGGTGTGGACGACCTGCACCGGTTGCTGACCAGCGACAAGGCGGCCGTGGACGTGACGGTCAAGGCACTCCGGCGCGCTCGTCCGATCGAGCTGGCAGTGGTGCCGTCGGAGAAGTGAGGTCCGGGCGCCCAACGCCGGCAAATTCTGATTTAGGCTTGGTGAGCCACCGTCGGCCGCGACCGGCAACGGGTTGCTGGTCAGCTTGACACCGTAGAACTCCCGCCTTGCAATCGTGGGGCACGGGAGGAGACGACGCATGCCGCTACCGGCGGAGACCGACGCCACCACGCCCCAATACCTCCGCGACAAATATGCGATCGTCGGAGTAGGTGAGACGCCGTACACGCGCGGCTCCGGCCGTACCACGCGGGCGATGGGCAGCGAGGCGGTGCGCCACGCGATGGCCGATGCCGGGCTCAAGCCCACCGACATCGACGGGATGCTGTCCTACCAGGGCGTCGATTCCACCTTCGGCCCGATGATTGCCGGCGATTGCGCGATCCGGCTCAACTTCTACATGGACGTGTTCGGCGGCGGCTCCTCGACAGAGGCGCTGATCGGCATCGCGATCGGCGTGATGGAAGCCGGCATGTGCCGCTGCGTCGCGATCTTTCGTTCCATGAACGGCTACTCGCAGGTGCGCATCGGCGGCACTGGCGCCCGTGCCGCTGCACCGGTCGCCGGCGACATGCTGCACAGCCGCGCCTATGGCTGGCAGAGTGCGGGGCAGATGTTCGCGCCCACCTTCATGCGCCACATGTACGATTTCGGAACGACCCCCGAGCAGGTGGCGACCGTGAAGGTGATCCACAGCGAGCACGCGTCGAACAATCCGAAGGCGCTCTACCGCAAGCGCATGACCGTGGACGACGTCGTCAATAGCCGGATCATCTGCAAGCCGCTCCACTTGCTCGACTGCTGCGTCGAGACGGACAACGCGACCTGCATCATCGTGACACGTGCCGAACGGGCGCGCGATCTCCGGCACACGCCGGCACTGATCCGCGGCGTAGTCGGGCGCTGCAACAAGCCGCGCATGGACATGCACTATCAGCATGGCCCGATCTCGCGTGTCGCCGGACACTACGCCAAGGACATACTCTGGCCGAACGCGGGCGTCGGACCGGACGACATCGACGTCACGGGAGCCTACGACGCATTCACCTTTACCACTATGCTGCAGCTGGAGGATTACGGGTTCTGCCCCAAGGGCGAGGGCGGCCGCTACGTGAGCGACGGCACCATGCGGCTCGGCGGCAAGCGGCCCAACAACACGTCGGGCGGCCATCTCTGCGAAGGCTATACGCACGGCATGAACATGGTGATCGAGAACGTGCGCCAACTGCGGCACGACGTCGACGATTCATGCCCGGTTGGGCCGGACGGCAAGCGGCAGCACAGCTTCGATTATCGCGAGGGCGGCTGCCGCCAAGTGAAAGACGTCGAGCTCACCGCAAATCTCGGCTGGGCGATGCCGGGCACCGGCTCGGCCATGGTCATGCGGCGCGGCTGAGCGGGGGAACGGAGCCGATGACGATCCAAGCGACCTATCTCGACATGCCGCTCGACCTCAACGATCTCGAGGTCGAAAACCGCGAGTACTTCCGATACTGCGCCGCGCACGACTTCCACCTTCAGCAATGCGAAGCCTGCAACCTAATTCGCTATCCCCCGACCACGGGCTGCCCCTGGTGCGCCGACCCTCGCGCGCGCTGGGTACCGGTCGAGGGTCGCGGCGCGCTGCACTCCTATGGCGAGGTGCATCACGCGATCCAGCCTGCGTTCCGGGCGCACACGCCGTACATGATCCTGCTGGTCGACCTCGACACGCAGAAGGGCAAACCGACGCCGGACGAGGCGATCCGCGTCGTCGGCAATCTCGCGACGGCCGACGGCGTCCTCGCGCCCGCCGACATGGTGCGGCGGGTCGGCATCGGGACGCGCCTGCGCATGGTGTTCAGCGACGTCGCTCCGGGTCTCTCGCTGCCGCAATGGACGATCGACGAAAGCGCGGACCAGCCGGCGACGGTGTGGCGCTATCCGCAGGAATAGCGACGGTGATCGTCCTGCATCACTGCGCCAACGCCCGTTCGTTCCGTCCGCTCTGGACTTTGGAGGAGCTGGGCCTGCCATATCGGCTCGTGATGCTGCCGTTCCCGCCGCGTGTCCGCGCCCCGGACTACCTCGCCGTGAACCCGCTCGGCACCATCCCGTTCTTTACGGATGGAACAACGGAGATGACCGAGTCGGCCGCGATCTGCCAGTACCTCGTCACACGCCACAGCCCGACGCCGCTGGCGGTAGCTCCAGACGAGCCCGCGTTCGGGCGCTATCTGAACGGGCTTCATTTCGGCGAGGCCACGCTGACCTTCCCGCAGACCCTGGTGCTGCGCTATTCGCGCCACGAGCCGGATGAGCGTCGTTTGCCGCAAATCGTGGACGATTACTCGCGCTGGTTCCTGAGCCGGCTTCGCGCCATCGAGCAGGCAATGGCGGCGGGTCCGTATTACTGTGCCGACCGCTTCACCGCGGCCGACATCTCCGTCGGCTACGCGCTGCTATTCGCGGGAAGCCTCGGTCTTTCTCGCAAGTTCACCCCTGGCGTCGCCGCGTATTGGGACCGGTTGCGCGAGCGCGACGGATACCGCCGCGCATGCGCGGCGCAGGAGCGGGCCGCGGCCGAGCAGGGCGTGGACGAACCGCCGCCGATCTGAGAATAGCGTCTAAACCGGCAACTATCGTTAGTGTCCATTGGCTTCTACCGGAAATCCCGCGTCGGCACCTTGATGCCGGTCTCGTTCCGCAGGTCGGGAACGTAGATGTCACGAGGCGGGCGGAAGCGCGTTTCCCGCGGGTCGGGCGTGCCGCCGTGCCTAGCCTCGTCGCCCCGCCCGGTGCGGGGCGCGAACGTGCGGCGGCCGACGCTGCGGAGCATGTCGGACAGATCCGTCAGGCGGTCGGCGACGACATGCACCACCTCGCCCTCGCGCTGCACCTTGCCGTGGCAGGCGATCATGCCGGCCGAAAGGACGAGCCGGCGCTGTCGCTCGAACACGGTCGGCCAGATCACGAGGTTGCCGATGCCGGTCTCGTCCTCGATCGTGATGAACATGACACCCTTGGCCGAGCCCGGCTTCTGGCGCACCAGCACGATGCCGGCAACCGCCAGACGCTTGCCGTCGCGCACGTGGGCAAGATCGGCGCAGGGAAACATACCCCGCCCGCGCAGATCGTCGCGCAGGAAGGCGACCGGGTGGCGGCGGAGGCTGAGCCCGATGGAGTGATAGTCCTCCACCACCTCGCGGCCTTCCGTCATCGGCGCGAGCGCAACGGGCGGCTCGGCCAGCTCCGGCTCCGGCGCGCGATCCTTCTCGGCGGCGGCGAACAACGGCAGCGCGGCCGGAGCGAGGCCCCGGATCGCCCACAGCGCCTGCCGTCGATCAAGGCCGAGCGCGCCATAGGCGTCCGCCTCGGCCAACCGCTCGAGCGCGACCACCGGCACGCCGGCGCGGCGCCATAGCGCTTCCACGCTGTCGTACGGCGCATCGGCGCGTTGCGCCACGATCTCCGCCCCATGCGCGTTGGCCAGCCCCTTCGCCATGCGCAAGCCGAGGCGGACCGCAAGGGTGCCGCCCCCGGCCGGTTCCAACGTGCAATCCCAGCGGCTGCGGTTGATGCAAACCGGCCGTACCTCGACGCCGTGCTCGCGCGCGTCACGCACGATCTGCGCCGGGGCGTAGAAGCCCATCGGCTGCGCGTTCAACAGGGCGCAGCAGAACACGTCCGGATGGTGGCACTTCAGCCAGGAACTCGCATACGCGATCAGCGCGAAGCTCGCGGCATGGCTTTCGGGGAAGCCGTAACTGCCGAAACCTTCGATCTGGCTGAACGTGCGTTCGGCGAACTCGCGGCTGTAGCCGCGCGCGACCATGCCGTCGATCAGCTTGTCCCTGAAGTGCGACACCCCCCCGGTGAACTTGAAGGTCGCCATGGAACGACGGAGCTGGTCGGCTTCCGACGGCGTGAACCCCGCGCAAGCGATCGCAACCTGCATCGCCTGCTCCTGAAACAGCGGCACGCCCAAGGTCTTGCCGAGCACGCGCTCAAGCTCGGGCTTGGGATAGTGCGCGGGCTCCAGCCCCTCGCGCCGGCGCAGATAGGGATGCACCATGTCGCCCTGGATCGGGCCGGGCCGCACGATCGCGACCTCGATCACGAGGTCGTAGAACGTGCGCGGCTTCATGCGCGGCAGCATGGACATCTGCGCACGGCTCTCGATCTGGAACGTGCCCAAAGTGTCGGCGTGACGGATCATCGTGTAGGTGTCGGGGTCCTCGGCCGGGATCGTCGCCAGATCCAGCCGCTCGCCGCGATGCTCGTCCAGCAAATCGAAGGCGCGCCGCATGCAGCCGAGCATTCCCAAACCCAGCACGTCCACTTTCATGAAGCGCAGGACGTCAATGTCGTCCTTGTCCCACTCGATCACCTGCCGGTCCTTCATGGAGGCCGGCTCGATCGGCACCAGGTCATCGAGCCGCTCGCTGGTCAGCACGAAGCCGCCCGGGTGCTGGCTCAGGTGACGCGGAAAGCCGATCAGCTCGCGCGCGAGTTCGAGCGTCAGGCGAAGGCGACGGTCGGCAAGGTTGAGATTGAGCTCCGCGGCGTGCTCGTCCTCCACCCCCTCCTCGCTCCAGCCCCAGACCTGGCCCGCGAGTGCGGCGGTTACGTCCTCCGTCAGCCCCATCACCTTGCCGACCTCGCGCACGGCGCCGCGCGAGCGATAGCGGATCACCGTCGCGCACAACGCCGCGCGCTCGCGGCCGTAGCGCTCGTACACCCACTGGATCACCTCTTCGCGCCGCTCGTGCTCGAAATCCACGTCGATGTCGGGCGGCTCGCGCCGCTCGGCACTGACGAAGCGCTCGAACAGAAGGCCGCTCCGTACCGGGTCGATAGAGGTGATGCCGAGCACGTAGCAGACGGCGGAGTTGGCGGCCGAGCCGCGCCCCTGGCAGAGAATGTCTTTCGAGCGCGCGTAAGCGACGATGCTGCGTACGGTGAGGAAATACGGCGCATAATCGAGTTCCGCGATCAGCCGCAGTTCGTGCCGGAGCTGTGCGGCCACGTCGTCCGGCAAACCATCCGGGTAGCGCCATGCAACGCTCTCCTGCACCAGCCGCTCCAATGTCTGCTGCGGCGTGAGCGCCGGATCGGCCTCGCTCGGGTATTGGTAGCGCAGCTCGTCAAGCGAGAACGGGCAGCGTTGCATGATCTCGAGCGAGCGGGCGACCGCCTCCGGATGGAGCGTGAACAGCCGCGCCATCTCGGCAGGGGATCTGAGATGCCGGTCGGCGAAGCGTTCGCGGCGAAAGCCCGCGTCGTCGATGGTGCAGCCTTCGCGGATGCAGGTGACGACGTCCTGCAGGATGCGGCGATGCGGCGCGTGGTACAGGACGTCGCCGGTCGCCACCGTCGCCACCCGCGCGGCGCGCGCCGCGTCGGCCAAGTGCTGCAACCGCGTCGCGTCGCCGGGGCGCCGGCGCAAACTCAGAGCGAGGTAGGAGCGATTGCCGAAATCGGCGCGTAGCCGGGCGAGATGGATGGCAAGCGCCTCGTCCGCCGCATCCGGCACCAAGACGGCCAGCATTCCTGCGCCGTACTCGGCGAGATCGTTCCAACCGAGAAGACACGCCCCCTTGCCCGCGCGCTTCTTGCCGACGCTGAGCAGCCGGCATAGCCGCGAATAGGCGGGCTTGTCCGTCGGATAGACGAGCACGGAGCAACCGTCGTCCAGATCGAGCCGGCAGCCGACAACGAGGCGCATTCCCGTTTCTTTCGCCCGCTCGTGCGCCCGGACAATGCCTGCAAGCGAGTTGCGATCGACGACGCCGAGTGCCGGCAAGCCGAGCAGCTTGGCGGTGGCGAACAATTCCTCCACGTGACTAGCGCCGCGCAGGAAGCTGTAGTTGGTCGTGACCTGAAGCTCGGCGTAGCTCACATCGTCAGCCAATCTTCGCTACGCAGCCCATCCACTCGGGAAATTCGCCCAGATTGCCGGTGATAACCATGCTCGTTAGAACAATCCATGGAGGAACCACCGCAGATCGCCGGTTGCGGGATCGACGCCGTCGCCGTGGCGGAACAGCCAAAAGCGGCGGCCATCCTCGTCCTCTACGGCGAAGTAGTCGCGCACCGCGTCCACCTCCGTTGGCCTCCGCCACCATTCGCCATGGATGCGCTCGGGGCCGTCGGCGCGACGCACACGGTGCCGGCGGCGGCGCCAGGTGAACGCGGCGGGCGGCTGGTCGGGCAGCAGCGCCATTGCCTCCACCGGCTGCGGCGGATCGAGCAAACGCACCGGGCGCGGCAAGGCAGGCGGCCAATTGCTTCGGGGCGGCGCCCCGAGCGGGGGGACGCGGCGGACCGAGCGCTCGGGCACGTCGCTTTCGACCGGGGCGGCGCGATAGACGCGGCCCGCGCCAAGCCGGTTCTCGAGCCGGTCGACCAATGCCGCGATGTCCTCAGCACCTTCGCTATCCGCGTCGGCGAGGCCCGGGGCCGGTTGGCGGTAGCCGAGCGGCTCGGCAAGCGAAACGACGAGCCGCATCGCTTCCACCCCGGGGCCGGGATCGACCGCTTCCAGCCGCTCGCGCAGCAGTCGTGCCAAGTGGGGAGCGGCGCGGGACGGGCGCGCCGTGCCGATGCCTACCACCTGCACCGAGCCGTCCACCCGTTCGAACAGCAGATCCAACAGCCGAGCCCCCTGCCCGCTCGCCTCCAGCCGGTCGCACACCGCTTCGGTCAGTTCGGTAATGACGACGGCGAAGGCCTCCGCCGTTCCGATCGGCTCGACGAAAGCCAAGCGCTGGCTGACGATCTCGGGTGGAAAAACGGGCTCGATTGGCTCGCGGAGGTGGCCCAGCGCTTGGTCGAGCCGCTCTAGCACCGAAAGGCCAAAGCGCCGTGCGAGCGGCGCGCGCGGCGTCCGGGCCAAGCTGCCCACCTGCTCGAAGCCGAGCCGGCGCAAGCCGGCCACGATGTCGGGCGCCAAGCGCAACGCGGTGATCGGCAAATCCGCGAGCACCGCCAGGCCCACGCCCGGCGGGGCGATGGTGATCGCCTCCCCGGCATGGCGCGCGAGGGCGTGCGCCGCACCCGGCGTATCGGCGACGGCCGCGCGGGCCGCAGTGCCTCTCGCGGCCAGCCACGCCAGCAGGTCGACCATCGTGGCGTGCTCGCCGCCATGGAGATGCGCCGCCCCCGTGAGGTCGATCCACACGCCGTCCGGCGGATTGGGCGCGGTCAGCGGCGCGTAGCGGAGGCAACAGGCAGCCAAGCGGCCGAGTGCGGCCGCGTCGCCCGCCGCGTCGGCCGGCATCGCCGTGAGCCCCGGCACCATCGCCCGCGCATGCGCGAGTTCCATGCCCGCCGCGAGCCCGAGCGCTGCGGCCGCCCGGTCCACCGACGCCACCGTGAGCCGTCGCCCGTCATGGGCGGAAGTGATCAGCGGTTGGTCAGCCGGCGGCGCGCCGGCGTGCTGGCGCAGCCGGTCGGTAGGCCAGGTCGGCAGGAAGAGCGAGACGACCCTGCGCATCGCAAGCCTCCACGGTCCAGGAATGGGCCTCGCCCCCACGGCAGCGGACGAGGTCGAGCCGCCAGCGCGCCCGGCCGAGCCCGGGCACCGACGGCGCGTGGGCGATCGGCGGCGGCGATGGAAGAACGGTTACCCGCCATCGTGTGACCGCCGCCGAAGGGGCGACGAGTTCGGGGTCGTCATGCCGGCGGCTGCGCCGGAGTGCCAAGGCGACGACCCCGGACGCCTCCGCCGCCAGTTGCAGACGGCGTGAGGCGGTCAAGGTCATGCGCCCGCTCACCTCACCCACCACCCCGGCGAGGCCGCGATGCCGCAGCCCCTCCTCCATCACCAGGAGCACGGAGGCGGCGTCGCCCGCCTCCACCAGCACCAGGCGATCGGGGGCGAGCCCGACGCCGGCCAAGGCCGGGGCGAACAGGTCGCGCCGCTCGACCGCCCAAAGCACCTGACCGCGCACGCGGGCAAGCACGCCCGCAACCAGCAACGCCGACGCCGCACCATGCTCGATGTCCGGGCCCGACCCGGCCACCTCGTGAAGCGCACCGCGCTGGAGCCCGCCTGCGGGGAGAGCGTCATCAAGCGAAGCCACCCCGAACGGGATCGACGCGAGCCGCGCGCGCCCTGCGCGGCGCTGGACGCGCCCGATCCTTCGTCGTAACCCGTCCAACAGCGCCGCATCGGGCAAGCGTCGTGCTCCTCTCACACCTCGAAGGAGCAGAACATATAAAGAACATGAGCCGCAGAGGAAGCAGGATTCCGCGTCGGCGAACGATGCCGGGCCGGATTTACAGCCAGCTCAAAGCATTAAAATGCTTCGTCAAAGCGGAATCTCCGCCGGAGGAAGCGATGCCAGACCTCGACGAACCCCGATCCCGTGCGGCGCAGTCGGGTCGCCTCGGCCAACCGCACGGATCTGGTCAGCGCGCGATATCCAGGGCCTTGAGACATCTCGGGGCGGAGCATGACCAGCAGGGCTGGCGGCGGCTCGATGACAGCTTGGCTGTTTCCTATCAAACGCAACGGATGCGCGAGCCCGGGATGGTGGCGGAAAACGTCTTCCGGGCAACCTGCTCGGCACCGGCACGATCTCGGGTCCGACTGACGAACAGCTCAGCAGCCTCCTCGAGCTCACCCGCGCCGGCCAGGCGCCGTTCGCCCTGCCGAACGGCGAGCGCCGTGGGCGGCCAGATCGTTCCCTGACCGACGGCAATCTTACCTGTCGATAATCTGAAGTCGCACGCCGTTGCTGTTCCGCAGCCAGGCGTGGCACAAAACGCGGGTTGCGCGTGGGCACGGGAGGCCGCGATGCGTGCGCTTACATCCGATGAGAAGAAGCTTGTTCGCGAGCGGGCCTACTTCTTCTGGGAACGGGAAGGACGGCCGGACGGCCGGGCTCGCGAGCATTGGCTCCGCGCGGTCGCGGAACATATCGACGCCGACCGTCACGACGACGATCTGACGTCCGATATCGAGTTGATCGTGGACGGCCAGCCGGCCGACTACCCGGCCGTGCTGACGAAGGATGCCCGGGGCGGGTGAAGCGGCCGCCTTCGGGGTGTTAGGCTATCCGCGCCCCACCGTGCACTCGATCTGGCCGTGCGGCTCGTCGGTGGGCAGAAAAATCTGGTTGCGGTTATCGAGGTTGAACGGCCGAGAGGTTGATCGGGATATAATGCTTGTTGGGGCACGCCATCCGCACGCGCACCACTTCCGGAACGGCGTGCAGCACGGCCTCTCCCATGCGGTAGATGCTGTCCTGCACGCTTTCGCTGTAGGTTGTCACGAACACGCGCAGCATGGTGTCGAGCACGCGAGCGTTGGCCTCAGGGAAGCTCGCCGGATCACGTTGCCAGTCCCAGCTCGCGTCCATGCTGGTTGCGGCGATGCGGTCGCGAATTCTCGGGAAGCGTGGTATATTCGTCCATTACATAGCCGGCCCAGCCTGACTCGGTAGCCTTCATGAACGTGAAGCCCTCGACGCCGGAGGTGGTTTCCGCCCCGTCCCGGTTCGCCGCCACTCGCACCGTCGGCTTGCCGTTCGCGTCAAGAGTGAAGCCGTACGGGTGCGGCTTGCCGTCCAAGGCGAGACGCTGCCACCGGGTCTCATGCGCGACGACGGCCACGCCCTCGACTTGCGGGTAGCGATCGAGGAACTGGGTCGCGACGGCTCGGCAGAAAGGCTCTTGCTCGGCGTCGAGGTTCTCGCGCGCGACCACGTTGACCAGGTTCTTGATCGTGTCGGTAGCGATGGTGGTCTGGTTGTCCGCCTCAGTGAAGGCGCGGCCGAAATCACCCTCCAGCAACACGCGCAGTGACAGCTCGCGGGGCTCGTATCGCTCGCCCGACTTGTGCATACGCATGACGCGCACGCGGCCTTTGCCGTAAGTGTGGTGAACGAGTGGCATCGTGTTCTCCTCCACTGATCGACGGGGATATGGAGCAAGCCTTGTGCCAGCGAACCCGCACAGCCGTTCCGGACATGTGGCCGGTTATTTGCAATGATCCCATCCATTCTGTCGACCTCAGGAGGTTCGCCTGGCCGACGTGAATGCCTTGGACCGGTCGAGCTTCATGGCGCTGCTCGGCGGTGTTTGGGAGCATTCGCCCTGGGTGGCCGAACGGGCCTGGGCACGGCGGCCGTTCGCCTCGCTGGACGACGTGCACCGGGCCATGATCGCCGTGGTGCAGGAAGCCGGCGACGCGGCCCAACTCGGCCTGTTGCGGGCGCATCCGGAACTGGGCGGACCCGGCATCCTCACCGCCGCCTCACAAGGCGAGCAAGGCGGATTGGGCCTCAATGCGCTGGCGGAAGACGAGGCGGCGCGGTTCGCACGGTATAACAAGCTGTATCGCGAGCGGTTCGGCTTTCCATTCATCATCGCGGTGCGCGGGCAGCGGGATCGGTCGACGATCCTGCACGCGATGGCGAAGCGGCTCGAAAACTCGCAGGAGGCGGAACGCAGGACGGCGCTGGGCGAAGTGGCGCGCATCGCGCGCTTCCGGCTCGAGAACCTGCTCGGAGGCGAAGATGGCTGACGGCGGGCGGCTTACGGTTCACGTGCTCGACCTCGCGCGAGGTCAGCCGGCCGTCGGGCTAGATATCGCATTGTTCCGGCTCGGGGAAACGAACCCGGAGCCGCTCGGCTGCTGGCGAACGAACGCGGACGGCCGCTGCGACGCGCCGTTGCTGGAAGGCGCTGCCTACACGGCCGGCGACTTCGAGCTAGTGTTCAGGGTCGGGGCATGGCGGAAGGCGCTGGACGGCAAGCCGGGCCTGTACGATCCGGGTCTGTACCGATGAGATACCGATCCGCTTTCGGGTGCGGGACGACGCCACGCACCTCCATGTTCCCCTGCTGCTCGCGCCCTACGGGTACAGCACCTATCGCGGGAGCTGACCCCCTCTCCACGTGCTCCCAACGTGCGCCGAGGCGCCGGCGCCTGCGAGCTCCACGCAAGAGCTATGCCCGGCAGCCGTGGATAGCGGCGGAGCCTCGGTCCGGTCAGGCCAGCAGCGCCCTCACGATCTCGATCGCGCGGGCCGGCTTCTGATGGCGGGCAATGGAGGCGTATCGGGCGGGGATGGCGCTGACGTCGTAGCCGGTGGTGAACGCGAACGGGATGCCGCGGGCCTGAAGAGCGTCCGCTACCGGGAACGACATCTCTCCACGCAGATTGAGGTCCACCAGGGCGCCGTCGATCCGTGGCGAAGATTTCGATCAGCCGCAGGGCGTTTGCCACACTAGCTGCGGGCCCGATCACCTCGATGCCCTTCTCCTGGAGCACCTCCACCAGGGCATCGACGATGAGGAACTCATCCTCTACGAGGAGGACTTTGCGTCCGTCAAAGACGTTGGTTTCCGCCATGGCTAGTCGTCCTCCGGTTTCCCGGATCCTCCGAGCGGGAGCTCGATGCTGCAACGCAGGGCCACGTCGGAGAGTTCATAGCTGGTTTCGGCATCGAGCGTGTAAGGTAGCGCCTGCTCGATCAATTTTCGGCCGTAGCCGCTTCTTTGGGGGGGCGAACCATCACGCGACGGTAGGCCCTCCTCGGCCCATTCGATCGCGAGACGTTCGTTTTGTCCATCGACTTGGCGCGTGCGCCAGGTGACCCGGAGACGGCCGTGCTCGGTCGCGAGCGCCCCGTATTTGCGGGCGTTAGTCGCCAGTTCGTGGATCGCCAGCGCCAGGGTCTGCACGGTGGACTTACGCAACGGCACGTCCGGCCCCTCGATCACAGCGCGGTCTCCCTCGATCCCGGCGCCGAGGGCATCGAGCTCGAGGCGGACAAGCGTTCCCAGCGTTAACGCGCCCTGGCCCGACTTGGACAACAAACTCTGCACGCGCGACAGTGCGTCCAGCCGGTCGTTGAACTGGGTCACGAAAAGTACCCGAGCTCCTCGCTCGTCTGCAACGTTTGATTGGCGATCGAACGTATTACGGTGATCAGGTTGCGAGTGCGGTGCAGCAACTCCGCCACCATCACCTTCTGCTCCTCCTGCAGCCGGCGCAGGTCGTCGATCTCCGTCGACGTTCCCAGCCATTCAACAATGCGGCCTTGCTCGTCCCGCACCGGCGCGCTCCGGATATGGAACCAACGGTAGCGGCCCTCGGAGGCGTTCAGCAGGCGCTGCTCGACGTTGAGCGCTCCGTTGATGACGGCCGCCTCCCAGGCCTGCTTGGCGGCCTCGCGATCGTCGGGGTGCACGGCCCGCATCCAGCCGAGCTGGCGACTTTCGGCTTCCGTGAGGCCGGTGTAGGCGGTCCATTGCGGGCTGGACCACGTCCAATGCCCGCCGTCCACCGCCCGCCAGACCAACTGCGGAATGCCCTCCATCAGGGTGCGCAGCCGACCTTCGCTGTCGCGCAACGCACGTTCCGCGCGGGCCAGTTGCGTGACGTCGAGGAAGGTGATGACCGCGCCGCCAATGAAGTTGTCGACGGTGCGATAGGGCAGCACACGCACGATGTAGCGCGCGCGGGTCTCCGGGTTCTCCACCTCGCGCTCGACGGCGGCGAGCGTGCGGATCACCCAGCGTGCGTCGTCCTGCAGCTCGTCGTAGATCACGCGGGACTTGATGTGTTCGATCGGACGGTAAAGGTCGGTGTCGACCAGATGGAAAATCTCGGCGAGCGCCGGGGTGAAGTTTGTCACCCGGAGATCGTTGTCGAGAAACACCGTCGCGATCTGGGTGTTCTCCAGCAGGTTCTTGAGGTCGCTGTTCGCTGTGCCGAGTTCGTGGACGCGATGCGCGAGCTCGGCGTTGACGGTCGTCACCTCCTCATTGACTGATTGCAGCTCCTCCTTGGAGGTTTCTAACTCCTCGTTCGCGCTTTGCAGCTCCTCGACGAGGGACTGATACTCTTCGTTGGAAGATTTCAGCTCCTCGTTGGTGCTTTCCAGTTCCTCGATGATGGTCTGCAAACGCTCCCGCGTGACGCGCAGCTCCGCTTCAAGCCGTCGCACGTGATCGTCTTGACGTACCGGCGCATCGGACGTTGCCTCGTCGTCACCGGGCGCGACTGTCCCTTGCTTGAAAAGCACGACAAAGCCCCGCGGCGTTTGAGACCCGTCCACGACGGGCTCGACGATGATGTCCACCGCCATGCGTTGCCCGTCTTCGCCCATTGGCAAGCCGGTGGATTGGACGGTTTGGTGCTCCGTTGCCGCCCGGTTCAGCGCGTCCCGCAGATAGCTGCGAAGGTCGCTGTGCACCAGATTGGGAAGGTTAAGGGTGGCCGCGCCGCCGGCCGGGTGGATGAAGCGGCCCGCCTGCGCCGAGAAATGTAGCACCTCGAATTGCTCGTCGACGACGGCGTAGGCGGGAGCATACCGCTCGATGATCCGCTCGCCGAGCCTGGTTAGGCTCTTGCTCGGTTCGGTCGGACGCTGCAGCGGCACGACACCCGTTTTCGGCGACAGCATCGGCGCGAACGAGAATTCCGGGAGAATTCGCGTCTCGGTCTCGGCTTTGCGGAATACCCGGTAGGCGCGGTCGACCGCCCTGAACAGTTGCGCGTGCCGCGAAACGTTTTCGGAGGTGCCGAGAAATAGATATCCGCCGGGCTTGAGCGCGAAATGGAACAAGGGGATGACCCGGCTCTGCAACGCGTTGTCCAGGTAGATGAGGAGATTGCGACAGGATACGAGGTCGAGTCTTGAGAAGGGCGGATCCCTGACGATGCTGTGCTGCGAGAACACGCAGAGCTCGCGCAGTTCCCTCGTGACGCAGTAGGTATCGCCTTCTCTGACGAACCAGCGCGCGAGCCGTTGCGGCGGTACGTCTTCGACGATCGCCTGCTTGTATCGTCCTACGCGGGCAGCGGCGAGGGCACGGCCATCAATGTCGGTGGCAAAAACCTAAATCTTCGGCGGCGCCGGCAGCCGGGCCGCGTATTCGCTGAGAATGATCGCGATCGAGTACGCCTCTTCCCCCGTCGAGCAGCCGAGCACCCAAACACGTAGCTGGTCTCCCCGCCCCTTCTGATCGAAGAGTTGCGGCACGATCTGGTCTTCGAGGAATTCGAACTCTCGCCGGTCGCGGAAAAAGCGCGTCACGCCGATCAGCAGATCGTTGAACAGCGCTTGCGCCTCATCGGGCTGCGATCGCAAAAGGCTGAGATAGGCGTCGAGCTTGTCGAATTGCGACACCTGCATCCGGCGCTGGACGCGACGGAGGAAGGTTGCGCGCTTGTAGCCATGAAAATCGTGGCCGGTTTTGTCGCGCAGCACGGCCGCGATCTGGGCCAGGCGGGTGGAATCGGCCGCCGACCGTATGTCGAGCTCTTCGGCTTCGCTCAGTTGAGCATGGTGGCGCGCATGAAGCGCTATGCGTTCGGAGATCGCCTCGATCGGCAGGATCAGGTCGACGAGCGCGGCGGGGCTGCCCGAAGAAACGAGGCCGGGAAGCGCGACGGCCTCGCTATCCTCCGCCAAGGTCAGGCCGCCGGCTTCCTTGATCGCGGCGACCCCCAGCGTGCCGTCGCCGTTTGTCCGTCCGAGCACCAGACCGATCGTGTTGCCGTCCTGGTCCTGCGCCATGGAGACGAAGAAAGTATCGATGGTTCCCCGCTCGCCCGGATCCTGCTCGGCCTTCCGGGTTCGCAGTCTCCCTTCCTCGAGGGTGGTGATGAGATTCGGGCCCGGCAGGTAAATGCGTCCCGGCTCGACCGGATCGCCGTCCGACACGGCAACGAGCGCCTCCGCTCGCGCTCCGAGCGCGCGCTTGAATTGCTCATCGTCCAAAGCCTCCCGATCCTGGAGCGCCAGGACCACGGCCAGGCCTGATCCAAACCGAAGCGTGTTCAGAACCCGCAGGAGCGAGCTCATGTCGGAACCGGAGGCGCCGATCGCCAGGATCATGACGTTGATCGATTGGATGTCGACCTCGTCGTCGGGCGGCAGGCCCGAATCAGATGTCCCGTCAATCAAGCCGGCTGTATGCGGCTCTAACTCCTGAGGCTCGGGGCTCATGTCGGCCTGGTCATCTTGCAATGGCTCAAGGCCCCCCCCCGCGGAACCGTTTCGGCTAAACAATATCATCTTGCCCGCCCTCATCCTCCGATGGGCTGATCGGCGCCATGGACAGGAGCACGGCCCGGCGGATGGTCTCGGCGTATTTCCGGTATTCCGCCGCGCGCTCGCTGTACGTTTCGGCGATTGCGGGCCGGGCCGAATTGCGGCCCTCCTGCGCCATTCTGGCGACCAGTTCGGCGCGCTCCTCGATCACCCGCAAGGCGACCCGCAGTGCTTCGTCAACCGCGTTCTCCTGCTGCTTGGCCATGACGTCGGCGGTCATGGCGTGTCCGACCTGACAGCGGAACCGCAACGGCTTTGAGCCGCGGATCCCGTTCATCACCCCGCCGCAGGAGGGACAGGTCAGCGCGGCCGGATCGCCGATGCGCCGTATGACCTCGCTGTCCACCCGTTCGCCCGCGGCGATGTCGACCTCCAGCCGAATGTCGGGCGGGACCGGCACCGGCCAACCCGGAGGCTCCCGCACCAGATCGGACAGCACGTCGCCCAGGCGAGCGCTCGGGAGGGTCACATCGACCTTGGCGGCCCGGATAGCGCTTCGGGGCATCTCGTCGGCGATGGCGTCGTCCGGGTCCTGCACCACGGCGACCCCGCCGCAGCGCTTGATCGCTTCGAGGCCCGCAGCACCGTCGCTCAGCAGGCCGGACAAAATCACTCCAATCACCCGGGGGCCGTAGGAGATGGCCGCTGAGCGGAACAACGGGTCGATGGCCGGGCGGGCCATATTCTCTCGCGGACCCCGGCCGAGCCGCATTCTGCCGTTGTCCAGGATCAGATGGTGGTCTGGGACGGCCAGATAGATGTTCCCGGGCAGGATCGGCATCCCGTCTTCGGCCTGATGCACGGGAAGAGGGCCCGCTGCGGACGCGACAGTCGCCAACATGCCGATGCTTCGTGCCGGCAGATGGAGCGCCACGAACAAGGCTGCGGGCAAATCCGGCGCCAGGGCGCCCAGCATAGTCTTGAGCGGCGCGGTTGCGCCGGATGAGCCCCCAATGACCACGATGTCCCGGTTCAACACTTGATCCATCGCCATTTTCCTGACACCGATTGCCATCTGGCCGGCAACACGCCTTTTCTGGGCTATTTATACGGCAGCAACTCGCCTAAACATACTGCCACACTACCGCCGGCACATCCCGTCGGTGCGAGGGTAGCGTTGCAAGGCGAGGAACATGTCGCACTTGACGACCGAGCGGAGACATCTCGAGCAGGCGAACAGCCATATCGCGGGCGGGGAAAGTCGGATCTCGGCTCAGATCAAGCTAATCGGACGGCTTCGGTCAGTCGACCAGGACACGGCTGAGGCCGAGGCGCTGCTCTACAACCTGCGCGAGACGCTTGTGACCTGGAACGACCACCGCAACGAGATCGTGCGGGAAATCGCCCGGTTGGAGCAGACCTCTCCCGAGTAGGGCGGCTGCGACACCACGCCGGGACGCCTGGTCGTCGGGCGTGTCCCGTGGCGCGCCCCGCTGCCCAGTGATAAGGCAAGGCTGGTTCCGGCCGAACCTCGGCAATGATGGCATGACGAGTGCATCAGCATGGACCGACGGGAGAGATCGCATGCGCACTGTTTCCATCAACTGCGATATGGGCGAAGCGTTCGGTATCTACCGGCTCGGGGACGACGAGAGCTGCATGCCGTTCATCACCCATGCCAATGTGGCGTGCGGCTTCCACGCCTCCGACCCGCGCGTGATGTGGCGGACCGTGCGGGCCGCTAAGCGGCACGGCGTCGCGGTGGGCTCGCATCCGTCCCTGCCGGACCTGCAGGGCTTCGGGCGGCGCGAGATGCGGCTGGAGCGCGACGAGATCACCGCCGCAATCATCTATCAAACGGGCGCGCTCAAAGCCTTCTTGGACGCGGAAGGGATGCCGCTTTCGCACATCAAGGCGCACGGCGCGCTGTACGGCATGGCGCAGCGCGATCCGGAGGTGGCGGAAGCGATCGCCGACGCCGCCGAGGTGTTCGCCGTTCCGGTGTTCGCGTTCGCCAACTGCGCGATGTCGGAGGTGTTCAGCCGCCGCAACGTGCCCTTCGTGTGCGAGTTCTATGCCGACCTCGACTACAACGACGAGGGCCGCAACATCATCACGCGCGAGCATCAGCCGGTGGGGCCGGAGGAGGCCAGCGCCAAGGTGCGCCGCGCCGTCGCCGAGGGGAAGACGCAAGCACTGTCCGGCAAAACGGTCGACGTGGTGGCCGAGTCCGTGTGCGTGCACAGTGACACGCCGGGTGCCGCGGCCATCGCGCAGGCCGTGCGCGAGGCGCTCGCCGACTGGATCGCGCCGAGGCAGGCGGAACGAGACTAGCGAGTTTACGCCGCGCGCCGGGCGAACTGGAACCGAAACGGATCGGGAGCGGACATGACGGGACTGCGCGTGGCGGTCGATATCGGCGGCACCTTCACCGACTTCTGCTTCCTCGACGAGGCGTCCGGGCGGATGGAGGTAGCCAAGACGGCCACCACGCACGATCCCATCGACGGGCTGCTCACGGGTCTCGCGGGGGCCGGCGTCGATCTGGCGGACGTCACCCTCCTCTCGCACGGCACCACGGTCGCGACCAACGCGCTCATCACCCGTCGGCTGCCGCGCACGGCGATGGTCTGCACCGAGGGCTTCCGCGACGTGATCGAGATCCGCCGCGCCAACAAGGAGGACCTCTGGGACACCTACAAGGACGTCGCACGCCCCTACGTGCCGCGGCGCGACCGGCTGACCGTTCCGGAACGCACGGACGCCGCCGGGCGCAGCGTCATCCCGCTCGATGAGGACGCCGCCCGCGAGGTGGCGCGCATCCTCCGCAAGCGGGGCGTGGCGGCCGTGGCAGTCTGCTTCATGAACGCCTTCGCCAACGGCGCCAACGAACGGCGCATGAAGGCGATCCTGGAGGAGATGCTGCCCGGCGTGCCGATCACGGCGAGCTCGGACGTGCTGCCGGAGATCTTCGAGCACGAGCGGTTTTCCACCACGGTGGTGAACGCGGCACTGGCTCCGGTGGTGGGCGACTATGCCGCGCGGCTCGCCGACCGGCTGCGCGAGGGCGGCTACCGCAACGACCTACTGCTGCTGCACAGCGGCGGCGGGGTGATGACCGGACACGGCGCACGGCAGTTCGCCGGACGGCTCGCCGGTTCGGGCATCGCTGCCGGGGCGATTGCGAGCCGGCACATCGCGGGACAATGCGGCTTTCCGAACTCGATCGGCCTCGACATGGGCGGCACCAGCTGCGACGTGTCGCTCGCCTGGGAAGGCCGTTCGCGCGTCACCAAGGATTGGCATATCGAGTTCGGCTACCCGATCCGATTCCCTTCAATCGAGGTGCTGACGATCGGCGCCGGCGGCGGTTCGCTCGCCTGGATCGACGAGGGCGGGTCGTTGCGCAACGGCCCGCAATCGGCCGGGGCTGATCCCGGCCCGGCCTGCTACGGCCGGGGCAACACGGAAGCCACCAACACGGATGCGAACGTCGTGCTGGGCCGGCTCGGCGGCGGGCTGGCGGGCGGCAGCGTGACGCTCGACCCGGCGCTGGCCGAGGCCGCCGTGCGACAGATCGCCGGCAAGCTCGGCATGGAATTGCATGAGGCCGCCGAGGCGATCCTCAACGTCGCCAACGCCAACATGGCCGACGCCGTGCGCCTCATATCGATCAGCCGCGGCTACGATCCGCGCGACTTCGCGCTGGTCGCGTTCGGCGGCGCGGGCGCGCTGCACGGCGCGGCACTGGCGCGCGAGCTGTCGATCCCGACGGTGATCGTGCCGCTCAACCCGGGCGTCACCTCCGCACTCGGCTGCCTGCTGGTCGATATCCAGCACGACCTCGCCGAAAGCTTCATCTACCCGTCGGGCGAGGCGGATGCCGGTGCGATCGAGGCGGAGTTCGGCAAGCTGGAACGGGAGGCCTGGGACCGGATGCGCAACGAGGGGGTGGGCGACGCCGACGTGGTGATGGAGCGGACGATCGACATGATGTACCGCGGCCAGTGGCGGTCGCTCGCCGTGCCAGCCGGGAGCCCGGTCGGCCCGATCGAGCAGTTGGTCGGGGCGTTCCATGCCGAGCATGAGCGCGAGTACAATTTTCGGCGCGACGACGCTCCGGTCGACCTCTACCGCCTTAATCTGCGCGCAACCGGCGTTGTGCCGAAAGCGGCGATGCTCACCCATGCGAAGGGCGGCGCGCATGCCGGACCCGATTGCGCGCCGGCCGGCGTGGTTCGGCGGCACTCCGGTCGAGACGGCGATCTACCGGCGCGGCGATCTGCCTGCCGGCGCGCGCTTCGTCGGCCCAGCGGTGGTGGAACAGCTTGACGCGACGACGGTGGTGCCCCCGGGTGCCATCGCCGAGGTGGACCAGTTCCTCAACATCGTTATGCGCCTGGAGGCCTGAGCATGGACGCGCAAGCGGGCTTCGCGCTCGACCCGGTCACCTTCGAGGTGCTGAAGAACTCGTTCATCACGACGGTTGACCAGATGGCGGAGCAAATCCTCCGCACCTGCTATTCGTTCGTCATCTTCAACCGCGACTTCTCCAACGCGCTGAACGACATCAACGGCGATTCGATCGCGCAGGGGAACTACGACATCGCGGTCCATGTCGGCACCTTGCACTACACCTGCAAGGACGTGATCCGCTTCTTCAAGGACGACATGAAGCCGGGCGACGTCTACGCGATCAACGACCCGTACGCCGGGGGCACGCATTTCCCGGACGTGCGGCTGATCCGGCCGATCTTCGTCGGCGACGAGCCGATCGCGTTCGCGCAGTCGAACGGGCACTGGTCGGATGTCGGCGGCAGCGTGCCCGGCTCGTTCGACGTGCTGGCCAAGGACATGTTCAAGGAAGGCATCCGCATCACCCCCGTCCGGCTGTGGGACGGCGGCGTGTTCCGGCGCGACGTGGCGCACCTGATCGCGTCCAACACGCGCGATCCGGCATCCATCATCGGCGACATGCAGGCGCAAGCCGAAGCCACGCGCATCGCCGGGCGCGAAATCGTCCGGCTGGTCGAAAAGTACGGCAAGGACACCGTCGTCACCGGCTTTTCCGACGTGCAGGACTACGTCGAGCGATCCATGCGCCAGCGGCTCGCGGCGCTGCCGGACGGCGAATGGGAAACCCAGGACTTCATCGACCGCGACCCCGCCGGCGGCGAGGGCATGATCCCGATCAAGGTCAAGCTCACCATCAAGGGCGACCGGGTCATCTACGACTTTACCGGCAGCCATCCCTGCATCGGGTCGCTCTACAATTCGGCCTTCGGGGCGACGTTCTCGGCGGTAGCGGCGGGGATGAAGACCTTCTTCCCCGACCTGCCGCTGAACTCCGGCTTCTATCGTCCGATCCAGGTTATCGCGCCCGAGGACACGGTGGTGAACGCGCGCTGGCCGGTCGCGGTGACCGGGTTTCTGATGCCGTTCGAGAAAATCATGAACTCGATCTACGAGATCTGGTCCCGCATCATGCCCGAGCGCGCCATCGCTTGCGCGTTCAACCTGGAATATCTGCTGGCGGGCGGGCGCGACCTCCGCTCGGACGGCAAGCCGATCTTCATGTTCTACGACTGGTTGCCGGGCGGCTGGGGCGGGCGCAACGGCAAGGATGGCTGCAACGTCACCACGGCTTGTTTCGGCACCGGCTTGCAGTCGCAGCCCGTCGAAGGGCAGGAGCGCGTCTCGCCGATCCTCACCAACGAATACCAGATCCTCACCGATTCCGCCGGGCCGGGCAGATGGCGCGGCGGCGCCGGGGTGCGCAAGACCAGCACGCTCCGCGAGGCGGATCAGTCGGTGATCTCCTACATCTGCGACCGCGAGCGCGCCGTGGTGTGGGGAATTGACGGCGGCCTGCCCTCCATGCCGCACGGCCTCAGCCTCCGCCGGGCCGGAGAGGAGCGGGAGGAATGGCTCGGCTCGGTTTTCTCGGACGTGCCGATCGGCAGCGGCGATGTGTTCACGCGCCCGACGGCCGGCGGCGGCGGCTACGGCGATCCGCTGGAACGCGATCCCGGCAAGGTGCGCGATGACGTTGCGGACGACTACGTTTCGATCGAACGCGCGCGCAAGGATTACGGCGTGGTGTTGCGCGTGGTGGACGCCGATCTTGCCGAATACGCCATCGACGAGCCGGCAACCGCTGCGGAGCGGGAACGCATCCGGGCCAATCGTCGCGCCTGGATCGAGGCGGACCCGGAGGAGGTCGCGCGTCGCTTCCGCGCGGGCGAGATCGATCGGCTGGACGTCGTGCGGCAATACGCCGTCATTCTCGACTGGGATAGCGGCGCGGTGTTGGAGCGGTCGACCGAGCAGTTCCGCGACATGTTCCAGAAGCGCTCCGCGGCGCACTGGCGCGATGCGCCGGCGACAGGAGGTTAGGTTGGCCACCAAAACGATTGCCTCCCCGCTTCCCGGAACCTTCTATCGCCGCCCTTCCCCGGATCAGCCGCCGTTCAAGAACGAGGGCGACGCGATTGCCGTTGGTGAAACGGTTGGTCTGATCGAGGTGATGAAGTCGTTCACGCCCGTCACGGCGGACGAGGCCGGCCGGCTGCTGCGGTTCCTCGTGGAAAACGAGGACCCCGTGATGGCCGGCGAGCCGCTCTATGAGATCGAGGCCTGACGCGACATGAGCGGCACCGCGGCGGGCGAACGCACGCAAGCATCGCTGTCAGCGGGGGTCGCCTATATCGATGGCCGTTACATGCCAGTGGCCGAGGCGGCGATCCCGATCACCGACTGGGGCTATCGCCGCTCCGACGTCACCTACGACGTGGTCGGCGTCTGGAACGGCGCGTTTTTCCGTCTGCACGATCATATCCGGCGCTTCCGTGCCTCCATGGACACCTTCCGGCTTAGGCCGCGGGAGAGCGACGAGGAAATCGAGGCGGTGTTGCGGCAATGCGTGCGCCTCAGCGGCTTGCGCGACGCCTATGTCGCAATGGATTGCCTGCGCGGCCGTCCGCCCGCCGGGATGCCCTATCACCCTGCCTACGCCCGCAACTATCTCGCCGCCTTCGCGATCCCCTGGGTCAACATCATGAGCGAGGAGATGCAGTTGCGGGGCGCGCACGTTGTCGTCGCAGAAACGGTGCGAATCCCCAGCACGTCGCTCGATCCGCGGGCCAAGAACTTCCATTGGGCCGATCTTACGCGCGGGCAGTTCGAGGCCCATGATCGCGGTGCGGATTTCTGCGTCCTGCTTGACGAGAGCGGCAACGTAACGGAGGGGCCCGGCTTCAACGTGTTCGTCGTGACCGACGGCAAGGTGGCGACGCCGGATACGGGCGTGCTGGAAGGCATCACCCGGCGCAGCGTCATCGAGCTCTGCGACGAGCTCGGGCTCGATTGCACCGTGCGCCCGGTGCCAGCGAGCGAACTCAGGGACGCCGACGAGGTGTTCTTCTCCACCACCGCCGGCGGCGTCATGCCCGTCACTCGCGTGGACGGGCGAGTGATGGGGAACGACCGGCCGGGTCCGGTCTCGATGCGCCTGCGCGAAACGTTCTGGGCGAAGCGGGCGGCGGGCTGGCACGCGTCGCCGATCGACTACGGCGACTAGGCGTGCCGATCCGCAAGATCCTGATCGCCAACCGGGGCGAGATCGCCGTGCGCGTGATCCGGGCCGCACGCGAACTCGGCATCGCGACGGTGCAGCCGGTCAGCGCCGCCGACCACGCAATGCTGGCCGCCCAGCTTGCCGACGAGGTGGTGGAGATCGGCCCCGCACACGCCGGGAAGTCCTATCTCAATCAGGCAGCCATCCTGGAGGCCGCCCGGGCGCGCGGCGCGGATGCGATCCATCCGGGATACGGGTTCCTCTCCGAGAATGCAGCGTTCGCGGCGGCGGTGGAACAAGCGGGCCTGGTGTTCATCGGCCCACGCGCGGAGACGATCCGCCTGATGGGCGACAAGGCCCGTGCGCGGGCAGCGGCGCAGGCGGCGGGCGTGCCCACGGTTCCGGGCACCGAGGATCGCGTGGAGACGACGCCTCCGTCGTCGAGGCCGCGAGCCGCATCGGCTTTCCCGTGATGATCAAGGCGGCGGCGGGCGGCGGCGGTCGCGGCATCCGCATCGCGGAAAGCGCGGCCGACCTGCAAGCCCTGGTGCCGCAGGCGCGTCGGGAGGCGCAGGCCGCGTTCGGCGATGACGGGCTCTACCTCGAACGCTTCATCCCGCGCGCCCGTCACGTCGAGGTGCAGGTGCTCGGAGACGGCGAGCGCGCGATCCATCTCTATGAGCGGGAATGCTCGTTGCAGCGCCGACGTCAGAAGCTATGGGAAGAAGCTCCCGCCGCCTGTCTCACGCCGGCACAGCGGGAGCGGCTCTGTGCCTCGGCCGTGCAGCTTGCTCAATCGGTGGGCTATCGCGGCGCCGGCACGCTGGAATACCTGTTCGACGAGGCGAGCGGAGAATTCTACTTCATCGAAATGAACACGCGCATTCAGGTCGAACATCCGGTGACCGAGATGATCACTGGCGTCGATCTGCTCCGCGAGATGATCCGCATTGCCGCTGGCGACAAGCTGCGGTTGACGCAGGCCGACATCCGGGCCAGCGGTCACGCCATCGAGTGCCGGTTGAATGCAGAGGACCCAGCCCGCGCCTTTCGGCCCGCGCCGGGCCGGGTCGAGGCGCTTCGGGTGCCAGGCGGGCCGGGCGTGCGCTTCGATGCCTCGCTTGTACGCCGGCTACGAAGTGCCGCCGTTCTATGACTTACTGCTCGGCAAGTTGATCGTGTGGGATGAGAGCCGCGACGCGGCATTGCGCCGGCTCGGGCGAGCGCTCGACGAGTTAGAGATTAAGGGCATCCCCACCACGGCACCCTTGTTCAGGCGCCTGCTCGCCGAGCCGGACGTGCTGGCGCATCGCGTGCACACGCGCTGGCTCGAGGACTGGCTTGCGCGCACGCCCTTCGACCCTCCGGCGAGACAGGACAGCGGCGGATGAAGACGCGGACTTCCTTTGGAGGCGACGAACACCTGGTCATCGAGTTTGACGAGGAGATGTCGCTCGAAGCCTTCTTCAAGGCGTTGAGCCTGGCCAAGGCGGTGAAGGGGGCCGCTATCAAGGGCGTGACAGAGATCTGCCCTGCCAACGCATCGTTCCAGGTCAGGTTTGACCCTGACGTAATCGCCCCCGCAGAACTCGAAAGGGCGGTGATGTCCTTGGAGGACGAGGCCGCTCGCGCCGAGCCTGTGCTCGAGACGCGGATCATGGAAGTGCCGGTGTTCTACGACGACCCTTGGACGCGCGAGACGCTCATGCGCTTCCGCGAACGGCATCAGGACCCGGCCTCCACCGATCTCGAATATAGCGCGCGGGTGAACGGCTACGACAGCGTCACCGCCTTCATCGCCGCGCACGCGGGATCGCCGTGGTTCGTTTCCATGGTGGGTTTCGTCGCCGGCCTGCCCTGGCTGTACCAGATGGTCGAGCGAGCGAAGCAGATCGAGGTGCCCAAATACATCCGGCCGCGCACCGACACGCCGAAGCTCACCGTCGGTCACGGCGGTTGTTTCGGTTGCATGTATTCGGTGCGCGGCGCAGGCGGCTACCAGATGTACGGCATCACGCCAATGCCGATCTATGATCCGACACAGTCCGTCTCGTATCTCCGCGACTTCATGGTGCTGTTCAGTCCAGGCGACATCGTTAAGTTCCGTCCGATCGGGCGGGAGGAGTACGACGACATCATCGCCGCCGTAGCGGCCGGGCGTTTCACGCCGCTGGTCAAGCCGGCGAGGTTTTCGCTCGAAGAGTTCCACCGCGATCCTGCGGGAACCAACGCCCGGCTGCTGGAGACCTTGCATGGCGGTTGAGGTGATCAAGCCGGGCCTCGCCGTCACCGTGCAGGATCTCGGGCGCATCGGCTACTACCACATCGGCATTCCGCTCTCGGGCGCCATGGACCGCTTCGCCCTGCGCGCCGCCAACTTGCTGGTCGGCAACGAAGAGGGTGCGGCGGCGCTGGAAGCTCCATTTATGGGGCCTGAGCTTCGCTTCAGCGCTCCGGCCCAGATCGCGGTTACGGGGGCGGAGCTGCCGCCGAAGGTTGACGGGGACGTTCGCCCGACCTGGACCGCTTTCAAGGTCGAGGCCGGGCAGACGCTCAGCTTCGCGCACCTGCGTTCGGGCGCCCGTGCCTATATCGCCATCTCCGGCGGCATCGACGTTCCTGTGGTGCTCGGCAGCCGCTCCACCTATGGCCTCGGGGCGCTCGGCGGATATGGAAGGCCGTACGCTCCGCGCGGCTGACGTGCTGCCGGTCGGCCCCGCCTCATCCGAGACGCGGGAGGGGCGATCGCTTTCCCCAGAACTACGCCCGAGCGCCGATCCGGTGACGACCTTGCGCATGGTGCGCGGGTTATACGACTTTCGCGTAACCGGGGCGGCGTTGGACCGGTTCTTCGCCGAGACCTGGAAGGTGGCGCCGGAAGCGGACCGCGTCGGCTATCGCTTCCGTGGCGGCTCGCCGCTGGCGTTCGAGCCGCGGCCGCAGCCGTTCGGCGCCGGCTCCGACCCGTCGAACATCGTCGATAGCTGCTACCCGTACGGCTCGATCCAGATACCGGGCGGAACGGAGCCGATCGTGCTGCATCGGGATGCCGTCTCGGGCGGCGGCTACTTCATGATCGGCACGGTGATCTCCGCCGACATGGATCGCATCGGGCAACTACAGCCGCACATGGCCGTTCGCTTCGTCCCGGTCACGCTTGAGGTGGCGTTACAGGCGCGCCGGGAATCGCGAGACGCGGAAGCGGCGATGCGGCAAGCTCTCCGTTAGATCAGGGAGCGGGACGTTCCGCGGTCAGGCTCGCACTCGCCGCGCGCCGGTTGGTCGTTGCGGCAGCCCGCCTACGCCAGATGAACTCCCGTCCGCGCATCAGGCCCGTGGGCCGGAAGATCATGATGAGCACAAGGACCAATGCCAACCCGATCTCCGAGCTCGCCTCCGGTAGTTTCAGAGCGATGCCGCCCACCATGGTCCCCGCCTCGAAAAACCGCAGAAGCTCAACGACGGCCGTTACCGTAAGCACGCCGATGACCGCGCCCGCCAGACTTCCGACGCCGCCGACCACCAGCATCGCGAGCGTCAGGAACGACAAGGGAAGGTAGAAGATGTCGACGGTAAGAATGCCGAGAAAATGGCCGTAAAGTCCGCCGGCGACGCCCACGACGATGGCGCTCAGCACGAAGCCGATGAGCCGCACCCGGACGATGTTGACGGCCGACGACTTGGCGGCCGTTTCGTCGTCGCGTGATGCACGCAGCATCAAGCCGAAATTCGATGTCTGGAATGCGAACGCCACCAGGAGCGCGAGTACGGTGAACGCCCACGCCGTCCATATCCCAACGAGATCGGGCACGCCCACGATGGAGCTGGCGCCGGCGGTCACGGTTTCCCAGTTGCCGTAAACGCTGTTGACGATGGCGAGAAAGGCGAAGGTGGCAATCGAGCCGGCGATGCCGGAAAGGCGCATGATCGCCGCGCCCAGCAGCAACGCGACCAAACCCGCTAGCGCCCCCGCCCCGGCCAGCGCCACCGGCAGCGGGTACTCGTGCTGCTGCAAAAAGGCGGGCAGCCCGGTCAGCATCATCTGCTTCCAATTCGGATCGACCGTCGCCCAGGCCGCAGCGTACGCGCCGATGCACATGAACCCGATATGGCCGAAGGAGAGGATGCCGGAATTGCCGATGAACACGTACATGCCGATTACCACGACCATCCGGATCAGCATTTCCCGCAAGGTCACTTGCAGCTGGTCGCCGCCTCCGAGCGCGCCGAAAACCACCACCAGTGTGACGATGGCAATCAACGACAGCACCGGGAATGATCGGCGTAGCCAGGTTCGCGGGCCGGTTCGCTGCATCGGGGCCATGCGTCAGACCCGCTCCATCAAGGCTTTGGTCGGCACCAGCCCGGACGGCCGGAGCAGCAGGATGAGGATGACAAAGCCGAACGCGAACGCGTCGCGGAACACGCGCAGATCCTGCGGCAGATAGGCCTGCAGCATGATCACGATGAAGCCGACCAGGAACCCGCCCACCACGGCGCCGAGCAGGCTGCCGAGGCCGCCGATCACGGTGGCGACGAAGGCAAACAAAGCCAGCGGCACCCCCATCGTCGGGCTCAGCGACCCGCTCTGCGACAGGTAGAGCAGCGACACGGCGGCGGCGAGCAGCCCGCTGATGCCGAAGGCGAGCCCGATCACCACGTTGCCGCGCACCCCGAGATACGTCGCCATGCGGAAATCCTCCGCTGCGGCGCGCATCTGCACGCCCCACGCCGTGCGTTTGAGGAACAGGGTCAGCACGCCCATGAGCGCCAAGGTCACGACGATGGTCACGACCTGAAGCAGTGGCACCCGCAACTCCCCGATCATGATCTGCTGGTTGAGCCCCGACCACAGATTGATCGCCTTCGGCCGCGCTCCGTAGATCATCAGCACGGCGTTCTGGATGAGATAGCTGACGGCGAACGACGCGATCATCAAGGCAGGCGGGCTTGCCCGCCGCAACGGCCGGAACACCAGCGCATCCGAGGCGAGAGCCACGATGACGACGACAATGCCGATCGCCGGGATCATCAGATACCAACCCCAGCCCCCGATGAAGACCTGGGCCGTGACGTCCAGCGACGGCACGATCAGCGCGTACGCGCCGATCGTTATGAAATCGCCATGGGCGAAGTTGACCAGCCGCAAGATGCCGAACAGCAGCCCGACGCCGAGCGCCACCAGTGCGTAGAGACTGCCGAGATTGAGGGCGTCGATGAGGTTCTGCAGCAAGTCGATCATGGTGCCAGCTCCGGTGCCGCCGTTGCGGCGCTAGCGGCCGCCGGCTCGCCGAACCCGAAGTAAGCGCGCTTGATCGCCTCGCCGTCGCGGAGTTCGGATGCGCGGTCGGCGAGCTGGATGCGGCCGGTGCGGATCACGTAGATCTGGTCGGCGTATTTCAGCACGCGGTGCGAACTCTGCTCGTTGATGAGCAAGGTCAGCCCCTCGCGGGCTCGCATTTCGAGCAGAATTTCATAAACCTGATCGACGATCATCGGCGCCAAGCCGAGCGAGGGCTCGTCCACCATCATCATCTGGGGGCGAGTGAGCAAGGCGCGGCCGATCACGAGCATCTGCTGCTCGCCGCCGGACAAGCGCCCGGCCGGGAAGTGCAAGCGCTCGCGCAAGCGCGGGAAGTAGTCCAGCACGCGCTCGAGGTCGCCCTCGATCCGGTTTTTGTCGGCTCGCATGTAGGTGCCGATGCTGAGGTTTTCCTTGACCGTCAGAGTGCCGAACACGTGCCGGCCTTCCGGCACCAGGGAAATGCCGAGCCGCGCGATGTCCTCCGGTCGCCGGCCGACCAGGTCCGCCCCGTTGAACACGATGCGGCCGCGCTGTGCCGTAACGCCGCCGGCGATGGCGGCCAATGTTGTCGACTTGCCGGCGCCGTTTGGGCCGATGAGGCAGACGACTTCGCCCTGGCCGACCGTGATGGACACGCCTTGGACGGCGGCCAGGCGGCCGTAGTTGACAAAGATGTCCTCGACCGACAGCAGGGCGGGCTGCTGCACCGAGGTCATGCCTCCATCCCCAGATAGGCGGAGATCACCGCCTCGTCCTTCTGGATCTCGGCCGGCGAACCCTGTGCGATGGTGCGGCCCCCGTCGAGGACGTGAATGCGATCGCTGATGCCCATGACGACGCTCATGTTGTGCTCGATCAGCAGCACGCCGCAGTTAAAGGCGCGGGGTATTGCGGACACCACCGCCATCAGATCCTCGCATTCGGCGTCGGACATGCCGGCTGCGGGCTCGTCCAGCAATACGAAGGCCGGCGAAAGGATGAGCGCGCGGGCGATCCCCACCCGGCGCTCGTCGGTATAGGGCAGCGAGCCCGCCACGACCTGTGCTTTGTCCGCGAGGCCGACCCAGTCGAGCATCGCCATCGCGTAGGGCACGGCGCGGTGGCGCGAGAGGCCGAGCCCCACGGCGGTGACCTCGACGTTGTCGAGCACCGACATCTCCCGAAACAGCCGGCCCGCCTGGAACGTGCGGGCGACGCCATTTTTGCGGAAGCGTTCCGGCTTCCAGCCGGTCGTATCCTCCCTCCCGAGCAGGGCGCGGCCCGCGCTTGGGCGCTGGAATCCGGTGAGGCAGTTGACGAGCGTGGTCTTGCCGGCGCCGTTCGGGCCGATGAGGCCGAACACCTCGTCCCGGTGCACCGTCAGGCTCACCTCGGATACGGCCGCTAGGCCGCGGAAGCTGACCGAAATGGCATCAGCCGTCAGCTCCGCGGCATCCGACTGAACGATGCCGGATGGCAGGTCGTGGAGGCGATCGGTCGCGCCGTGGGCAAGCACGCCGGGCCGCATACGGGGGGATTGTCGCGCAGACGGCAAGACTTGCTCCCGGGTTGCCCTTTAGCGGCACAAGCAATTCTCGGACCGGGATCGGGGATAATCTCTCGCCCGTCAACATGCCGCTGGTGATGCGGGCACCGGCCAGGCTCGCGCCGGGTAGCTTGCCGACCGCCTGGCATGGGCTTGCTTTTTGCATCAATCCGCTTCAGCGATGTTTCGGCAGCAGCAGGAGGCTCAACTGAAGTCGATAACCTCACGCGGATTGGCATTCGCGTTTGCCATCGGGTTCGGGCTGGTGGCGCGCGCCACGCCCGCGCCCGCAGCCGACGACATCGTGCTCGGCTTCGCGGTGGCCCTCACGGGCGGGATGGCCGCATACGATGGCGACAGCTCGCGGATGGCCAAGCTCTGGGCCGAGCAGCAGAACGCCCATGGCGGCCTGCTTGGCAAGCAGATCAAGGTGATGGACGCCGACACCAAGTCCGACCGCGCCGAAGGTGCGAAGTCGGGGCTGGCGATGGTCCGCGCCGGTGCGGCGTTGATTTTCGCTACCTGCGACTACGACTACGGCGCGCCGGCTGCGCTGCAAGCGCAACGTGCGGGCGTGATCTCGGTCTTCCTGTGTGCGGAAGATCCGAAGGCCGGCATCAAGGGCGTTGGCGCCTTGTCGTTCACCTCCTCCTCCGCTGCCCAGCTGCAGGGCGCCACCATGGCGGAATGGGGCTACGAGAAGAAAGGCTACCGCAATTCCTACGTGCTGCTCGACGACGCGATCGAGTACGACAAGTCAGTCTGCGCCGGGTTCGATTGGGCGTTTCCAAAGAAGGGCGGCAAGATCGTCGGGCGCGACACGTTCAAGAGCGGCGACGCTTCCATTGCCTCACAAGTGACCCGGCTGGCCAATGCGATCCGCGACGACAAGGTCGACAGCGTGATGCTCTGCACCTTCCAGCCCGGCGGGGCCAGTGCGGTCCGCCAGATTCGGGCGGCCGGCATCAATCTGCCGATCCTGAACGGCAGTTCCATGGACGGATCGTATTGGCTTGCCGCCGTTCCCGACCTGCAGAACTTCTACATCGCGACGCAGGCCGCGGTTCTCGGGGATCCGCGCCCCGAAGTGGCCGCCGTCACCGCGGCGTTCAAGGCCAAGTACGGGGCCGTCCCCGCGTCGCAGGACGCGTATCCGATTTACGCTTTCCTGCAGCTCTGGGCGCGCGCGGTGGAGAAAGCCGGCACTACCAATGGCAAGGAGGTGACTGCGGTGCTGGAAGGGTTCAAGAACGAACCGACCCTGCTCGGCCCCCGCAGCTTCAGCCACGACCTGCATATCCAGACGCAGATCCCGATGCTGATCGAGGAGGTGAGCGGCGGCCAGGACAAGGTGATCGACAAATGGTCGGTCTCTGAGGCGATACCCGAAGACGTCCTGTATCGCTTGAAGAAGTAGGGTCGGCAATCCGGTTCGGCTCCGGCATGGAGTTGCGCCGGGTGACGCTGCACAAAGTGCTTCGGGCTGCCAATGTCTGACAATCGGGGCATCCGCATTCCGCGCCGCCGGCTACTTCGGGCCAGCTCCACTGGCCTCGCAGGCCTCGCTGCGCCGGGCATCATCCGGTCTCGTCCTACCGAGGCCCGACACCGCGATCGCAGCGGCATCACGCCGCTGTTCTTCGATGACTTCTCGTCTGGCGCCATCGACTGGTCAAACAAATGGCTCGGTGCGCCGATTGGTTATCGCGGCACCAGCACCGCCAATCCGGGAGGTCGCGGAGGCGGCAATAGCTGGGCACCCGATCAATCGGTCGTGCAGGCCGACTGCCGGTCGGTAAAGATCGTCCGAAGTGGCGGCAAACACTATCTGATCAACACGGCGTTCATCGCGCCCACCGACCGGCCCGCCGTGATGCAGCCCTATCGCTGGGCGACCGCCGAAATCTGCTCTCGGTTCAGCCATCGGTACGGCTACATCGTAGGACGGTGCAAGCAGCCGATCGGGGACGGCTGCATGGGCGCGTTCTGGCAGTATTTTCTCGACAATCATCCTGATCCGCGGACGAACCGAGACTTCGAGGAGATCGACCTCACCGAGAACCCGAACCATCGTCAGGGCACGATGACGGTGCACACCAGCGACCCGAACTTCACCCACGGCGCGAACAAGTACACGATAGACTTCGACGTCGGCGACGGCCCGGACCACTGGCACGTCTATTCCGTCGAGTGGGAGGCGCCGCCTGGCAACATCACCTTCTACCTGGATGGCCAGCGTACGTGGCAGAAGTATACGCCATCCGACCTCGTGTATCGCATGAATATCTGGGTTTCGATTTACGTCGCCGCGCCGGGCAACGACCCGAAAGCCAACTGGTTCGGCAACATGACTTCCGACAGCACATGGCCGCAGCGCAGCGTTTACGACTGGATCGGGTGGTTCGACAACAAGACTTAGGCCGACGCTTATTTAGCGGCCAATCCGCAATACAGCCAGTCGCATGGGGGCACGGACGGGCCGGCGACCGTCGGGTAACTGCGCGACTTCGGACGTCGCGGGTCCCTGGCCGCGAGCTGCCCTATCGACAGCGGTCGCGTCATACCGCAGGCAATCTCCAGCCGCGCCTCAAGCAGGCGCGGGTTCATGGCGCGATACGGTCCGGTCGGCCGCCGGCCGCAGCCAATGCCGGTATCCCGCTGCCGGATGCGGCGCCTGCAGGTATGCGCTGCGCCCGAACAACTTGTTGCGGAGCGTTCCCTTGGCGTACTCGGTTTTGTAAACTCCGCGCCGCTGCAGCTCCGGCACCAGTAGATCGACGATGTCGGAAAACGTCTCCGGTGTCACCGCATAGGCCAGGTTGAAGCCGTCGATGTCGGTCTCCTCGACCCAGGCCTGCAGCTCGTCGGCAACTCGTTGCGGCGAGCCGACGATCACCGGGCCGAGCCCGCCGATGCCGCCGAACTCGGCAATTTCGCGAACGGTCCAGGTACGGTCCGGATCGGCGGAAGTCAGCGCCTCGGTCGCGGACTGGATGGCGTCGTTCTTGATGTAACGGATGGGCTCGTCGAGATCGTACCGTGAGAAGTCGATCCCGGTCCAGCCGCTCATCAGCGTGAGTGCGCCTTCATGGCTGACGTACCGCCGGTACTCGGCGTGTTTCGCCTGCGCCTCAGCGTCGGTGCGGCCGACAATAACGGTCAGCAGTGTGAATACGAGGATGTCAGACGCCGCGCGGCCCTGTTCCAGCGCGCCGCGCCGGATGTCGGCTACGCGCGGCGCCAGAACTTGCTTCGTCGGCGCAGCAGTGAAAACACATTCGGCGTGGGTGGCGGCGAACGCGCGGCCTTTGGTCGAAGCACCAGCTTGATACAGCACGGGCGTGCGCTGTGGGGAAGGTTCGCTGAGATGCACGGCGTCGACCTGGAAGTGTCGGCCGCGATGCTGGACCTTGTGCACCTTGTTGGGGTCGGTGAAGACGCCGGACGCTCGGTCGCGCACGACGGCATCGTGCTCCCAACTCCCCTCCCACAACTTGTACATGACTTCCATGTACTCGTCGCCAATTTCATAGCGCGTGTCGTGCCCGGTCTGGTCCTTACCGCCCACGCCTTGCGCGGCACTGTTCAGGTAGCCGGTGACGATGTTCCAGCCGACGCGTCCGCCGGTCAGGTGATCGAGGCTCGACATGCGCCGGGCGAACGGATACGGCGGCTCGAATGAAAGCGTGCAGGTGATCCCGAACCCGAGGTTTTCCGTCACCATCGCCATTGCTGGAACCAGCAGGCATGGATCGTTGACCGGGATCTGCGTACCGTTGCGCAAGGCCGCGTCGACGTTGCCGCCGAAGACGTCATAGACGCCCAGCACGTCGGCGATAAACAGCCCGTCGAACATCCCGCGCTCCAAGATGCGCGCAACGTCGGTCCAGTATTTCAGGTCCTTGTACTCGGCCGAACGGTCGCGCGGATGGCGCCACAGGCCCGGTGATTGGTGGCCGACGCAGTTCATGTCGAATGCGTTCAGGCGGATCTGTCTGGCCAAGCTGCGGACTTCGGTCGACGGTCGGAACAGGCAATCCCGAACGGTGACTCAGGTTATTCCACGCCTACATCAGACTGTAAAGGTCGAAACAACTATCTAAGAATGTAATATCTCCAGAAGTCGGCGCGAAATGCTCCGCAGCATTGCCCTCGGGTCGACGGGGCTTGGGTGGCGCGTGACGGTCGCCGATGCCGAGCGCTTCTGAACCGTGTGCTGGACAAGCACGTGCAGCACGTGCCCGCATCGGCCCGACTACCGGCTGCGCGGCCTTTCAGCGAAGTGCTCGCCTAACTCGGCCGGCGTTGTATGCAACCGAACCCAACCCGTAGCGGCGCAAACCGAAACATCAGCACCAATTCAGGCATTGCCCGAACTCCTCTGCAATCGAGGCATGACGCGACAGTGAGCCCTGCGTCTGCCGCGTGGGTGGTTTGCTCCACCGAGTAGGGGACGTTTACCCGCGAGTAGCGATGTAATGACATTGATATCACGCCGCTAGAAGGCAGAAGAACGAGCATGCTCTATCAGCAGTATGAGCTTCAGCGCATGGCGATGGCGCCCATGCGCATGATGGCAGCGAACGCGCTCGGCATGCTCGACTTCCCATACAATCCGATGCGTGTGTTGCCCCTCGGCCGTCTCACGGCAGCTTGGCTGGACAGCTTCGAGCACAGCACCCGGCAATTCGGCAAACCCCGTTTCGGGCACACCGAGACGGTTGTCGGCGGGGAAACCGTGCCGGTGCACGAGGAGATCGTGCAACGCCTGCCGTGGTGCGACCTCAAGCGGTTCCGCCGTCTCGCCGACACACCGAACGACCCCAAGCTGCTGATCGTGGCGCCGATGTCGGGCCATCACGCGACACTGCTGCGGGGCACGGTGGAGGCGTTCCTGCCCGATCACGACGTCTACATCACCGATTGGCGCGATGCCCGCGAGGTGCCGATCACCGTCCCCGACTTTGACCTGCACGATTACATCGATCACGTGATCGGCTTTCTGCAGTTGCTCGGCCCGGAAACCCACGTCATGGCGGTGTGCCAACCGGCCGTCCCGGTGCTCGCTGCGGTTGCGCTAATGAATGACGACCACGACCCGGCCGCTCCCCGCACCATGACCCTGATCGGCGGCCCGATCGACACGCGCCAGGCGCCCACGCAAGTCAACCTGTTCGCCAAGCGGCACGGGATCGACTGGTTCCGCCGGAATACGATCCACCCCGTGCCGTTCGGCAACCCCGGTTTCATGCGGCGGGTGTACCCAGGTTTCCTACAGCTCGCGGGGTTCATGGCGATGAACCTCGACCGGCACATGGAGGCGCACTGGCAGATGTTCCTCCATCTGGTGGACGGCGACGGCGAGAATCTGGCGTCCAAGCGCTCCTTCTACGACGAGTACCGCTCCGTGATGGATCTGTCGGCCGCGTTCTATCTCCAAACGGTCGAGGTCGTGTTTCACGAGCACCTGTTGCCACGCGGGCTTCTCGTCTCGCGTGGGCCGCACGGTCGATCCGGCCGCCATCGAGAACACCGCCATGTTCACGATCGAGGGCGAGCGAGACGATATCTCGGGCATCGGCCAGACGCGCGCGGCGCACGAGCTTTGCGTCAACCTTCCCGATGACATGCGGCTGCATCGCGAGCAGGAAGGCGTCGGCCATTACGGCCTGTTCAACGGCCGGCGATTCCGCCACGAGATCGCCCCGGCCATCAAGAGCTTCATTCGCTCCCACGGGTGAGATAGCGTCCCGGTCCGGATTATCGCCACGAGGCGTGGCCAAGCGCCCCGGACCAGGAGGCACGTCGGATGCTAGGATTGATGCAGCCAAAGCGGCTGCTGATCTCGTCGCTTATCGGCCACGCTGCGCGCCACCACCCGACGACGGAGGTGGTTTCCAAGACGGTTGAGGGCGCCATCCACCGCTACACGTATGCCGACGCGGAGCGACGCTCCCGCCGGCTCGTGCGGGGCTTGATGGCGCTCGGCATCGCCGCCGGCGACCGCGTCGGCACGCTGGCCTGGAACGGCCACCGGCATCTCGAGATCTACTATGCCGCTTCCGGGATGGGGGCGGTTTGCCACACGATCAATCCGCGGCTGCATCCCGACGACATCGCCTATATCATCGACCACGCTCAGGACGGCGTGCTGTTCGCCGACACGAGCTTCGCCCCCTTGGTCGCCGGCATCGCCGCGCGTCTGCCGGCCTCGGTCCGGGCCGTGGTGCTGATGACGGAGCCGGCCCTGATGCCGGAGCTACTCGCTGCCTGCCGGAGTTCGGCTGCTCTGCTACGAGGACCTCATGGCGCAAGCCGATGAGGACTACGTGTGGCCGGAGTTCGACGAGAACACCGCAAGTGGGCTTTGCTACACGTCCGGCACCACGGGGCGACCGAGGGGTGTGCTCTACAGCCACCGCTCGACGGTGCTGCACGCCTTTTCGGTCAACATGGCGGGGGCGCTCGCGTTCCGTGCGGTCGACCGGGTGCTGCCTGTGGTGCCCATGTTCCATGTCAACGCCTGGGGCATCCCGCACGCCGCACCCATGGCCGGGGCGGCGCTGGTGATGCCGGGGCGGCATCTGGACGGGAAGAGCTTGGCCGAACTGATGAACACCGAGCGGGTGACGATGTCGGCCGGGGTGCCTACCGTATGGCTCGGTCTCCTGCAGCATCTCCGGGCGAGCGGCGAGCGGCTGGCGACTGTGCAGCGGATCATGACCGGCGGCTCGGCCTGTCCGCCCCTGCTGATCGAGGCGTTCGGCGACGAGTACGGCGTGGAACTCCAGCACGGTTGGGGCATGACGGAGTTGAGCCCGGTCGGCACCTACAACACGCCCAAGCCGGCCCAAGCCGCACTCGATCGTGCCGGCCGCTACGCCCACACCCTCAAGCAAGGCCGAGCGCTGTACGGTGTCGACATGAAGATCGTGGACGACGCGGGCAACGAGCTGCCCTGGGACGGCGAACAGTTCGGGGACCTCAAGGTGCGCGGCTTCTGGGTCACGAGCGCCTACTACGGCGAACCGGAAGGAAGCGCGCTCGACGCCGAGGGTTGGTTTGCGACCGGCGACGTGGCGACCATCGATCCGGACGGTTTTATGGCGATCACCGACCGCTCGAAGGACGTCATCAAGTCGGGCGGCGAGTGGATCAGCTCCATTACGCTCGAGAACATCGCACTTTCCCACCCGGATGTTGCGGAGGCGGCGGTAATCGCCGCGGTCCACCCGAAATGGGACGAGCGGCCGCTCCTGCTTGTGGTGCCCAAGCCGGGCCAGACGGTGGAACCGCAGACGGTGCTGGACGTCTACGAGGGCAAGGTGGCGAAGTGGTGGCTGCCCGATGCGATCCTGGTCGTGGACGAATTGCCACACACCGCGACCGGTAAGCTCCTCAAGACGGCGCTCCGGGTGCGCTACAAGCAGTATCTGGTTGAACGTACGGCCGCGAGCGCTGCCGGATAGGAGGAACGCAACTCCCAGAGGCCGGCCGGCGCGCTTGGCGATACCCCCCCGACTTCCGATATACTCTGCGTTCGACAAACGCCCCGCACTCGAAGGGATGCCGTGGGATGAAGAAATCCGATTGGGATATCCCCGCCAAGCTGCAGCCGGACCCGGACGACTACGCGTTCGATCTGGAGCAGGCGCTCCGCGCGGTGGTCAGCGTCAAGGCCTACGTGCCATCCGATGCGTTCACGGCTAGCACCCTCGGCACCGAGCGTGCCGGCAGCGGCGTCGTGATCCACGACAAGGGTTTGGTCGCCACCATCGGCTATCTGATAACGGAGGCCGAGACCATCTGGCTGACCGCTGCGGATGGGCGCGCCATCCCTGGCCATGCGCTCGCCTACGATCAGGAAACCGGGTTCGGTCTGGTTCAGGCCCTCGGGCGCCTTGATGTCCCGGTGCTGGACGTTGGCGACTCCGAGCGGGTGAAGGTCGGCGATCAGATGATCTTCGCCGCGGCTGGCGGGCGGCAAAACGCGATCGAAACCCGCGTGGTCGGGCGTCAGGAGTTTGCTGGCTACTGGGAGTATCTGCTGGACGATGCGTTCTTCACCGCCCCCGCCCATCCGTTCTGGGGCGGCGGCGCACTGATCGGGGCGGAGGGCAAGCTTCTGGGCGTGGGCTCACTCATCCTCCAGCAAGGCGACGGTAAGGGCCAGCGGCTCGACATGAACATGGTGGTCCCGATCGGGCATCTGACGCCGATCATGGAAGATCTGCTCTCGTACGGGCGGGTGAACCGCCCGGCGCGGCCGTGGCTCGGCATGTATGCGACCGAAAGCGACGACGACATCGTGGTGGGCGGCGTGGCTGATGGCGGGCCGGCAGACAAGGCCGGTATCCGCTCGGGAGACCGGATCATATCGGTTGCCGATGAGGAGATCAGCGACCTCGGCGGACTCTGGCGCCGCATTTGGGCCGCCGGTAGCGCCGGGGCCGACGTCCGGCTCCGGCTTGGTCGCGAGCGCGGCGTGGTGCCGGTGACGATCAAGTCGGCCGATCGCTCGTCCTACCTGAAATCGCCAAGGTTGCATTGACCACCGTGGCGGGGATCAAGGCGGCGATCGTTCCGGTGACGCAGTTCCAGCAGAACTGCACCTTGCTGTGGGACGAGGATAGCAAGCGAGGGACGGTGGTCGACCCGGGGGGCGACGTGGACCGCATTCTCGCCGCGGTCGATGACGTTGGGATGGATGCGGCGCAAATCCTTCTGACGCATGGCCATCTCGACCATGCCGGCGGTGCTGCGGAGCTGCAGGAAAGGCTGCAAGCCCGCCTCGGACGCCCGGTGCCGATCGACGGCCCGGACGAACGTGATCGGTTCCTGCTGGACAGCCTCGAGCGGCAGGCCGCGAACTTTGGCTTTGCCGAGATGCGCAACGTACAGCCGACACGCTGGCTTTCCGAAGGCGAGGACGTGGAGATCGCCGGTCAGCCTTTCGCGGTCCTGCACTGCCCGGGCCACACGCCCGGCCATCTCGTGTTCGTCAATCGGGCACTCAAGCTCGCTTTGGTCGGAGACGTGCTGTTTCAGGGCTCCATCGGGCGGACGGATTTTCCCTACGGCGACACCGCGGCCCTTTTGCGCTCGATCAGGGAGAAGCTTCTGCCGCTTGATGACGACGTGGCGTTTGTCTGCGGCCACGGCCCATCGTCTACGATTGGCGCCGAGCGCCGGAGCAACCCGTTTCTGCGCCGGGCGACGAACGGCTGATGCGGGCTCTCGTCAACACGCCGGGAGGCTCCTCCCCTGTCGAGCTCCGAGATCTACCGGAGCCCGAATTAGGGCTGGGCGAAGTGCTGGTCGAGGTGAAAGCCATCTCGCTGAACCGCGGCGAGCTCACCTCGTTCAGGAACAATCCCGAAGGTTGGCGACCGGGTCAAGACGTGGCCGGCGTAGTAGCGTCCGCTCCTCCAGATCACACTGAGTTGCGCGCAGGGTCGCGCGTGGTCGCCTTGCTCGACGAGGCGGGCTGGGCGGAGCGCGTTGCCGTGCCCCTGCACCGGCTCGCCGCGCTGCCCGACACGGTTTCCTTCGAGCAAGCTGCCGCACTTCCCGTGGCCGGCCTCACCGCGCTTCGCACGGTCCGCTACGGCGAACCGTTGCTTGGCAGAAAGGTCCTGGTCAACGGAGCGGCGGGAGGTGTCGGCACTCTTGCCGTGCAACTCGCTGCCGCCGCGGGAGCCCGCGTCACCGCCGTTGCAAGGGCCGAAAACGCCGACGCGATGCGTGCGCTCGGCGCGATTGACGTGGCCGACAGCATAGATGCGGCGCGGGGCTCCTTTCGGCTGATCCTCGAGTCGGTCGGCGGCACTGCCCTGAAGGCCGCGTTCGGGCGCGTCGAGCCGAACGGCACCATCGTGGTGTTCGGCAATTCCAGCCACCAGCCGACCGAAATCGCGTTCAACGATTTCTACGCGGCCCAGAATGCGCGCGTGCAGTCGTTCTTCTCGTTCAGTTCGGGACCCGAGGAAGCGTTCGCGTCCGATCTGGCTTTGCTGGCAGGGCTTGTCGCTGACGGCTCCCTCAAGCCGCAGATCGGCGCGGTGCGAAGCTGGCGCGAACTGGCGCAAGCTGCGGCGGAGCTCGCCGGCCGACGGCTGACGGGCAAGGCCGTGTTCAGGATAGACTGACCTTTAGTCTGCACGATGGGAGCGGGACGATGAATGTGATCGCAACGGACCGCCGGCCGCTCGACGCACTGACCGACGCCGATTACGTCCAACGCGCACGCGCCCTGACCCCCGTCATCGAGGCCGCCTCGCCCGAGATCGAACGCGGCCGACAACTGCCCCAGGATCTGCTCGCGGCCATGCACGGGGCGGGCATCTTCCGCTCGCTGCTGCCCCGCTCGGTCGGCGGCGGCGAGGTGCACCCGGCGAGCTTCGTCGAAATCACCGAAGCGATCGCCATGGGCGACGGAAGTGCCGGCTGGTGCGTGGGCCAAGGCTCCGGCTGCTCCATGATGGCGGCCTATCTCGCGCCGCGGATCGCCCGCGAAATCTTCGGGCCGGCCGACGGGGTGCTTGCCTGGGGCTTCGGCCCGAACGGGCGGGCGGTCCGTTGCGAAGGCGGCTATCGTGTGACCGGCAAGTGGAGCTTTGCGAGCGGCAGCCGTCACGCCACCTGGCTCGGCGGGCATTCGTTCGTGTACGGGCCGGACGGTGAGAAGCTGCGGGACCCGGACGGCGATCCGATCGAGCACACCATGCTGTTTCCGCGCGCCAGCGCCACCATCACCGACGATTGGCAGGTCATGGGACTGCGCGGAACCGGCAGCGACAGCTATTCGGTGACCGATCTGTTCGTGCCGGCTCCCTACTCCGCGGTGCGGGACGAGGAAGCGGATCGGCGCGAGGCGGGCACGCTTTACCGGTTCTCCTCGCAGCACCTCTATTCCGTTGGCTTCGGGGGCGTTGCACTCGGGCTCGCGCGTGCGATGCTCGACGCGTTTCTCCGCCTGGCGCAGACCAAGACCCCTCAGGCGCTCTCGAAATCGTTGCGCGACAACCCGGTGATCCAGTCTCAGGTGGGCCGCTCGGAGGCGCGGCTCCGCGCGGCGCGGACGCAATTGCTGGCGGCGCTGCGCGACATCTACGACGTCGTGGCCGAAACCGGCAACGTCACCATGGACCAGCGCATAGCAATCCGTATGGCTTCCACGTTCGCCATCCAGGAATCGCGCGACGTGTCCGAGTTCGTCTGGCAGGAGGCGGGCTCCTCGGCGATCTTCGAGAAGAACCCCTTCGAGCGACGCTTTCGCGACCTGCATAGCGTGACGCAACAAGCACAAGGCAGGTCGCACCATTTCGAGACGGTGGGGCAGCACTTCCTCGGGCTGGAGGCGACTGGACGGTTTCTTTGATCCGCGCCGCGGTCCTCGCGTGTTTGCTGATCTCCGGTTCCTGCGCCGCGCTGGCTGCGGATGCAGTGACATTCAGCATCCATGACCACCGTGATCCCGCCGAGATCGATGAAGTGACTGGCGTCTACATTGACGGACAGGAAGTTGCGACATTCCGCCTCGGACCCGACCGGGAGGACGATGTGGCGGTCGTCTCCGTCACCGAGTTGCCAGAACACACCTATTCCCTGTGCGGGCGCGTCACGGTGCGGCGCGACGACGGCAGCGCCATCAGTCGCGAGGTCAACGGCGCTGGCCGGATTTCGGACGTGGCGAACCGGGACTTCGACGCCGTCGCCGCCAACGATTTCACCGTGTTTTTCTTGCGGGACATTACGGCGGGGCGAGCGCCTGCGCCGGTGAGCGGGGAGCCCCGACGAGGTTGCACGCCACAAGTGTCGCAACGGTAGTCCCAAGACGTGATCCTCGAGCGCACTGGCGTGCTATCAAGCGGGCTGACCCGAAGAGGTTGTCGCTGAGGACTCGCTGGAGGTGCCAGGGGCGCGGCTCCGGGAGCATTGCTTGGCGGCGCTGCCGGTGCGATCGCCGGTGCGGCAACCGCGCCGCGGCAAGCCCCGACGGTGTCGTGTGCACCCCCGCCGCCCGGATACTATGCGCCGCCGCCCGGCTCGTTTCCGACTCCGCCGCCGGACTGTTACGCCCCGCCGCCCTCGCCTCCTGAATATGATTACCGCTGACCAGCAGTGTCGGTCGCGGTGGCCTGAACACGTCCTGGCGCACGTGGCCCCGATACCGACGAGCGCACCGAACTGACGACTTCGGTTGGCTGTGTTAGCTTCATGCTCGTCAGGACGAACACTCGCCACAACAAAACAGGAAACGACCTATGAAGCTGATCAACTCGATCGGGCCGAACCCGCAAGCGGTTCGCATGTTCATGGCCGAGCGCGGCATCGATATGCCGAAGGAGGATATCGATATCGTCAAGGCCGGCGAAAATAGACAAAGCGCGCACTTGCAGAAGAACCCGGCCGGTCAGAATCCCTGCCTCGAACTCGACGACGGAACGTATCTATCTGAGATCACCGCCATCTGTGAGTATCTTGACGAGAAATACCCGGGTCCGTCCCTGATCGGCAGCACGCCGGAGCAACGAGCCGAAACACGGATGTGGGTCCGCCGCATCGACCTCAACATCCTGGAGCCGATGGCGAACGGCTTTCGCTTCTCTCAAGGGCTCAAGATGTTCCAGGACCGCATCCACTGCATCCCCCAGGCCGCCGACGATCTCAAGGCGAGCGCGGCGAAGTGGGTCGCGAAGATGGACGGCTTCCTTGCCGGCAAGCAGTATGTCTGCGGCGACCGCATGACGCTGGCCGACATCCTGCTATACGTGTGGCTCAACTTTTTTGGCGGCCTCGGCCAGGAAATCGACCCGAACCTCAAGCACCTCGGGGCCTGGTTCGAAAGAATGAAGGCGCGGCCCAGCGCTGCGGCCTGAGCCAGCGCGCGGCCGACCGGGTTACACTTTCGCGCGCGGGCCGAACCGCCCGGCCGCTCTCCCGTTGACAGCCGGAACTGCCAGCGGAGCCAATCCTATGAACCGACGCAACGCGCTGATCGCGCTTTCGGGCGTGGTGACGACATCCCTGTTGGCGACCGTGCCAAGCCAGACGTTCGCGCAGGCGCCTGGGTCGCGACTCGACCCCGACGACTACCGAAAAATGACCCTGCGGGGTGGAAGCTTCGCCCTGCAGACCAGCCAGCTGGCCGTGCTGCAGGGCGTTGATCCACGGGTCAAAGAGTTCGCGCAATTCGAAGTCAACGAGCAGACTGCGATCGCCCAGGTTTTGTTGAACACGTCGGCGGCCAATCCACCGCCGGCGCCGTTGGACCCAGCGCATGAGGCCATGCTGGAAAGTCTTCGGGCGTTGCAGGGTCGCGCGTTCGATGCAGCCTATATCAGGGGGCAATTACAAGGCCATCAGGAGTTGCTCGCGATCCAACAAGGCTACCTGACACCGCCGGTTTTCGATCGCGACCTCGAACATATCGCGGTGCTCGCCCGCATGACCATCGGAATGCACATTACGATGCTGGAGGGTCTGCAACGCGCGACCTCGGCGTGAGAAGAAGGTAATCATCACGCACCGCCATGCCCGGGCTCGACCGGGCATGGCGGGTCAATCCAACCTTGCAGTCAGCGGCGCGGACGTGCCGGACTGGGTGTCAGGACCCGTTTGTGACTGCCCCTCCGAGTTCCGTCAGCAGATTGAGGGTGATCTTCTCTACGGGGCTTCCAGCCACCAGCAGGCCCGCGGGCCAGTTCACGGTTCCTGCGGTGAATACTACCCCCGCCCGTTCGGTGAGCCCCATCGTTGCATAGCCAGGCTGGCCGTAGTTCCCGTCGTTCGGCCAGTCCGTCAGGTCAGCATAGGCGAGGATCGTGAAATCCGAGGGGGATCCGTCAGCGCCCGTCGGCCGCGCTACGCCGCTGCTGTCAAAGGCATACACCGCTGCATCGGTCTCATAGCCCATGATTGCGTTGGCAACCGGTACTACCCTGGCCAAAGACGCCTCCATTCGTCAGCCCGGTGCCTGCGTAGACCCAGTGATCGGCGTTCTGGACGGTGTAGCCGCGCAGGCGGGGCCCGGTCTGCGGAACGTTGTCCCACCAGCCCGCGCCGTGAACGAATCCTGCACCCACGAGACTGTTTCCGGGGCGGCCCGTGGTGTACCACTCGGTCGTGGGGCCGCCCAAGGCGGGATCCTGAATCGGATCCGGAGCGACGTATTTGTAACAGACCATTGTGCGCAGATTGTCTTGGAAGCGGATCTGCCACCACACGTTATTGGCGGAGAAGAAGCACACGTTGCCGCCAACCGCCGCGAAGTTTTCGACGTAGTCACGCATTTGCTTCGACCAGTATTCGTCATGGCCGACACTGAGAAGCAGCGAATAGTTCGACAAGGATGTTCTGCGTATGCAGATCGGCACTTGTGCAGTACTCGAGCGCAATGCCTTTGCTCTCTGCCCACGCGATGAAAGGCAGTTCACCGGCTCCAACGGGGAGGCTGTTCTGGTTATCGTATGGCCGATCGAACGACACGGTGATGGCCTGTGGGGTTGTGTAGAGACTGCGGCCGCCCCAGGCGTTGTACGCCTGGTAGGTCGTGTCGGCGATGCAAAGCAGGATAGCAGACTGCACTCCTGGCTGGGCGGAGCGCACAACGAACCCAAGATCATTCATCGCGCCCAAAAGCGTCGTGCCCGCCGCATCCTGGTACGACGTCAGCCGGATATAGTAGAGGCCCGTCGGCCAGGTCAGGCCGACTTTGAGAGTGCAGCCCACTGGCCAGCCACAGCCCGTCTGTGCGAGCGTCACGTCGTCCTGGGCGGTCGTGGGAATGAAGCTTTTGCCAAAGCTGGTTCCGATGAGTGTATCGGTCAGACCGGTGCGGTAGACCTCGACTTTGTAATACGCATGCGGGGCGACGGCGCGCACGTGAAGGTCCAAGGTTCCACCCTGTACCACCGAGCTTGCCGAACAATAGCCCTCGATCAGGTCACCAGATACGGTCTGGGCCGCCGCGCTCCGCGCGCGCGCCGCCGCAAGTGCTCCGACCGACACGCCTGCTACCTGCAGAAAGCGTCGCCGAGAAAATTGCTGGAAGTTGTCTTCCACGGGAACCTCTTTGTGAATGTTTAGAAGAATTCGCCCAGATGAATTGCTCGTCGTTGTTAAGTCTCGGCTGACCGTAATTTCCAATTAAACGTATGCAGTTGGCCGTCGTTGATCCATGTTGCTACACAAAGCAAACCCTGGGCCAGGCGGAGTGCGCCTGAAACATCAATGGTTTATCACCAGCTTTGGGGTCGTGGAGCTGGCATGTGTAAGACACGCCTTACGACGGCGTTATGACCGTTTCTTGCTGCCGGCCAGCCTCGGGAATTGCCGTGGAGCTCGGCGATGGCGTGCCGATTGCTAGGGCGAGCCAGGTGGCAGCAGCGCGACCCGGATCGGAAACGATGAAAACAGCCGAGGCTAGCGCGCGTCCTTGATCAGGTCGGTAACGATGCGCTCCAGCGTCCCGATCGTGTTGCAGACGGCTGCCTGATGGCAATACGGCAGGTATTTCAGCATGTCGGAATCACCGGTGCCCCATGACGGGCGACCTTCCGGGTTGAGCCAGATCACCCGGCCGGCGCGGTCGAAAATGGCCTTCATCAGATCGGTGCGCGGCTCGGTTCGGTTGCCTCGGGCGTCGCCGAGTATGATGACCGTGGTCTTGCGGTCGAGATCGCCCATCGCGCAAGCCTCGAAGTCCGCAAACGATACCCCGTAGTTTGTGGAACCGAAGCCGATCTTCTCCAGAACTTGGGTGACGGCGCCCTCAGTCTCCTCCTGCCGCATGATGTCGCTCACCTCGACGAGGTTCGATGAGAATGCGAAGGAGCGGATGTCCGACATGACATCCGTCAAACAGTAGAGAAACATCAGCAGAAATCGCGACACCGAGGACACGGAGCCGCTTACATCGCAGATCGCCATGACGCGCGGCTTGTCGATCGTCTCGCGCTTCCAAACGGTGCGAAACGGGATGCCGTCAAAAGCCATGTTCCGCCGCATCGTGCGTCGGATATCGAGCACGCCCTTGCGGTCACGCTTGCGGGTGCGGCCGTAACGAGAGGCCAGCTTCCTCGCAAGGTCGCGCACGAGCGCCCGCATCCGGTCGAAGTCTCGCCGGTCGAGGTCGGACAGCCGAGCGGCACGCAGGATGCCTTCGCGCAACTCGCGCGTCGCTCCGGCGGCAAACAATTCAAGCTGCCGTTCGACGAATGCGCGCGACTGCGCGATCAGTTCGCTCCGCGCCTGATCCAGCCGATCGGCCAAGCCGTAGTTCTCGGCGGTGCGCGCCCCTTCGATCTCGCGCTCGAGCTCGCGAAGACCCATCCGTTCGAGGATGCGGCGCGCGAAGAGATTGGTTTGCGTGAACACGGTGATATTGGAGACGCCCACGGCCTCGCCCGCGCGCTCCATCGCCGCCGTGAGCGCGGCCTGGTCGTTGGCGAGCAGCAGGCGCGACAACCCACCCTGCCCCGTACCGCCAGCTCCGCCGGGCGCGCCCGGACCGGAACCGGGCTCGCCGTCGGCGTCCGGCGCCTCCGCGTCGGGCGGCTTGGCGGCGGGGCTGGAGGAGGAGACGGCGTCGCGGCTGAAGTAGAGATCGAAGGTCCGCTCGAAAAGCTGCTTTTCCTCGACCGTCTTCGCCAACGCGAGAGACAGCGAATCCTTCAGCAGCGTCCGGTCGGCAAAGCCGACCTCCTCGGCAACTTGAAAACCATCGATCGCTTCGGCCACCGAGATGCGCACGCCCGCGCCGCGCGCTGCGCGCAACAGGCGGAGCAGGACGTCATTCATGTCCGCGCGTCAGGCGTCGCGCGCCTTGTGTGCCAGCTCGCCGACCTTGGGGCCCACCGAAGCCATATCACCCTCGAACTTCAGCAGCACGTTCAGCGTGTCGCGCACGAGCTGCGGATCGAGCTCGGTCGCGTGCAGCAGCACCAGGGCGCGTGCCCAGTCGATGGTTTCGCTGATCGAGGGAAGCTTGCGCAGGTCCAGGGCGCGCAGCTGCTGGACGAAGTGCACGAGTTGCTTGCGGAGGCTCGCGCTCGACGGCCGGGCACGCGGCTCGCGATGATCCGCTCCTCCAGCTGCGGTTCCGGCTAGCCGATGTGCAGATGGAGGCAGCGGCGCTTCATCGCGTCGCCGAGGTCGCGGGTGTTGTTGGACGTCAGCAACACGATCGGCGGGCACGGCGGCGTGATGCATGCCGATCTCCGGGATCGTGACCTGGTAGTCGGACAGGATCTCGAGCAGGAACGCCTCGAACGCCTCGTCCGCCTTGTCGATCTCGTCGATCAGCAGCACCGCGCCGCCGGGCTGCCGCAGCGCGCGCAGCAGCGGGCGCGGCTCGAGGAACTGCTCGGAGAAGAACAGCTCGCCCACGTCGCCAAGCTTGGCCATCGCCGCGTCGAGCGTGTCGGTGTCGGCAAGCGTGCCGGCCAGCTGGTCGCTGCAGGATCTGGGTGTAGAGAAGCTGCTTGCCGTATTTCCACTCGTACAGCGCCTTGCTCTCGTCGAGCCCCTCGTAACACTGCAGGCGGATCAGCGGCAGTTGCAGGAACTGGGCGCTGGCCTTGGCGAGCTCGGTCTTGCCGACGCCCGGCCAGTCCTTCGACCAGGATCGGCTTCTGCAGCCGGATCGCCAGGAACAGCGCGGTGCAGATCCGGCGCGAAGGGATGTAGCCCGCCGCAGCAAGACCGGCCTCCACGCGCTCAATGGTGCCGACCTGGTCCGAGACGATTTGATCCACTTCGCCAACCTTGCTGCCGTCCCCTGCCTAGCCCGATTTGCTCAAGCAGGCGAGACCCTTCCCGACCCGGAAGTAGGGCCGCATACTGGCCCGCAGGTATGGCCGGCAGGTATGGCTGGCAGCATACCGGGCAGGAGGCCGCGATGGCTGGATCGCTGGACGGGCTGCGCGTGCTGGACCTCACGACCCACCTGTCGGGGCCGTATGCCGCCATGATGCTCGCCGACCACGGCGCCGACGTGGTCAAGATCGAGCCGCCCGGCGGTGACACGATGCGCGGCGCGCCGCCATTCGTGAACGGCGAGGGCGCGCCGTTCATGATTTGGAACCGCAACAAGCGCTCGGTCGTGCTGGATCTCAAGCAGGACGCCGACCGCGAGGCGCTCCTAGGGCTCGCCGATACCGCCGACGTGCTGATCGAGAATTACCGGCCGGGTGTGGCCGACCGGCTCGGGATTGGCTGGCCGGTGTTGCGGGAGCGGAACCCGCGGCTGATCTACGCGGCGATCTCGGGCTTCGGCCAGACCGGCCCCTATCGCGCGCGCGGCGGGTTCGACCTCATGACGCAGGGCATGTCGGGGCTGATGAGCACCAATGGCCCGGAGGACGGGCCGCCGCACCGGCTGCCGATCGCGATCTCGGACGTCGCCGCCGGCATGTTCCTCGCGTTCGGGATCACGGCGGCGCTGGAGGCGCGGCACCGCACCGGGCAGGGCCAAATGGTGGAAACCTCGCTGCTGGAGGCCGCCACGGCATTCGGGGTATACGAGGCGGCGCACTACTTCACCCATGGCACGCGCCCGCCGCGGATCGGCCAGCGGCACCGCGGCAGCGCGCCGTATCAGGTGTTCGCGACGGCGGACGGCTACATCACGATCGGCGGCGCGCAGCAGAACTTCTTCGTCAAACTGTGCGCGATCGTGGGGGCGCCGGAACTCGCGGACGACCCACGCTTCCGGCGCAACGCCGACCGCGTGGCGAACAACGCCGCCATTGCCGACTTGCTGCAGGAGCGCCTGCGGACCCGGGCGTCGGCGGACTGGCTTGCGGCGTTCGAGGAAGCGGGCATCCCGGCGGGGCCGGTGCTGCACTACGACGAGGTGTTCACCGACGAGCAGTTCCTGGCCCGCGACATGGTGGTGGAGACCGAGCATCCGGTGACGGGCCGGTTCCGCACCCTGGGCGTCCCGCTGAAGATGTCGGACACGCCCGGCGCCGTGCGACGGCCCGCGCCGCGGCTGGGGGAACACACAGAGGAGGTGCTGGACGGTCCTCCTTCCGGCCCTCTCCCGACGGAAGAGGGGACGAGTAGGAGGCGCCTCCCGTCGGTGCTGACTTCAAGCTCGTGGCAGGGACCGCGACGCACCCCGATTACGGAGTTTTTCAACCAGCAGGGCAAAGGCCGGCGCGGGTTGCCGGCCGCTCGGATAGTAGAGGTGATATCCAGAAAAAGGTGGGCACCAATCGGCAAGTACCCGAACAAGACGTCCGTCGGCGAGATAGGGCCGAACTTGCTGCTCAGTCAGGTACGCCAGACCGAAGCCCCCTAGGTACCGCGTCGATGATGAAGGCCGTTGTGCAAAGACGAGTTGTCCCTCGACCCGCACCTTCAGCTCGCGGCCGGATTTCTCGAACCCCCACGCTGTACTGTCCGGCGAGCGGCGCGGCCCGCCGGTCTGAGCGGGCCGGGAAAGGCGCGTCCACCCACGCCGCCTTTGGCGGCTCGCGACTTAGGCGGGGATCTACGCGCGCCGTGGCGTGGTGAGGCTCACCGTCACGTTCTTGCGCTGCGTGAAGCTGTCGAGCATTCCTTCGAGCGAGAACTCGCGTCCGATGCCGCTCTGCTTGTAGCCGCCATACGAATGCCCGGGCGTCTGGCCGCCGCCCTGATTGACCTGCACCCAGCCGCTCTCGATGGCATGGGCGGCGCGCAGGCCGCTAGCGATGTCGTGCGTCCAGACATAGGCCGCGAGACCGTAGTGGCTGTCATTCGCCATGCGGATCGCCTCGGCCTCGTCGCGCCAGGGGATCGCGACCAGCACGGGGCCGAAAATCTCCTCGCGCGCCAGCCGCCAGTCGTTGGACGTGTCGGCGAACACCGTGGGCACCGCGTAGTAGCCTTCGCTCAACGGCCCCTCTTTGGGCGGCAAGCCGCCGAACACGAGACGGGCGTCGGCGCGGTCGAGCCCGTCCTGGACGTAGCCGCACACTTTGCGGAACTGCTTCTCGTTGATGATGGTGCCGATGTCGCTCCCTTCGTCCAGCGGGTTGCCGAGCCGCAGCGCCTGCACCTTCGTCGTCAGCTTGCCCAGGAAGCTGTCGAAGATGTCGGCGTGGAGAAACAGGCGCGAGCCCGCGGTGCAGGACTGGCTCTGCCGAGTGAAGCGCATGGCGGCGATGATGCCGTCCACCACCCAGTCCTCGTCGGCGTCGGGATAGACGATGGAGGGGCTTTTGCCGCCGAGTTCGAGCGAGACGGGCACGATGCGGTCGGCCGCGGCGTGCATGATGATCTTGCCGACCTCGGTGGACCCGGTGAAGGACAGCTTGCGCACCAACGGATGCTGCGCCAGCGGCCCGCCGCACTCCTCGCCCAAGCCGGTGAGCACGTTCAGCACGCCGGGCGGGAGGTGCTCCTGGCAGATCCGAGCCATCATCAAGCACGCCGAGCGGCGCGTCCTCCGCCGCCTTGAGCACGATCGTATTGCCAGCGCAGAGTGCCGCGGCGATCTTCAGCGCGCCGAGCAGCACCGGCGCGTTCCAGGGGATGATGGCGCCGACCACGCCGAGCGGCTCGCGCCGCGTGTAGCTCAGCACGTGCTCGCCCAAGGGCAAGGTCTCGCCCTTCAGCTCGCCGCCGAGCCCGCCGAAGTAGCGAAAGATGTCCGCGCTGTTCTTCGCCTCCGGGCGCGCCTGGGTGCGGAGCGCGTTGCCCGTCTCGCGAGCGATGAGCCGAGCAAGGTCCTCCGCGGCCGCCTCCATAGCGTCGGCGATGCGCAGCAGCATCCGCCCGCGGTCGCGCGGCACCACCTTGCTCCAGGCGGGAAACGCGCGCGCCGCGGCCTCGCACGGCGCGGTCGACATCGGCCGCGCCGCCGCGCGGGATGGCCGCAATCAGGCTTCGGTCGGCCGGATTCTCGACCGGCAGGGTGTCGCCCGCTAGCGCTCGCGGTCCACTGGCCGTCGATCAGCATCCGCTCTTGCCCGACTTTGGCGTGCTCCGGCGTCTTCTCCAGCATGCTGTCCCGTCCTTGGAGGCTGATTTCTCGGCGGCGGACGCTACGGTCAAGGCCAACCGAGCGCAATCGGTGTCAGCACCATCGCAATCCAAGGTTGATTATCTTGCACCTTCGTGCAATCTCGATGCAACCTTTAGCCGAGGTGTTGTTGAGTTCGAAGCCGCCCAGCGGGCCGTCCAAGAAAGCAGCGGCGCGGAAGAAGCCGTCCGGGCTCGCCGAGCAGCTTCAGCCGCTGTCCCCTGCCCGCCCCCTTCCCCCTATGGCGGCGGATCTCGACGAGGTTTTGCGGCGCCAGACCGCTCCCGGCGGACCGATGTCGAGCGGCGCGGCGAGCGTTGGGGTGCACGGTCACCGCGAGCGGATGCGCGACAAGCTGCTGGAACGTGGGCCGGACGCGCTGGCCGACTACGAACTATTGGAGATGCTGCTGTTTTTCGCACAGCCGAGGGGCGATACGAAGCCGCTTGCCAAAAAGCTCGTCGGCCGGTTTGGCAGCTTCGCCGCCGTGCTCACAGCGCCGCAGCGCGACCTGTTCGCCGTGCCCGGGCTAGGCAAACAGACAATTGCGGCGATCAAGCTGGTCGACGCGTCGGCCAAGCGGCTGGCTCGCGCCGAGGTGATGGACCGGCCCGTGCTGAACAACTGGGACCGGCTGCTCGAGTATCTGCACGCAGCACTCGCGCGGGAGAAGGTCGAACAGTTCCGGGTGTTATTCCTCGACAACCGCAATCGCCTGCTCGCCGACGAGGCGCAGTCGCGCGGAACGGTGAACCACACGCCGGTTTATCCGCGCGAGGTGGTCAAGCGCGCGCTCGAATTGAACGCAACCGGCCTCATCCTCGTGCACAACCATCCGAGCGGCGACCCGACACCGTCCCAAGAAGACCTTGCCATGACGCAGGAGGTAAAGCGCGCTGCGCAGACGCTCTCCATCACGCTGCACGATCACCTGATTATCGGCAACGGCCGCTGGACGAGCTTGCGGCAGGAACGACTTCTGTAGGCGAGCGAACGCCCTCACCCCGGCTCCTCTCCCGCGAGCCGCGGGAGAAGGCTAAGCGAGGCGTTCAGGTCACTCGGAAGTTGCCGAACTGCCAGGGGTCGTTCGGGTCCAAGGGTTCCGGGAAAAGTCGGCCGCGATCCCTGAGCGGCGTCCAGTCCGAATACACCCCCACGATCTCGCCGAGATAGGGCCGGCCGATCGCCATGATCCTCTCGTGGTCCATCTCATCCGGCTCGACGATTCCGCGCTCCGGGTTCTCCATCGCCCAGACGATGCCCGCCAGGACCATGGCCGTGACCTGCAGGCTGGTGGCGTTGTTGTGCGGCACCAGACGGCGGGCTTCGATGATGTCGAGTCGCGAGCCGTACCAGTAGGCGCCCCGCGCGTGCCCCATCAGCAGCACGCCCAGTTCGTCGATGCCGCGCACGATCTCGTCCATCATCAGCCGCTGCCGGGACTGCATCGTCCAGTTCTTGCCGGCAAGTTCGTGCAACGAAAGCACGGCATCGTCGCACGGGTGATAGGCGTAGTGCACGGTCGGCCGGTAGGCGACCGCTCCGGCATCGGCGACGGTGTAGTAGTCCGAAATCGAGATCGACTCGTTGTGCGTGACGAGGAAGCCGTGGAATGCCCCTTCGAGTGGCGTCCAGCTGCGCACGCGCGTTCCGGCCCCCGGGCGCTCGAGATAGATGGCGCTGCCCCGGCCAAAGTCGTGGCGGCGGGCGTCGGCCGGCCACGTCTTCTCGTGCGAGCCCCAGCCGAGCTCGGCAGGCTGGCAACCTTCGCCCACGAACCCGTCGATCGACCACGTGTTGACGAACTCGCCCGGTTCTTTCGCGATGTCGGCCGATTGCGTGTCGCGCTCGGCGATATGGATCACCCTTATACCCAGCGCACCGGCAAGCGCCGCCCATTCCTCGCGCGTCCGTGGCGCCGGCCCGACGCGGCCTTCATCGCGCCTAATGTCGAGCAGCGCTTCCTTCACCAGGTGCGAAACGAGGCCCGGGTTGGCGCCGTGCGTCAGCACCGCCGTCGGACCGCCGCGGAAGTCCGGCGCGAGTGCAAGGGCCGATTCGCGCAGCGCATAGTTGGAGCGCTGCGAAGGCGTCAGCGACGGGTCCGTGTAGCCGCCAGCCCAGGGCTCGATGCAGGTGTCGAGGTAGAGCGCGCCGATCTCATGGCAGAGCCTGATCAACGCCACGGACGAGACTTCCACGGACAAGTTCAACAGGAAGTCACCCCGACGAAGCAGCGGACGCAGGCGAGTCTCGTAGCTTGCCTGATCGAGCGGCGCCACATGGAAGCCGACCCCGTACTCGGCCGCCACAGCGCGCCCGCGGTCATCGCCGGTGACGATCGTGATGCGATCGGGGGGCATGTCGATATGCCGCAGCAGGAGCGGCAACACGCCGGACCCGATGCTGCCGCAACCGAGCATGACGAGGCGGCCAGAAAATCGAACGTGCTTCATGGGCGGAACTCCGTCAGGCGGCTTTGGCTTCGAGAACCGGACCATAAGCCCGGGGTGTCCAGCAGCGGTGGGTCACGCACTTCGACCAGACGCGCGCGATCGAAGCCGTTAAAACCGGTGCGCAGGCAAGCACCATAGGCCCCGAGTTGGCCGATTTCGAACTCGTCGCCCTCCCGTACATCGCCGGGCAGGAAGAACGGGCCACGCATCCGGTCAGCGCTGTCGCAGGTCAAGCCGACGCCGAGACGAACCGCGTGAATCCTGGCCGCCCGCAGCAGCGAGGCGGCCTCCTCCGGGAACGCCCCGAACTTGCCCGACAGGTCGTAAAGGGCGCCAGCGCCCGGCACCGCGAGCCGCATGATCAGCCCGAATCGGGCGCTCGCAGCGTTTCGTCGAGGATCTTCGTCAACTCGCCTGCGCTGTCGAACGTGAAGTCGCGCACGCCCCAAAAGTCTGGCCGAAATTGGTCGGCCATGTATCCAGGTGCGCGTCCACATGCAGGAGCCCGACCAAGCGCACGCCACGCACACTGTCGTGCGCAGCCAGAGTAATCATGTTCGGCCGCGAAACTCTCGCCCCTCGCTCTTCTTCTAGCCGGCGATGAGCAGCACAGATCGACCGAGCGAGAACCAGCCCGGGTCGAGCGACGCAAGCGACACTTCGATCACCCTACCAGTGGTCGAGGAGCGATTGCACGTCGGCAAGCGTGAACTGGTGACCGACCACGTCGTGCTGCGCAAGACGGTGGAGGAGCATGACGCCTTGGTGGACGTTCTGCGGCAAACGCAGGACATATCCGTCGAGCGCGTGACACTGAATCGCGTCGTATCCAAAGCGCCGTCGATCCGCGAGGAAGGCGGCGTGTTGATCGTGCCGGTGATGGAGGAGCAAGCCGTCGTGCAGACGCGTTTGGTCCTGGTGGAAGAGATCCGCATCCACCGCACGGCCCGCGCGCAGGCCGAGCAGCGGACCGTACCGCTCCGTCGCGAAGTGGTCGAGATCACCCGGCCGCCTATTCCTCACCCGTCATCCGTCCCTCAATCGTCAAAGGAGATTCCGAATATGGCCCTGAGTGAGCAGACAACACAGTCATCCTCGTCGACAGGCAGCGGGATGGGCGCAGGAAGTGCCGCCGCCCACGTGGTGGCAATGTACGACACCTACGCCGAAGCCCGAGCCGCGCGCGACAAGCTGACCGCAGCGGGATTTGCTTCCAGCGACATGGATCTGCTGGACCGCAATGCCGAGGCGTCCGATGCGTCGTTCAGCTACGAGCATAACGACCAGGGCTTTTGGGGCGCGATCAAGCGGCTGTTTATGCCCGACGAGGATGTGCACGGCTATGCGGAGGGCCTGCAGCGCGGCCACTCGCTTCTCGTGGTCCGGCCGAGCGCGGATAATTACGATCACGTGATCGAGGTGCTCGAGACGACGAACCCGATCGATATCGACGCGCGCGAGCAGGAGTGGCGTCAGGGCGGCTGGGCACCGCGGACCACGGCCGCACCCGCTGCCGCCATGGGTGCCGCGACCGGCGCCGCAGCCGTGACCGACCGCAGCACCACAAGCACGCTCGGCGCGCAGCCGGCCTCCGCCGAAGGACGGAGTGAAGAGGTGATCCCGGTTGTCGAAGAGCAGATCCAGATTGGCAAGCGCGATGTCAGTCGTGGCTCCGTCCGCGTGCGGAGCTACGTCGTCGAGCGCCCGGTACACGAACAGGTGCGCCTGCGGGAAGAGCGGATCGATGTCGAGCGGCGTCCCGTGGATCGGCCACTGGGAACGGAGACCGAGCCGTTCCGTGAGCGCGTGATTGAAGTCACGGCCACCGGGGAGGAGGCGGTCATTGCCAAAGAAGCCCATGTCGTGGAGGAGATCACCGTCCGAAAAGACGTGACCGAGCGCACGCAGGAAGTCGCAGACACCGTGCGCCGCACGGAGGTCGAGGTCGAGGACGAGCGCAACCGGACCGCCGGCGCGGCGGACCGCACCGCGGCCACCAAGGGCACCGGCGCGCCGAACCCGACCGCCAAGATCTGACTGCAACCTTCGGGCCGCTCACATGTCGGGTGAGCGGCCGCTTCCTTAAAAGCCGCTCTCTTCCGATACGTTCATTTCGCCGATTCGCCTCGCGCGAGGCAACGCCCTATGCCGGACGGATCCGCTTTCGTCGGCCTGTGCGGGACTTCGAGCAGCGTCAAGACCACCGGAAAGCCCCAACTCGGCGCGACAGAAACAACCGTCTCGTTGCGCCGGGTCGGAAAGGCCTGCATTGAGCCGACATTCCGCGAATACCTCGATCGTGGCTCGCGAGTTCGAATTGGACGAAGAGACAACGCAACGTCTAGCTCATCCAGTTGCCACCATCGACATTGAGCGTCTGTGCCACGACGTAATCGCTGTCCGACGAGGCCAGGAACACAGCAGGCGCACCATAATCGCCCGGCCGGCCCATGCGTCCGGCCGGAACCGCCTCCCCGACAAGTCGCTTCTTCTCGCCGATCGGCCGGCCCTCGTGCTTCGCGAACAGGGCATCAACCTCGTCCCACATCGGGGTATCGACCACGCCCGGCGCGATGGCGTTGACATAGATGCGGTGCTTAATGAGATCGAGACCGGTGGATTGGGTTACGCTGATCACCGCCGCCTTGGTCGCGCAATAGACCGGGAGCAGCGGTTCGCCGCGTCGGCCGGCCTGAGACGACATGTTGATGATCTTGCCGCCCCGGCCCTGCTCAACCATTCGCCTCGCAACCGCCTGCAACGTGAAGAACATCCCTTTCAGATTGATGGCAAACTGGCGATCGAAGCTGGCCTCGGTCGTCTCGAGCACGGGCTCCATGTCAAAGATCGCGGCGTTATTGACCAGAATGTCGATGCCGCCGAACCGATCCACCGTGGTCTTCACCATGCCGGCGATCGATGCCGCGTCGCGCACGTCGAGCCGGACCGCGAGTGCCTCGCTGCCGAGATTGCGGGCCAGCGCCTGCGCCTTTTCCTCCGCCACGTCGGCGATCACGACGCGTGCGCCCTCCGCCGTAAAGGCCCGCGCGATTGCTTCGCCGATTCCCTGGGCGCCGCCCGTGATGACAGCAACTTTGCCTCTTAGCTTCATATGGGTTTCCTTCCGTTCTGCTCTGTTAAGCATGTTCGGCTGCGAGCCTCCCACGCACATTGCCGGCTTGGTATATTACCGTATTGACCGGAGTTATCTCGCGCACCAGCCGCACACGCTGCTGCCGTGAAATTTGGCCACTACTCTAGCCGCCAATGACGCTCCAGCTCTAGCATTGTAGAATCCGGACTGACGTGGCCCCGTGCGGCGTGTTTGTGGTCAGGATGCGCTTCTCCGCGGGACAACAGGAGGCCAGAGGTGGCCAGTCGATTCTGATAGGCAGCGCGGTCCGACACCTGCTGCCTCTATTGCCTAGCCTCGTTTTAGAACGGCCTTGCAAGGAATGACCTCTGTTTCAACTAGAAGCGACCGTATTCAGGTGTAACGCGTGACCGCGCTTAGACACGTCGCGCGCGCGGCGAACGGCGCAGGCTTCAGGTGGCGCCAAAAGTCCCGTGAACAGGTCCCCGAGACGTCGGATCGGCTGGCATCAACGCGGTCATGATGGAGACACGTCAAGCGCACAAGGCGCTCTCGGCCATGACGGTCAGGACTGATCGCAACGACGCTCGTGCCGTGCCAATGTGCTCCGAATGCGGTGGTTCCGTCCCGCGGCCAGTGATGATCGGGGTCAGCAAGTTGTCCACCCTGAAAGCCCGGGGCGTGCGGTCGCCCAGCAGCGCGGAATCGAAGCGAGCCAAGGTCGCGGTCGTGCAGCTGGAAGGCTCTTGAACGAAGAAGGCGCAAGCGACTCCAGAGGAATTGGGGTCGTTCTGTCAGACGGCGTTGAAGAGGCCAGGGACGTCTCCTCGGACGCCAGCGTGATCTTCGAGAACCTCGGACCGCACCGGCCTATCCAGCTCACGTCTGCAACTAGTGGTCCTGGTATCAGGTCCCGATGGTATCATCGGCGTGGTTACGGTTTCCGGGCGACGACGATGGCCGACGTGCCCCGGAGCGTGCGTTCGCCTTCGCGGTCCCCTGCACGGGTGGCTTCGGCATGTGGTCCGGGATTGGCTTCGCCGCATCGCGGAAGCCCGCCCAGGGATCGCGGCGGCGTTTGCCCAGGAGGTCGGGCACGCTGCGCAACGTGAACACGGCCGGGTCGAGCCCGGGCTTCACCTCGGACCACGCGAGCGGCATGGCGACGGTCGCCCCGGCCTTGCACGGGGGCAGAAGGATGCAATCGCGGTGTTGCCGAGGCCGTTTCGCAGATAGTCGATCAAAATGCGCCCGTGCCGCTCCGTCTTGGCCAGCACGGAGAGGAAGCGGTGCGGCTCCTCCTGGCTCATCGCTCGGCAAACATGCGGCAGAACGCCTTCGCCTCCCAGTCCGCATGCGGCACGATCGGCACCACGACGTGCAGCCCCTTGCCGCCGGTCGTGCGCGGGAAGGCGGTGAAGCCGACCGCCTTCAGACGGTCCCGCACGTCGTGCGCCGCCTTGACCACCTCGTCGAAGGCGACGCCCTCGCCGGGATCGAGATCGAGCACGATGAAGTCCGGGTGGAGCGGGTCGGCTTCCGTCGCCCCCCAGGGATGCGGCTCGATCGCCGACATCTGCGCCAGAGCGACCAAGCCCTGTTCGTCGTCGATTGGGAGGAAGGGCGACGCGGAGGCCGAGCCCTCGCGGATCTGGTCCGGGAGCAGCCCGTTGCCGCGCTTCTGGAAGAAGTGCTCGCCATTGATGCCCTCGGGGCAGCGGACGATCGCGAGCGGCCGGTGCGCGAGCCCGGGCAGCGCGCGGGCGGCAATGGCGATCCAGTAGTCGGCGAGATCGCGCTTGGTGATGCCGGGCCACAGTTGGCGATCGGCGTGCGACAGCTCGACCCCGGCGATCGCCTCCCCGTCCCCGCTTCGGCGCGCGCGCAACGACGATACCGCCGCGCGCGCTCGCCTCGGGCTTCGGCTCTCGCCGGGTTCTTGCCGCGGCGGCGGCCCGACATCCTCGCCCAGCGCCTCCCGACGGTGATCCCGGAGGTCGGCATGGTCGAGGACGCGTGTCGGGCCGAGTTGTCGCGCCGACGGTCGACCCAGACAACCCTCAATTCGAGGCGGCACTTGCCGACCGGTCGCGCCGTCGACAGCATGCCCCATTCACAGCCATGCAGGCATAATGGGACATGCGTCTTGACCGCTTACACTGGAGAAGCTGCCACGGTGCGGTCGGGTGCGGGAGCGGGAGCGGGAAAGTTAGTCGGTGCGGTATCGGGCAGGGTAATGTCGAAGTGCTTCTTCACCCATGCGCAGATCTTGTCCCACTCCGCCTCCAAGATTGCGTCGATCGGCTGGAAGTAGCTGCCGTCGAAATAACGGGGAAGGCTGCCAGGACCATCGGGGGAACCGTGTCCGGTGTCGATGGAATTCCGCCAATACTGGGCATGGTTCGCCCATTCGTATTTATCTACGTTGGTGGGCGCATCGAACCAGACATTCCACGTCAATATGTTTCCCTGCTGCAACACATTGCCGGATGCGAGGTTGACCAGGTCCATTACCAGGACGTTGAAGTCGTCGACCACAGGATTGCCATACGTTCGGATCGCCCCGATCTTCACCGCCACGTTCGCAACCCCCCACGCCTCGCCACGGTGTCGGGCGAAGTCGGGCACTTCGATCCCGATCGCCTCACCGGAACGTACAGGCAGGATCGGGGTCGAGGAGTCCTCGGCGTTGGTAAGGTTGACCTCGATCGCGTGTGCCTTATCGAGCGGGAAGGGCAGGCCCCTGCTTTCGACAAGCAGCTTCAGCAACCGGTAAACGAAACTATCTTTGGCACTGGGAGCGAACCAAACCTTGCCCGTGACGGTCATGTCGGCGGCCAGCAACTGGGTGTCGCGTTCCGCCTCTGGCACAGACTCGCTCATCCAGCCCCGCTGTCCAGTCACGGTAACTTCGATGTTCAGGCTGCCAAGGGTAGGCGAGTAGGAGCCCTGCTGCGGACAGATGATGGACCAGAACTGGCCCCGGTCGTCATATCCGCCCCGTGAAATGTCTGGAGCGAACATCTGAAAGCAGCGCGAGCTTGCGTCGCCCTGAACGGTTAGCCAGGTGAACTCCGGCCAAAGCACGTCGATCTGACGCTGAAGCTTTGGAATATTGTCCATGTTGCCCGTCATGGGCAGGGACGAGAGGTTGGGGTCGGGATAGGCAAAGGCGGGATTGGACGAGGCGAACCCGCCTTTCCAGCCTGGTGTTGGAACGCGATTATTCGGGATGTTGGCAACCGACGACATGTACTCCTCCGTGATCTAGGGTTCGGACCTATAAACCCGTCCGGCGCATTTCGGCATCACCCACGGATGGTCTCGACATGACTTCGCCAGGATCAGGGGCGCGCCTGCACTTCGCTTGCTACTTGTCCGTAGTTTAGGGCTGCGACCAGCGTGACACCTCCAATTACATTGCCGAGCAGTGTTGGCGTGAAGAAGCGCCAAAGGTATTCGGCGGCGCTCGCCTGATTCGAGAGAACAAGGAAACTGGCATCGACCGAGCCGGCAACGACGTGGGCAAATCCCGCCACCGACACCAGCCAAGTGAGAAGGACGATCACGGCGGACCGTGCTTCCCCAGATCCGGGCATTAGCCATACCAACAACGCTATCAGCCAGCCCGCAGCAATTCCCTTCAGCGCCGTGCTTTCAAAGCGAGCTCCGACCGCCTGCTGGCTAATGGCCGAGAAAGCCTCCTTGATCTCGGGAGAGAAAAGGTCGGTTTCGGCGAGGACAGCCGAAACGGCCCAGGTTCCGGCGACGTTGGCCGTGAGAACAAGTGACCAAAGCCGCGCAACGAGTCCAAATGTCCGGGCATTGCGGTTGTAAAGGAGCGGCAGGACCGGGGTCAGCGTGTTCTCGGTGAAGAGCTGCTGCCGTCCGAGCACCACGACCAGGAACCCGACGGCGTAACCGATCTTGCTCACGAGTTCCCGCCAAGGCGCCTCGGGCAGGTGTGCGCGAAGTATGCCTTCGGCTATCAGGGATAAGCCCATCGTGAGCCCGGCCGCAAATCCAGAAAGCAGCAGCGCCGAAACCGACCGGCCAAGTTCACTTTCGCCCTCCGCCCGGATCGTCTCGTGAATGAGCGCCGCGTTCGGGCGGCTGTGAGCTTTGATGATCTCCCGCTCGGGTTCGGACACGTCCGACATGCCTGATGCAGCGCTGAGCGCGTGTCCCCTTCGCGCTTGATCTTCTTCGGCTCGGCTCATGGGATCTTCAGATATCCTGCGTTGGTCAATGCCGGTTTGTTCGTGTCTGATACGGAGGGGGCCTCGTAGTCCAGGTGCGAGAACCGGCCCCGAATTCAGGAGCCCGTACCGAGGGAAGCCCGCTCAGTAACGCGCTCATCAAACCGTTCGGCCTGGCGAAACTGGCGCAGGGCATCACCGTCGTCTGCGGCTGATTCCCCGGCGATCCGAAGTGCCTGCGCTCCTTGCGCCTGAGACTGTGGTGATCGCCCGCAGACTGAGACAACGGTAGGTAAGCAGTCATTGTCGCGCCTTAGCCCGTTGCTCGGCTACTGCTGGGGTGCGTGCCGGCAAATTATCGAGCCCGCCATTGCGGCTCGCCGCGGCTGTCCAGATTACCGGACTTTTCGCCACATCGGCCCATCCGCCGCGCCTGGTCGACCTCGCTTTTTCGGACACGGGTCGGACACGCGGGGGCCGCCTCACCAAGCGCTGCTCGGGGTGGCTCGTAAGATCCTGATATTACTGCCGAAAGGGGTTGCGGGGGCAGGATTTGAACCTGCGGCCTTCAGGTTATGAGCCTGACGAGCTACCGGGCTGCTCCACCCCGCGTCGGTGGCATGGTTCCCGGGCGGGCCCGGGGTGGCGTGGTTTCCCGGGCGGACGTTGCCGGGCGGTCCTAACCAGGCCGCCATCCAGGCGATGTCGCCCAAGGCGGTGCCGAGGGTGATGGTGCCTAGCCTGGGCGGGATGACCTGGCGGCGACCTACTCTCCCGCGCCTTGAGGCGCAGTACCATGGGCGCTGGGGCGTTTCACGGCCGAGTTCGGGATGGGATCGGGTGCGGGCTCCCCGCCAAGGCCACCAGGTCGTCCAGCCCACCGACACGCCGCCGCTCGGGTCAACCCCGGGCGAACGGCGCCGTCGGCGCGCCCCGTCCTCGTTGCGAGGATTTCCTCATTGCGAAGATTTCCTCAATTGCGAGGATCCTCATCGCGAGAATCCTCCACGCCGAGGACGGCGGCGCGGGCTGCGGTTCCGGTGCGCCGGGCGGCTCTCTGCAGAGCGGCGCGGCGTGCGCATGGGCTAGAAAACTTGGCTGGTGAGAGGTGGCTGCCATGTGGCTTTGCGGCGGCCATCCGGTGTGGATGACTGCTGCGCATGGCGGGGCCTGGCGTCCGCTGGCGCGGGACGCCAAGAGGGAGGTCGAGCCGTTCGGGCGATTAGGACCGGTCAGCTTCGCGCGTTGCCGCGCTTCCACACCCGGCCTATCGACGTGATGGTCTATCACGGCCCTCCTGGGGTTGCCCCCGGGGAGACCTGGTTTCAAGGGGGGTTTCCCGCTTAGATGCTTTCAGCGGTTATCCCGTCCGCACATAGCTACCCGGCCGTGCCGCTGGCGCGACAACCGGTGCACCAGAGGTGCGTCCATCCCGGTCCTCTCGTACTAGGGACAGATCCTTTCAAGTCTCCTTCACCCACGGCAGATAGGGACCGAACTGTCTCACGACGTTCTAAACCCAGCTCACGTACCACTTTAATCGGCGAACAGCCGAACCCTTGGGACCTGCTCCAGCCCCAGGATGTGATGAGCCGACATCGAGGTGCCAAACCTCCCCGTCGATGTGGACTCTTTGGGGGAGATCAGCCTGTTATCCCTAGAGTACCTTTTATCCGTTGAGCGATGGCCCTTCCACGCGGGACCACCGGATCACTATGGCCGACTTTCGTCTCTGCTCGAGCTGTCGCTCTCGCAGTCAGGCGGGCTTATGCCATTGCACGCAACAGCCGATGTCCGACCGGCTTGAGCCCACCATCGCGCGCCTCCGTTACCTTTTGGGAGGCGACCGCCCCAGTCAAACTGCCCGCCATGCAGGGTCCCGGGCCGGGATGACCGGCCGCGGTTAGACACCAAAAGAACGCAGGGTGGTATTTCAAGGACGGCTCCACCGAAGCTGGCGCCCCGGCTTCAAAGCCTCCCACCTATCCTACACAGCATTCTCCTGGTGCCACTGCAAAGCTGCAGTAAAGGTTCATAGGGTCTTTCCGTCTGACCGCGGGTACCCCGCATCTTCACGGGGAATTCAATTTCGCTGAGCCGACGCCGGAGACAGTGGGGAAGTCGTTACGCCATTCGTGCAGGTCGGAACTTACCCGACAAGGAATTTCGCTACCTTAGGACCGTTATAGTTACGGCCGCCGTTTACCGGGGCTTCGATTCGGTGCTTGCACACCTCCTCTTAACCTTCCGGCACCGGGCAGGCGTCAGACCCTATACGTCGTCTCTCGACTTCGCAGAGTCCTGTGTTTTTACTAAACAGTCGCTACCCCCTGCTCTGTGCCACCCGACCCTGGTTGCCCAAGGGCGGGTCTCGCTTATCCCGAAGTTACGCGAGCAATTTGCCTAGTTCCTTCGGCATCGTTCTCTCAAGCGCCTTGGTATGCTCTACCAGTCCACCTGTGTCGGTTTCGGGTACGGTCTCTACGCCGGGGCTGTTTCCTGGAACGCTGGCAAAGCCGGGGCAATCCGATAAGCCCCGACAACAGTTCGCGTCCGTCACGCCCGGCAGGCCCAGGACTATTCACCTGGTTCCCATCGACTACGGCTCTCGCCCTCGCCTTAGGGGCCGGCTCACCCTGCGCGGATTAACCTTGCGCAGGAACCCTTGGACTTTCGGCGACAGGGTTTCTCACCCTGTTTGTCGCTACTCATGTCAGCATTCGCACTTCCGATACCTCCACCGCCCCTCGCGGGATGCGGCTTCACCGGCCTACGGAACGCTCCGCTACCGCGCGCTTGCGCGCGCCCGCAGCTTCGGTACGTGGCTTGAGCCCCGTTACATCTTCGGCGCAGGATTTCTGTTAGACCAGTGAGCTATTACGCTTTCTTTAAAGGATGGCTGCTTCTAAGCCAACCTCCTGGTTGTTTTGGAATTCCCACATCCTTTCCCACTTAGCCACGATTTGGGGACCTTAGCTGGCGGTCTGGGCTGTTTCCCTCTCGACGACGGACCTTAGCACCCGCCGTCTGTCTGCCGCGCTATACTTCCCGGTATTCGGAGTTTGGTTAGGTTTGGTAAGGCTTTGGGCCCCCCTAGCCCATCCAGTGCTCTACCCCCGAGAGTAAACGCACGACGATCTACCTCAATAGATTTCGCGGAGAACCAGCTATCTCCGAGTTTGATTGGCCTTTCACCCCTAGCCACAGCTCATCCCCGACTTTTTCAACAGGCGTGGGTCCGGCCCTCCAGCAGGTGTTACCCTGCCTTCAGCCTGGCCATGGCTAGATCACTCGGTTTCGGGTCTTCTGCCGGCGACTGTTGGGGCCGAAGCCCCGGCGCGCTGTTCACACTCGCTTTCGCTGCGCCTCCACCTAACGGCTTAAGCTTGCCGCCAACAGAAACTCGCTGACCCATTATACAAAAGGTACGCCGTCACCGCGCCCATACTTGCGTATCTTGGCGGCTCCGACTGCTTGTAGGCATCCGGTTTCAGGTCTGTTTCACTCCCCTTTCGGGGTGCTTTTCACCTTTCCCTCACGGTACTGGTTCGCTATCGGTCACCAGGGAGTATTCAGGCTTGGAGGGTGGTCCCCCCATGTTCAGACAGGATTGCACGTGTCCCGCCTTACTCAAGGACCCAACGACCGAGGACGCATACGGGGCTGTCACCCGCTCCGGCCGGCCTTTCCAGGCCGTTCTGCTGTCGATCGATGGGCCACTGGCCTACTCCGCTTTCGCTCGCCACTACTCGCGGAATCTCGTTTGATGTCTGTTCCTCCGGGTACTGAGATGTTTCAGTTCCCCGGGTTCGCCTCCCCGCCCTATGAATTGCAGCGGAGATACCCCGAAGGGTGGGTTGCCCCATTCGGATACCCACGGATCAACGCCTGCTCGCGGCTCCCCATGGCTTTTCGCAGCGTGCCACGTCCTTCATCGCCTCCTGGTGCCAAGGCATCCACCGAATGCCCTTACTATGCT
>CAVWQV010000001.1:0-222500 GCA_963757115.1 uncultured Alphaproteobacteria bacterium | reverse complement strand
GCCGCAAAGCCTCGCGTTGACCCCCGCCGGGTCCGCGGTCACCTTGCGGGCATACGCGCTCGGCCTCATGCCGATCGACGGCAGTTTCACGCAATTCCGGGGACGCATCGACTACGATCCGACGCAGCCCGCACAGTGCAAGGTGGAGCTGGTGGCAGCGGCAGGGAGCTTGCTGTTCAGCGATCCGAGCATGCGCGAGGAGGTGCTGTCACCCACATTCCTCGACGCCGCTGCGTTCCCGTCCCTGATTTATCGGGGTGAGTGCGCCCGTAGCGCGCTGCAAGGAGACTTGGCTTTACACGGCCAGACGCACCCGTTCACCTTGGCGCTGGCGGGCGATCGCACTCACTTGACTGCGACCGGGACGATCAACCGGACCGCTTGGGGCGTCGACGGGCGGGCGCTGACAGTGGGTTCCTCGATCCGCATCCAGGTGTCCGTGACCTTGCCAGAAGCGACGCGAGGCACGCTGCCGGGATTGCTGATCCACGCCACACCCTGATGCGACTGCCGCCAGCCCTCGTGCCGCTGCGTCATGCAAGCTTCCGCTCGCTTTGGATCGCCTATGTCGTGACCTCGCTCGGCACGTGGCTGCAAAACACCGGCGCCGGCTGGCTGATGACCAGCCTTTCGCCCAACCCCCTCACCGTCAGCCTCGTGCAGGCCGCGACCATCCTCCCAGTGTTCCTGCTCGCCCTGCCGGCCGGCGCGCTCGCCGATATCATCGATCGCCGGGTGTTCCTGATTGGCACCCAGGCCTGGACGATGGCGGCGGCGGCGTTGCTCGCGGCGCTGACTTTATCAGGGCTGACCGGGGTGTGGGGCCTTCTCGGCCTTACGTTCGCGATCGGCATCGGTGCCGCGATGACCAATCCCGCCTGGGGTGCGGTGGTGCCGGAACTCGTGCCCCGCGAGGATCTCGTCCAGGCCATCGCCTTGAACGGGATCGGCTTCAACCTCGCTCGCGCGATCGGCCCGGCGTTGGCCGGATTCCTGGTTCTCGTGGCCGGAACGGGCGTCGCATTCGCGCTGTTCGCCGTCTCAATCCTCGCCGTCATTGCCGCCTTGGCGCTGTGGCGACGCACCGGCGATCACAGCGTACTGCCGCGCGAGCACCTGTTGAGCGCAATCCGGGCCGGGATGCGGTTCGTGCGCAACACGCCGGCGATGCGAGCCGCCATGATGCGCTCGTTCGCCTACTCTTTGCCGGCCTCGGCACCCTGGGCCGTGCTGCCTTTGGTCGTGCGCCAGCAGCTCGGCCTGGGTGCCGGGATGTACGGGCTCATCCTGGGTGTGATGGGTGCCGGCGGCGTGGCCGCCGGAATGGGCCTGCCCACGCTCCGCAAGCACGCTGACGGTGACGCGGTGGTGGTGATCGCGAGCGTGTCGTCCTGCCTCGGCATCGTCCTGCTCGCGCTGTCGCGCCATTGGACGGTCGCGAGTCTCGGGATGCTGCTGTTCGGGCTCGGCTGGGTGTCCTCGTTCGCGACCATACAGGCTGCCGCGCAGCTGGTCGCACCCCCTTGGGTGCGCGCCCGGGCGCTCGCCATCTACCAGCTCTCGTTCAACGGAGCACTCGCCGGCGGGTCGTTCGGTTGGGGCTGGCTCGGCGGGCAAATCGGGTTGCGAGGCACACTCCTGACGGCTGCGGCAACCGGCCTCGCGCTTATCGTCCTGGTGCGGCGATACCGCATCACCACGAGCGCGCTCCGCGGTTCGACGGGCATGAGCGCGGCACCGGATTTGGGCGGGGCCGAACCGGTGCCGCTGGTGCCTGCGCCGCCCGCTGCCGAGCTGGTTCCATTGCTGCAAGCCGGGCGGGGCCGAGTGATGGAGAGCGTACGCTACCAGGTCGCCGCACCCGATCGGGAAGCGTTCCTCCGCGCAATGGCCGAGGTGCGCCGGGTTCGAGGGCGCGCCGGCGCCTTGCTTTGGCAGTTGTACGAGGATGTCGCCCAACCCGAAGGCTGGCTCGAAGTCTGGCTGATGGAAAGCTGGACGGACCACCTTCGCGAGGCGTCGCGCATCTCGGCGGAGGACGAGGCGGCACTCGCCCGGGCCGCCGCGTTCGAAAAGCACGGCAGCCAACCCTCCTTGTCACGTTTTATCGCGGTGACACCGCAGGATCCGCATCGCCCCACCCGCAAACATCCAATGTACGATCTCGGGTAACTGCCGCCCCATATACCATAAGCGGCCTGTTGCTCCGGCGCCCGCGCGCCGGATAGGGTGCTTCCAGGCTACAGGAACACAGCATGAACGATCTATTCGGAACCTCCCGCCCGGGGCAGGATTCCGAGGCCTACTCCGCGAAGGACATCGAGGTCCTGGAAGGCCTCGAGCCGGTCCGGCGCCGGCCCGGGATGTATATCGGAGGCACGGACGAGCCCGCGCTCCACCACCTTGCAGCGGAGGTGCTCGACAATGCGATGGACGAGGCCGTAGCGGGGCACGCCAGCACCATCGAGATGGCGCTCGCCGCGGATAACTGGCTCACGGTTCGCGACAACGGCCGCGGCATTCCCGTCGACCCGCACCCCAAATTCAAAAACCTGAGCGCCCTCGAGGTGATCCTGACCACGTTACATTCGGGCGGCAAATTCGGCGGCAAGGTGTATGCGACCTCCGGCGGCCTGCACGGGGTTGGCAGCTCGGTGGTGAACGCCCTTTCGGAAACGATGGAGGTGGAGGTCGCGCGCGACCGGACGCTTTGGCGGCAAAGCTACGCGCGCGGCAAACCTACCTCAAAACTCGTCAACGTGGGGGCCGTCCAGAACCGGCGCGGCACGTCCATCCGCTTCAAGCCCGATCGGGCGATCTTCGGCGACCTGCGCTTCAGCCCCGAGCGGTTGTACCGACTTTGCCGTTCCAAGGCATATCTCTACCGGGGTGTACGCATTCGCTGGAGTTGCGATCCGGCCGTTCCACGGGCAGCCAAAGAACCGGCGCCCGACGAGGCCGTGCTGCATTTTCCGGGCGGTCTACGCGATAGTCTGGAAGCGGATATTGGCGAACAGGATCGTGCGGTCGCACAGCTTTGGGCTGGCGAAGCGGACCTGCCGCCCGCGCATAAGGGCGACCCCGCCGGTCGGGTGGAGTGGGCAGCGACCTGGCTCGAAGCGGCCGACGGCTTTCTTCATTCCTACGCCAACACGGTCCCGACGCCGCTCGGGGGAACCCATGAGGCGGGCCTGCGGGCGGCGGTGCTGAAGGGCCTGCGGGCCTGGGGCGAGCACCGCGCCAACAAGCGGGCCGCGCAGATCGTGGCCGAGGATGTGCTCGGGCCGATGGCGGCCAAGCTGTCGCTGTTCATCGGCGAGCCGCAATTCCAGGGCCAGACGAAGGAGAAGCTGACCAGCCCCGACGCGGCCCGCCTGGTGGAGGCGGCGCTGCGCGACCGCTTCGATCATTGGCTGGCCGGGGATCCGGCGAACGCCGATAATCTCCTGGCCTTCGTCATCGATCGGGCGGAGGAGCGACTTCGGCGCAAGGAAGCCAAGGACACGCCCCGCAAGTCCGCAACGCGGCGGCTGCGGCTGCCTGGTAAGCTGACGGACTGCACCCGCGAGGACGCCGCGGCGACCGAGCTGTTTTTGGTCGAAGGCGATAGCGCCGGCGGCTCGGCCAAGCAGGCCCGCGCGCGCGAAACCCAGGCCGTGCTGCCGCTACGGGGCAAGATCCTCAACGTGGCGAGTGCCAGCACCGAAAAGCTGCGCGCCAACCAGGAGCTCAAGGATTTGGTGGAGGCGCTCGGCTGCGGCATCGGCGATCGGTTCGACCGCGCCAAGCTGCGTTACGGCCGCGTGATCATCATGACAGACGCCGACGTGGACGGCGCCCACATCGCGTCCTTGCTGATCACGTTCTTCTACCGCGAGCTGCCGGACCTTGTGCGACACGGGCACCTCTACTTGGCGCAGCCGCCGCTCTATCGCCTGACACAGGGCGCGCGCACCGTTTACGCGATGTCCGACCCCGATCGCGAGCGCAAGCTCAAAACGTTCAAGCCGGGTGCGAAGGTCGAGGTGAGCCGTTTCAAGGGGCTAGGCGAGATGCCGCCGCCCGCTCTCAAGGAGACCACGATGGACCCGGCGAAGCGGACGTTGCTCAAGGTGCTGGCGCTGCCGGAGGACCGGGCAGCAACCAGCGAGCTAGTGGAGAGTTTGATGGGCCGACGGCCCGAACTGCGCTTCCAATTCATCCAGGAGCACGCGCGCTCGGTAGAGGAAGTGGATGTTTGAACGCGCAGCGCCGGACGGCCAGCCATCTACACCGGCAACCGACAATGCCGCACAGCTAGTGGGCGGCAGCTCGAATCGATTGGAGTCGAGGTTTCAGTTTGGGGTCCAGAGAAGGAGAACAGAATGCGTAATCCGTGGCTGAAGAGGAACCCTGCTCTGAGCATGTTTCTGAGCGCGACGAACGCTTGGTTCGGTGCGGCTCGCGGCCAAGCGGGGAATGCGATCAAGCGGCAACAAACGGCCGCGGTGAAGGGCGCAATGCTCCCCAAGAAAAACCGCCGTCAGCGATCCTCCTGAGCGGCGATGAAGACCGTGCCGGCTGAGCGAGCTGCCACATGGAAGCCACGCTGGCGCCATCCTTTGAGCGGAACCAATCCGCATTAGTGAAGGCCGATCGACTTTTTCGGGGAGACCGCATGTTAAACCGTCGTAGCCTGTTGCTGGCCTTTCTCGCGGCACCCTTGCCGCTCGCGGCCGCTGTCGCCCAGCCGTGGTGGAACGCGGACGCACAACACAAGCAATGGGAGCGCTATCGCGAGGAAGAGCGACACCGCTATGAAGCCCGGCACGAACACTGGGATGAAGAGCGCCAGCACGAGGAGTGGGAACGACATCAGCGCGCCGAAGCGCAACGTGAGTGGGAGCGTGAGCACGGACCGTACTCACGCTGACGTAAACGCGGGAGCCCCGATGGGCTCCCGCCTCGCCCTCATAGCCCCGCTTGGCTGACGAACTTTGTGTTGAGATAGCTTTCGATCGCTTCCGCGCCGCCTTCCGAACCGTAGCCCGAGTCCTTGACGCCGCCGAACGGCACTTCGGGCAGTGCCAGGCCGAAATGGTTGATCGACATCATGCCGGTTTCCACGGCAGCCGCCACCGCATTGGCGGTCCGCGCCGATTTGGTGAACGCGTAAGAAGCGAGCCCGTAGGGCAGTCGGTTGGCTTCCGTCACCACGTCGTCAAAGCCGGTGAACGGGTTGATGATGGCGAGCGGACCGAACGGCTCCTCCTGCATGACCCGCGCGTCGAGTGGCACGTTGGTCAGCACCGTGGGCTCGAAGAAGTTGCCCTTGTTACCGATGCGGCTGCCGCCCGTCTTAAGCTCGGCGCCGCTTTTCACTGCGTCAGCGATGAAGCCCTCCATCGCCGTTACACGCCGCGGATTGGCGAGCGGTCCCATCGTGCTGGACTTGTCCAAGCCCTCGCCCACCTTCACCTTCTTGGTGGCGTCGAGGAAGGTATCGACGAAGCGGTCGTAGACCTGTTCCTGCACGAGGATGCGGGTCGGCGAGACGCAAACTTGGCCGGCGTTGCGGTACTTCGCGCCCGCCAGCATCTTGCCCGCGAGTTCCACGTCGGCGTCGTCGAACACGATGGATGGCGCATGGCCGCCAAGCTCCATCGTAACCCGCTTCATGTGCGCGCCGGCGAGGGCGGCAAGCTGCTTGCCGACCACGGTCGAGCCGGTGAACGACATCTTGCGGATCACCGGATGCGGGATCAGGTACTCGGAAACCTCAGCGGGGACGCCGTAGACCAAGTTGATGACGCCGGCCGGAATGCCGGCGTCGGCAAACGCGCGGATGAGTTCCGCCGGCGAGGCGGGCGTCTCCTCGGGCGCCTTGACGATGATGGAGCAGCCGGCGGCGAGTGCGGCTGAAAGCTTGCGCACCACCTGATTGATCGGGAAGTTCCAGGGCGTGAAAGCGGCGACCGGGCCGACCGGCTCCTTGATGACCAGCTGGTAGACGCCCTCCGCGCGCGCCGGGATTACCCGGCCATAGGCGCGCCGCGCTTCCTCGGCGAACCAGTCGATCACGTCGGCACCGGCCAGCGTTTCGCCCTTCGCCTCGATCAGCGGCTTGCCCTGCTCCATCGTCATCAGCGGGGCGATCGCGTCGGCCCGCTCGCGCAGCAGGTTGGCCGCCTTGCGCATCAGCTTGGAGCGGTCAAAGGCGGAGACGCGGCTCCATAGCTTAAACCCCTTCTCGGCCGCTTCCAGCGCGCGATCGAGGTCGGCGCGCTCGGCGTGCGCCACGGCGCCGATCGTTTCCCCGGTCGCCGGATTGACCACTGGGATCGACCCCCCGGCAGCCGGCTTGCACCAAGCGCCGTCGATGAACAAGGACGTTTCTGGATACATGGCGTCACCCACCCCTAAAGCGCGGCCGTGGCCGCGCGGACCAGGGCCAACCGTTATGCGCGCCATGATGCGCCGGGAACGGCGGTGCGTCGACCCCGCCCGAGACCGTGCAGGTCAGACCGGCTCGGTGTCCAGCGAATAGCCGGCCGCGCGAACGGTGCGCACGAGATCGAGTTCGTCCGTCCCGTTCACCGATTTGCGCAAGCGGCGGATATGCACATCGACGGTTCGCGGCTCGACATGAATGTCGGGCCCCCAGACCGCGTCGAGCAGCTCCTCGCGCGAGAACACCCGGCGCGGGTGCTGCATGAGGAACTCGAGCAAGCGGAACTCGGTCGGCCCGAGATGGATCGGTCGGCCGTTGCGCTGCACGCGATGGGCGGCGAGGTCCATCGTCACGTCGTGGAATGCGAGCTGGCCTTTGGTCGGCACCGCGTTCGAGCGCCGCAGCAGGGCGCGCATGCGAGCGAGCAGCGCCTCCATGCTGAACGGCTTGGTAATGTAGTCGTCCGCGCCCGTGTTGAGCCCTCGCACCGCGTCCTGATCCTCGGTCCGGGCGGTTACCATGATGACGGGCAGGTCACGCGTGGCAGAGCGCCGGCGGATTTGCCGGCAGACCTCGATCCCCGACATTGCGGGGAGCATCCAGTCGAGCAGCACGAGGTCCGGCTGCGCTTCGGCAATCCGCGTGAGCGCTTCCTGCCCGTCCACGGCTTCTTCGACGCGGAAGCCCTGCTTTTCCAGGTTGTAGCGCAGCATGGTCGCTAGCGCCGCCTCGTCCTCGACCACGAGCACGAGCGGTTTTGACAGATTCGAAATGACGTCGGCCACCCGACTTCTCCTTTGTTCGAGGACCGGCATGATCACGCCCCTGGACGGATCACGGCGTAGGGCGACATGTCGCCCTTCGGCCTGGTCTCGGGCAGGTTCTCGCCTTTCACCGCGTAGTAGATCGTTTCCGCGATGTTGGTTGCGTGGTCGCCGATGCGCTCGAGGTTCTTGGCGATGAAAAGAAGATGGGTGCAGGAGGTGATGTTGCGGGGATCTTCCATCATGTAGGTGACGAGTTCGCGGAAGATCGTGTTGTAAAGATCATCGATCGCCTGGTCGGAGCGCCAAACCTCGACCGACTTATCGGCGTCGCCCTCGCCCGCCGCGTCGACCACCATTTTCAAGTTTTCCTGCACCAGCCGCGCCATGTGCGCGAGCCCAGTAAGGCTCAGAGGCGAGCCGTATTGGCCGAGGACGATGCTACGTTTGGCGACGTTCGCCGCATAGTCGCCGATGCGCTCGAGATCGCCGGTTATCTTGAGCGCGGCCACGATCTGGCGCAGATCGCTGGCCAGCGGCTGGCGGAGTGCCAGCAAGCGGATGACGAATTGCTCGACCTCGCGTTCCAGCGCGTCCGCATGCGGGTCATCTTCGAGGACGCGCGTGGCCGCCGCCGCGTCGTGCGTCATAATGGATTCGGAGGCCATCGCAACTTGGTTCTCGACGACGCCGCCCATTTCGGTGATCAGGTCGCTTAAGCGCTTCAGTTCCTGCTCGTAGCTTTTCACAATGTGCTCGGCCGTGCCCGACATGCGCCCCCCTATCCGGTCAGCCGAAACGGCCCGTGATGTATTCCTGCGTCCGCTTCTCACGCGGTGCGGTGAACATCTGCGTCGCAGTGTTCACCTCGATCAGTTCGCCGAGATAGAAGAACGCCACCTGATCGGCGCACCTTCCGGCTTGCTGCATGTTGTGCGTCACGATCGCGATGGTGAAGTCGTGCTTCAGCTCGTCGATCAGCTCCTCGATTTTCAGCGTGCTGATGGGATCGAGCGCGCTGGTGGGTTCGTCGAGCAGGATCACGTCCGGGCGCACCGCGATGGAGCGCGCGATGCAGAGGCGTTGCTGCTGCCCTCCCGACAAGCCGGTGCCGAAGTGCCGAGCCGATCCTTAACTTCGGCCCAGAGTGCCGCGCGGGTCAGGGACCATTCCACACGCTCGTCCATCGCCGCCTTGGACAGCTTCTCGTGCAGCTTCACGCCGAAGGCAATGTTGTCGTAAACCGACATCGGGAACGGCGTCGGCGTCTGGAACACCATGCCGACGCGCGAGCGGAGCTCGTTGACGTCGACGTCGGGGGCGATGATGTTGCGGTCTTCCATCAGCACCTCCCCCGTGGCGCGCTGGCCGGGGTAGAGGTCTACATACGGTTGAGCACTCGAAGCAGCGTCGACTTGCCGCAACCGGACGGGCCGATCAGCCCGGTGACCTGGCGATCGGGAAAATCAAGGTTGATGCCCTTGAGCGCCCGCGTTGTACCGTAAAAGAAGTCGAGGTTGCGGATCGACAGGCGCGCGGGATTGAGCCGCGACCCAGTTCGCAAACGAGTACCAAGCTGGCGCCGCGACGGTCGATTTCGGTCTGTGTGCCGCTCATGGCCATCTCCGCGTCAGTCCCGGCGCCCAATAAGCAGAGCGCGGGCGGCGATGTTGATCGCCAGAACGCCGACCGTAATCAAGAGTGCACCGACCCACGCAAGCTGAACCCAATCCTCAAACGCGGACCCGGCGTACTGGTAGATGGTGACCGGAAGGCTCGCCATGGGCCGCCCGAGGCTGAGCGACCAGTTGAGATTGCCAAGGCTGGTGAACAGCAGCGGGGCTGTCTCGCCGGCGACTCGGGCAAAGGCAAGCAGGATGCCCGTCACGATGCCGTCCCTGGCCGCGCGGTAGCAAACGAATAAATCATTTTCCACTTGGGCGCGCCAAGTGCGACGGTGGCCTCGCGCAACGTTACCGGAATAAGGCGAAGCATGTCCTCCGTGGTTCGCACCACGATCGGAATAACGAGAACGGCCAGCGCGACGCAACCGGCAAACCCAGAAAAGTTGCCGAACGGCACGACCAGCAAGGTGTACACGAACAGGCCGATCAGGATTGAGGGCGCCGACAGCAACACGTCGGACACGAAGCGGACCGCGTTGCCGAGCACGGAGCCGTGCGAATACTCCGCGAGGTAGGTGCCGACGAGGAGCCCGATCGGAGTACCGATCAGGGTACCAATCGCGGTTTGGATCAGGCTGCCGATGATCGCGTTGAGCAACCCGCCGTGTGACCCGGGCGGCAGGGTGATCTGCGTAAAGACCCGGAGCGATAGGCCGCCGAAACCGAGCCAAAGCAGCGTGAAAAGGATAGTGGCCAGGAAAAAGAGCGCAATCAGGGTCGCGCCGATGCAGAGTACCTGCACGAGGATATTGGTCGTGCGCCGCCTGCGCCCGAGCTTGCGGGCAACGTCGACGTTCTTGGCCGGCCCTGGCGACGACAGGGGGACCGCGCTAGCGCTCATGGCTTTGCCAGCGTCAAGCCCGCAGCCCCGGCCGGAGCAGCAAGCGGGAGATCGCGAGCACCAGGAAAGAAATCACGAACAGAATGAAGCCGAGCGCCAGCAGCGAGGCGAGCTTGAGGCTGCCGTTCTGGCTTTCCGGGAACTCGAGCGCCACCAGTGATGCGATCGTGTTGCCCGGCCCGAACAGGCTCGGGCTGATCCGGTTGGTGTTGCCGATCACGAACGTCACGGCCATCGTCTCGCCGAGCGCCCGGCCAAGGCCCAGCATGATCCCCCCAACGACCGAAGCCCGCGTGTAAGGCAGCACGATCGAGCGCACCACCTCCCATGTCGTACAGCCTACGCCATAGGCAGATTCCTTGAACACGGCGGGAACGGTGAGGAAGACATCCCGCATCGTCGCGGCGATGAACGGAATGATCATGATCGCGAGGATTATGGCCGCGGTGAAGATGCCCGTGCCGAACGGCGGGCCCGCGAACAAGCTGTCGAGCACCGGCACGTTCTGCAGCGCGTCGATCACCGTCGGCTGCAAGTATCGCGCCATGAAGGGCACGATCACGAAGAAGCCCCACATGCCGTAGATGATCGACGGGACGGCCGCCAGCAGCTCAATGGCGGTGCCGACCGGTCGGCGGATCCACTCGGGAGCCAACTCGGTCAGGTAGAACGCGATCCCGAACGACAGCGGCACGGCCATAATCAAGGCCAGGACGGAGGTGACGATCGTGCCGTACACGGGCACCGCCGCACCGAATTTCTGGGTGACGGGGTTCCAGAGCGCCGAGCGAAGGAAGCCGGGCCCGAAAGCGCGGAACGCGGGCAGCCCGCCCAGGAACAGCTCGACAACGATAGCACCCAACAGCACCAGGACGAACACACCGGCCGCCCTGGTCAATCCGGCAAACAGCAGATCTCCGACCTGCGAGCCGGGGCGGGCTGGAAGCCTACGCCGGGTCAGAGCCGCTTCACTCATCCACTGCTCCGGGCACCGCTGCTCCAGGAACTGCTGCTCCAGGCATCCGTGCGCCGGGCCGAAGGCGCATCAGTAGATCGCCTTGCCGTCCGGCCCCTTGACCTCGGATTTCCAGCTCGCGCGCACCGAGTTCTGCACGGCTTCCGGCAAGGGAATGTATTCGAGCTGCTCGGCGACACCGCTGCCGTTCTTGTAAGCCCAATCGAAGAACTTGATGACGCTGGCGCTGCGGGTGGCATCCGTCGGGTTCTTCGGCAGCTCGATGAAGGTTGGCGAAACGATCGGCCAAGCCGCCTCGCCAGGCAAGTTGATCAAGCTTACGGCGTAATTCTGCGCGTGCGTCCAGTCCCCGGAGCTGGCAGCCGCCGTAAAGCTCTTGCGGTCGGGCGACACAAAGGCGCCCGACTTGTTCTGTAACTGCGTGGTCGTAAGCTTGTTCTGCGTCGCGTAGGCGTTCTCGACATACCCGATGCTGCCTCGGGTGTTGCGCACGGTCGCGGCCACGCCGTCATTGCCCTTGGCACCCGAGCCGGCCGGCCAAGACACAGACGTTGCGGCGCCCACTTGGTCCTTCCATTCCGGGCTGACGTCGGAAAGGTAGGAAGTATAAACAAAACTCGTGCCCGATCCGTCCGCGCGGTAAACCGGAGCGATCGCGAGATTGGGCAATTTTACGTTGGGGTTGAGTTTAGCGATCGAGGCGTCGTTCCACTTGGTGATCTTGCCGAGGTAGATGTCAGCGAGCAGGCCACCCGTGAGCCGCAACTGGTCGATCTCGACTCCCGGTATGTTCACGATCGCAACGACCGCCCCCATCACCGTCGGGAACTGCAGCAGGTTGCCGCTCTGCAACTTAGCGGGATCCATCGGAGCGTCCGATGCGCCGAAATCGACGGTGCGATTGAGGATCTGGTTCTGCCCACCGCCGGAGCCGATCGCCTGATAATTCAACTGGATGCCGATCGCTGACTTCGCCGCCTCACCCCATTTGGTGTAAACCGGCGCCGGAAACGTCGCACCCGCACCCGTGATCTGCTGCTGCGCCTGCGCGGCGAAACCGAAGCCGACGACGAGAGCGGCCAGCCCTGCGGTTGGAACCCTCATGCGTCCTCCTATCGTTTTGCTGGATCACGCGCCGCAGGACTGCGGCCCAACTTTTTGAGCGGTCGCAACCTACGCGGGGGCCGCGACGTCCAGATTGCAGTTCTGTTAAGGATTGATGACAGTGCGCGGCATGACCACAGTTCGCCGAGGGCTGCAACGCCCAGCTGCGTGGGAGACCGCTGACGCGACTATCGAACGGACGCCAGGACCGAAATAGGGGCCGCCGGCCGGGCCTCGCCCTTGTGAGGGCGCGAGCGCGTCCCCCCGTTCCGCGAAGGGACGCCCTGCGGCTCTATTTCACCGACGAGAACGAGGTCGGCTGAAGGAACTCGTTGCGGACGTTCCAGTTGATCGGGCCGTTCGCTTCCGTCTGCGCGCGCGCCGACAACCAGTCCGGGTCGCTCGCGAACTTGTTCCACTTCTCTTCGCGCTCGGCCATGGAGTTCCAGGCGAGCATGTAGGTCAACCGCCCGGCGTTCTCACCGACCAGAGTGGTCCAGAAGCCGGCTTGCTTGATGCCGTGCTTCTCCCACAGCTTCAGGGTGATCGTGTCAAAGCGCTTCAGGAGATCCGGAAGCTTGCCCGGCATGGTGTCGTAGATGCGCAGTTCGTAGATCATCGCGTCCTCCTCGAAACGAAGCTCACGCGAGCATGGGGGCCGCCCGAGTTTCGGGCAAGCGGGGCCAGCGCCGCCCGGCCCGCAGAACCGCCCGGCCAGGGACACAGCTCGGCCTCCCACGTCCGGGAGCCGCAGTGCTGGCGGACGCGTGAACGTAGGTTTCCGCGATCCGGTGGGGTCGATCGTCCGTCACCGGTAGGCCGTCCCACCGGACCGCGTACCCCGGGCAGCCAAGACCCGCGCATCCCCCGGTATCGGCATGGAGAACCGCCATCTGATCTGAAGTGATGGACCTGATCAGTGGCCCGCCGTCGCGGCCGGCTTCGGCGCGACAACCTTGCGCAGCAGCGGGACGAGCAAAGTCGCCACCACGAAGGCCAGCATAATGGTGCGGAATGCATCGGCATAGGCGAGCGTGGAGGCCTCGCGATAGGCCAGACTCCAGAGCCGGTGCAGCGCCGCCTCGTCGCCGATCCCGGGTCCACCCGGCATTGCGCCGTAGCGGCCGGAGAGGACGTGTAGCATCCGCTCCATCGCGCTGTTGGAGGCGGTCAAATTCGCGGCGATCTGCTGGAAATGCAGATTGGTCTGGTCGTTGATGATGGCCGCGCTCACAGCGATGCCGACCGCCCCCCCGAGATTTCGCATCATGTTGAACAGGCCGCTCGCGTATTTCAGTCGCTCCGGCGGCAGGCTGCCAAGACCGAGCATTACGCTGGGCGCCACCGCGAAGACCTGCGGGAAACCACGCAAAACCTGCGGCACAAGCAGCTCGCCCGCGCCCCAGTCGTGCGTGATGAAGCTGAAGCTCCACATCGCGACCGCGAAGCAGCCTAGTCCGAACATCATCAGCCAGCGCGTGTCGAAGCGTCGCGCCAGCAGGATGTAGACTGGCGTTCCCACCAGCGACGCCACACCTGTGGAGAAGATCGCGGTCCCCGTCTGCCACGCACTGTAGCCCCGCACGTAGCCGAGAAACAGCGGCGTCAAATAGATCGTCGTGAAGATGCCGACGCCGGTGACGAAGGACAGCAGGCAGCCGAGCGCAAAATTGCGGTTGCCGAGCGCGCGCAGGTCGACCACCGGATTGGCCACGCTCAGGCTGCGGACCACGAACAAACCGATCGAAATCACCGGCCACCCAGGCGCAATTGCGAATCGTGGCGTCGCTGAACCAGTTCCAGCGCGTGCCCTCCTCCAGCACGTATTCTAGCGTTCCGAGCCCGACCGCCATCAGCAGGATGCCCAAATAATCAGCGCTGCGCAGCAGCCGGAGGTCGGGCTGGTCGATCCGGACGAGCATCGGAACCAACAGCGTGATTGCGATTCCGGGGACGAGATTGATGTAGAACAGCCAGTGCCAGTTGAGCGTATCGGTGATCCAGCCACCGATCACGGGGCCCAAAGTGGGCGCGATCGACGCGATCGTGCCAACCACCGCGGCGGAATAGACGCGCCGCGAGCCCTGGAAATAGTGGAACGACGACGTGAAGACCGTGGGGATCATGGACGCGCCGAGCAGGCCCTGTAGCGCGCGGAACACGATCATGCTCTGGATGTTCCAGGCGAGCCCGCACAGCAGGCTCGACAGCGTGAACCCGGCGGCCGACAGGTGAACAGCCAGCGCGTCGAGAACACCCGCGTTAGCCAGCCGGAGAGCGGGATCATCACGATCTCGGCAATCAGGTAGGCGGTCTGCACCCAGCTGATCTGGTCCTGCGCCGCCGACAGCCCGCCGCCGATGTCTTGCAGCGAGGAGGCGACGATCTGGATGTCCAGCAGCGCGATGAACATGCCACAGGTCATCACCACGAAGGGCAGCAACGGGGGATGCCGGTGCGGGGCGTCGCTCACAATGCCGGCTTGCCATCGGGGCGGATGTCGACCCGCACCGTCGTCGACAGACCCGGACGCAGCAACTTCAGCATGTCGTCGCCCGCCTCGAGCTCGACGCGCACCGGGACGCGCTGCACGATCTTGGTGAAATTGCCGGTCGCGTTTTCCGGCGGAATGACGCTGAACACCGCTCCAGTGCCCGGGGCCAAGCTTATTACATGGCCGCGGAAGGCGTGACCCGGTAGCACGTCGGCAATGACGCTCGCGGACCGGCCAGACGCCATCTTGGCGAGCTGGTCCTCCTTGAAGTTCGCGTCCACCCAGAGCCCCGCGGCGGGGATCACTGAGATCAGGTAGCTACCCTGTCCGACATAGGCGCCCACCTGTGCGGCGCGGTTGCCGATGTAACCATCGATCGGTGAGCGAATCTCGGTGTAGCCGAGGTTTAGCCGCGCGGTCTGTTCGTCGGAGACCGCCTGCGACACCGCCGCCTGGGCCTCGGCGATTTGTGCGGCCAGTACCGGTCAGCCTTTGCTTCGCGGCCTGCAGCCCGGCATTGGCCGAGACCACGGCGGAGCGCGCCTGCTGGTCGAGCGAATAGGTCCGCTGCATGTCCTGCCGCGAACCGGCGGCGGTCGAAGCCAACTCGCGATAGCGCGCAGCCTCAGCCTCGGCGTACTCGGCCTGGGCGGCTTTCGTGGCCAGCTCGGCGTCCTGCTGCTGGATTGTGGAGTGCTGCAGCGCGAGCTGGGCGCGCAGGCTGTCCAGCGCCGCGACCCGGCCGGCGACGACCGCCTTGGCATGATCGAGCGCGGCCTGAAAGTCGCGCGGGTCGAGACGGATCAGCACCTGGCCCGTGTCGACGCGCTGGTGATCAGCCACCAGCACCGATGCGACGAACCCGCCCACATGCGGCGCGATCGAGGTGACGTTGCCGCCGACATAGGCATCGTCCGTGCTCTCGATGAAGCGCCCGGTGGTCCACCAGTCATGCCCGTACCAGGCGCCACCCGCCGAGAATCGCCAAGGCGGCGCCGGCCAGGGCAAGCCGTTTGGCGCCGAACCGCACTCGGGTCTTGGCCTCGTCGAAGCCTGTGTCCCGGCCGATGACGACGCTAGACATGCGCCTCTCCTACTGCCGGCGCCTCGCGCCGTTGATGCCGCTCGCGCGTGCGGGCGTCGGCGGCCGGCCCTGGCGCCGAGCGAAAGGACAGTGCCGTCATCGGCTTGCCGCTGATCCGGTCGGTAACGATCGGCTCGGCCAGCGCGCCGGTCTCGCTGTCAACCACGACGACGCTCGGCCCCTCCGGCGCGAAGTGCTTGTTGCCCCAGGCGAGGATCGCCCAGAGCACGGGACGGAAGTCGCGTCCGCGCTCGGTTAGGAGGTATTCATGGCGGGGCGGGCGAGCGCTGTATCGCCGCCGCTCGAACAGCCCGGCCTCCACCAGCGCGTTCAGCCGCTTGCTCAGCATGTTTGGCGCGATGTCGAGGCTGTTCTGGAACTGCTCGAACCGCGTCGCGCCCAGGAAGGCGTCCCGCAGGATCAGAATGCTCCACCACTCGCCCACGCGCTCCAGGCTGCGCGCGATCGGACACTGCATAGCCTCGAAGCTCTTACGCCGCACGTCCCGGGCTCCTCGCTATCATGATGATAGTATTTAGCAGGAAACTTGCATGATGCAAGCCTGTATGTAGAGGCTCACCTGCATTCCGGGCGCGGAAAGGCGCTAGAACCTTAGCTCGTGGGGATGACGAGCCAGACCGGCAATTGTGGTAGGAAGAGCCGAGGTGCCGGAGCTAGCCAAGGGCGTAGGACGGAGAAAACGAATGATGGCGCGCGTCATGGCTTCTGATCCGCACACCACCGGCTGGCTTTGGGCTGAACTGGATCGAGCGTTGCGCTTCTACTTCGCCCCGATCATCTGGCTGTGGAAATTATACCACCGGTGACGGATGAGGCCCGCGAGCCGGCGCGCTTGGCCGTCTCGCGGATCAATCCGCAGCGACGGCGCCTGGGCGTGGGAGGTGGGCATCAACTCTCCGTTTAGGTCTGCCCGCTAGTTTGGAACCGTCGGCGGCGCCTATGCCCCGCGGTGGAGACGATGCGGATCGGACGAGTGGGAGCTCGGGAGCGCGCGCGGCAGAAGATCGGCAAGCTTCGTCAGCTCGGGACCGACCGGAGCGCCGCGGCCGCCGTCGAGTTCGCACTCACCGGCACCATCTTTCTCGGGCTCGTGCTGTTCCTTGTGGCACTCGGGTTCCGTTTGTACGTCGTGGTCGCGCTCGACCACGCCAGCGCTCGCGCCGCCCGCCTGCTGGCAGTCGACAGCACGCAAAGTCGATCCGGCAACGTGTCGGCATTCCAGTCTGTGACTTTCTGCCCATTGCTGTCGCCTTTCTTAGCTTGCAACGGCGTGACGATCTCGCTTCGAGCGGTGACCGATTACTCAGCCGGCTCCATCGCGGGGCAGCCCGGTCCGCCATCGTTCGATCCCGGGCAAGGCGGCAGCCTGATGCTGCTGCAAGTGACCTACGCCCTACCCGCACTTGGCTGGCCGTCGCCGGACGGTAGCGGAGCCGGCGCGTTCCCGGGATCAAGCGTCACCGTCTACTATCCTTATCAGAACGAATACTGATGCGGCGGATATGGCGCGGCACAAGCGATCGGCGCGGCGCGGTGGCGGTCGAGTTCGCCCTGATCACGCCCGTTCTCCTCACCATCGTGTTGTCGCTCAGCGATGTCACCAATGCGGTGATCGCCTGGTGGCGGCTGACGGCGGCGGCCGGCGCGATCGCCTTCATCGCCACTACCTACGCCGCCACCCCGAACAACACCAATGTGCTGACCCTCAAGCAGGCGACCACCGCGAGCACCGCGGTGTTCGCGGTGGTCCCTGCCCTCGCTACCGCGCCGGCCTCCACCTATGGCGTCACCATCTCGAGCGTGGTCATGACGCCGAGCGTCCCCGGATGCACCCGCAATTGCGCCTACCGGGCGAACACGGCCTGGAGCGCCGTGCTGCAAGGGACCGCGCCGAAGCGCCCTTGCGGACAACTCGGTTCCGTTCCCGACGGCCAGCCATCCACGCCGACGACACTGCCGCTCGATGCGTTCACCCCGGCGCCGGTTCTGGTGGTCGACGTTACCTACGACTTCACGCCCATATTCACCAACCTGTTCGGCAGCGGGCTGCGCTTCACGGAAACCGCCTATCTAGCGCCGCGCACGGGCGACATATCGGCGTGGACGCGCATCACCGGCCCCAACGCGGCAGCGACGCAATGCCCGGGCTACCAGGGATGAGCGCGCGGCGAGATGCCTGGCGCGGGCTCGTGCGCTCCTTGCGCCGGGGGGCGGACCGAAGGGGCGCCGTCGCGGTGATGTTTGCGCTCACCATCGTGCCGGTGCTCGGGTTCGTAGCGCTTGCGTTCGACGTCGGCTCGACCGTTTGGGCGCGCGGAGAACTCGATCTCGCGGCCGACGCCGCAGTCCTTACGGCGGTAACTACCGGCGCGCAGAACTACGCCGCAGATCCCAATACAACGTTCGCAGCGGCGCAGCTCGCCGGCCAGAAGCGCTTCAACGCAAAAGCCATGAAAATGCCGGGGGTCACCGTTTCCTCGCTCGGGGTCAGCGTCACGCGCGCGGGGGGAACCATCAAGGCGACGGTCACTTACGCGGCGAGCTATGCAACGCAGTTTGCGGGCTTGTTCGGCTATCCGACGTTGCAGACCTCGGGCTCGGCATCGGCCAGCCGGACCAACAGCCCGTACTTCAGCATTTCGATCCTGATGGACAACTCGTCCTCCATGGCGATTGCGGCGTCGCAGGCCGACATGAACACGCTTGGCGCGCTGGTGCGGGCGAGCCCGTATTTCGCGCAATGGGGCCAGGGGCAGAACTGCGCATTCGGCTGCCACTTCGATGCTCGCAACAATGATTTCTACGGCGTCGCGAAAGCCAACGGCGTGCCGCTGCGCATCGATGTGCTGGGCCAAGCCGTGCAGGGCATGATTCAAACGCTCCAGCAATCCGCGGCCGCCGCACAGTTCGAGGTCGGGTTATACGGCTTCAACGCTGGGTTCAGCACGATCTACGCGCCGAGCGCCAACCTTTCCGGCGCCTTGTCGGCGGCGCAACGGCTGACCTTGCCGGTCACCGTGGATGGCGGCGACGCGGACACCAACATCCCAGTCGCATTCCAGTCGATCACGGCGGCGATCCCGGCCGGGGGGGACGGCTCCAGTGCCGGGACGCCGCTGCGATATCTGTTCATCGTGACGGACGGCGTGGCGGATTACATTGATGGCGGCGGCAACAGGGTGATCGCCCCGCTCGATCCAACCTTGTGCGCCGCCCTGAAGGCCAAGCGGGTCCAGATCATGACGCTTTACACGCAGTATTATCCGATCACGCCACCCAACGTCCCGACGGCAAATGCTTTCTATGTGGCCAACGTGGCGCCGTTCGTCGGACAAATATTCCCCAATCTCCAGGCCTGCGCCTCGTCGCCGAGCTACGCCTTTCAGGCGACCGACGGCGCCTCCATCAACGCCGCCCTGCAGGCGATGCTGCAAGCCGCCCTGAGCGTCCCGGCGAAGTTCACGCAGTAGGCGGGCGCGGGAGCTACTCGGCGGCAGCGAAGCGCCGCAGGCCGGCCATCGCGGAATCGACGTCGGCGGGCGAAAGGTCCTGGCTCAATACCCGGCGCGCCTGCGGCTCGTCGCCGGCCAGGACCAAGCCCACGGCCCAGTCATGGCGTGCCCGGGTCGCGTTCGCCGGACCGCCGCCCATTCCCCCTTGCGCCGCCCCGCGCAGCAGTGGCAAGCCCTCGGCCGCGTGGCCGGACAGGGCGAGCGAGAGCCCGAGATCGCAGCGCGCGATCGCATCATCCGGGTTGCGAGCCAGCACGGCGCGATACAGCGCCTGCGCTTCCACATGCCGCGCCTGCAAGTCGAGCGCGATCGCGAGACCCGTCCCGATCGCCTTGTCACCGGGCGCGATCGCCGCCGCTTGCCGCCATGCCGCTTCGGCCCCGACCGGGTCGCCATCCGCGGCGCGGGCGCGTGCCAAGCCCGTCAGCGCCTCCAAGGACCGCGGACGGATCGCGAGCGCGCTCGCGAAGCTTTGCGCGGCATCGGCGGGCCGGCCGAGTGCCGCTTGGGCGTGGCCTCGGCGAAGCAGCGCCGGGACATCATGAGGATTGCGGCGGAGGTCGTCATCGAGAATGCGCAAGGCCGTTCCCGGCGAACCGGCCGCTAGAGTGGCATCCGCCAGGCGAAGGTCGAGCGCGCCCGGATCGCGGGCGAGGTCCACATGGTCGCCGCCGCCGCACGCGCCCACCGCAAGCACGAGGCACAGGACCGCGGCGCGCGGGCCCGGCGCGCGCGCCCGGCAAGTCTGGGGAAAACTGGCTCGCATAGCTTTTTTGCTCCGAAATTCGGCGGCCTTCTACCGCGCGAAGAATTTGTCGATCACCGACAACACCGCCGGCCCGGCCACGACCAGGAACACGCATGGCAGGATGAACAGGATCATCGGCAACGTCATGAGCACGGGAAGTCGCGCGGCGCGCGCTTCAAAGCGGGTCAGCGCCTCACCGCGCAGTTCGGCGCCGAGTGACCGCAGCGCCTGGCTCAGCGGCGTGCCGTATTGCAGCGCCTGCGCCAGCGTGCCGGCCAGGCGCTGGAGACTGAGGAGGCCGGTGCGCTTGCCCATGTTGATCAAGGCCGTGCGGCGGTCCGACAGCACGCGAAGTTCGCTGTGGGTCAGCGACAGTTCCATCGCGCAGGGCGGGCTGCTGACGCGGATTTCGGCGGCCACCCGCTCCATCCCCTGCTCCAGCGCGAGCCCAGCTTCGGCGCAGATCACCAAAAGGTCGAGCGCATCCGGCATCGCCCGCTCCACCGCGGCAAGGTACCGGCTACGCGCGCTGCGCACGAGTAAGTCGGGCGCCATGAGCCCGGCTATGGCCGCAATGGCAAGCAGCGCCCGCGTCCATAGCAGCGGCAGGCCCGTATTGCGGAGCAGAAGGAACGCAACCAAGGGCAGCCCCACGAGGAGCAGCGCCTTGGTACCCACGAAGATCGGCAGCGCGCGGCGGCCATGCATCCCCGACGAAGCGAGCGTGTGGTTGAGGTCGGCGATCGCCTTGGGGGAGAACAAGCCGCTTCGCGTGAGCAGCAAGCCGATCCCCGCGACCGCCCCGGAAAACGGCGATGCGGGTGCCGGGCTCGTGGCCGTGTTGCCGATCGGCGCATAGGCGTCGCGCACATGCGCCAGTTGGCGACGGAGCCGGCTCTCGCGGCGGAGCGGCTTCCAGGTTACCGCGGAGAGTAACCCAAGCAGCAGCAGCAGAAGGGCTAGGGAGCCCGCCGCGATCGCGGTGGCCCCGTGACGGGCAACCAGATCGGCGATCATCGCAAGCTTCGCTTGATCATGAAGCGCATCACACCGCCGGCTGTCCCCAGCATAGCCACCGCGAGCAACAGCACGCGATTGCCCCGCGTCGTTTCGAACAGGGGCCGGATGTAGTCGTAGTCCATCACGCTGAGCGCCAGCCCCGTCACCACCGGGAGTGCGGCGAGCACGTAGGAGCTGGTGCGGGCTTCGGAGGCGAGTGCAACCGCCCGGAGGCGGAGGGCGACACGCTTGCGGATCACGTCGGCTAGGTTGTCGAGCGTTTCAGCGAGGCTGCCGCCCGTCTGCGCCTGCAGCGTGAGGGCGACGGTGAAGAACGCGTACTCGGCCACCCCGGTGCGCCCGGCGGTCTCGCGAAGCGCGTCCTCGAGCCGCACGCCGATCGCCATCTGGTCGGCAACGCGGCGGAACTGCCCCGCCGTCGGCTCCAGGCTTTCCCGTGCCACGACGCGCAGCGCCTCGTGCAGCGGGATGCCGGCACGCACCGAGCGCACGATCATCGACAGAACGTCGGGGAACTGCTTGTACAGCCGGTCGGCGTGTCGGGCATGCAAGGTGCGGAACACCACCTGACTGACCCCGATCCAGACGAGCGGCAGAGCGAGGTCGAGTGGCATGCCGAGCACGCGACCGATCGTGCGTTCGATGGTGAAGGCGACGACCGCCGCCGCCAGCAGCAGGAAGGGGATGCGGAGCGGGTAGGCTTCCAGCCGGTCCAGTTTGAAGCCGCACACCCCGGCAAGCCGGGCCTCCGCCGCGGCGAACAATGCCCGCGTGCCGAGCTGTTCCGGGCGCCCGCGCCCGGGTGCGCGAGCCGGTGCCAGCGGTGTGACCCGTTCGGCGATCCTGACGGCGACCTTCCGGTTCCGGGCATCGTGGGCGAGCAGGGCCGCGGCGCCGCCGAACAGCGCAAGTGCGGCGCCTACCCCGGCGGTGACCGCCATCGGCCCGATCACAGCGGCGCCGCCTCGTCCATCACGGCGTCCCAGGCGCGTTCGAGACCGAAGTAGCGCAGCCGCTCATGGAAGCTCGGGATTGACCGCGAAGCGCGCCAGCGGCCGAGCAGGCGGCCGTCCATGTCCTCGCCTTCGTGCTCGAAGGAGAAGATGTCGTGCAAGGTCATCACCTCGCCCTCCAAGCCCACGAGCTCGGTGAGCTGGATCACGCGGCGGCCACCGTCGCGCTGGCGTTCCACCTGCACGATCACGTCGACCGCACCCAGCACCTGCGCTTTGATCGCGCGGGAGGGCAGGCCCATGTTGCCCATCTGCACCATGTTCTCGATGCGGGTCAGCGCGTCCCGCGTGTTGTTGGCGTGGATCGTCGACATGCTGCCGTCGTGGCCGGTGTTCATCGCCTGCAGCATGTCGAACGCCTCCGCCCCGCGGACCTCGCCCACGATGATGCGGTCGGGGCGCATCCGGAGCGCATTGCGGATCAGGTCACGCTGGGTGATCTCGCCCCGGCCTTCGATGTTCGGCGGCCGGGTTTCGAGCCGCACCACGTGCGGTTGTTGCAGTTGTAACTCGGCCGCGTCCTCGATGGTTACAATGCGCTCACCGTGGTCGATCATGCGGGAGATCGCGTTGAGCAACGTGGTCTTGCCCGAGCCGGTTCCGCCCGAGATGATGATGTTGAGGCGTGCCCGGCCCATGATGTCGAGCGCGCGGCCGAGCGGCGCCGAAAGCGATCCGAAGCCGACCAGCTTGGCGATGTCGATCTGACGGCGCGAGAACTTGCGAATGGAAAGATATGGCCCGTCGAGCGCTAGCGGCGGGAACACGATGTTGACGCGGCTGCCGTCAAGAAGGCGAGCGTCCACCATCGGGCTGCTTTCGTCGATGCGCCGGCCGATCTTGGCGGCGATGCGTTGGGAGATATTGGCGAGGTGCTGGCGGTCGCGGAAGCGCACGGCGCTGGCGGTGACCTTGCCGCGGCTTTCCACGAACACCCGGTCGGGGCCGTTCACCATGATGTCGGTCACGGTGTCGTCCTCGAGCAGCGGCTCGAGCGGGCCAAGCCCCAGCATATCGTCCACGAGGTCTTGCGAGAGGCGGCGCTGCTCGCGCGCATTGAGCTGGATGCGCTGCTCGGTGGCGATTTCGGCGACCAGGCGCTCCACCTCGACCGCGAGCCGGTCGGGCGTCATGCCGGCGACCACGCTCGGGTCGAGCCGTGCGAGGCACAGCGTGCGCAGCTCACCGCCGACCCCGCCACCATTGGCCGCGGCCGGCTGCTGCGGCTGGGGGTGCGCATGCGGCTGGGGGCGCATGCGGCTGGGGGTGCGATTGCGCCTGCGGGTGTGGGTTCACGGCCGGCGCTTCAACCAGCGCCGGTGCGGGGGGAGCTTCGGGCAGCGCGGGCCGGCGGCCGAACACTGGCGGGGCGCTCACCGGCGACCCCAGGCCAGGCCGCGGCGATGCCCGGCCTCGGAGGAACCGACCGACCCAGCGCGGAACGCGAGCGCCTGCATCGTGCGGGCGAAGGCGCGGTGGCGTGCCGCGGCCGGCTCGCCCAGGTTCGCGGCCTCGCGCAGCACTCCCTTGAGGAACGGGATCACGAGGTCGGGCTTGCGGCCGGTCGCGTCCTCGAACTGTGCCAGGCTCAGGCTGCCTTTGACGCCTGCCATGTTGAGCACGAGCAGAGGCGCGCCGGCCGATCCGCCCGGCTGCGGGGCAGCCAGATAGCGCAGCGCGTCGCGCGCGCCGGCGACCGAGGGTTCGGTGACCAGCACGCGCTGGTGGGCGGCATCGAACATCTCGCGACCGATCGGGCTACCGGGAAACGGCGCGTCGCAGATCAGGAATTTGTAGCGCCGGCGCAGGATCTCGAGCACCCGCGGCAGAGCGCCGCCCGCGACCGGCAAAGCGTCGGCGAGCTTGCCCTCGCCCGACAGCACGAACAGCCGCTCGCCCACGGCTTGCGCGGTGCGGTCGATAAACAGCTCGTCCACCCGGTCGGGGTTCTCGAGCGCGACGCGCAAGCCCGGGCGCGGCTTGACTGACAGCATCATGGCCGCCGCCGCACCGTACAGGTCGCCGTCGAGCAGGAGGGTGTGCCGCCGCGCCTGCTCGGCCAGGAACCAGGCGAGGTTGACCGCGACCGTGGTGGCGCCAACCCCGCCGTGCACGCCGGTGACGGTGACCACGCGGCCACCGCTCAGCAGACGGGCTCCGGGGTTTTGCCGCGTGATGACGGGGCCGAAATGCTGCGCCACCATCTCGCGGGTCAGCGGCTTGAACAGGTACTCGAGCACGCCGAGCCCGTGGGTCAGGCCGCGATACAGGGTGATGTCGTCCCGGTCGCCGATCGCCAGCACCCGGACATCGGGCTCCACCAGTTGCGACAGCTCGGCCAGCGCCGTGAGCGGCTGGGTGCTGCCGCTGATGTCCACCAGCAGCACGTGCGGGGACGGGTTGCGTTGCAGAGTGCGTGCCGCGTCCTCCAGGCTGCCCCGGCGGACCTCCGCTCCCTCGGCAAGCTCGGCGGTGAGCGCGTCGCGCAGCACTGCTTCGGTTTCGGCGTCGGTCGCGAACGCCAGCATGGCGGCGCGGCTCGGCCGGGCGCCCTCCGCTCCGCCGCGCTCGGCGTCCGGCTTGGTGATCGCGTCGCTCACGGGCCGGCGCTCGCGGGCGCGGCCGGCGCCGCCCCAGGCGCGGAGGGTGCGGACTGCTGCTGTTGGTCGCCGTATTCGGTGGTGTGCAGCCCGGAAATCGCCGAAGCGGGCAACGGCTTGACGTTGTCGTTGCGGAGCCGGGCGACTGCCATGCCGGCGAGATCGCCAGACGAAGCGGCGCCTCCCCGACCCCATTGCAGGTCGCGCGGATCGGCCACCATGGCGCGAAGATTGATCGCGTTGGCCCCGATCGGGCGCCATTCGCCGGGACGCTGGTAGGGCTCGGTCGCGCTGCAGCCGGCGAGGCCCGCGCCAAGCGATAGCAGCAAGACGCCCTCGATCATTGTGCGCATGGGATTGGACTCACCTCGCTGGGGTGAATGGGGCGGGGCTGGAGGGGGCGCGGGATCATGGGGCGATGAAGCCGGCGTTGAGCGGGATACGCGCGGTCGGAGGCGCGTTGTTGCCGCGCGCGCGCTGGCGGTTGTAGACGATCCGATCGAGATCGTTGGAAAGCACGAAGTCGTTCGTCGGCGTCGTGATCGCGGTCGGGCTGCTGACGCCGCGCACGAGATAGGGTGTGACCACGATCACGAGCTCGGTTTGCCCGCGTTGGAAGGCGGTGGAGCGGAACAAGGGGCCGAGCACCGGCAGCTCGCCAAGGTATGGCAGGCCGCGCGCGTTCTGCGTCGAGGTGTCGGACAGCAAGCCCGCGATGGCGAAGCTTTGACCGCTGCCGAGTTCCACCGTCGTGTCGGCGCGGCGCACCTTCAGCGCCGGGATGTTCAGGGTAAGATTGCCGTTGGCAATGGCGACCGCACCCTGGGTGGTGAGTTCGCTCACCTCCGGGCGCACCTTCAAGCTGATGCGGTTCCCCGCGAGCACGGTGGGAACGAAGGCGAGCGACACGCCGTACTGTTTGTAGTCGACGCTGATCGTGTTGTTCTGCTGCGCGATCGGGATCGGGAACTCGCCGCCCGCGAGGAAGCTCGCGGTTTCGCCGCTTTGCGCGGTGAGGTTGGGCTCGGCCAGGACGACGGCGAGCTGGTCCTGCGCCAGCGCGTCGATGATTGCGTTCACGCTCCCGTTGGCGCCGTGGTAGCCGAGGAGGAGCTGGTCGGGGAGGTTGGTAAGGTCGGTGACGCGATCGATGATGGACAGCCCGGTGACGAAGCCGCCCGCAGTCACGACCGCGGCCGCCCAGTTGATGCCGAGCTGGCGCGTGACCGTGCGCTGCACTTCGACCACCCGGACCTGGAGGTTGACCGTGAGCGGCGTGTCGACGGCAAGCCGGTTATCGATGCTCTGGCCGGGGGCGAGATAGGGCCTGATGGCGGAGAGGATGCGGTCGACGTCGGCCGGGGTGTCGGCGTGGCCGGTGACGGTGTAGCCGCCGGGTGTGGCCTCAATGTCCACGCCGGGGAAATGCAGGCCGGTGCGCACCAGGCCGGCCACCTCGCCCGAGCCGAAACTGGACGGCCGCACGGTGACTTCTATCTGCGCCACGGGCGCGCCGTTCTCGCCGATCGCGGCGACCGTGGTGCGGCCGGACGCCACCCCGAACACGAACAGGCTGGTGGGACTGGCGGGGCGCACTTCCGCCACCTTGGGATCGGCGGCGAACAGGCTGGAGGCCGGCTGCGCCAGGGTAATGACGCGCCCCGCCCCGACGCTTAGGGTGATCGACGTGCGGCCGGTGCTGGGAAGGCCGGGGCCGGGGTCGGGAAGGCCGGGGCCGGGAAGGCCGGGGCCGGGAAGGCCGAGGCCGGCATGGCGGACTGCCCGGTGCCTGTGGGCGGCGGGAGCTGCGGCGGCCTGAAGGGCCGCTTCGTCGGCGGCGAGCCGCGCTGGTCGCGCGCGCGCAGCCGACGCGGCGAGCAGCAGGCAGAGCCCGAGCCTGGCGGGCGACCGAGTTCAGGCGAACAAAGAAGCGAAGCATTTTCCGTTTCCGATTTTCGGAACCGGGCGATTGCAGCAGCAAAAAGTTTAGAACTTGTAAGCTTCCATTGGCTTGCTCCCCTGAAACAACCGAATTTCCTTATCGCGAGCACGGCTGTCCGGGGCGAGGGCCCGCGATACGTCGCCGCCCCACACGGGGGCGGCAAAGGCCGTTGAACGTGGCAGAGCACTCGCTGAGGCAGCTGGGGCCGGCGAGGCGGCCGAGGTCGGCGCCAGCGGGGTGGGTATGATCGGCCCCGGCGAGACGGGCGACGGAGGTGATGCGGACGCGACCGGTACCGGGACGGCGGTCCCGCCGGCCACCGAATTCGTGCGCATCCGGCTGCGCGGCGCGCAGCACCACCTGCAGCTTGCCGAGGCGTGTCGCGACCGCGATACGCGACGCGTCCTGCGGCGTGACTTCGAGCGTGATCGTCCGCGAACTCGGGGTACGCCCCTCGAGCAGCCCGTTGGCTTGGCCGCCTTGGATGAGTTGCTGGTCCACCGCGATCACCCGCACGTCGGCGAGCACCATCTCGCCCGCGACCCGGTGCCCGAGCGACTGGTCGGTGCCTTCTATGGTTTGGGTGAGGATCAGGTCGACGCGGTCGCCGGGCCAGATCAGGCCGGCTTCGCCCGAGACCGCATCCACCTCCACGGACACCGCGCGGGTGCCGGGCTGCAGCACGGCGGCGAGGAAGCCTCGGTCGCCGGGGCGCAGCACGTCATCGGCCGCGATCACCTCTTTTTCGTCCAGCGTGCGCCGGACCATGGCCCCGACCAGGGCGTTGCGGCCTTCCGTCGTATCCCGGTGCGCGCCCGCGGGAACCTGGTCGGCTGGTAATTCGTGAACGCCAAGGTCGCCGGGCTGCAGCAGGCTGCCGGCCCGCACCGGGTGCGCCGCGGCGATCACCGTGACCTTCGCCTGTGCGACGGGCGCTGGCGGAGGCGCAGTCTGTAGACCGGCGTAGACCACAACGGCGAAGCCGCCGAGGAACATGCCGACCACCGCGATGACGAGCACGCGCAGCATGGCGTCAAGCTCCTTGCCACATCACGAACAGGGTTCCCGCGGCGATGGCTACGGCATAGGGCAGCGGCCCGCGACGTCGGAGCCGCCATCGCTCGCAGCGCCACAGGCGCGCCAAAAGCTGGGCGGGTCGACCCGGCGGGGGCCGGGCGAACCCCCGCGCTCCGGGCAGGTACGGGAGGCAAAGCAAGCCGCCGGCGATCGCGGTCGCCCCTAGCATGAGGGCTACGCTAACGGGGGGCACGAAGAGGCTGACAGCCCCCAACAACTTGGCGTCCGCGCCACCCAGGTAGCCACGCAGCCAAAGCACGGCAGCGATCGCGAGCAGCAGCACCGCTATAAATATCGAGGGCAATAGTCGATGCTGAGCAACCGCGAGCCCGATCCCGCCGAGGCCGATTATCCCGATCAGCGAATTCGGCACTGTACGCGCTGCGAGGTCGTGCAGCGCGGCGACCACCAGCAACGCCGAACAAACGCCTGCGCCGGCCAGCGCAAAGTTCATCCACGATCTCCGAGCCAGGGAGAGCGGTGATCGAAAAACGCTGGTCCCGTTTCGAACACCGCACCCGACCAGCTCAGCTCAGATCTTGCCCGCGATGCTTGTGGAAGATTCCGTTGATCTTCGTGCCAAGCGTGGTCACGCCGGCGATGATAACGAGGCCGATCAGGGCGGCGATCAGGCTGTATTCAAGCGCCGTGACGGCCCGGCGGTCGTGGCGAAGCATGATCGCCAGCCGATACATCCAAGCAAACATTGAGCAATCCTCATGCAAACGGGCTGGCCCAATGCCGGCCGCTGTAATAACCGAACCAGGAAAACGTACGCAGTCGGCGCTCGCCATTTTATGCAGCGGAGCGAACGCTCTACAACCTTAGATTGTCACAACTGTTACGTCTCTAGTCAAGCGCATTCTCTCAATTATTGCGCGATAGCGGTCTAGCGGTCGTTTTCGTGAAGCTCATTCTGAGGGCGGCGCTGAGTGCGGGCGGTAGAGTTGCCGGCGTATAGACGGGAATGACGACGGCCGCGGGAGTGACCCGGATCACATGCGGGTCCGGGGGTGACCTGGACGGCGTCATTGCCGACAGGCCGTGCCATGCGCGCAACACTTTCGCCCGATATTCGGCGCCAAGTCCCGGATTCTCCGAATGGTAGGCGCCGATAGCCGCCGTCCAGCTGCCGCTTCGCTCGAAGAGACTGCGGAGAAAGCGGCCGGCGTAATCGGCGTTGGTTTCCGGTTCAAAGCCTTGGGCGGTGCTAGCAAACGCCGCCGGATGGAAATGGAGATTGACCTGGAAGCAGCCGACGTCGATCGAAGCGATGCCACGCTCTCGGAGGAAACCGACGACCGCCCGCGCCTCCGCGGCCGAGGCGAACACGTACGGCGCGCCGCCGGCGTTGGCGCTCCACGGCCAGGGTTCGAGCCGGCCAGTTTGCCCGTCTGCTCGACCGGTTTCCACCGCACCGATCGCGCGCAGCAGATTGGTGGGCAAGCCCCAACGCTGTTCGGCTTCCCGCGCGGCTTCAAGGCACGCCTCGGACGGCCCGGCCTGGGTCGGCGCACTCGCCAGCAACTCAGCTGCGATCAATCCCGCCAACAAAGAACGCCGCACGCCCATCCCCGCGCTGACCGAGGCGCACGGGAGCAGAACTTCCTTGCGATTTGGCAAACGACGGGCTGACGGACGGCGTTTTCCAAGGCTGCTTTAGCCCCCGTCGCGAAGCGCGGAGCATCGAGTGCGCGGACTGAGGTGCGGCTCGCAAGCTTCAGCCAACGCTCCAAGATTTGACGTCAGAAGCGTTGACGCTGGATCATTATCATTCTGTATTGTCTGGATTAACGGAGTGTTCACAATGTTGCAGACTGTGCGCTACGCCTTTGTATTTGCGGCAATAGCCGTGCCCGTAGGCGCACAGACAAGCGCTGGGCCGTCCCCTCAAACCCCTGCGACAGCTCCGACCACCCAGGCGCTGGCGACGCCGGCGGACACCCAGGCGAAATCCCCGGACTCCCTTACCATCCTGTTCGATGAGGGAAGTGCGGCGATCCGCCCCAACGAGGAGGCAACGCTCGACCAAGCCTCCCGCCTGTATCGGGACGGCAAACCTGTCGTCATGGTGGTAAGCGGTGCCACTAACTCCGTCGGCTCGGCCGACGGAAATCTCCGGCTATCGGTGCACCGCGCCAATGTCGTGGTGCGGGAACTGGTAGCGCGCGGCATTCCGGTGGAACGCTTCCAGCTGCTCGGCAAGGGCGAAACCGAGCCCGCCGTCCAGGCGCAGAAAGGAACGCCCGAACCGCGCAACCGCCGCGTGGAGATCACGTGGCGCTGATTGGTCGCGTCGCCGCGCTCGTAGCGATCCTCCTGCTCGCGCGCGGAATTGATGCCGCCCCGGCGCAGCCGGCGCGCGCGCAATTGGAGGCGGAGGCGCAGGGAGGGCGGGCCGAAGCAGCCTATGACCTCGGGCTCGACTACGACCTGGGCACCAGCGGCGTCGAGGACAGCGCGAGCGCACTGCACTGGTATCGGCGCGCGGGCGAAGCTGGCCTGCCCGCCGCCGAGTTTAATGTGGGCGTCATGCTCGATGCAGGCCGCGGCGTCGCTCGCGATCCCGCGGCGGCGGCAATCTGGTACGCCAAAGCCGCCGTGCACGGCCACGACCGAGCAGCCTACGACCTCGGCCAACTTTACGCCGCCGGCGACGGACCGCCGGCAAATCAGGCCGCCGCCGCGGCCTGGTTCGCGCGGGCGTCAGCGCTTCCGGCAGCTGCGCGCCGGTTGGCGGCCATGAAAGCGAAGCCCGTCCCCGACGCAGCGCAGGACGCCGCCCTCCTCGCCCCAATGCCGACAAGCCCGGCCGATCGGGGCGGCGGTGCCGCGGACCAAGGCGGAGGCGGAGTTCGTCTGGACGGCTCCGGCCGAGCCCGTCCCGGTCCGCTTCTTCGTCGAACTGGTAGCCCTCGATGGCGGCCCGGCGCGACGACTGTTTGCCGGCTTCGCCGACGTTACCGCCACGCTAGCGTCGCTCGAGGACGGCGTTGATGCCTATGCCTGGCGGGTTTACGCGGTGGATGCAGCGAGCGCCCGCTACGCGGCCAGCGCCTGGGCCCGCTTCACAGCGGCTGCCGCGCCGGCCAGCAACTGAATCGGATGACCGCGTTCGCGATCGAACCTTATCGTCGGTCCTCCGGCGCGAGGTTCGCGCAAGCGTCGCTTCCTCCCCGGCCGCCGTTCGGGCGCTGATCCTTTCTGTTTGGTCGAACGGCCCCGGCACCGTGGTTTTGTCCGGAGAAGCCGGCGCGGGGAAGACCGCTTTGCTGGAGCAGCTCGCGACGAGTTTCACCGCGGCCGGCCAGTTCGTGCAATTCGCCCGGCGTGGGGACGAGGTTCTGCTTCCGGGCGGCCCTAGCATCCTCCTCGTCGATGAGGCGGGTCAGATATCCGACTTGCTGCTTCGGCGCTTGGTCGTCCATCCCGGGCTGTTCTGCGTGCTTGCCGCTCGGCCTGCGGCAGTCAAACGACTGCAGGCAGCCGGCATCACGAATTCCCATCGTCCAGCTCGGAGGCGGCCTGTCGGCGCAACCAAGGCCGTTCTTGCTCCTGCGCCGCCGGCCGGCCACCACGGTTGCGACCGCATTTGGGGCTTTGCTCGTAGTCGCCTCGGCGGCGCTGATCCTTTGGCCGTCGGAGCGGGCTTCACCTCCGCCCACGCTGGCAGCGGCCGTGACGACGCTGCCTCCCGCCAACACCCCAGCCGTGTTCGCCCCACCCGTCCTGCCATCTGCTTCGGCGCGGTTCGAACCGTTGCCGGCAACGCAAGCTCCCGGCTCAGATGTCGATTGATCCTCCGGCGGCATCGGCTGCACCCCCGCCGGCCGTCGCGGCCTCCCCGTCTCCACCACCCGTTACGTCGTTGACGGATCTCCCGGTTTTGGCGATCCCCACCGTTACTGTCTACTTTGCAGCGGGAGCCGCGACTGTGTTTCGCGCGGCAGAGGCAGTGGAGCGGATGCGCGACGCAGGTATCGCGACCAGCAACCCTATTCTATCCACTCGTCTGGAGCGATCGTCGATCCGGGTCTACTTCGCCCCTGACCGCGCCGTTGCGGAAGCGGTGCGGAGCCGGCTTGGTGACACCCTGAAAGGCTTAGGAGTCGAGCTCACGCCACCCGGGCCGTCCACCCGACCGGGCGCGATCGACGTCTTCATCGGCGAGGGGAGCGACCTGGACGCGCCCGACCACGACACGGTTGTCCACGCCCGCCGGCTCGCAGGGCCGGACGCGCGCTGACCAACGCCACGTCCAAAGGACACTCAGGCGGTCAGGCCAGCCGCTTGGCTGCCATCATGCGCGACAAGCCAGTCGAGGCTGACCCCCGTCTTTCGGTGCAGCAGCAACAGTACGGAGATCGACGGCTCGCGCACGCCGCCCTCAAAAGCCTCGTAATCGAGTGGCGCGATCGCGAGCATCCGAGCGAACTCAGCCGCGCTGAGATCGGCCATGTCGATCGCGGCCGCGTAAGCCACCCGGAGGCTCCGTAGTCGACAACCGAACACGGCCAAGTCCAAAACTTTGCTATGCATGTTTGTGCGTCCCGCGGCAATCGCACTGGATGCGTTGCAATCTACGCGTGATATTGACAGACTGTTTTCCGCTAAACAACCGTTATCGTATCAACGGTTACTCACAGCGCAATCGGACCGCGTAAAACTAATTCCCCTCATTGCTCAGTTCGCCCCAGCACGCATCGAGGGCGCGCATCAGGCGCTCGCCTATTTCGTCGAGTTCGGGCTCCGTGACGATCAGCGGCGGCGAGAGCGCGACGCGGTCCCCGATGAAGCGGGCGATCAACCCGTGCTGGCGGGCGAGCCGATCCAGGACGGCCCCGGCCTTACGGGCTGGGTCGAAAGGCGTGCGCCGGTCCTTGTCGGCGACCAATTCGATCCCGCAAAGCAGTCCGACGCCGCGCACCTCACCCACCATAGGGTGACTCCGGAAATGTCCGAGCATGTTTTGCATGTAGGGGCCAACCCGTCCGACATGCCCGAGTAGGTCCATTTCGTCGTAAATGCGCAGGGTTTCGAGCGCCACGGCAGTGGTTACGGGGTGTCCGGCATAGGTGAAGCCGTGCGCGAAGTTGCCGAGCTTACGGCTTTCGTCGAGCATCGCCTGGAAGACGCGATCGTTGATCAGCAGTGCCGAGATCGGCTGCATCCCGGCGGAGAGCGCTTTCGCGCAGGAGATCATGTCGGGGGCGAGAGCATAGGTCTCGGAACCCCACATGCGGCCGGTGCGTCCAAAGCCGCAGATCACCTCGTCGGCGATGAACAGCATGTCGTGGCGCCGCACCACCGCCTGCACCTTCTCCCAATAGCTGCGTGGAGGCGTGAGGCCGCCGCCGGCACCCATGACCGGCTCCGCGATGAAAGCCGCACAGGTTTCCGGCCCTTCGGCAATGATCAGCGCATCGAGCGCGTCTGCCATTCTGGTCGCGAACTGCTCTTCGGTTTCGCCGTCCCGGTGGTGGCGGTAGTAGTGAGGGTACTCCGTGTGAACGAAGCCTGGAAACGGCAGGCCGAAATCGGCGTGCATGTCGGGCTTGCCTGAGGCACTGATCGAGGCGGAGGTGCTGCCGTGGTAGGCCATGCGCCGGCCGATGATCTTGCGCTTCTCGGGCTTGCCGATCGCCGCGTGATAATACCAGACGAGCTTGAGCGCCGTGTCGTTGGCCTCCGATCCCGAGCACTGGAACAGCACCTTGGACATCGGCACCGGCGCGATCCGGAGCAGATGCTCAGCGAGCTCCACCCCGGGTTCATTCGTGGTATGCCGGTAGAAATGGTAGTACCCGAGCCGCCGCATCTGCTCGTATGCGACGCGGGCCAGTCGCTCGTTGGCGTAGCCGAGCGAGGCGCACCATAGCCCGGCGGCGGCGTCGAGGAAGCGGGTTCCGGCGTCGTCGAACACGTAGACGCCTTCGCCCCGCTCGATCACCGTCGGCCCTTGTTCGAGGTGCAATGCCAGGTTGGTCTGCGGGTGCACGACGGAGGCGATGTCGCGCGCCGCAAGGGAGTTCGGCAGATGGGTCATCAGATCGCCCTCGATTGCCTGTGCGCCGATCCGGTTATGGCCGCGCGATAGTCCTTTTCGGCTGCTTCCTCGCTGACGTAACCATCGACGATGTCGGCTTCCAGCGATGCGGCAGCGCGTGCGGCGGGCGGGCCGTAGCCGCCCGACCCCGGCGCTTGCAGCACCACACGGGAGCCGGCCGGAGCGGTGAAGCCGCCCTTGCTGTTGAGCCGCCGCGTGGTGCCGTCAGGCAAGTCGAGCGTAATCCGCGCCGGCGATCCGGCCCCGCCGCCGGCCAGACCAAAGGGCGGCGTGACGGAGCGCTCGCAGCAGGTGGCGGCGTGGGCGTCACGCTCCAGCACTCGCCACGCCCGCCGAACGCCCAAGCCGCCCCGCCAGCGCCCGGCCCCGCCGCTGTCCGGCACCAGCGCGTACTCCTCGACCCGCAACGGAAAGCTCATCTCGATCATCTCGATGGGCGTGTTCGACATGTTGGTGACGGTGCTCGCCACCGCATTGATCCCGTCCTTGATCGGGCGCGCCCCGAACCCGCCTTTGACGCTTTCGTAGCTCACGTAGCGCTCGCCCGTGCGGTAATCGACGCCGCCGAACGTCATGATGGCCGATGTACCCTGCGATCCGGCCATGACGTTCTCGGGCGTGATGCCGGCCATAGCGGCGAACAGCATCTCGGCCACGCGATGCGACATCTCGTGATTGGCGTAGACCACGGGCGCCGGGAGCGCGGCGTTCACCACCGAGCCCGGGGGTGCGGTCACCGTAACCGGCCGCCAGCAGCCGGAGTTGGGCGGAATCAGGTTACGGGGATCGGCGATCATTTTGAGGGCGCAGAACACGCCCGACGCGGTGACGGTCAGCGGCGCGTTCATCGGGCCAGCCACTTGCGGGTCGGAGCCCGCGAAATCGACGGTAATGGCGTCCCCGCGCTTGACCACTTTCAGCTGCACGCAAAACGTTTCGTCCGCCGTGGCGCCGTCGGCGATCACGCCGTCTCCGTCAAGCACGTCGGCGAACCTGGCCTCGCCATCCGGCAGCGCCGCAAGCGCGGCGCGCATCATGGTTTCCGAGTAGTCGAGTACTTCTTCCATGATGCGCAGCAGCTCGCCCACGCCATATTTGCGCGCCAGCGCCTCGAGCCGCTGCCCCGCGCGCCAGCAGCTCGACACCTGAGCTTGGAGATCGCCGCGCCGCTCGGAGGGCGTGCGCACATTGGCGAAGATGATCGCGTCGATGCCCGGGTCGGGCTTGCCGTCGCGGTAGAGCCGCACGGGCGGCAGCCGCAGGCCCTCGCCGTAGATTTCCGTCACTGCGCCGTAGCTGCCTGGGGTCGCGCTGCCCACGTCCGGCCAATGCGCGCGGACGCAGCCGAAGCCGAGCAGCGCATCGCCGGCGAAGGCGGGTGCAACGACGTTGACGTCCGGCAGGTGCGAGCCCCCGCCGTACGGGTCGTTGTGGATGAACACGTCGCCCGGTGCGGCGTCCGGGAACGCGCGCACCACCGCGCGCACCGCGTCGGGCATGGAGCCGAGATGGATCGGCAGGTCCGGCCCTTGCGCCACCATATCGCCGCGCGCATTGAAAATGCCGCAGGAATAATCGCCCGCGACCTTCAGCAACGGCGAATAGGCCGTCTTGGCGAGGACGATCTTCATTTCCTCGGCAGCGGAGTAAAGCGCGTTCTTGACCACCTCGAAACGGGCGGGATCGGTGCGCAGGCGGACGGGATAGGTGTCCGGCATTTCAGGTCCTCCGCATCCGGATGAAGCCGCGCTCGTCGGCGGCGGCCTCCCAGCCGGGCGGCAGCACGACGGTCGAATCGAGCGCCTCTACGATCGCCGGCCCCCGGAGCCGTGCTCCAGGAAGCAGGCCCTCGCGCCAATGCACCGGGCACGGGGCGAAGCCAGTCTCCTCGAACCAGGCGACGCGTTCCCGAGTGCGGGCCTTGGCCGGGTCCGATTGCTGCGCCAGGGCAATGCTCGGCAGCCGCCCCCGCGCGGTCACGCGCAGGTTCACCAGCTGGACCGGCTCGGCCTCGTTGGCGTGCCCGTAGGTTTGCGTGTGCTTGGCGTGGAACGCCTCCGCCATCGCCACAAGCGATGCCTGCGTCACGGCGCCGGACGGGAGCGGGACGGTCAGCTCGTATGCCTGCCGCCGATAGCGCACGTCGGCCGACCGCTCGAGCTCGCGCTGCGCCACCGGCACGCCGGCGGCATGCAGCATGAGCCCCGCTTCGTGCTCCATCGCCGCCAGCGCGTCGGCGAGGCGCTCGGGCGCCAAGATCGCCAGGTCGGCGTAAAGAGTGCGCGCGTAGTCCCGGCGCAGATCGGTCGCGACCAGGCCGAGGGCGGAGAAGGCGCCTGGCGCGGGCGGCACGATCACTTCCGGAATCCCGAGCTCATCGGCGAGGAACGCGGCGTGCACCGGACCGGCCCCGCCGAACGCGATCAAGCTGAACTCCTGCGGATCGTGCCCGCGCTCGACGGAGACGATGCGCAGCGCTTGCGCCATGTTGGCGTGCACTACCGCGAGAATGCGTGCGGCGGTCCCGCCCGCATCGAGGCCGATCGACCTCCCAGCGCCGCTATCGCCTCCTCGGCTGCCCCATGGTCCAGCCGAAGGTCGCCGCCGAGCAGCGTATCCCGGCCGAGATAGCCGAGCACCAGGTCGGCGTCCGTCACGGTCGGGAACGTCCCGCCCCGCCCGTAGCACGCCGGACCGGGCGACGCCCCGGCGCTCGCAGGACCCACCTTCAACGCACCGCCCGGGTCTACCCACGCGATGCTGCCGCCGCCCGCGCTCACCTCGGCAAGGTCGATCACCGGAACCCGGATCGGATGTCCGGTGCCGTGCAGCCAGCGGTTTGCGCTGCCGCCGCCGCCCACCTCGTACTCCGCTGTCACGGCGACGGCGCCGCCCGCAATCAGGCTCGCCTTGGCCGTGGTGCCGCCCATGTCGAACGAAATGAGGTCGGGTAGACCGAGCTGGCGGCCGGCGACGGAGGCGGCCACCACACCGGCGGCGGGGCCGGACTCCACCACGGCCGCCGGCATCCGCACGGCTTCAGCGACGTCCAGCACGCCGCCGCTCGAGCCCATTACATGCAGCTTCGGGAGCCCGAGTGCCGACGCCGCGGCTCCGAGCCGCTCGAGATAGGAGGCGAGCAACGGGCCGACATAGGCGCACACCGCCGTCGTGCTGGCGCGCTCGAACTCGCGGATCTCGGGTAGCACCTCGCAGGAGAGGAACACGCCGACGTCGGGGAGGGCGGCGCGCAAGGCAGCGCCCACCCGCCGCTCATGCGCATCGTTGAGGAACGAGAACAGGAACGACACGCCCACCGTTTGCAGCCGTTCGCGCCGGATCGCTTCGATCAGCGCGGGAAGCTCATCCTCCGCGAGCGGGGTCAGCACGTCACCTTGCGCATCTACCCGCTCGGTGATCTCGAAGCGCCAGCGGCGCGGTATGAGCACGGAAGGGGCGTCCTGGAACAGGTCGTAAAGATCGACCCGCGAGGAACGCCGGAGCTCCAGCAGGTCGCGGAACCCCCGCGTGGCGACGAAGCCCGCGCGCGCCCCCTTCCCTTCAAGCAGCGCGTTGGTCACCACGGTGGTCGCGTGCGATAGCAGCGACACGTCCGAGGGTGCCACGTCGTGAGCCGCGAGCGCCTGGCCAATGCCGGCCACCACCGCCTCGCCGAAATCGTGCGGGGTGGTCAACAGCTTGGCGACCGCGATTCGCCCGCTCGCCTCCTCCACCAGTGCCACATCGGTGAACGTACCACCGATGTCGATCCCGATCCGCCACGCCATCCGCCACCCTCGCCTGCCCGGCCAGTTGAACCCGTGCAAGAAGCAGGCTCAAGTCCTGCCGCGCTTGCCCGTCCGCGGCCGCCGCGCCTACCGTTGGCTGGCGATGCGGAACGGGATCGACGCCTCACTCGCCGCCGGAGCGGCCAGCTTGACGATCGGGGCGCTGCTCCGGGAACGGGCGCGGCTGCATCCCGGGCGGCTGGCGGTGGTGGATGGCGACCGTCGGTTGACGTTTGACGGGTTCAACGAGCGGGTGAACCGGCTGGCTCACGCGCTGCGCGCCATGGGGATCGGGCGCGGCGACCGTGTCGCCATCCTGTCGGAGAACCGGGCGGAGTACCTCGAACTCCTGTTCGCGGCCGCGAAGCTAGGCGCGATCGTTTGCGCGCTCAACTGGCGGCTTGCGCCCCGCGAGCTCGCCCATTGCGTCCGGCTGACGGAACCGCGCGCCTGCCTCGCTTCGCCTGGGTATTCGGACAGCGCCCGCGCGTTAGAGGGATGCGGCGAGGTTCTCGTTTTCGGCGCGGAGTACCAGGAGCGGCTTGCGCAGGCGAGCGCCGCAGAGCCCGTCTCCGAGGCCGAGCCGGAAGACGGCCACGTGATTCTCTACACCAGCGGCACGACCGGGCTCCCGAAGGGCGCGCTCGTCAGCCACCGCGCGCAGATCGCCCGTATGTTCACGAGCTGCGTGGAGTTCAACCTTGCTCCGGGCGACGCATTCCTGGCCTGGGCGCCGATGTTCCACATGGTGTCTGCCGACCAGTCGATCCACGCGCTGTGCCTCGGCGGCACGGTGCATGTGGTGCCGGGCTACGACATCGACCGCATCCTTCACGTGGTGGAGACCGAGCGGCTTTGGTGGTTGGTGGCCATGCCCGGCATGATCGCCGACATGATCGCGGGCTTGAAGCGCCGCCGATCAGTGCCGCGCGGCGTGAAGCTCGTCGGCGCAATGGCCGACCTTGTGCCACGGCAAGAATTGGCCGAGCTGACCCGCCTGCTTGGGGCGCCTTACGCCAACACGTTCGGTGCAACGGAAACCGGACTGCCACCTGCGTCCGCCGGACGCGTCGCGGTGGGCGAAGCTCCGGCGCGCCTGCCCAAGACCCCAAGCGCGAGCTGCCTGATTTGGCTGGTGGACACGGAAGATCGGGATGTGCCCGACGGTGCCCCGGGTGAGCTTGCCATGCGCGGCCCGACCTTGTTCAGCGGCTACTGGAACGCACCCGAAACCAACGCGCGCGATTTCCGCGGCGGCTGGTTCCACATGGGCGACATGTTTACGCGCAATGCGGACGGCACGATCGAGTTCGTGGACCGGGTGAAATATCTCATCAAGTCCGGAGGCGAGAACATCTACCCGGCCGAGATCGAGCAGGTACTGCTGGCCGATCCGCGCGTCGCGGATGCCGTGGTGGTGCGGCGAGCCGACGCGCGCTGGGGCGAGGTCCCGGTTGCCTTTGTCGCACGGCGCGACCCTGGCCTGACGGAGGCCGATCTGATGGAAGCCTGCCGCAGCAATCTCGCCGGCTACAAGCGGCCGAAGGAGATCCGTTTCATCGCGCTCGAGGCGTTCCCGCGCAGCACCACGGGCAAGATCCAGCGGCATGAGATGGAGACGTGGCTACAGGGGTGACCAAACGACCGCGCGCGCGACGCGACCGGATCGAGCCTATCGCGTCTGACGCCATGCCGCGCCCGTCGGATACGAGTGATCGGTCAGCGACGCAGCCTTCAGTGCCGCGCTGTAGCCTGGCGCTTCCGGCGGCATGTAGCGGCCCTCGTTGATCAACACCGGGTCGACGAAATGCTCGTGCAGATGGTCAACGTACTCGAGGACGCGGTTTTCCAACGAGGCGGAAACCGCGATGTAGTCGAACAACGACAAGTGCTGCACCAGCTCGCACAAGCCAACTCCGCCGGCGTGCGGGCAAACCGGGACACCGAACTTGGCGGCCATCAAAAGCACCGCGAGCACCTCGTTGACGCCGCCCAGGCGGCACGCGTCGATCTGGCAAAAATCAAGCGCACCGGCTTGCAGGAACTGCTTGAACATCACGCGGTTCTGGCAATGCTCACCGGTTGCGACGCCGATGCCTAGCGGACGCACGGCCTCGGCGACCTTCGCGTGACCGAGCACGTCATCGGGACTGAGCGGCTCCTCGATCCACCACGGCTTGTATTCGGCCAATCGCTTCATGTTCGCGATCGCCTCGCCAACTTCCCAAACCTGGTTGGCGTCCACCATCCAGGTGCGGTCGTAGCCAATCTCCTCACGGATGATGCGGCCGCGGCGGAGATCGTCGTCGATGTCCACGCCGACCTTCTGCTTGAAATGGGTCCAGCCATTCGCCACCGCCTCGCGGCAAAGGGCGCGGAGCTTCTCGTCGGAGTAGCCGAGCCAGCCGGCCGAGGTGGTATAGGCGGGATAACCGCGCGCCCGCATCTCGCGTTCGCGCTCAGGTTTCGAGGGCGCGTGGCGCCGGAGAATATTCAACGCCTCGTCCGGGGTCAGCGCATCCGTGATGTGGCGGAAGTCGATGCACCGCACGACCTCCTCGGGCGTCATGTCCACGAGCAGCTTCCAGACCGGTTTGCCCTCGACCTTGGCCCACAAGTCCCAAACGCCGTTGACGATCGCTGCGGTGGCAAGGTGAACCGCGCCCTTCTCCGGGTCCGATCCAGCGCAGCTGGCTCTCGCCGGCTATCGTGCGCCAGAACTTGCCCATGCCGGCGGTGATCTCCTCGAGCGTCCGGCCCACGACGAGGGGAGCAAGAGACTCGATGGCTTTGACGCAGACCTCGTTGCCGCGACCGATGGTGAACGTCATGCCGTGGCCGACTAGGCCATCACTCGCATCCGTTTCGATCAGCGCGTAAGCCGCCGAGTAGTCCGGCGCCTCGTTCATCGCGTCCGAGCCGTCGAGGTGGCGCGATGTCGGGAAGCGCACGTCGTGTGCGGTGATCCTCGTGATCGTTCTCGGCATGATCCTCTTCTCCTGACTTCAGGAAACGGCACGCGGCGTTGCGGCCGCCTCGATCAGGCCCCGCGCCGCAAGGTTGGCGATCAGGGCGCGCACGCCGAAGTTCCAGGGCTGGGCCTGGTCGCTGGTTCGGACGCGGTTGACCAGCGTGCCGAGCCGCGCCGAGCCGATCGCGACGACGTCGCCGACCCGGTGCGTGAATCCGCCGCCGCCCCCTTCCCGCTCCTTCTTGGGAGCGAACATGGTGCCGAGGAACAGCACAAACCCATCCGGATATTGGTGCGTGGCGCCGATGGTCTGGGCGACCAGCTCCTCCGGGTCACGGCTGATCTCTCGCATGGCGCTCGCTCCATCGAGCACAAACCCGTCCGCTCCCTCGACATGCAAGGCGACCTCGGCCTGACGCACGTCGTCGAGCGAGAAGGTTTCGTCGAACAAGCGCACGAAGGGCCCGACGGCGGTCGAAGCGTTGTTGTCCTTGGCCTTGGACAGCAGCAGCGCGCTGCGGCCCTCGATGTCCCGCAGGTTGACGTCGTTCCCGAGGGTTGCCCCGACGATCCGGCCGCCGCTGCTGACCGCGAGCACCACCTCTGGCTCGGGATTGTTCCAAACGGATTTGGGATGCACTCCGATGTCCGCGCCGAAGCCCACTGCCGACATTGGTTGCCCCTTGGTGAAGACCTCGGCATCCGGCCCAATGCCCACTTCCAGGTATTGCGACCACAAGCCGCGCCGGACCAAGGCCTGCTTCAGGTGCTCGGCCTCGCTCGACCCGGGTTTCACCTTCGAGAGATCGACGCCGATCTCGGCGACCAAGGCCTCGCGCGCGCCCTCGGCGGCCGCCGGATTGCCTTTCGCGTGCTCCTCGACGATGCGCTCCAGCAGGCTCGCGGCGAAGGTGACGCCCGCCGCCTTGATCGCCTGCAGGTCGATCGGCGCGAGCAACCAAGGCCGAGACACGTCCCGCCGCGATTCGTCGCTGTTCCGCAGCAGTTCCTCGACATCGCCGATCCGCTCGCCCGGTGCGGCGCGCAGGAAACCGACCGGGTCCGGAAGATCAAACAGCGCGCTGGTGGTAGCCACGGAGCGCGTCACATCGAACACGCCGTCCGGGCGCACGGCGACGACGGCCGGTCCGCCGTCCGGGCCGGGCAGCCAGGCACGCCCCACCCAGCTTCCGGCGTATCCGTCGACCGGCGGTTTGTAGTGCTGCTGCATGGCAAACCTCCTAGGCGGCGCTGTTGCGCCCGATTGCAGCCCCGCCGACAGCGGCCGGCAACGGCTCGATCCTGCCGACGACGAACAGATAGATCGCGGCGCCCAGGATGCAGAACCCGCCCGCGACTGCGAGCGGCACAAAGAAGGAGCCGCTGGTTATGGTCAGCATGACCCCAGTGAACGTCGTAGTCACGATGCCGGCGAGGTTGGAGGCGAAGTTCTGGATGCCGCCGATTGAAGCGACGTGACCGGGGGTGGGCGCGACGTCGCCGGGCAGTGACCAGATGCTCGCCGCGGTGAAGGCCAGGCTGGCGTAGGAGACCGCGAAGCACAGCAACGCGACGTAGACGTTCGGGGCGATCGCCGAGAGCGTGATCACCGAAGAGAGCAACATGCCTCCGACCAGGCAGATCTTGCGCGCAGCCGTCAGGCTCAAGCCGCGGCGGTAGAGCGCATCGGAGGTAAAACCGCCAAGCCATCCCCCGGGATGGCGAGCAGGGCCGGCAGCACTCCCAGCGTGCCGAGCTGGGCGAGCGAGAAGCCACGCGCCTGCACCAGGTAGGTCGGGAACCAAGTTATGAAGAAATAGATGACAAAGTTGAGGCAAAAGAAGCCAAGCATCATGCCCCAGATCGTCCGATAGCGAAACAGCGAGATCCAAGGCATCGGCGTGGCATCCGCCGCCTGCGGAGTGCCACGCTCGGCCTGCAAGCGCCGGAGCTGCTCCGGTGTTACAGACCGGTGCCGCTCCGGATCGCGGTAGACCACGATCCAAACCGCCACCCAGACGATGCCGAGCAGGCCGGTGACGACGAACGACGTGCGCCAGCCGAAGCTGCCGACGAGCCAGGTTACCAACGGCAGCGAAAGGGCGGAGCCAATGCGCGAGCCGCTATCGAAAATGCTGCTGGCCACACCCCGCTCGCTGCGCGGGAACCAGTTGGCGGTCACCTTGGCGCAGGAGGGATAGGCGCCCGCCTCGCCCACACCCAGAAGCAACCGACAGCCCAGCAGCGTTTCGAGGTTGTGCGCAACGGCCGTGAGCGCGGTGAACACGGACCACCACACCACGGCTACGGCCAGCGAAATGCGGGCACCCACCCGATCGGCAAACCAGCCGAACGGCATCTGCATCACGGAGTAGGTCCAAAAGAAACCGCTGAGAACCAGCCCCATGGTGGCTGCGTCGAGCGCCAACTCGTGCTGGATAACCGGCGCAGCCACCGCCAGGTTGGCGCGATCGACGTAGTTGATGGTATTCGCAAGGCAACAGAGGACGATCATGGTCCAGCGTGCCTGGGGCATCGCTTTTGCCTCCCCCGCTTGGGCTCTTCTCGCGATGGAGCCCTGCTTCCGTTTCCCCCGCCTACTATCGTCCCGAAGCGAAAGCCTCATCAATATACCGGCGTGATCCCGTCAGCGGGCGCCCCCGTCCGTTGCTGGCGCGTCACACCCTGTCGCGGCCGCTTTGCAAAGCTGCTCGAAGCAAGCCTAGTCGACGTCCGCCGCGTAGCGCTTCAGATCTTCGAGCGCGCAATCGGCAAGCGCGTTGATTTCCGTGGACCGGAGCAACACCGCGGGTGCGGCGTCGGCCTGAAGCGCCTCTTGCCAGCGTGGCGCGCAGAGGCACCAGCGATCGCCGGGCTTGAGGCCCGGGAACCCGAACTCCGGCACCGGCGTGCTCAGGTCATTGCCGCGCGCGCGGCTGAATGCCAGGAACTCGGCGGTCACCACAGCGCAAACGGTGTGATTGCCGAAATCCTCGGCACCCGTTTGGCAGCAGCCGTTGCGGTAGAACCCTGTTACCGGGTCGGTCGAGCACGGCTCCAGAACGCCGCCAAGGACGTTGACCATACGCCGCCTGCCGTCGCCACCGCTGTCGAGAGGCATGCGCGCACTCCTCAGTTAGCGGCCCCCGCATCGCGCAGGATAACGGCTCAAAGCTGCGCCGATTGCACCGCAGTGTCGAGTTCCTGAAAGCTCGGCATGTGCTGGTTGGGCGCCATTTTGCGGCCGGTCTCGACACTGACCTGAGGCGCATTGCCATGCAGATGGGCCACGAGAACGGCGCGGATCACCTCGTAGTACTTGCTCTCCTCCTCGACCACGCCCTTGATGCGGGCTGCGAACGGACCGGCCATGCCGTAGGCCATCAGCACGCCGAGGAAGGTCCCGACCAATGCGCCGCCGATCATCGCACCCAGCACGGCGGGCGGCTCGGCGATGTGCGACATCGTCTTGATCACGCCGAGCACGGCGGCGACGATGCCGAGCGCCGGCAGCGCATCGGCCATGCTTTGCAGCGCGTGCGACCCGTGCAGCTCCTCGTGCAGTGTTTTCTTGAGTTCGCGCGCCAGCACGTCCTCGATCTGGTTGGGATCATCGGCATTCATGCCGACCATGCGCAGGTAGTCGCAGATGATGGCGGTCGCGTGGTGGTTCTTGAGAACCTTGGGAAATCTCTGGAATGCGGCACTTTCCTCCGGCTTCTCGATGTGCGCCTCGAGCGCCATGTTGCCTTTCGTGCTGGCCAGCCGCACCAGGAGGTAGAGCAGCGTCAAGAGGTCGATGTAGTCGGCCTTCTTGAACACCGCCCCTTTCATGACCTTGCCGAAGCCGCCGAGCGTGTGCTTGACGGCGTACATGCTGTTCGACATCACGAAGATGGCGACCGCGGCACCCCCGATGGTCAGCAGCTCGAAGGGCATTGCCTCGATGAGTGGCCCGAGGCTTCCCCCCGAGGCGATGTAGCTGCCGAACACGCAGGCGAGCAGAAAGACCAAGCCTCCGATGGTCAGCATGGTCGCTCAGCCCGGCTGGCCCGGAGCGGCAGCGGCGGCCTTTGGCGCCACCGCGCTCGGCTCCGGACGCGACCCGGTCTGCGGCCCGGTCTTGGGATAGTCCCGCAGCACGACGATGGCGATGCGCCGGTTGGCCGCTGCGTTAGGATCTGACGGAATGAGCGGCTCGCGGTCGGCGTTGCCGGTCACGTGCCGGATGCGTTCCTCGGGCAGCCCAGCCTGCGCGAGCAGCCTCCGCGTGGCGTTGGCGCGCTCCACGGACAATTCCCAATTGGATCGATCGGTCCCTTTGTAGGGCATCGCGTCAGTGTGGCCGGCGATGGAGATACCTTCGTTCAGGCGCAGCAGCACGGGCGTTACTTTTTGCAGCAGCATGGCCGCGCGCTCGTTCGGCGCGGCAGAGCCCGTGGCGAACATTGGGCTGCGGTCCTCATCGAGAACCTGGATGCGCAAGCCCTCCGGCGTCATGTCGATGGCCAGCTGGTGGGCGATGGATGCTAGATTCGGATCGTCGCGCACGGCGTCCCGGAGTTGCTGGGCGGCCTGCTGGAGATCCTTGGTCTCCCGCTTCTCACGCTCGGCGCGCGTCTCCCGGTCTTCCGTCGCTTGGCGGGCGGCCTCGGCGGTCGCTCGGTCCGGCGGGTTCGCCGCGCGAGCCACGCTGGCCGCATCATCGGGACCGCTTCCGGCGGGAACAGACTCCGCATCGTTCGGCTCGGATTTTTTCTTGGCCTGCTCGCGCCGATACGTGAGCGCCGTTGCCGGCGTGTCGAACTCGTCGTCTTCCACCTCGAGCGGCACCGGCGTGTTCCCCATGGTCACCAGCGCCGCACCCCGGTCCGACACCATCGCACCCTGGTCAAAGGCGGTGTGGCCGCCGAAGGGCTTGCCGGTGCCGGAAGAATTATGGCTGAACACGTTGCTCGGACTGAAGTAGTCGGCGAGACCCTTGCGCTGGTCCTCCGTCGTGGCGTTGAGCAGCCACATAAGCAGGAAAAACGCCATCATTGCGGTGACGAAGTCGGCGTAGGCCACCTTCCAGGCGCCGCCGTGATGGCCGGCCTCGACCACCTCCTCCTTACGGATGACGATGGTTCCCTGCTTGTTGGCCTTGCTGTCTTTCTTCGCCATGGAGCCCGCGCCACTCGTATGCCGCGCAGCATGGGGCAGGCTGCTTAATGGGCAACTAATCGGGAACAATTGTTGCGCGTGCAGGCAAATCGACCACACGTGGGTCGCTCCGCCCCCCTACGACCCGATAGACCCGGAATTCCTCGATTACCTGCCCATCGACGGCCCGCATCGCGTTGGCGACCGGTCGGATGTCGGCCCAGACACCAGCGTCGAGGCCTTCCCCGGCGCGTCTGGCGCTTCGTACCAGCAGCCCTGGTTCTCCCATGAGCTCGGCCTGCGGCAAGGCGAAGCGCCGCCACCTGTCCTCCACGCCGACGACCCGCGTTCCGGGGGCGGCAGCCCAGGCGAGCTCGCCCGCCACACCGTATTCGTCGGCGGCGATGAACTTGGCACCCTGCTCCCGCCGAAGCGCTTCGACCTCCCGGGCGAGTTCGGGCCAGCCGGCAAGCCGCAAGGTCGTCGGATCGCGATGCGGGGAAAGTGGCCAGGGTCGCGCGACAGCTTGCACGTAGACGACCAGCGTCACGGCCAGCCCGAGGGCGACCGCTGCTGTCCGAAGCCGCGCCCAGGCTCGCCCCGTCATCCCCGCCCCGGCCAGCGCGGCCGGCGGATAGAGGATGGCCGGCCAGTTCGCCTGCACCCGGTCGCCGACCGCGTGCTCGGCGAATACAAGCAGCGGCGGCAACGTGAGGGCGGTGAGAAGAACGGAGCCGGACGCACGCTCGCGCCATGCCACGCGAACGACACGGACCATTCCCGCAACCAGGATGAGAAACACGAGCGGCGTCGCCAACCCGACCTGCCCGGCGACGAGTTCGCCGAGGAAGCGGGCCGCGCGTCCCGGAGCCCAGTTCCCGGCCCGGCCGCCCTGCCGGAGCAGGCTGGCCCAGTCGTGCCGTGCATTCCACCAGATCACTGGGAAGAAGGCCGCCGCCCCTACGGCCGCTGCGAGCCAGGGATAGGGAGTGCGCCACCACTGAAGACGGGAAGGCGTCAGGGCAAGCCACAGCAGCACGCCGGGTGCGAGAAAGACCGCCGTGTACTTGCTGTCCAGCGCCAAGCCGGAAAATGCGCCGGCCAGTATCAGCCATGCGCCGCGCTCCGCCGCGTCGAACCGGACGAGCGCCCACAGCGCCGCGGTATAGAAGAAAATCAACGGCGTGTCGGGCGTCATCAAAACCGCGCCCACGCCGAGCAACAGCGTCGCGTTCAGTAGCGCGGCAGCGGCGATGCCGGCGTGGCGGCCTGGGTAGAGCCGGTCCGCGGCGTCGGCGAGCAACAGGGACCCCAAGGCCGCCGATAGCGGGGCCAGCAGGCGTACCCCAAGCGCGTCGTCGCCCACCAGCGCGGTCCCGGCTCGGATCCAGTAGGCCACCATCGGCGGGTGGTCGAGATAGCTCGCCGCAAGAGCGCGTGACCAGACCCAGTAATATGCCTCGTCGGGCGAGAGCGGTGCTTCTGCGGCAATTACGAGGCGAAGCAAGGTGAGCACGGCAAGCCCGGCCGCCCAGCCGGTCGTTCGGTTGATCCACGTCACGCAGAGAGACCGCGAGATAGCTACAGCGGCACTCCCGGCAGGCTTCGGCTGGTACGGATGGTCTGCAGAGTTTGCACCCGGCTGACCGTGGCCATTCCCGTGAGGCACTGCGTCAACTGGTTCTCGTGGGCGGTATCACGCGCGACCAGCTTCAGCAGGAAATCCCCTCCGCCACGGATCATGTGGCACTCGCGCACTTCCGGCCATGCGGCGACCGCTTGCTCGAATGCGGCCAGCACCCGCTCCTTCTGACTTTCCAGGCCCACGAGGGCGAAGAAGGTAATTTCCCAGCCGAGTTTCTGGGGATCGCTGATCGCTTGATAGCCCCGGATCACCCCGGCCTCCTCCAGCCGGCGCATTCGCCGCAGGCACGGAGGGGCGGAGATGCCGGCGCGGCGCGCCAGTTCGACATTTGTCACGCGCCCGTCCGCCTGGAGCTCTGCGAGAATGCGCCGATCGACCGTGTCGAGAAAAGGCAGAGAGGCGGAAGGCGACTTCATGAGTTGGGTTCAAGCACAGCGGAAGTGAGCATCGTGCGGCAGCCACAGCCAACGCGAAATAAATTTCGTGCCGGAACCGAGGCAAGCCCAATTCGAACTTCCTTGTTTGCTGCGGCAATGCTGCCGATATTTCGCGAACGCGGCCCAGGATCAGCTGAATGAACACCCACCAGACGCGCGTACTCATTATCGGCGCCGGAGCCGCCGGCTATACGGCGGCCATCTATGCGGCCCGCGCTAACCTCGCTCCCACCCTGGTGGCCGGCCTTCAACCCGGTGGCCAGCTGACCATCACGACCGACGTGGAGAACTACCCCGGGTTCGCCGACGTGATCCAGGGGCCGTGGCTGATGGATCAGATGGCGACGCAAGCCGAGCATGTCGGCGCCCGCATCGTCCATGACCTCGTAACTGCCGTCGATTTCTCGGTGCATCCGTTTCGCTGCTCGACCGACTCGGGCGACGCCTTTTTAGCCGAAACCGTGATCGTGGCCACCGGGGCGCAGGCGCGATGGCTCGGCATTCCGTCCGAGCGCCTGTTCGCCGGGGCGGGCGTTTCCGCCTGCGCTACGTGCGATGGCTTCTTCTTCCGAGGCAAGGAGGTGGCCGTCGTGGGCGGTGGCAACACCGCGGTCGAGGAGGCGCTCTTTCTCACCAACCACGCCACCAAGGTTACCTTGATCCACCGTCGCGACCGCCTCCGCGCCGAGGGCATCCTGCAGGATCGGCTGTTCCGCAATCCCAAGGTGGAGGTGGTCTGGGACAGTGTCGTCGAGGAGGTGCTCGGCCGGGAGGCGCCGGCGAAGGCGGTCACCGGCCTACGGCTCCGCGATCGCCGCACGGGCGCGGTACGCGACCTCCCTACCGAGGGCGTGTTCGTGGCCATTGGCCACGATCCTGCCACGGCGCTGTTCCGGGGCCAGCTCGATCTTGATGCAGCCGGCTACATCGCGATCGCACCGTGGTCCACCGCCACGTCCTGCCCCGGCGTGTTCGCGGCGGGCGATGTGGCCGACGCCAAGTTCCGTCAAGCGGTGACGGCCGCCGGCATGGGATGCATGGCGGCGCTGGAGGCGGAAAAGTTCCTCGCCGAGCACGCTCCGGATCCGGGCGAGCGGGCCAGCGCGCGCGAGACGCCGATGATCGGCGCCTGGGATTGATTGCCGCCGGTCTTCCCACGAATTGGTTGCATCCGCGCACGGTAGGCCGAAGATGTCGGCCGGATCGGAAAGCATAGCGGGATTGCAGCCGGCGCGGTTCATTCGTCACTCTACCGGCACCCGAGCGAGAGCCCGTTGCTCCGGTCAACGGGCCGGAACAGACCCAGCAGGGTCGCACGCGGAGCCTGGACGGAAGGGGCCATGATGGACTGGGACAAGCTGCGGGTCTTCCACGCCGTCGCGGAGGCCGGCAGCTTCACGCACGCGGGCGACACGTTGAGCCTCAGCCAGTCGGCCGTTTCCCGGCAGATCTCCGCACTCGAGGAATTGTTGCAAGTGCCTCTGTTCCACCGCCACGCGCGGGGGCTGATCCTGACGGAGCAGGGCGAGCAATTGCACCGAACGGTGCGCGAGGTGTTCGCCAAGCTTGCGATGACGGAGGCGTTGCTAGCCGAAAGCAAGGAGAAGCCGGCCGGACGGCTCAAGGTGACCACCACGTTCGGGTTCGGCGGCGCTTGGCTCGCCCCGCGCCTGCAGGGCTTTCTTCAGGCATATCCCGACGTTTCGATCACCCTGCTGTTGGATGACACCGACCTCGATCTGGCGATGCGAGTGGCCGACGTTGCGATCCGGATGCATCCGCCGAAGCAGCCCGATCTGGTGCAGCGGCATCTCCTGACCCTCGAGTGGGTGGTCTGCGCGTCGCCCGACTATCTGAAGGCGCATGGGGTTCCCCAACAGGCTGAGGATCTGGACGCGCACCAGCTCATCCTTTTCGGGCAGTACCGGATGCCGGTCGAGGACATCAACTGGCTGGCCGACATCGGTCGCCGGCCGGGCAATCCGCGCCGCGCCCTGCTGGAGGTGAACAGCACGCAAGCCATGCTGCTCGCGATCCAGTCCGGCCTCGGGGTCGGGGCCTTGCCCGACTTTATGCTGACGGAGGACGCTGGCGTGGTGCGGCTGCTGCCTGAGCTGAAGGCACCCAAGGTCGACGTCTTCTTCGTTTATCCCGAGGAGCTGCGCAATTCGAAGCGGGTCGCGGTGTTCCGCGACTTCCTGCTCGCCCGGCTCGCCGAGATCCACTGACGCGGGGCCAACCTCGCGGGAGCGCCCATGCTGTTTCTCGTCATTAGTGAGCCCCGGCCGGAGCCGCCGACCTCAGTGGCTCCGGCGCGTCAGCGCTTCTGGTCCTGGATCCAACCCCTGATCGATGCCGGGGAAGTCCGATCGGTCCACGCGAAGGTGGGGCGAGGTGCGGTGGTGCTGTTCGACGTTGCCTCCAACGAAACGCTGCACGCGCACCTGAATGCTTGGGCCGATATCGTTCCCGCCAGGTTCGACGTTCACGCCCTGATCGATCCAGCCGCCGCCCGCCGGTTCCTGACAAGGAGCGAGCCGTCATCGGCTTGACGCGTGTCCACCTTCGAGCCTGAGCTGACCGTCGTCGCAGGCTACGTCGTCGCCTACCGGCTGTTCGACATCGCGTATGCGATCGACCTCGGCCAGGCTGAAAGGGTCTGGGCCAAGCGGTCCGGCGGTGGCAGCGCGCGGAGCAGGCTTAGCGCTACGCCGGCCAAGGCGGTGGCATTCGATGTGCCTCCGCTGGTGCTCGGGCTCGATCCGGTCGAGTTGGCGCTGGACACCGGCCCGGCGACTGCCACCGTGACCGCCCGCCTCTACGACTTCGGCGTCGTCAGCCTCGCTCTACGCGTCGGCGCGAGTGGGCTGTCCTGGGCGAGTTTCGCCTTTCGGCTCAATGCCGTCGACCGCTGCGTCGGGCTCGCCACCGACAACCCGATCTGGCGCGAACTGCTCGATCGAGTGCGGGAGGGCGTCGATGGCGCGCTGGAACGGCCCGCGGTCTCCACCCTCGAGGAGGACTATCTCCTAGGCGTCGCAAACGCCTTCGATGAGCCACTAACCGCTGAAATGGTGCAGCGCCGCGTCGATCTGGTGCCGCTGTTGTCGGGCGAGCAGCGGCGCTTGTCGGACGCCGCGCGGCAGGACCTGCTTCGTCACCGGTATTCCTACTACACGGACGACCTCGTGGCTCTGACCTGGGATCGCGCGTTCATCTACGAGCCGCGGGGGGATTCGGACGTGATCGACGTCCTCGAGGTGGCCAACGCGCAGCTGCTGGAGATGCGCTACTATGACGAGCTGCTCGATGCCGAGCTGCCCCGCATGTACGATCTCGTTGAAGCGACGCGCCGAACCCGCGGGCTGCTCGCCGCGCGACGCTTCTCCGGTCTTGCGCGCCGGCTATACACGCTTGTGGCCGAGGTCACGGAATTGACGGAGCGCGTGGAAAACGCCCTCCAGGTGACCGAGGACGTCTATCTCGCGCGCATCTACGCCGCGGCACTCGATCTGTTTCGCGTGCCGACCGTCAGCGCCGCGGTGGAACGCAAGCTTGCGATCATCCGCGACACCTATGCGGCGCTGTACGACGAGGCCTCGGGGAACCGCTCGGAGCTGCTGGAAGTGGTCATCCTGTTGCTGATCGCGGTTGAAATCGTGCTCGCGCTGTTGCGGCACTAGAACCCGCCGGCCAACCGCGCCCGGTGTCGCTCAAGTCTCTGCCGCGAGCAATCGCGCGGTGTGGCGGGCGATGACGGCCTCCTCGTCCGTGGGCAGAACCCAGGCCTCGACCGCACAACCATCCTCGCTGATCCGACCCTTGCCCCGGCCGTTGCGCGCAGAGTTGAGGCGCAGCCCCAGCCACTGCAGTTGCTGACAGATGCGGGCGCGAATGTCCGGCGCGTGCTCGCCGATGCCGGCGGAAAACACGATGCCATCGAGCCCGCCAAGTGCCACCGCGAGCGCGCCGACGCTGCAAGCGGCGCGGTAGCAGAATAGTGCAATCGCCTCCTTTGCCCGCGGCTCGGCGCTTGACGCCAATGCGCGCATGTCGGCGGAAACCCCGGACACGCCGAGCAGGCCGGAGCGGTGGTAAAGCAGGTCCTCCAGGACCTTCGCATCCATGCCGCGTTCCCGGAGCAGATAGAGCAACACACCGGGGTCGATCGCACCCGGCCGGGTTCCCATCACCAGCCCGTCCAGTGCAGTGAAGCTCATGGTGGTGTCGACGCTCCGCCCGTCCCGCAGCGCGCAGAGGCTCGCCCCGTTGCCAAGATGCGCGGCAATCACGCGGCCCCCGGCGAGCGCCGGCGCCTGCTCCCGCAAAGCACCAGCCAGGTACTCGTAGGAAAGCCCGTGGAACCCGTATCTGCGGACGCCGCCTTGGGTCACCTCGGGCGGCAAGGCGAGCTGAGCAGCCACTAAGGGAAGCGCATGATGGAACGCCGTGTCGAAGCAGGCGACCTGCTTGAGACCAGGGCGGGTTGCCTGCACGGCCCGGATCGGCTCCAAGTTGTGCGGCTGATGCAACGGCGCCAGCGGAATCAGGGATTCCATCGCCCGCATCGTTCCCGGCGTGACGAGGACGGGTTCGATGAGCGTCTCGCCACCATGCACGATCCGATGGCCGACCCCGACGAGTTGGTCGGCCCCAAGCTCGCGCTCCACGATCGCGAACAGCTCGCCGAGAAACGCCTCGTGCGTGCCGCTCTTGCCCTCCTCCCATCGGCGCTCGGCGAGCACGTCGCCTGCCTGGTTGCGGGCGATCAGATGGGCGGCCCCGCCGATCCCCTCGATCTCGCCCCGGCCGTGCTCGGCGAGCCCCTGCTCGCCATTCACGTACAGAGCAAATTTCAGGCTGGACGAGCCCGCGTTCACAGCCAAGATCGCACCACTCATCCGCATTCTCCCAAGCTTCCGCCGGGAGGACCGGGCGGCCGGTGTCGCACCCGACCGGCGGCTTGCAAAGCGGCCTGTCTCCACGCCGCGATCAACGCATTGCGCTGAAGGCCGAGCGGGCGTGAGCCGAGGTCAGGTCATCCTTTGCTGAAGCTCGCGGCCAGAGGGAGCCAAAGCAGACCATCGGTCCGCTGCACCGAGTACGATGATCACCGGGCGCCGCTGCTTGAGCGCGTCGACCAGTAGCTGGCGGGCTTCATCCGGGCCGTCGACCGCCTCCATCTGCACGCGAAGCACGACGTCGCCGCTGCGGAAGCCGCCGTCCGCGGCCGGACTGTTGACCGCCACCTCACTCACCACCGCCCCTTTCTGGCCTGCATTGAGGTGAAGCTCGCGACGGACATCCTCGTTCAAGGGCGCCAACTCAAGGCCGTAGTCGACGGTATCGGCACGGACCACCACGACCCGCTCACCGCCCTCCTCCTTGGTGGCGTGGTCTTTCCACTCCGCGATTTTGACCGGCAGCGTGGATTGCAACCCCTCCCGCCAGATGGTGAGGGTGACCGTGGTGTCGGGCGCGGTTTCCGCGATCATGCGGGCGAGCGCCCGCGAATCCGCCGGCTCGCGGTCGTCGAGCTTGAGAACCACGTCTCCCTCCCGCAGCCCCGCCTGCCGAGCAGGGCTCTTGGCAGCGAGGCCGGCGACAATCGCCCCTTCGCGCCGCGCCATCCCGAGGGCGCGGGCGATCTCCGGCGTCACCGTCTGCGCGTCCAAACCGATCCAGCCCGCGCGCACGGTGCCGTAACGGCGGACCTGGTCGACGATGAAAGCGATGTCGTTCGAGGGTTCCGCAAAACCGAGCCCCTCTGATCCGGTGGTCGCGGTCGGCGAGTAGATGGCGGTGTTGATGCCGATCACCTTCCCCGCGCTGTTCACCAGAGGGCCGCCCGAATTGCCATGATTGATGGCGGCGTCGGTTTGGATGAAATTGTCGAACGCGCCCGACAGGATGTTGCGGTTGAGGCCGCTAACGATCCCGGCGCTCACCGAGAACCCGAGCATAAGAGGGTTGCCGATGGCGACCACCGGATCGCCTACCTGCACGCTGTCACTGTTGCCGAGGGCCAGTGCTGGCAGCCTACGGCCGGCGTCCACCTTCAGGACTGCGAGATCGATTTCCTGGGCAATGTAAAGCGGCGTGGCGGGCAGGGTCGTGCCGTCCTCGAGCACGGCCTGGATGTTCGTCGTGCCTTCTACCACGTGCCGGTTGGTGACGATGGTGCCCGCCGGGTCGACTATGAAGCCTGACCCGTAGCCGTCGATCCGCCTCGGAGGCACCTTGCCCGGCTGGTCATCGACGAACTTGACGGTGGAGATGCTGACCACCGCTTCGAGCACGGGCGCCAGCATGTTGGGTCGCGCCAAGACCGCCGTTCGTGTTTCGGCGGCAGCGACGGGGCGATAGAGGGCGAGCGGCAGCCCTTGCAAAGCAAGGCATAAGCTAATGAGAAAGCGCGCGTAAAACATGGTGGTCCCCGGTGAACCGGTTCACCATGCCAAAACTCGCCCGTTGCGCGCAACAAACGTGCGCTGTCCGAAGTCCTCAGAACGGCTTCGCCGCAAAGCTGCAGCCAAAGAGGACTCTGCTCACGCCCCCTCGACCATGGCATTCTGGGCGTCGGGCTCCACGAGGCTGAGTCGACCCAGGTCGGCAACCGTGTGCCCTTCGGCGTTGGTCGTCACCGCGTCGACATAGCGCATGCCGAACAGGATGTCCTGCGGACCGTAATCCTTCATGTCGAAGACCTCGACGGCCATGGTGTGATCGCGCGCTTGCACCGTGAGATACAGTCGTACGTCGCCTTCAATAAGGCGCGCGGAGTCGTAACCCGCAAGCGGACTGTTAGCATCGATCGGGTGTATCAACGTCCAGGTGAGCGCGAACATCGGCAGCCGGTCCCGCAGCAGGCGCAGATCATGGCCCCGGCGGAACAGCGATCCCTCGTCGGTCCGCTCCATTATGAGCGCGGCGAGCTCGGCGTGGGCGTCTGTCATCAGGCTGAGGCGTCCGTTGCCGATCCGGATCATGAGCGTCGGCTGCCCGTTGAAATTGGTAACCACGGGGTGCGAGGCGTAGACGATCTTGGCGCGCGGCCGGGAAAACCGAACGAAGATCACCCCCGTGATGATGGCCGTAAACGTCATGCCGCAAAGGATTTCCGTCGCCGAAACCACGTGACCATACAGCGACGCCGGCGCCATCACGCCGTAGCCCACGGTCGCCAAGGTTTCGACGCTGAAGAAGAACGCGTCGGTAAACGAGCCGGGGCGAGCGTTGACGATGGATCCTGGCGCTTCCACGTACAAGACCGCGAAAGCGATATGAATAAGCAGCACGACGACGAGCACTAGGAGCAGAAATTGGGGCCAGCTCAGTGACACGAGCAGGTGGTACAGGTCGCGAGGGTCGTAGCGTGCGGCACCCTTCTTGGTCAGCTCGTAGGCGCCGACCCGGATGGGCATGCCCTCCTTAGCGGACGTCCCAAGGCGCGGAAACGCCTGGGACCGCCGCCGGTGCCGGCGTCGCCGTGGAACGCCGCCGTTGGCTCTCACAGGAAAACGAGGGCTCCGGTCATCACCGCGCTTTTGGTGGATACACGAAATCGAGGATGGCCCCGGTGATGCCGCCGGTGCCGTTCCGTGCCGGCGCGAGCCGGATTCCCTCGTCCTCCACGTCGTCGTTTGCGCTGGTCGGGTTCTCCGCGCCCGTCGGGGCACCGTCGGCCAGCTTCGCCACTGAGCCCTCCGGTTCGGGCGGCGCCAGCGCGAGCGGGGGCGAAGCGACCTCGTCCGAGCGGCAATAGGTGACGAGCTGGTCCAAGGCCTCCTTGCGTCCGAGCGCGTAAGCGCGCCGGACGGCGGCGTCGACCGAGCCCAGGACTTTGTCGAGTTCGGCGTTGCTCATTGCGTATGTCCCCTCAATCGGCGCCTGTAGTGTTGGCGCGCCCTGCTGGATTCGAACCAGCGACCTACGGATTAGAAGTCCGTTGCTCTATCCAGCTGAGCTAAGGGCGCGCAAAAGCTAGTGGGTCCAGTTTTCGATCCGCCCGAAGCGGAAATTGTCGGCATATGCCTTCGGCTTGATCTCCCGCGGATGCGGACGCTCAAGATCGTAAGGTATGCTGTTCTTCTCGGCATAGGCGATCGCCTCCGCTTCCGTCCCGAAGTGCAGGACCACCTGCGACTGCGTGTCGGCGCTGCCGATCCAGCCCATCAAAGGGTCGGGCCGGCGAGGCTCGGCCGGTTGGAACTCGAGCACCCATCCATGGGTGGCGGCCCACCCCGACTGCATGGCGCTCTTGGGCGGCTGATAGATGCGGGCGCGCATGATCCTTATCCTCACATCGGGCTTGGTCGGGGCGCCCGGATTCGAACCGGGGGCCTCGTGTACCCAAAACACGCGCGCTAACCAGGCTGCGCCACGCCCCGAGCGCCGGACCCTATTGGGCCGTCTGCACGGGCGCAAGCGCCGGCAGCTGCAATCATCGTGCTGCTGACCGCTGGCCCGAAGCACAGCCAAGTGACCAATCCCGGGGGGCGCTCACGGCCGGCTCGGGCGAGCTACAATCGGCGGTGGCGCCCCGCGCGCGCCCATACTCGAACCCGCGCGTCCAGTCCGACTTGCCGCTCGGCACTGAGGTAACCCGGGCGGTGCCGGAACGCTGCCCGGACGCGCAGCCCAAGCGGAAATCGGCGGGATTGCCGATTGCGGGCGGCGGCGAACAGTCTTCTCCCGCGCCCCGCTGCCCCTGCTCGAACCCTCGCGTCCAATCGGACGGGGTAGCCGCGCCGGAGCCCGGCAGTACTGCCGCGCCCCCGGCGGCACGCGTCGGTGCCACGCGTGCGCCCATGCCTTGCAGGTCGGCCCCGCTGAGCCATGCCATTTGGCCGGGCGCGGTCGTGACCATCCGCCCGGTGATCCCGGCCGGCACACCGTAGCGAGCGGCCTCCCGCGCCATGAGCGTGGTCACGCCCAGCGAGCTCATCGTTTCGTTGCCGCCCGCTACGGAGGCGCTGTGGACCCCGATCATTGCGCCGGGCTCGACCACCTTGTCGGACCCCGCGGCGAACAAGAGAAAGCAGGCGGATGCGCAAACCGCGCGCTGCGGCACCACCACCGGAACGTTCAGGTTGCGGATCAAGCGCGCCATGTCGCGCGCCTCCACGACGCTGCCGCCCGGGCTGTTCAGCACGATGGCCGCAAACCCGCCCTGCCCAAGCGCCCGGCGCAAACGGGCCACGTCCCCGTCGACGATGTGGCCCTGCAGCAGCAGGGCCTGCGACCGAGTTTCACCCGGTATCGGGACGAGTTGCACCGTCATCGCACAGGGCGTGCGCGACGCCAGCACCAGCACCAGCGCCGCCGCAAGCCCGCCGAGACTGGCCCTACGCCGCCGTACCAAAGATCCGCTGCCGCACCTTGTCGCCGACGCGGATGCCGAGCCTCGCCGCGGTGCCGGCCGCGAGTTCCAAAGTCGCCCGTACCGGGCCGTGGCTGTCGATCTCCGCGAGGCTCTGCGGGACCGTGTTTTCCGCGATGGAGTTGACGGTTCCATCCGAGCGGATGAACACCATGTCGAGCGGCGCGATCGTGTTGCACATCCACATCCGAGACTGCTCCGACCGCCCCCAGTCGAACAGCATCCCGCTATCCGGCGACACCGTCGGCCGCGACATCAGCCCGATCTCCTGCTGGGCAGGGGTGAGCGCCATCTCGACCGAAAGCGCATGCTCTTTTCCGTCCCGGCCAACGATAACCAACTGCTCCTTCGGCAGCGTCGGCTGCGGGGCGTGCAGGGCGTCCGGCTTGGCGCAAACCTGCGCCATTGCTGGCGTCGCGCTCGCAAGCACTAGAAATACGGTGAACCAAAGATTTTGTTTCATGCTTGCAATTTCTCCATCAAAGTCAGGGCGGCCACCCGTTTGACTTCCTCCCGCACCACCCCGGTTCGAGGCGCATCCCGCAAGGTCGTGAACCAGTGCGCCGGCGGATTGCGGCCCGCCGCGCGGTCGAATCGCAAGCCGCGCAGTACCGCCTCCGCAGCTGGGGATAATTGGTCGGGGATAAGAAAATCATTCAAAGTGGCCCAAATGCCGGCCCAGCAGCGGCCGACCGTCCAAGGATTGTAGCCGCCTCCGCCAAGCACCACCAGCCTCGGCGCGAGGCCGCGAACGGCGCGCACCACGGACCAGTAGGCGTTGTTGGACAGCGACAGCCGCGCGAGCGGGTCTTCCTCAAGGGCGTCGGCCCCGCATTGCAGCATGATCGCCTCCGGCCGACGCGCGGCGATCAGCGGAACGATGGCGCGCTCGAGCAGATAGCCGAGTTCGCTGTCGTTGAAGCCCTGCGGCACCGGCAAATTGCGCACGGCCCCGCCGCCCCGGTCCTCGGCTGCTCCCGTGAACGGCCACCGGCCGGCTTCATGAATACTGATGGTGAGAACGCGGGCGTCGTCGGCGAACGCATCCTGCACGCCGTCGCCGTGATGCGCGTCCATGTCGAGGTAAATGACGTTGCGGATGCCGGCGTCGAGCCAAGCGTAGAGCCCTAGCACTGGATCGTTGATGAAGCAGAACCCCGAGGCGCGCGTCGGACGGCCGTGGTGCGTGCCGCCGCCCGGGCAATGGACGATGCCGCCGGACAGCGTGAGACGGGCCGCGAGGATCACCCCGCCTGCGGAGATCGCCGGACGGCGGAACACATCCGGATAGACCGGATTGCCCTCGGCGCCGATGCGGAACCGGGCTCGGTCCGCCTCCCCCACGGCTTGCGCCGCCTCGGCCCGGCGCAGCGCGGCGATATAATCCGGCGAGTGAAACCGGGCCAGCTCGAGGTCGGTCGCGATCGGCGCGTCCACGTAGTTCTCGTCCCGCAACCAGCCTAGAGCGCGGCAAAGGTCGGTGCAGGTCGAGACGCGCGGGATCGCCAGGGGATGCTTCGGCCCATAGCTCGAACCGCGGTAGATCTCACTGCCGATGTAGACGGGGGCGAGGCTCGGGTCGGGGTACATAGGTCAGCAATTAGCGCCACCCCGCCGGCGGGCAAGCGCTTCCCGGATATTCCTCAAACTGAGACCCGGAACTATTGATTGATCGGAACGCTCCGGGAAAGCACTATTCGGCAAAGCCCGCGACGACGGGCGACGAGAGGAAGGAAACCGCCAGAATGGAAGCGCCCGGGCACGCGCCCGGCTTGCTGGATCGCGAGCGGATTATCGCCCGGCCCGGCTTCAACCGATGGCTGGTGCCCCCGGCCGCCCTCGCCATCCACCTCTGCATTGGGATGGCTTACGGTTTCAGCGTCTTCTGGTTGCCGTTATCGCACGCCCTCGGCGGCACGCGGCCTGTGGTGTGTCCCGACCTGACACTGATTGGCGCCTTGACCACGACGACGTGCGACTGGCGGGTGTCTGACCTCGGCTGGATATACACCCTCTTCTTCGTCGTTCTTGGTGCGGCCGCGGCTCTTTGGGGCGGCTGGCTGGAGCGGGTCGGACCGCGCCGTGCGGGCGTCGTTGCCGCTGTGTGCTGGTGCGGCGGTTTTCTCATCTCGGCGGCGGGCGTGCGACTGCACCAGCTGTGGATGCTGTGGCTCGGTTCGGGCTTTATCGGGGGCGTGGGGCTGGGCCTCGGCTACATCTCGCCCGTATCCTCGCTGATTAGATGGTTCCCTGACCGGCGTGGCATGGCCACCGGCATGGCGATCATGGGCTTCGGCGGTGGTGCGATGATCGGCGCACCTTTGGCCCAAATCCTGATGGGTGTGTTTCGTGGCCCCGGCCAAGTCGGCGTATGGCAGACCTTCGTTACGCTGGCAGCAATTTACTTTGTCTTCATGCTGGGAGGCGCGTTTGGTTACCGGGTTCCGCCTGACGGCTGGCAGCCAGCGGGATGGCGCCCCGATCCGCGGCCGTTGATCGCCACCGGCGATGTCGATTTGCGCGATGCGCACCGCACGCCACAATTCTGGCTGATCTGGACCGTGCTGCTGCTCAACGTGAGTGCCGGCATCGGCGTGATCGGCATGGCCTCGCCGATGGTCCAGGAAATCTTCGGTGGGGCTTTGATCGGCCGGCCGGGCCACGGCTTGAATGATCTGGACGAGAGTCAGCGCCGGGCGGTGGCCGCGATCGCAGCGGGGCTGACCGGGCTGCTGTCCTTGTTCAACATCGGCGGGCGTTTCTTCTGGGCTTCGATCTCCGACCGGATCGGGCGGCGCGCCACCTACTCGACGTTCTTCCTGCTTGGCATTGCGCTCTACGCCCTTGCGCCAACGGCCGCGCATATCGGCAGCGAGGCATTGTTCGTCGCCATGCTTTGCGTGATCCTGTCTATGTATGGCGGCGGGTTTGCGACCGTTCCGGCATATCTTGCCGACGTTTTCGGCACGCGTTTCGTAGGCGCGATCCACGGGCGGTTGTTGACCGCATGGTCGACGGCCGGGATCATCGGGCCTGTGATCGTGAACTACATGCGGGAAGCCGAGCTTGCGGCTGGAGTGGCACGTGAGCGGATCTACGATGTGACGCTTTACTTGCTGGCCGGGCTGCTCGCCTTTGGGTTCGTCGCCAATCTGGCGATCCGTCCATTGGCGCCTCGATGGTTCATGCCGCGCGATCTTGCCGCAGCACCGGTCGCGGAAGGGCGTGAGCAGGGGATCGGCCGAGGCGCGCTAAACGGGACTGTAGTGCTTGCCTGGCTCGCGGTAGGGCTGCCCATCGCCTGGGGTGCCAGCGTGGCGCTTTCCAGCGCGTGGGCGTTGTTCCGCTGAGAACGGCCAGAAGCCGGGCGGAGTCCCGCAAGCTTCATGGACCAAGTCTGGCATCGAGGGCACAATCCTTCCGCCGAAGAGGATGCGCCGATGCTTCGCTCACTGCGCACGGCGCTCGTCGTGCTCGCCGTTGCTTTGCTCCCCGTATCCGCGCGCGCAGACGGTGATGGCGTACTTGCTCGATGGATCCAGCTGGGGCCGGGCAGTTCGCCGGGCGCGCTTGCCGCGGGTTCGTACGGCGACGCGCCCGCCAGCACGACTCCCACCATTCTCGCCCGCGCGATCACCGCCAGCCATACCTGCCCCGCGCTCACGATCGACGGGTCGCCACTCGCGATGAATGTCCGCTTCACGCCCGATGCTCCGGTCGCGGGTCCCCTGCCCCCAGTCGGCAATTTCCCGGTCACCTTGTGCGAGGCTGTCGTGCCGCCGGGGCATCGCGAGGCAAGCATCGGCGGCCTTGCCCTCAGGCTTCCGGTCAAGGATCCGAAGCGGATCCTCGTGATCGCCGACACCGGATGCCGCATGAACGGCCCGCGCGGCGCCGACGGGTCGAACCAGCAGGACTGCAGCAGCCCCGTCGCCTTCCCGCTGCGCTTTCTCGCAAACTACGAGGCGCTGTTCAGGCCCGACCTCGTGGTGCATGTCGGGGACTATTTTTATCGCGACACCGACTGCAACAACGCGTTCCCCGGCTGCAACGATCCGGCCAGCCCACGCTTCGAGCCCTGGGGCGACAACTGGAGTTCCTGGAACGCCGATCTGTTCTCGCCGGCCAACGTGCTGCTCGCGGCCGCACCCTGGGTGATGGTCCGCGGCAACCACGAAAGCTGCGGGCGTGGCGCGCAGGGCTGGTATCGCCTGCTCGATCCGCGACCCTACCCGAACGGCGACAAGTCCCCGTTCACCTGCAGCAAGGGCTCGGCCTACGATTTCAGCCCGAGTTACGTCGTGCCGGTGTCCGACCTGAACCTGCTGATCCATGACTCGAGCTACGCGAACGATAACGCGGTCGACCCTGCGACCGCCGCGAAGTACGACGCCGATCTCACGCAGCTGCTCAATGCGATCCCGGGAACGACCGACATCTTCGTCACCCACAAGCCGAGCTTCGGTCTCGTCTACCAGGCGGTTGACAACGCGGGTGACGCCACCGAACAGGCCGTATTCAACGGCGGAACGACCCCGACCAGCGCGTTCAAGAACGGCGTGCCAGGCAATATCGGCCTGTTCCTGTCCGGTCACATCCATCAGTTTCAATTCATCAACTTCGATAACTACCGTTATTTCGCGCCGCAGCTGATCGTCGGCATCGGCGGCACCCTGCTGGATGACGACCTCCTCACCGGCAAGGTGCCGAACGGCATCGTGAACCCGCCGCCGTTCAATGATGCCGATTACGGCTTCACCGTGCATACTGTTGGGGGAGGAACGACAAGCACGCAGGTGATGCGGGCCTACTCGCATGACGAGTTCGGCTTCGCAGTGCTCGACGCCACCGAAGATGCGTCCGGCCGGACAACAGGCTATAACGCGTATGTCCACAAAATTAGCGGTCTCAAGAGCGGTTTGTGCAAGATCACGTTGGCGCCACGAAACATAGTCTGCGAGTTCTGAGCAGAGGGAGCGATCTCGGCCAAACGCTGGGTTCGCTCGCGCTTGCCTACTTCGCTGCCGCCGCCGTTCTCGTGGTGCTTCTCGCGGCCGGCATCCGGTTCCCATCCGTCCCCGTGCTCGTGGAACTGGCGCGAAGCGGCCTCGGCGGGCTCATGCTCGCGTCGTTGCTGCCGGCGTTCGCGGGCCTCCTGGCGACCTCCATCATGGCGGCGGCCCGAGCACGGCCTGAGACGGAGTCAGTCGACCACGGCGAACCGATCGGCCGGGCCGCCCGCTGGCCGCAGGTGATTGCGGTCGTCGCACCGGCGTTGGTCGCCATGGTGTGCGCATGGCTCCTGCGGCCGCGCCCACTCCCGCTCGCTGCGCCGGCCGAGACGGCCGACCTCTTGGCGGGTGCCGCGGTCGTGCTTGCCTTTCCGTTGCTGGTGGCGGAGCGGTGGGCGGCCGGGCTGTCCGGCGCGCGGCTACCGGAGGCGGCCGATCTCCGAGCACTTCTGCTGCTTCCGGTGCTGGTGTTCGCCACCCTCGGAGCTATGGAGTTCGCCGCCGCGCTCGGCTTTGATCTGTCGAGGACGCTTGGCGTCGCATGCGTCTGCCTGGTCGTGGCAACGAGCCTCGAGCTTGCGGCACGAGCGGCCGCACGGGGATTCTTGCCGCCCCCTGAACCCGGGCTCGCTCGCGCCGCCGTCCGCAGCACGGTTGCGCGCCTGGTTTCGGACGGCGTGCGATCGCGCGGCCGCATCGGATCCCCCATCCGCCAGCATTTCGGGATCGACTTCTCCCGCAGCTGGGCGCTGGCCTATGTGCGCACTGCCGCTCTGCCGATGGCTTCGGTGCTGCTGCTGCTCGGCTGGGGGCTGTCCGGCGTGGTGCTCGTGCCGCTCGACGGGCGGGCCGTGTATGAGCGGCTGGGCGCGCCGGTCGCCGTGCTGCATCCGGGACTTCACGCCATCTTGCCGTGGCCGTTCGGGTTCGCCCGCCCGATCGAGTTCGGGACGGTCCACGACGCGCGACTGACCGAGCCGCTTGGCGGGCTCGAGCGTATCGACGCCGAGGCGCCGCCGCCGCCGAGTGCCGACCGGCTCTGGAACCAGAGCCATGCCGGGGAACTCACCTTCCTCATCGCCGGCCGCAGCGGCGGCAATACGAGCTTCCAGACGGTGAGCGCCGACCTGCGGGTGCTCTACCGGATCGGGCTCTCGGACGCAGGCGCGTTGCGAGCGACGTACGGCGCCGCGGAGCCCGAGGCCTTGGTGCGCGCCGCCGCGGGCCGCGTCGCGGCGGACTTCTTCGCGGGACAAACCCTCGATGGCGTACTCGGGGCCGACCGGGAAGCGATGGCGGCACGCCTGCGCGACCAGGTGCAAGCGGCCCTCGACCCGTTCGATCCGGGGATCGAGCTGCTTGCGGTGGTGATCGAGGCGATCCATCCCCCGGCGGGAGCGGCGGGCGCGTATCACGGAGTGCAGGCGGCCACCATCGCCGCCAGCGCCAGCATCTCGGCCGAGCGCGGCCGCGCGCTTGCCCTTGGCGCAGCGGCGGCGCAGCACGCGGCGGAGATCGTCAACGAGGCGCGATCGGCGGCCGCGGAGGCCACAGGCGGGGCGCAAACCGACCTCACCCGGTTCACCGCCGATCGCGAGGCGGCGGCCGTGGGCGGCCCTGCCTTCCTCTTCGAGCGATATCTGGCCAGCATCACCGCCGCCCTCGCTCATGCGCCGCTCACCGTAATTGACCACCGGCTGACCACGACGGGCGGTTCGGTCCTCGACCTCAGGCCGCCCAGTGCCGCCGCGGTGCCGAACGCCGGGCCGGGTATGGAGTAGCGATGCTGCACGCCCACCACCACCATGACCACGATGAGAGCGACCACCACCATGCGCACCGGCCGGACGAGCCCGTTGCGCGCCCGGGTTGGCGCCTGGCCGCGCGGTTCGCCATCGCCGCCCTCCTGCTTCTCGGCGGCGGCCTTGCCGCGTCCGTGGTGGTGGTGGAGGCCGGCCACGCCGTCGTCGTGTCGCAGTTCGGCGATCCTCTGCGCGTGCTGACCGCCCCCGGCGTGGCCTGGAAGATCCCTGCGCCCGTGCAGAGCGCCATCCCCGTCGATCTGCGGCTCCGGACCACGTCGACCGGGCTTGCAGGACGTCGGGACCAGCGACGGGCTGCGCGTTCTCGTGCAAGCCTATGTCGCGTGGCAGGTGCCGGCCGAACCCGGCGCAATCCGGCAATTCCTGCGCGCGGTGCGCAACGATCCGGACGAGGCAGCGCGGCAGCTCCGCAGCTTCGTTGGTTCCGCCCTGCAGGTGACCGCGAGCTCCTTCGACCTCGCCGAGCTCGTCAACACCGACCGCGGACACCTCCAGCTCGCCGCGTTCGAGAGCCGCCTGCAAGCGCAAGTGGCCGCCCAGATGCACGATATTTATGGTGTCGCGGTCCGGCAGGTCGGCATCGAGCGGCTCAGCCTGCCGGAAAGCACACTGGCAGCCACCGTGTCGCGGATGCGCTCCGAGCGCGAAACGGTAGCCGCCGAGCGCACCGCGGAGGGGATGCGCGCCGCCTCGGCGATCCGCTCGGACGCCACGCGCGACGCCCGCATCACGGTCGCTCGGGCCCGCACCGAAGCGGCGGCGATCGACGCGGCAGTCGCGACGCGATGCGGCCGCGATCCAGGCACGCGCCTATGAGGGCGACCCGAAGCTGTACATGACTCTTGCGCTCGCTCGACTCGCTCGCCGCCGTGGTGGGCGGCAACGCCCGGCTGATCCTCCGCACCGACGCCGCGCCGTTCAACGTGCTGGTGCAGGGCCCGGCGCAGGCCACGTCCGGCGGCATCGCGGCGGTGGATCCCGGCAAATGAGCGAAGGCGCGCTGGCTCCGGCGGCCGACGGCCCGATCGTCCAATCGGTCCGCATCGGGTTCCGCCTGCTCCAGCTCGTGACCGCCGCGCTCGCCGTTGTCTGGCTCGCCTCCAACGTGCGGCCGGTGCCGCCCGAGATGCAGGCCGTGGTGCTGCGCTTCGGGCAGGTGGTGCGAGTGCAGCAGTCCGGGCTGGTGCTTGCCTGGCCGCGGCCGATCGAGCAGGTCGTGCTGCTGGCTGGCCCCAACCGTCAACTTGACCTCCGGATCGAGGCGCGCACCGCGCGAGCGCCCGGCATCGCTGCCGGCCAGGCCTCGTCGGAGGTCGTTCCGGAGGATGCGGGGGCCTTTCTGTCGGGCGATGGCGGGATCGTGCTGCTGGACACCACGCTTACCTGGCGCATCGCGGACGCGCGGGAATACCTGCTGGCGGCCGCCCACGTCGCCCGCGGCGCTGCGGCGGCTGTTCCTCGCCAGCGCGGTCGCGGTCGCGGCCGGTCGCCAGCTCGACGACGTCCTCGCGGTGCGTCCCGAGCGCTGCCGGCGACGCCGGCCGCGCGTCGCGTCGGGAGGCGCTCAGAGGCGAGTTGATGGCGGCGGTCAACGGCCGGCTCCGGGCATCTGGAGCGGGCAGGTGCCGGGCTCGGGGTGGAGGTGACGCGGGCATGACGTCACTGCGCTCCTCCCGCCGCGGCGCAAAAATGGCGTTCGATGCGGTGCTGAACGCCGGGCAGATCGGCCGATCAGGGGCTCGCGGAAGCCCGCGCGGACGCCGCCCGCAGCCTGCAGGGGGGCGATCGGGACCGGGACCGGCTGATCACCGAGGCGCGGGCCGCCGCGGAAGAGCGGCTCGGCGACGCCCGCACCAAAACGGCGGCGATCACGGCCCTGGCGCAACGCATGGACCCGGCGACGCCGGCCGGCGTTGCTCGACCAGGTGTATCGCGAGCGCATCGCCGCCGTGTTGCGTCAAGCCGCCGCCGTACAGGTGGTCGACGGCCGCGGCGACCTCCGCGTCGTCCTGCCGGGCAACGCGCAGTGAGCGCCGCCGCTGCGTCCGCGCCCGAGCCGCCCGCTCGGCAATCTGCTGGCCGGCCGGGAGCGGCTGTTGCTCGGCGTGCGACTGACCTTGGCCCTGCTCGCCGCCGGCCTGCTCGCGCTGGCACTGGCCTGCGTCGTCCTGTTCCCGGACGCGGGCGCGCTGGCGGAGCTTGTCGCGGGCGCAGCGGCGCTGCTCGTGGCGGTCCCGGTCCTCACTGCGGCCTGGCACAGCCTGCGCCATCCGAGCCTGCACGGCGTGACCGACCGGCTGATCGCGCTCGCGCTTATCGCCGCCTGGGCGAGCGGCGACCTGTTGACCGCGGCGGTGCTGCCGATCGTGATGATCCTCGGCCATGTGCTCGAGGAGCGGAGCCTGCTCGGCTCGCGCGAGGCGATCCGCGCGCTCGGACGGCTCGACCGACACGACGACGCTGCGGCTCGAGGCGGACGGGACGACCAGCGTGGTGCCCACCGAGGTCCTGCGTCCCGGCGATCGTCCTGCTGCTGCGAGCGGGCGATCGGGTTCCGGCGGACGGGATCGTCCGGCGCGGCGCGGCGAGCCTCGACATGGCCTCGCTCACCGGCGAGATCGGTGCCGGTCGACGTGGGCGTGGGCGACGCCGCGCTCGCCGGCTGCATCAACACCGACGGGCTGCTGGAGCTCGAGGTCACGCGGGTCGGCGCGGACAGCACGCTCGGCAAGATCATCGGCCTCATGCGCGACAGCCGAGCGCGCCAAGCCGCCGGTGATCGCTCGCCTGCTCGAACGCTATGCTGGCCCGTATCTCAGCCTGGTGCTGCTGGTTGCGGCCGGCACGTGGTTCGCGAGCGGCGACACCGCCGCGGCGCTCGCCGTGCTCGTCGCGTCGTGCCCCTGCGCCCTCGTGCTCGCGGCGCCAGCGACGGCCATCGCGGCGATCGCGGTCGCGGCGCGGCACGGCATCCTCATCAAGGGGTCGGCGTTCCTGGAGAACCTCGCGAGCGTCGACCTCGGTCGTGTTCGACAAGACGGGGACCTTGACCACCGGCGAGCTCACCCTGGTCGGCGCCGAGCCGGCGGAAGGCGAACCGCTCGCGGACCTGCTCCGCTTGGCTGCGAGCTTGGGCGCGGCGAGCAATCACCCGGTCAGCCGCGCGGCGGAGCGGGCGAGCGACCGCTGGCCGCCTCCCGCTCGACGAAGTCCGCGAAGCCGGCGGGCTCGGCGTTACCGCGATCTGCGGACGGAGCGCCTGTTGCGCTCGGGCGGCCCGCCTTGTTCGCGAGCTTGGGGGTCGATAACGCCGCCGCCGCCGGCGCATGACGGCCCGATCGCCGGGGTGAGCCGCGGGCGGGCAGTTCCTCGGCTGGCTGCTGTTCGCCGACCAGCCGCGGCCGGAGGCGGCGGCAGCGCTTGCAGTCACTGCGCGCGCTCGGGCTCGAGCGGCAGGATGCTGCTCACCGGCGACCGCACGCCGGTCGCGCGCCGGATGCGGGGCTGCTGGGCATCAAGGCCGTCGAGGCCGAGGCGCTGCCCGAGCAGAAGATGCGCAGGGTGCTAGGCGAAGTGCGTGCCGGCTTCCGGCCCATGGTGATCGGCGACGGCATCAACGATTCGCTGGCGCTGAAGGCGGGCGCGGTCGGCATCGCGATGGGTGCGCAGGGCACCGACGTGGCGCTTGCGTCCGCCGATCTCGTGCTGATGACCAGCGATCTTGCGCCGGGTCGCGACCGGCATCCGGCTAAGCCGTCGCTGCCGCAGCACGATCGACGTCAATGTGGCGCTCGGGCTCGGCTGGACGGTGGTGCTGATGGCGCTCGCCGCCGCCGGCGCGCTCGGGGCGGAGGGCGCGGTCATCGCGGCCCTCCTGCACAACTTCTCAACGTTCCTGGGCGTCGGTAACGCGGGGCGGCTGCTGCTGTTCGACGAGCGGCTAGCCACGCCCGGTGCAGAGGTGGTCGCTCGGCATCAGGCGCCGCCGGCGAGCGGACCGGCGGCATCCGCCGAGTTGGCCTGAGCGTAACCGCTCGCTGTTATGCGGCTAGCTTCTGCTTCGCGGCCGCTTCGGCGGCGAGCAACGCCCGGTAATCCAGCACGAACACCGTTTCGTCGTTGTCGTTGATGAAGCGGATCGGCCCGAAATTGGTGAAGTAGAGCACGCATTCTTCGGGGAAATTGGTGTCGTCGTGGATCGACCCGTTCGCCTCGTAGCCGTAGTCGCCAGGTCGGGCCGTCACCCCGCCCCGATCCTCGCCGCCGCGCAGCTCCATGGTGCCGGACACCATGAGGTACTCGCCCGCTGCGAGGTGTTCGTGCCGCGCGAAGTTCGAGCCGGCCGCGCATTTGAAAAGCACGCTCCAGGCCCCTGTCTCCTGGCTGGTCCGCAGCACCTTGAACTCGATGCCCGGGGAGAAGCTCAGCCACGGCTGGCTGCCGGTTTGCACGAAGATTTCGCCCAGGCCGGCATTGCGTGCGGCGTCGCGTTCGTTCTTGCTCTCGGCCATTTCGTCCCTCCGTGGATTTGTTGTTAACAAATGCCAACATAAACCCCGTTCGGAAGCGGCGCAACCTGAGCTAGCGTTGCGGCATCGCTTGCGGAATGACCGTCGTGACGATGGAGGCGTCGAGCGCCTCGTACTCGTGATAGCCGATCGTGGCGTAAAGTTCGGCGCGGGTCTGCATCCGATCCACCATGCGCGTGCGTGCCGCCTTCGCGACGGATCGAGCCGTAGAGCTCACCCTGCGCTTTGGCCGCGACGCGAAGCGAGCTGACCGGCCAGATCACCATGCGGTAGCCCATCGCCTCGAACTCGCTCGCGGTGAAGAAAGGCGTGCGGCCGAACTCGGTCATGTTGGCGAGCAGCTTCACGCCCTCCATGCGGGCGGCGAACTCCCGGAACATCTCGGCGGTGTTGAGCGCTTCGGGGAAGATCGCGTCGGCCCCGGCTTCGATGAACAGCTTCGCCCGGGCGACTGCGCCGTCCAGCCCTTCGCTCGCGGCGGCATCGGTTCGGGCAATGAGTAGAGGTGCCGTCGCGCGCGGGCGGCAGCGGCGATCTTGGCGGCCATGTCCTGCGGATCGGCCAGCTTCTTGTCGTTGAGATGCCCACATTTCTTGGGCAGCAGCTGATCCTCGATATGCACCGCGGCGGCGCCGGCATCCTCGAAGGAGCGCACCATGTGCATCACGTTCAGCGCTTCGCCGTAGCCCGTGTCGCCGTCCACGAGCAGGGGCAGCCCGGCTGCGCGGGTGATCTGGCGGACGAAGAAGCACACCTCGTCCACCGTGATCATGCCGAGATCCGGGATGCCCATGGACGCCGTCATCGCGGCGCCCGAAAGGTAAAGCGCATCGAAGCCCGCGGCCTTGGCCTGCAGCGCCGCGAGCCCGTTATAGGCGCCCGGCATCTGCAAGATGCCGCCCCGTGCCACCAATTCGCGGAAGCGCTGGCCCGCCGGCGCTGCGGGCAACGCGTCGGCGACGAGATAGGTCATGGGCGGAACTCCCGGATGCAATTGCGGCACGAAAGCTGTGCGTCAGCCTAACGGAAGAACAGGAGGGACAGCAGGAGGAAGCAAGGCATCAGCAACGCGCATGACCACGCCATGTAGCCGAAGAAGTCGGGCATCCGCACGCCGCGATGCGACGCAATGGCGCGCAGCATGAGATTGGGGGCGTTGCCGATGTAGGTGAGCGCCCCAAAGAACACCGCGCCCGACGAGATCGCCACCAGGATATGATTGAGCGGGCCGGTCAACAGCACCGGGTCGTCCCCCGCCAGGCCGAAGAACACGAGGTAGGTCGGCGCGTTGTCGAGAAACGCCGAGAGGAGGCCCGTAAGCCAGAAATAGGCGAGTGGCACCGGATGCCCGCCGCCGTCGACGGTGATCCGCAGCAACGGCGCGAGCGGCCCGTGGAAGCCGGCTTCCAGCATGGCGAGCACGGGAGCGATCGTGACGAAGATGGCGGCGAACAGAACCGCGACCTCCTGCATCGGGTGCCAGGAGAACATGTTGCCTTGCCGGACGGCGCGCGGCGTGACTGCGACGGACATCAAAGTCACCAGCAGGAACATGCCGACGCCGGCTAAGCGGCTGATCTCCATCTGCAATCCGAGCAGCCTCACCTCGCCCGGGTGCCACGAACCGCTTGCCAACACGGTCGCGATCACCACCCCGATCAGGGCGACGTTGGCCAGGCCGCGCAGGCGGAAGCGTTCGCGTTCGGTCGGCGGCGGGTCCGCCGCGGCAAAACGCCGGTCCACAAAATAGAACGCGATCAGCAGCGGCAAGGCGATCGCCAGAAGCGGCAGCGCAAGGTGGAACAGCGGCCACGAGAACGGGACGCCATGGAGATAACCGATGTAAAGCGGCGGATCGCCGAGCGGGGTGAGGGCGCCCCCAGCGTTCGCGACCAGAGCGATGAAGAACACGACGAGGTGAGTCTTTCGCGTCCGGTGCGAGTTTGAGGCGAGGAACGGGTGGATCATGACCATAGCAGCGCCGGTCGTCCCCATCACCCCGGCCATCACAGGACCCGACGGCGAGCAGGAGCGTGTTCCCGGCCGGGCTGCCGGTCCCAGCGCCGCGGACCAGGACTCCGCCCGCCGTGGTGTAAAGTGCGAGCAGCAGGGTCACGAAGGGCAGGTATTCGGCGATCAGGGCATGCCACGCCAACGCGAAGGCAGCGGCGGCACCCGACGCGATCACCAGCGGGACGAGCAGGGCGAGGCTCCAGGCAAGCGCCACGAGGTTCATGCGGCGATGCCAAAATCGGGGGGCCAGCATCGGCATGAGCGCGATCGAGAGCAGCATTGCGGCGAATGGCAGGCCCCAGACCGCCGCCGGTGCCGCGTCGACCGGCGCGGCGTATGCCGATGCGGGCACGAGACAAGCGGAACCGAACAGGACCGCGCGCTTTGCTGTGATCATGCCGTTTCTCGGGGCGGTCCGAAGGGTAAGTAGCTCGGTTGCATGCCCGGAACCCTGCCAGTAACTTCCGCCGCGCTTTACGGAGAACAGTTTGAATGGATATGACCGGCGAGCGGCGCATCCCGGTGTCGCGCGAGAGGGTCTGGAACGCCCTGAACGATCCTCAGGTTCTGAAAGGCTGCATTCCCGGCTGCGAGACGCTGGAAAAAACCAGCGATCACGAGATGAAGGCCACGGCCGCGGTGAAGATCGGGCCGATCGCCGCCCGGTTCAACGGCCGCGTTCAGCTCGCCGATCTCGATCCGCCGAACAGCTACACGATCAGCGGCGAGGGCCAAGGCGGCGTCGCCGGCTTCGCTAAGGGTGGTGCAAAGGTCAACCTCACGGACGACGCAGGTGCCACCCTGCTGCGCTATGCGGTCCAGGCCCAGGTGGGTGGCAAGATCGCGCAATTGGGGGCTCGGCTGATCGACGCGACCGCGAAATCGATGGCCGATCAGTTCTTCGACCGCTTCACCGGCCAGCTCACGTTGGGTCAGCCGATCGAACCCATGGTGACGCAGGCTTCCAAAATCGCCGACGCGGGCGCCACCCAGGAGACCTACCCGACCACCTCGGCGCCGTTCCCGACGCAACCTCAGACGCCCCCGCCCGCCGTTGTCAGCGTGTGGTCCTTGATCCCGCGCGAGCCGCTCGGACTGCCGCTGGTAGCCTGGATCGGCATGGTCATCTTTCTCATCGTGCTCCTGTTGCTGTACGGAAAGTCGCTCTAGTGGCGGCGTTACCGGACACGGTCGAGGCAACCGCCGCCCTTTTGGCCAGCCACGGCTACATCGCCGACCGCGACCTGGCGACCACCGTGCATCTGGCGCTGTCGATGGGCCGCCCGTTGTTGCTGGAGGGCGAGCCCGGTACGGGCAAAACCGAGATCGCGAAGGTGCTGGCGGCAGGGCTCGAGCGCCGGCTCGTGCGGCTGCAATGCTACGACGGGATGGACCTTTCCGCCGCCGCCTATGAGTGGGATCACGCCCGGCAGCTGATGGCGATCAGGCTCGCCGAGGCGTCCGGCGAGACCGACCGGGACGCGCTCGGCCGCGATATCTACACGCGCGAATACCTCCAGGCCCGCCCCCTCCTCTCGGCGATTGACCCCGATCAGCCGCCGGCCGTCCTGCTGATCGACGAGCTCGACCGGGCCGACGAGCCGTTCGAAGCCTTTCTGCTCGAGGTGCTCGCCGATTTCCAGCTGACCATTCCCGAATACGGCACCGTGCGCTCGCGCACTCGGCCGATTGTGGTGCTGACGTCCAACCGCACGCGCGAGGTGCACGACGCGATCCGGCGCCGGTGTCTTTATCATTGGGTGGACTACCCGAACGCCGCGCGGGAACGCGCCATCCTGGCCGCCAAGGCGCCCGGCGTGCCCGGGATGCTGTCCGCCCAGGTCGTGGCGTTCGTGCAGCGGCTGCGCGGCGCCGACCTGTTCAAGCTGCCGGGGGTTGCTGAGTTGATCGATTGGGCCAATGCGCTGCGGTTTCTCGATCAGCACGAGCTGACGCCCGAGCGGGTGAATGAAACCTTGGGGGTTCTGCTGAAATACCAGGACGACATCGCCAAGATACGCGGCGCGCAAGCGGCCCGCCTGGTGAGCGAAGCGCGCGAGACGGCGGACGCGGCGTAAGCAGGGGTCGGATGGGGAGCCTCTACCAGGACGATGTGCGGCAGAGCAGCACGCCGGAACAAGTTCTGGACTGGCAACCTGATCTCTGAAAGCACGCCACCATTCCGGCGGGGTAGAGTCAGACTGACAGCCGCGCTCGGCGCCAATGTGATGCACTTCGCCCGGCTACTGCGGCGCGCCGGACTTCCCGTCGGGCCGTCAGAATCGATCGCGGCCATGCGCGCCCTGGCGCTGATTGATCTTGGCGACAAGAGCGAAGCTCGAGCCGCGCTGAAAGCGACGATGATCCATCGCCACGAGCACGCCGAGGTGTTCGACCAGGCCTTCGCCCTGTTCTGGCGCGACCCGGAAGCCGCGCGGCAGGCGGCGGCGATGGCCTTGATGGAAGCCGGCAAGGAGAAGCGCCCCGAACGCGCCGACCCGGCCAGCCGGCGGGTCGCCGAAGCGTTTGCTCCGCCCCGCGCACGCCGGGACGCCCCCGAAGACGAGCCGCCCAGGGTCGACGCGGTGCTCACCGTCAGCGACCAGGAACGATTGCAACGCATGGATTTCGAGGCAATGGGTGTCGACGAGATCGCCGCGGCCAAGGCTGCCATTCGCAAGCTCACACTTCCGCTCGACCTTCGCCCAACCCGCCGGCTTCGCCCCGACCCGCTTGGCCCCCGCATCGACCTCAGGCGCACCATCCGCGAGAACCGCCGGCACGGCGGCGAGATTCTGTCGATCGCGCGCTCCCGGCGCGAAACGCGGCCGCCGCCACTGGTGGTGCTGTGCGACATCTCCGGATCAATGGCGCGCTACGCAGCAGATTCTGTTGCACTTTCTCCATGCGGTGACGAACGACCGCGACCGGGTGAGCGTGTTCCTGTTCGGCACGAGGCTCACCAACATCACCCGTCAGCTCCGGCATCGGGATCCGGAGGTGGCGTTCCAGACGGTTGCGCACATCGTGCCGGACTGGTCGGGCGGCACCCGGATCGGCGAGGCCATCGCGGCTTTCAACCGCGATTGGTCGCGTCGCGTGCTCGGGCAAGGGGCGGTGGTGCTGCTCATTACCGACGGGCTGGACCGGGACGGCGCGCATGGCTTGGCCGAGAACATGGATCGGCTCCATCGCTCTTGCACAAGGCTGATCTGGCTCAATCCGCTGTTGCGCTGGTCGGGCTTCGAGCCAAGATCGCAAGGCATTCGCGCCATGCTGCCGCACGTGGACGAGTTCCGCCCCGTGCACAATCTGGCGAGCCTGCGCGAGCTGGTGGAATTGCTCTCCCGCCCCGCCCTCAACGGCGCGACGCACGGACGCGGCCCCGGAGAGCACTGGAGGATGGCATGAGCCTGAACGAAGCCGAGGATGTGCTGAGTGTCGCCGCCAACTGGCGCGCGGGCGGCGAGCAGGTCGCGCTCGCGACCGTGACGGAAACCTGGGGCAGCTCGCCCCGACCTGCTGGCAGTCAGATGGCGGTGACTCAATCGGGCAAGATGGCGGGTTCGGTGAGCGGCGGCTGCATCGAGGGAGCCGTCGCGGAAGCGGCGATGAAAACCATCAGCAGCGGAGCACCGCAGCTGCTCGATTTCGGCGTCACGAACGAGCGCGCCTGGGAAGTCGGGCTGGCGTGCGGCGGCAAGGTGAAGGTGTTCGTGGAGAAGCTCACGTGACACCGGAGCTGCTCGCCGCGCTCGAGGCCGCCAAGCGGGCGCGCCGGCCGGTCGTTCTCGCAACGCTACTGCCCAGCGGCGAGCAGCACCTGCTCCCCGATCCAACCGCACCTGCCGCACTGAACGAGGCGGCGGCAACGGCCCTGCGCGCCGACGAGAGCGGCACGGTACGGATCGACGGCGGCGATGTTTTCCTTCACGTGTACAACTCGCCGCTGAGGCTGGTCGTCGTCGGCGCGGTGCATATCGCACAGGCGTTGGTGCCGTTCGCCGAACAGACCGGCTTCGCGGTGACGGTGGTTGACCCGCGCCGCGCGTTCGCGACCGACGAGCGCTTTCCGAACGTGACGGTATCGAGCGAGTGGCCGGACGAGGCGCTGGACGCGCTCGGGCCCGACGCCCGCACCGCGGTGGTGACGCTCACCCACGACCCCAAGCTCGACGACCCCGCACTCGACCGGGCGCTCAAGTCGGACGCCTTCTACATCGGGGCGCTCGGATCGCGGCGGACCCACGCAGCCCGGCTCGCCCGGCTGCGCGAACTGGGGCATGACGACGCGGCGCTCGCGCGCATCAAGGGGCCGGTCGGTCTCAACATCGAGGCCGTGACCGCGCCGGAGATCGGGCTGTCCATCGTGGCCGAGCTGGTCGCGGTGCGCCGCGGCTCACCCCTGGCCCCGCAACGTGCCACCAAGCAGGCGGCGTGAAGTTCGGCCCGACCCCGCTCGCCGAGGCCAAGGGCGCAATCCTCGCGCACACGACGCGGCTTGCCGGCCGGGTGATCCGCAAGGGTTCGGTGTTGGACGAGGCGGCTGTCGCGGCTCTGCGCGAGCAAGGGAGCGAGGTCGTAATCGCCGCCCGGCTCGAACCGGGCGACGTTCCCGAGGACATCTGCGCGGACCGCCTGGCAGATCCTTTCGTCGGGCCGCTTCTCGCCCGGTCGCGCGCCGCCACGGGCCGGGCCAACATCACGGCTGAAGCGCCGGGCCTGCTGCGCGTGGACGCGGCCAAGATCGACCGGCTCAACGCGGTTGATGAAAGCCTGACCGTCGGCACCTTGCCTGACTTCGCCGTGGTCGCCGCACGGGACATGGTGGCGACCATCAAGGTCATTCCGTTCGCGGTGCCGGGTGCGGTGCTCGACGTTGCGTTGACGATTGCGCGCCAAGGCCCGCCGGCTATGACGCTGCATCCGTTCCGCCCGCTCCGGGTCGGCCTGGTCGCGAGCGAGCTTCCCGGCATGAAGCCGAGCATCGCCGACAAGACCGTCGCCGTCACCGGCGCGCGCGTGTCGGCGCTGACCGGCTCGCTGCTTCCCGACCGGCGGGTGCCGCACGAGACCGGAGCGATTGCCGAAGCGCTCGACGCGCTCCTGCAGGAAGGGGCAGAGCTGCTGCTGGTGGTCGGAGCGTCGGCGGTGGTGGACCGCCGCGATGTCGGCCCCGCCGGCATCGAGCGGGCCGGCGGCGCCATCGACCATTTCGGGATGCCGGTCGATCCGGGCAACCTGATCTGCATCGGCCGCATCGGCCGCGTGCCCGCCCTGGTGCTGCCGGGTTGCGCGCGGAGCCCGAGCCTGAACGGCATCGATTTCGTGCTCGCGCGCTTGTTTGCCGGCCTTCCCGTCGGCGCGCGGGAAGTGTCTCGCTTGGGCGTCGGTGGATTGCTGAAGGAGGACACGCGCCCCCTGCCCCGCGCCGAGGCTCCCGCCGTCCCGCGCACCGGACCGGCCCCGCGCCGTGCGCCCACCATCGCCGCCGTGGTGCTGGCAGCCGGGCGTTCGCGGCGGATGGCGCCCCACAACAAGCTGCTGATCCCCGACCGCACCGGCAAGCCGATGGTGGCACGCGTGGTGGACAACGTGCTGGCGAGCCGCGCGCGCCCGATCCTGGCCGTCACCGGCCATATGGCGAGCGAGGTCGAGGACGCCTTGGCCGGCAAGCCGATCCGCTTCGTCCATGCGGCCGACTACGCGGAAGGTTTGTCGGCGAGCCTCAAGGCCGGCATTGCCGCCGTCCCTGAGGACTGTGCCGCCGCCCTGGTCTGTCTCGGCGACATGCCGCTGGTCACGGGCCGAATCATCGACCGGTTGCTCGCCGCCTACGATCCGGAAGAGGGAAAACTGATCGTGCTTCCGACGTTCCATGGCAAGCAGGGCAATCCGATGCTCTGGGACCGTCGGTTCTTCCCGGAAATCCTGGAAATTTCGGGTGATAGCGGCGCCCGCTTTCTCCTTGGACGGCACGCCGCCGTCGTGGCCTCGGTGGAGGTGGGCGAGGATGCCGTGCTGCGCGACTTCGACACCCCCGATTTGCTCGCAACCTTGCCGGGCAAGCTCCGGCCCGTCGGACTCGAACCGGCCGAGAGTTCCTGATGCCGGTCTGCGAAGCCGATCCCTGGCGCTTGCAGTATTTCCAGGATGTTCCCTGCCCCGAGCACGTCCGCGTGCCGACCGAAGACGCGGACGCGTGGATCTGTACCCGGAGCATCGCTGGATCTACGACAAGCTGCGGGTCGCGCTTTCACAGGGCTTGGACGCCGCGCCGCACGGAGTGATGCCCGGGCGTTTTCCGGTGTTCTCCAAGCCGATGATAAACCTGCGCGGCATGGGCGCGGGAAGCCGCGTCATCGCCGATGCCCGCGAGTACGGGGCGGCGCTGACCGGCGGACATTTTTGGTCCACCCTACTCTCTGGCGACCATGTGAGCACCGACGTGGCGCTGGTCGACGGCGACGCGCGCTGGTGGCGTCATGCGACGGGCAGCACCGCCGCTGGGGGCACGTTTGACCACTGGCACATTGAAGCCGCACACCGTCCGGAGGTGGAGGAGTATTGCGGCGCCTGGGCCGCCAAGCATCTGCGCGGCTACACGGGCATGGCGAATTTCGAAACAATCGGCGGCCGGATCATCGAAGCGCATCTTCGCTTCGCCGACCAGTGGCCTGATCTTTACGGTCCCGGTTGGGTCGAGGCGGTAATCCGGCTCTACGAAACCGGCGCCTGGCGCTTTCAGGACGACGACCGGCGGGACGGCTACAGCGTGGTGCTGTTCGGCCCGCACGATCGGCGCTATCGCCATCCTCCCGCGGAGTCCGTCGCCGCGATCCTGCGCGAACCCGGCGTGTCGAGCGTGCAGATCACTTTTCACGAGGACAAACCTCCGGCCCAGCATTCGATGCCCCCCGGCGGGTTCAGGCTAGCCATCGTCAATGCTTGGGCGCTCGAAGCGGGGGCCGCCGCGCGCGATCGACTGCGGACCTGCTTCGCCGTCTGACAATTGTGGTTGAATTGTGAACTGCCCCACAGCCCAAAGGCCAGCGCCACCCTAACTTGCACGCAATCGTAAGGGTTGGAGTGGGAGGCGAGGCCATGGACGACGGGGATTGGCTCTGGCGCGAGCCGAAAGCCTGGCACGAGATGAACCGTGCACTGCAGGACATCACGGTGCTCCTGCAGTACCTAGGCGAGATGCCGGATGCGCGGCTGCTGTCGTACTTCAAGGATACGCAAGGTCGAGTGGCGGACGGCACGGGCCGGCGGGCAGTTCCGCCCTGTGAGAGTTACGCCGACTTTCTCGACCAGCTATTCAAGATCGGCAGTGCATTCGAAACCGGGCGGGCCGATCAATTGCCCGCCCCACTGCCCGCCGCGGACGGCAAGGGGACCATCGCGCCAATCGCATTCACCTACTGGAGCCGCGACTTCCTCTCCGCCGTGGCCGCGCCGGCGACCGCGGAATTGATCCGTCTGACGCACGATTACATGGTGCGGCGAGCCCGGGACTGGGGCGGTTGCATTCGGTCGCTGCGCGGGCTTGTACGCAAGGCGCCTGATGTATCGGCATCTCGACCCAAGCTGCTTCCCGATCCCGATGACCTCACCCGTAAGCTGCTTGCGCGCCGGCTCGCGCGTTGGGTGCGGGGTTTCGAGCGTGCGACCATCCTTGCCGTGGCGCTCGCTGTCATCGTCTCGATCTACGCGCTGTCCGGCCGGCTGATCTTGGCCAACGATCAGGAGGTTGAACAGGCGTGGGGGCGGCTTGACACTGAAGTGGAGCAGCAGGAGGACAAGCTTTTCAAGGCTGCCACCCTGCCTCTGTCGACGAACGAGCACTTCTCGGTTATGGGCCTGTGCGACGCGTCCGAGAGCCTCGGGCATCCGGTTCAGCTGGCCGAGAATACCGCAACGGGGAACGACTCGTCTGCGGCGACATTCGGCGCCGAGTTATCGAAACTCTACGCTTCGGCACGGCAGGCGCATCTGTGCGCCGAACGGGACAAGGTTCTGCTCAATCTTTTCGTGGTCACGATGCACCTGCAAAGCTGGAGCAGCACTGTGACGCGCCAGCTGGGTACGCTGCCTTACCTGTTCGGTGTCGTTCCTGCGACTCTGCATGAGTTTGCTGAGGAAGGGCGGGAGACCTGCTACAACATCGCGCACGGGCTCTATAAGCGTGGTTCGAGTGCCGCGGAATGCGAGCGCATCCTGTGGGATCAGATCAACCGCTCTCGCAATGTAGCCGAGTCGATCCTGGGCAGCATCACACAGTACTTCCTGCCGGTGCTCTACGGGTTCCTCGGCGCAATGGCGGCCACGCTGCGGCTGCTCCGGCGAAAGGTGGACGCCGCACTGTTGAGCTACACCGATCGCGCGCGGCTGCAACAGGGTGCCATCCTCGGCATTCTGTGCGGCGGCGTGATCGGGTTGTTCGCGACCTCAATCGGCAAGGCCGATGTCGCTGGCGGGCTCGGCATCTCGGCGCTTGCCCTGCTGGCCGGCTATAACGTTGACGGCGTGTTCCGCTTCCTCGACGAGCTTTCCGAGCGCCTGTTCCGGCCCGCTCCTGCCAAGCAAGGCTGATCCGTGACGAGGTTGCGGAGCGCGCCCGCAATGAAGTCATGGGCGCCCCGGAGACCGCCTCTGACAGTGATGGATCGTTGACGACCCGCGCCATCGTCAACGCCCCGACCAATGCGGACGCGATCGCGACGGCCTGTTCCTGCGGGCGCCCGACCCGGGCGTCCCGCAGGTGCTCGGCGATGATCGCAACCATCTCCCGAAAGCCGTTTGTTGCCGCGACGCGGGTTTCGGTGTCGGTGCGAGCGAGCTCGCTGCCTAAAGCTGCGAGCGCGCATCCGGATGCCGCGCCGTCCCGATGCGCGGTCGAGAGGTACGCGGAGACCAGATCGCCAACGCCCTTGGCACCCGATCGACGGGCCGCGCGGGCCCGCATCGCCTGGTTTGAGGCTTGCAGCGCCGACGCGCAGGCCTCCGCGACGAACCGATCCTTGCTGGCAAAGTGACGGTAGAAGCCGCCGCGCGTCAGCCCCGCGGCTCCCATCAGCTCCGATAGCCCGGTCTCGACGATGCCGCGACGTCGCAACTCCGACGCACCGACCTCGACAATGCGCCGGCGTGTCGCGGCCGCTTCCTGGTTTGATCTCCTCATGGGCGAGCCCTTGTCCTGGAATGTTTCTCCCGGCACGCGCGATTGTCGTTGACATCGGATGTTAGCTGACATCCAAATAGATGTCGATCGACCTCTAACTAAACACGTCGCGGCATCCCGGCACCCTGCCGCCTCGCCGGGCTTGGAGGCAGCATGTTCGCCCAATCGGCTGCGCGCGCCTTAAGGGCCCGCAACGTTCACTACGGCTGGCTTATCGTCGCGACATTGTTTGTCTACAGCGTCTGCAGCACGGCCGCGATGAGCGTGCCTGGCGTGCTCCTGACCCCCATTTCGCGCGATCTCGGCTGGTCCATCGGCGAACTGTCCGGCCCGCTCGGGGTGCGCGTGGCCTTGTTCGGCCTGATCGCGCCCTTCGCCGGCGGCCTGCTGCTGATGTACGGTGTACGGGTGGTGGTGGCCGGCTCGGCGGCGCTGATGATGGCGGGGCTGATCCTGACCGTCGCGATGACCGCGAAGTGGCAGCTTTGGCTTGGCCTCGGAGTCGCCACCGGCGTCGCGCCGGGCCTCACCGCTCTCGTGCTTTCCACAACGATCGCGACCCGATGGTTCACTGCCCGGCGGGGATTGGTGCTCGGCATGTTGAGTGCAGGAAACGCGACCGGGCAGTTGATCTTCCTGCCTGCGGCGGCCTGGATCGCCCAAGCATATGGCTGGCGCATGGCCCTCCTGCCGTTCGTGTTTCTCATCGGGCTGCTCGCCGCGCTGTTCGTGCTGCTCGCGCGCGACCGGCCGGCCGATATCGGCCTCGCACCGTACGGCGAAGATTCCGTATTGCCCGAACCGCCGCGTCCCGTAGGCAACGTGTTCGCCATCAGCGTCAACGCGTTCCGCTCGGCATCGCGCTCGCTGGTGTTCTGGGTGCTCGCCTTCTCCTTCGGGGTTTGCGGCCTTTCGAGTTTCGGCCTGACCCCGCATTTCGTGACCCTGTGCGGCGACTACGGCATCGGCCCGGTCACCTCGACCGGGCTTCTGGCCGCCATTGGCGTATTCGACCTGATCGGGACCATTGGCTCCGGCTGGCTGTCGGACCGCTATGACAACCGCTGGCTGCTCGTCGGCTATTATGCGTTCCGCGGGTTGGCGCTGATGTGGCTGCCGTACAGCGGATTCTCGCTGCTCGGCTTGTCGTTGTTCGCCACCTTCTACGGCCTCGATTTTATTGCCAGCATCCCGCCCACGGTCCGGCTCACCGCGCAGGCGTTCGGGCGCGAATCGGCCCCACTGGTGTTTGGGTGGATTTTCGCCGCTCACCAGATCGGGGCGGGTGCGATGGCCTTCGCCGCCGGGCTGTCGCGCGATGCGCTGGCGAGCTATCTCCCTGCGTTCTTCGCTGCCGGCGTGTTCTGTCTGGTGGCCGCGCTGTCCTTTGCTTTGCTGCGCGGGCGCCGCGCACCGGTCGGGCTTTCGCCGGCCCCTGCGTCCTCCTGACGTCCGCTCGCCCAGAGCGGGAACACAAGGTTCGATCAGGCCGCTTCGAGCCTCACACTTGTCGTTATATACAGAGCCGATATAACGTCTACGGCAGATCTGACATGTTCGCCGTGCAGTGAGGCAAAATCGCGATGGCTTCTTCCTTCTCCGCCCTAATCTCTTCGATGTTTGCCGTCGCGGCGATCGTCGTTGCGACCGACGTCGCCCGGGCTGCCGATCCGCAGTCTGCGACCGACGCGGGAAGCAGCTACACCCCTGCACCGACCATCAATATCGGGAGCTACTTCGCGAACTGGTTCGAGCGGGCGAATGCGGCTCAGGCAAGCCAGCCGCACTGGATGACGCCACTCGTCACGGTCACGCCACGCCTGGAGCAGGAGGTCCGCTACGACCAGTATTGGCAGCACCTCGGAAACGGCGCCGACGTGGATACCTACGGCAGCGGCAAGGGCGTTGAGCTGATCCCGACAACGACCAACGAGGTTCTGCTCAATCCGCCCAGTTATATGCAACGATACAACGTCCGGCCTGCTGCCGGATGGGGAGACGACCCTTTCCTGGTCGTGAAACAGCGACTGCTGACTGCCAATGAACAGTCGGGCAACTATATCGTCAGCGCGTTTCTCGGGCTGCAAGCGCCGACCGGCATTCGCGCCTTCACCAACGATACGTGGCTGATCACACCGACGTTGGCCGCGCGGCAAGGGCTGGGGCGACTTCGATATCCAGGCGACCGTAGGCATCCCGATTCCGTTCCGGCACGAGGCAGACGCTCGGAATCCCGATCGTGACGAACGTGGCGTTCCAGTATCATCTCGGACGCTATTTCTGGCCGGAGGTCGAGGCCAACTACACGTATTGGCCAAACGGGCTGCGCGGCGGCAAGAACCAGTTGTTTCTGACGCCGGGCCTCATCCTCGGTCGTTTCGAAATCTCGGGAAGGGTGCGGTTCATCATCGGCGGAGGCTATCAGATCGCGGTTTCGCCGAGCGTTTCGAAGGAGCCCGTCCTGACGCCCGTTTACAACAGCGCCTGGATCCTCACCGCCCGCCTCACCTTCTGACGGCGCAGCCCGGGAGCGATCGCCGCACGCTCACTCGATCGCCGCCGCGACCCATTGTGCCCAGGCCAGCGCCGCGCGGTCCTCGCCTTCGCGCGCCACGATCTGCACGCCGAGCGGTAAGCCCCTGCGTCCCGTCCCCGCGGGGACGGTGACGCAGGGGACGTGAAGGCTGGTCCAGAACCAGTTGAAGATCGGATCGCCGGTCCATTCGAGCCCGGGAGGCGCTTCCCCCGGGGCGGAGGGGGTGAGTAGAATGTCGAGCCCGTCCATCACACCCCGGAACGCCCGCCGGGTTTCGGCAAACACCGCATAAGCGTCAGCAAGCGCCGTGGCGCCTTGCGACAGGCCCCAGTCGAGCCGCTCCAGCAGCTGGTCGCTGATCCGGCCACGCGCGTGCGCAAGTTCCCAGCCCAGGGAGCGCGCGCTTTCGGCGTTCATCACCACGGGCTGCGCCGTCTCGAGGCGCGCGAACTCGCCAGGCAGCGTGCGCTCCTCCACTCGGGCGCCCCGGCGCGCCAGCGCATCCGCCACGCGCGGCAGCAGCGCTTGCGTATCCGCCTCGGCGCGATCCCAGACCGGCGAATGGCAGATCCCGATGCGGGGCGCTCGGTCGGGCCGGCGATCGGGGTCGCCCAGATCGCGGCCCGACACCGCGCCCACGAACAGCGCGCAGTCGGCGACGGAGCGCGCCATCCCGCCGATCGTATCGAGGCTCTCGCTCATGAGCTTCATGCCGGATCGCGCGATCGTGCCGAAGCTGGGCTTGAACCCAACCACGCCGCAGAATGCCGCCGGCCGGATGATGCTGCCCGCCGTCTGCGTGCCGAATGCGACCGGGAAGAACCCGTCCGCCACGCCGGCAGCCGAGCCGCTGCTCGAGCCGCCCGGTGTATGCGCCTCATTATGCGGGTTGGTGGTCGGACCGGGTAGGCGGGTCGCGAACTCGGTGGTCACGGTCTTGCCGATCACCACGCCGCCGGCCGCCCGCGTCCAGGCAACAGCCGCGGCGTCGGCGCGTGGCTGCCAGCCCTCCCAGATCGGCGAGCCGTAGCCGGTCGGCATGTCGGCGGTGTCCAGCACGTCCTTCACCCCGACCGGCAAGCCGTGCAGCGGGCCAGGGCGAGCTCCCGCCGCCGCGCTCCGAGCCTGCGCCGCGTCGAAATAGGCGAAGGCACGAACCGAGGGCTCGCGCGCTTCGATCCGCTCGAGACAGGAGGCCATGAGGTCGGCCGGATCGAGTGTGCCGGCGCGAATGCGCTGCGCGGCCTCAGTCGCGGTCAGCCGGGACGGTTCGGTCATGGCAGAAAACTCCCTTCTCGCATCCCGCACAGGCTGGCGCGGCGGACATCGGCGGTCCATCTTTTCCGCGATGGATTCCACTGACCACCCCGCCCCAATTCGTGTCGCCCGAACCGCGGACGGCCTGGTGACCTACCTTGTCGAGCACCCGCTGGAGCAGTTGCCTGCCGTGCGGGGACAGGACATCGAACAAGCATGGGATGCGGCGCGCGAGGCGGCACTGGCGGCGCGCGTCGGCGCGGCACGCGGATTCCGATTTCAGCGTCCGGACGGGGACTACACCGACATCGCCTTGGCCGATCGCGAGTTGCGTTGCTGGGCGGCGGCGGTCGAAGCGACTGCGGGAATGACGACCTCGTACGGCATGTCGGTCTGCTTGCGGTTGCTCGCATTGATCGATCTTCTTGCCCGCGCGCGTTGGGCGACCGGGCTGCTTTGCCTTGAGCGGGGCGCGGCAACGCTACATCCTTCGGTGCTGCGAGCCGCTGCAAGCGTGCCGCTCACGCCGGATGCGCGCTTCGACGAAACCCGGTTCCGCGCGCGGCTGCCTCCCTTTACGCTCGGCGGCCTCGCCAACCCAGCCCCTTTCGCCGGAGCGACCGCATGACCCGTTCCCTTGCGACTTGGCCGATCTCAGGATGCCTGGCGGCCGTCTTGGCGGCGAGCATGAACGCCTGCGCACCACCCGCGCCGCCTACGGCGGACAGTCGTGCCGCTCAGGCCACCGCCAATGCCTGCCGCCAGCGCGCAGACGAAACCTACAGGCGACAGAACCGCGGCGCCCTCTATTCGCAGAACCAAAGCGAGTACCCCGAGTCGGCCAACTACGTGTCCGGAATCACGACGCGCGGCCTGGCCGATCGTTATGACTGGGACACGCAAGTTTCGGATTGCGTCAACCAGGGCACCGGCGGTGCCGTGGCGCCCGGCTTTTCACCCGGCCCGAGCCCGGTCAAGGGGACGGGGGGGACCGGAAACTTCGTCAGTCCAGGGCGCTGACGCAACCTTCGTCCGCCCGCCGGCACCGGTCCTGATCGGCGCTGACCCGCATTAGGACTGAACGGCTCAGCAGGATAAAGCAGAGAGAGCAGCAGGAGGAGTACGCTCGTGAGCAAGATCATCCGCACAGAACCCAACAAAATCCTCGCCAAGGCCGTCGAGTATCACGGCTTTGTTTACCTCCAGGGCATGACCGCGAAAGACCCGACGAAAGACATCGCGGGGCAGACCAAGGAAGTGTTGGATCAGATCGACGAGGCGCTGGAAACGCATGGAACCGACAAGACGCGTCTCCTGCAGGCACAGATCTGGGTCAAGGACATCCGGGACCGCGACGCGATGAATTCGGTGTGGACGGCCTGGCTGCCCGCGGGCGGCGCGCCAGCGCGCGCGTGCGTCGAAGCCAACATGGCCGACCCGCGCTTGCTTGTGGAGATCATGGTCACAGCCTGCAAGTAGCGCGCCTTGTTACGACCGGAACGATTCCGCGAACCGAGTTGGGTCGAATTCGCGCCTTTGCTACGCGGCACTGGCGGCGCAGCTCCTTGTGTTAGGAATTTCGTCGGATTTCGCAAGGTTGTCCACACCGCTATTTTGCGACCATCTAGCGCCGCGAAGGAAACAGGATCCGGTCGGGTTGTCAGTCACGCGACCACGTTGCTACCGCATCTCGCCATCCGGGGAAGACAACGAAAGGCGGCGCGATGCGGGAACGCGGGAGGCGCGACAAGATTCTCGTAGGTTTCATTACGACTTTGGCGACAAGTCTGCCTATCACGGTCGTGTCAGCTGCATCTAACCCCGATCGTCTCGGCGGCGGCTCGGGGCCGCTCCAGACGATGTTCACCGGCAACTATTCATTGAATGCGCCCCAGGCGCAGGTTCACCCCACCGTGTTTCCAAAGCGAGGCAGTAAGGGGCGGCGCTATGGCTACGGCTGGGGCGGGCTGCAATGCGTGCCGTTCGCTCGAGACGCGTCCGGCATTGAGTTATCCGGCAACGCATGGTTGTGGTGGGACGCGGCCGCCGGGATCTACGAGCGCGGCCACCTGCCGGAGCCCGGAAGCATTCTGGCGTTCCGCGCTAACGGGTCCATGCGGCTCGGCCACGTCGCCGTGGTCAGCCGCGTTATAAGCGAACGCGAGATCGAGATCGATCACGCGAACTGGGGCTACCGCGGCAGTGTGACGCGGAGCGTGCCGGTGGTGGACGTATCACCGAACAACGACTGGACCGCGGTGCGGGTAGGCCTTGCCGACGGCGAGTCGTTCGGCAGCGTCTATCCGACGCACGGGTTCATCTACGGCAGGCCGGATCGCGGCACGACGATGGTCGCGGGCGCGGCCTCCGCGTCGCAGACTGACCCGAGCGCGGCGCCGCGCGATCCGCGTCCGGCGGCCGAGCCGGCGGATGGGGTTGCCGAAGAGGTCGCCGAGGCTCCCCCTCCACGCCGTCATCAAAAACGCCACCACGATCCCCGCTGAACGCGCCTCACTCCTGTTGACTTTTTAGCGAGGCTCGAAGCCGTCGTTCCGACGCTTTTGCGTCGGGCGGTGCGCGGCCAACAGCAAACCCCTCTGGTCGCACTTCGGGTTGCCCGAGCGGCAACGGCGCTTGGCGGGATGCTGTCTTGCCCAACTAGCGCGTTGGTGATTGCCTCGGGACCGGGCCAGACTGGCGTCGCGAGCGCCGGTAGAGGCAGATGCGGGCTGTGGGAAGAGCGCCGTCGTTGGACATCAGGGGTTTGATCGGGCTGCTTGGCGTGCTTACCGCGGCCGTGGTCGCCGAGTTCAACGATCAAGTTACCGGTGTAGCGCTTGCCGACATTCAAGGCGGGCTGCGCATCAGTCACGACCCGGGTACGTGGTTCGGCAGCCTCTACATCTCGGCCGAGATCGTCGGGATGGCGATCTCACCCTGGATGCTGGTAACCTTCACGCTACGCCGCTGGACCTTGTTCGTCATCGGCCTCTCGTGCCTGTCCACCGTGCTGATCCCGTTCAGCCCCCAGGTCGGCGCGGTATACCTGTTCCGGGTGTTGCAGGGGCTCGCGGGCGGGCTGACCATTCCGCTTCTGATGGCTACCGCCCTGCGCGTGCTGCCGCCTCCAATCAGGCTATACGGGTTGGCTGTCTACGCGCTGACGGCAACCTTCACGCCCAGCCTGGCAAACTCACTGGCCACTTTGTGGACCGATGTGGTGCATGACTGGCGGTTCGTGTTCTTCGAGGCCATGCCGCTCTGTGCCATTGCCGCCGTCTTGGTCTGGTACGGCGTGCCGCAAGATCGTTCAGCCTACGACAGGTTCCGCCTATTCGATTGGCGCGGGGTGCTGAGCTTGGTTATCGGCATGGGCGCATTTAGCACGATGCTGCAGCAGGGCGACCGGCTCGACTGGTTCAATTCCAAGTTCATTTGCGTGCTCGCCTTGATCAGCGCCGTCACTATTCCGCTGATGCTGATCAACGAGTGGTTCCATCCGCTGCCGCTGATGAAACTGCAACTGTTCGGCCGTCGTAACTTCGCCTATGCCGCGATCGCGCTTTTCACGTTTCTGTTGATCGGCGCGTCTGCGTCGACCATCCCGCTGCAATACCTGACGGAGGTCCAGCACTATCGCCCGCTGCAATCGAATTGGATCACCCTCGAAATCGCGGCAGCGCAACTCGTGCTGTTGCCGGCGGCCGCTTGGCTGCTCGACCACCGAAGCGTGGATGCGCGGGTCGTAAGCTTCGTCGGCCTCGCCTTGATCCTGGCGGCCTGCATCGGCAACTCCTTCGTGACAGTCTCCTGGGATCGCGGGCAATTCTTCTTGTGGCAAGGCCTGCAGGCGCTCGGTCAGCCATTGGTCATCATGCCCCTGTTGATGATGGCGACAAACACTGTTCGCGGGCCGGAGGAAGCGCCGTTTGCATCCGCACTGGTGAACATGCCGCGCGCCGTGTCAGAGGCGACCAGCGTATGGTTGCTGGGATTGATCCAGCGCTGGCGCGGCGGGCTGCACTCGAATCGTCTCGTTGACCAGATCGGGCAGCAGCGCTACGGCATTATTCAGGGCTACGGCGTTCTGCCGCAGCATCGCCCGCCGTTGCTGCCAAGCGGACAACCGAGCGCGCCGGGCAGCCTGGCGACATTCAATGAGGCCGTACAGCAGCAAGCCATGATCCTGACTGCCAGCGATGCTTTCCTGGTCATGGGCGCGCTCACCGTCGCGCTGATGATAGTGCTGCTGGTGTTATCGGAACGGACCCTGCCGCCGCGCATTCAGTTGTCGCAGCAGTAGGGGCGAGCTTCGTGCCGGATGACAACCGAGAACATCCTGGCGATACGCAACAGGAATTGAGGGACCGGTCCGGCAATCGGGACGCACCTCCGCACGGCCGTGACCAGCGCCGCCAACCCACGAACGGCGAGGACAGGGGCAATGAACGGGACACGCCAGCCGCCGCGGCGCTGGCCCTGGTTCCTCGGCGGTATGGTGGTCCTGGTGTTCGTGGCCGTCGTCCTGTGGATCATCTTCGTGCCCGATCCGGACGTCTGGACCGACGACGCCTACATCACCGTGCACTACGCCACGATCGCGCCCCGCATCTCCGGCCAGGTCGCCAAGGTGGAGGTCGACGACAACCAGGTGGTCAAAGCGGGCCAGGTATTGGCGACCCTGGACCCGCGGGATTTCGAGATTTCCGTGCAAATGGCCGAGGCGACTGTGTCGCGCGACCGCGCCCAAGTGTGAACGCGACCGCCAACGTCGCCCGGCAGTCGCCGTTAATCGAGGAGCAGCAGGCCGCGGTGGCCTCGGCAGAGGCGCGGCGCAGCATGTCGGAGCTGGATCAGCGCCGGTACACAAATCTCGCCGCTACTGGCGCCGGAACTTCGCAGCAGCACCAGCAAGCAGATACGACTCTGCGCGCGACCAGGCCTCGCTGAAAAGCGCGCAAGCCGCGCTCGAAGCGTCGCGCCGTCAGCTGCAGGTGCTACAGGCGCAGGAGTCCTCGCAACAGGGCACGGTCAAGGCGGACGAGGCGCAACTGGAGCAGGCCAGGCTCAACCTGAGCTACACGAAGATCCTGGCGCCGATGGACGGCATGATCGGGGAGCGCAGCGTGCAGGTCGGCAACTACGTCGGCCCCGGCAACACCCTCATGACATTGGTGCCGCTCGACCGCGTGTTCATCAATGCGAACTACCGCGAGGAGGATTTGCGGCACGTGCTTCCGGGCCAGCACGTCCGCATCCATGTCGACGCCTACAACATCGACCTCGACGGCTTGGTGGACAGCGTGCCGCCGGCATCGGGGGCCGCCTTCGCGCCGATCGCGCCCAACAATGCAACCGGCAACTTCACGAAGATCGTGCAGCGTCTGCCGGTCAAGATCGTGGTGAACTCCGGGCCAGCCGTTGGCGAAGCTGCTCCGCGTCGGCTTCTCCGTCGAGACCACAATACATACCGGGCTTGCGAATGTGGTGAGCGATCAGAGCGACTCCGGCGCACGCGTGACCGCGCACTAACAGTGCCTGCGATGTTCAGCGGATTGCGCCGGGCCGGCTGGACGCTGGTCGCTCGGCTGCTGGCGATCGCCCTCGCCGGCTGCACGGTGGGCCCGGATTTCCATCGCCCTTTGGTGCAATCGCCGAACCGGTGGGGACCGGAGCCCACCGATGTGCCGAGTCGCACGACGGCGGATCACGTCGATGCGCGCTGGTGGAAAAGCTTCCATGACCGGGAACTGACCTCGCTCGTCGATCGGGTGGCGACCCAGAACCTCGATCTTCAGACCGCGGCCGAGCGTGTCCTGCAAGGCATCCAGCAGCGGCGCATCGCCGCCGCGCAAGGCCTCCCGAGCGTCAGGGGTCAGGCGATCTACACCCGCAATCGGCAAAGCGAGACCGGGTTCGTCTCCCTGGTCGAGCCAAGGCCGGGGGCCCCGCTCGAGTACGATCTGTTCCAGCAGGGGCTGACCTCTTCTTGGGAGCTGGACCTGTTCGGGCGGGTGCGCCGCGCGGTGGAGGCGGCCGATGCCGACACCTTGGCCTCGGTTGAGGCGCGGCATGGCGTCGCCGTGTCGTCGATCGCCGAGTTGGCACAGGACTATATGCAGCTGCGGGGCGCGCAGTCGCGCGTCGCCATCACCGAGCGCAACCTGGCCCTTACGCGGCAGAACACGCGATTGGTCCGGGACCGCTTCAGCAACGGGGTGGCCACCACGCTCGATCTGGCGCAGGCGCAAGCGCAGGAGGCAACGGTCGCCGCCACCCTGCCCCCCTTGCGGGCGCAACAGGCGGCATTGATCAACGCAATCGGCCTGTTGCTGGGCGAACAGCCCCGCGCGCTCGAAGGGGAGCTGCGCGCGAACACCGGCCAGCCCACTGTGCCGCCGGTGGTGCCGGTCGGGCTGCCTGGGACCGTGATCCGGCGCCGGCCCGACATACGGCAAGCGGAAGCTCAGCTGCATTCCGCCACTGCGCAGACCGGCGTCGCCGTGGCGCAGTTCTATCCGGACATCACGCTGAACGGGAACTTCAACCTGCAGGGGCTGCGCTTTGCCAACATGTTTAGCCTGCCGTCGCGCGCCTTCGAGGTCGGCCCGACCATTACCGTCCCAATCTTCGAGGGCGGCCGGCTGCGCGCAACCCTGCGCCTGCGCCAAGCCCAGCAGCGCGAAGCGGCCATCAACTTCCAAAGAACGGTGCTGCAGGCCTGGCAAGAGGTGGACGACGCGCTCACCGCCTACGCCGAAGCGCAACGCCGAAGACGGCAAGTGGCGGAAGCGGTCAAGCAAAACGAGATCGCCTTGGGAGCGGCCCGACAGCGCTACACGGAGGGTGTGAGCGACTTCCTCAACGTCATCACCTCTCAAGCGCAACTGCTGCAAAGTGAAAACGATCTGGCGGACAGCGACACGCAGATCGCGAGCGACCTGGTGCGGCTTTACCGGGCGCTCGGCGGTGGGTGGGACGTCGTCGATTACCCTTGGGCCACCGCGCCACCCCGGTCAAAGCACGCCGGCCGCCCCTAGAACTGCGCCAAGCCCGAGACCGAGCAGCGGGTGCAGACGCGTCAGCATAAGGCCTGCAGTAACGGCGGCGGTGAGCGCGGCGTAGCGCCAGTCCACGGAGGTCGCCGTGGTCAGCAACGTCGCGGCCGCCATGATCAGCCCGACCGTGACCGGCGTGAGGCCAGCCTGGACCACGCGCCGCCAGCGCGCCTCGCGAAAGCGGAACCACGCCCCGCTCACGAGATAGGTCAACAGGCTCGACGGCCCGCAGAGCGAGCCCGTTGCCACCAGCGCTCCCGGCAAGCCGCCGACGCGCCAGCCGATCAAGGTAGCGATGAGCATGTTCGGGCCGGGCGCCGCTTGCGCCAGCGCGTACATCGCAGCGAACTCCTGCACGGTCATCCACCGATGCACCACCGCCACCTGGCGCTGCATTTCGGGGAGGATCGTGTTGCCGCCGCCGACCGCAACCAAGGAAAGTTGGGCGAACAACCCGGCCAGCGCCGGCAGCTGATCCGTCATCCCCTCAGTGCAGCGAGCAGGATGCTGGCCGGCGCCAGTACCGAGCATTGCCGGCACCAAGGGCGCGTGCAGCAGGACGATCGCAACGAAGGTCAGCGCGGCTATACCGATCGCGCGCCAATCGTGGCGGAGCGGGGCGGCAATCTTCAGCGCCGTGGCAAGGACCAGGCCGGAGGCGGAAGCGGCCAACCCGGCAAACAGGTGTTGTACGAGCGGGTATCGCCGCATAATGTTGGTAAACCAGGCCGAGCAAGATGATGATCGTCATGGGGGCCGCCATCAGCCCCAAGAACGCGGCGAGCGCGCCGGGGATACCGCGGAACCGCGCGCCGAGTGCGACCGAAAGGTTGATGACGTTCGGCCCGGGCAGGAATTGGCACAATGCCAAAATATCGGTGAACTCCGCCGGCCCAAGCCAGCGGCGCCGCTCGACCACCATCCGCCGCGCCCAGGGAAGCACGCCGCCAATCCCGTGACGCCCACCGAGAAGAATCCGGCGAACAACGCGCCGATCCCGGGCGGCGTCCGATCCGCCATTAGGCGGCGCTGCCTTCGGCGATGAAGCGCTCGACATCCGCCTCAGCAAAACCGGCGCGCATCAGCACCGCGCGCGTGTGCTCGCCTTTTGCGGCAGCCCAGCCCCCGACCTTCGTTTGGTTGGCGGAAAGACGAAACGGCGGGTTGACCACCTTGAAGCTGCCGCCCGCGTCGCGCACCTCCGCCAGCGCGTCCCGATGCGCGATCTGCGGATCGGCGAGCGCCTCGGCCACCGTGCGGTACGGCGAGCAGGGAACGCCGTTGGCATCGAGTGCCGCCCGGCACGCGGCGACGCTGCGCTCGCGCGACCAGCCTTCTAGTTCGGCCAGCAGGGCCGCCCAGTTCTGCCGGCGCGCATCGTATTGGGCGAAGCGCGGGTCGGTGATCCATTCCGGATGGCCGGCGGCGCGGGCCAGGCCATGGAAGGTCCGCTCCGTGCCGATCGCCGGCATGATGAAACCATCAGCGGCGGCAAGTGGTGCGTAGAGCGGCGGGACTTTGGGGAGCGGAAATTGCTGGCGCTGCACCTCAGAGAGCAGCAGGCCAAGCATGGATTCCAGCATCGAAACGTCGATCATCTGGCCTTCGCCCGTACAGGTCGCGCACCGCGACCGCAGTCATGATCGCGCCGAACGCATAGGCCGCGGCGAGCACGTCGGCGATATAGATGCCGCACGCATCAGGTCGCGTCCGACCGTCCTGGTATTCGAGGTGCGCGAGGTCGTAGCCGGACGCCGCGTGAATTGCCGGCGCGTAAGCCGGCAACTCCGCCGATGGGCCGGTCTGTCCGTAGCCCGAAATTGCGCAGTAGATCAGATCGGGTTTGATCGGGTCGGAGTTTGTCGTAATCGAGTCCGAGGCGACGCATTACGCCGGGGCGATAGTTTTCCACCAGGATGTCGGCCTCTTGCACGAGCCGGCGCAAGATGGCGGCACCGTCCGCGCTTTTGAGGTTGAGCACCACGCTCTGCTTGCCGGCATTGAGTTGGCCATAGGTGGTGCTACTGCCGTTCCGCAGCGGCGGCCGGTCACGCATCATGTCGCCGTCCGGCCCCTCGACCTTGATGACCTCGGCGCCGATATCCGCAAGCAGGCGCGCGCAATGCGGCCCGGCGATCGTGGTGGTGAGGTCGAGCACGCGAAGCGCCCTCAGCGCGTTGGCCATCTCGTCCCCTCGCCCTCATGCTGGAGATGGATTACGCTGGGATAACGCGACGGCCAAGCCGCCACAGGAGGGATCGATGCCGAAATGCACGCTTCTGGTGCTCACCAATCCGGTGGAAGGCCGCGAGGAGACCTTCAACGACTGGTACACGAACACGCACCTGAAGGACGTGCTTGCCGTGCCGGGCATCGTCTCCGCCCAGCGCTTCAAGCTGGCTGGGACGCAGCTCGCCCCTGCCCCACACCCGTGGAGCTATCTCGCGCTCTACGACGTCGAAACCGATAACCTCGATCAAACCGTGTCCGGCCCTGCGCGAGCGCGCCGGTACGTCGGCGATGGTGATGAGCGACGCGCTCTCGCCGCAGCTCCTCGGCTTCTTCTACGAACCAATCACGGACCGCCTAACCTCTAAGCCCTGAGGAACGGGACGGCTCACCCGCGGAAATTCCGCACCCGCTGGCTCAAGGATCGAGGGGCGGCACCCGCCGGCGGGATAGCGCCGCGTCGCCGGTTTCTTTTCTTTCGCGTCGCAACCAGGTCATTGACGCGTAGGCGCCCAGCCAAGACCCGGCCGCCGCGAACACCACATACGTCGCATTCTGCGTGAAGCTGATCACCGCGAACGACGAGAGCAGGTACCAGATCGCGCTCCAGTTCGCCGCCACCACGCGGCGCCGGGCCGATACGGCCGCGTTGAACAGAACGTAGGCCGCGTCGGTCACCGCCGTCGACAAGACGACGCCGCCAGCGATCAGCGGGTCGATCTCCAAGGAGATCACGTTGCGCGTCGCTCGTCGTGTTGGGGAACAGCCACGCCTGGGCGGACTCAGCGGCCTCGGGACGCGACGGCATCGGCCGGAGGTGAGGCTCGCTCCAGCCAACCGCCATACTGCTCGCGCAACTTGGTCTTGAGCAGTTTGCCCGTCGCGGTATGGGGCAGTTCGTCCACGATCACCACGTCGTCGGGCGTCCACCACTTCACGATCTTGCCCTCGAGAAACGCCAGCATCTCGTGCTTGGTGACGGTGGCCCCTGGCTTCGGATGGATCAGCAACAGTGGACGCTCCTGCCATCGAGGATGGCGCGCCGCGATCACCGCAGCTTCGTGTACCGCCGGATGCGCGACGGCAAGGTTCTCGATCTCGATCGAGCTGATCCACTCGCCGCCCGACTTCACCACGTCCTTGGAGCGGTCGGTAATTTGCACGTAGCCGTCCGGCGTGATGGCGGCGACGTCGCCGGTGCGGAACCAGCCGTCCGCGTCCAGCACCTGCCCGCCCTCGCCCTTGAAGTAGCCGCGTGATCACCCAGGGCCCCCGCACCTGCAGCTCGCCCACGGTCTCGCCGTCGTGCGGCAGCGACGCCCCCGCGTCATCGACCAGCCGCACCTCGCAGCCGATCACCATGCGGCCCTGCAACGCTTGGACGTCGTAGCGCTGCGCCCGATCCGATGCCGCATGCTTCGGCAGCAGCGTACCGATGGTGGCGATCGGGCTGGTTTCCGTCATGCCCCAGGCATGGATGAGATAGGCGCCGAACAGCTCGTCGAACTTCTGGATTGTGGAGCGCGGGACGGCGGTGCCGCCGCTCAGGACGCGCGTGAGCTTGATCGCGCCGAGATCGAGCCGGTCGCGGTTCTGCTCCAGCCAGGTGAACAAGTTCAGCCAGATGGTTGGGATGCCGCCGGCGAGCGTGCACTGCTCCGCCGTCAGCAGGTTGAAGACGCTTTCCGGGTCGAGCCTCGGGCCGGGCAGGACGAGCTTCGCACCCGTCGCTGCGGCGGCGAAGGGTAGCCCCCAGGCATTGGCGTGAAACAACGGCACCACAAGCAGGATGCTGTCGCGCGCCGATACCGCCATCACGTCGGCGGCGCACACGACGAAGGTGTGCAGCATCTGGGAGCGATGGCTGTACAGCACTCCCTTGGGATTACCGGTGGTGCCCGACGTGTAGCACAGCGTCGACGCGCTGTTCTCGTCAAACACGGGCCATACGTAATCGGCGGACTCAGCCGCCAGAAGTTCCTCGTAGCAGAGCAGGTTAGGAACGTTCACTTCGGGCAGTTCGGTCCGTTCGCAAAGTGCGACGTAGCCGCGCACATGCGGCAGTCGGGGAGCAAGCTCCTCGACCAACGAGGCGAAGGCCGGATCGAAGAAAACGTAGCGATCCTCCGCGTGGTCGATGATGTAGTGGATCTGCTCGGGAAATAATCGCGGATTGACTGTGTGCAGGATCGTGCCGCTGCCGGTCACGCCGAAGTAAAGCTCGAGATGGCGGAAGCCGTTCCAGGACAGGGTCGCGACGCGATCGCCCCTGACAACCCCGAGCCGCCCGAGCGCATTGGCGATCCGGCGGGCGCGCGCCCCGATCTCCGCGTAGCACGTCCGGTGAATGGAACCATCGGACAGACGCGAAACAATGTCCCGCTCGCCGTGATAACGCTCGGCGTATTCAATCAGACTAGATAGCAGCAGCGGCCGCTGCTGCATCAGGCCAAGCATTCACGCCTCCCTCGCCTTTGGTTTGGCAGGGAGGGAGTATGCGCCTGCTGCGCGAGCGCGCGCCAGAGCGGCGAGCGCACCCTCGTCTCGACCCTCCCCGCGGGGAAGGTCGAGCGAGGGGAAGCCCCCGGAGGGCCCCTAGAGGATTCGCAGTCGACCGATGATGTATCCGATGCCGAGTGCGATGAGGGTGGCACTCACCGGCTGCTGGCGAACATAGTGGCCGACCTGATCCAGCGAGTTGCCCGCCATCTGCTGCGCCTGCCCGGCAGCCTGGCTCGCCTGGTTCATCGCGCGCCCTTGCGCGTCGAGCAGTCGGCCCCCGGCGTCCCGCGCCTCATTCGCCATCCCGCCGCTCGGGTCGTTGTAACTGCCGCTCATAGACGCCTCCCTCGTTTGCCCTCCCAAAACAAGATGTAGGCTGTGGAGTTCCTTCGTCGGACCGAGGTCCGGCCCGGCACGGCTGCCGGGCCGTTGCGGCAGTTACGGATCAGGCCGCGAGCCGTTGGTGCGCCGGCACTTCGAGCCCGAAGAACCGGGCCGCGTTGAGGCCGAGGATCTTCGCGCGCTGCGCCTCGGCAAGTCCGGGCATGGTGCGCTCGATCGCCTCCGCCGAATGCGGCCAGGTTCCCTCGTGGTGCGGGTAGTCGTTCGCCCACATGAAATTATCGACAAGGTTGTAGCGCTCGGCGAGCGCGAGCCCGGTCGGGTCCTCCTGGAACGAGGCCATCGCGTGCGCGCGATAGTAGTCGCTCGGCAAGCCTTGCAGCTTGGGGCGGACGAACATGTGGTGCTTGCGATAGCCCTCGTCCATCGCGTCGAGCAGCCATGGCACCCAGCCGATGCCGGCCTCGATGGTGGCGAAGCGCAAGCCCGGAAAGCGCTCCAGCACGCCGGATGCGCACATGTTGGCCACCGGCTCGATCGTGGGCGACAGCGAGTGCGTGACGTAGTTGATGACCGCGCCGCCATTGCCGCGTGACGCGCGCGGATCGCGGCCGGTGGAGATGTGGAAGGTGATCGGGAGTGCGGTTTCCTCGATCAGCCGCCACATCGGGTCGAAATGCGGGAGGTTGTAGTTGACGTGCTCGACGTCATGCCCGCCCCACACTGGCTTGCATGGCAGCGAAAGCGCCCGAAAGCCGATCTTGGCGACCCGCTCGATCTCCGCCATCGCGCCCGGCAGATCGCCGGTCGCGATGCAGCCGACCGGCAGCATGCTCTCCGGATGCGCGCCGAACTGTTCCCATGCCCAGTCATTCCAGACCCGGCATTGCGCGTTGGCAAACACCGCGTCCGGTGTGGCCCACATCGCGAGACCCTTGTTCGGGAAGATGATCTCCACGTCGATCCCATCCGCCCGATTGTCGCGGATGCGATCCTCCACGTCGGCGCCGGCCTTCGAGCGGACCCAGTCCTCGCCCTCGAAGCTCATTACCCGGACACGGTCCGGCCGGTATCCTTCGCAATAGCGCCACTGCACGCCCTGGTCGTCGGTGATGATGCGAGGCACCCGCTCGCGGTACTTCGGCTCGATCCGCTTTTCCCAGAGATCGGGCGGCTCATTGGCGTGGCTGTCAGTGGAGACCATGAAGTACTTTACGGGCGTCGCCGGCCCGGGCGGTGCGCGCCCAGCCGGTGTGGCCCGGCGTCTCGAGACGCCAAAGATTGGGGGTGTTGATCGTGACTTCGTTCACGGTTCCCTCCTGCATACTCGCCAGTAGCCTCGCACGGGCACGGGTAGGCGGCAAGGGGAACGCTCCGGCGGGCGGGCGAGACAAACGGGACGAGAGGGACCTTCCCCGGCCCTCTCTCGCCCGCGCGATCTCTGTCGGTTAGGCCGCCGTCGCTTGGGCGACAGTGGGCGCCTCGCCCGCCACCGTGGTGCGGCGCATGTCGCGTGGCTTGCTTTCGTCGAAGCGGGTCACGCGGTGCATGGTCTGCCGGTTGTCCCACATCACGAGGTCATTCGCCCGCCACTTGTGCGAGTACACGAACTCGGGTCGGGTCGCGTGCTCGGTCAGTTCGCGGATGAGGTCGAGCGCTTCGGGCACCGGCCAGCCGACGATGCCGCCGATATGGGAGGACAAGTAGAGCGACTTGCGGCCGGTAACCGGATGGGTTCGCACCAAGCGCTGGCGCACAGGGGTAAAGGTGACGCGCTCCTCGTCCGTCAATTCGTTAAACCCAAGCTTGCCGCGCGAGTAGATGAGCGAGTGCTCTGTCACAAGGTCTTCAACCACTGCGCGCGTTTCCTCGTCGAGCGCATCGTATGCGGCGCGCATGTCGGCGAACTCGGTGTGACCGCCCTTGTCGGCGACGATGCGGCCCGACAACAGCGAGAATTTGGACGGGATGGCACGGAAAGAGCTGTCCGAGTGCCACAAACGATTGCCGAGATTGAACAAGCGCGTGCGGTCGTTGCGTCCGAGCGGCTTGCCGTCCTTGCCGAGATTGGAGACATCCGCGAGATCGGTGCTGAGCCGACGCTCCTCCATCTTCATGAGGCTGCTGCCGAGCGAACGCTCGATCTCGCCGAAGTTGCGGCTGAACGCGACCTGCTGCTCGTCCGTCACTGGCTGGTCGTGAAAAACCAGGACGGCGAGCTCGTCCATCCCTTGCTCGATCGCCGCCGCCTCCTCCCGGCTAAGCGGGAGCGACAAATCGACCCCAGACACCTCACCCGCAAACGCACTCCGGATCGGACGGATAGACACGGGCATCGAAACACCTCCCTGCGTGGATGACATTTCCACTACCGAATTGCGGCATACGTAGTGACGCCTTACCGGCGGGTCCAGCGGTTTGCGCTGCAAATATGCGACTGGCGAGTATGCGAGCTGTAAGCTGCGGAATTGCTGTATTTGCGCCGAATTGTAGCCATGTTCCGACTGTAGCACGATGCTTATTGGCGACCGGCGGCTCCGTTCACTCCTGAGCGGTTTCGATGTCCGCGAGTGTCGCGTTGAAGGGGGTTGGTTACCTATGCGTATCGCGCAAGTGGCGCCGCTGTTTGAGGCCGTCCCGCCGAAACTCTACGGTGGAACCGAACGGGTCGTTTCTAACCTGACAGAGGAGCTCGTTGCGCTTGGCCACGACGTGACCCTGTTTGCCAGTGGAGACTCGGTTACCGCAGCAAGGCTCGAGCCGATCCTGCCTCGGGCCATACGGCTCGATCCCGCCGTGAAGGATTGGATTGCCGTTTATATGTGCATGCTGGAGCGCGTCTACCGGCAGGCGGCCGACTTCGATGTGCTGCACTTCCACATCGACTACTTTCCGTTCTCGCTGTTCAAGCGGCAGCGCACGCCGTTCGTGACGACCTTGCACGGCCGGCTCGACTTGCCGGAGTTCGCGCCGGTCTTCAACCTGTTCCCGGACGTGCCCGTGGTGTCCATCTCCGACAGCCAGCGGGCGCCCCTGCCTCGGCTCGATTGGGTCGGCACCGTGCTGCACGGCATTCCCGAAACGCTGCTCACCCCCCAGCCGGCCAAGCAGGATTACCTGGCATTCCTTGGCCGGATCTCGCCGGAAAAGGGCATCGACAAGGCGATCCGCATCGCCGCCGCCGCCGGCATGAAGCTCAAGGTGGCCGCCAAGATCGACAAGGCCGATCACGCCTATTACGAGGAGCACATCCGGCCGCTGCTGGCGGCAGGGCACGTGGAGTTCGTGGGCGAGATCGACGACGCCCGCAAGCCCGCATTCTTGAGCGGCGCGCATGCCTCGCCGTTCCCGATCGACTGGCCCGAGCCCTTCGGCCTGGTGATGATCCAGTCCATCGCGTGCGGCACTCCGGTGATCGCCTTCAATCGCGGATCGGTGCCAGAGGTGATCGACCAGGCGTTTCGGGCTTCATCGTCCAGAACGAGGCGGAGGCGGTTGCGGCGGTCCGGCGCCTGCCCGAGCTCGACCGGGCACGGGTCCGCCGCCAGTTCGAGCGGCGCTTCACCGCGCGCCGGATGGCGGAGGACTATGTCGAGGTCTACGAGATGCTCAGCGCCGCGCCGAAGCTGCGCGCCGTAGGCGACTAGCCCCGCAAGGCCGCCCATTGCCCGCGCGCGCCGAGGGTGCGAGCCTCGGTCTGATTATAAACGGCGGGCGAGGATAGGATGCCGGTGGATACCCACCTGACGGAGCCCGCCGGGGACCAGCGATGCCTCCATGAGTTTGTCGAGGCCGCCCGGGCGCGGCTTCCCGACAATATCTGGGACTATCTGGTCGGCGGCACCGAGACCGAGACCACCTTGCAGCGCAACCGGCTGGCGCTCGACGCACTCGCCTTCCGCCCCCGCGTGCTGCGGGATGTTTCGTCCGTGAGCGGCGCGGGCAGCTGGTTCGGCCGGCCGATGCGGCTTCCTTTGTTCCTCGCACCCGTGGGCTCGCTCGAGTTCCTTTCATCCGGAGGGCGCGGCCGAGGCGGCGCGGGGCGCGGCGGCATTCGGCGTGCCCATCATGGTCAGCTCCGTGACCCAGCCCAGCCTGGAAGCGACGGCGCGCGCCGCCGATGCGGGGCGGCGCATATTCCAGCTGTATGTCCGTGGAGACGGCGCCTGGGTGGACGAGTACGTGCACCGGGCGCTCGAGGCCGGCTACGAGGCGTTCTGCCTGACGGTCGACACGGCCGCCTACAGCCGGCGGGAGCGCGACATCACCAAGCGGTTCGTCAAGCCATGGCGCAGTTCGGCAACGGGCATCGAGTATCAGGCCGCGCTGAACTGGTCGGACGTCGCTCGCTTCAAGGCCAAGCACCAGGTTCCGTTGATCCTGAAAGGGATCGCGACGGGCGAGGACGCGGCGCTCGCCTGCGAGCACGGCGTCGACGTTGTGTATGTGTCGAACCATGGCGGGCGGCAGCTCGATCACGGATGGGGTTCGGCGGCCGTGCTGCCCGAGATCGTGGATGCGGTGGCCGGGCGCGCCTCGGTCGTTGTGGACGGGGCCTTCAGCCGGGGCACTGACATCATCAAGGCAATCGCGCTCGGCGCCGACGCAGTGGGGGTCGGACGTCTCTACTGCTACGGTTTGGCGGCGGACGGCGCCTCAGGCGTCGCGCGGCTGCTCGAGGTGCTTGAGCACGAGGTCGGCGTGGTGCTCGCCCTGCTCGGCGTGACGTCCCTCGGGGAGCTCGACCGCAGCTATCTCCGCAATGTCGAGCCGGTGGCGCAGGCGCACGTCCACAGCGCCTTCCCGCTCATGGGGCTCTACGCCGACAAGCGCCCGACCGACACGCCCGCCCCTTGAACGCGGCCGGAGCGAGCGCGGCCGTCGCCGACCTCTACCGCGCGCTCGGGCAGCTCGGGATGAACACCGGCAGCGCCGGGAACGTCAGCGTCCGCTTCGGGCCGGGTATGATCGTCACCGTCTCCGGGGCCAACGCGGAGGACGCGGCGACCGTAGGCATGACGCTGGACGGGAAAGCGGACGGCAACCGCCCGCCCTCGAGCGAGTGGTCGATGCATGCCGGCATCTATCAGGCCTGCCCCGACGCCGGCTGCATCATCCACACGCACGCTGACGCCTGCACGGCGCTAGCCTGCCTCGGCGAGGGCCTGCCCGCGTTCCACTACATGATCGCGGCGTTCGGCGGCGATGATGTGCGCTGCGCCCGGTACGTCACGTTCGGCACGCCCGAACTTGCCGAGGCCGTTGTCCGGGCGATCGCCGGTCGGCGCGCCTGCCTGCTATCCAATCACGGCATGGTCGTCCACGGCCGCGATCCGGCGCACGCCCTGTTGCTGAGCCGGCAATTGGAAACTCTGTGCCGCCAGTACCTGCTCGCCCGCTCGGCCGGCACCCCGCGCTTGCTCACGGAGGCCGAGATGACGGCCGCGCGCGAAAGGTTCAAAAGCTACGGGCTTTGAATGCAGACCCCTGCCCCTCCGGTCTCACTGGTCCTCCGCCGCGAAACGCGCTCAGATCGTCCCGAGCAAACGGGAGCAAGCCTACATGCAACAACGGGAGCTCGGTCGGTCGGGCTTGGCCATCGCGCCGCTGGCCTTCGGCGGCAACGTGTTCGGCTGGACGGCCGACGAGGCGACCTCGTTCAAGCTGCTGGACGCGTTCGTCGGGGCCGGGTTCAACTTCATCGACACCGCGGACGTGTATTCCCGGTGGCACCCGGGCAACCAGGGCGGCGAAAGCGAGGCCATTATCGGCCGCTGGCTCAAGGCGCGAGGCGGGCGCGAGCGTGTTGTCATCGGCACCAAGGTAGGCATCGAGATGCCGCAGGGCGGCAAAGGCCTCTCGCGGGCCTGGATCACCGAGGAAGTCGACAACTCGCTCCGGCGGCTGCAGACCGACTACATCGACCTCTACATGTCGCATCGGGACGACCCGGACACGCCGCTCGCCGAAACGCTGGAAACCTATGGCCGGCTGATCGATGCGGGCAAGGTCCGCGCGATCGGCGCCTCGAACTACACCGCAGACCCGGCTGGCGGAGGCATTGGCCGTCAGCGCGCGAGCACGGTCTCCCGCGCTACGAGAGCCTTCAGCCAAACTACAACATCGTCGAGCGGGGCGAGTTCGAGGGCGCACTCGAAGCCTCTCTGCCTTCGCGAACAAGATCGGCGTGATCACCTATTACTCGCTGGCGAGCGGCTTCCTTTCCGGCAAGTACCGCTCAAAGGCAGACCTCGCCGGCCGGGCGCGAGGAAGCCGGGTCGAGAAATACCTGAACGAGCGCGGCATGCGGGTCCTGGCAGGCCTTGGACGAGGTGGCCGAGCGGGCCGGGGCCACTCCCGCGCAAGTGGCCCTCGCCTGGTTGTTGGCGCGCCCGAGCATCACCGCGCCGATCGTCAGCGCGACCAACCTCGAGCAGCTGCAGGAAATCATGAAGGCGCCGGCGGTGAAGCTCGACAGCGACGCCGTCGAGCAGATCGACGCCGCAAGCCGGTAGCGCTCTGCTTTCCGCCGGTGAGCGGAGCTTCGTCGAACGCGGCCGGGTCGGCCGGCTGGCGACCGCCGACCCGGCCGGCGCGCCGCACGTCGTCCCGGTCTGTTTCACGCTCCTGGGCGACACGCTCTACGTGACGATCGACGCCAAGCCAAAGCGCGTTGGGGGCGGCGCGCTCAAGCGGCTGCGCAACATCGCCGCCAACCCGTCGGTAGCCTTCGTTGTCGATCACTACGACGAGGACTGGTCTCGCCTTGGTTGGGTGATGTTGCGGGGCCGGGGGGAAATCCTCGCTGGGGGCGAGGAGCACGACCGCGCGCAGGCCGCGTTGCGCGCGCGGTATCCCCAATACGTCACCATGCCAATCGAGACGCTGCCAGTGATCGCCCTTCGCATCGCTCGCGCGACGAGCTGGGGCTGCCTGTCCCCGTCCGACTAGCCACGGGCTTGCGCCCGTCCACGCGGGATGCGAGACGCTACCCGCGAGTAGGAACGTCCGAGACGGCCATGAACCTCGATTTCTCCGCCGACCAGAAGCAGCTGCGCGATCAGGCTCGGCGCCTGTTGGCCGACAAATGCCCGCCCGCCGCCGTGCGCCGGGTGCTGGACGGCGACGCGCCGTTCGATCGCGCGCTCTGGGACACGTTGGCCGAAATGGGGTTTACCTGGGCGCGGCCATCCCGGAAGCGTATGGCGGGCTCGGGGCAGGCTATCTCGAGCTCTGCGTCATCGCCGAGGAGTTGGGCCGGGCGCTGGCTCCGGTGCCGTTCTCGTCATCGATCTATCTCGCGGCCGAGTTCATCGCGGCTCGCCGGATGCGAGGCGCAGAAGCGCGCGTGGCTGCCAAAGCTTGCGTCCGGCGAGTCGATCGGCACCTTCGCCTTCGCCGAGAGCGCGGGCGGTCGTTACGCCCGAAGCCGGCTCGGAAGCCACCGTTGCGCGGGGCGCGCTCACCGGCGTGAAGTCGCCGGTTCCGGACGGGCGCTCGCCGACTTCGCCGTGGTCGCGGCGCACGGGCCGGACGGCGCCGTCGGGCTGTTCCTGGTCGACCTCTCCGGCCCCGGCGTCAGCGCGAGCCGTCCGACACGATCGACCCCAGCCGCAAGCAGGCGCGCATCCGGTTTCGACGGCGCGCCTGCCGAGCCGCTCGGCCCGGCGGGCGAGGGCTGGCGCATGATCGAGGCGGTGATGGACCGAGCCGCCGTGCTCATCGCCTTCGAGCAGATCGGCGGCGCCGACCGCGCGCTGGAGATGGCGCGGGACTACGCCCTCGACCGCATGGCCTTCGGCCGGCAGATCGGCTCGTTCCAGGCGATCAAGCACATGCTGGCCGACATGTACGTCAGCGCCACCCTGGCCCGCTCCAACGCCTACTAGGCGCCTGGGCGCTCTCGACCGGCGCAAGCGAGCTGCCGGTGGCCGCCGCCACCGCGCGGGTCGCGTGCGACGCAGGCGTTCCAGCACTGCGCCAAGAACAACATCCAGGTGCATGGGGGCATGGGCTTCACCTGGGCAGTTCGACTGCCACCTGTTCTACCGCCGCGCCAATGCGCTGGCCTTGTCGCTGGGCTCCCTATCCACCTGGGAAGACCTGCTGATCGAGCGCATGCGCCGCCGCAACGAACGCGGCCTGATCCGAAGGGAACGAGGCATGAACTTCGACGACACTCCGGCCGAAGCCGCGTTCCGCGCCGACGCCGCGGCCTGGATCGACGCCAACGCGCCGCACGAGCTGAGCGCGAGCTGAAGAGTCGCCGTTCGGCAACTGGGGCTGACGAGCGTCGATGCCGTGGCGGCGTCCAAGGCCTGGCAGAAGAAGAAGGCCGAGGCGGGCTGGGCCTGCCTGCACTGGCCGAAGGAATACGGCGGCCGGGGCGCGACGCCGATCGAGCGGGTGATCTTGGGGCAGGAGGAGGGCCCCTACGGCAAGCTCTCCGCCCTGTTCACCATCGGCCATGGCATGTGCGGCCCCACCATTATGGCCTGGGCCAGCGAGGAGCAAAAGCGCGAGCTGCTGCCGCGCCTCGCCGCCGGGCGAGGAGATCTGGTGCCAGCTGTTCAGCGAGCCGGCGGGCGGCTCCGACGTCGCCGGCCTGCGCACCCGGGCCGAGCGCGACGGCGACGACTGGATCGTCAACGGCCAGAAGATCTGGACCTCGGTCGCCCACCACGCCATTGGGGCCTCTTGATCACTCCGCACCGACCCGAACGTGCCCAAGCACGAGGGGCTCACCATGTTCTTCCTGCGCATGGACTCGCCCGGGATCGAGATCCGGCCGATCAAGCAGGCCAACGGCCAGTCCGGGTTCAACGAGGTCTACTTCACCGACGTGCGCATCCCCGACAGCCAGCGCCTCGGCGACGGTCGGACAGGGCTGGAAGGTGTCGCTCACCACCCTGATGAACGAGCGCGCTTCCATCGGCGCGGCGCCGTCACCGGTTTTCCCGAGCTGTTCGGACTTCGTGCAGCGGGCTCGAGCTCGAGGACGGCCCGGCGGTGGACGACCCGGCGGTGCGCAAGCAAGCTCGCCAGCTGCGCAGCCCGGGCCTCCGGGCTGAAATTCACCGGCATGCGGGCGATCAGCGCGCTCTCGAAGGGCGAAACGCCCGGGCCGGAGAACTCGATCGGCAAGCTGGTGGCGGGCTCGACGATGCAGGAGCTCGCTATGCTTCGCGCTCGACCTGCAAGGCCAGGCCGGCGTGATCATCGATCCGCCGAGGCAGAGGCCGGCGGCGCGGTTCCAGGCCATGCTGCTGCGCTCTCCCGCGATGCGGTCGAGGGCGGCACGGACGAGATCCTGCGCAACATCATCGCCGAGCGGGTGCTGGGGCTGCCCGGCGACATTCGCGTCGACAAAGGTGTTCCGTTCAACAAGATCCCTAACCGGGCCGGCTGAAATCGATGCTCTCGCGGCCTGGTTGGGCGAGTGAGACCGCGCGCCTCTGAGCGGCGGCTGGTGCTGCTCGCCTGCCTCATGGCGACGTTCATGACGGCCGTGGAGAGCACCATCGTCGCGACCGCCATGCCGACGGTCGTCGCAGAGCTGGGTGGGTTCGACCTGTTCGCCTGGGTGTTCGCCGTCTACCTGCTCACGCAGGCAGTCACGATCCCGATCTACGGCCGGCTCGCTGACCTGTACGGGCGCAAACCGGTGTTCTACGCCGGGTGCGCGCTGTTCCTGGTGGGGTCGGGCTTGTGCGGCCTCGCATCGAGGATGGCGGCGCTGATCGCCTTCCGCACGCTTCAAGGGATCGGCGCGGGGGCAATCCAGCCGGTCGCGGCGACAATTCTTGGCGACATCTACGAGCCGACCGAGCGTGGGCGGGTGCAAGGCCTAGTTTCCAGCGTGTTTGGCATTTCCGCCGTGCTCGGCCCATCGCTCGGGGCCTTTCTGATTTCGCGGGTGGGCTGGCAAGCCGTGTTCTGGGTCAACATCCCCATCGGTGCCGCTTCGGTCGCCATGCTTGCGGCATTCCTACGGGAGGACGTGGTCCGTCGCCGTCACCGTCTCGATCTCGCGGGAGCCGGGCTACTCCTGGCAGCGATCGGCCCGTTGATCGTGTTGTTGGTGCAGGGCCCGTTCCTGTCCCGACCGGCCGGGATCGCGGTAGCCATACTCGCCGCCGGATCGTTCGTAACGTTGCTCTGGCACGAGGCGCGCACGCCGGAACCGATGTTGCCGCTCGAGCTCTGGCGTAACCGGATCATCGTCCTGGGCAGCCTCGGCAATTGCGCCGCCGGCGCGCTGATGATGGGAGTAGCGGCCTTCCTGCCCGCCTATGTCCAGGGGACGATGGGTGGCACCGCGCTCGCGGGCGGGCTCGTGCTGGGCGCAATGTCGGTGAGTTGGGCGCTCGCGAGCCTCGCCTCGGCGCGCCTCATGCTGCGGACCAGCTATCGCCTGACCGCGATCGCGGGCGCGCTGTCGCTCATTGTCGGCTGCCTCATCCTCATCACGCTGACCCCCGCGCGCGGGGTGCTGTGGGCCGGGCTCGGCTCGTTTGTGATCGGCGTCGGCATGGGGCTTGGGAGCACGGTGTTCATCGTCTCCATCCAGGCTTCAGTGCCCGTGGCGGCGACGCGGGGCGGCGACCTCGTCGGCCATGTTCATGCGCTTCGTCGGCCAGTCGCTCGGCGCGGCCGCATCGGGTGCCGTGCTGAACGCCACGATAGCGGCGCGCGACCCCGGCGCGCTTGGCGCGGTCAATCGCCTGCTCGAACCCGCCTCGCGGGCACTTCTGGCGCCGGCCGAGGTGGCGCGCTTGAGCGCGCTGGTCGCCGAGGCGATCGGCAATACGTATTTCGTCGCAGGGGCCTTCGCCGTGGCAGCACTCGGGCTCGCCCTCCTGATGCCACCCGGGCTGAACCCGGCGCGGCACGTCAGCCAGGGCTGAACCACCTCGGTTGTGTATCGAAAGATGGCAAGGCTGAGGGCAAGCACGTAGTTGTCTGGAAAGAACAGGCCGGTAACTGGAAACTAGACACCGAGATTTGGAATAGGCGCGGGCTCGCGCTGTTGATGCCGCGCGGACTGAACCCGGCGCGGCATCGCTCGGTGGTCTAGCGCTGATTGCGTTTCTAGATACGGGCCCAATGTGCAGGGAGGCCGTCAACCCCGACCAGCCGGCCGGTGATTTCGTACGCGGGTACTGGTGCTTTCTCCGGGCAAAGGCTTTCCCGCTTAGCGGTAGGCAAGTTCACCCGCAGCCTGCCTGACCGAGAATCGTTCGAGCCGAGCAATGACGTCTCTTGCAGCCCCCGCACCCTGCCCCGACGATGCCTTCCCCGCTGCCGCACTTGACGCGCTGCGCCGGGAAGGGCTGCTGCTCGCCCCCTTCCCTGCCCTTCATGGCGGGCGCGGCTGGGGCACGGCGCCGGCCGCCGCGCGCGACATCCTCGCCCTGCTTCGCCGCATCGGCCGAGAAAGCTTGCCGCTCGGCCGGGTCTATGAGGGCCACGTCAACGCCGTGCGCCTCGTAGTGCGCTACGGCTCCCCCGATCAGGTCGCACGCGCGGCAGCAGATGCCGCAAGCGGCCACCTGTTCGCCATCTGGGACGCCGAAGCGGCGGACGCCCCGGTGCGTCTGCTCGACAACCGGCTGCAAGGCCGCAAAAGCTTCGGCTCCGCCGCCGGGATCGCCACGCGAGCCCTCGTGACCGCGCGGCTGCCAGGGGGCGAGGCGCAGCTCGTGCTCGCCCCGCTCGAACCGGGCCAGGGTTTTGATGGCCACACGATCGACCTGCACGGAATGCGCGGCGCCCAGACCGGGGCCGTGCGGCTCGACGGCATCCCCGCCCCGCAAGCAAGCTGGATCGGCGCGCCGGACGACTACATGCGGCAGCCGGAAATCTCGCTCGGGGCGTGGCGCACGCTCGCGGTGCTGCTGGGTGGGCTGGACGCCCTCGCCGAGGCCTTGCGCCACGACCTCGTCGTCCGCCGCCGCGACACCGATCCTCGCCATCGCGCCCGCTTCGGCCAAGTCTTGATTGCACAAGAAACGGCATCGCTCTGGGTCGGGCGCTGCGCCGAGCTGGCCGAGGCCGCCAATGCCGGCGAGGACGCCGCCAATTACGTGAAGCTCGCGCGCCTCGCGGTCGAGGCCGCCGTGCTCGACGCCATCCGTCTCGCGCAACGCTCGGCCGGCCTTGCCGGCTTCGTGCGCACGCACACGCTGGAACGCCTCGCGCGCGATCTCGCCACCTATCTGCGTCAGCCCGCGCTCGACGACGTGCTGGAAGAAGCCGGAATCCATTTCATGCGAAACGGTCTGCCGTGACCGGCGACGCTCCCCGGCGGGGCAGCATCCCTGCCGCGTGGTTCGAGGCGGAATACGCCCGCGACCCCGATCCATGGCGGTTTGCCACCAGCGAGTACGAGCAGGCGAAATACGCCGACACGCTCGCGGCACTCGGCGCGCGACGTTTCGTGTCCGGCTTCGAGGTTGGCTGCTCCATCGGCGTGTTTACGGCGCAACTCGCGCGACACTGCGATCGCCTGCTCGCGGTCGATGTGGCGGAGTCCGCACTCAGCCAAGCGCGGCAAGCCTGCATCTCGAACCCAAGCGTCCGGTTCGCGACGATGCGGGTACCGGATCAATGGCCGGAGGACAGCTTCGACCTCATCCTGCTCGCCGAGGTGCTCTACTACCTCGATGCCGCCGAGATCGAGCGCGTTGGGCGACAAGTGCTGAGGACATTGCGGCCGGGCGGTGTGGCGTTGCTGGTCCACTGGACGGGGCCGACCGACTATCCCTGCTCCGGTGACGAGGCGGCCGAGCGGTTCATCGCGGTTACCTCCCCGGCGATTGCGCCGGTCACGCAGGCGCGGCGCGAGCGTTACCGGCTCGATCGGCTCGACCGGGGTTGAGCAGCCGGTCGCGCAGATCGCTCGCGATCCGGGTCTGCGCTGCGAGCGCGCTGACCGGGACCGGACGGCGCCGCAGCGCCGGACTGGCGGCCTCGACCGCTTCCCACGCCGCGCCGAAGCTGCCGATCCCGAAGCGCGTCATTGCGGCGGGCAGGAGCCCGAGCGCCCGTGCCAGAACCTTGCCATTGCCGGCGCCGTTGTGCGCGAGACGCGCGGCCCGGCGCAGCGTGGCGCGGAGCGCGGCCGGCCGGGCCGCCTCCAGCCGGTCGTCCAGCATCAGATCGGCCGCCCGCATCCGCCGTCGCATGGTGTCCGCCATGCCGCCTTGGGCGCGGCCCTCGATCCGGCCCGAAACCGTGACCCACACCTCGGGGGCGTGGCGGATCCGGGCGTCGATGCGCCGCAGCGCCGCGATGAAGGCGCGATCCTCGCCGAATGGCGGCGCCGGCATTCCCCCTGCCGCGCGCCAAGCCGCCACGCGAACGGCAATGCTGGCACCGCTCCCCTCGTCGTGGCGCGGCCAGGGGTCGGCGGGATCGGGGTCGAGCAAGGAGGCGATCTCGTCGAGCAACGCGGCATAGGCGCATTCGCGCGCGTCGGCGTCATGCAGCGCTTGCGGGATCGCCAGCGCCTCCGTTGGATCGATGACGGCGCGGCCGGTCACCACGTCGACGCCAGCGGACAGCGCGCGCAGGTTCGCGCCCAGCCAGTCGGGCGGCATCACGGCGTCTGCATCGGTGGTGAGCAACACGCCCTCCGGCCCGGCCAGCCGCGCCGCGTGGAGCATCGCAAGCTGGCGCGCGGTACCGGCGAAGGCCCGATGCGGGGGCAACTCGCGGCAGATCGCGTGGACGCGCATAGCCCCGCTGCCCGCAAACCGTGCCAACGCGATCTCCGAGTCGTCCGTGCAGTTGTTCAGGAGCACCACGACGTCGGACGGTGGGCCATCATGCTGTCCGGCAAGCGATCCGAGGCACGCAGGGAGCCGGTCCGCCTCGTTGTGAGCGGGGATAGCGACAACAGAACGCAACGACACCGCCGTCCTCTAAATGAAGCCCGGCCGCGCCGAACAAATGTTTAGTTGGGGGCGAAATGACGAAGCGTGAGGGGTCGTCGGGCCACCTGTTGCTTTGCCCCCAAGGCAGTCGCTCGTCGCACCCCTGGCGAGTGCACGCGCCGCGGCCGTGATCAGCCAGTCCATCGGAATACCGACACACTTGTAACTCCCGCCGGTCGGCACCCCGGTGTCAAGTTAGCGCACGACCAACAACGAGCGACCGGCAGCGATGGAGTCGCGCTGCAGCCCGAGGGCCCAGGAGCTCGTCCAAAGCGGAGGTTGCAACGACCATGACCAAATCACCTGAGGACGATCGGAAAGGCGGACAGCTCGCCATGCACACGCCGCCGATTGTTTCGCCGCAAGCTTGGGAGGCCGCGCGCCAACAACTGCTCGTGCAAGAGAAGGCCCAAATGCGGGCCCATGATGCGCTGGCGGCCGAACGGCGGCGGATGCCGTGGATGGCCGTGGAGCAGGCCTACGCGTTCGAGGGGCCGACGGGCACGGCGAGCCTGCTCGATTTGTTCGAAGGCCGGCGTCAACTGATCGTCTACCGCGCCTTCTTCGAACCCGGGGTGTTCGGCTGGCCCGAACATGCCTGCCGCGGCTGCTCGCTTGGGGCCGATCAGGTCGCCCACCTCGCCCATCTGAACGCTCGGGACACTACACTCGCGTACGCCTCGCGCGCACCGCAGGCGGACATCGCGCGTCTGAAGGCGCGGATGGGCTGGGAGATGCCGTGGTACACCATTATCGACAGCTTCGACGCCGACTTCGGGGTCGACGAATGGCACGGCCACAATGTGTTCTTCCGCGACGGCGAGCGCGTGTTTCGCACGTACTTCATCAACAACCGCGGCGACGAGGCGATGGGCAGCACCTGGAGCTACCTCGACGCGACGCCGCTCGGCCGCCAGGAGACGTGGGAAAACTCGCCGGAGGGTTACCCTCAGAGCCCACCCTACAAATGGTGGAACTGGCACGACAATTACGCGGCCGAGGCCTCGCCGGACCCGAAGTGGGTCGAGGTGTCGGACGCAGGAGAGGCCGCCTTCCGGAAGCTCGACGCTGACGCGAAGGCTTGAACCGAGGCCTGTCACGCCAGGGCGAGCGGGGACACCTGAAGCCTAGGCGCCCTTACTGAAGAGGCTGGAAACGCTCGCCCACGTTAGACGTCCACGACGACGTAGGCGCTCTCGACCTGCACCGGCACGGTCTCGGCCACGAACGGACCTTTCGCGAGCGCCGCGCCGGGCTCGACAGTCACATGATAGGTCCGCGCCCGCACCGTGTCGGGGCTGCACCAGGACTGGCCGGTGCGGATGTCGAACTCCCAGCCGTGCCAGGGGCAACGCAGCAATTCGCCGTGGCGCGTGAGGCGATATTCCCCCGGCCGTTCAGCGCTGGCGAGGCCGACGATACGCCCGCGGCAGAGCGGGGCGCCCTCATGCGGGCAAACGTTGACGAGCGCGAAATACTCACCGGCTACGTTGAAGACGCCGATCTCCCGCCCGCGCACGCGGACGATCTTGCTTTCGCCCGGCGCGATCTCGTCCGCGGCGGCGACGACGTGCCGCGCCATGCGTCAATGCCGGCGCTTGACCGCCCGATCCCTTTCGTCATCGCCGAGGGTGACCCGACCATCCACCGCGCGCGCCACATGGCTGCTCGGATCGCCCCGGACTGGATCCGGGGCGGACATGACGAGGAAAGTGCTCGCCATCAATCCAATCCGTACAGCGCGAGCGCGTTGTCGCGGAACAGCCGGCGCTTAAACTCTTCCGGCAACGTCGCCTTGATCGCGTAGCGCGGGTCGTCCTGGTCCCAATGCGGGTAGTCGGTCGAGAACATGATGCGGTCCCAGCCGATCCACTCGAACGTAGCGAGCAGGTCGTCTGGCCGCTCCGGCTCCTCCATGGGCTGCGTGGTCACCCAGATATGCTCGCGGACGTATTCGGACGGCAGGCGCTTGAGATGCGGCACTTCCTCGCGGAGCCGGCGCCAATGCTTGTCGAGCCTCCAGCACAACGAGGGTAGCCAGGCGAAGCCGCCCTCCACCAGCACCACGCGCAGGTCGGGAATTTGCTCGAACACGCCTTCCACGACGAGGCTGGTCACGAGCGCCTCCATGCTCTGCACGTAGGAATGGTGCTCCTCGTGGTAGAAAGAGGGCCAGCCGCTGCCGGTTGACGGATGCCCGCTGGTGCCTCCGAGATGCAGCGCCACCGGAAAGCCGTTTGCCGCCGCGGCCCGCAGGATCGGCCAGTAGCGCCGCCGCCCGAGCGGTTCGAGCCCGCGCGGCGGGATCATCACCTGAGAGAACCGCCGGTCTCCCGCGCGCCGTTCGATCTCGGCGATCGCCGAACTCCTGCCATTCGATCGCCACCTGCACGGAACCCTTCAGCCGCGGCTCCGGGTCGCTCCAGACCTGCGCTTGCCAGTCGTTGACCGCCGTGCATAGCGCGGCACCGTATTCCACGTTGCGCTCGTCGGAGCAGCGCGCAACCAGCGGCAGCATCATGCCATGCGCGGCACCGAAGGCATCGAGCAGTTGCTCGCGCATCAAAGCGAGGTCCGATCCGGGATAGCCGCCGTCCGCCGGCCACGCGTCGCGCCGCATCCCCGTCCCGGGTGACAAGCGAAAATACTGCGGCGCGTTGGACAGCGCCTGTCGCGCCCGCGCGCCCACGGTGACGCGATGATTGCGCCAGCGTTCGGACAGAAACGGGTCGAGATCGGCGGGCGAACGCACGTAGGGGTGGATGTCGCAGTCGACGTATCCGAGCCTGCTCTGGGTGGATAGTTCGGGTGCGCGGTCCAGCACCGTGACGGTCATGGCATTTTCTCCATGCTTACGACGCTTGTTGCGTCAAGCGCGGGTAGGTGTCGAGCGGGTTGCGCACCAGCATGCGTTCGATCAGCGACGGCGGGAGCCCGCCAGGAATCGCCTCGTGGCCTTCGAAGTGCCAGTGCGGGTAGTCGGTCGAGAACAGCAACAACTCCTCCGAGCCGAGCTCGCTCACAATGCGCCGCACCTGATCGGCGGTGGGCGGCGCATCGAACGGCTGCAGGGTCAGCCGTACGTGCGTCCGGACCTGTTCCGACGGCGATCGATCGTTCCAGGGCACCTCGATGCGCGCGGCGCGCCAGGTCTTGTCCGCCCGCCACAGGTAGTTCGGCAACCAGGTCACGCCCGATTCAAGCAGCACGACTTTCAGGCGGGGAAACTCTATGAACACGCCCTCGGTGATGAGGCTGTTGAGCGCCCCCGCGAAGGCCGAGGACTGCACCACGTAGTCCTCAAGATAGTAGGACGGCCAGCCGATGGATGTCGGGGCGTGGCGGAAGCTGCTGCCCGGATGGAACCCGATCGGCAAACTCGAGGCGCTCGGCGGCCCGGTAGATCGGCCAGTGCTGCCGGCGGCCTGGGGGCAGCTCGCCCATCACCAGCATCAGCACCTGCACGAACCGGCGGTCGCTTGCGCGACGCTCGATCTCGGCAACCGAGAGCTCCGGGCTGTGCGCAGGGATGACGATGGAAGCGCGCAGCCGAGGGTCGCGGTCGAGCCACTCGGCGGCGACCCAATCGTTGATCGCGCGGCAGAATGCGGCGGACAAATCCTCGGCGAACATGACCTGCGCGCCGTGGAGACAATTCAGGATCGCGTGGCGGATGCCGAAGCCGTCGAGCGCGTGCGCTTGCAGCATCGCGAGATCGCTGCCCGGCCGCCCGTTGGCGGGCCGCCAGTCAGGCCGCCCGCTGAGCGGCGAGCCTGGCGGGTAAGCGCCGATGTCGAGATTGTCCCGATCGAGCCCACGGGTCAGGACGTGCTCGCGCCAATACTCGTCGAGGTAGGGCACGAGCACATGGGTGCCCGGAAGGGCGATATGGGCATCACAGTCGATGGCGCCGGGCGTGGGAACAGGCACGAGGCTTCCTTTGAGCACACGATAGCGCGGGGACCGCATTTCGTCAGCCCTCGGCCGCTCCCGGCCACCGTTGGCTATCGTCAAGCCACTACCACAACGGTGCACACGAAGCACACAACCGCAATTCTGGCCCACCCCTCGCCTGGGCTGACCGGGACTGTGCGCTCAAGGCAGCCGGGCGTAGGGTCCCCCCAACGATGGAGGCACGCGGATGCTCGACCTGCATTTCTGGCCCACGCCGAACGGTAAGAAAGTCACGATCCTGCTCGAGGAACTGGGCCTGCAATACCGGATCGTGCCCTGCAACATCGGCCGTGGCGACCAATTCAAGCCGGAGTTCCTCCGGATGAATCCCAACCACCGGATGCCGTTGCTGGTCGACCACGACCCGGATGGCGGCGGCGCGCCGATCAGCGTGTTCGAGTCCGGCGCCATCATGCTCTACCTCGCCGAGAAAACCGGCGGTTTCATCCCGCGCGATCTCCGGGGGCGCACCGAGGTCACGCAATGGGTGATCTGGCAAATGGCCAACCAGGGCCCGAAATCCGGCGAATGCGGCCATTTCCGTCGGCTCGGCGACAAGCAGGGCGACCAGAGTTACGCCGTGCGTCGCTTCACCGACGAGGTAAACCGCCTTTACGGCGTGCTGAACAACCGGCTCTACGATCGGCCGTATCTCGCCGGCGACGAGTACACGATTGCCGACATGATCTCCTACCCGTGGACGGTAAACTGGCAGGGTCAGGGCCAGGACATCGAGGAGTTCAAATACTTCAAGCGCTGGTTCGAGGAGCTCGGCGCGCGTCCGGGCGTGCAGAAGGGAATGGCCGTCGGTGCCGACCTCGCCGAAGACGTGACGAAACTAGCGCCCGAGGAGCAGGAGCGGCGCGCCAAGCTGATGTACAACCAGCGCGCCCGCCCCGTGCCGGCGTAGCGGCCCCTCACCCACAAGCAATTGGGAGGTGGAAATAGTCCACCTCCCGTGTGGGAGGGGTGCAACGCGATGATCCGCATCACCGACCGCATCAGCCTCGGCGACGACGAGATCGTCGAGAGCTTCATCCGCGCTTCGGGTCCAGGCGGCCAGAACGTCAACAAGGTATCGACGGCGGTGCAGCTCCGTTTCGACGTGCGGCGGTCTCCATCGCTGCCGGAAGGGGTGCGAGCGCGACTTGAGCGCATGGCCGGGCGTCGGCTGACCCAGGACGGCGTCCTGATGTTGACTGCGCGCCAGCATCGCACTCAGGACCGCAACCGGCAGGAGGCGCTGGCGATGCTGACGGACCTGATCCGCCGCGCCGAGGTCGTGCCCGTCAAGCGGCGGCCCACTCGCCCAACGCTCGGCTCGCGGCAACGCAGGCTGGAGAGTAAGGGCAAGCGCTCCGCCCTGAAACGAGAGCGGAGCGACCGATCCGGCCGGGACTGACCGCTACGGCTTCTGCGCGCCCAGCTCCGGATAGCTCTGCACCATGCTCACCCCGAACAACGGCTTGTAGACGCCCTGGTGGCAGGTCGCGCAGTTCACCTTCGCCGTGTCCCCGAGAGGGCCGAGCCGCGCGGGCGGGAACACGTTTTGCAATGAAGCAAGGTAATTCTGGTTGAGGTCGCGCACCATGCGGATGCCATACCAGGCGTTCGTGCGCTGCGGCGTACTCTGGTCCCATGCGGCGAACTGGCGGCTGTTGTGACAGTAGGTGCAGTTCACGCCGAGCGATTGGGAGAAGTGGATCATGAGCGCATAGGTCCAATCGGTCTGCTTGATCGATTGACGGTCCCCGGTCGGCAGCGCGGTCGGCGACTTCACCCGGATCTGCTTGTCCCCCTCGAGAAACGGCGTGAACGGATCGCTCGGCAGCGACGAGTTGTTGATCGCTGAAGCGGGATGGTTCTTGCCGACGTTGCTTTCAACCATGCCGGTGAAGCGCGATCGATCGGGTTCGTTGAACCAGATGTTGGCGGGCACCGGGTTGCCGCGATGGCACGTGTAGCAAGTCACGCCCGTCGTGCTGACGTGGTTTTTCCAGTTGGCGTTGACGTGCTGCACCATCTGGATCATGCGTCGCGCCACCACCTTCGTGTAGACTGAGTCCGCCGCCATGTTTTCCGGGTTGTGGCAGTAGTTGCAGCCGGCCTGCGGTGACACCCAAGCCGTGATCGACGCCATCAGGCGCAGGAATTCGTTCGAGTCTACGTCCTTCAGGACCTGAACGTTCTGGTAGACCGCAGAGGAGGGCTGCCCTGACGGCGGGATCTCGGGAACGGCTTCCGGGATCTGGTTCGCCGCATAGGTAGTGGCGACGATGCGCGGATCGTAGTTCTCTACCATCGCGGTGCCACGGAAGCCGCGCTGGATAGTGTCGACCGGGGGCACCTGGAACGTCAGCGCGAGGCCGACCGCGATCAGCGCGGCGAACGCGAGCACGACCTTGACGGTAAAGCTCATCGCACCGCCCCCGTCAGCAGCGCCGGGTCAGGCTGGGGCGGGAAGATCGCCGGGTATGCGGGCGCGATCCCGTGCTTGACCCCCCAGAGATACCAGTTGTCGACCACCGTTCCGGTCAGCAGGATGCCGATGCCGCCCGTGAGCGGGCACAGGACAGCGAACCACCAAGCCCAGCGATGGATCGATTTCAGGGGTCGCGTTGAACCCCATGGTCCAGCGCCAAAACAACATCCCGCGCTCGAACGCCGTGCCCCGATCGATGATCTGCTCCACCTCGCGCTCCGCGCCGAAGCGGCTGGTCGCCAGCACGGTCGCTGCGTGCATCGCGAACAGCAAGGTCGAGCCGTACAGGAACACGATCGAGAGCATGTGGAAGGGGTTGTAGAAAAGGTTGCCGTAGCGGAGCGAGAATGCCGCCGTCCAGTCGAGATGCGGGAAGATGCCGAACGGCACCGCCTCGGCCCAGCTCCCCATCAGGATCGGCCGGATGAAGCCAAGCACAAGATACAGCCAGATCGCCGCGGCGAACGCCCAAGCGACGTGCGTGCCCATGCCGAGCTGGCGCGCCCGGCGATAAACGCGCGCCCACCAGAGCAGGATCGAACAGGTGAGAAAGAAGCCGGCCATCAGCCACCAGCCGCCTTGCGCGAGCGGCGGGATATGCAGGCCATAGCCGGGCGCCGGCGGCTCGAGCGCAAGCCAGGGCAGCTGGCGGACGAATTGCACCGGGTCCCAGTTCACCGAGGCCCACATGTTGAGGCCGATGATTTCAAACGCAGCGAAGCCGAAGATCAGCGAGGCGAGCCCGGTGAACCCAAGGTAGATCGGCCCGACCTGCGCGTCGCCGAAACGGCCAAAGGTGTGCAGATAAAACGGCCGGCCGGTGCGCACCCAGGTGCCGCCAGTCGCCGGGACCCCGGCGTATTCCGGGCCGCGCACCTGAACCCGGGTGAAGATGTTCTGATACTCGGGCATCTTCTCGTTCCCTATTTCCAGATCGGAAGGTTGAGCCACCAGCCCCACCATTCCGGCCATCCGCGCGTCCAGAACGGGCCGCTAATGATGATACAAACGGCACTCCAGAACCCCGCCGAAAGGGCGAGGAACAGCCCGAGCCGGTGAATGCCAAGCGTGCCGATCGACCAGCCGATCGTGTCGCGGAAGAAGGTGTTCTCGTGCTCGGCGGACTTCACCACCTGCCCCTTGGGCGGGTTCACCGCGGACAACACGAGCGCGCCGTGCAGGGACAGGGCCAGTGTCGTCGTGAAGAAGAACGACACCGCGATCATGTGCGCCGGGTTGTAGTGGAAGTGCAGATATTGATAGCCCGTGTTCGACACCCAATCGAGATGGCTCAGGATGCCGTACGGGAACCCGAAGCCCCAGGCGCCCAGCAGCAGCGGCCGGATCACGACCAGGGTGACGTAGGCGAAGATCGCGAAGCTGTAGGCGATCGGGACATGCATGCCCATGCCGAGCTTGCGGCTGATCTCTGCCTGTCGCAGTGCCCAGGAGACGAACGCGCCGATCGCGCAAATGGTGATGAGCTGCCACAGCCCGCCTTCCTTAAGTGGCGCCAAGGCCAGGCCGTAGCTGATGTCGGGCGGGGCGATGTTGATTCGCCAGACGTTCCAGGTACCGCCGATAGCGGCGCCCCATAGAATCAAGGCGGTGCCGAGCAAGGCGAAGAAGAAGGTCGTGACCCCGAAGAAGCCGACGTAGAACGGCCCCAGCCAGAAGTCGAACAGATCGCCTCCCACCAGCGTGCCGCCACGCACCCGGTATTTCTTTTCAAAGCTAAGCATCGCCATTGGTATGTTTCTCCCGGGTCAGAGACGTTCTGCCCACGGACGCCTCCGCGCAGCGTTCCCACGAGCGGACGAGGCCCGGCGCGGGGCCGGTCTCGCCGCCACGTTGGGGCAGTCGACCCTACTTGGGCTGCGACGGCGGCAAGGGCGCCATCTGCGATGAGGCTCCTCCGCCCGCGAGATTCCGATGCGGGCCTTCCAGCCAGTTGAAGCGGTCGGTGCTGAGCAGGATGAAGTGGATCAGCAGCGCCAGCACGAACAGGAAGATGAACAGGGCGACCAGCGCGCGGCGCGGGTCGAAGATCATCCATATACGCCACATGGCCGGGCTCCTATGTCAGCAACGAAGTGAGATGGCTGGCCACGACCTGGAAGTGGTCGAGCATGCCGGTCTTGTAGCCTTCGGGACCCGGCAGCCACGGACGCCACTGCCACGCGAGGATGTGCGCGATGATGGCGATGACGGTGAACACGATGAAGCTGGTCATGAAGATGCGATGGAACTCCCTCGCTTCCCCTTCGGTCAGACCCGACCGTGTGGTGTTTCTATCCAAGCTCGCAGACATTATAGTTCCCTCCGGAGAACGACCTCTCGGCTGTGCCGCGCATGAACCCCCGCGGCGGGGCATCCGCCCGGCGATGCCGGTCGGACGTTCGGGCGGCTCTCACGCGAGTGCGAGCTCGACATGCTTGCGCCTAACGCGGTCCTCGCCCGCCTCTCGTGCGTCGCGCTCGGCGCGGTCGCGCAAGCGCTTGGCTGCCGAGATGCGCACGAGGAACGGCTGCTCTTCCACGTGCTGGTCGAGCAGCGCCAAGGCGTCCGCGTCCCAGGCGCTGGTTTCGCCGCGCATCGGCGTGGCTTCGACGCGGTCCATCTCCGTCCCCAGCGGGAGGATGTGGAACAGCGCGTCGAACAGCGCGTTGCAGAATTCCTGCACGAGATATGTCGCACCCGCGTAGCCCATGAACGGCGTGCCGGTCGCGCGCCGGATCACGGCACCCGGGAACGAGGCGGGGATGAAAACGCAGCGCGCACCCTGCTCGGCGGCGTACATCCGCTCGTTGAACGAGCCGTAAAGTACCAGCGGCGGTCGATCCTTCATGGCGGCGCGCACCGCGGCGTTGTCGGGCTTAGTCCCGGCAGTGCGCGCGAAGCTGAAGGTGCAGGGAATACCGAGCTCGTCCTCCATGAAACGCCGCACCCCGCGCGCGTAAGTGTCGGTCGCAACGATCGCGAACGAAGCGGAGGCGAAGAAGTCCTGCGTCACGCTGCGCCAGAGATCCCAGATCGGCTTGATGGTGGTGTGCTTCTCGCGCTCGATGAACGGCTCGGGGTCAAGGCCGGTCAGCTCGCCCAGGGTGCGCAGGAAGCTGGTGGTCGCGAATAGTCCGACCGGGGCTTGCAGATACGGCCGGTCCAGCTCTTCGCACAGCTTGCGGCCGAACTCGCGATACATGCAGATGTTCACGTCGGCGTCGGGGAGCTTGACAATATCCTCCACATGCGCGCCGAGCGGGAACACGAGATTGATCTCGCAGCCGACGCCCTCAACCAGCCTGCGAACCTCCGCGAGGTCGGACGGCATGTTGAACGTGCCGTAGATCGGCCCGATGATGTTGACCCGCGGCTTCGCCCCGTCCGCCCGGACGCGGGGCTTGGGTTTTCTCTTCGCGCCGAACTCGCTCCAAAGCCAGAAGATCGCGCGGTCGGCGGCCTGCCACTGGTCCTCGTCAATCGTGCGCGGGATGAAGCGCAGCAGATTGGAGCCTTCGGGCGTGACACCGCCCCCGATCATTTCGGCGATACTCCCGGTCACCACGACGGCGGGAAGGTCCGGGTCCTGGGTCGCGGCGGCGCGACGCATCGCGTCCTCGGTACCGCTCATGGAAAGATTGTCTTCCGACAACCCGGTCACTACGACCGGCAGCTCGTGCGGCGGCAAGGCGTCGGTGTAGTGCAGCACCGCCGTCACCGGCAGGTTTTCGCAACCCACCGGCCCGTCGATCACCACGCGCAGCCCGCGCACGGCGGTGAAGGCGTAGACGGCACCCCAGTAGCCGCCGGCGCGATCGTGATCGAGCACCAGCATCTACGTCCCCATCGCCTGCGACGCGGCGGCTTTGGCGCGCGCTTCGCGCAGCTTGCGGGTGCGGTCGCGCCAGCCGGGCGGCTCCTGCGGCACGTCCCTCCAGCCGTAGCCGGTGGCTTGGCCGGTTCCCACGCCGTCGAAGAAGCCGACCATGCGGGAAAACCGCTCGCGCCCGCGCGTTTGCGCCGCCACGATGGCGGCCAGCGATCCCGCTCCCGCCGGACCGAACAGCGGACGGGCGGACACGATATTGGTGAAATAGAGCGCGGGGATGCCGAGCTCCTTGGCCTGCTGCACGAGCGGCGTCGTACCGAGCGCGAGATCCGGCTTGACCTCGCGCATCGCGGCCAGGTCCTGCTCGAGCGAAGCGCGGTACTGGACGTGCGTGCCCCGCGATTGCAGCCACTCGCGGTCGGCCTCGCTCCATTCCGTGCGCGGGCAAGCGGTGCCGACGTAGGGCACCTCCGCCCCCGCTTCCACCAGCAGACGCGCCACCAGCAGCTCGGAGCCCTCGTACCCCGCCACGGTCACGCGCGCGCGGATCGGGGCGGCCTCGAGCGCGCCGCGGATCGCGGGCAGCGCCCGCGCTTTTGCCGCGTCGATCTTGTCGGCTGCAACGTTCGCGGCCCGGCCCACGGCGTCGAGCCACGCCGCGGTCGCTTCCACGCCGACCGGCCCCGACCCCACGATCGGCCGTCCGGCCGCGGCGAACTCCCGCACGCTCGCCGTGTAGAATGGGTGCACCGCCGCTGCGACCGAGCAATCAAGTGCAGCGTAAAGGTCGCGCCACTCGCGCCCCGGCGTCTGCGGCGCCACCCCGAGCCCCATCGGCGCCAGCAACGCGCCGATCCCCGGCGGGTCGGCCGGGAACAGCTCGCCGATCAGGGCAACGGTCGGGAGCTCGGACGGCCCCTGGCGCGGGCGCGCCACCGGCCCCGCCTCCGCTTCGCCCCGCGCATAGCGTAGCATCGCGCCGGCCAGCACGTCCTTGGCCTCCGCGTGCGTCGGCACGCCGAAGCCCGGCACATCGATGCCGATGATGCGAACGCCGTCGATGGCGCGCGGCAGCCGGTCGAGCGGCACGCCGGAGGCGGTCGGCACGCAAAGATTGATGACCACCACCGCGTCGTAGTCGGCGGGCTTTGCGGTTTCGATCACCGCGGCGCGGATGTCCTCATAGAGTTGGCCGCGCACGAGCGACTCGGAGTTGAACGGAACGTAGCCCACCGTCCGTTTCGCCCCGTAGAAATGCGACGTGAAGGTGAGGCCGTAGACGCAACAGGCCGAGCCGGACAGGATCGTCGCGACGCGCCGCATCCTCAGTCCGACGCGCAGCGAGCCAAAGGCTGGGCACATCGATTGCGGCTGGTCGTGCGGGCCGCGCGGGTAGTCGGCGAGCAACCGGTCGAGCGCCTCGCTCTTGCCCGCCGCGCGGGCGGCCTCAAGCATGGTCTCCCGGCCGCCATGGCATCCGCCCGCCGGGGCGATCGCGCCATCCACCGCCCTACTCCGCGCCTTCGTAGATCACTTCGAGGGACGGCTTTTCGAGCACGCGCGCCGCGCACATGTCCTCGAGCGTCGCCGGTTCCAGCACCACGCCGCGCCCGACCGCGTCACCCTTGAACAGGCCGAGCAGCGCGTCGTGCACCAGCGGTGTCGGCCGCAGCGGCGGAGCCTGCGCCACCTGCGTCGCCAGCTCCTCGAACACCGAGGCCCAGCGCCCGCCGGGCTTGCCGATGATCTCGTAGTTGGCACTCTTGCGCCGGATGTCCTCGTCGGCGGGGATCGCCGACAGCACCGGGATGCCGGCCGCCGCAGCGAAGGCCTGCGCCTCGCCCGTGCCGTCGTCCTTGTTGATGACCATGCCGGCGACGCCGACATTGCCGCCGAGCTTGCGGAAGTAGTCGACCGCCGAGCAGACATTGTTGGCAACGTAAAGGGATTGCAGGTCGTTGGAACCGACCACGATCACCTTCTGGCACATGTCGCGCGCGATCGGCAGGCCGAAGCCGCCGCACACCACGTCGCCGAGAAAGTCGAGCAGCACGTAGTCGAAACCCCAGTCATGGAAGCCGAGCTTTTCCAGCAGCTCGAAGCCGTGGATGATGCCGCGCCCGCCGCAGCCGCGCCCCACTTCCGGGCCGCCGAGCTCCATCGCGAACACGCCGTCGCGCTTGAAGCACACGTCGCCGATCTTCACCGCCTCGCCGGCGCCCTTCTTCTTCGCAGACGTTTCGATGATGGTCGGGCAGCTCCGCCCGCCGAACAGCAACGAGGTCGTGTCGCTCTTCGGGTCGCAGCCGATCAGCAGCACGCGCTTGCCCTGCTGCGCCATCATGTAGCTGAGGTTGGCGAGGGTGAAGCTCTTGCCGATGCCGCCCTTGCCGTAGATCGCGATGATCTGCGTCTCCTTCTTGACCGGGCCGGTGGGCACCGGGTCCGGCTCGATCGCGGCCTCGGCGCGCAACGCGTCCTTGGGGACGACGGCGTTCATCGGCAGGCCCTCCAATCGAGCATCATCTTGAGGCACGCAGGATCGTCGAACGCCGTGCGGTAGGCCGCGTCGGCCTCCGTCGCCGGAGCGCGATGTGTGATCAGGCCATCGAGCGACAGCCGGCCGCTGTCGACCAGCGCGCGGACGGTTGCAAGGTCGCGCGGCTGCCATTGCGCCGCGACCCGGATGCTTGCTTCCCGCATGAAGGCGGGCGGAAACGCGAAGGAGAGTTTTTCGCTGTAGAAGCCCGCGAGCACGATCGCGCCGCCGGGCGCCAATCGCCCGATCAGCGTATCGAGCAAGCCGGCATCGCCGCTCGCGTCGCAGATGGTGCGGTAGTCGCGGCGTGCGTCGCTGTCGGGATCGACCACCGCGTATTGCGCCGCGTCGCCGACGCGGTCGGGGTTGCGCTCCCACACGACAGGCTCGCGGCCCGCGAGGACGGCGAGCCGCGCGAGCAGCCGCCCAAGCACGCCATGGCCCACGATCAGGTCGGGCACGTCGCCGGCGATCGCGTGCTGCGCGGTCGCGGCCAGTGCGAGCAGCGCGCCGCGCTCGCCCCAACCGGCATCGATCGGAACCACCCGTGCGCCCGGCACGACCAAACGGGCGGCCGCACCTCCGAACAACCCGCGCACCGGGCCGAAGCATTGAGCGCCGGGCACGAACACGGTGGTGCCGACGGCCACCCCGGCGTCCGGCCCGGCGGCAGCTACCCGGCCGACCGATTCGTAGCCGGGGACGAGCGGGTAGCCCATGCCGGGAAATGGCGGCATCCGGCCCGACCACAACAGCCGCTCGGTGCCGGTACTGACGCCGCTCCAGTCGATGTCGACCATCACGTCGGAATCACCGGGCGGAGTGAGTTCGAGCCGGCTCAGGGCGATGCACCCAGGTTCGGTGAGGACCACGGCGACGGTGTCCATCCGCGAGACCTCCCTGGTGCGCGGTAGCAATGGTGTAAGCCTAGACTGACAACTTGGACTGTCAAGCACGACTTACACCCGCATGTTGGTCCGATGACGGTTTGGCCATCATGAGGCGGGTCAGCAACGGTGTGGCGGTCGGCAGCAGGCGCGGCGGCGCGAAACCGGCGGCGTGCAGCAATCCCGCGAGTTCGCGCGGCGAGCGCGCCCGTCCGTTGCCCATGGCGAGGAGATAGAAAGCGAAATACGCCGCCCCGACCGGCTCCGCGCCGCGCGTCTCCGCCATCGGCTCGGCGAGCAGCAAGGTGCCGTCCTCCGGGAGTGCCCGGCGCGCGGCGCGCAGGATGGCGAGCGCCTGCGCGTCCTCGTGGTCGTGGATCACCCGTACGAGCGAAACGACGTCGGCGCCCTCCGGCGGCGGATCGCGGAAGAAATCGCCGCCGACCACGGTGGCCCGGTCGGCGATGCCTGCCTCGGCGAATCGCCGCCGCGCGCGGTCGGCCACCGCGGGCAAATCGAACAGCATGAGGCGGAGGCGGGGCGCGCGCGCCGCTGCCGCTTGGAGGAAGGCGCCCTCGCCACCGCCAATGTCGAGCAGGCAGCGGTGGCGGTCGATGCGGTAGGCGCCCAGCACCTCGGCCGCGACCAGCGGCTGCGACGCGGCCATCAGCGCCGAATATGGCCCGATCCGCTTCGCGTCGAGCGTCCCAGGCGAGGGTGCGCTCGCGTAAGCCCAGAAGTGCCCGAGTTGCGTCCCGGGATGCTCGCCCCGTAGCAGCGCCTCCGGGTCGGCGAGGTCGGCGTACAGCATCGGGTGATGCGCGATCATGGCCGCGACCGCGTCGTTGTCGACCATTGCCGCGCCAAGCGGGCCGAGCCCGATGCGCCCGTCCCGGCGGCGCCCGGCGAGTCGCAGCGAGATCGCGGCACGGAGCAGGCGCGCGGCCCGCTCCGGCGGCAGCGTCAGCCGGCGTGCGAGGGCCTCCTCGGTCAGCGGCCCGTCGGCCAGCAGGCGGAACAGATCGACCTGCACGCAGGCCAGCAGCACTTGCGAGTAGACGAACCCAGCCGCGAGATCGAACAGCGCCCGCGTACGGCGGCGGGCTATCGGGCGGGTAAGGGGAAACCGCGCCGCCCAGGCACGGAAGCGCGGGGAAGCGACAACGCGGTCGGCCCAGCGCCCCCTCGCCCCGGCGCTCTGCGCCACGGGGGAGTGGAAGGCCGTCTGCCCACCGCGGGAGAGTGTTGGGTAAGGGAGCAGCCGCAAGCTCACGCCGCGCTCTGCTCTAGTTCCTTGGGCATCAGCCGCTTGGCTTCGTGGAAGATCAGCGAGCGCAGTTCGGCCGCTCCGGCGCATGGCGGGATGGCGGCGGCCGCCTCCGCTGCCAGCGTGCCGAGCCGTTCCACCGCCCCCGCGACACCCAGTTGCAGCGCCGCGTTGGGCCGACCAAGCGTGCGGTCCTGCCCCACGGGCTTGCCGAGCGCCGCCGCGCTGCCGACGACGTCGCCGAGGTCGTCGGCCACCTGATAGGCTTCGCCCAGCCGCTCGCCCAGCCTCCGCCACGCCTCGGGTGCCGCGGCCCCGGCCGAGGCGGCCCCCGCCACCGTCGCCGCCGCGAACAGCGCCCCCGTCTTGGCCTGCTGATAGGCGGCGAGGTCGATCGCGTCCTCGCTTTCCCACGCCTGCCCGGCGCAGATCCCATGCGGCGCGCCGACCGCCCGGCCGATTGTCACCAGCAGCGCATACAGCCGCTCCGGCACCCGCGCGGCACCTCGACCCAGCGTCTCGAAGGCGAGCACGATGAGCGCGTCGCCCGCCAGCACGGCGAGCGGGGAGCCGAACGCCCGCTGGACGGACGGGCGGCCGCGCCGGGTCGCCGCGTCGTCGAAGCAGGGGAGGTCGTCGTGCACCAGGGAGGCGCAGTGCAGCAGTTCGATCGCCGCCGCCGCTGCCTCCGAGGCCTGCGGGTGGTCGTCGCCGCAAGCGCTCGCGACCGCGAGGCACAGCCGGGGGCGGACGCGGGCGCCGCGCGGAAACACCGCGTGCTCCATGGCGCGCGCCAGCAGCGGCGGGCCGCCCGGCCGGTCGGCGTGCGCGACGGCGGCACCCAAGGCCCGCTCGATCCGCGTCATGGCATCCATGGACAGCCTCCGCGCGCTGTGGTCCGTCCCGCCGGTTTGGCCGTGTCAGCCACGCCGAGTGTCAGGCCAGGTTGTCAGGTCAGAGTGTCATGTCATATTGACACTCGCGTCAACAGGGTTTGTTTCATCGATGCGGACGGCTCACGTCGCGGTCATCGGGGCGGGCGTCGGCGGGCTGGCCGCGGCGGTGGCGCTTGCCGCGCGCGGCTTGCAGGTCACGGTGCTGGAGCGCGCCACCGCTCCTGGTGGCAAGCTGCGCGAGATTGAGGTCGGGGGCGCGCGCGTCGACGCGGGTCCGACCGTGTTCACCATGCGGTGGGTGCTGGAGGCGATCTTCGCCGACGCCGGGGCCGTGCTGTCCGACCATCTCGCCCTGACGCCGCTCGAGATGCTGGCGCGGCACGCCTGGACGGAGCGGGACCGGCTCGACCTGTGGGCCGACCTCGACCGCTCCGCCGACGCGATCGGGCAATTTGCCGGGCCGGCGGAAGCGCGCGGCTATCGGCGGTTCTGCGATCGCGCCCGTCGTATCTACCAGACGCTCGAAGGCCCGTTCATGAGCCGTGAGCGCCCGACGCCGCTCGGGCTCGTGGGCAGCGCGGGGGTCCGGGACATCACGCGGATCATGCCGTTCACGACCCTATGGCGGGCGCTCGGCGAGGATTTCCGCGACGCGCGGCTGCGGCAGTTGTTCGGACGCTATGCCACCTATTGCGGGTCCTCGCCCTTCGCGGCACCGGCGACCCTGATGCTGATCGCGCATGCCGAGCGCGAAGGGGTCTGGCTCGTGGCGGGCGGGATGCACCGGGTCGCCGTGGCCCTCGCCGAGCTCGCGGCGTCGCGGGATGCGACGTTCCGCTACGGCGCGCACGCGGCGGAGATCATGGTGTCCGGCGGGCGAGCGCGGGGGGTGCGGCTTGCCGACGGCGAGGTGCTCGAAGCGGACGCGATCGTGCTCAACGCGGATGTCGCCGCACTCGCCGCCGGCCTGTTCGGTGCGGCCCCCGCCGCCGCCGCTCCTGCGGCTCCGGAGCGGTCGTTGTCCGCCGTCACCTGGGCGATGCTCGGCGAGACGGCCGGGTTCCCGCTGACGCGGCACAACGTGTTCTTCGGGCCCGACTACGCCTTGGAGTTCGACGCCCTGTTCCGCGACCAGCGCCTGCCCATGGCCCCCACCGTCTACGTTTGCGCGCAAGACCGCGACGAGAGTGCTGCGGCGCCGCCGAGCGGCCCCGAGCGCCTGCTTTGCCTCGTCAACGCGCCGGCGCTCGGCGACCGTCGCCCGCTCACCGACACGGAGATGCGCCTATGCGAGGAAGGGACGTTCGGCCGCCTGGAGCAATGCGGCCTCACCATCCGCCGCCGTCCGGAGTGGACGGTGCGCACCACGCCCTCGGAATGGAACCGGCTGTTCCCGGCGACGGGCGGGGCGCTCTATGGCCAAGCGACGCACGGCGCGATGGCCTCGTTCCGCCGCCCGGGGTCGCGCAGCAAGCTCCCCGGCCTCTACCTGGCGGGGGGCAGCGTGCATCCGGGTGCGGGCGTGCCGATGGCAGCGATGTCCGGCCGGCTGGCGGCGGGGAGCCTGCTCCTGGACCTCGATTCGATCGCCCGGTCGCGCCCGACGGTTACGCCTGGTGGTATGTCGACGCGCTGAGCGACGATGGCGCATACGGCCTCACGATCATCGCCTTCATCGGCAGCGTGTTCTCGCCGTACTACGCGTGGGCGCGCCGGCGCGGACCAGCCGATCCCTTGCACCATTGCGCGGTCAACGTCGCGCTGTATGGCTTAGGCGGTAAGAGCTGGGCAATGACCGAACGCGGCCGGACCGCGGTCGCCCGATCGGCCACCACCTTGCGCATCGGCCGGAGCACGCTGGCGTGGGATGCGACAGGGCTCACGATCGAGATCGACGAAATCACGGCCCCCATCCCTGCCCGGCTGCGCGGCACCGTTCGGATCACCGCCGCCGCCTTCGAGAACCGCCGGCTCACCCTGGACCAGGCCGGGCGGCACCGCTGGTCCCCCATCGCGCCCTGCGCCCGCGCCGAGGTGGCATTCACCACGCCGGCGCGCCGCTGGAGCGGCCCGGCTTACTTCGACACCAACGACGGGGATGCACCCTTGGAGCGCGACTTCGCGCACTGGCATTGGTGCCGCGCCCCGCTTGGCGACGGAGGGACGGCGGTGTTGTACGAGGTCGCGCGGCGCGACGGCACCGGGCTTTCGCTCGCCATGCGCTACGCCCGGTCCGGTGGCGTCGCTGATTTCGAGCCCCCGCCACCCGCTCCGTTGCCGCCGAGCCGATGGGGAGTGGCCCGTCCCACCCGCGCCGAAGGCGGCGCGCGCGTGTTGCGCACCCTGGAGGACGCCCCGTTCTACAGTCGATCAGTTCTCGCGACGACGTTGCTCGGCCAACCCGTTACCGCCATCCACGAAAGCCTGTCGCTCGACCGCTTCGCGACTCCCTGGGTCCAGGCGATGCTGCCGTTCCGCATCCCGCGGCGCGGCCGATGGGCAATGGCCGCCAGCGACTAGAACAGGTCCCGCATCTCGGGGATCACCCAAAGCGGCTTTTCGCCGCGCGCAACACGCTGGACGTTGTCGAACGCGTTGCGGAACCGGGCGTATTGGTTGTCCCAGGTCGGCCCCGCCAAGTGCGGCGTGAGAACAACGTTCTCCAAGCGGAACAGCGGGTTGCTGGGCGAGGTCGGCTCCTGCTCGAACACGTCGAGCCCGGCCGCCGCGATCGTCCCATCGCTCAGCGCGGCGACGAGCGCCGCCTCGTCCACCACCGGGCCACGGCAGGTGTTGATGAGGATGGCCGAGGGTTTCATCATTCCTAGCTCGCGCGCGCCGATGAGCTTGCGCGTCGCCGGCGTCAGCGGGACGTGCAGCGAAACGATGTCGGAGGTGCGCAGCACTTCGGGCAGCGAGCGGAACCGCGCGCCGAGCGCGTCCTCGCCGTCCTCGGTCAGGCGCACCGTGTCGAAATACTGCACGTGGAGCCCGAACGCGCGTCCGAGCCGCGCGACCTTCTTGCCGATGGAGCCGAGGCCGATGATGCCGAGCGCCTTGCCGTGCAGCTCGGAGAGCTTGACGCTGGCAAAGTCGTTGCCGCGCCAGCGCCCGGCCACCACGCTGCTGTGCTGCCACACCAGCCGCCGGCTCACCGCCAACATCAACAGGATCGCGTGCTCGGCGACGGCGATCGAGTTGGCGCCCCCGTTGTTGGCAGACGGGCACGCGCGCGCGGCGGGCGGCGTCGATGTCCACCCGGTCGTAACCGGCACTCACCAGCTGCACGAGCTTGAGGTTCGGCGCGCCGCCGAAGAAGGCGTCTCCCATCAGCCCGCTGGTCAGACCCACGAAGTACTCGGCGCGGGAAAGCGCGTCCCGGAATTCGGCGCTGTCGGGGCTTGCCACGTTCAGCTCGAAGCCGTCCGGCGCCATCTCGCGTGCGACCGGCGTGTCGTTGAGCGGGCTCGCCGCAAGCAGGATCGTCGGCGCCATGGTTCCTCCCCATCTTGCGTGGCCGCGGAGGATGCGCGCATCGTTCCGTGCGAGACAAGGGGCGAGACAAGGGGAGGGAGTTATGGATTTCAGCGGCAAGATCGCTGTCGTGACGGGCGGCGGCGGTGGCATCGGCCGTGCCACGTCGCTCGGCTTCGCCCAGCACGGCGCCAAGGTCGTGGTGGTTGACCAGGATGCTTCCCTCGGCGAGGGCACGGTCGGTGTCGTGCGCCAGTCAGGCGGTGAGGCGGCGTTCGTCCATGCCGACGTCACCAAGTCGGCCGATGTCCGGGGCTACGTGCAGGCGGCACTCGATCGTTACGGGCGCATCGACCTGTTCTTCAACAACGCCGGCATCGAGGGCACCATCGCGCCCACGGCCGAGTACGACGAAGAAATGTTCGACCGCGTGATGGCGGTTAATGTCCGCGGCGTGTTCCTCGGCCTTCGCCACGTTTTGCCGGTGATGCTGAAGCAGGGTGGCGGCGCGATCGTCAACACGGCGTCCGTGGCCGGTCTTACCGCGTCACCCGGGATGCCGGCCTATGTCGCCTCCAAGCACGCCGTCATCGGGCTGACCAAGGCGGCAGCGGGCGAGGTCGCCGCGCAAAGGCATCCGCGTCAATGCCGTCTGCCCCGGCCCGATCGACACGCGCATGATCCACTCGCTCGCCGAGCAGCGCTCGCCGGGAAACACCGAAGCGTTCGCGAAAACCTATGCCGCGATGATCCCGCGAGGCGAATACGGCAAGCCCGAGGAGATCGCCGCACTCGTGCTGTTCCTGTGCTCGGACGCCGCGGCGAACATGACCGGTGGTCACTACGTTTCTGACGGCGGGCGCACCGCGGTGGCTGGCAGTCCCGGGACAATCCGCACCTGATGAGCTGGGAACCGGAACTCGAAGAGCTGCGCCGACGCGAGTCGCTGGCGCGCGAGATGGGCGGCCCCGAGCGCGTCCAGCGCCAACGCGACGGCGGCCGGCTGACGGTGCGCGAGCGCATCGACGCTTTGCTCGATCCGGGCAGCTTCCACGAGGTCGGCGCGCTTGCCGGCAAGGCGCGCTACGACGCGCAGAACGAGCTTGCCACCTTCACGCCCTCTAATTGCGTGTTCGGTCGCGGCGCGATCGACGGCCGCGCCGGTCGTGGTGGTCGGGGACGATTTCACCGTGCGTGGCGGTTCGGCGGACGCCTCCATCCGCGAGAAGCCGCAGATGGCCGAGGAGATGGCGGCCGCGTTCCGGCTGCCGATCATCCGCGTGATCGAGGGCTCGGGCGGCGGCGGCTCGGTGAAAACCATCGAAACGCGGGGCAGGTCCAACCTGCCCGGTGAGATCGGGTCCGGCCCCTACTTCCAGATCACCACCGAAAACTTGGCGGTGGTTCCCGTGGTCGGCCTCGGTCTCGGTTCCGTCGCGGGGCTCGGTTCGGCGCGTCTGGCGGCGACCCACTACTCGGTGATGACGCGCAGCTCGGCGATGTTCGTGGCCGGCCCGCCGGTCACGGCCCGGATCGGGCAGGCGCTCACCAAGCAGGAGCTCGGCGGCCCCGACATCCAGACCCGCGCCGGCGGCGTCGACGACGCGGTGGACACGGAGGAGGAGGCGTTCGCCCGCGCGCGCCGGTTTCTCTCCTACCTGCCCTCCTCCGTGTTCGAGGTACCGCCGATCGCGCCCGCCACGGATGACCCGAACCGCCGGTGCGAGACCCTGATGAGCGCGATCCCGCGCGACCGGCGCAAAGTGTATCGGATGCGGCCGATCATCGAGGAGATCGTCGATCACGGCAGCTTCTTCGAGATCGCGCGCAATTTCGGCCGGTCGGTCATCACGGGCCTCGCCCGGCTGGATGGCCGCCCGGTCGCGGTCATGGCGAGCGACCCGTTCCACTACGGCGGTGCGTGGACGGCGGACGCTTGCCAGAAGGTGGTGCGCTTCTGCGACCTCGCTGAAACGTTCCATCTGCCGGCAGTCTACCTGCTCGACTGCCCCGGATTCCTGATCGGGGTGGAAGCGGAGCGGAGTGCGGTGATCCGCCACGGCGTGCGCGCGATGGCGGCGATGAACCAGTGCACCGTGCCGTGGTGCACGGTGATTGTGCGCAACGCGTTCGGCGTCGCGGGCGCGGTGCACAAGCCCGCTGGCCGGTTTACCCTGCGCTACGCGTGGCTGTCGGCGTACTGGGGCTCCTTGCCGCTCGAAGGCGGCATCGAGGCGGCGTACCGCGCCGATATCGACGCTGCGGACGATCCGGCCGCGAAACTGCGCGAGATCGAGGATCGGCTCAACAAGCTCCGCTCGCCGTTCCGCTCGGCGGAAGCGTACGGCGTCGAGGAGATCATCGACCCGCGCGACACGCGCCGCCTGCTCTGCGAGTTCGCCCGGCTGTCCGACCCGTTACGAACGCCGGGTGTCGCGCGGTTCGGGATGCGCCCGTAGGCTCACCGCTACGGATAGATGCTGAGCACGCTCCGCCCGAACATCGTTGCCGTGCGCGCCGTCTCCCCTCCACCCAGCGCCTCGGTGAAGGAGGCGTGGAACAGCGCATGATAGCCCACGCCCACCAGAAACAGCTTGTGATACGCGTACAGGAACGGCGCCATCCGCGGCGCGTCGCGCAGGAACAGGTTCACCGCTTCCGTCACCCCCGGCCAGTGCGGATGCATGAAATCATCGACGATGATGACGCCGCCCGGTGCCAGGCAGTCCTGCGCGGTCCGTAGGTCCGCCAGCGTGTGTTCCGCCGTGTGGCACCCGTCCACGGAGAACAGGCGGAACGGCCCGCGGTCCCGGGTCAGCTCCACCTTGTTGAGGAGGGTAAGCGCGCTGCTGTCGGCCTTGATGAAGGCATAGTCGAGGTCGGCGCGACCATAGGCCGCGACGTTCTGCTTGAGCTTGTCGAGGTTGCCCTCGCCCGCGCCGTCGAGATTGCGTTCCTGGTCGTCGAACACGTCGAGCGCCGTCACCTTGCCGCCGGGCGGCAGAAAGGTCGCGAGCGCGATCAGGAACTTGCCGTGAAAGACGCCGATCTCGGCAACGTGGCCGGTAATCCCGACATGCCGCTGCAGCAGGTCGAGATGCTTGAGGTAGGGCAGGTTGCCGCTCTGCACCCAGCCCTCGACACGATTGAACCCGTCGGTCCAATAGGCGTCGATGGCGTCCATGGGCATCTCCATCCATACAGCCGAGTGAACGTCGGACGTCGACAGGCGACGCCGGGGTGCTACATAGGGTCCGATGCCTGGAACATTGCCGGAACCCTTCGAAGGCTGGTTCGCCCAACGCGGCTGGACGCCCCGCCCGCACCAGCGCGCGATGCTCGAGGCGGCGCGGGCCGGTGAGGGCGTATTACTGATCGCCCCGACCGGAGGTGGCAAGACGCTGGCGGGCTTCCTGCCGAGCTTGATCGACCTCCACGCCGACCCGCGCCCCGGCCTCCACACGCTTTATGTCAGCCCGCTCAAGGCGCTCGCCACCGACATTGCCCGCAACCTGACCGGTCCGGTCCGGGAGATGGGGCTGTCCGTCACGATCGAGACCCGCACGGGCGACACGCCCGGCAACCGCCGCGCCCGCCAGCGCGAAACCCCGCCCAACCTGTTGCTGACCACGCCCGAAAGCCTCGCCATCCTGCTTTCGCTCGAGGACGCACCTGCTTTGTTCGCCTCGCTCGCTTGCGTGGTGATCGACGAGGTTCATGCGCTGGCCGGGACCAAGCGCGGCGATCAGCTGGCGCTCTGCCTCGCGCGGCTCGCCGCCCTCGCTCCCGCGATGCGCCGGGTCGGGCTGTCCGCCACGGTGGCGCACCCCGACGCGATCCAGGCGTATGTCGGTGCCGCGCGCCGGGTCGTGGCACCCGGGGGTGCCGCCCCTTCGATCGCGCTGCAGCTCCCGGCCGGGCGGCTCTCGTGGTCGGGTCACATGGGGCTGGAGGGTGCCCCCGAGATCCTCGACCGCATCCGCGCGGCGGGCACCACCATCGTGTTCGTCAACACCCGCGCCCAGGCCGAGCTGATGTTCCGGGCGCTTTGGCGGCTGAACGGCGAGACCCTGCCCATCGCGCTGCACCACGGCAGCCTCGAAGTCGACCAACGGCGCAAGGTGGAGGCGGCGATGGCCGCGGGCTCGCTTCGGGCCGTCGTCGCCACCTCCTCGCTCGATCTCGGCATCGACTGGGGCAGCGTGGACCAGGTGATCCAGGTCGGCGCGCCGAAGGGCACCTCTCGCCTGCTCCAGCGCGTCGGACGCGCCAATCACCGGATGGACGAGCCGAGCCGGGCGATCCTGGTTCCCGCCAACCGGTTCGAGGTGCTGGAATGCGAGGCGGCGATGCTCGGGGTAGCGGCGGGCGAGCTCGACGGCGATCCGCCGCGCCCCGGCGGGCTCGATGTGCTCGCCCAGCATCTGCTCGGCTGCGCGTGCGCCGCTCCCTTCCACCCCGACGCCATGTTCGCCGAGGTGACGAGCGCCGCCCCCTATGCGCAACTGTCGCGGCGCGACTTCGACGACGTGCTGCGCTTTGTCGAGGATGGCGGCTACGCGCTCGCCGCCTATGAGCGCTGGCGCAAGCTGTTTCGCGACAGCGAGGGGCGGGTCCACGTCAAGAGCGCCCGCGTGCGCATGCAATGGCGCATGAACATGGGCACCATCGTAGAGGCCCCGGTGCTGAAGGTCCGCCTTGCGGGCAAGCGCGGCCCCGGCCCGCTGCTCGGCGAGGTCGAGGAATATTTCGTCAACATGCTGACGCCGGGCGACACCTTCATGTTCGCCGGCCGGCTGTTGCGGTTCCTCCGCCTGCGCGAAACCACCGTGGAGGCCGCCGAGGGCGGCGACGGCGAGCCGATGGTGCCCGCCTACGCGGGAGCCCGGATGCCGCTCACCACCAACCTCGCCGACCGGGTGCGGGCGCTGTTGCAGAAGCCGGCGGACTGGCACCTGTTTCCCGAGCCGGTGCAGGAATGGCTGCGTTTGCAAAAGGCGCGCTCGCGCCTGCCAGGCCGCTCGGACCTGCTGGTCGAAACGTTTCCGCGCGGCGATCGCTGGTATCTGGTCGCCTACTGCTTCGAAGGCCGCAACGCGCACCAGACGCTCGGCATGTTGGTGACGCGCCGGATGGAGCGGCTGGGCATGGCACCGCTCGGTTTCGTCGCCACCGACTACGTGCTCGGCTGCTGGTCGGCCAATCAGCCGACGGATGTCGCGCGCCTGTTCGAGCAGGATATCCTGGGCGATGACCTTGAGGCCTGGATGGCGGAAAGCTCTATGCTGCGCCGGACCTTCCGCAACGTCGCCGTGATCGCCGGTCTTATCGAACGCAACTATCCGGGTGCGGAGAAGAACCGTCGTCAAGTCACGGTGAACAGCGATCTGATCTACGACGTGCTGCGCCGCCATCAGCCCGACCACATTCTGCTGCGCGCCACACAGGCCGACGCCGCCGGCGGGTTGACCGATCTCGGCCGCATCGCCGGGATGCTCGCGCGCGTGCGGGGGCGCGTGACGCACATGGCGCTGTCGCGCGTGTCGCCGCTTGCGGTGCCGGTGCTGCTGGAGATCGGCCGCGAGAGCGTGCGCACCGGCCAGGACGAGGACGCGCTGCTGGCCGAAGCCGAGGAGGCCCTGGTCGCGGAGGCCACCGGCGACGCCGAGCCGCCGCCGCCCCGCGTCCCGGCGGTGCATCGCCGCAATGCCGCGATCAAGGCGCGCGGCACGGGCCGCGGCACAGCGCAGGGTTCGCTGGTGTTCGGTCGGCGCAGCGCGTGAGTGGCACGTCTCGCCGGTGACCGCCGCTCCCGTCCATTTCGCGGGCGAGCGGCTCCTGCTCGATCCCGCCGGCGCCCTCATCTGGCCCGAAGCCGGACTGCTCGCCGTCTCCGACCTTCATCTGGAGAAGGGTTCAGACTACGCCGGCCGGGGCATGTTGCTGCCGCCCTGGGATACGCGCGCGACCCTCGACCGCCTCCTCCTTCTGCTTCGCCGCTGGCGGCCTCGCACCGTGGTCGCCTTGGGCGACAGCTTCCACGATCGCGCCGGCGCCGCGCGGCTGCCCCCGGGAGAACTCGCCCGCCTTGCCGACATCACGGCCCGCACCCGGTTCGTCTGGGTGCTGGGCAATCACGACCCGCGCCCCCAGCCCGGTCTCGACGGCGAATGGCTGGAGGAGTACCGCGCAGGCCCCCTCCTGTTCCGTCACCAAGCCAGCGCGGGTGCCGAGGGCGAGTTGAGCGGTCACTATCACCCGAAGGCGGCGGTGCCCGCGCGCGGCTGCCAGGTCAGCCGCCCCTGCTTCGTGGCCGACAAGCGCCGGATCATCCTGCCCGCCTTCGGCGCCTACGCTGGCGGCTTGGATGTGCGGGATCCGGCCATCGCCCGCCTGTTCCCGCGCGGCGCCCGCGCCTTCCTGCTTGGCCGCGAGCGACTGTTCAGTTTTGCCGTCGGGCGGGATCAGGTGCGATGACGTATGATCCGAGCAGTTGGACCGCGTGAGCCGTGGAAGTAGCCTCCTGTGACGCAAGCCGGGAGCGCTACGATGTTCACCACCCGCCCAGAGATCGCCGGCACGTTCGGCGTTGTCGCCAGCACGCACTGGCTGGCGAGCCAGGTCGGCATGGCGGTGTTGGAGCGCGGCGGCAATGCGTTCGACGCCGCGGTGGCCGCGGGCTTCACCCTACAGGTCGCCGAGCCGCACCTGAACGGGCCGGGCGGTGACGCACCCATCATCATCCACAGCGCGCGCACCGGCACGCAGCATGTCGTGTGCGGCCAGGGCGTCGCCCCGCAAGCGGCGACGCTCGACGCGTTCGCCAAGCTCGGGATCGACCTTATCCCCGCCACCGGACTGCTTCCGGCCGTGGTGCCCGGCGCTTTCGACGCGTGGTGCCTGATGCTGCGCGAATGGGGCACGTGGGAGCTGCAGGACGTGCTCGCCTACGCCCTCGGCTACGCGCGCGACGGCGTGCACGTCGTGCCCCGCATCAGCGCCACCATCGAGAGCGTGCGCCCGCTCTTCGAGACCGAATGGCGAACCAGCGCGGCGGTCTACTTGCCGCACGGCGATGTGCCCGCGCCCGGCTCCTTATTCGCCCGCCCCGCGCTTGCGGCAACCTGGGAGCGCCTGTGTCGGGAGGCGGTCGGCCCGTCTCGCGAAGCGCGCATCGATGCGGTCCGCTCCGCATGGTATCGTGGCTTCGTGGCCGAAGCGGTAGATCGTTTCTTCCGCAACAATGACGTGCTGGACGTCACCGGCGCGCACCATCGCGGCCTGCTCGCGGCCGACGATTTCGCCCGCTGGTCGGCGAGCGTAGAGGAACCCGTTCGCTACGATTATCACGACCACACCGTGCTGAAATGCGGCCCGTGGAGCCAAGGCCCCGTGTTCCTCCAGCAACTCGCGCTGCTGCGTGGCTTCGATCTCGGCGCGATGGACCCGCTCGGCGCCGATTTCGTCCACACCGTCGTCGAATGCGCCAAGCTCGCCTACGCGGACCGCGAGGCGTTCTACGGCGATCCTGACTTCACCGACATCCCGCTCCGCACGTTGCTATCCGAGAAGTACAACGAACACCGGCGTGCCCTGGTCGGCGAAGCGGCCTCGCTCGCACTCCGCCCGGGCGCCGTGGACGGGCACACGCCCTGGGTCGATCACGCGGCGGCCAGCCGCGCCTCGCTCGCTCCCCACTCGGCCGGCGCGGGCGAGCCCACGGTCTCGCGGCTCGGCGTGATCGGCGCCGACACCTGCCATCTCGACGTGATCGATCGCTGGGGCAACATGGTCAGCGCGACGCCCTCGGGCGGATGGCTGCAATCCTCGCCGGTGATCCCGGAACTCGGCTTCCCCATGGGGACGCGCGGGCAGATGTTCTGGCTCAAGCCCGGCCTGCCGAACAGTTTGGCGCCCGGCAAGCGCCCGCGCACCACGTTGTCGCCGAGCTTCGCACTCAAGGATGGCAAGCCTTGGATGGCGTTCGGCACGCCGGGAGGCGAGCAGCAGGACCAGTGGGCCACCATCATGTTTCTGCGGATGGTGCATCACGGCCTGACCATCCAGCAGGCGATCGATACCCCAAGCTTTCACACCGAGCACTGGCCGAGCAGCTTCTGGCCGCGCCTCGCGCGTCGCGGGCAAGCTCGTGCTGGAAGGGCAGTTCGCTGACGCGGTGCTGGCCGATCTCACTCGTCGCGGTCATCTCGTGGAGAAAGGGCCGGACTGGTCGGAGGGGCGACTTTCCGGGGCGCGGCTGGAGGGCGGGCAGCTCTACGCGGGAGCGAACCCGCGCGGGATGCAGGGCTACGCCGTCGGGCGATAGTCGGCGGACCTACCCCCGTCCACAGGCCACAGGCTTAAACTGAAGCAACGCCCAGGCGCATCTCCTTGATGCAAAAGCAAAACGCTTCCGTGCGTGCGCGCACTCAAAAAATAGGGGAGGCTGCTTGATAAGATACCGGCTGCGGAGTAGCCCTCCGTTTACCGGACACGACCACGTGTAGTTAATGAACTACTTGTTATCTCCAGTTACGATCAAGCAATCTTCACTCTAACGACGCATAACTACTCTTGTGCTGTGCGCCCGACGATCCCGCAAGAGTGATTAGACGTCCAGGAAGTCTTTTGCTCCTGCTATATTCCACGTGTTCGGGTCGCCGCGTTACATACTGATCCACAAGCAGGAATGCAGGAGCATGGATCTCGACGTCGACGTCGACGTAAGCCATTCCTCGCGGGCTGAGCCGATCTACGATCCGAGCGCGGCGGCGATCGCCCGTTCGCAACTGACGGACTTCCGACGCTATTGCGAAACGAAGGCCGGTGTTCCTCTTGGCAGCTACGACGCATTCGATCGGTTTGCAGCCCGCGAGTTCCGGGATTTCTGGGCATTGTTTCTAGATTGGTCGCAGCTTCCCATCGAGGGCGATGTCGATCCGGTGTGCGTCGGCGACGACGTTGAACAAGCACGGTTCTTCCCAGCTCTGCGCCTCAACTACGCCGAATGCCTGCTCCACGGTGAACCTGACCGCCCGGCCGCAACCGCCTGTCACGCCGACGGCCGGCGGGACCGACTGACCCGCGGCGAGTTGCAGTCCCGGCTGGTGTCGTTGGCGGAGGCGCTCGACCGAATGGGCGTGCAGCCAGGCGACCATGTGGCCGCCATAGCGCGCAACAACGTCGAGGTCGTGATCACCGCGTTGGCGACCGCGGCGATCGGCGCAGTCTTCTGCAGCTGCTCTCCGGACATGGGAGCGGAGGCCATCCTGGCGCGCCTCTCGCCGCTGCGGCCAGTCGTGCTGTTCGGAACGACGCGGGCGCAACCATGGGATGTCGGAGTACCGGTGGCGACCCGCCTCGCCGAAGTGGTGGGTCGCCTACCCTCCCTGCGGGCCGTGGTGGCGATCGACGACGACCCGCTGGCGTCATTGCCATCGGGGTCGGTGCACCGCTTCGCCGAATTGACCACCCGCGCTCCCGGCAAAGCCTTCCGCTGGAAACGTCACCCGTTCAACCACCCGCTTTTCGTGCTGTTCTCCTCCGGCACCACGGGCAGCCCCAAGTGCATCGTGCACGGCGCGGGCGGCACGTTGCTCGAACACGCCAAGGAACACCGGCTCCACTGCGACCTAAGGTCGGGCGACAAGCTGTTCTTTCACACCTCGTGCAGCTGGATGATGTGGAACTGGCAGCTTTCGGCGCTGGCCTCCGGCGCCGAGCTTGTGCTGTATGACGGGCCGATCGAGGGGCCGGAAACGCTGTGGCGCTTGGTCGACACCGAGGGCGTGACGGTGTTTGGCACCAGCGCGGCCTATCTGCAGTTCTCGCAAACCGCCGGCATCTCGCCAGGCCGCGCGTTCGGACTCCACGCTCTGCGCAGCATCCTTTCAACTGGATCAATCCTGTACCCGCGCCAGTACCTTTGGGCCCACGAGCACGTCAAGGCGGTTCCCTTGCAGTCCATCTCGGGGGGGACGGACATCGTCGGCTGCTTCGTGCTCGGCAATCCCAATCTGCCCGTCTATCCTGGTGCCGCGCAGTGCCGGAGCTTGGGCCTCGATGTGCGCGCCTTGCCGGCGTCCGACGCGGAATTGCAGGTCGGCGAGCTGATCTGCGCCAACCCTTTCCCGTCACGTCCCCTGGGGTTGCACGGCGACGCGGACGGTAGCCGCTTTCACCAAGCCTATTTCAGCCAGAATCCCGGCGTTTGGACGCATGGCGACTTGATCGAGTTCACTCCCGGGCGCGGCTGGCAACTGCGCGGGCGCTCCGACGGAGTGATCAACGTGCGTGGCATCCGTGTCGGCCCCGCTGAGATCTACTCCATCCTGCAAGGCATCGACGAGATCGCGGAAGCGATGGCGCTGGAACAGGAAGTTGTTGACGAGCCCGGCCGGGCTCGCCTCGTCCTGCTCGTGGTGCTTCGGCGCGGCGCGGAACTGGACGGCGCACTCAGGCGCCGTATCCGATCGGAACTCGCCGCGCGCGGCTCGCCCGCGTTGATACCGGCGCGCATCGCGCAGGTTGACGCCTTGCCGATCACTTACAGCGGCAAGCCATCCGAGGCCGCTGCTCGCGACGCTCTCAATCGGCGCCCCGTGCGCAATCGCGAAGCCCTGCGCAACCCCGACTGCCTCGACGCCATCACTCGGCATCCGGCGTTGCAGGTCGTCAGCGAGCGATCGGAGCCGCGGCGCGGCGCCATCGATCTGCACGAAGGGGACAAGCTGGAGCGGGAACTGCAGAGGGTTTGCGAATCACTGTTGGGCGTGTCCCCGATCGCATGGTCCGATAATCTCCTCGCTCTTGGCGGCAACTCGCTCACAATCCTGAACTTGTTCCTCGAGGTCCAGCAACTTACCGACCGCAACGATCTTGCCTTGGGCGCACTATTCTCCGCCCCGACCATCGACACGCTTGCGCGCCTGCTGCGCAGCAGCGGTACGAGCGCGGAGGCGAGCAATCCGGCCGGACCACACATCCGCCCCGCCGATCTCCTAGACGTGGAACCGCTTTGCCGGTTTCTGGACCAGGGATTTCGGGAACACGGCGTTCCGGCCGCCGCATGGCCCCGGCTGTTCGACTATGCCTGGACCGGTGTCAAACCCGACCTCGGTTTCGTTCTGACGGACGGCGACGAAATTGTCGGCTTTCTCGGGACCGTGTACGCGGAGCGGCACAATGCCAGCCAGACCGGGCTGATATGCAATCTGACGTCCTGGTACGTGCGCCCGGAGTACCGCGGTTGGGGAACCGCCCTCCTCGCAGCTGCCATACACGCCCGAGCGCTGACCTACACGACCTTTACGCCGGGGCCGCTCTCGCGGCAGGTGCTAAAGGGGATGCAGTTCACGAAGCTCGACCGAAGCAGGATCTTCATGCCGCCATTGCTTCATGCCGACACCTTGCGAGGGCCGCGCCCGCTTCTCAGCTTCGACCCTGACACCGTCCGCGGTCTACTGGACGCGGCGCAGCGGAAGATCTTCGACGACCACGCCCCATACGACTGCCTGCAACTGGTGCTCAGCGCTGGATCAGAACGCGCTTACATGGTGGTGAAGCGCCGCTTTGTGTCGTTGCGACGGTTGCACAGGCGCGTCCCAGCCGCCGCGAGGCTGCCATACTCGGAGGTACTGTACTGCAGTCAGCCAGGGCTCTTGGGCCGCCATATCGAACGGGTGAAATTTGCCGTCCTGCGTCGGCAGAAGACGCTTGCGCTTGTCGCCGACGAGCGCCTGTTCGGAGAGATGCGACCACGCGGCCTCAGAAAGACCGATCACGCGTGCTATCGTTCACCTCACCTAGCACCGGGCGAGGTGGACAAGCTCTACTCCGAATTCGTTCTGCTGCCGATCTAGCGTGGACCGACGACGTACCGCCGATGTCGCTCAACCAACGTGACGGACGCTACCGTCGGTACGGCCAGGGAAGCAGCAGCCGCGCCGGCACCTTCATCAACGGTTTGGATGCGGCGCCGGGCGGGGCTTTGAGGATCACGCACGCATCGGGACAGTAGTCGGCGAGCATTTCCCGGCATGCGCCGCACGGCGAAACGACCGCCAGCTCGCGATCCAGCTCGTCCGGCTTCGGATGCCGAACGGCGACAATCGTGTCGACGGTTCCGTCCCCTTCGAGCAGCGCGCGGCCGAACGCGATCGGCTCGGCACACACCGAGAGACGACCCACGGTGGCCCCCAGGTGCAGCCCGGTCCAGACCCGCCCGTCGCGGCCCCGAATGGCGGCGGCGACCGTGTGCCAAAACGGCTTGTAGTGGCGCTGGAGCACGTCGTGCGCCGCGGCAACGAGATCGTGGTCGGCATCGTCGAGCGCGACAAGATCGGCACCCAGCGTGCGGAGCGCCGCCGGGTCGAGGACGTCAGTCAGCCGCTTCGGCCTCCTCGCCCTCTTCCGTCGTCATCATCGCGTTGGCAACGACGCCGGACTGCTCGCGGACCTTGCGCTCGATCGCGTCCGCCATGTCCCGATGATCGCGCAGGAACTGCTTGGCATTCTCGCGCCCCTGCCCGATACGCTGGCTGTCGTAGCTGAACCAGGCACCCGACTTCTCCACTACATTCGCCTTCACGCCGAGGTCGATCAGTTCGCCGACTTTGCTGATCCCTTCGCCATACATGATGTCGAACTCCACCTGCCGAAACGGCGGCGCCAACTTGTTCTTCACCACTTTCACGCGGGTCTGGTTGCCGACCACGTCCTCGCGCTCCTTGATCTGGCCGATGCGGCGGATCTCCAAGCGGATGGAGGCGTAGAATTTCAGCGCATTGCCGCCCGTCGTGGTTTCCGGGTTTCCAAACATCACGCCGATCTTCAGCCGGATCTGGTTGAGGAAGATCATCATGGTGTTGCTGCGCGAGACGCTGCCGGTGAGCTTGCGCAACGCCTGGCTCATCAGGCGGGCGTGCAGGCCGACATGGCTGTCGCCCATCTCGCCCTCGAGCTCGGCGCGCGGCACCAGGGCGGCCACACTGTCCACCACGAGCACGTCGATGGCGCCTGAGCGCACCAGGGTGTCGGCAATCTCCAGTCCTTGCTCGCCGGTGTCCGGCTGGCTGATGAGGAGATTGTCCACGTCCACGCCGAGCTTGCGCGCGTAGATTGGGTCGAGCGCGTGCTCCGCGTCGACGAAGGCGCAGGTGCCGCCGCGCCGCTGCGCCTCGGCGATCGCATGCAGCGCGAGTGTCGTCTTGCCGGAGCTTTCCGGACCGTAGATCTCGATGACGCGCCCACGCGGCAAGCCGCCGATGCCGAGCGCGAGATCCAGTCCGAGCGAGCCCGACGGAATGACCTCGATCTGCTCGTCGCCGGGCCTCGCACCCATGCGCATGATGGAGCCCTTGCCGAAGGCCCGCTCGATCTGAGACAGCGCCGCATCCAGCGCCTTGTTCTTTTCCATGCGAACGCCTTTCTCAACCGATCATTGCTGCTGTCCGGATTGGCTCGCGCGACGATTGTTTACATGCCGCCGCATCGCAAGAGCAAGCGCGACGCCAAGCCGACCGCCCCGAATTCGCCTCCGATATCAGCGTTTTCTATCTGTTCTCGGCGCCGGGAACAACCTCCTCGGGAGGATGCCAGGCTGGCGTGGCATCGGCGGCCATCTCGGCCCGGTGTGACGCCGCCGCCCTAACCATTTCGGCTGCCTTGTCGAGCAGCGCCCGGAGCGCGTACGGCTTGATGAGCAATGCGGCGTCGGCTTCCGCGCAAGCGCGGCGCAGTGCCTCGTCCGCGTAGCCGGATGTGAGGATGGCGGGTAGGCCACGGTGCGCGCGGCGCAGTTCGGTCAGGAGCGCGAGGCCATCGCGCCCGGGAAGTGCGAAGTCCGAGATCAGCAAGGCTGGCCGCTGCGGTTCTCCCCGGCCGAGGAGGAACTGCGCTTGTTCCGCCGAAGCGGCTGCAAGCACCTGCCAGCCGCGCTCGCGGAGTCCGCGCTCGGCTACGCGCCGGATGGCATCCTCGTCCTCGACCAGCAGCACGCTCCCGTCACCCGTCGGAACGCCAGCTTCCGTCTTGGCTCCCCCTTCCGCCTGGTCTAGCGCGAGCGGCAAGTGCACGCGGACGCGCGTGCCTTGCCCCAGCGCGCTGTCTATGAACACGGACCCGCCGACGCGGCCGACGATGTCGCGGACCGTCGCAAGTCCAAGGCCGGTTCCCGCCTTCTTGGTGGTGAAGAACGGCTCCGAAACCTGCCCGAGCAGCTCGGGGGCGATCCCCGCTCCGGTGTCCGCAACCTCGATCACCGCTTGGGGTCGGGGCTGTACGCCCCCGGTCGCAGTTGCCGGCGCTGTCGGCGTTTCTGCTATGCGGACAACGAGTTCACCCCCGTGCGGCATCGCGTCCCGCGCGTTGGCCGCCAGGTTCGTCATGACCCGCTCGAAATCCGTCCGACGAATGCGCGCCTCCGGGCCGGGTGTCTCGTGCAGCAAGGTGAGCTCGATGCCGGCACCCAGCAGGCGCCGCAGCAACCGGGCGACGCCGGCAAGGCACTCGCCAAGCGCGACCGGAGGAGCAGCGTCCTCCCGGGAATGCCCGAGCACCTCTCGCACCATGGCCGCCGCGCGCTCGGTGTAACCCTGGATTTCGTGGAGCGGCCCCGCCGCCGGCCCGACCGCTCCGCCGGCGGCGAGCGCGTCGGCGGCGGCGGCCTCGATGCCGGCCAGTATGTTGATAAGGTCATGCGCGACACCTGCGGCACGCGCGCCGATGGCGCGGAACCGGTCGACCGCGGGATCGGAGCGTGCCCGCTCGTCCGTCATGCGGCGGCACCTCGGACGCGCCGGCTCAGCCCCCACACATAGGCGACGATCTCGGCCACCGCCTGGTAGTGCTCGGGCGGTATCTCGGCGTCGAGTTCGACCCGATAAAGTGCTCGCGCGAGCGGCGGGTTGGCGACCACGGGAACGCGGTGGTCCCGCGCGATCTCGCGAATGCGCGCGGCCATGGTATCCACTCCCTTGGCAACTAGGCGGGGTGCGCCGTTCCTAGCACGGTCATACGCCAGTGCGACCGAAAAGTGCGTCGGATTGGTGATCACCACGGTCGCCTTCGGCACCGCGGCGAGCATCCGCTTGCGCGCGCGCTGCATCCGTATCTGCCGCAACCGCTGCTTCACTTGCGGGTTGCCGTCGGTTTCCTTCAGTTCCTCCCGCACCTCCGCGCGGCTCATGCGGAGGCTTCGCGCGTGACGCAGCCGCACCCACACCACGTCGGCGGCGGCAATGGCGGCCTGGACCGCGAGCACGGCCAGGACGGTGCGGAGCACGAGCCGGGTCGCTTCGGCCGCCAGTACGGGCGCCGGAAACAGCGGCGCACGTTCGAGTACCGGCGAGCTTGCCGGAAAGAGTGGCCCAACCGACCGCGACAAGGGCCGCGACCTTCGCCACTGACTTGCCGGCTTCCATTACGCCGCCGAACCCGAACAGCCGCTTCAACCCGGCGAGCGGGTTGAGCCGGGCAAGGTTGGGACGAAGCGCACCGGCATGCAGCGCGCCACCCGTTTGCACCAGGACGGAGGCGACGCCCAAAGCCAGCGTGGCGCCGATGAAGGGCAAAGCCAGGCGCCAGGCGGCCTGAGCGGCGTCCCTAATCGCGCTGCCGCCACCGTCCGACAGGTCGATCCGATGCGCGTCGGCAAAGAAGCGGCTGAGCCGGATGGCCGCCTCCTGCGCAGCGGGAGCCGCGAACAGCATCAGCGCGAGTGCCGCACCCATGAGGCCGGCCAGCACAGGCACTTCACGCGACAGCGGAAACCGGCCCTCGTCGCGGGCCTGTTGCAGCCGTCTCGGCGTGGCGGCTTCTGTCCGGTCCTCCTGCTCGCTCGCCATGCCTCAGCCCACGCCGGGAAGATGAGCGAAGCCGTCGCGCGTGGCTTGCAGCCACGTGGCGGCGACCACGCCCGCAAGCGCGGCAAAGAGCAGCAAGCCGCCCAGGATCTGCCCCGGCATGGCGGCCATGTAGATCTGCAAGCGCGGCACGACGCGCGCAATCAGCCCCGCGCCCACCTGCCAGACAATGCTCGCAAGTACGAACGGGGAAGCAAGGCGGAGTGCCAGCGCGAAAGCCTCCGCCACGCCCGAGACCACCGTGTCGGTCGCGTCACCGGCGGGCAGCAGCCGACCCGGCGGGATCAGGTGGAAGCTTCCGACCAGACCGGCGAGCGGGATAGCGTAGAGGCCGGACGCCAATAGCAGCAGCGGTGCCGCCAGGCTGAACATCCGGGCGAGCACGCTGGCCTGCGCGCCCAGCACGGGGTCGGGCTGCAGCACGTTGGACAAGCCCAGCATATAGGCCGCGACCTGCCCCGCCATCGGCAAGGCCTGCACGAGTAGCCGCGCCAACCAGCCGAGCCACAAGCCGGTGACGATGTCCGCACCCACCATCGCCGCGGCGGAAACGGGATCGTTCGGCGCGGCCGGGAGCAGGGATTGCACGGCCGGCAGCAACAGGACGGTGAGCGCGAGCGCGAGGCCGGCGCGGACGGTCATGGGAAGCTCGGCCTCGCCCAGGACGGGCAGCACCATCACGGCCGCGCCCACCCGGCCCAGCACCAGAACGAAGCCGAACGCCCAGGCCGGCAACGACGCGAGCAGCGCCGCGTCGTCCGGGCTCACGCTGGTTCCACCGCTCCGGTCACGAGCCGCCGACCGCGATCATGGCGTCGAACACCCGGTGCATGTAGTCGGCGAGTGTGGCGCGCATGAATGGGCCGAGCAGGAACAGCGTGGCGCAGAGCGCAAGCACCTTGGGGACGAAGGCGAGCGCCGCTTCGTTGATCTGCGTCACCGCCTGCACCAGGGACACCACCAGGCCCACGACCAGTCCGGCGAGCAGCGGCGGAGCGGCGAGCTTGAGCGCCACCATCATGGCCTCGCGGATCAGCTCCGCGACTTCAGCCTCCGTCATGTCTGGCTTCCTGCCTTGGTCTGGCTCCCCGCCGCGTCTGTTCTTCTGGCGGGATCGCGCGTCTCAGATCGGCATCCGCATGATATCCTGATACGCCTGGACCACGCGGTCGCGGATCGCCATGGTCGATTGCAGCGCGAGCTCGGCCTGAGACACGGCGGTGACGACCTCCGTCAGATTGCCGCCGCCGGCGACCGCGGTCATCGCCTTGGCGTCAGCGTCGCGCCCCGTCTCGACAACGCCCTCGAGCGCCCGCTGCAGGGCGCCGCCGAAGCCGCCCGTCGCGTCCACTTGGCCGCTGTCCATGCGCGCATAGGCACCGGCCGCGGCGGACGGCCGGACGGTGACAGTCGGGATGTCGGTCATTTCAGCAGTCCGATCGCCCGCGTCAGCATGCCGCGGCTGACTTCGAGCACCTGCAGGTTGGCGTTATACGAACGCTGCGCCTCGCGCATGTCCATGACTTCGACAAAGGTGTTGACGTTGGGCGTCTTGACGTAGCCCTGAGCGTCGGCCGCCGGGTGTGAGGGGTCGAACTTCTTGGTGAACGCGCTGTTGTCGCGGCCAATCGACTTGACGTGGACGGCCTGAGCGCCGAGCGCGCGGTCCATCCGGTTCTCGAACGTTATGGTTTTTCGGCGATACGGGTCGGCTCCCGGCGTGGAGCCGGTCGTGTCCTGGTTGGCGAGGTTTTCCGAGATGACGCGCAGCCGGGTCGTCTGCGCGTCCATGCCTTGCGCCGAGATGGTCAGCGCCTTGGTGAGATCCATCCTGATGATCCCCTATGTGCCGTGCCCGAGTGCGAGACGGAAGAGGCCCATGTATTTCGTGTAAAGATTAGTCACCGTTTCCTGCGTCGTTTCGGTGTCGGCGACCTTCATCAGCTGCTCGTCGAGCGACACGGCGTTGCCGTCGGGCGCGCGCGCGGCCGGCCGTGAGGTGGCCGCGTCGCCGCCGCCATCGCCGCCTGCCGTGCCGGGCAGATGGCCCGGCTGCGTCTTCGCGAGCGTGCCCGCACCCGCCCGCGACAGGCTGGCGGCGAAGGGGGCGAGATCGCGCGCCTGCCAGTGGGGCGTGTTGGCATTGGCAATGTTGGCGGCGAGTAACTCCTGCCGCTTGTCGAGCCAGGCCAGCCGCTTCTCCGCCAACGCGAATATGCCGATATTCGAGAGATCCACCCGCGCCTCCGCCGGTATGCGCAACGGGCACGATCGCACCGAGGGCTGAACGGAGAGTTAAACGTTGCGGGAAGCGTTCCACTTCCCGTCGCAATCCGTCACAGTCTCGGTATATCTTGATTTCGATATATCGAATCCCTACTATGGTCGCATGAAGCATGATCAAAGAGACGAACATCCGCATCACGGGCCAGTCCGGGGCGATCCCCGTCACCATCAGGGCCATCGGCACAAGGGACGCCATGGCGGCAGGCTTTTCGATTATGGCGACTTGCGCCTTTTGGTGCTGGCCATGATCTCGGAGCAGCCTCGCCATGGATACGAGCTCATGCGGGCGCTCGAAGAACGTACGGGCGGCAGCTACAGCCCCAGCCCCGGCGTGATCTATCCGACGCTCGCCTGGCTGGAGGACATGGGTTACGCCCAGGTCGAGGCCGAAGGCAGCGGGCGTAAATCCTATCGCATCACGCCCGAGGGCGATGCCTTTCACGCTGCAAATCGTGGCCTGATCGAAGGGCTGTTTGCCCGCATCAGTTCAACGGGGGGCGGCCACCGGCACGGCGAGCCTGCGCCTGTGACGCGAGGGATGGAAAACCTCAAGCTGGCGCTCCGCCTCCGCCTCAGGAGCGGGCCCATCGACCAAGCGACTGCGGAGAAGATTGCTGCCGCGCTCGACACAGCAGCTCAAACCGTGGAACGCGCATGATGGATCAGAAGATTTCGGCGGTGCTCGACACCTATCACGAGATGATCCGGCAGGAGCGGGCGCAGCCGCGCGAGATACCAGAGGGCGGCCGGGACGGTGGGCAGGACCGTCGCATGCGGGCCATTGGGCCGCAGACCGGCCAGTTCATCAACATTCTTGCGCGAAGCCTCGAAGCGCCCACCATCCTCGAACTCGGCACCTCGTTTGGCTACTCCGGGATCTGGCTCGGAGAGGCGGCGCGCGCGACGGGCGGTCGCCTCATCACCATGGAGCTGCACGAGTATAAATCCGCGTTCGCACGCGACATGGCGCAGCAAGCAGGCCTGTCCGACCATATCAACTTCAGGGTTGGCGACGCGGTGCAGATGATCCGCGATCTACCGGCTGACATCGACTTCGTTTTGGTCGATCTCTGGAAAGACCTTTATGTGCCTTGCCTTGAGGCCTTCTATCCGAAACTCAATAGCGGGGCGATCATCGTCGCGGACAATATCGGGACGCACCGCTCTGAGCTGATGAATTACGTCCGGACGATCCGCGCCAAGCCTGACATGGCGAGCGTCATGCTGCCCGTGGGGCAAGGTCTGGAAATCAGCCGCTTCAAAGAAGGAGTCTCGAACGAGTAGGCGCGCCTTTCTGGCGTTGCCCGATTCCGTCGTGTCGTGCCTGCCTGAGGCCGCCCGAAAGGGTTCGGTAATCGATGCCGTGTTCTGATGCGCGTCATGACCGACAGAAGCCGGCCCCACTGCCCTGCTCCGGACGTCGACGGCTGGCCCACCGCCCGCGTGCGCGGGCTGGCGAGCAGCCTCCTCAGCACCGTCCAGATGTTTCAAGTGACGGCAAGCACGGCGCCGTCCATCGACTTGGCCGGGCTGGATGCCACCGTGGGCCTGCTCTGCGCCAAGACGCTCGACCTCGACCCCGAGGAGGGCAGGCTGCTCCTGCCCGATCTCCTCACCGTGCTTGCCGAACTGACCACCCTCTCGGGCAAGATCGCCGAACGCGCCCCGCCCGCCGGCTGAGCATTCTTCCCGCACCCGCCGGCAAAAGGCCGCGCCCATGCTTCCTTCCTGGTCATCCCTGCTTACCGCCACCGCCGCACTCGCCGTGGTGCTGGGCCTGGTGCTGCTCGCAGGCCGCCTCGCCCGCGCGCGCGGCCTCGCGCCGCGCCGCGGATCGGGCCGAGCGCTCGTGGTGCAGGAAACCGCAGCACTCGATGCGCGCCGCCGCCTCCATCTCGTGTCGTGCGACGGCCGCCGTCTCCTGCTGCTCACCGGTGGCGGCAACGATGTCGTGGTGGGTTGGCTCGACGGGAGTGAGCGGCCGTGAAGCGGTCCCTGCCCTTACTTTTGTCGCTTGCCGTTCTGCTGCCGGCGACCGCGGCGGCGCAATCGCTCAACCTCGACCTCGGCCCCGCCGGTCAGGCTGGAGCGACGAGCCGGCTGGTCCAGCTCACCGCCGTCATCACCGTGCTATCGCTCGCGCCAAGCCTCCTGGTGATGGTGACGGCCTTCACCCGCATCGTCATCGTGCTCTCGTTGCTGCGGAGCGCGCTCAGCACGCAGGGCACGCCGCCCAACACCGTCCTGATCGGGCTTGCGATGTTCCTGACGTTCTTCGTCATGCAGCCGGTGCTCGACCAGGCCTGGGCCAGCGGGCTGCTGCCAATGACAGAAGGACGCGTGGGCGAGATGGAGGGACTGCGGCTCGCGGCCGAGCCGTTCCGTCGCTTCATGACGGACAATCTGCGGCCGGCCGACCTACAGCTATTTCTCGACCTCGCCCGCCTGCCCGACCCCGCCTCGCCCGACCAGACGCCCTGGCGCGCCCTGGTGCCCGCCTTCATGGTCGGCGAGCTCCGGCGCGCGTTCGAAATGGGCTTCCTGTTGTTCCTCCCATTCATGGTGATCGACATGGTGGTCGCCAGCGTGCTGATGAGCCTCGGCATGATGATGTTGCCGCCCAACGTGGTGGCGCTGCCGTTCAAGCTGATCTTCTTCGTGCTGGTGGACGGCTGGCGCCTGGTCTGCGGCAGCCTCGTGCAAAGCTTCGCGGCCGCGCCGACGCACTAGGGCGTGTGAGCCGGCTGAGCACGCTGCAAACTTCCCGCCGCGCCCGTCCTGGAGGGCTGGTCCCCCGCCGGCAAGCACGGAGTTTCTGCGGGGATGCCCGCTCCGCTCGCACCATCGACCGGCATGGATCTGGGAGGCTCGATGACCGCGACCCGCACCGTTGCCGAGGGAGGATTTCGCTTCATCCCGGGCGTCTAACCAGTACAGCGCCGGGGTCGCCGCCGAGCCCGGCTTCGCCCTCGAACGCGTCCGCTTCACCGAGCCGTTGCCGCTAATGCGCGGCTTCACCCGTATCGCTGAACTGTTGGAGGCGGCCGGGAGGCCGAAAGCCGCCTTCGCCGCCTGCGAGCTGCGCTCGCCCGCCCCCTTTACCGAGGAGACTTTCGCCGCCTTCAATCGCGTCTACGGCGGGGTGCTGGGAGAGTGGGGCCTGTTCCGCGAGGGCGGGCTGAACCCGGTGGCCCGCAGCAATGTCTGCCCAGAGATCGCGCCGCCGGCCGAGCCCTGTTTCCACGCCTTCGCCTTCACGGTGCGGGACTCCGCCGCGCCGCCCTCCTTCGCCATCGCTGGCAGCGCCGAGGCGCCAGAGGGCAAGAGCAATTACCGGGACCACATCATCGCCCCCGGTGACCTCTCGCCTGATGGGCTCCGCGCCAAGGCCCGCTGGGTGCTGGGCGAGATGGAACGGCGGATGGGCCTGCTCGGCACCGATTGGGCCGGCACCACCGCGGTGCAGGCCTACACGCTGCGCGACATCCACCCCTTCTTCGCCGAGGAGCTCGTGGTGCGCGGCGCAGCCCGCGACGGCCTGGTCTGGCAGTTCTGCCGCCCACCCGTGGTCGGCCTGGACTACGAGATGGACTGCCGCGGCGTCTGGCGCGAGCAGGTGCTGCCCGCCGGCTGATCGCCTCCGCGCCCGCGATCAGCCGGGAGATGACGGACAACCCACGGCGACCGTAAGAGACGGACTTCCAGGAAGGGCGGCTTTTCGGCGCTAGCCGGGCAGGTGTTCGGCGACGTAGGGCGGCAGGTGGAACGCGCCCACGTGAATCTCGGGCGTCCAGTAGCGCGTCGCGCCGAGAATGCGCGCCGCCTCGGCCCGCTTGCGGATCTCCGCGACGTCGAGGCGGGTCAGCCCCGCGTCCTTGCCGGCCCATCCAAGCGTCATGAACCCGCCGACATAGGTTGGCACTGCAACGACATAAGCTGTCACGTGGGGGAAGCAGCGAGCGCGGCGCGCGCTCGTGTCGCGCAGCTCGTCGGGTTGCATGAACGGCACGCCGCACTGGTTCACGACGACGCCGCCCGCGGTGAGCACACGCGCGCAGTCGGCGTAGAATGCATCGCTGAACAGCACCTCGCCGACGCCCACCGGGTCTGTGCTGTCGACGATGATGACGTCGAACGAGCCGTCGGTTGCGTGCCGGATGTAGTCGATCCCGTCGCCAACGATGACCTCGGCGCGGGCGTCGTGCCATGCACTGCCCGCGATGTTGGGAAGAAAGCGCTTCGCCAGCCGGATCACCTCGCCGTCAATCTCGACCATCACCGCGCGGCGCACTGTCCGGTGCTGCAGCACGCGGCGCAGCACGCCGCCGTCGCCCGCGCCAATGATCAGCACGTCCGCGGCGGCGCCGTGCGCCAGCAGCGGCACGTGGGCGATCATCTCCTGGTAGACGAACTCGTCCCGTTCGGTGATCTGCACCGCCCCGTCCAGCAGCATGACACGCCCATGCGTCAGGCTGTCGAAGATCAGGATGTCCTGGTAGGCGCTCCGCACGCGTGCGAGCTCTCGCCCGATGCGGAACCGCTGGCCCCAATCAGCGTACAACTCTCGTTGACCCAGCTATCGACCGCCATCCCCGATGCTCCGAAACGGAGCGGCCCGGGTTTGCACCGGGCCGCTTACGCCATGACCGAGGTGCCGCCCTCGCGCGTTCAGCCGATGATGCCGCGCCGCTGCTCGCCCAGCGTGACCGTGTGTGGCCGGAACGCATCCTTGAGCACCGGCAACGATCATACGGATCGCAGCTGCCGCACATGAAGATGTCGACGGCGGCGAAGTGCACGCTCCGGCCACGTGTGGATGGAGATGTGGCTTTCCGCGAGCACCACCACGCCCGAAACGCCGCCGTTCGGCTCGAAGTGGTGGAAATGGCTGTGCAGGATCGTTGCACCCGCCGCGAGCGCAGCTTCGCGCAAGGCCGCGTCGATCGCCGCAGGATCGGTGAGATTGCCCGCGCCCCAGAGATCGACCAGCAAGTGCATGCCAGCGAACCTCACTCCGTCCTTTTCGACAAAGTAATCTTTCGGCTGCTCCAGAGCAGCAAACGACTGGATCTTGCTCGGAACATCCGAGACCATCCCCAGTGGGCTGAGTGCGTTCACCGCAAACCCTCCTACCAGCAGACGGCCTGTTGGGAACGCGCCCCATGCGCGCACCCCCTGGGGCCAAAGGAGCGCGGAACATGGGGAAAGGGGGGAGGCCGCGCAAGCGGAATTTCCCGTTTTTCGGCGCGGTTCGGTGCGCCGCGGTGGGCGCGCGCCAGCGTCAGGGGCCCTTGCCCACGGAACCTATTGCCTTGAGGCCAGACGGCAGGCTGCGCGCGAGATTGATTTCGCTAGCAGCACGGGCCAGGTCGGCACCGCCCTGGACGGGGCTTGCGGTCAATAGCTTGAACACGTCGCCGAACGAGCCCGTTTCCATGCGCTTGCCTTCCCGCCGCTCGAGCGCCCCGAGAGCCGCCGCATCGCCGGCTTGCGAGGCGGCCACCGCCAACCGCAGCAGTGTTCGCTTCTGCGCGTCGGTGAGCGCTCCCTCCGACGGCACCGTGCGGCCGGCATATTCAGCGAGCGCCTGCTCTGCCTCGGGCCAGTCGTGCGCGCTCTCGAGAATGCTGGCGCGCATCTCCGTCGCTTCCGGCGTGCCGAGGTCGGCGAGCAACCGGGCGGCGCCGGCCGCGTCGCCGCGCCGGGCCAGCGCGCCCGCGCGCACGGTGATCCGCTGCTGCTGCACCGCCTGGGGCAGCTCTTCGCCATCCGTGTCGGCAAGGGTTGCGAGCGCGTCGGCCGGACTGCCCTCGCGCAAGCGCAAAGCGGCGAGCCGAGCGCCGAAACTCGCCCGCACCGGGCCCGCGGTCGCACGCACCAGCCGGGCCAGCACGGCTTCGGCTCGCCGCGGCAGATCGAGCGCCAGCAACCGGTCGGCAAGCCGGGCCGCGAGATCCGTGCCGGGCTCGCCGGCGGGGAGCAGGTCGGCGTTCTCGTCGAGCAGCGCCACGAGCTCGAGCGGCGGCAGGCCGTCCGCGTTGTGGTCGGCGCAGGCCGCGGCGAATGTCTTCAGCAGTTCCGCATGGACGGCCGGCTGCTGTTCCGGGCCGAGCGCCTCCGTTTCGCGCAGCAATCCGAGGGCCACCCGCCATTGGCCGGCCTCAGCGCGCAAGGCAGCCGTTCGGAGGCGCAGATCGACCTCGTTGTGGTCGCCGCGCCAGGCCAGGAACTGGCCTTGCAAAGCGTCGGCCGCACCGCGTGCGTCCAGCTGCCCGCTCGCGAGCCGCAACTCGACGCCTGGCGCGCGGCGTGGAGCCGAAGCAGGCGATCTGGTCCAGCCGCCAGCCGATCGAATATGGCGAGCGCGCCGTCCCGATCCCCTTTGGATTGCAGCAGCAATCCGCGGGCGAAGGCGAAGCGCGGATCGTCCGGCAGCGCGGCCAGCAGCTTGCCGGCTGCGGCTTGGTCGTTGGCGGCCAGGGTTTCGGCGACGAGCGGCAGCAACCGCTCGCGCAGCGGGGCCGGATAGGCGAGCACCAACGGGAGCGTGGCCGCAAACACCTTGGCGGCTGGCGCCGAACCGTCCGCCGCCTTCGCTTGCCGCACGGCGCGCCATAGAGCGATCTCATCGGTCCCATCCAGACGCGGATCGCTCAAGCCGCCTGCTTCGCCCTCGCGATCGGCCATGAGGGCAGCGATGGCGGACAGGCCGACCGCGTCGGCGTCGTCGAGCACGCGGGCATCCTCGTCGGCGGCAAGCCGCAGCATCCCATGCGCTTCGGAGCCGAGCCCGAGTGCGATCATCGTCTCTGCCACGGCGCGCCTGCCGTGCGCTCGGGCGAGCGGAGCGGCCGCCGCCACCGCATCGACCTCGTCCTGCAGCCGGCGCTGCAACGCCTCCGGAGCGAGCGGCGGGAAGTCGAAGCGGCGCGTCAGAGGCATCGCAGCCGCATACGCTTCGTCGTTCGGGGCAGGCGCGGTCTGAGCCAGCCCGCCGGTTTCGGCGCCAAGCAGGAACCCGTCCTTGCCGCCGCGGAGGAACACGCTCGCCGAAAGCGGGTCTACGGCGACGCCCTGCCACGTCGGCAGCAGTTCGTATTCCGCGGTCCGGCGCTGCACGCCGACCGCTTGCCCGCTTTCGCGCTGCGTTCCCAGCAGCAGCAATCCGCCGGTTTCCGGATCCGGCACGCTCAGCACGCGCCCGGGTGCAACCGCGTCCAGCCGAATTTCGCGATCGGCCAGCACGGGCGTGATCGGCTGCGCATCGAGGGCTGCAGGGACGGCCGTGACCGTCCAACCATCCGAGGTTCGGCGGAAGGCGAGGGCCATCGTCGGCGGCAGTGGGACGCGAACGACGGTGGCCTCCGGCAGAAGCTGCACGGTTGCCGCCCCGAACACCGGATCATCCCGAAGAGTTGGGAGGTCCAACGGCCGCCGCTCGTCGAAGGCCAACACCGCGGTTCCTCCGCGCCGCAGTGCGGCGAGCCCCGTCGCGCTGCCAAAGGCGAGCCGGATCGTGCCGGGCGTCGCCGCCTCGGCCGGCGGCGCCGGCGCTTCGGAGCGCGAGGGCGCCGCAGAGGAGGCGGGAAGCGCGGCGGCGGCCATCGGCTCGGCGGCCGGCACCCCAGGACGCGCCGGAGCGGGAGCATCCGCAACGGGATGGGCGGGCGCGGCTGGCGCGGCCGCCGGAACGGATGCGGGAGGCGGTGCGGCGGCGGGGACCGGAGCGGGCGCGGCAGCCACGGCCGGCGTCGACGCGCGCTCCGCTTTTGTCCCGGTGGCCGGATCGGCGGCCGCTGCTCGCGCGGGCGATGCCGCTCCGCTCGGCGACGGCGGAGAAGCGGCGGCGGGCGGGGTTGCCGGCTTGGCGGCCGCGTCTTTGCGCGGTGCCGCATCCGCAACATCGATCGCGACACCGTGGGGTATTTTCACGAGCTGCGCCCGCGCGCCGTGCGCGATGACGATGTCTACTTCGCCCACGGCCGGGGTGTAGCTGATGACGTTGCGCGGCAACGAGGCCGGCTCCTCGATCGGCGCGGTCGTGTCGAAGCGGAGCAGCAGATGGTCACCTTGGCGCGCCAACCGATACGCGACGGGGCTCGTATACGTGAAGGCGATCCGGCCGACCCCGTTATGATCGGTCGCGAGCACGCTCAAGCCGTCGTCCCCTCGCGCCGTATGGCCCATGGCGTGCAGCAACCAGAGGCAAAGCAGCGCGAAGGGGATACGGCGGCGCATCAATCGAAACTGGCCAGCAGCTCGTCGATGTCGGACTGATCCATGGCCGCGGTGGGCAGCTGCGGTCCGTTCAGCAACGCTGCTTCGCCCGCGCCCCCCTCGTGCTCGTCGGCGTTTCGGGGGGAGCCGAATGTCACCACGATCTGCGCGATCTTCGCCTCGATGGTCTTCAGCGTCGATACGACCTTGTCGATGCGCTGGCCGGTGACGTCCTGGAAGCTGCACGCCTCGTAGATCTGCGTGGTCGCTTCCTGCAGCCGGGCGGCCGTGTCGCCGGTCAGCTCATCCGCCACGCGGTCCAGCGTTTCGCAAGTTTCCAGGATCCGGTGGGTCGCCGCCGCCGTGTGCGCGACGATGGCGTCGAGCTCGTCCGTCGCCGACGGAATGTGGCTGTCGGTGATGTCGTCGACCCGCAGCGCGGCGATCTCCGCCTTCGCCGAGGCGATGGTTCGGCCGAGCTCCTCGACCTCGCCGACGAGCGCCGCGTCGCAACCGACGGCACTGCTCTGGGCGGTGCCGAGCACGGCGCGCATGACGTCGGCGACGAGGCCCGGCTCGGCGTCCGGATAGCGGCCACGGACGGCGGAAAGTCGGCTGGCGACGGCATAGGCGGCCTCGATGATGGCGTCAGCCATGCCCGAGCACCTTCTCGATCTTGCCGCGCAAGGTTTCGGCGTTGAACGGCTTGACGATGTAGTTGGAGACACCCGCTTGCTTGGCCGCGACCACGTTCTCCGTCTTGCTTTCAGCGGTGATCATGATGAACGGCGTGGCCTGCAGCCGAGTGTCTGCGCGGACCTCCTGCAACAACTGCAGGCCGGTCATCGGCGCCATGTTCCAGTCGCTGATCACCAGGCCGAAATTGCGCGCGCGAAGCTTGGCGAGCGCGTCCGACCCGTCCGTCGCTTCCTCCACGTTGTTGATTTCGATCTGCTTGAGCAGGTTGCGGATGATCCGCAGCATCGTCTTGTAGTCATCGACGATCAGCACGTTTACCGATTTGTCGATCGGCATCGAATGTTCCCGCGCTCGATACGCACGGTCAGCCGCCTGCCGGGGCGGGGTCGGCATTGGCGCGACTACGCATCTGCGCCAGCTCGGTCGTGATCTCACGCGCCTTTTCCGGCTGCATCGCCGCCATGACGGCCGCTGCCTTGGCTTCCTTCATGCGATCAACAACCTGCAACAGCACGGTCATGTCGAGGTCGTTGAAGATCGCGGCGGCATCGCGGGGCTTCATTGATTTCGTACAATTTCACCATGCCGTGCCAGTTCGCCTGGTCGCGCCCTCGCCGTGCCGCTTCCAGCGACTCCAGCCGGGTTTGCAGCGCCTGGAGTTCGTCCACGCGGGCGGAGATCTTCCGCTCGGCGGCCGCCAGCACCGCTTCCCGCGACGAGAGTGCGGCGTCGCGGGCGTCGAGTTCCTGGCGGCGCTGCCGGAGTTCGAGCAGGATCGCACGCTCACCGTCGCTGACGGGCGGAGGCTCGGCGGCGGGCGACGTAGCCGGCGTCACGGCGGCGGAGCCGCCCATCGGCGCCGCCTTTGCTGCCGCCGCGGCGGCCGGCGGCGCAGCCGGGGTCGCCGGCCCCGGGCGGCTCACCGGCCCCTGCGCCGCGGGCTCCGCCGCCTGCGCCGGCAGCATCGATCGCGCCATGTCAACCGACTTGGCGGCGAGAAGCACGGCGAGCGCCACCACCGTCGTCGGCAGCAGGCGCGGCAGGCTGACGCGGAAACTCATCGGACCAACCTCAAGGCCTTGATCAGATCTCGCTCAGCTTGGCTGCGCACGCGCGGCTCCCCCACTTCGGCCGTGTGCCTGCGCAGGACGGGCTGCGCCTCGGCCGCGAGCGGGCGGCCGGCGCGCACCAGCGCGTCGAGGCGGTCCGCCATGCGTTCGCCGCGCTCGGTCAGGAACACGAGATCATCCTTGAGCCCGGATGTCGTTTCGATCTGCCGCGCGAGCTGGCGGCCCGACCCTTCGGCGGCGGTGCGCAGCCGATCAATCCCGGCCTCCGCCTGTTGCGTGCTGGCGTTGAACCCCGCCACCAGCTGCTCCAGCGCCGCGCGGTCCCGCTTCAGCACCCCGAGCGCCCGTTCCAGACGCAATGCATGGAACAGCGTCGCGGCGAGCAGGCCGATCAGCGCGCATTCCAGGAGCCATTCCATGCCCACCATTTTGGCCCCTCCGAGTTAGCGAACCGTCAACCGGGCGGCGTCATCGCTCCGGCGCTGGAGTCCGCGGCAGGTCGCGCTCGATACGCACCGCCATGCGGCCCTTCCGTCGTCCGAGCCGGCCCTCGAACAGCGCAACCGCGCCACAGCGCAGTTGCACCGGCGCGTCCGGTCCCGCGTTGAGCACGATGCGCGTGCCCGGCTCGAACGCCATCACGTCCGACAGCGGCATCACCTTTTCGTCCAGCAGCACGTCGAGATCGACGTCGGTGTTCCACAGCTCCTCGGCCAAGTGCGTTTCCCAAATGGAATCCCGGCCGAACTTCTCGCCCATGAATTGCTGCAGAAGGAACTCCCGCACCGGCTCGAGCGTGGCGTAGGGCAGCAGAAGCTCCATGCGGCCGCCGCGATCCTCCATGTCGACCCTGAGCCGGGCGAGCACCGCTGCGTTGGAGAGCCGGTTGATGGTGGCGAAACGCGGGTTCACCTCCAATCGCTCGAAGCGGAACGTCACCGGGCACAGCGGGTCGAAGCTCGCCGAAAGGTCGGCGAGCACCACGGCGATCAGCCGCTCCACCAGAGTGCGCTCGATCGTGGTGTAGGGGCGGCCCTCGATGCGCATCGCCGCGGTGCCGCGGCGGCCGCCCAGCAGCACGTCGACGATCGAATAGATCATCGCGCTGTCGACCACCATCAGTCCGTAATTGTCCCACTCCTCCGCCTTGAACACGGCCAGCATGGCGGGCAGCGGGATGGAGTTGAGGTAGTCGCCGAAGCGCAGGCTCACGATGTTGTCGATGCTCACCTCGACATTGTCGTTGGTGAAGTTGCGCAGGCTCGTTGACATGATCCGCACCAGGCGGTCGAACACGATCTCCAGCATCGGCAAGCGCTCGTACGAGACGAGGCCCGAGCTGATGATCTTCTGCATTCCCGTCCGGTTTTCGCCGGAAGCAGCGCCGTCGTCGAAGCCGAGCAGGCTGTCGATCTCGGCCTGATTGAGCACTCGCGCGGGCTGCGCCGCCTCCTCCTCGCCCGCGGTCGCAGCGCCCCAGGAAGCGGCGAGATCTTCCTCTCCGGCGCCGCTCACTGGATCAACATCTCGACGAACAGCACATCGACGACTTTGGCGGGTGCGGCGGCAAGGTTGGCGCGAGCGATCAGCTCTTCGCGTAACCGCTGGATGCCGGCGGAACCACGCAGCTCCTCCGGCCGCGTCTCGTGCAGGAACGTTTGAAACATGTCGAGCAAGCGCGGCATCGCGGCCTGCGCGCGAGCGGCGTCACCCGCACGGGCAAGCTCGAGGCGCGGCTTTAGCTTGATGTAGCTGGGGCGACGCGGATTGCCGTTGAGGTTGGCGACGATCTCGGGGATCTCGAAGAACGTCGGCGCCGGCGCGGCGGCCACGCCGGCGCGAGCCGCCGAGGAGCCACCGATGCCGAGCAGCTTCGGTGCGATGCCGGTGAACCAGAGCCCGCCGCCGACGAGCAGCAGCAGCACCGGCGCCGCGATCAGCAGCAGCTTCTTCTTGCCGCCCTTCTTGAGTTCCTGGCCGCCGTCCGCCTCGGCCGCGCCGGGCGCATCCGCAGTCACCGCCGCCGAGCTCATGCAGCCCTCCCCACGGCGCGCGATGCGCCGGTCCGGGCGAAGCTGGCAGCCACTCGTTAACGAAGGCTTGCGTTCGGGCGTGTTGGGCAGCGCAGGCCCGGCAGCTTCGACCATCCCCCGGCAGAACCTGCCGCCCGACGCACGCGCCTTCCCCGACGAGCCTCGCAAATCGAGGCGATACCGGTTGGCACAGGGCTTGCGCTTGCGGCTCGCGGCTTGGGCGAATGTCGAGCGGAGTGGACGCGATGGATCTTTCAACCTACGTGGCGACTTCACGCTTGGTCGCGCAGCAGCGCGGCATGGACGTGATCGCGAACAACATCGCCAACGCCGGGACGCCGGGCTACAAGGCCGAGCGAACCCTATTCAGCGACTGGCTCGCGCCGCAAACCAATGCCGCCGCGCCGCGTGGCGGCCAGACAATCGCCTTTACGCAAGACCGCGCGAGCTACCGCGATACCGCGCGCGGCTCCGTCACCCACACCGCCAATCCGTTCGATGTCGCAATAGCTGGTGACGGTTTCTTCACCGTCCAGACCGCACAAGGGCCACGCCTGACAAGGGCGGGGCGGTTCGGGTTGATGCCGGACGGTACCGTTGCGGACGCCTCGGGCGACGCACTGCTCGACGTGAACGGCCGGCCGGTGCAGGTCGCCCAAGCTGACACGCGCATCACCATCGCGGGGGACGGGACGATGAGCAGCGAAAACGGCACGATCGCCAGGATCGGAGTTGTCCGCCCTGACGATCCGAACCGGGTGAGCCCGGAGGGCGATCGCCTCCTGCGCTCCGATGCACCGACGACGCCCGTTGCGGTCCCGAGCCTCGTGCAAGGCGCGGTCGAGGAAAGCAATGTGCAGCCGGTGGCGGAGATGGCCCGCATGATGACCGGGCTGCGCGAATTCCAGTTCGTCAGCCAGTTCGTGCAGGGCGAGGCCGACCGGCAACAGGGCGCGATCGACAAGATCCTCGCCCGCCGTTCCTGAGCATAGCCGGACCGCAAGGAGAATAACGGATGCGCTCGCTCGACATCGCCGGCACCGGGATGCAGGCCCAGCAGACCAACGTGGAGGTGATCTCCAACAACATCGCCAACATGACGACGACCGGGTTCAAGCGCCAGCGGGCCGAGTTCCAGGACCTGATCTACGAGAACCTTCGCCGCGTCGGCTCGAACAGCAGCGATTCCGGAACCGTCGTCCCCTCCGGCGCGCAGGTCGGCCTAGGCGTCCGCACCGCGGCCGTCTATCGGATCAACGAGCAGGGCAACCTCACGCAGACCAGCAACAGCCTGGACGTGGCGATCCGCGGCAACGGGTATTTTCAGGTGACATTGCCGAGCGGCGACACCGCCTATACGCGGGACGGCACGTTCGGCCTTGCACCTGACGGCACGATCGTAACCGCCGACGGCTACGCGGTGCAGCCCGGCATCACCGTTCCGGCCAACGCGAAAGTCGGTCACGATCAACAACGCGGGTCAGGTGCAGGTCTCACTCGATGGGCAGACCGCGCCGCAGACGGTCGGGACCATTCAGCTTGCGGTGTTTCCGAACGAGGCGGGGCTGGAAGCCCAGGGCGACAACTTGCTCGTGCAAAGCGCCGCTTCGGGCACCCCCGTGACCGGAACACCCACCGCGCCCGGCTTCGGCAGCGTGATGCAAGGCTTCGTCGAGAGCTCCAACGTCAACGTGGTGAGCGAGATCACCAACCTCATCACCGCCCAGCGCGCGTATGAAATGAACAGCCGGGTGATCACGACAAGCGACCAGATGCTGTCCACCCTGACCAATCTACGGTGATGCCGATGCGCGCCCCCCTTCTTGCCGCGGCAGCTCTCGCCGCCGCACTCCCCTGCCAAGCCGCAACGCTGCGGCCGTTCGCCGCGCTGTCGGCGCCCACCATCCGGTTGTCGGACTTGTTCGACGATGCCGGCCCGAACGCCGCGCGCGTGCTGGGACCGGCCCCGGCGCTCGGCGGGCGGCGTGATCGTGGAAGCGGCGCAGCTCGGTGCCATCGCCCGGCAGTTCGGCGTGGACTGGCGGCCGATGTCGCCGGCCGAACGGGTAGTGATCGATCGGCCGGGGCGACCGTTGCCGCGCGAGGACGTGCTCGACGCAGTGCGGACGGCCCTGACCCGCGCCGGTGCCCCCGAGGGCTCGGATGCCGAGTTGCCCGGCTTCGAACCGCCACAGGTGCCCCTTGAGGGGATCGCGCAAACGGTGGTGACGCAGGTGAACTACGACCGGACGTCGGGCCATTTCGCGGCCCTCCTCACGATAACGGCCGGGGCGATGGAGCCCGCGAACCTGCGGATCGCCGGAAGGGTGCAGGAGACGGTAGAGGTCGTGGTGCCGGCTGAGCGGCTTCCGGCCGGGACGGTGCTGCGGCCGTCGGACGTGCGGACCGCGCGGCTGCGCGCCGGGCTGATCCGCGGCGATGTCGCGCACGACCCGGCCGAGGCTTCGGGCATGGCGCTCCGGCACTCGGCCGCCGCAGGGCAGCCCATCTCTCCTCGCCGACCTCATGCGGGCCCCCGTAGTCGAGAAGGGATCGACGGTGCTGATGCAGTTGCAATCGGACGGCATAACGATTGCCGGTCAGGGCCAAGCACTCGAGCCGGGGGCGATCGGCGAGCGGGTGCGCGTGCTCAATATTGCTTCCCGGGCCGTGCTCGAGGCGGAAGTGACCGGGCCGGGCAAGGTCCGCGTCGAGCCGGGTTCGACGCCGCTCACCCTACCCATGGGCGCGTCGGGACGCGCGAGCCTAGCGGCACTGCGATGAGCCCTCGTAGCAAGCTGCTCGCGGGCCTGATGTTGCCGGTTCTGCTCGGCGGCTGTGGCTCGCTCGAACGGCTTTCCAATATCGGCCGGCCGCCGGCAATGAGCCCGGTCTCCGATCCGACCAAGGACCCGTCCTGGCGGCCGGTGTCGCTGCCCATGCCGTCGGGAGGGCCCGCGCCCGCGGAGGCCAACAGTCTCTGGCGCACCGGCTCACGCGCCTTCTTCAAGGATCAACGCGCCGCCCAGGTGGGCGACGTCCTCACCGTGCTGGTCAACATCGCCGACACGGCGAACCTCCAGAACGCGTCCACTGAAGCGCGCGACATGTCCCAAACTCTCGGGATCCCGTCCTTGTTCGGCCTCAACGTGGCCAGCCTGCTGCCCAAGCAGATCGATCCCACCAAGCTCATTTCCATCAGCAGCAACGGCAGCGCCGATGGCACCGGAACCATCAAGCGCAATGAGACCGTCACTCTGCGCCTGGCTGGGGAGATCACCCAGGTGCTGCCGAACGGCAACCTTGTGCTGATCGCCCGACAGGAAGTGCGGGTGAATAGCGAGCTGCGCCAGCTGCAGGTGACTGGGATCGTCCGCCCCCAGGACATCGCGAGCGACAACACGGTGCCGCACGACCGGCTGGCGGAGGCGCGCATCGCCTATGGCGGCAAGGGTCAGATTACCGATGTCCAGACGCCGCGCTGGGGCACCCAGCTCGGCGACATCGTGTTGCCGTTCTGAGCGTGGGAGCCTGCCGCTGCAACCGAAGCGGCCGACCGGCGCGTTCAGTCGTCGCGGTGGATGCGCTCCATGCGCTCGTGGCGCTCCTGCGCTTCGATGGAGAGGGTGGCGATCGGGCGCGCTTCCAGCCGACGCAGGCCGATCGGCTCCCCGCTCTCCTCGCAATAGCCGTAGGTGCCGTTCTCGATGCGCAGCAAGGCCTGGTCGATCTTGGAGATCAGCTTGCGGGCCCGGTCGCGGGTCCGGAGTTCGAGCGCCCGGTCGGTTTCCACGCTGGCGCGGTCGGTGATGTCGGCCTCGTGGATCCCGCCCTGCGACAGGCTGAGGAGGGTGCCGTCGGCCTCCCGCAGCAGTTCAGACCGCCACCGCAACAATTTCAGGCGAAAGTATTCCACCTGGGCCGGGTTCATGAACTCCTCTTGGTCCGAGGGGCGGTAGTCGGGGGGCAAAGTCACCATCATGCGTGCCGATCCTGCTTTCCTATCCGAGTTCCGCCTGTGGTGCCGGCCGCTCGGCGACCCAGCCGATGCCGGGTCGTTTCGCGCGGGCTTATAGCGGCGCGGAAGTTATGCGCCAAGACCGGTTGCCGAAGCTTCAACGGCGCGACACAACCTGGAGGCGGGCGGCACTACCCCGCCCGGGCCAGCTCCACCCGAACGCGCAACTCGATGGCCCCAAGCAGCTGGCGCAGCGCCGGGTCGGCCGCGTCCGGGCCGCCCTCCAACAGCTCGCCAAGCTCGCTCAACACGCCCGCCATCGCCGTCGGCCCGGAGAGCCGTGCCCGCTGCAACGCCGCGAGCAGCCGCAGCATCGCTTCGCCGTGTCTGCGCGCGGCCCGGTCGCGCACGCCGTCGCCCCGCATCTCCTGGAGCGTGAGCAAGGTGTCCACCCCGATGGGGGCGGCTGGGGCGGTTGTGGCAGTTGGTGCATGGGCGGTCGTTTCCGCAACGCAGAACCCGCCCGACGACGCGGTGGCCCTGGCGCCGCTCGCTGCCCAGGCGGTTGCCGGGCTCACCCTCGTCACGCTCGCCGCCATATGAGCCTCGGTTCCTTCTGCCGCCCGGCAAATCCGACCGGGCTTCGGACCCCCATCCCTCGACGGCGGAGCGGCCATCGGTGCTGGCACGGGGCTTGCCATCACGACCACAGACTGACCTTTAAACCTTTCTCTTATCCTACCGGGATGGCCGTGCGACGCCTCTTCCCCGCCCTCATCGTGCTCCTTGCCCTGCTGAGCCCGGCGCTCCCGCGCCCGGCCACGGCGCAGGTGCGCATCAAGGACATCGCCGACGTGGAAGGCGTGCGCGACAATCAGTTGGTCGGCTACGGCCTCGTCGTCGGCCTGAACGGCACCGGGGACAAGCTCGACAACGCGGTCTTCACTCGCCAATCGCTGATCGGCATGTTGGAGCGGCTCGGCGTCAACACGCGGGACCAGCAAGCCAAGCTGCAAACCAAGAACGTCGCCGCCGTCATGGTAACGGCGAACCTTCCCCCCTTCGCGCGGAGCGGCAGCCGCATCGACGTCGCGGTATCGGCGCTCGGCGACGCGACCAACCTCACCGGCGGCACCTTGCTCGTCACCCCGATGCTGGCCGCGGACGGCGAGGTCTACGGGGTCGCGCAAGGCGCTCTCAGCACGAGCGCGATCGCCGCCAAGGGCGCAGGCCAGTCGGTCACGCGCGGCGTGCCGACGTCGGGCCGCATCGCCAACGGGGCCACGGTCGAGAAGGAGGTCGTCTTCCACCTCGACAGGAGCACGGGGCTCCGGCTTGGGTTGCGCAACCCCGACCTCACCACGGCCCGGCGGATCGCCGAGGCGGTCAACGGCGCGCTCGGCGGCCCCGTGGCGCGCGCCACCGACCCGCGAACGGTCGCACTCGACCTCGCCGGTCGTGATCCGATCGACGCGCTCGCCCGTCTCGAGGACGTGCGGGTGGAGCCCGACACCGCGGCCGTGGTGGTGATCGACGAGGCCAGCGGCACGGTGGTGATGGGCGACAATGTCCGCATCAGCACGGTGGCGATTGCGCAGGGCAATCTCACCATCCGGGTGACCGAGACGCCTGAGGTGAGCCAGCCCGGCCCCTTGTCCAACGGCAAGACGACCGTGGTGCCCCGCACCAATATCCAGGTGGACGACCAGCACGATCGCAAGCTCGGCATCGTGCGCGGCAGCGTCACCCTGCGGGACTTGGTCGCCAGCCTCAACGCGCTCGGCGTCGGCCCGCGCGACCTCATCACGATCCTCCAATCGATCAAGGCGGCGGGCGCGCTGCAAGCCGAACTCGAGGTGCGCTGATGGACACCAATCCTGCAATCCCTGCGGTGAATACCGCCCTGCCGCCCGCGCAAGTGGCGAAGGCTTGGCGGGCCGCCCAGGATTTCGAGGCGATGGCGATCGGGCAGTTGCTGCAACCGATGTTCGCCACGGTGGACACTGCAAACGGCCCGTTCGGCGGTGGCTCGGGCGAGGAAGCCTGGAAACCGATGATGGTGGACACGATCGGCAAGATGATGACGGCGCATGGTGGCTTCGGTTTGGCTCGACCGGTGTTCGCCGAAATGCTGCGCATGCAGGAGGCGCGCGCGACGGCGAGCGCGACGCCGTGACGCCCGACCTGGTTCAGACGGCTAGCGGCCTTGCCGACCTGCTCGCCCGGGAAAACGACGCCTTGCGCCGCCTCGATCTCACGGGGGCCGCGGAAATGTTCGAAGCCAAGCGGCGCGCGCTTGAAGCATTCGCGGCCGCGCAGGGCAGCGGCGGGACAATCCCCGGGGCGTCTGGGCCGGCGCGCGAGGTGGCCGGGCGGTTGACGACACTCGCCAACGAGAACCGCGCCCTGCTCGAGCGGGCAATCACAGTCCAGAGCCGCGTGCTCGGCACGCTCGCCCGTGCGGCGCAGCCAGCCGTCTCGCGCTACGGCGCCCGGGGCGGCCCGGCCTTCGACGACCGCCGCGCGCCGCTCGCCCTGAGCGCACGGGCGTGACCAGGCCGCTGCTACAGCTTTCAGCGGTCACGTGGTAGGTAGCGCGCGTTCCATGCGGATCGCGCTCCTCGCCCCTGCGCCGTTCACCACCATGTCCGCCGGCCACGCCTTCGACCGGCGGATCCTGGCGGCGCTGCAAGCCGCCGGGCACGACACCCAGGCGGTCGGGCTCACCGGCAGCCATCCGCTGACCGACGACGTTGCGCGGAACGCCGCACGCGCCGCCCTCGATACGCTGCCCGCCGAGACCCGTGTGGTAATCGATGGATTGGCGCTTCCGGCATTCGCCGAACTCGGGGCGACGCTCGCTGCGCGCGGTGCCATCGGCTTGATCCACCATCCGACGGCGCTCGAAACCGGCTTTACCGAAGAGCAGCGCGAGGCGGTTCGCGCCGCCGAGCGGCAACTTATTCCGGCTTTGTGCCGAGTGGTCGCGACCAGCGAACCCACCGCCGACCGCCTGGTCGCCGATTTCGGGGTGGCCGCGGACCGCTTGACGGTGATCGTGCCCGGCGCCGACGATCTGCCGCGCAGCGCAGGTTCTGCCGGCGAGAGCTGCGCCATCCTGTCAGTGGGCGCGCTCGTACCTCGCAAGGGGCACGATGTCCTGCTGCGGGCACTCGCACGCTTGTTCGATCTCGACTGGACCCTCACCATCGCAGGATCCGACATCCGTGACCCGGTGCATGCGCGCACGCTCTCGGCACTCGCCGAAGAGCTCGGGATCGCGAGCCGCGTCCGCTTCGCTGGCGCGCTCGACGATGCGGCGCTCGAAGCACTGTGGCAGGCGGCCGACATCTTTGCGCTGGCAACGAACTGGGAAGGTTACGCGGCTTCCGTCGCCGAAGCGCTGCGGCGCGGGCTCCCGGTCGCCGTAACGGCCGGCGGTGCGGCGGCCGCGCTGGTGCCGGTTGAAGCCGGGGTCGTGTGTCCTCCGGGCGATCACCAGGGTTTGTCCAAAGCCATCCGCCGCTTGGTCTTCAGCCCACAACTGCGTGCCGCCCTCGGTGAAGTCGCCTGGCGCGCCGGGCAGCAGCTGCCGTCCTGGGACGAGCAAGCGGCGTCGTTCGCCACGGTGGTTGCCGCCTCGGCGCCCTGACCGACCGGATCGCCAAGGCTTTTCCCCACCGGGTGCGTCGCCACATACTGGGCTATTCTGACCGGAGGCGATCATGGCCCTGCTCGGCTGCATCGCGGACGACTTCACGGGCGCGACCGACCTCGCGTCCACCTTGGTCAAGCACGGGATGCGCGCGCTGCAGTTCGTCGGCGTGCCAAGCTCGGACGGACTCGCACCCGATACGGACGCGGTCGTGGTCGCATTGAAGTCGCGCACTGCGCCGGTGAGCGTGGCGGTCCGCGACAGCCTCGCGGCACTCGCCTGGTTGCAGCGCGCGGGCTGCCGCCAATTCTTCTTCAAGTACTGTTCGACCTTCGACAGCACCGACGAGGGCAACATCGGCCCGGTCGCGGACGCCCTGGTCGCGGCCCTCGGCTGCGGCTTCGCCCTGGCCAACCCCGCGTTCCCGACCAACGGCCGAACCGTCTACCAAGGACACCTGTTCGTCGGCTCGTCGCTGCTGAACGAGAGCGGAATGGAGAACCATCCACTCACGCCGATGCGCGACGCCAATCTGGTTCGCGTCCTCGGGCGGCAAACGGAAGGCACGGTCGGGCTCGTACCATACGCAACGGTCGCGCAGGGTGCGGCCGCCATCCGCCGCGCGATGACCGCGCAGAAGGAGCAGGGGCGGCGCTACGCGGTGGTGGACGCGATCAGCGACGCGGATCTGTTGGCTATCGGCCATGCGGCCGAGCACCACGCGCTTCTCACGGGCGGGTCCGGCATCGCGATGGGGCTGCCGGACAATTTCCGGCGCGCCGGCGCCCTGCCCTTCCGCGACGATCCCGGCGCGCTGCCCACAGTTGAAGGGCCAGCGGCGGCGCTGGCCGGCTCGTGCTCGCGCGCGACGCTGCTGCAGATCGCAACCGCGCGCGACCACGTGCCGGTGCTCGAGCTCGATCCGCTCGGAACGCCGGATGCGGCGGCGCTCGCGGCGCAGGCGCTCGCCTGGGCAAATGAACGGCTGAGCGAGCGGCCGGTGGTGGTCGCCGCGTCCGCTCCACCGGAGCGGGTCGCAGCGTTGCAAAAGCGGCTCGGCCGCGCCGAAGCGGGTGCGCTCGTCGAGCAGGCGATGGCCGAGATCGCGGCGGGGCTCGTCGCGCGCGGCGTGCGCCGGATGATCGTTGCAGGCGGCGAAACGTCCGGCGCGGTGGTTTCCCGGCTCGGCGTTCGCAGTCTGCGCATTGGCCGGGAGATCGACCCCGGCGTGCCGTGGACCTGGGCCGAAGGCGCGGGCGCGCCACTGCTGCTCGCGCTTAAGTCCGGCAATTTCGGCGCCCCCGACTTTTTCCTCAAAGCGCTCGCGGGCGAACCATGACGGGACCGGGCCCGATGGAGGAGGACGACGCGCGCCGGCTTCTCGTCGAGTTAGCGCAAAGCCTTTTCGCCCGAGGCTTTTCGGTGGGCAGCGCCGGGAACATCAGCGTGCGCCTCGCCGACGGGTATCTCATGACGCCGACCAACAGCTCGCTCGGCAGGCTTGAAGCCGCGCGGCTATCGAAGCTCGACCTCCGGTTCGCACACACCGGAGGCGACCGGCCGAGCAAGGAAGTTTTCATGCACCGGGCGTTCTACGCGGCGCGGCCCGATGCCGGGGCAGTCGTGCACCTTCACTCCACCATGGCGACGGCGATTGCTTGCCTGTCGGACGTGGACCCCGTCGCCCCCATCCCGCCGCTCACGCCGTACTTCGTCATGCGGCTCGGAGGCAGACTGCCGATTGTTCAATACTATCGTCCGGGTGATCCCGAGATGGAGCCGGCGATCGAGCGCGCAGCCCGTGACGCGAAGGCGCTGCTGCTCGCCAACCACGGGCCGGTCGTTTCAGGCGCCACGCTTCTGGATGCCGTATACGCTGCCGAGGAACTCGAGGAGTCGGCGCGCCTGTTCCTTTTGTTGCGCGACGCCCCCGTCCGGCTGCTGACCGCGCCACAGATCGCAGCGCTGTTGCCGCCAAACTAGCGGCCGGCCACTACTTTACCTTGCCTTCCGTCTCGCCCGGGCTTGAGCCGGGCATCGGATGCAACAAACAAGTTGGTGCCGGTTGTGACCAATGGCTTGGTCGAGCCCGGCCATGACGAAGGGGGAGTGTACCGCCGGTACCCTCCCCCCTCATCGATGTTGCGCCGCTCGGCTCAGTTCATGGGCTCGGAGGTGGGCGTGTCCATCGTTTCGGGCGCGGCCGTCTCCGGGGTGGCCGTCTTGCGCGGTCGCCGCGTCGCGGTTCTCGTCGCGGTCCGGCGCGTTGCGCCACCGGTGTCGCGCTTGGCAGAAGCGGCGCGCCGCGTGGGCGCCTTGGCAGCCCCGCCCGACGCTGCCGTGCGACGAGTCGTCGTTGCCTTAGCCGCCGTTCTGCGGGCGGGCGTCTTGCTTGCGGTCGCGGCCTTGCGGCCCGCGGTCGCGCGCGTCGTCGTCTTGCGCGCGGTCGCGGCGCGGCCGGTGGTCTTGCGCGCGGTCGGCTTGGCCGCCGTCTTGCGCGCGGTCCCGGTGCGGCCGGTCGCCGTGCGGCCGCTCACCGCTTTACGCGTCGCCGGCTTTTTCGCGGCGGCGACGCGCTTGGGAGCCGCCTTGCGTGTCGCAGCCGGCTTCTTTGCTGCCGCCGCCGTGCGCTTGCCCGTCGTGGCTTTGCGTGCGCCGGTTCCGCGCGTGCCGGTCCCGCGCGTGCCCGTCGCCCGCGTGCCGGTGGTGCGGCCTGTCTTACGTGTACCCGCCCGCATGGCTAGCGGCTGCGCGCGCGGCCTAGCGGTGTTGTCAGTGTCGTCGCTACTCACGCGTGAGAACTCCTTTTCGATGTCCGTGCCGGATGCGGCCAACGGGCTCTGATGGTGGAAAGTGTCGTCGTGTCCCCCGCCTGCGTCCGCGCGTCTGCGCGTCCACACGCCTTGGAACGGGCCGGCAACCGGATCGGCAATTCCGCTGTCAGAGCGTCAGGCGACAGGCGGACGACGGAGGACCGGCGATCTTGGGCGCGGAGTGCACGAAACCTCTGTTCACTCCCACGCCGCTCCAGCACAACGAGACGGCATCGACGCGGATTGTCGCGCGCCGCTTCACGCCTCGCTGTACGAACCCGACCGTGCTTTCGCGAAGTGCGGGCCGTCACGCTTGGTCCGGACAAGGCTGCGGTCAATGGACCGTCCTTCTTCCTTGCATGCAGCACGTGGGTTGTGACGCAAAAATACGTGGACGTACTAAGCATCGAATCGAATGCATGCATGCCGTTTTCGCTAATCCGCTTCTCGCACCGGCATGTCAACAAAAAGCGATCGGTTCACCCGGCGCGGGACGAAAAAAACTTTCCGTCGTGCTTGCGCGCGTTTTCAAGTTCGTCGGAGCCGTCGCGACCGCGCGCGTAGCGACGGCTCCTACTTGCGCCGCAAAGCGGCTCAGCGACGCTCGGACAACGGCACGAAACGCAGGTCCTCCGGGCCGACATAGTTCGCCGTCGGACGGATGATCTTGCCGTCGATACGCTGCTCGATGACGTGGGCCGCCCAGCCGGACGTGCGCGAGATCACGAACAATGGGGTAAACATCTCGGTGGGCACGCCCATCATGTGATAGCTGACAGCGCTGAACCAATCGAGGTTGGCGAACATCTTCTTGGCGTCCGCCATTACCGCCTCGATCCGGTCTGCGATGTCGAACATCGCCATCGACCCGGCCTCCTGCGACAGTCGCCGCGCCACCTCCTTGATGACTTTGTTCCGCGGGTCGGCGATCGAGTAGACGGGGTGTCCGAACCCGATCACGACCTGCTTCTCGGCGACCCGCTTGCGGATGTCGGCCTCGGCCTCGTCGGGGTCCGCGTAGCGCTTCTGGGTTTCGAACGACACCTCGTTGGCGCCGCCGTGCTTGGGTCCGCGCAGCGCGCCGATGCCCGCCGTGATCGCGGAGTACATGTCGGCGCCGGTCCCGGCGACGACGCGGCAGGTGAAGGTAGAAGCGTTGAACTCGTGCTCGGCATAGAGGATCAGCGAGGTGTGCATCGCCCGCACCCAAAGCTCGCTCGGGCGTCGGCCGTGCAGCAAGTGGAGGAAGTGGCCGCCGATGCTGTCGTCGTCGGTCTCGACCTCGACACGCCGGCCGTGATGCGCCCAATGGAACCAATAGAGCAGCATGGAGCCGAGCGAGGCCATTAGCCGATCGGCGATGTCGCGGGCTCCGGGATGGCTGTGGTCTTCCTTCTCCGGCAGCACGCAGCCCAGCGCGGACACGCCAGTGCGCATCACGTCCATGGCGTGTGTCGCCGCCGGCAACGTCTCGAGCGCCGCCTTGACCGCGGCCGGCAGCCCACGCAGCGACCTCAGCTTGTCCTTGTAGGCCCGCAACTCGGCCGCGTTCGGCAGCTGCCCGTGCACGAGCAGGTGCGCGATCTCCTCGAACTCACAGGCTTCGGCGACGTCGAGGATGTCGTATCCTCGATAATGCAGGTCATTGCCGGTACGCCCGACCGTGCACAGCGCGGTGTTGCCGGCAACCACGCCGGACAACGCCACCGACTTTTTCGGCCGGTTGGCGGGGGGGGCGGCGGTTTCGCTCATAGTGATTGCTCCTTCGCGGGAAGACGGGCCGGACGCCGGCGCCGGCCGGTTCGGTGGTCGGGGCTTCAAAAGATCCCAGGCTTGCCTTCGGCGAGCGCGCCCGCCGGAAGGGCCACATTCAACAGATGCAGTTCGCCTGCCCCCAAGCGCGGCAGATCCTGCACGACTTCCAGGAACCGATTGCTTTCGCGGGTCGAGATGATGCCGCTGGTCAAGGTCTGGAACTTCTGGATGTAGTCGGGGCGGCTGAACGGCCGCGCCCCGAGCGGGTGCGCGTTTGCCACCGCCATCTCGTCCTCGATCCGGGTGCCGTCGCGCATGAGGACTTCGACGCGCGCGCCGAACGCGAGCTCGTTCGGATCGATCGAATGGTAGCGCCGGGTCCACTCGGGATCCTCGCGCGTTTCGATCTTGTGCCAGAGTTCGACCGTGGACGCCTTGGACGCCCGGCGCGGCGCGTAGCTGTCAACGTGGTGCCAGCGCCCATCCTCGAGGGCGACGGCGAAGATGTACATGATGGAATGGTCGAGCGTCTCCCGGCTCGCCTTCGGGTCCATCTTCTGCGGATCGTTGGCCCCGGTGCCGATGACGTAATGCGTGTGATGGGAGGTGTGGATCACGATGCGCTCGACCTGGCGCAAGTCCGGGATCTGCTCGCGCAGCCGGAACGCAAGGTCGATCAGTGCCTGGGATTGGTACTCGGCGCTGTGCTCCTTGGTGTAGCTCTCGAGGATCGCGCGCTTCGGCTCGCCGGGCGTCTGGCAGCGGCACCTGATAGTGCGCCTCCTTGCCGTCCAGCATGTAGGCGATGACGCTGTCCTCGCCTTCGTAGATGGGACTGGGCGCGCCCTCGCCGCGCATTACCCGGTCCACCGCCTCGATCGCTAGCTTGCCCGCGTGCGCCGGCGCATAGGCCTTCCAGCTGCTGATCTCTCCCTTGCGCGACTGGCGTGTGGTGAACGAGACGTGCACCGCCTGCTGCACGGCTTGATAGATCACCTCCTGCTTCAACCCGAGCAGCGTGCCAATCCCGGCCGCCTGCGCCGGCGCGAGGTGCGCGATGTGATCGATCTTGTGGGCGTGCAAGCAGATCGCCTTCACCAGATCGATCTGGATCTCATAGCCGGTGGCAAGCCCGCGGATGAGCTCGCGCCCCGAGCGCTCCATGGTCTGGGCGACGGCAAGGATCGGCGGGATATTGTCGCCCGGGTGCGAGTAGTCGGCCGCCAGAAACGTGTCGTGCATATCGAGTTCGCGCACTGCGGTGCCGTTCGCCCAAGCCGCCCATTCGGGGCTCACCCGCCGTGCCGCGGGGACGCCGAATACGGTCGCTCCGTCCTTGCGCGGGTGGCCGAGCGCCATGTCGCGCGCCGAAACCACCGGCCGGCGATTGATGGCGGCGATGGCGACGGCGGCGTTGTCTATAATCCGGTTGACGATCATGGCGGCGACGTCGCGCTCAACACCAACGCGGTCGGCGGCCACGCCGGCGATCTTCCAGGCAAGCTGGTCCTCGCGCGGCAAGTTGGCTTTGGACGGGGATACCCGGACGTCGTGAAGCTTCATGCTGTTCCTCCAGGCGCCGCAGCCGCGGTCGCTCGTACGATAGGCGCGACCGTAACGGCCGGACCGATAACGCGCTTTCGTAGGGTCGCGTTGGCGCAACGGCAAGCAACCCGCCCGGAACAGCGAACTTCAGGAGGCCGGATGCGGAGCGACACGCGATCATTTGCGGGCGGGCTCCGGGGATGGTGCTATGCACAACGCTTGATCGCGCTTCCCCCGCGCATCAGTTAAACCGCCGTGATGTCCGGCCGAGCGACCGGGAAACTATGTCCTGAAAGGGTCCCGCTATGGCTCCGATCCGCTGGCAGCCCGCCCGCGCCGCTCAAGCGCGATCCGTTGCTCTGCCGCCGCTTCTGACGGCGGTCGGCCGCGGTTTGCTCTGCCAATGCCCGGGCTGCGGCCGGACGCATCTTTTCAGCGGTTATCTCCGCGTCGTGCCGGAATGCTCGCACTGCCACGCACCGCTTGGCCTAGCCCGAGCCGACGACGCCCCACCCTATTTCACTATCTTCGTCGTCGGCCACCTCGTCGTCCCGATCATGTTCATGTACGACCGGGCGGCCAATCCGCCGATTTGGCTGCTTTCGGTCATCTTCCTCCCGCTCACCTTGGTTCTCACGCTTGCCCTGTTGCGGCCGGTCAAAGGCGGCACTGTCGGCCTCATGCTGACGCTTGGCATGGTCAAGGACGTGGACGACTGATCGGACAATGACACCCAAGCTCTGCCATCCAGGCCGATGCGCGGCTGGTCAGGGTGGTGCTGGACGGCGAGGCGCTCACCCGCCTGTCACCAATCCTCGAGGCCGACCGCGCGCAGGCCGTGGCCGATCTCGAGATGGAGAACCGGTTTGCGCCCGTCGGCCCCAAGGCAGCCGCTGCGCCGGGCTCACTCGGCCCCTACGTGCTCCACCTTGCAATCCAGGAAGGGCGCCTCTTGTTCGACATCAGGGCCGAGAACGAGGCACCCGTGATCGCCATCCTGCTGGCGCTCGGCCCGTTCCGCGGCCTCATCAAGGACTATCAGTTGCTGGTCGACAGCCACGTCAAGGCGGTGGAGGAAGGGCGCGAGGCACGCATCCAGGCGATCGACATGGGGCGGCGCGGCCTGCACAACGAGGGTGCCGAATTGATGATGCAGCGCCTCGACGGGAAGATAGAAATGGACTTCGAAACGGCGCGGCGTTTGTTCACACTGGTTTGCGTGCTGCATCAGCGGATCTGAGCACCGGGATATGCGGATCGAGGGCGCCTCGTATCGAAGCGTTTGGGTCGATGGAGATGACGGCTGGTCAGTCCGCATCTTTGATCAGACCAAGCTGCCTTGGGATCTCGACATCCTCCGTCTGGCGGACGTGGGCGCCGTGGCGCACGCAATCCGTTCCATGCAGGTGCGCGGCGCGCCGCTCATCGGCGCCGTGGCCGCCTACGGCCTCGCCCTTGCGCTCCGCGCGGACCCGTCCACGGAAGCGATGGAGCGGGACGCGGCGCTGCTGGCCGAAACGCGGCCGACCGCCGTCAATCTCCGCTGGGCGCTGGAGCGGATGCTCACCCGGCTGCGCAACACGGCCCTGACCGAACGCGCCCTTGTGGCTTACGAGGAAGCCGCCGCGATCGCCGACGAGGACGCACAGCAATGCGCCGCGATCGGCGAGCATGGTCGCGTGCTGATCGAAGAGGCCGCGCAATCCAAGGCGGGCAGGCGCGTCAACGTGCTCACCCATTGCAACGCCGGCTGGCTCGCCACCGTGGACTGGGGCACGGCGCTCGCCCCGGTCTACAAGGCGCACGAAGCCGGCCTCGACCTTCACGTTTGGGTGGACGAGACCCGCCCGCGCAATCAGGGGGCCGCCTTGACCGCGTGGGAGCTCGGCAAGCACGGCGTCCGGCACACCGTCGTCTCCGACAATGCGGGCGGTCACTTGATGCAGCACGGCGAGGTCGACCTGGTGATCGTCGGCGCGGACCGGGTGACCCGGACGGGCGACGTCGCCAACAAGATCGGCACCTATCTCAAGGCGCTGGCGGCCCGCGACAACGGCGTGCCGTTCTGGGTCGCGATGCCGTCCACCACCATCGACTGGGGGATCGCCGACGGTGTCGCGGACATCCCGATCGAGGAGCGCGCGAGCGAGGAGGTCACCACCATCACCGGCCGCGGTCCCGACGGCACGCCCACCACCGTCCAGGTCACGCCCGATGGAAGTGCGGCCGCCAACCCGGCCTTCGACGTGACCCCCCGCCGGCTGGTTAGCGGCCTCATCACCGAACGGGGCCGATGCCCCGCGACACCCGAGGGCCTCGCAACGCTGTTCCCCGAGCGGGCCTGAGCCGATCCGGGATGCCGTCACACCCGGTCTCGTGATCGCATCCCCTTCCCGCCCCTCGCCGTTTCGGCCGCTCCGAATCGCCGCCGCGGTCGCGGCGTCATCACTCGCCCTGGTCGGGTGCGCGACCCGGCCGAAGGGCGCGCCCGGAGCGCGAGCGGGCGCGATTGCGGTGCTGCGTGCTAAGCCGGACCCGCACGCCCCTGCCTTCGTCAACGTGCCGTACGAGCCGCTGTCCAGGCAATCCGTGATCGCCATCGCGCTCCGGGAGTGGCGGCTGTTCGACCGCCCGGTAGACGACGACCCGCCGGGCACTCGGCCCCCGCCCTTGCCCGACCAGAAGCCCGAGCGCTGGCCCGGCTTATGGCAACGCGTCGGCGAGTATTGGTGGCTCGGCGTCGATCCGGACGACAAGGAAGCGACCTGGACCGGCAAGCACGACCAATACGGCGTGGAATTCCCCGCTGGCGAGGACGGCCAGTACGCCTGGTCGGCCGCCTTCGTGTCCTACGTCATGCGCACGGCCGGCGCGGGCCCCCGCTTCCCCTACTCGCCCTCCCATTCGGATTACATCAACGCCGCCGCCGACACGGCGCTGGGCCGGGCCACCGGCTGGGTGGTGAGGGCCGAGCGGCCGGAAGCCTACGCCCCCCGGCCCGGCGATATCATCTGCATGGGCCGCGGATGGGCCGCGCGGCTCCGCTTCGGGGACCTGCCGACCGCGCCCTTTCCCGGCCATTGCGACATCGTGGTGCAGGCGGCGCCGGGCACGCTATCGGTCATCGGCGGCAACGTGGACGACGCGGTAACGATGAAGCACGTCCCGGTGACACCGGACGGCAAGCTTGCCCGCCCGGACGGCGTGGTGGTCGACACCCGCTATCCATGGCTCGTGGTGCTACGCGTCCTCTACGATGGGCCGATAAGCTGACGAGGGGAGGGCGGCCGGATGCAGCAGGCATTGGCGGGCAAGGTCGCCGTGGTCACGGGCGCTGGCAAGAACATCGGCCGGGCGATCGCGCTCCGGCTCGCGCGCGACGGCGCTTCGATCATCGCGAACGGCCGGAGCGACCGCACGCTCCTCGACGCTGTGGTGGCGGAGATCAACGCGCTCGGGGGCCAGGCGCTCGCCTGCCTGGCCGACGTGACTGACCCCGCCGCCGTGGACGGCATGATCGCGGAGGCCACGGCAGCGATGGGCGGGATCGACATCCTCGTGAGCAATGCCGGCCTGCGGCGGCAGACGCCGTTTCTGCAGATGCAGCTTACGGAATGGCGTGAAATCCTCTCGGTGGCGCTCGACGGCGCCTTCATCCTGACTAGCGCGGCGGTGCCGCACATGATCGCGCGCGGCGGCGGGGCCATCGTAGCGCTGTCGGGGATTTCGACCCATGTCGGCACCCCGAACCGCTGTCACGTATCGGCCTCGAAGGCGGGGCTCGAGGGTCTGATGCGCGCCCTGGCCGTCGAACTCGCGCCCCATCGCATCACCTGCAACTGCGTGGCACCGGGCGCCGTGGACACGGTGCGCGGCGCGACCGCCGGCGCGCTGCCAAGCACGCTCGGCGCCGAGGCCGTCCCGCTGCAACGCAAGGCGACGGTCGAGGAGATCGCGGCGATGGTGTCCCTGCTGGCCGGACCCGAGGGCAGCTACATCACGGGGCAAACAATTCACGTGAACGGCGGGGCGTTCCTCGGCTGATCTCCTGCTACGGCCTCGTCATGCCGGGCATCGTCATGCCGGGCATCGTCATGCCGGGCACCCTTGCGGGCGGGGGTTGGAGCGTCGGATATTGCTGCAACCAAATGAGCGCGAAGGCGAGGGCTCAGATGAACTTCGAATTCTCTGAGGAATCGGCGCTGCTGCGCGATCAGGCGCGCGGCTTCCTGCGCGACAAGTGTCCGCCCAAGGTCGTGCGCCGCGTGCTTGACGGCGAAGAGCCCTACGCGAAGGCGCTCTGGCAGGAGATGGCCGGCATGGGCTGGCTCGGCGCGGCGATCCCGGAGGAGCACGGCGGCGCCGGGATCGGCTACGAGGGGCTTTGCGTGCTGGCCGAGGAACTCGGCCGGGCGGTGGCCGCGGTGCCGTTCGCTTCCTCGATCTACCTTGCCGCCGAGGCGATCATGGCGGCGGGAAGCGAGGTGCAGAAACGCGCGCTGCTGCCGAAGCTTGCCGACGGATCGCTGATCGGCACGTTCGCGCTGGCCGAAGGGCTCGGCCAACCGACCCAGGACGCGATCAACCTCCGCGCGGTCGGTGGCCTGCTCAGCGGCGAGAAATGGCCGGTGCCGGACGGCGACATCGCGGACTTCGCGATCGTGGTTGCGCGCGGCGACGGTGGCATCGGACTTTATCACGTCGACCTCACCGGGTCGGGAGTCGAGCGCAACACGCTCAAGACAATCGATCCGAGCCGCAGCCAGGCGCGTGTCGCGTTCTCCGGCGCGAAGGCCGAACGTCTCGGGAATGCGGCTGACGCGTGGCCCCTGGTCGAACGCGTGCTCGAGCGGGCGGCGATCCTCCTCGCCTTCGAGCAGGTCGGCGGGGCCGAAGCCTGCCTCCATATGGCGCGCGACTACGCGATGGAGCGCTTCGCATTCGGTCGCCCGATCGCCTCCTTCCAGGCCATCAAGCACAAGCTTGCGGACGTGTACGTGGCAGTCGAGCTCGCGCGCTCCAATGCCTATTACGGAGCTTGGGCGCTGTCGGACGGCGGCGCCGAACTCCCGCTTGCCGCGGCGGCGGCGCGCGTCTCGGCGACCGAAGCCTTCCATCTTGCGTCGAAGGAAAACATCCAGACGCATGGCGGGGTCGGCTTCACCTGGGACTTCGACTGCCATCTGTACTATCGCCGCAGCAAGCACCTCGCACTGCTCGCAGGCGGCGCGCCCTATTGGAAGCATCGGCTGGTCAGCCAGCTCGAAGCTCGCAACGCGGTTTGAGGAGTAGAACGATGGACTTCAACGATACTCCCGAAGAGGCCGCATTCCGCACCGAAGCGCGCGCCTTTCTCCAAGCCAATGCCGAGCCCAAGAGCCGCGCCAAGCCGGCGGATTTCCGCCGCCAGATGGGCGCCGAGCAGGTGCAGCGCGCGAAAGCCTGGCAGGCCAAGAAGGCGGACGCCGGGTTCGCCGCGATCACCTGGCCGAAACAGTGGGGCGGGCGCGAGGCGTCGCCCATCATGCAGGTGATCTATCAGCAGGAGGAGCAGAACTACGCCGTGCCGAGCTGGGTGTTCGAGATCGGTCTCGGCATGTGCATCCCCACCATGATGGCCTACGCGACCCCGGCGCAACTCAAGCGGCACGTTCCGCCAGCGGTGCGCGGCGAGGAAATCTGGTGCCAGCTGTTTTCCGAGCCCGCCGGCGGCTCCGATCTCGCCGCCTTGCGTACCCGTGCGGAGCGCGACGGCGACGATTGGGTCGTCAACGGCCAGAAGATATGGACATCGGGCGCGCACCTCTCCGACTGGGGCATCCTGGTCACGCGCACGGACCCCACCGTGCCGAAGCACGCCGGGCTCACCTTCTTCTTCCTCGACATGAAGTCTCCGGGCATCGAGATCCGGCCGATCCACCAGATGTCCGGTGCAAGCCATTTCAACGAGGTGTTCTTCACCGACGTGCGCATCCCGGACAGCCAGCGCCTGGGCGCTGTCGGCCAGGGGTGGCGGGTGTCGTTGACCACCCTGATGAATGAACGGCTGGCGGTGGGCGGAATGGTCTTCCAGCCGGACATGGACGATATCGTGGACCTCGCACGCAACTTGGAAGTGAACGGCCAGCCCGCGATCCGCGACAGCGCGGTGCGCGAGCGGATCGCCGATTGGTGGGTTCGGTCGCAGGGCCTCAAGCTGACCCAGTTCCGCACGCTCACGGCCTTGTCCAAGGGCAAGGACCCGGGGCCGGAGAACTCGATCGGCAAGCTCGTGAAGGCGTCCATGACGCAGGACATTGCCTCCTACGGGATGGACCTGATGGACGCGGCGGGTGCCGTGATGGACCGCGAGCTTGCCCCGCAGCATGCGATTTTTCAGGACGCGCTGCTCTCTTCACCGGGCGTGCGCATCGCCGGCGGCTCGGACGAGATCATGCGCAACATCATCGCCGAGCGCGTGCTCGGCATGCCCGGCGACATCCGCGTGGACAAGGACAAGCCGTTCAACCAGGTGCCGGGCGGGCGCGGGTAGCGCCTTTACCCGGCCTCCGGCACCCGCCGTCATCCCGGCGGAAGCCGGGCCTCGCCGTCATCCCGGCGAAAGCCGGGATCCAGCGCCACAGACCGTTCAGTGGCCGTCACGCCTGGATCCCGGCTTCCGCCGGGATGACGAGAAGCGCCGGCGCGCACCCGCTCCCGCCAATTCCTAGGCGGGTCGTGTCGCGTTATCAGGGACCGTTGCGAGGGGTCGTGAGGACCGCCCGCAGCGACGGCGCTCTCACGCCGTGGCGGGCTGCCCCCTGCACCGCGCCATCAGCGCGTGCCACGCGGCCCGGCCGAGCGGGCCCGTTGGCGGTGGTTCAAGCCAGGACGGCGCGGCCGCACCGTCAACCGAAGCGCGGCGCGCCGGCACCGTCGGGCTTCGCCTCCGATCGCGCCTGCGCGCCGGACCGGCGGGGCCGCCTCGGCAGGCGCAGCACCTCGGGCAGCCTATCGCGCGTCAGCATCCGCCAGAGCGGGCGCAGCAGCCGCCCCGCCTCCGGAGCCGCTGCGAGCAACGTGGCCGTCTCCGGCGCCTCGACCAGTTCGCGCAGTCCCGCCACGAGATGTTGGGCGTGGAACCGCAGCAGCACCGGCCCGCGCGGACAGCGCGGCGCCCGGCCGGCGAGGCCCGGTCGCTGGCGCGCGGTGCGCTGTAGCGGCGGCGGCGCGCGGCGGTGCCGGTGCGCGCGCGCCTGCGGCGAGCCGTTCCTCAATGGCCGCGAGGCGCCGCCAGGTGCGCCCGAGATAGCCGAACAGCATCACCGCGAGCGGCCCGAGCGTGGCGTGATTGCGCCCGATGCCGGCGGCGATGGCCTGCCGCATCCGCTCGACGAACGGGCCGAAGCGCTGGAGCGGGCCGGAGGTGGGAGAAGTGCCGTCGAACATCGATGCGGAGAATGCCGTTAGCATTTCTAACTGTCAAGCGAAATCCCTGCGGGTCGTTTCATCCCGGCGTCATCGCGAGCGAGGCGCGGCGATCCAGGACCGCGCGCTCAAGTCCGCCCGGAACCGAACTTTCGCGTCACCAGGCAAATGATAGTCGCGCGGACGCCTGCGCCCCGCTCCTGATGATCCGGTAACGGTGGACAGCAGTCTGACCGCTTTCGGGTCGTCATAGACCGAAGCGGACATCCGGCCTGTCCGGCGACTCGGATTTTGATGGTGCATTCTTATTGCGCAAGTCGAAGGAAGCACTATGCGCCAAGTTCTGCGCGGGTGCGCCACGACGAAAAGCGGTCCCTACCCCGTTCAGGCCGCCTCGGCCTGTTCTTCCGCGACGGTTTCGTCCGTCATCTCCGCCACGGTCCGTGCCCAACCCAACTCCTTGCGATGGACCGACACGGCAACCGGACCGCGCCGGTTGAACCGCATACGAAAGAACACCTGATTGCCGAACTCGATGTCATCCGCCTCGACCTCTTCAAAGGCCGAGCGGTGCGCGAAGATGTTGTCGGTATACGCACCGCTGCGCAGGAAGAAGTATCCTACGTTCACGGACTGCACCGTCCCACTGTAGACTCCGAGCCTTTCGGTGATCGGGTTATCCTGCTTCGGGGGAATGCGGCGGAACTCCCTCGGTGCGCGCCGATCGATCTCCGAGAACATGCTCTTTCGCGCGGTCGATGTCGCCCGTGGCGAACAGGAACTGACCCATCACGTAGCGCTCCTCGAACGCCGAGTCGTTCACGCTGAAGCTCGAACCCAGATGGCGGAGTATCGCGGGTTTGTCCCATTCCCCGTCCGGCTTCGAAATGAGGAACATCGCCATAGCGAAATGCGCCTGCTTATCCTCAGAGTCGCGCTTCAGAGCTTCCTCGAGGATCGTCCGCTCCTCTTCAACCCGCCCGGCGCTTGCGTGGATCTTGGCAATGCGCATTGCCGTGCCGGACCCACGGGGCATCTTCTTCCATGCCCTCTCCAAAGCTCGGAGCGCCCGCGTCTTGTCCTTCATGATGCTCCATAGCCGCGCCTCTGTCTCCGCCATCTCCGCGTCGTCCGGGTACTGCTGTTGCGCGCGCGAGAGCGCCCTCTCCGTATCCTGCAGCTTGTCGGCGAAGAACCGGTCATCCGTCGGCCGCTCGCCCTCGCTCAAGGTCTCGCTGAGGTCGGCAATCTCATCCACCATCAGCTTGCAGCGCGAGGAAGCGCTAAATCGGTTCTGCTTCGGCATATCCTCGAGGAACTGCCGCGCCTGACGGCGCAACTGCTCCCTGCGCAGCTGGGAGGGTTCGTCGTTCGCGCGTTTACGCGCCACTTCCGCCTGGGTGTGGATAAACGATGAGGTCCCCGGCTCCAGCATCGAGGCCTCGGCAGCTAGTCGCTCCGCGTCCGCCATATCGCCGCGCCAGTGCGACGATTCGAAGATTGCCCACTGCTGAAGCAGGTAAGCCTTGCCAGGCGCTAGTGCCGTTGCTGCCGCGAAAATGTCCCTGGGCCCTTCCGGGTCGGTGAACTGGCGCGCAAGCTTCCTGCCTTTGCACAGGCCCTCGAGCGTACGGCGATCGGAGGAAAAACCGATGTCGAACCCCTCAATCATCCGAATGTATTGCAGGGCCTTTGCTCCATCGTCGGTGCAGACCTGCTGGAAAATCATCGCCGCGATACTCGGATGGCGGGTGCGGTATTCGTAATCCCCGTACTTGTCCTCGACGACGGAGACCATGTCCTTGAGCGGAGCGAGGAATTCGCGCTGATAATCCACGAACCGGATGCCCGACACCCGCGAGATCGTGCCGGCGCGCACAGCTACCGCAAACTGATGCATGGTGGCGATGTCGAGATAGAGACGGCGCGCCTTCTCGGGCACCCGCTCATACTCGCCGAGTACAATCTTCTCGAACGGATAGCCGCGCGTGAGCTCGTGCAGTGCGACCAGCAACTGCCGATCGGCGCGTTCCTCATTCATAAACGCTGCTACCTGCTGCGGCCTCCCTCTCCCCTCCAGCTGGCCGAGGCACTTATGCCGCTCCAGCCGGTCAAGCAGATCCTCCACTTCTTTTGCCGAGAGCATACCCACGCGGAAGAAGTGTGGCAGCTGCTGCTCTTCAAGCTTCTCGCAATACGTGGTCCAGTCCGCCTCGCGCTCGGCACCGATCAGGATAAGCGGGATCTTCCGTGCCTTCATGACGCGCAGAAAAGGGACAAGCTTGTCCACCTGAAGCGCCACCTGGTCGACGAACAGCAGTATCGGAACCCGCACTAGATCGTGGATCTCAAGGAACATGTCCGGGCGCAGCGCGCCCGTCTCTTCAAGCCATAACACCAGCGCCTTACTGGCCGTCGCGGCATCAAAGGCCGCCCGTTTGAGGGCTATTGTCTTCCCCGCTCCTGCAGGTCCCCGCAGCAGCAGGAACACCGGCTCCGTGGGATTATCGTTCACCAGCAGAGCCTGGAACAGCAGATCGTCCGTGACCTTTCGCCTCGCATCGAAGTTGTTGACGATACCGCCCCAGCCGGTGTCATAGCCCGAGTAAAACCGCTCCGCGGCCTGCTCTGCGAATGCCATCGATGCATGGATGAGCGTCACGTCCTTGGCGAAATACGCCCGCAGCGCATCCAACTCCTGCGCCGCCTGCGATCGATAAAACGTGCGCAGCGGAAAGTTCACCGTCGCGGCGGACGGCGTCAGAAACCGAAGCAACTCGGGAACTGCCGCATCCAGCGCTGTCATGAACTCGCCGAAACCGCACGGGAAGACGTCAAAGTTTTTACCGCCCCACAGCTTGACGTCCTCTTCTTCCGCTGAAGGATCGACGATGTACCAGCGCGGACGCGCGTTCTTCTCCAGCCTGTAGACCAGGTTACGAATATGAGGATCCGCCAAGCCGTATCCGACAAAGATCAGCGGGCATTCATGCGAAAGCTGCGTCAGCCGCGCAAAGAGATGCTTTCTGTGGGTGTCATACTCGTCGTACTGCTCCCATGACAGGACGAGCGGAATGTCTCTTGTCCAGCCGGTGATCGAGGCACCCATGCAGCTTGAGATATTCAAGTGGATGCGTGACCGTGCCTTTCCGGGTGTCGATCGGCTCGTCATCCTTGACGAACGGCAGCAGCGACTGCCGGCGCTTCTTCGATCCGTTGTAGGCCGTCTCCAGATAGAGGTCGTAATTGGTGGTGGCGATTGCACGCCAATTGAATTCGCACACAAGCCGGTGCGCCGCTGACGGCTCGAACCCGTCGAATGCGCTGGGCAACCGCTTCAAACACCAGGTTCTTGCCGGCACCGGTCTCGATCGCCATTTCGGCGACCGTCATGAGCGGCCGGTTGCCCATCGGCTTACCGAAGAATTTTTGCGCCAGGATGATCCCGCAACTGATCGCTGTTAGGAGGACTCTTCCCCGCCGCGTTCCTGCATTCCTTTGAGGCTCCGGCGCCGAGAAAAAGGATGGCGCGCCCGTTACGCACCGCCTCCTGCAACAGGAAGGGAACTTCGATGTTCCTGTTGCGTGCCCTTCTTCGGACTGGCAGCCACGGCGTTTCTTCCTCTTTTTACTGACGCTGGCGCAGGAGCTGCACGAGTAGCGCAGATCGCCTCCGCGCCTCTGTGGTCGGGTCTTGCCCCGTATCAAGTATCGCTTGACGTAGGCTGACAGCAAGAGCGCGCCCCGATGCCGAAGATCGGGAACTCGCGCGGATCGGCATCCCGACGCTCCAAATGACCGCTGCGACGCCCGACCGCGAGCCTTATGACCACGATGGGTCGAGAGCTCCCGGAAGCACATCGCGACTGGTGTCCGCTTTGTTGTATCGTGCCTCGAAAGCGCCGGTCCGCTCTCGGCCAGCCTCGGTCGGTACCTGCCACGACAGGGTCGCATGTGAACATCCGCCTCTACACGTCGCTCGCCCCGGAAGCGGTCAGGCCACTCTCTCGGCCAGTGGCCATGTTCACCAGCTCCCATATCTCCTGCGGCCGCCATCCCGCGGCCGAGGAGACGTGTTGTGGAACGCACGCTGTCAGGAAACCTGCTCCCAGCTAGCCGGCCCGTGGGGGAGTGGGCCAGCCACCGGCGTAGTCCACCGGCAGCTCCCCACACTATGAGATGTCATGTCCACGATCCCCAGTAACGGTGATGGAGTCTGCTGTCTCGTCGCACTGACGCTTGCCTACTCGGCTGCAGGCGACAGTTCCGATGCGCGTCGAGTTGAGTATTCGCGCGCGGAAGCCAGCACGGCGTTGAACGTCGCGCTCGGACGCATCACGGCGCTTGCACTTCTCGGCGTCGGGCATGTAGTAGCCGCCGATGTCCACCGGCTTGCCCTGCACGTCCGACAGCTCGCCGACGATGGTCTTCTCGTTCGACGGTCAGCGTCGCGGCCAGCGGCTTGAAGTGCGCCTGCAGCTCCGGGTCCTCGGTCTGCGCGGCCAGTTCCTGCGCCCAGTACAGCGCGAGGTAGAACTGGCTGCCGCGGTTGTCCAGCTCGCCGGTCTTGGGCGACGGCGACTTGTTGTTGTCCAGCAGCTTGCCGGTGGCGGCGTCCAGCGTCTTGGCCAGCAGCTTGGCCTTCGGCGTTGCCGGTCTTGATGCCCAGTGTCTTCCAGCGACACGGCCAGCGCCAGGAACTCGCCCAGCGAATCCCAGCGCAGGTGGTTTTCCTCGACCAGCTGCTTGACGTGCTTCGGCGCCGAGCCGCCGGCGCCCGTCTCGTACATGCCGCCGCCGGCCATCAGCGGCACGATCGACAGCATCTTGGCGCTGGTGCCCAGTTCCATGATCGGGAACAGGTCGGTCAGGTAGTCGCGCAGGATGTTGCCGGTCACCGAGATGGTGTCCTGTGCCGCGGATCACGCGCTCCAGCGTGTAGCGCATGGCGCGCACCTGCGACATGATCTGGATGTCCAGGCCGGTGGTGTCGTGGTCCTTCAGGTAGGTCTCGACCTTCTTGATCAGCTCGGCCTCGTGCGGACGGTACGGGTCCAGCCAGAACATGGCCGGCATGCCGGAGTTGCGGGCGCGCGTGACGGCCAGCTTGACCCAGTCGCGGATCGGCGCGTCCTTGACCTGGCACATGCGCCAGATGTCGCCCTCCTCGACGTTCTGCGTCAGCAGCACTTCGCCGGTGGCGATGTCGACGATGCGCGCCTCGCCGTCTTCCGGGCACCTCGAAGGTCTTGTCGTGCGAGCCGTATTCCTCGGCCTGCTGCGCCATCAGGCCGACGTTGGGCACGGTGCCCATGGTCACCGGATCGAAGTTGCCGTTGGTCTTGCAGAAGTTGATGACCTCCTGGTAGATGCGGGCGAACGTGCTCTCCGGGATCACGGCCTTGGTGTCCTTCGGACGGCCGTCGGCGCCCCACATCTTGCCGCCGATGCGGATCATGGCCGGCATCGAGGCGTCGACGATCACGTCGTTCGGCGCGTGCAGGTTGGTGATGCCCTTGGCCGAATCGACCATCGCCAGCTCCGGGCGATGCTCGTGGCAGGCGTGCAGGTCGCGGATGATCTCGTCGCGCTTCGATGTCGGGCAGCGGTTTCGATCTTGTCGTACAGAGTCGACCATGCCGTTGTTGACGTTGACGCCCAGCTCGTCGAACAGCTTGCCGTGCTTCTCGAACGCCTCGTTGTAGAAGATCCGCACGGCGTGGCCGAACACGATCGGGTGCGAGACCTTCATCATCGTCGCCTTGACGTGCAGCGAGAACATCACGCCGGTCTTGCGCGCGTCTTCCATCTCGCGCTCGTAGAACTCGCAGCAGCGCCTTCTTGCTCATGAACATCGATGTCGATGATCTCGCCGGCCAGCAGCGACACCTTGGGCTTGAGCACCAGTGGTCTTGCCGCTCTTGGTGACCAGTTCCATGCTGACGTCGCGCGCCTTGTCGAGCGTCATCGACTTCTCGCCGTGATAGAAGTCGCCGTGCTTCATCGTGGCCACGTGGGTGCGCGACGCCTGGCTCCACTCGCCCATCGAGTGCGGATTCTTGCGGGCGTAGTTCTTGACGGCCAGCGGCGCGCGGCGGTCGGAGTTGCCTTCGCGCAGCACCGGGTTGACGGCGCTGCCCAGGCACTTGGAGTAGCGGGCGCGGATCTCCTTCTCGTCGTCGGTCTTCGGGTTCTCCGGGATAGTCGGGCATCTTGTAGCCCTTGCCCTGCAGTTCCTTGATCGCGGCCGTCAACTGCTGCACCGAGGCGCTGATGTTGGGCAGCTTGATGATGTTGGTGTCGGGCAGCAGCGTCAGCCGGCCGAGCTCGGCCAGGTTGTCGGGCACCTTCTGCTCGTCGGTCAGGATACTCGGGGAACTCGCCCAGGATGCGGGCCGCCACCGAGATGTCGCTGGTGCTGACCTTGATGCCGGCCGGCGCCGTGAAGGCGCGGATGATGGGCAGGAAGGCGTGGGTCGCCAGCAGGGGCGCTTCGTCCGTCAGGGTGTAGATGATGGTGGGCTGTTGGGTGGTCATTGACGAAACTCCCTCGTGTTAGCTTGAGTTGGCTCCTGCTTGCGGCGGTCCCAAGGCATGGCGCAGCTACCGGAGCGAAGCACGTTGCCCTTGATGCGGTAGCTGAGTTGCCCGTGCTGCTCAAGCTGGAGCTGGTTCCTCTTGACCTCCACCGTGGCGTGCATTCTCGGCATGCCCGTCATACCGGTAGCAGGGCGACAGAGAAGCGTCGCTGCCACGTGACGGCCTCTGACATCTCAATCTGATTTGAGGTCGACCCGGTGACCCTGCGCCTGGCCAGGTGCTACAACCGTCCTGGGCCCGAAGATGTTCCGTTCCGCTTGCACGGTTCCACTTCGGTCGAGAGCAGTATCCGCGGCATGGACGTCCGCTTTTCCCCTGCCCTCTGCTCCAAAGCTGCCATCCCGCTCTCGGCCAAAAAACGGCTCGATCGCGCTGCTCTAGTTCAGGGCAGGCGGTTTGGAATTAATCGTCAGTCTCGAAAAACACGCCCGCGATGATCGGGATGTTCGGATCATAGGCGTATCGAATAGCGGCCCCGCTTCAGCCAAGAAAACCCATGCTCGGATAGCGCTGGATACGGCCGTGGCGCCGCGATCCCGCGTTCGGGCGCATTCGTTGATGATCAGGCTCGCCTCGGCCAAGGCGTGCCCGAGATTCCGCAAGGCCTGCGGGCGTTGCTTATCAATGTAGAAGCTGTTCGAGTGCGTCGACTTGCGCGCTCGCTTCCGGCGTCAGCGCGATCAACGACTGGCAGTCACCTTCCCGCCGTCCGCCGTCACACCCTTTTCAGCCTCCAGGCGCTCCGCCGAGGCTCGTAGACGGTCAAGGATAGGCAGCAATGGAACACTTTCGCCCGCAGCGATCTGAGCCTTGCTCCGGACCAGGCTTTCTCGCCAGTCCGCGGGAGGCGGGGGGGTGACCGAACTCTCTGTCATGTCCGGACAATAGGTGACCGCGTAGCTTATTTCCAGCGCCATCCGCCGACGCTCACGCCGAACGTCGGCGAGCTGACTGATACTCCGCTATTCGCCTCCTCACCTAAAACCTGCCAGCCCGGTATCGGCCCGCTCCTGGCCGTGCTCGGGAGCAGTCTTTTCCCGGCCACATCGGCCATGAGGGAGATCACGATGGGACATTCAGAACATGATCCGGCGGCTTGCGAGCGGCGGGCATGGAACGCCGGACGGAAGCGTAGGTGCGAAACGAGCCCTGAAGCCTCAACAGGTCTGGGCCATCCGCTTCTGGCTCGATCACGAGCGCCGGCTTCGCGATCGGGCGCATGTTCGACCTCGCCATCGACAGCAAGCTGCGCGGGTGCGACGTGGTTAAGGTTCGTGATCGCTGACATCGTCAGTGGTGGCCGGATCCGGACAAGGGCGATCGTGGTGCAGCAGAAAACACGGCGGCCTGTGCAGTTTGAGCTGCTCGAGGCGGCGCGGACGAGCATCCTGGCTTGGCTTGAACAGCGCGGCGGCACGCTCGACGACTACGCTTTCCCGAGCCGGATTGATCACACCACTCACCTGAGCACGAGGCAATATGCTCGGTTGGTCGACGAGTGGGTCACCGGGATCGGACTGCGTCAGGAGGATTACGGCACGCACTCGCTGCGGCGGACGAAGGCGTCGATCATCTACAAAGCAACCGGCAATCTGCGGGCGGTCCAGATCCTGCTCGGCCACACCAAGATCGAGAGCACGGTCCGTTATCTCGGCGTCGACGTCGAAGACGCGCTCCACCTGGCGGAAAGCACAGACGTGTAGAAGTTGAGCCGGCTTAACCTTGGGAGTGAAGCCGGCTCAATCGCCGACCCTGCGCCCAAGTCGGACGTGCGCGACGGTTCCCGCTCTTGATAACGGTCGTTCGCTGAATGTATGCCTCCCACCAGCCACGGTGCTGCACCGCTCGAGAGGCACGGAACGTCTCCTACGATAAGGCGCGAGTTGGTCTAGCACGCTTGCGTGATCTCACGGGCCGGCCCTGGAGCATTCTTCGCCAGAATAACTTGTTAGTCTAACTGTCCGGGTTTGACCTATCAAACTGGCCTAGCTAGAGCGTCGGACTAAAAGCGGGCGAAAAGCAGATACATCTTCGGAGCGGAGAATTTGGGAACTATCATAGAATTGACTGTTTGTGGAGTGTCGCTCAGCTACTCAAAAAATAGCAAGGGTATCGACCATGAATCTTGTTTCAAGAGGCAGATCGGAGCCGGCGTCGGTCCGACCAAATCGCCTATGAATACTACGGAGAACATCCCGAGGAGGATCTTGCTGCTGCAGAGGCTGCGTTCGTCCGGCCACTCGCGCGGGTTCTGCCACGGCTCAATCTGTTCGGCTCCACGCTAGAAGCGGCCCGAGCAGAATATGGAGAGTTGCTTTACGAGGCCCTCGAGACGCGCGAGGTCCTTGGCGATGCCGGAGGACCGGAACATCCCATGACGTTCGACGAGTTCTGCGAGTTCGCCTGCCGACAACCCTTATCCAGTCTGAATTCTGCCTATGTCGAACATGGAAGTGAGAACCGAGATCAACTAGCCCAAGGCCGTTTTGCTGACGACGCTGAAGAGATCAGTCGGATACCCCAGGTGCATGGTCCGAATTTGTATTGGTCAGAGCGAAGTTACTTCGCAGAGAGGGTCTGTGTCCTCAGCGTCTATTCGATGCTTCAGGTTCTTGGCCTAAGCAAAGCCAATGCTGATGCTGAAGTAGTTTGGCAGTTCGGGCCAGTCGTGCACGCTGGATGGGCGAACATGCAATCGTTCCAGCCGGGAGTGCCGCGAAAAGCTCGCTTGCTCGTCGCCACCGAAGGAACATCGGACGCCCGCATCCTCAAGCACGCACTTGATCTGCTGCAGCCGGATGTTGCAGATTTCTTTCGTTTCATAGATGTGGATGAGAGTCATCCATTTTGGGGCACGGGCAACCTGGTGAGATTTGCCGAGGGCCTCGTTCGCATCGACGTGCTGAACCCGGTCATATTCGTGCTCGACAACGATGCCGAAGGGGTAGACGCCTACCGACGCCTCCAGGAAGAGCCTCGGCATGCCCGGGAACATGCGCACGATGATTTTCCCGGACGCTGAGGCGTTTCAGCAGTTTCCAGCCCGTGGGCCTGAAGGTGTCAATCTGTGTGACATAAACGGTCGCGCGGCAGCCATTGAGTGCTACCTGGACCTAAACTTATTAGGCCGGCCTCGTGCTCAAGTGATCTGGAGCAATTACAAAAAAGAGGTGGACGACTGGCAGGGTGCGCTTGAGCATAAAGGGAGCTACGTGTGTCGCTTTCTGGCACTGACGAGTGAGTCACTGCGAGAGAACGAGTATCAAGCACATCCAAACTACAATTAGTTTTAAGGGCGATACTCAGGGAGGCGGCGGTCCAGGCTACGGCCGATTAAGAAAACAATTCTGGCGACATTCGACTGCGGTGCACGGCTGTGAGGCTCCGCAGCAACGTTAGTTCGGGGCGCTCTTGCCAAAAGCGGGAACCGTTCCGTTGACCGATCCAGAACCCACCCGGGCAATTCGCCCCCCAAAAGTGTACCCCTCAATTTCCATTTTAGTAGGGAATGTTCATATGATGGCTTGCGGTGTCGAGATAAAGGGGAAGGAGGCCATACTGGCGCTTGTGCAGGGCTCGCCTACGAGGAGAACTTCCACATCAAGTGTGTCACGAAAAAGCTGACGCTGCTTGATGACCGGGACACGAAATCCCTTTGGACCATGAAATCCGCCATTGAGGCGTTCGCTCTGCAGAATAAGGTAGATTCCTTCGTGATCAAGAGCCGACAGGCCACCGGCCCGCGTGCGGGCGGGGGGATCACTTTCAAGATTGAGACACTGTTTCAGCTCTCCGGGACACCTGTGGTGTTCATCAGCCCGCCGACGCTTGCAAAGTTCGCGAAGAGCAATCTCGGGCGGCGTCCCGACTAGCGTGGTGGCCTATCAAACAGACGCCTATCGGGCGGGCGCTTGGCATCTGTGGAAGGCGTAGGTCGACGAAGTGCCGGTCGACTTTCTCGACTTTACCCGAAAACATCGCCCGGGCCGCCAAAGAGCTCGCGAAGAAGATCGCGTTCGAGAGCATCAATGACAAGGGCGGCAACGGATACGTCCTCGTCGGTCACAATCGCCTACTCAACCGAAAAGTCGTAGTTAAGTTCTATTATTGGGGAGATGGTGCGCATGCAGCCGAACCGGAACTCCTGTCGGAACTAGCATCATTGCACGTTTTGAAGGTAGACGACGCCGCAGCAATTGACAAGGACGACGCCTACTTCATCGCGCTTTTCTGCGACGAGGGCGACCTGGACGATGTCATCCAGAAGGGCGGCATAGGTGTCAGGCGCGCGGTCGACATGCTGCTGGACATCGCCAGCGGTGCCAGCTTCATACACGGGAAAGGCTTTCTTCATCGAGATCTTAAGCCTTCGAACATACTCTGCGAAAAGGGTGGCAAACTCTGTGATCGGAGATTTCGGCTCTGTCGTGAAAAAGGGGGGAACATGGCTACGCCGAGACGCGGTCGCGGGCACTCTCTGCTTTACCGCACCCCGGAAGAGATCATGCGCCGACGCGCCTATGAGCAGGGCGACGTTTACCAGCTGGGCATTATTCTCTACCAACTCTTAGGCGGATCGCTTCCCTACGACGAACAGGCGTGGCTCAAGCCCAAGGAGTTGGCCAGATACCTAGAACTGTCGCATCCCGATAATCAGCTCTATGCGAGTTCGATAATCGAGCAGAGAATCGTGAAGGGGAAGCTGCTCGATCTCAACGGTCTTCCACCCTGGTGCCCGCCCGAGCTCGTTTCGTTGATACGCAAGTGCTGCAAGATCGATTCGGCAGCACGCTTCGAAAGCGTTTCGGCGCTAATTGCGAAAGTCAACAACCTTCGAGCCTCCTTGCCGGACTGGCGCCTCGAGCCGCATCCCGTCCTCCACAGGCATCACGCCAAGATCAGGGTGGTCGAAGCCAAGGGACGCTACTCAATCGAGAAGATGGTGAAGTCGGGCACGTCCTGGCGCAAAGTTCACGCCGCGAAACCATCGTCGATCGAAGAGGCAATCGAGGCGGCGCAGAGGCTCTGACCCCGGCCTCATCACAAGATGAGCATCTCGAAGCGGCCCAAATTGCCGTTGGCCTGATCGTCTGCTTTTCGCTGCTTAGGGCTCAAGGGCTGACGGTCGGCTCTCGGCCAGGAGCTGTCATTGCTGTGAGAACACCGACGTCCGCAGTCAGTCGGCACTGGCGAACCAGCGCCATGGTGCGGCGGCACACAGGTCGAGATAGGCATCGAGCGGCCAGGGAGGATTTCCGCCGGCGTCGGCACGCGATCGAATTTCGCGTTCAGGCACGCGGGGGAGCAGGCCGTGTTTGCCGGCTCCCAGCCGTCCACGCCGCGCCGGATCAAGACGGTCTCGCCGCTCGTGAGCTGGCGGATGTAGCAGAGCGGCGGCAGCTTCTCAGAAGGCGCGCTCTTGTTTGTCGAAGTGTCGCTCATGCGGCAAGTCCTCCGCCGATCGGGAGCGCCAGCACTCGTTCCAGCTGGTCGATCTCGCGATAGAGCTGGCGCATCGGCGGCCTGTACTCGGCTTCTACCGCGGCGGCGGCTGCGAGATACCGGTCCCAGGTCGCGCGGTCCCAGGTTTCGCGGTTGTGCATCAGGACCCCGGGCGCTCGTCCACGCGCGGCTTTGGTTTCGCATGCGGCGACCATCGCCAGTTCGAGATCGAGCAATCGCCGGCGACGCTCGGCGATGCCTTCGCGCAGGCGCTGAAGCTCGAGCCGGGCAGCGGGCGTGGGTCGGCCCGAGTGTGAGCGGGGGCGCGGCGAGGCCGCCGCCCCCTGGATTCAGGTGCGTCATGGTCGTGTCCTCGGCTTGGGAGGAGACCGGCCTGGCGGGGCCCGGGCCGGTCAGCTGGTTATTCGGCGGCGATCGACAGCGGGTCGTCGCTGACCGCTTCGGAACCGTCCGCGCCGTCCTCGTTTGCGAACTCGTCCATAGCGTCGAGCGCGTCGTCGATCATCGTCGCGGTAAGCGGTCGCGCCGGTGTATCCGCTGCCCGGAACCCAGCGGCGGGCGGCGGCCGACTTCGCGTCCTCGATCTCCTGCGCGGTCAGCTGGAACACGGCGGCCGGATGGACGTAGCGGCCGTCCTTGAAGCGCTCGATGACGGCGGCGCGGGTGTCCTTGCCGCGCGCCTCGATCCGCACGCCTTCGGCGGCCGCGACCTTCTCCACTCCGGTCTTGGACAGGCAGGAGAGAAACGCGTCGGTCGCCATGTTAGGCAGGCGCAGCGTCGCCCCGACGCTGTCGCCGGCGATGCGCGCGACGGCGCCGCTGCTGGTCATGTTGTCCCGGCAGGACAGTACGGCGACCAGCATCGCGCGCGCGGCGGTGCGGATCAGCCCGGCATCGCGGGTGAGCCTGCCGCCTTCGGTGAGCGTCTCGGCGATCTGTTCGCGATCCGACTTGCCGAGCGCCGCGCCGCTCTGCACCGAGACGTTCCTGCCGGCGAAGGCCAGCACCAGCAGCGCCACCATATGCTCGCTGTCGATGTCGGCGTTCTCGTCCTGCAGCGCCTCGTGCAGGGCGTCGGTGCGCAGATCGCCGATGATCGCCTGACCCTTCTGCGTCACCTCCGGACGGGCCGGCTTCGGCGCCGGCGTAAAGCCGTCGCCGTCGCTCGCCTCGCCTTGCCCAGTCCGGCCCTTCGACGTGACCGGCTTCTTGGGCTCCATCACGCGGTAGGCGATGGTTTTAACTTCGCCGGAGCGTTCGTCGAGATAGTGACCGATCTTGTCGCCTTTGGCGGGCTTGCCGTAGACGTGCTCGGCCTTCTTCGGCAGTTCCGGCCGGCCATACTCGCTGGTTGGCAGCAATGTTCCGTTCTTCGGCAGGTTGTTGGACAGCCATTCCTGCTGAGCGGCGAAGAACGCCTCGACATTGGTGGTGTAGCGGCCGTCCTCGCCGGCGGGCGCGAACAAATCGTCCTCCCAGATAATTCCGTAGGTGTGCGCCATGTCCTCGTCGAACTTGGCCGCGCTGAACGGCATCCGCCGTTTGGAGAGCGCGCGGGCGATCTCGTGCCAGTAGAAGTCCTCGCCCTTCTTCGGCTTGTACTTCTTCCAGACCTGCGCCTGTTCCTCGCGCGAGGCGGCGGCGATGGTGCGCAGCTGGTCTTCGTTCGGCATGTTGCCGGCCGCCATGGCATCCAGCATCGCCGGGTGCAGGTGCGCCAGCAGTTTCAGCCGCCGCACGGTGCGCGCGGGCAGCGCCAGCGCGTCGGCGATCGCCTGCTCGTTCCAGCCCTGCTTTTCCAGCGCCTCGATCGCGCGCCAGATATCCACGCTGTTCATCGCCGCGCGGATCAGGTTCTCGGACAGCGAGCCCATGGCGTCGGCGGTGTCCTCGGCGTCGCTCACCAGCACGTCGATCGCGGTCAAGGTGGCGGCGATGGCGGCTTGCACCCGGCGATGGCCGGCCTTGATCACCAGCGCGTCGCCGACCTGGCGCACCACGGGCGGCTGGATGATGCCGATCGCCTGGATCGACGCCACTAGCTGATCGTCCATCGGCTTCGGGACGGCGACGCGACGCGGGTTGTCCGGGTTGGGGACCAGGGTGCGCGGATCGACGCTGCGCAGTTCGGGCATGATGGTCTCCTGTGTGGATTGCTTCTGGTCTCCCCTCTGCTTCTTCGGGAAGACCCGATCTGCCGGCCGCGTCCCGCCCGGTCGGGGCAAGGGCGCAGCCGGCGAAGCCGGGCGCGGGCGGCGCGCCCGCGCCCCTTGCGGCGGCGGGCGGCGATGCGGCATCGCCCCCGCTCGCGTGGTCCTCAGAACAGGCGCGTTTGCCTTTCCGGGACCGCTGTGGGGTGCGTGCGTGGCGGTGCGGGTGGCCCGAGGTATGGGGAGTTCCGTAGCCTTGCTCGGTGCCACGCCGTCGTATTTGGCGCGGAGGGCGTTCAGCAGCGCCCGTTCGGCGCATTCGACTTCGGCAGCCCGTAGCGCGCGGTAGTTCGCCAGCGTGTCAGCGGCGCAGAGCCGCGCCTGCACGGCGCGCTCGACGTCGCAGTAAGTGTAGTCGGGCTGGCCGAAGCAGGGCCAATGCAGCGTCTGCTCGATGAACGCGACCTTGCCTTGCAGAGTGCCGAAGAACTCGTCCCAAAATCCTTGGGAATCGTAATGAGCTATGTGGCCGTAGCAGAGGGCCAGGCGGCGGTAGAGGCGTTGTGTCCATTGCTGGCGCGGACAGTCGTGGGCGATGAACCGGCACAGCGCGTTCGCGAACCACGCCTTGTCGGCGCCGGTGTCCCACTTGGTCGCGGTAAAGTCCTGCTCGGTGAAGAGCGGGCGCGTGAGCGCCGGCGCTGCGATCGGGCGCATGCAATCTCCCGTGGTTTGGGGCCGCCGGCGTGGCCGGCGGAATTGTCTGGCCGAGTCGGGCGGCTCAGGGGTCTCGGGCGGGTTGGGCGCGCTCGTCTCCGTTGTCCGCCAGCACGCCCTCGGTCTTCTTGAGATCTTCCGTCAGCTCGCCCATACGGGCGAGTTTCTCGTCGAGCTCGCCTTGCAGCGGGAACGGCGCGCCGAGCCGCGGCTCGTAGCCGCGCAACCGCGCGGTCGCATCCGCCTTGCGCCGGGCCTGTTGCTCCAACTCTTCCTCGAACCGGTCCAGCGCGTGTTCGAGGCGCGCGATCAGGCCCATCTCGGTCAGGTCATCTCCCACTTCGATCGCCTGCTTGTGGTCCGTCCGGATCAGCAGCAGTTCGGGTGCGCACCGCCCATCCACGAACACCGGCCGAACCGTGTAGGCGAGGTCGAACCCGCCGATGCGTCCGATGGTCCAGGTACGCCGGTCGCGCTCGCGCGCGGCCATCCGCACCTTGGTCAGCAGCACGGCGCCCGCTGTCCGGCGATCCGTGCAGGTGCGCTCCCCGATGTCCATCGCGAACGCTTCGCCGCGGGTGGAAACTCGGCGGGCAATGTCCTGCCGGATCGCCGCGACGCGCTGGCCGGCGTCGGCCTGGTCGTGCCGGGCGTGCTGGATGCGGCGGCGGACGTCCTGCTGGTCGTCGAAATGCGCCGCGCGCTGGCGTTCCAGCCGCGCGATCTCACTTTCCAAGCCGGCCTTCTGGATCAGCCGATTGTCGCCCGACGCGATGGCCTTGGCCATGGCGAACTGGTTTGCCTGACTGTCGAGCTCCTCGAGACGGCGGATGCTGCGGTCGCCGGACAGCGCGGCGGCGATGAAGCGCGCCTTGCGCTCATTGTTCTGCCACATGGTGGCGTCCATCGAGCCGAGCGTGGCGTAGGCGTAGAGTTCGATCTCGTCGTGCTGGTTGCCCTGCCGTTCGATGCGTCCCTCGCGCTGTTCGATCTGCGAGGGCAGCCAGGGCACGTCGAGGTGGTGCAGCGCCTTCAGCCGCTGCTGCACGTTCACGCCGGTTCCCATCGTATCCGAGGAGCCGATCAGCACCCGGATGCGGCCGGCGTTGAAGTCGTTGAACAGGCGCTGCTTGTCGGCGGACTTCTTGAAGTCCTGCATGAAGGCGATTTCGGCGGCGGGGACGCCGAGCCGGACCAGCGCCTGCTTGATCCAGCGATAGGCGGAAAAGCCGCGCTTCTCTTCGACGTTGATCGTGCCGAGGTCGGAGAAGATCAGCTGCCCCGCGCCTGGGTTCGGATACTCGGTGCCGTCCGGCCGGCGGTAGCGGCGCTGCGCGGTCTCGGTCCAGATGCGGTGGACGTTGGCGATCAGCTTATTGAGCTTGTTGTCCGGCTCGTCGTCGTTGGCGGGCCACACCAGCCGCATGTCGATCGCGGCGTGGCGGCCGTCGGTGATGACGGCGAGCAGGATGTCGTCGCCCTTCTGCACCCGCCGCGAGCGGTTCTCGATATTTTTGATCCGCTGCGCCAGGACGCGCTGGTACGACCGGAACGCGGGGCTGGCCGGCGCCGTGATCAGCTGGCGCTGGCCGGTGCGGATCGCCGGCAGCGTCAGGTAGTCGCGCAGGCCGGCCTTCAGCACCACGTCCGCGACGGTGCGGAACATGTCGACCAGTTCGGGGACGTTGATGAATTCGCTGAACCGCTCGACCGGCTTGTAGGCGCCGGAGGGCTGCAATTCGAGTTCGGTGCGGGTGTCGCCGAACGACGAGGCCCAGGCGTCGAACTCGTGGACGCCGCGCTCGCGCAGCCCGTCCTCGTTCTGAAACCGCAGCAGCGTATACAACTCGCCGAGCGTGTTGGTGATGGGCGTGCCCGATGACTGAATCAGCGCGCGGCCGGGGTTCTTCTCACCGATGAAGCGGCTCTTGACGTAGAGGTCCCAGGCTCGCTGCGAGCCGTCGGGATCGACGCCCTTCAGGTTGGTGCGATTGGTCGCGAAGCTCAATTTGCGGAATTCTTGCGCTTCGTCGACGATCAGCTGGTCGATGCCGATTTCCTCGAGCGTCAGCATGTTGTCGCGGCGGTCCTTGATGGCTTCCAGTCGTTCGGTCAGCTTTTCTTTCATCAGCTCGATGCGCTTGCGCGTGGTGCGATCGTCGTCATCGGCCGCGAGCTTCATCGCCTCGTGGCTGCTGATTTGATCGGTGATCATCGCGCGCTCGAACGTCGGCCGGCACGGCGATAAAGCGGAAGGCGGCGTGGGTGATGATCACCGCATCCCACTGCGCGGTGGCGGACCTGGCCAGGAAGCGGGCGCGCTTCTCCTTGACGAAATTGCTTTCATCGGCGACCAGGATGCGGGCGGTCGGGTAGAGCTGCAGGAACTCGCGCGAGGTCTGGGCCAGGCAGTGGCCGGGCACGACCAGCATGGCCTTGCTAAGCAGCCCGAGCCGCTTCTGCTCCATGATGGAAGCGGCGATCGAGAACGTCTTTCCGGCGCCGACCGCGTGCGCCATGTAGGTGCTGCCGGCCGCGACCACACGCCAGATCACCCGCTTCTGGTGCTCGTATAGCCGGATGATGCTGCTCGCCCCTGGCAGCGTCAGGTGCCGCCCGTCGAAGTGGCGCGGCACGAGGTTGTTGAAGCGGTCGTTGTAGATTCGGGCGAGCCGGTCGGTGCGGTCCGGATCGGTCCAGATCCAGGTGGTGAAGGCCTCCTTGATCTTGGCCAGCTTCTCCTTGGCGGCCTCGGTGGCCTCGACGTTGAGGACGCGCTTTTCCACCCCGTCTTCCCGGATGGTGTCCCAGATCTGCGGGGTGGCGCTGTTCAGTGCATCGTGCAGCAGCATTCCCGCGTGGCGACGCGGCGTGCCCCATGTCGAGGTGCCCGCCGCATTGCCGATGAATGCCTCGCCGGCGACGCTCCACGTCGCCATGGCCTCGGTGTGCAGGACCCGTACGGCCCCATCCATCACCTGTCCGGCGAACGTCTCCACCACATCGGTCGGGATCCACGGCGCGCCGAGCCGGGCGGTGATATCGGATGGGCGCAGATCCTCGGGCTGCACCTCGAGCAGCGCCGTGACGTTGCGCTGATACTGTGGATCGAGCGCCGCCGCTTCTTCGCCGTCGCCAGCTTGCTGCGCACGGCGCCGGACAGGTAGGCGTCGGCCGTCTCCCACTGCTCGGTACGCGGATTGCGGAACACCGCCGTGCCGAGTTCGGCGAGCGCGTCGTCCGGATCGCGCTCCAGCAGTTCGGCCAGGTGGTCGGGATCGACGCGGCCGACCTGGTTCAGCGTCACCGCGAGCGCGTCGGCGGCGCTGGTGATGACCGGTGCGGCCGGAGGTGCGACGACGCGCTCGCGGAACATCGGTCCCATGCGGGCGAGGCCGCTGTCGAGGTCGTAATCCTCGATGCTGGCGACCAGCCAGCAATCCGGGTCGTCGGCGAAGGGAGCGAGGTTCGGGCGGCGGTGCGTCTCCCGCTCCTCGCCGGTCTTCGGGTCGGTCGTGGTGGTGATGACGGTGTGGTTGATCGGCCCGAAGAAGCGGATGAAGGTCGAGTAGGCGACGCGCAGCTTCAGCTGGTGCTCCCGCCACGGGCGGTCTGAAGCCTGGGCGCGCAGCACTTCTCGCACCGCGTCGCGGATCGGCAGCAGCGCGCGGATGATCTTCGCCGCCTTCGGCGTGATGCCACCGCTGCCTTCCTTCCCCTCGCGGATGGCGACCGGGACGGACCGGCCCTCGACGATCTGCATCAGCACGCCGGCGCGCCGATGAAGAAGCTGCCCTCCTTGACGGCGGCGCTCTCCGCGGCGGTGCCGGGGCGGACCGGCGGCTCGTCTTCGATCTCGTCGACGTCGACTTTGCTGACGCCGCGAAGATGTCGCGGGGCAGCCGGGCAAGGGCCGCGTCCAGCTGTGCCTCGAGCGGCCCGGCTTCCGGGTGGGGCAGGACGGTGGTGGACAGGCCCGGGCCGTAGATGCCGCGCCGCTGCGCGAGCCGGCCCAGCACCATCTCGGGGCGCGCGGCGAAGTAGGCGTTGACCTGCACCACGCCGCGGCGGAGATGCCGGGGCGGCAGGGCTCGTCGGTCGCGGCGTCGACCGCCGCCGCGTCCGTCTCGTCGCCGGCGCTGTCGCTTGCGATGGCCATTTCGGCGAGGTCGCGCCAGGCGATGCCGTTCGGGGCCTGGTCTTCGGCGCGGCGCTGGAACACCAGCACGTCGATCACGACGTCCGTGCCGGCGGTCGCGCGCATGCTGCACTCGGGCAGGCGCACCGCACCGATCAGGTCGGCGATGCCGGCGATGTGCGCGCGCGCCGTGCTGTCCGCCTTGTCCATCGTCCCCGTGCTGGTGACGAAGATCGCCAGTCCGCCCGGCCGTAGCCGGGCGATGGAGCGGGCGATGAAGTAGTCGTGCAGACGCAGGTTCAGCGCGGCCGTCGTCGGGTCGGCGCGCACGATGCGGTCGGCGAACGGCGGGTTGCCGATGGCGAGGTCGAAGCCGCCGCCGAGCGGGCTGCGGGTGTAGTCCTCGCAACGGATGCGGGCGCGCGGATGGACGTGCCGCGCGATCCGAGCTGTCACCGGGTCGTATTCGATCCCGGTGAGGCGGCTCGTGCTGCGCAGGGCTTCCGGCAACAGGGCGAAGAACAGTCCGGTGCCCATGCCCGGCTCCAGCACGTGGCCGCCGGCGAAGCCGAGGCGCTGGGCGGCTCGCCAAAGTCCACGGATGATCGGCTCGGGCGTGTAGTGGGCGTATTGCGTCGCCCGCTGCAGGGCGGCGTATTCGGCCGGGGTCACCGCGTCGGCGAGATCCTGGCCGATCGTCTCCCAGCCGGGCCGAAACTCCGTGGCGCCCGGCAGCGGGAAGGCGTTCTGCGCCAGTTCCGTTGCCCCGAAGCCGACGAACCGTAGCAAGGCTTCCTGCTCGTCGCGGGTCGGGGGGCGCCTGGTGGTCTCCAGTTCCTTGCTGAGCCGGATGGCGGCGATGTTGTCGCGGGCGCGGGCGGGCCAGCCGCGCGCGAGCGCGCGGTCCGAGTCCAAATAAAGATTCTGCCCGAGGTCGCGGGCGACGTCCTCCGCGGGCGCGTCCGGCGCGTCGTTCTCGTCATCATCCTGTTCGACGAGGACGGGCTCGGCTTTCGGCGTGTCGATGGTCCAACCGATCGTGGTGCTGTCGAACAGGCCCAGGGTGAACTGGCTGGCGTCGGGCATGGGGGTGCTCCTCGTGCGCGCGGCCGCCCGCACCGGCGCGCGGGGCGTCGGTCAGGCGCGGCCGGGATGAATGGATCGGTGTGGGAAAATCCGGCCTGATCAGGCCGGACGGGCGCTCAGTATTCGCCGGGGAGCATCAGCGTGCCCTGTTCGACGTAGAGCTTGATCTCGGCGAGCAGGAAGTCGGTGAACGCGATCCGCTGGGTGGTCTACCGCATTGCCGCGCGCAAGGTCAGGTCACCGGGGCGGCGCGCCTCTTGCCCGTCCTCTCGGCGGTTGCGGATTTGCACGTAGGCGAGTTCGGCGTGCTCGGGACAGTACGGCTTGCCGATGAGGGCGGCGGCTTCGCAGAACCGGAACCCGAACGTGCCGGGGTGGCCGATCGGCCAGCAGCAGGGCTTGCCGCCCGTGACGGCGGGGTCGCGCTCTTCCGCGATGGCCGGCTCCCGCTCGATGCAATGCCGCACGCCGGTCCCGATGGTCGGCGCCGGCGCGGCCTCTTCGAGCGATGGGAGGCTGGGGAGGCTTGATTTGGGCGCTCTCGGTCGGCGCTCCGGCTTCGGCTTGGAGGGGTCGCGTGTCCGGATCGGTGTCGGCCGAGCAGGCAGATCCAGCCTGTGTGCCTTGCCGACGACGGCGTTCTTCGAGATGCCCATTCGCCGGCCGATTTCCGATGCCGAGTGGCCTTCTCCCCAGAGACGGCACAGCGTCGCGATGGCCGCATTCGTCCATTCGAACCTTTCGTCCGCTCTGTTCATGATCCTTCTCCTGCTGCCGTCTCCGATCGGGACCCCTCCTCCCGGCCGGCCGGCGGCCCGCCGGGCAAGGGCGCCGAGAGGCGCCCGGCCCGACCCTTGCGCGGCGGACCGCCTGGCTGGCAGCAGTCTCTGGCCCTGCCCTCCTTGTTGCTGTTGCTGTTCCTGTTCGGCCGGCCTCAGCCCTTGGCTGACTCGCAGGCGCCGGCTGGCCGGTCGGGCGTCCCCTCGGCCGCGGTACGACACCAGCCCCGAGGCGACATCGAGCGAGTACCGGTACTAGGTCCGGCCGGTGACGCTGCTCCGCCCGCCCCAGACGAAAGCTTGGCCTTCGCGTCCCGCGAAATACTCGAGGTCGGGCAAGTTCCGGCTGGAGCTGGCGCCGCGCACGGTCACGCCTGTGTCCGTCACCGTCGCCGTGTCCGGATCGATCGTCACCGTGCGTAGGCTTAGAGTTCTCTCCGCTCTGAATTTCGCCGGTGAGGCGCGCCGGCCTCGGCATGGCGCGCCCCCTGGGCGCGGGCGCAGGCGAGCGTGAGCAGGGCAACAAGAAGGCGTGGCATGACAGCCTTGGCGAATTCGAGGGTGCCGCCGCACGGCCGATGCTCAGGTGGCCGCCTCCGACGGCGAGCGCCTGCGTCTTGCGATCCTCATCGTGCTGATCCATCACGCTGCCTCCGCGAAGGGGGCGTCCGGCTCGGTTGCGCGATATTCCTCGACGGTATGTTCGGAGTGCGCGGAGTTCGCGGCGGCGTAGTCCGGATGGAAGGCGAGCAGGTAGTCGGCGATGCGCTGGGCGTCGGCGGCGGCGCGGAAAATCTCCTTGCGGTCAGACTTCAGCTTTTGCACCCAGCTCTCGACGTAGGCCGCCGCGTTGGCGAAGTCGCAGGCCAGTCCGATCTCGCCGCAGATCATGGCTTGCCCGATTTCAACCCGGAGCTCCTCGCGGGCGTAATCGTGTGAGCCGAAGGCGTTGCGCAGGTCGCGGTCGAGCCGGTGCTTCGCGCCGCTGGCGTGCCCTGCCTCATGAAGAATCACGCTGCTCCAGGCTTCCGGGCTCGGGAACGCATGGCTGTGGCGGCAGCTGGATATGGTCGGTTGCGGGCGAGTAGAACGCGCGATCGCCGCCGATCCGCACGCTCATGCCGCTGTTGGCCATGATCGTCTCGACCGCATCCGGTGCGCGCCATGGCGCCTGCTGCACGGTCGGCGGCACGAACTCCGGCACGTTGTCGATCTGGGTCGCATGAAACAAAGTGAAGGCACGAAGCAGCGGGATGCGTCTTGTCGCATCTTCGTCGTCGCCGGTGCGGCCGTCGCGCACTTCCAGCCGCTTGAAGAAATAGGCGACCGTGCCTCGCTCTCCTTTGCGAACCTGCCAACCGCGCTCGGCGGCCTGTTTGTATGTGGCCCAGCGCGGATCGCCGCTGGCGAAGGCGAGTGGCGACATGCCGAGCGCAATCACATTGATTCCGCGATACCGGGCGCCGGTCACGGCGTTGCGCGGCATGCTCGGTCCACCTGCTTTGTCCACATCCCAAGGCCGTCGCCAGGGTGGCGTGCCGGCTTCCAGCGCGGCGATGACGCGATCGGTGATCTCGGCGTAGTGGTCGCGGCGCTGCTCCGCATCGCGGTTGCGCTGTGCCCTGGCGCTCATTCTGGGTGCCCTTCCCTCACGGATTTGCTGAACACCCACCTTGAAACCGCGCCTCGGTCCGGCCGGGGCAAGGGCGCGCCGCTGGGCGCGCGGCCGAAGGCCGATCCCCTTGCGGCGGTCCGGCCACGGCGCGGGATCGTGACCGGCGTGGCCACTGGCGAGCCACCACAATTCAGCCCGGGAGGGCGTTCGGCTGAGATGACACGCACGAGTTGGCTGCGATTGTTCGGCGTTCGCGCGGGTTTCAGTGCCTTCGACGAACGCACCTTGTCGATGAAGCCGTTGACGTTGGATCGGCTGCGCCCGCCGCCGTGCCAGCCGCGCCCGCGCACCGTCCTTTCGCGATTCCAACCTGCGGCAGTAAGCGAGGCGCCGTCCTCGTCGGCTCGGGCGTACGTGATGATCTTCTGCGTCCGCGCCGTGCCGCTTCCCTGATGCCCAGCTATAAAGTTTCGGATGCCGCATTCCATGCGAGGACGCCTGGCACGTCGCGCCATGCACAGACGGTTCTGCTCGGCCAGTCGGCGAAGCGTGTGGCCGGCGATGTCCTCGCACGCCAGCGGCGCAGCAGCGTCCGCGCCCACCCAGGATGGTCCGCCATCTCGCGCGACAGGCTTTCGTGCAGGTCGGAGCAGCAGCACTCGAGATGCAGCGATGACAAGGACCCTGATGTCGTCGTCGAGCGATCTCGCTCGTCGCGTATTGATCGATGCGCCGTATGTGCCTCGCGCGGTTAGGCGGATCGCCCTCGACGTCGATGATGGACGTCGCACCGGTGAAGGGCGCCATCTTCGACAACGCGCCGTAACGTTGCGCTTTCTCCTGCGCCCGAAGATCCTTGATCAGGCGGTGTCCCACAGTAGGCGGTTGACGTCGAGATGCTGCGTGCCGCAATCGGTCTCGCACGCCGCGCTGGGTTAGCGGGGACCGGAAGTCTGCTGACCGGTTGGGCTGGGACGGCAGTTGCGGCGGTGGATCGCCGAAATCCGGATGCAGGATTGGCAATCCCTCGATGTCGGGGGCATCGCAATCGAACATGACGTATTCAGCTCCTTGTGTGCGGGCGAGTTTGAAAACCCGCGCGAGGTCATCTGGTACGGAAATGCATGGCTCATCGAAGGCGTAGACGAACCAGCCGTATCGGGTGCAGTCCGCCCGCGATGCCCGCCGCGACGGTGTTTGTGAGCTCGCGCAGGATCTCATCAGCGAGCTGCGCGTCGAGCCACGCCCATGTGTCGATCGAGAGGTGGCCGCTGCTGACGTCGAAGAACTTGCGGATCATGGCGCGGTCTCCTGCTCGGTTGTTGGCGATGTGGGCTTCTCGCTCGTTCGGCCGGCGACCCACTCAGCGCAATCGATCCAATCGATGGATTGCCGCTTGCCGAGGTCAATAATCCGCGCGCCGCCGCCGAAGGCATCCAAACGAGGCCTGCTGCAACACAGGCTCCAGGTGAATCCCCACAGGCCGGTGAGGTCCAACGCCTCCGCGCAGCGCAGAACGAATTGGATGACGTGCTCCGGCTCGCCACATTCGTCGCTGCCGATCCACAGCGCGCCCGGACGGGACTTGTGGTCCACCTGCATTGCGAACCCGAGGGTGGCGCCTTCGCGACGATCGAGCTCGGCGGCGAGTTCGCCGCGGATGTCGTCGGCCTTCGCCGCGTTCTCGGCGGAGCCGACCTGGAAGATGCAGGAAAACTGTGTGTAGTAGTCGGCCACGGCGTCCTCCGGATGTGCAAAGACCCGCTCGGGGCGGGTCCTGGGACGGGTCGATTGGAAACGGGGCGGACAGATCGCGTCAGTCGGTATTGTCGTCCGCGAAGCGCGGCCAGCCGTCGATGCGCAGGTCGCCGTTCGGCGCAAATCGCAGCCAACCGTCGGCGATCAGGTCCCGCACCGCCTGTCCATTGAGCGGCGTGCAGCCCGCGGCCCATGGGTAGCTGCAGCCGCGCGGTTGGTTGGTTGCGATGCCGCCGCCTTCGTCACGGATGCTGCGCAGCGTTCGCGCAAGAAATTCCCGGTCACGCATGATCCACCGCCGCGATCGTGACCATCATCATTGGTCGGCATGTGCCCGACTCGCCCCATCCACGGTTCGGGCCGGATGCACCGCATCCAATCCGCGAAGGACGGGATGCGGCCGAGGTCTTCCATGATGTGCTGTTCTGCGATCAAGCGGACCGGCACCACACGCCCGGTCGAGACGATCAGCACCGTGCCGAAGATCGTTTCGGCCATAAACACATCCTCCGCGTGATGCCGGAGCGCGCGATGCCGGAAGTCGGCGATCATTTCCTTCGATCGGTCGATCCATGTGTGGACCGCCAGGTAGTCATCCGGCGTGCCGCCCCATTTGCGCGCAGACGAGACCGCGTGATGGTAGCTGTGCGCCATGATCGCCTCCCTCAGAACTTGTGTTCGTGGCAGTGGGTATCGGTGTAGCGCTCGTTGTACTCGAGGCGGATCGACTGGTCGGCGACGGTGAAGACGAACTCACCATACGCCCCTTCGTTTTCTTCCCAGCCATTGTGCGTCTGCTCGAGAAACTTGTAGGCCATGATCTCGACGACTTCGTCAGCGCTTCGCGGCGAGACTGACACCTCCTCGCTCTCGAAGGCGGTCTCACGGATTTCGATCTGGGTCATCGGGATGGCGATCTCGCGGTCCTCGGCGTCGTACGCCGTGACAGATTCGATCTGGCCGGAATTGCCGCTGCCGTCGAACGCGACGACGACCCTGGCAACTCCGGCGCCGGCGAGGGCGGCAAACAGCGCGGCCCTGTTGCCCGGCAGCAGTTCCGCCTCGCGCTGCCGGAACGCGTCCCACTTCGCCTCGTAGGCCGCCATCCTGGCCTCCATTTCCGCGCGGCTCGCCGCGATGTCGGCCGCCAGTTTCGCCCGATCGGCATCGCTGCCGCCAGTGTCTTGCATCGTCGATCTCCTGGATTTCACAGCGCGCCGGGGTGACGCGCGTGTTGTCGGTCTGTCGCGGTCAGTCGTCTGTGGGCGGCCGCGTGTTGCCGGTCCTGCGCTGCCGGCGGCCTAAGGTCAGACGTCATCCTCGAAGGTGATCTTGGCGCGATCGCCCGCCGCGGTGAGTCGCTCAAGATGGGCCTCGGCTTCGGTGCGGGTCCGATAGGAACCCTGGCAAAGCCAGCAACACGCCGCGCACGAGACGTTGAAGCGGTGCCGGTAGGCGTAGACGAAATACCGCTTGGGCACGCGTGGCTTCTCGGTGTCGTCCTTCATCGCTGCACCGGCCAGGCCTGCAGCGGGGCGGTGCTGTCGCGATCGGATACCAGCCCCGGCAGCGCAAGCAGCGCGTACAGCGCCAGTGCGACGAAGATGCTTCCTGCGGCGATCGCAACGCTTTGCGCGAATACCCTCATCCGTCCCATTCCTCCTTGCTGAGTTTTCCACCTGAAGACCCCTCCCGCCGGCCGCTTCGCGACGACGGGGCAAGGGCGTGCGCAGCACGGGCGCGCGCAGCGCGCCGCACCCTTGCGGCGGCGGAGGCGCAAGCGGCAAAGTTCGTTCTTTGCCGACACTCAAATTCGGGAGGTTGGTGAAGCCCTGTTCAGAAAAACGAAAGTTGCAATTGCTCGCCGCTGTCTTCGGGGAGGGCGGATGCTCTGGCCGGCTCATGAGGCTCAGATGGCGCCGGCGCCATCCGGCTCACCCCGCTCACCTTTCGCTCGACCTCATGGCGGTGCGTGCCACAAGCCCAGACCACGCCGCCATCGGCCGTGAGCGGACACCCGAAGCCGAACGACGGATAGCGCCCGCCGCACACCGCGCAGCGCCGCGCGTCGTACTCCGCCAGACTTCCCGGCTCCGGGGCAGCCGCGCCGTCGCGCCGGGCCGCGGCGGCGTGCAAGGTCAGGTCGGGCGGCGGATGTCAGCATTTCGACCATCCGCAGTGCCGGCAAGCCAGGCAGTTCGCTTCCCTGACAAGCCCCGGCTGGCTGCATTTCGGACAGAGTGGGCCGACATGGGTGACGGTGTTCGCGCTTCGGGCGGCGGGCGGGGCGATGCTCCCCGTGAGATCGGGCCTGCTCAGAAAGCCGGTCTCGATCATGTGCCGTTCGAGGATATCGCCGATCGCCGCGACCAGTGAGGGCACGTAGCGGCCGTTGCTCCACTGCCCGCCGCGTGGGTCGAACACCTGCTTCAGTTCCTCGGCCACGAACGCGACCTCGCCGCCGCGGCGGAACACCGCGCTGATCATGCGCGTGAGCGCGACCACCCAGGCGTAGTGTTCCAGGTTCTTGGAGTTGACGAACACCTCGAAGGGCCGGCGCACGCCGTCCTGCTCGATGTCATTGATCGTGACGTAGATCGCGTGCTCGCTGTCCGGCCAGCGCAGCTTGTAGGTCGCACCGGTCAGTTTCTCGGTGCGCTGGGTCAGGTCGCCGGCCGTCGGCGCGGCGGGCGCGGTCTCGATCGGCTTCACCTCCAGCACCGAGCCGGTGATCGCGTTCGGCCGATAGGTGGTGCAGCCCTTGCAGCCGCTCCGGTAGGCATCGAGATAGACCGCCTGAAACGCCTCGAAGCTGATCTCTTCCGGGACGTTCACGGTCTTGCTGATCGCGCTGTCCACATGCGCCTGCACCGCCGCCTGCATCCGGATGTGTTCGGCTGGCGTCAGGTCCTGCGCCGTCACGAAATGGTCGGGCAGTTGCGCCTCGGCCCCGAACATCGTCCGGTAGAGCCGCACGGCGTGATCGGATACCTCCTCTTCCCGTGTCGATCCGTCCGATTCCCGCACCTTGCGGGTGTAGCTGTGCGCGAACACCGGCTCGACGCCGGACGACACGTTGTCGGCCAGGAGCGAGATCGTCCCGGTCGGCGCGACCGAGGTCAGCAGCCCGTTGCGGACGCCGTGCTTGGCGATCAGCGCGCGCACGTCTCGGTCCAGCCCGCGCACGGTCTCGCCGGCGAGATAGGCGTCCCGATCGAACAGCGGGAACGCGCCTTTCTCGCAAGCGAGGTGCGCCGAGGCGAGATAGGCGGCGCGCTCGATCCATCCCGCCCAGACGCGCGCCTGGCGCGCCGCGTCCTCCGAGCCATAGCGCAGCCCGGTCAGCATCAGCGCGTCGGCCAGCCCCGTCATACCGAGACCGATGCGGCGCTTCGACTGTGCCTCGTGCCGCTGCTCCTCCAGCGGAAAGCCCGAGACGTCGATCGTGTTGTCCATCATGCGGACCGCGACCGACACGAGATTGGAGAGTTCGTCCGGATCGATGTGGGCGTCCGGGGTGAAGGGCTGGCGCACCAGCCGCGCCAGGTTGATCGAGCCGAGCAGGCAGGCACCGTAGGGCGGCAGCGGCTGCTCGCCGCACGGATTGGTCGCGTGGATCGTTTCGCAGTACGCCAGGTTGTTCCGGGCGTTGATGCGATCGATGAAGATCACGCCGGGTTCGGCGCAGTCGTAAGTCGCGCGGGTGATGCTGTCCCACAGCGCGCGCGCCTGCACCGTGCGCCAGACGCGCCCCTCGAACGTCAGCGGCCAGTCGCCGTCCGCCTCGACGGCCTGCATGAACGGGTCGGTGACCAGCACCGAGAGATTGAAGTTACGCAGCCGCCCCGGCTCGCGTTTGGCGACGATGAACGCCTCGATGTCGGGATGGTCGCAGCGCATCGTCGCCATCATCGCGCCGCGCCGTGCGCCAGCCGACATGATGGTGTTGCAGGCACTATTCCAGACGTCCATGAAGGACAGCGGCCCGGAGGCGTCCGCTCCCACGCCCTTCACGGGCGCGCCCTTTGGCCGCAACGACGAAAAATCGTAGCCGATGCCGCCGCCCTGCTGCATGGTCAGCGCGGCCTCGCGCAGATGCGCGAAGATGCTGCCGAGATCATCGGCGATGTCGCCCATGACGAAACAGTTGAACAATGTCACCCGGCGGTTGGTCCCCGCCCCGGACAGGATGCGGCCGGCTGGCAGGAAGCGGAATTCGGACAGCGCCTCGTAAAACACCGGCTCCCACGTGGCCGGGTCGCGCTCGGCGGCCGCGAGCGTCCGCGCGACGCGACGCCAGCTGTCCTCGATGGTGAGGTCGATCGGCGTGCCGTCCAGCGCCTTCAGGCGATACTTCGCGTCCCAGATCTGAAGCGAGATCGGCGCGATCCGCGCGGCCTGCGAAAGTTGCGCGGTTCGGTCGGCGGTTTCCGTCTCAACGATCTGCATGTCCATGACAGGCTCCTGCTCTATGATCTTCCGATCCCAGCCCGGGGCCGCTTCGCGGCCGGCGGGGCAAGGGCGTGCGCGGGCGGGTCCCAACGCGCTGACGGGCCCCATCGCGCGTGCGCGATGGGTGTCTCCGCGTTGGGTGCCCGGCACGGGAGCGCGCAGCGCGACGCACCCTTGCGGCGGCGGCCGCGCAAGCGGCATGTCCCGAGCCGATGCTTGGCTCACTGCGCCGCTGCATGTCGGCGCCTAAAACCGGCGCAGCAATTCGGCCCCGCTGAGAGCGTGCGTGGCGGCCATGCGGGACCGCGGCGAGGCCGATGCGGCGGGCCCGCGCAGCCAGCCGGCGACACGGTGCTGCGCCGGAATGTCGTCGAGGAAGCAGGACGGCATCGTGTAGCCGCGGCGGTACTCGCAATGCGTGATGGTGACGCGCCGCATGCCGCGGGTGATCCCCACATAAGCGAGCCGCCGCTCTTCGGCGTGGTCGCCATAGTCGGGTGGGAAACTTCCCGCCTCCCAGGCCGGCAGGAAGACGTGGCCGAACTCCAGCCCCTTGCCCTTGTGCAGGGTCATCAGCCGCACCCGCTCGGTCGCGTCTTCGTGCGGGCCGCCGGTGGACAGCGCCGCGTGGTCGAGCAGCTCGCGCGCGGTGTGAAAGCTGCCGGCGAGCTGGATCAGCTCCTGCACGTTCTCGAGCCGCCCCTCGGTCGTCTCCGCCCGGCTCTGGCGCAGCATGGCGCGGTAGCCGGTCGCGTCGAGCAGCAGCGAGATTTGGTCGGCGAGCGTGGCCGCGCGATCGCGTCCGATGCCGCGCACCGCATCGACGAAGGCGAGCCCCGCCGATCGCGTCTTGGGCGGCAGGTTGGCGGTCTCCAGCGCGACGAGCAAAGGCACCTGACGCCACGCCGCTTCTGCCTCCAGGATCTCCATCGCCTTGCCGCCGAAGCCGCGGGCGGGCACGTTGATCACGCGCCGGAGCGCCTCGTCGGATTGCCTGTCGTCCGGGGTGGCGGCGATCCGCAGCAGCGCCAGCGTGTCCTTGATCTCGGCGCGCTGGTAGAAGCCCACGTCGCCGACCAGCACGTAAGGGATGCGCGCCCGCATCAGCGCCTCCTCGAAGCCGCGCGACAGGGCGTTGCTGCGGTAGAGCACCGCCATCTGGTCCCAGCCGACGCCCTCGGCATGTCGCCGCTGCATCTCGCCGACGACGCCGATCGCCTCGGCCTCGGCGTTGCGGAACGTCACCACCTCGATGCGGTCGCCTTCCGGCTTGCAGGTGAACAGCGTCTTGCCGATCCGGAGGCGGTCCCGCGCGATCACCGCGTTGGCGGCGTCGAGGATGTGGCCGGTCGAGCGGAAATTCTCCTCCAGCTTGATCTGCGTCGCGCCGGGAAAGTCTTTGGTGAACCGCCGGATGTAGGCCAGATCCGATCCGCGCCAGGAGTAGACGCTCTGGTCATCGTCGCCGACCGCGAAGATCCGGCCGTGTTCGGCGGCCAGCATCAGCAGCCAGACATACTGGGCATGATTTCACGTCCTGGTATTCATCCGCCAGGATTTCGTCGAAACGGCCGGCCCAACGTGCGCGGTAGGTCGCGTTGACCTGCATCGCCCGCGCCGGCCACAGCAGCAGGTCGCCGAAATCGGCGGCGTTCGCGTCGCGCAGGGTCCGCTGATAGGCGGCATAGACCCGGGTGCTCGCCCGCAAGCCGTTCGCGTCGATCGGCGTGCCGTCGCGACTGGCCGCGGCGATCATGGCCTCCACCTGCGCGGGCGCGTTCTCCGGGGTGATCAGGCTGTCCTTGAACTTGGATAGCCGGTTGCACATCACCTTCAGCGGATCGCGGCCGATCGTGATGCCCTCCCCGCCGCGGTCGTCGCCGCCGGCGAGGTGCATCGCCTTCATGATGCGCTTGACCATGCGGCGGCTGTCGTCGGCGTCGAGGATATCGAACCCCGGCCGCAGCCCGGCGACCTCCGGCTCGATGCGCAACTGGCGCGCGCCGAGGCCGTGGAAGGTGCCGACCCAGTGTGGCGCCCCCTCCCCTACCAGCATGGCCCGGATGCGGCCGACCATCTCGGCCGCCGCCTTGTTGGTGAAGGTGACCGCCAGGATGCGCGCGGGCGCGACGCCCCGCACCGCGATCCGGTGTCCGATCGCCGCCGTCAGGGTCTTGGTCTTGCCGGTGCCGGCGCCGGCGAGAACCAGAACCGCGCCTGATTGCTGTGCCGCGATGGCCTGCTGCGACGTCAAGCCCGCCAGCACGGGATGCTGCGCCATGTCAGGCGAGTCCCGCATGGCTCGGCAGCGCGGCGGCCGGCTGCACGCCGTGATATCTCGGGCGAGCGCGCGATGGCTTGCAGCGCCTGCAGCTTCTGCAGGAACTGCTTTTCCGCGAGCTTAGGGGGCCACGGCTCGCAGGCACGCAACCCATCGAGGCGCCGGCTGGAGGGGAGCGGAATCCAGGCGCGTTCGCAGGTCATATTCCCCTCCTCCTCAGCGTGTCGTTCCAGTCGATGCCGATCGTCGGCGGCAAGCGCGCGAACGGCACGCCGGCGGCGGCGGCCAGTTCGGCATGGCGGTCGGCGTAGTGTTCGCCGGCACGATTGGCGTCCACCGCGCTGTCCAGCTGGGCGCTTGGCAGGCCGGCGATCTCGGCTAGGGCACGCTCGATCGCCTCCACCGTGCCCGGGCCCATGCCGCCTCCCGTCGCCGCGTAGAGCGTGTCAGGTCGCAAATCCTCGAGCGCGGCGAGGCTGAGCGCGTCAATCGGCGCCTCGGTGAGCGCGAGCCGGCTCGTCTTGGCGTTCCCGTTTCCCCGAAGCCGGAACAGTGTCTTGCGGCCGCCCCGGAGCGAGCCTTTGAAGTCGGGGCCGCGGATTTCGACGTGGCTGACCGCGCCCGAAGCGTCGCGGTGCGCGAACCAGGCGCTGCCATAGGCGCCTTGCCGCACCGCGTCGGCGCGCTCGGCCGCGATCAGCACCTTGGCGGTCAGGCGGCGCTCGATCGCCAGATACTCCCAGGCCGGCGCGCCAGGGCGCAGCCGCGGCCTGACGTTCCACCGCTCGGCGACCGGCCTGGTGTCGTCCGCGCCGCGGCGGGTGCGCAGGGCGGAGCCGGCAAAGGTTCCGCCGGCGAAGCCGGTGGAAAGCCGAGCGGAGGGTTCCGGGTAGGTGGACGACAGCCCGATGAACGGGCGCAGGATCTGGCGCACCTGGCCGAAATTCAGGCTGGGATCGAGGTGCTGCACGAGATCGAACACGTCGCCCTTGGCTGCACTGTGCGGATCCCACCAGCCGCGCCCGTCATGGTTGACGATCAGGATCTCGCCTTCGCCGCGGCGGTATTTCAGGGCGCGGCGGGTGCTCTCCCGCCTGTCCAGCCGCCAGGGGGGCGGCAGGCGCTCCAGCAGCGCCGCGCAGCTCACGCCATTCCTGAACAGGTCCAGCTCGGGAGTCCTGGCCCGCCATGTCACGATGCTCCCGGTTGCGGTTCCGGCCGGGTGCGGGCGCGTTTCCGCGCTTCCCATCACCTCGGCCTCCCTTCCCGGCGACCGCGAAGCCGGCGCGGGGCAAGGGCGCCGACGGGCCCATCGCGCTTGCGCGATGGCGCTGGCCCGCGGCGGCCGCGACAGCGGCCTCCCTTGCGGCGCGCCGGGCGCAAGCGGTAGCGGCTGCCCCCTGGGCGGAGAGGGCCGGCATCGGCGGCCCAAGATTGGGCGGGACTGGCATCGCGGCGTGTGCCAGGGCCGCTCGGCTGAGGAGCAGCACGGCTCCGGCAAGGCGGGCATGACACTGCATGGCGATCTCCGTTGCTGACGGAGGACCGCTATCAGCCGATCGCGCGAACGGAGCGCGGTCCGGCGAAAAATCAGATTGTGACAATCGCAATCAGTCAATTAGTCGAACCGGCCACCAACCAGCCCTTTTCTGTCGGCCGGCAGACGTGGTTGACTCGGGTGCCGCCGCGACTTTTTGGGAGTACCGAATTGCTGGACGTGATCCGGATTGAGATGCAGGCCTGCGCGCCGGCCGCGAACCGCTATCGTTCGTGGCGGGTGGAAGCCGGCCAGGACCTGTTCGGGCTGTGGACGGCGCGCGTTACTTTCGGCCGGATCGGCTGCAAGGGCCGCAGCCTCTCCAAGCTGTTCCCACCTCGGCGGAATCGCCATAGGGGGGCGGGAAAGTTCCGCCCTCCCAGGCGGGCAGCAAGATTTGCGCGAACTCCAGCCCCTTGCCCTCCGTTGCACGATGGAGGACGGCTAGCAGGCGATCCTGCGAACGGTGTGCGGCCCGCGCCGCCTAGCCCGCGCGATGCATGAGTCGGCCAGCGTCAGCCCGAACGGAGGCGCGCGCGGTTACGCCAGTCCGACCATACGCAGCAGCGGCGCCGCTGCGGCAGGCGCCCGCGCGACGCGATAGGCGACACCGATCCGCCGCTCGGCCGTGGCGCGGCGGCGCAAGCGGCGACGCAGGAAGGCCTGTAGCTCCGCTTCCGAGGCGAATTCGTAGCGGATGGTCCGCCCAGCACGGCCGATGCGGCCGAAAGTGACCCGCGCGGTCACATGTCCGAACAAATCCACGCCCGCCTCCACCCGCCAGTGTCGATAACAATTCGCGGCCGGCCGGCAGGCCCGCAGTTCGATTAGCATCGGACAACTCCCTTCGTCCTCCGTTCGGGAGCAGAACGCGAGACACCGGCGGCGGATTCACCGACCTGCAGGCTGGTTTCATCTCCATTGTGGCTTTATCCGGTCCGCGGCGATATCAAAGGCGACATTCGCCACGGAACGCCGCCATCGATTCGGAAACGCGCCGGCTTCGATTCCGCTAAGCGCGTCGGCATGGCGCGCCCTGAAAGAAGCCGATAATCCAGCGTTCGCCATCAATGGCGACCTCGCTGCTTTCCCGCACCATATCGAGCCGGGAATGGCCGGCGGCCAAGAAGGTCTTGGCATCCGCATCGGTCATCGTCCACGCACGCTGTTGTGCATTCCATTTGGCGCGTGGGCAGGCCTGGCGCCGAACGTCGACCAGCTGCGCACTCCAGGCAAACCGAACCTGAGGCATGACGAGATCCCCGGGATGATGCTCTTGCAATTCTACAAGGCCGCGAGTCGGTTGTAAATCGTTCCAGTCCACCGCGAGCCGTCCGCAATGGAGCGCCACTCCCGCTTTGTGCCGAAAACCGGTAGCGCTCCGGCATTTTGGTTCGCTTCTCGCGGCACTCCTTCGACCGGTGTTGAACATCGATGGCCGGCATGATTGCCTTCCCATGACCCCGACTCAATTCGGCAAGGAAGGAAACACCGTGGCGACCAAGAAGCCTGCTCCGGCGGCCAGACCGAAAGCCGCCCAACCGGCGACCGTGACCCTGAAGCACCTGGCCGCCGAGCTCGCGGAGCGGCACGAATTGTCGAAGAAACAGGCGGAGGCTGTGCTGACTGGGATGGTCGCCCTCGCCACCCGCCATCTCAAGAAAGGCGACCGGCTTCGCTTCAACGGTCTTGGCATCCTGCAAGTCCGCAAGCGCGCCGCGCGGATGGGCCGTAACCCGGCGACCGGTGAAGCGATCAAGATCAAGGCGAGCAAGAAGGTCGCGTTCCGGGCCGCGAAAGACCTGCGAGAGGCGATCTGAGCCCACGTCCCGCGTCGCGTCGCTCAGCTCGGACCTCACCGAGGTGGCGTCCCGGGCGTGTGGACGTGCCTTCATGCAGCAGACGAGGCGGGATGCCGGCGACTGCCGCCGGAAGGACGGGGATAACGCAGGTCCACCAATTCATCCGCGACCCGAGCGGCTCAAGCCGAGCGCACCGGCACCAGGTCACCGAGGATATGTCCGAACACCGCTCCATTCACTATTCCGGTTACCTCCGGAACGCGAACGACTTCTACGCGACGCCGCACTGGGTGACGGATGCTCTGCTGCGGCATGTGCGCCTGCGCGGGCCTGTGTGGGAACCTTGCTGCGGGACCGGCGCCATCTCCCAGGCTCTCGCTGGACAGGGATACACGGTCGTCTCGACGGACATCGCCGATTACGGCTATGGAACGCCCGGGATCGACATTCTGGAATGCCGTGCCATGCCGGCGGGATGTCGGTCGCTGGTCACCAACCCGCCGTATGGCGATACCGGATCGCACAAGAGCCAGGACCGGTCATCGGCGGCCATGCTCGAATTCGTGCGCCACACGTTGTCGCTGGCCGAAACTGCCAGCGGGCAGCTCGCGCTGCTCGTCCGTTTGCAATGGATCGCCGGCAAGCGAGCGGCGGCGCTGATGTCATCCGCTCCGTTGGCCGCCGTCGTGGTGCTGACCAAACGCATCCGGTGGTTCGACATGGGCGAGCGGACCAACTCTGCCCAGCATCATCATGCGTGGGTCGTCTTCGACTACCAGCGATCGGAGGACACGCCGACGGCTCTCCTGTTTGCCGAATGAGCTCCAGAGATCGCGGCGCTCTAGCGACGTCAAACGGCCTGGCGCGCCGGCGACCGGAACAGGTCCGGCCGCAGCTCATGCCGCGGAATACGGGTGATCCTGGAGAGCTCTGCGACGCGGCGTTCCGGGACTCGGGTCCACGCGTAAATCGCCGGTGGAGTGATGCCGAGCTTCTCGGCGAGATCGGCGACGCGAAACTCTTGGCGGAGCCGGACGACCGCGCGCTCAGAACGTGTCATCATTTCACCCCTGGCCTGTGACAACACGACGCATCTGGGTCCTGTGCGGGCAGAATTGCAACTTCCTCGACGATTGCTCGGTCTTTCTCCGCGATTGAGCTTGCGCACCGTGCCCGCGCAAGCCCCAGCTCACTCTGCCGGCCGCGCCAGCAGTCCGCGACCGGCGAATCCGGAACCAGCTTGCGTGTCGCGCCCTGTCGATCCACGCCAGCGCCGGTAAACTCGGCCGATCCTCAAATCGCCCACGAGGCTTTGGTGGATTCGAATGATCGCAATGCGACGCCCACTTCATCCGGCGACCGAGCGGCATCGTCGAATGCGCGGATGATCGATCGGGCTTGGCGGCTCGCGTTCCAGGTGGGCTTTCGCGCCATGCGCCTCTGGTGGCGCGTCAGGCGTCCCAATCATGATGGAGCGCTGGTCGCGGTCTGGCACGGCGGGCGGGTCTTGATGGTGCGCCAATCCTACCGGCAAACCTGGACCTTCCCCGGGGGCAGTGTGGAACCTGGCGAGAATGCTCGGGAGGCAGCCTGCAGGGAGTTGGCCGAAGAAGTCGGGCTTCGCGTCGAACCCCACCGACTGAGGCTCGTGCATGATTCGTTGCAGGATTGGGAGTATCGTCGCGATCACGTGCGCATCTTCGAGCTGCGTCTCGCCACGGAACCGGCGCTCGCGATCGACAACAGGGAGATTGTCGCGGCCCGCTTCAGGGAGCCCGAAGCCGTGTCGAGAACGCCAATTCCCCCGCACATACGAAGCTACCTGGCGCAACTGAATGCTTCCCAAATCCCGCGATGACGTGGTTCGACGCCGCACGCGATAAGCACCTTCGTTGCGCTACTGTGCGCGGCTCGTTCGCCCTGGCCGGCCACCAGGCACACCGGCACGACTTGCCCCGCTCTGCCAGCAAGCTGCAGCCGGTGTATTGCTCGGCGGCATGCGGGTGCTAGGCCCGGATCATTGACGAGTGGGAGTCCCGAGCAATGGCCGCCGACCTGTTCGCTGACACCGGTCTGCAGCCCGCCGCCAAGCCGCTGACCGTGTTCCGTGCCGAACTCCTCTCCCAAGATCAGGCAAGCTGGGAGGAGCTGTTCGACGGCTGCACGGCGCTGAAGGCCATCACCTTCTCGAGCAGCCTCGAGTTCCTGCTGCGGCTCGCGGGCCGGCTCGAGGACATGGAGATCGTGTTCGGCTCGGAGAGCATCCTGTCGAAGGAGCATCTCGCGCTCGCCCAGGCGAGCCAGACCGTGCAGGCCTACGGCTTCGCCGACGCACTGGTGGACCAGAAGGCGCTGGTCGAAGCGCTGGGTCGGCTGCTCGGCCGCGCCGGCCAAGGTCTCATCGAGCGGGTGGCCGCCGGGAGCCTGCGCTTTCGGTTGCTGCGCGGGCGGCCGAGCCACGAGAAGCTCTATCTGCTCTCCGGTCCGGCCGGCAAACGGGTCGTCACCGGCTCGGCCAATCTCAGCCTGGCCGCGTTCGAGGGCCGGCAGCACGAGGTCTACGTGGTGTTCGAGGGCGCGCCTGCCTGGACGCTGTTCGACGGCTACTACCAGCGCGACTGGAAGGACAGCCTGCCGGTCGAGGCCGACGCCTTGGTCGCGCGCGGCGTGGACGGCGCGGCGGTCGCCCGCGACACGCCGCTGGCGCTGGAAGAGGTGCCGATCGTCCGCGTGCTGAATGCCGGGATCGCCCTGGTGGACCAGCCGGCGCGGCCGGCGCCTTCGGGCTTCGCCGCGGACGCGTTGCGCACGGCCGCGGCGCTCGGGGCCGAGCTGAAGGAGCTGGTGCTGCCGAAGGACAAGGCCGGCCGCACCATCGTCAATGCGGCCAGCATCCTGCGGGTCATCCGCAGCCATCAGGCGCGCCCGCTGGGGGATGCCGCCGAGGACCGCATCCCGCGCGCCGAGATCGACTTCGCGACCGGCGTGGTGCGGCTCGACGGCGTGCCCTGGCTGCACCCGGAGGAAACGGTGCCGGCGGACGCCGTCGCCCGCGACGCGCGCATCCTGGTCGACTATCTCGGCAGCTTCCGCGCCTTCTTCGGCAACGCCGCCGGGGCGATCGAGGTCTACTGGGCGTTCCTGGTCTGGCTCTATGCCGCGCCCGCGGCGCCGCATCTGCGGCAGGCCGCGGTACCGGTCGGCATCGATCCCTGGGTCTATCCGGTCTATGCGGTGCTGTACGGCCGCTCGAGCGGCGGCAAGACGCTGTTCACCCGCATTGCCGCGCGCTCGATGTTCGGCTTCGAGAAGATGATCCGCAGCGGCCAGTTCACCGCCAACCGGGCGCTCGGCCTGCGCGACCGGCTGGGCGCCATCCCGCTGCTGATCGACGACGTGACGCGGGACAAGTTCACCAGCCAGTCCCCGACCTGGTGCGGACCGACCAGGAGATGGGGAGCCAGTATGCCCCGGTCGTGCTCACCACCAACCGCGACGTCAGCACGATCCCGCCGGACCTCACCAAGCGCATGGTCACCTGCCACATCGACGCCGCGATCCCGGAGAACCGTTCGGTCACCGAGCGGATCGCGCGGCGCGCCCAGAAGGAGATCGGCACCGCGCTGTATCGCGCCTATCTGCGGCGGCTGATCCCGGAAGTGCGCGCCATGCGGGCGGAGATCGACGCCGATCCCGAGCACTTCCCCGATCTGCTGGCCCGCTCCGCCGCGCTGCTCCGCGGCATCCTCGGCGAGGCGCTCGGCGAGCTACCGGACTGGGCGCGGCCCTTGAGCTTCGCCGACTGTTTCGGCATCCGGCACCGGCGGTTCCGCGACCAGCTCGCCGACATGCTGGCCGACGCCGACGAACGGGTCACGGTAAACCGCCGCATCGGCGAGCTGACCCTAAGGTGGGGCCGCATTCAGATCATCGAGCACCATGAAAGAGCTTAGTCTCCGTGCTGCAATCAGCAGATTTGCGCGACTGGCCTTTGCAAGATGGCGGACATCCCGGTTCATAGAAGGCAGGTCGCTCGAGCTTATTGCAGGCGTCCGCTTACTGCCGGTCGGGGATCTCCAGTTCCAGCAGCACGGAACCGAGACACTTGCCGTGCGCGTCGAGCGACAGGGAGCGCGTGACGCCGCCCGCGAGCGCGTTCTCCATCACGAAGTTCAGCGCGCCGAGGCCGGGCAGTTCGTAGCGCCTCACCTCCCCGCGCACGACCGGCGCGAAATGCGCGCGCACGCGCTCGGCCGTGACGTGCTCGCGCAAGATAAGCGAAGTCGCCCGCATCGTAGGCGATGACGGAAATTTGCGAGGTGTCGCCTTTGTCGCCCGTGCGTGCATGGGCGAGTTCGCGCAGCCTCATCTCACGCCACCTCGTAGCTGACGGCGGGCTGTACGCGATCCCGCGGGATCAGCGTGGAGACCACCGCGACCACCTGCTTCGACCTGCTTCCACGCGCCGCCGCCGCCGGCCGGACCGTTGGTGTAGAGCGTCTCCACCTCGTTGCCGATCCGGATCGCCTCCGCCAGGCTGTCGGTGCGCCCGACCACGCGGACGCGCACCTCGGCCGGCTCTGCATCGGGCCGCGGCGCCGCCGCCCTTATGCACCGCGTCCACGCCGATCAGCTCGAAGCGCGGTCTCGCGTCGTGCGGACGCCGGTCAGCTTCAGCCGCTCGGCGACGATATCGAGCGCGAGCCGCGCCCGCGCCACCGCGCCCGGACCGGCATAGGAGATCTGCCCCTCGCCGACATAGCTGTCGAGATAGCCGACCGAGACCTTCAGCGTATCGGGCCGCTGCCGCCCGGTGCCGCCGCTCACCGCGATGCGGTCGCGCCCCTGCTCGGCAAAGCGCACCGCGGAGAAATCCGCGACCACGTCCGGCTGCAGGTAGCGCCGCGGGATCGAGCAATCTCGTACAGCAGCTGCTCCTTGCAGGTCGCGACGCCGATCCGGCCGCCCGAGCCCGCGACCTTGGTGATGACCGCGGAGCCGTCCTCGCTCACCTCGGCGATCGGAAAGCCGAGCCGCGCCAGATCGGGCACGTCCTTGTATCCGGGATCGGCGAAATAGCCGCCGGTGATCTGGCCGGCGCATTCCAGCAGATGGCCGACCACCGTGCCCTTGCCGAGCCGGTCCCAGTCGTCCATCGCCCAGCCGAATTCGTGGACCAGCGGCGCCAGGAACAGCGCCGGATCGCCGACCCGGCCGGTGATCACCACGTCCGCGCCCGCCGCGCAGCGCCTCGACGATCGGCGCCGACGCCGAGATAGGCGTTGGCGGAGCGGATGCGGTCGCCGAGCGAAGCAACGGTGCCGGGCCGCTCCAGAAGCGCATAGTCGCCCCGCCGCACCTCGTCGAGCACGTCGTCGCCGGTGACCGCGGCGATCTCGCAGCCCGCCGAGGCCCAGGCGACGCGCGATCTCGGCCGTCGCCTTCGCCGCGGCGAGCGGGTTCGCCGCACCCATGTTGGTGATGATGCGGATGCCCTGCTCGGCGCACGGGCGCAGCACCGCCTCCATGCGCGCCGTCGAGCAGCGGGTCGTAGCCGGCGGACGGGTCTCGCAGCTTCGCGCCTGCTGCGCCAGCGCGATCGTGCGCTCGGCCAGGCATTCGAAGACGAGATAGTGCGAGGCCGCCGCGCTCGGCCAGTTCGACGGCGGGCTCGATCCGGTCGCCGGAATAGCCGGCGCCGGCGCCGATCCTGATCGTCTTCATGTCTGCCTCCGTCGAGATCTGTCGTCAGAGCGGCAAGACGCCAAAGACGACGGCCGCGATGGTCATCAGCACCGATGCGCCGAACAGGAAGGGGATGCTGAAGCGCTGATGCGCGCCCAGTTCGATCCCGCCAGGCCGACCACGAGGAAGGTGGCGGGTGTCAGCGGGCTGACCGGGAAGCCGGTCGTCATCTGCCCGACAAGCGCCGCCTGCGCCACCTGGACCGGCTGGCCGCCGAGGCTCTTCGTCACCTCGGCCACGACCGGCAGCACGCCGAAATAGAAGGTGTCCGGGTCGAACAGCAGGCTGAGCGGCATGGAGAGCAGCCCGAGCACGACGGGAATGTGCCGTCCCATGCCCGGCGGCACGTGGGCGACCGCCGCCTCGGCCATCGCCTTGAGCATGCCGGTGCCCGTCATGATGCCGGTGAAGGCGCCGGCCGCGAGCAGGATGCCAGCCATCAGCAACGCGGCCCTGGCATGCGCGTCGATGCGCGTGCGCTGCTGTGCGACGTTCGGATAGTTGACGATCAGCGCCAAGACCGTGCCGACCATGAACATGACCGACGGGATCGACCCAGCCGCCCATCATGACCGCCATGATGGCGACCGTCAGGACGAGGTTGACCAGGAATTCCGCGGGCGGCGCAGCGCCTCTTCTTCGGGCGTGAGTTCGCGGATTCGTGCATGGCACGGCACCGCTCGGCCCGCCGAGACCGAGGCGCTTTTCCTCGCGCCTGCCGAGCAGCAAGCGATGCGAACACAAAGACGAGGCCGACCACCTGACACCGATCATCGGATGGAAGATGCCGGACGGCAGATGTTCAGCGCCGCCGAAGCCCGGAGCATCGGCCGGTCCAGGGCAGGAAATTCACGCCGGCCGCCATCGAAACCGCGCAGGCCAGGACGCGCCGGTCCATTCCGAGCTTCGTAGAGCGGCAGCATCGCGGGAATCGTGACGAGAAAGCAGACCGCGCCCGAGCCGTCCAGATGGATCAGCAGCGCGAGCAGCGTGGTGCCCATCACGATGCGCGTGGGCTTGGTGCCGACCGCGCGCAGAATGCGGTCGATGATCGGATCAAGCATTCCTGCGTCGGTCATGATGCCGAAATAAAGGATCGCGAACACGAACATGCCGGCGACCGGCGCGATCCCGAATGCCGGTGATGACGAACTTGCTGGTCGTCAGACCGAACCCGCCGATCAGCGCCGCGACGATCGGCACGGTGATGAGCGCCACGAGCGGCGACAGCAGTTTCGACATGATCACGGCGAGCAGAACGACGACGGTGAGCGCGCCCAGTAATGCCAGCATGAGCAGGTCCTCAGCTTTGGGCTAAAATCAACAACAGCTGGCGAAGCAAAACAGCGGGAGCCCGGCAAAGCCGGACTCCATGTTTTCGGGATTGCCGTCCGAACTCCAGCTTAGCCTCAGTTCGGCAAGTTCGCAGGGTCGCCGATTCTCAGGTCGGTTGCGATATGGCTCACCTCGTCGGCGAGATCCTTGGCGAAATCATCGTCGTCCGGGGTGCAGCGATAGCTGGCGGCCTGGGTCGGGTCGCCGCCGGCGAAACGTGCCACCTGCGGATAGGGGCAGAGTGTCAGTTCGCGCGCCACGGCGGGCGGGTTATCGTTGACATATTTGGTCGAGATCAGTGAAGCCGGCGCCTGGCCGTTCTCGACCCACGCCTCGAGCGCGGCGACCACGTCGCGCTCGGGCGTCGGGGAGGTCGGCGGGGCGGAACCGCCGATCGTGTTCGGACCCGGCCCGCCGCCGCAATGGCTCATGCCGGGGGCCATGAACAACCGGAAAAACGCCTGCGTCCGCTCCAGCGATCCCTGTAAGGCCAGGACACTGTTGAAATACTCGATCGGGAGGGTCTGGGCGTTCAACGCATCGGCCCAGCCCTGCGTCATGAGCAGCTTACCCCCATGCGCGGCGAAGGCCCTCAGATCCGGGCTGGTCGCGTTGATGACCGGGCTGAGCACTCGGTCCACGAGCGCCGCGTCGCGGTCGAAGTCGAACGTGGTCCAGTCCCAGTTCGGATTGTTGAAGACCGCATTGGCCAGCAGCGGCTGAGCAAAGGACGGCACCAGCGCGCCCTGGATCAGCGACCACTGACTCTCGCTGCCACGGGCGAAGCCCGGGTAGAGATCCAGGCCGGTCCGCGGATCGGTCACCGGGCTGTAAAGACGCTTGGTCTCCGAGACCTGGTCGGCCGTGAGACAGGTGCTCGGGTCCTGGCCGGCTTGGCACAGGAGCTGCGCCGGATCGTAATGGCAGTCACGCGGATCGAGGAGGTAGCGGGCCTGCACGGCCTGTGCTCCGCCACATTGTTGCAGTACCGTGTTGTTCAGCAAGGTCAGCGCGGCGGCGTTCAGGGTGGCAGCGGGATCTTTGGTGGGCAACAGCGCGCCCCAGAGAAAGCTTTCCATGAGATGGCTGTAGTCCATGCCCGGTGAGACGGCATGAATGCCGTCATAGTCCTTCGGATAAAACTCGGCCTCCTCCATCGCCTCCGCGCCGCCCGTCGAGCATCCTTCGTAATAGGAAAAGGCCGAGGCCTGGCCATAAAAGTCCCGGATGACGGCCTGCGCGGCGCGC